>JADJVS010000015.1 GCA_016710465.1 Sulfuritalea sp.
AACTCGATGCCCTGGCCTTCGACGCCGTTGGCTGGCAGGAAACCGAACAGGAACAGCGCGTCTGCCCGGGCAATGCCAATGCGTTGCTCGAGGCCGCAAGCCCGCGCTGGCCGCCCTGGAGGAGGGGCGAATCTGGCGGTCTCACGGTTTTGCGCTGAAGCCGGGCCCGCCTTTCCGAACTGGTGGCGGTTGACCCGGCCCCTGGCGAGGCGGCGCAACTTTACGAGGTGGGTTGATCCAGTTTGAAGAGTCGGCGCTGGCGCTACGGCGCTATCAGGATCGGCTGGAGCTCGATCCCGGGCGCCCGCCGAACTCGACACCCGCATCGATGCCGTGACGCAGATGGCGCAAGCACCGTGTCGCGGCGGAGGACTTGCCTGACCTGCTGCAATAAGCTGCGGACGCGACTGGCCGAACTGGTCCTGCGCGCCGATCCCGAGACGCTCGTTGCACGCGAGCGCGACACGGCGGCGGCCTATCGCGACCAGGCGAAAAGCTTTCGGCGCAGCGGGCCAAGGCGGCCAAGGCCTTGTCGGCCGCGGTCACCGCCGGGATGCAGGAACTGGCGATGGCCGGTGGCCGGTTCGAGGTGGCGCTGGAAGCGCTGGCCGAGGGTTCGGCCGGCGGCGCCGAAAGCATCGAGTTCCGGGTGACGGCCAACGCCGGCCAGCCCTTGCGGCCGCTGGCCAAGGTGGCGTCGGGCGGCGAACTGTCGCGCATCGCATGCTCTCGGCGGCGAAAAAGATCACCGAGACCACCGCGCCGCCACGCGGCGCGAGATGCTGGGGGCTGGGCTGAGGTTTTTCGGGCGGAACCGCAGGGTCTGCATCGGGCGTCGTCGTCACGCGTGAAAATCGTGATCCGCGAAAAAGCCTGCGCCAGACTTGGTCTCCACTGTCTCATGAATTACATTGTTGTAATATCGGTAATTCAAGACAACGGAGGATTTCACGAAAAGGACGCTGACTTCGCGCGGCCAGACCGTGGTTCCGGCCGAGATCAGACACCGGTTCGGCCTGACACCCATCCGACGGGCTGGAGTGGCTGGGGAAGGCACGACGATCCGCGTGGTGCCGGTGCGGCGCGATCCGGTAGCGGCGTTTCGCGGTCAGGGCAAGGGCGGTGCGGTCAAGCGCCTGCTGGCCGAGCGCAAGGCGGACAGGGTGCGCGAGTACGCGCTGGCTGCTGGACACCTCGGCCCCTGCTTGCATTGCGCCGACGACGAAGCGGGCGCGGACCGAGTGGCGGCCTTGCTCGGTCAGGCACGCAGGCCGGGCGTGCCGGCTGTCATGGCTGCTTCATGTCATGATGGAGGTTTATTACCGGGTCTGGAAGGACGAAGGTGAGACGGCGGGGCGGCTGGCCTACGAGCAGTGCCGTTCGCTGCCGATCGAGTGGATGCATGAGTCCGCCGAACTGCTGGAGGCGGCTGCCGCCATCAAGGCGACACATGCCTTGTCATTGGCCGAAGCATGGATCGCGGCGGCAGCCCAAATCGCTGGCGCCACGCTGGTGCCTAAGGATCCCGAGTTCTGGATGCTCACGCTTGTGCAGGAAGCTCTGCCGCAAGTGGCTACGGTTTTGAGCCCAGCACCGCCAACACGCCGGTGGCGATGAACACGGTGCGGCGGCGGTCCAGCGTATGTATTTCAGCGGCAGGCGCTGCGCCAGCTTCTCGCCGATCAGCACGGCGGGCACGTTGGCCAGCATCATGCCGATGGTGGTGCCCATGACGACGGCAAGCAGCGATCCGGCGAATTGCGCGCCCAGGGCCACTGTTGCAAACTGCGTCTTGTCGCCCATTTCGGCGATGAAGAAAGGCGATCGTGGTGGTGAAGAAGGCACAGGCCGGATGAATCTTCGGTTCCTCGTCGAGCGAATCCGGATGCAGGGCCCACTAGACCGAAGGCGACGAATACCCGCGCCGGTGATCCAAGGGCAGCCATTGCGGGGCGATCAATTGCGCCAGCCAGACGCCGACCGAACCGGCCAGCGCGTGGTTGAGCACCGTGGCGACAAAGATCCCGGCGATGATCGGTATTGGCCGCGCAGCCCGGGCAGCCAGCACGAAAGAAAGCAACTGCGTCTTGTCGCCGATTTCGGCGATGGCGACGAGCAGGCATGAAGCGAGGAAGATTTCCATCGAATCCGGAGGTGACCGTGACCGGTGCCGGAACCAGGCGTCGGGCAGCGCCGGAGAGCGGGATCAGGCCGCGGACTTGGGGCGCGGGCAGTCGGCCTTCTTGCACCTCGACGTAAAGATAGAGCGCGTGTTCGCGAATGGCAAAGCCGTGCGTCGCGGCGACCTTGTGCTGGCGCTTTTTTCGATCTCGGCGTCGTAGGACTCCCTCGACACGGCCGCACCGACGCAGACCAGATGGTCATGGTGCTTGCCTTCGTTGAGTTCGAAGATGGATTTGCCGGATTCGAAATGGTGGCGCTGCAGCAGGCCGGCCTGCTCGAACTGCGTCAGTACGCGATATACCGCGGCTAAGCCGATGTCGAGGCCGTCGGCGAGTAGGTGGCGATACATCCTCGGCGGTGACGTGGCGCGGGGCTGCACGTCGTCCTGCAACTTAGTGGGAACAGGTCGAGGATCTCGAGACGCGGATAGGTGGCCTTGAGGCCTATGCTCTTCAGGTCGTCGGGATGAGTCATGGACGGAATTGGGCTGACGCTAGCGGGGCCGGACGGCGGCTATGATATAGTTTTCGCGGCCAGGTGGGGACAAGACGCCGGACGCGGCCATTCATACCTGCCATCTCCCGGAAACCCCGATGAAGCGAATCCTGTTGTACCTGCCGTTGCTGGCGGCCTGCTCCAGTACGCCCCAGATCACCAATTACCTGTCGCCGTATCGCGTCGACGTGCGCCAGGGCAACATGGTGACCCAGGACATGGTGTGGGCTGCAAGCCCGGCCTGAGTCGCGAGCAGGTGAAATTCATCCTCGGCTCGCCGCTGGTGGCCGACATGTTCCATGCCGACCGCTGGGACTATGTTTACCGCTTCCAGCCGGGGCGCGGCGAGGCACAGCAGCGCGTGCTGACGGTGTTCTTCCAGGACAACAAATTGCTGCGTGTCGCCGGTGACGTCGTCGCGGACGGCCCCAACAAGGTCGAGGCGCCCGCCGGCCGCGCAGGTGCTGGATATTCCGGCACCGGCTGCCGCCGGCGTCAACGCCACGGAAAAGAAGTAAGCCATGGATCCGATTCGCTATGCCGTTGCCGGCAGCGCCGGCCGCATGGGCCGCACCCTGATCGAGGCCGTGCAGCAGGACCCGGAAGCGACGCTGGCCGCCGCGCTGGAGCATTCATCCAGCCCCTTTCTTGGGCGCGATGCCGGTGAGCTGGTCGGCGCACCCTGCGGCGTCAAGATCGGCGCCGATCTCGACGCGGCGCTAGCCGTGTCCGACTGCCTGATCGATTTCACGCGCCCGGAAGGCACGCTGCTGCACATCGAGGCCCGCAAGCGCCACAAGGTCGCCATGGTGATCGGTACCACGGGTTTCTCCGCCGAAGGCAAGGCCGCGATCGCCGAGGCATCGCGCACCATCCTGATCGTCTTCGCGCCCAACATGGCGGTCGGCGTCAATGCCAGTGTTCCGCCTGCTCGATGTCGCCGCGCGTATCCTCAACGAGGGCTACGACATCGAAGTCATCGAGGCCCATCACCGGCACAAGGTCGATGCGCCCTCGGGCACCGCCCCGCGCATGGGTGAGGTTGTGGCCAAGGCGCTTGGGCGTAATCTCGCCGACTGCGCGGTGTATGGCCGCGAAGGCCTCACCGGGAACGTCCGACGCCGCAGATCGGCTTTTCCACCATCCGTGGCGGGGACATCGTCGGCGACCACACGGTGCTCTTTGCCGGTGGTGGCGAACGCATCGAGATCACGCACAAATCGGCCAGCCGCATGCCCTACGCCCAGGGGCGCTGCGCGCCGGACGCTACATGCGCGGGCGCGCCAACGGCCTGTTCGACATGCAGGACGTGCTGGGCCTGAAGTAAGCGGCGTTTCGTCTTCCGCCCTTGCCATTTCGTTGCAAGGGCAGGCCTCCAAAGGTATAATCAGCGGGTTTGCCGAACGCCATGTGAATCAAGCCGCGTCCGGTGCCGATCGACGTCGTGCCATGTTCCGGGAGCCTCATCGTGTCTCACTTTCCGCCCGCCCTTCTTGCCCTGGCCGACGGAACGGTTTTTAGAGGCAAAGGCATAGGCGCTACCGGTAGCAGCGTTGGCGAAGTGGTATTCAACACCGCGATGACGGGCTACCAGGAAATCCTCACCGATCCCTCCTATGCCCGGCAGATCGTCACCCTGACCTACCCCCATATCGGCAACTACGGCATCAATCGTGAAGACTGCGAAGCCGCGCGCATCCATGCCGCCGGCCTGGTGATCCGCGACCTGCCGTTGCTGGCCTCGAATTTCCGCAGCGAACAGAC
Organism: Sulfuritalea sp.; assembly: GCA_016710465.1. Classification (GTDB taxonomy): domain Bacteria; phylum Pseudomonadota; class Gammaproteobacteria; order Burkholderiales; family Rhodocyclaceae; genus Sulfuritalea. The sequence continues at coordinate 4,444 of JADJVS010000015.1, forward strand.
GCTGGACGCCTACCTGTGCGCCGAGAACGCTTGGCCTGGCCGATATCGATACCCGCAAGCTGACCCGCATCCTGCGCGAGAAGGGTGCCCAAGCCGGTTGTTTGATGGCCGGCGAAAATCTTGATGCCGACGCTGCGGTGGCGAAGGCCCGCGCCTTTCCCGGCCTGGCCGGCATGGACCTGGCCCGGTGGTGACGGCGGACAAGGCCTACGCCTGGGCGAAGGCGAATGGAAGCTCGGCAGCGGCTACGTGAACCAGGGCAAGACGCGCTTCCATGTCGTCGCCTACGATTTCGGCGTCAAGCGCAACATCCTGCGCATGCTGGCGGCGCGCGGCTGCCGGCTCACCGTGGTGCCGGCGAAAACGCCCGCCGCCGAGGTGCTGGCGCTGAACCCCGACGGTGTCTTCCTTTCCAACGGCCCCGGCGATCCGGAGCCCTGCAACTATGCGATCGCCGCGATCCGCGTCTTCCTTGAAAAGAAGCTGCCGACCTTCGGCATCTGCCTCGGCCACCAGTTGATGGCGCTGGCTTCCGGCGGCAAGACGATGAAAATGAAATTCGGCCACCACGGCGCAAACCACCCGGTCAAGGATCTCGACACCGGCCAGGTGCTGATCACCAGCCAGAACCATGGTTTTGCCGCGGATCCTGCGACCTTGCCGGCCAATGTCAAGGTGACCCACGTATCGCTGTTCGACGGCAGCCTGCAGGGCATGGCCTGGACCGACCGCCCGGCCTTCTGCTTCCAGGGACACCCCGAGGCCAGCCCCGGCCCGCACGATGTGGCCTACCTGTTCGACCGCTTCATTGGCATGATGGAAAACGCAGCGAAGCGGAGCTAAAAAAGAATGCCTAAAAGAACTGACATCCATTCGATCCTGATCATCGGCGCCGGACCGATCATCATTGGCCAGGCCTGCGAGTTCGATTATTCCGGTGCCCAGGCCTGCAAGGCGCTGCGCGAGGAAGGCTTCCGCGTCATTCTGGTCAATTCGAACCCGGCGACGATCATGACCGATCCGGGCATGGCCGACGTCACCTACATCGAGCCGATCACCTGGAAGGTACTGGAAAACATCATCGCCAAGGAGCGTCCCGACGCCCTGCTGCCGACCATGGGCGGCCAGACGGCACTGAACTGCGCGCTGGATCTCGCCAAGCACGGCGTGCTGGAGAAATACAAGGTCGAGATGATCGGCGCCTCGCGCGAGGCGATCGACAAGGCCGAGGATCGCGAAAAGTTCAAGCAGGCGATGACCCGGATCGGTCTAGGCTCGGCGCGCTCCGGCATCGCCCACAGCCTGGAAGAGGCGCAGCAGGTGCAGAGCGTGATGGGTTTTCCAACCATCATCCGCCCATCCTTCACCATGGGCGGCTCTGGTGGTGGCATAGCCTACAACCAGGAAGAGTTCGTCGAGATCTGCAAGCGTGGCCTCGAAGCCTCGCCGACCAAGGAACTCCTGATTGAGGAGTCGCTGCTCGGCTGGAAAGAGTTCGAGATGGAGGTGGTGCGCGATCGCAAGGACAACTGCATCATCATCTGTTCGATCGAGAACCTCGACCCGATGGGCGTGCATACCGGCGATTCGATCACCGTGGCGCCGGCGCAGACGCTGACCGACAAGGAATACCAGATCATGCGCAACGCCAGCATCGCGGTGTTGCGCGAGATCGGCGTCGATACCGGTGGTTCGAATGTGCAGTTCGCGATCAACCCCGACGACGGCCGCATGATCGTGATCGAGATGAATCCGCGCGTGTCGCGCTCCTCGGCGCTGGCCTCCAAGGCCACGGGTTTCCCGATCGCCAAGGTGGCGGCCAAGCTCGCCGTCGGCTATACGCTGGACGAGTTGAAGAACGACATCACCGGCGGCGCCACGCCGGCCTCCTTCGAGCCCTCGATCGACTACGTGGTGACCAAGGTGCCGCGCTTCGCCTTCGAGAAATTCCCCATGGCCAATGACCGCCTGACAACGCAGATGAAGTCGGTCGGCGAGGTCATGGCCATCGGCCGCAGTTTCCAGGAATCGATGCAGAAGGCGCTGCGCGGCCTGGAGGTCAGCGTCTACGGCTTCGACGAGATCGATACCGACACCGAGGAACTCAACCGCGAACTGGGCAGCGCCGGGCCGGAGCGCATCTGGTACGTGGCGCAGGCCTTCCGCGAGGGCTACAGCCTTGACCAGGTATTCAATCTGACGAAGATCGATCCCTGGTTCCTGGTGCAGATCGAGGAAATCGTCACCGTCGAAGCTTGGATGCGCTCGCAAAATCTGGCTGATCTTGATGCCGATGCCCTGCGCGGCCTCAAGCGCAAGGGCTTCTCCGATCGCCGCATCGGCACACTGGTGAATGCCAGCGGCGAAACGGCGGTGCGCGAGCGGCGCCATGCCCTCGGCGTGCGCCCGGTCTACAAACGTGTGGATACCTGTGCCGCCGAGTTCGCCACGGCGACGGCCTACATGTATTCCACCTACGAGGACGAGTGCGAGTCGCGGCCGAGCGAGCGCAAGAAGATCATGGTGATCGGCGGCGGTCCCAACCGCATCGGCCAGGGCATCGAATTCGACTACTGCTGCGTGCACGCCGCGCTGGCGATGCGCGAGGACGGCTACGAGACCATCATGGTCAATTGCAATCCGGAAACCGTGTCCACCGACTACGACACGTCGGATCGGCTCTACTTCGAACCGGTGACGCTGGAAGACCTGCTGGAAATCGTCCATGTCGAAAAGCCGGTCGGCGTGATCGTCCAGTTCGGCGGCCAGACGCCGCTCAAGCGCGCGCGCGAACTCGAAGCCAACGGCGTGCCCATCATCGGCACCAGCCCGGACATGATCGATGCCGCCGAGGACCGCGAGCGTTTCCAGAAGCTGCTGCACGACCTCGGCCTCAAGCAACCGCCCAACCGCACGGCGCGCACCGAGCCCGACGCCATCCGCCTGGCCGCCGAGATTGGCTATCCGCTGGTGGTGCGTCCAAGTTATGTGCTCGGCGGCCGTGCCATGGAAATCGTGCACGAGGAAAAAGACCTTGAGCGCTACATGCGCGACGCGGTGAAGGTGTCCTTCGATTCGCCGGTGCTGCTTGATCGCTTCCTCAACGATGCCACCGAGGTCGATGTCGATGCCTTGTCCGACGGCACGCAGGTGCTGATCGGCGGCATCATGGAACACATCGAACAGGCGGGCGTGCATTCCGGTGATTCGGCCTGTTCCTTGCCGCCGTTTTCGCTGAGCGCGGAGATTCAGGATGAACTGCGTCGCCAGACCGAGATGATGGCCAGGGGCCTCAATGTTGTCGGTTTGATGAATGTGCAATTCGCCATCCAGGGCCGTGGCGCTGACGCGGTGGTCTATGTTCTGGAAGTCAATCCGCGCGCCTCGCGCACTGTGCCCTTCGTTTCCAAGGCCACCAGCCTGCCGCTGGCCAAGATCGCCGCGCGCTGCATGGCCGGGCGCAGCCTGGCCGACCAGGGCGTGACCAGGGAAGTGATCCCCCCGTATTTCTCGGTGAAGGAAGCGGTATTCCCCTTCGTCAAGTTTCCCGGCGTCGATACCATCCTCGGCCCGGAAATGAAGTCGACGGGTGAGGTCATGGGTGTCGGCCGAAGCTTTGGCGAGGCCTTCGTCAAGTCGCAGTTCGCCGCCGGTACCCGACTGCCGAAGTCCGGCAAGGTCTTCCTCAGCGTCAAGCCGTCCGACCGGCCCAAGGCGGTCGATGTCGCGCGCGAACTGCATGAGCTCGGGTTTTCCATCGTCGCCACGCGCGGCACCGGCGGGGCGATCAGCGCGGCGGGAATCCCGGTGGGCATCGTGAACAAGGTGGCCGAGGGACGTCCGCACGTGGTCGACATGATCAAGAACGGCGAGATTGCACTGATCGTGAACACCGTCGAGGAAAAGCGCGCGGCAATCGTCGATTCGCGCTCGATCCGCACCTCGGCACTGGGCGCCAAGGTCACGCTGTTCACCACCATCGAGGGCGGCCGCGCGGCCTGCGCCGGCATGCGCCACGACGGTCTTGAAACCTATTCGCTGCAATCACTTCACGCCGAGCTGGAATGAACACCCACTTCCCCCCATCCCCCTTCTCCAAGAAGGGGGTGATCGAGGTTCGCGGGCTGCGCCCGCTCCGGTTCTTTGGCTCGTCGTCCCCTTGGGGCGGCCCTGCGGAGACGACAGCATGAGCGCCAAATACCCGATTACCCTGCGCGGGGCAGAGTTGCTGCGCCAGGAGTTGCAGCGCCTGAAAAGCGTCGATCGCCCCGCCGTGATTGCGGCCATCGCCGAGGCACGTTCCCATGGCGACCTTTCGGAAAATGCCGAGTACGATGCGGCCAAGGAACGCCAGGGTTTCCTCGAGGGCCGCATCAAGGAAATCGAGGGCAAGCTGGGCAATGCGCAGATCATCGATCCGGCGTCGCTTGACGCCGATGGCCGCGTGGTCTTCGGTGCCACCGTCGAACTCGAGGACATGGACAGCGGCGTCACGGTGACCTACCAGATCGTCGGTGACGACGAGGCGGACATCAAGGCCGCCAAGATTTCGCTGAACTCGCCCGTCGCCCGTGCGCTGATCGGCAAGTTCGCCGGTGATGTTGCCGAGGTGCAGACCCCGGGCGGCAAGCGCGAATACGAAATCCTCGACGTCAATTACCTCTGAGCGCGGCCGCGCTGCGCCGGCCTCAGCCCCGTCGATTGCGGGCTTCGGTGCGGGCAGCGGCCTGCTTTTTGTTTGCCGGCGGGGCCGCTTTTCGGCGTCTCGTGGGCGCCGACTCTTCGCTCGCGTCCTTGGGATTCTCCCGCCACAGCACCAGCAGATTGCCGATATGCTGTATCTCGGCGCAGGAGAGGGCGTTGCAGATTTCGGCAAACAATGCCTCGCGGTCATCGCGTTCGATGCCGTAGAGGCGCAGCTTGATGAGTTCGTGGGCTTTCAGCGAGCGGTCGATTTCGGCCAGAACGGATGCCGTGAGCCCTTTCTGGCTGATCGAGACAACGGGCTTGAGGTGGTGTGCGGCGGCGCGCAGTGCGCGGCGCTCGGTCGGAGTGATTTCAATCATGGCGGGATTCTAGCTTGAGCGGCAAGGTAGCAAGCAACAAGAAGAACAAGACCAACAAGGCCTGGGTGCACGAGCACATCAACGATTCCTATGTGCAACGCGCCCGGGCCGGCGGCCTGCGCTCGCGCGCCGCCTTCAAGCTCAGCGAAATCGACGACAAGGACCACCTGCTGCGGCAGGGCATGACGGTGGTCGATCTCGGATCGGCGCCCGGCAGTTGGTCGCAGGTCGCCGTCAAGCGCGTGGCGCCCGGCGGCCGCGTTATCGCGCTTGACCTGCTGCCAATGGATGCCCTGCATGGCGCGCAATTCATCCAGGGGGACTTCCGCGAGGACGAGATCCTCAAACGACTGGTGGAGGCGCTCGATGGCCGTCGCGTCGATCTTGTATTGTCCGACATGGCCCCCAATATGTCGGGTATCGCCGCCGTCGATCAGGCGCGGGTGATGCTGCTGGCGGAATTGACGCTCGATTTTTGCCGCGAACACCTGAAACCCGGCGGTGCCTTGCTGGTCAAGGTGTTTCAGGGCGATGGATTCATGGAGTTGCGCAAGGCCATGCAGGAAATGTTTGACCGATTGCACCTCAGGAAGCCGGCGGCGTCGCGTGACCGCAGCGCCGAAATCTACCTGCTGGCGCAAGGGAAGCGCGCCTGAGCAGCGGGTTTGGCGGTTTGCAGGGCCGGGCGATCGGCACTACAATGTTTTGATGTGTCCCCCTGATAGCGGAAAAGAGAGGCAACGCTTTGAATAACATGTTCAAAAATATGGCGATCTGGCTGGTGATCGGCATCGTCCTGATGACCGTGTTCAACCAGTTCAACACGCGCCAGGCCACTCTCGGCTCGCTGGAATATTCCCAGTTCCTCGAAGAAGTGAAGCAGGGCCGCATTACCAAGGTGGTGATCCAGGGGCGCACGCTTGAAGCCACCACCACCGACGGCAAGCGCATCACGACCTACGCGCCGCCCGACCTGTGGATGGTCTCGGACCTGCTCAAGAACAACGTCAAGGTGATCGCCAAGCCCGAGGAAGAGCAGTCTTTCCTCACCAGCATCTTCGTCTCGTGGTTCCCGATGCTGCTGTTGATCGGCGTCTGGATATTTTTCATGCGCCAGATGCAGGGCGGCGGCAAGGGCGGTGCCTTTTCCTTTGGCAAGAGCCGCGCCCGCATGATGGATGAGTCGTCGAACAACATCACCTTCGCCGACGTCGCCGGCTGCGACGAGGCCAAGGAAGAAGTCACCGAGATGGTGGACTTCCTGCGCGATCCCTCCAAGTTCCAGAAGCTGGGCGGACGCATTCCGCGCGGCGTGCTGCTGGTCGGTTCGCCCGGTACCGGCAAGACGCTGCTGGCCAAGGCCATCGCCGGCGAAGCCAAGGTGCCCTTCTTTTCGATTTCCGGTTCCGACTTTGTCGAGATGTTCGTCGGCGTCGGCGCCGCGCGCGTGCGCGACATGTTCGACCAGGCCAAGAAGGCCGCGCCCTGCATCATTTTCATCGATGAACTGGATGCCGTCGGTCGCCAGCGCGGCGCCGGCCTCGGCGGCGGCAACGACGAGCGCGAACAGACCCTGAACCAGATGCTGGTCGAGATGGACGGCTTCGAAGGTTCCGCCGGCGTCATCGTGGTCGCCGCGACCAACCGCCCCGACGTGCTCGACCCGGCGCTGTTGCGTCCCGGCCGCTTCGACCGCCAGGTGGTGGTGCCGCTGCCTGACATCCGTGGCCGCGAACAGATCCTCAAGGTGCACATGCGCAAGGTTCCCGTCGCGCCGGACATCGACGCCTCGGTCCTGGCCCGCGGCTGCCCCGGCTTCTCGGGTGCCGATCTGGCCAACCTGGTGAATGAGGCCGCGTTGTTCGCCGCGCGCGGCAACAAGCGCCTGGTGGACATGGAGGACTTCGAACGCGCCAAGGACAAAATCATGATGGGCGCCGAGCGCCGCTCCATGGTCATGCCCGAGGAGGAACGCAAGAACACGGCTTACCACGAGTCCGGCCATGCCGTGGTGGCCAAGCTGTTGCCCAAGACCGACCCGGTGCACAAGGTCACCATCATCCCGCGCGGTCGCGCCCTGGGCCTGACCATGCAGTTGCCGACCGAGGACCGCTACAGCCAGGATCGTACCCGCCTGTTGTCTACGATCACGGTGCTGTTCGGCGGGCGGATTGCCGAAGAGTTGTTCATGAACCAGATGACCACCGGTGCCTCCAACGACTTCCAGCGCGCCACCGACCTGGCGCGGCGCATGGTTACGCAATGGGGCATGTCCGACACCATGGGGCCGATGGTCTATGGCGAGGAGGAGGGCGAGATCTTCCTCGGCCGCTCGGTGACCACGCACAAGAATGTGTCCGAGTCCACCATGCAGAAGGTGGATGGCGAAATTCGGCGCATCCTCGACGAGCAATACGCCGTGGCGCGCCGCCTGCTCGAAGACAACCGCGACAAGGTGGAGGCCATGACGGCGGCGTTGCTCGAATTGGAAACCATCGACGCCGACCAGATCAACGACATCATGGCCGGCCTGCCGCCGCGCCCGCCCAAGCCTTCCAGTTCAGCGCCCACCTCGCGCGGCGACAACGCGCCCGGCCCGGAGCCGACCGCTCCCGCTCCCGCCTGAGGAAACACAATTCCGCGTAGGCCGCCGATGCAACACCGGTTCGGCGGCCTGTCTTTTTCATGAGCCAGAACTTCCACTGCGGCCGCTTCGTTCTCAACGCCGACCGCCCGCTGATCATGGGCATCGTCAATCTATCCGACGATTCCTTTTCCGGCGACGGATTGCATGGGGATGCCGTGGCGGCGGCGGAGCAGGCCGGGCGCCTGATCGCGGAGGGTGCGCATATCCTCGACATCGGCGCCGAGTCCTCGCGACCCGGCGCCCAGCCGGTGCCTGCCACGCTGGAAACGGCGCGCCTGTTGCCGGTGCTCGATGCCTTGCGGGACTGCGGCGTGCCGCTGTCTGTCGATACCGTGAAGCCCGAGGTGATGCGCGCCGTGCTGGCCGCCGGCGCCGACATGATCAATGACATCAATGCGCTGCGCGCGCCGGGCGCGATCGACATCGTCGCCGCCAGCAAGGCCGCGGTATGCCTGATGCACATGCAGGGCGAGCCGGCGACGATGCAGCAGGCACCGCACTACGACGATGTGATTGGCGAAGTGGCGAATTTCCTCGGCGAGCGTGTCGCCAGCGCCGAGGCCGCCGGCATACCGCTGAACCGCATTGCGGTCGATCCGGGTTTCGGCTTCGGCAAGAGCCTGGAGCACAATATCGAGTTGCTGCGCCGGCTGGGCGAATTGACGGTGCCGGGTTTGCCGCTGATGGTGGGCATGTCGCGCAAGTCGATGCTGGGCCTGATCACCGGCCGGCCGGCGCAGGAACGGGTGTCTGCCGGGATTGCCGCCCACATGCTGGCGGTGCTGCGCGGCGCGCGCATCCTGCGGGTGCACGACGTGGCGGCAACGCGCGACGCGATCGAGGTATTGCAGGCCGTGGAGGACTACTGATGGGACGCAAGTATTTCGGCACCGACGGGGTGCGCGGGCGTGTCGGGACCGAGCCGATCACGCCGGATTTCGTCATGCGCCTGGGCTATGCCGCCGGCGCCACGCTGGTGGCGCGTGACGCCATGCCGGCCGGCGAACGCCCGGCGGTGCTGATCGGCAAGGACACGCGAATTTCCGGCTACATGCTCGAAGCCTCCCTGGAGGCGGGCTTTGCCGCCGCCGGCGTGGACGTGATGCTCTGCGGGCCGATGCCGACGCCGGCCGTGGCCTACCTTACCCGCGCCCTGCGCCTGCAGGCCGGCGTGGTGATCTCGGCCTCGCACAATCCCTATGACGACAATGGCATCAAGTTCTTCTCGGCGCGGGGAGCCAAGCTCCCCGACGCCGTCGAACTTGAGATCGAGGCTCGCATGGAGCAAGCGATGGCCTGCATGGAATCGGCAAAGCTGGGCAAGGCGCGGCGCGTGGACGATGCCGCCGGGCGCTACATCGAGTTCTGCAAGAGCACCTTTCCCAACGACCTCGACCTGCGCGGCCTGAAGATTGCTGTCGACAGCGCCCATGGCGCCGCCTATCACGTCGCGCCGAACGTGTTTCACGAGTTGGGCGCCGAGACAGTCGGCGTCGGCGACACGCCGAACGGACTCAACATCAATCACGAAGTGGGCGCCACGGCGCCCGAAGCCCTGCGCCGCAAGGTGCTGGAGTCCGGCGCCGACTGCGGCATCGCGCTCGACGGCGATGGCGACCGCCTGGTCATGGTCGATGCGGAGGGCAATCTGTATGACGGCGACCAGTTGCTGTATGTCATCGCCCGTCATCGCGCGCGCAACCAGGATGTCCCCGGCGTCGCCGGGACCTTGATGAGCAATCTCGGCTTTGAGCACGCGCTGGGCCGGCTCGGCATCGCGCTCGGCCGCGCCAAGGTCGGCGACCGCTACGTGCTGGAAATGATGCAGGACAGGGCCTGGCTTTTTGGCGGCGAAAATTCCGGCCACATCATCTGCCTCGATCGTCATACCACGGGCGATGGCATCATCGCCGCGCTGCAGGTTCTCGCCGCTCTGCGTGCCGGCGACGAGACGCTGGCCGAGGCTTGCGCCGATCTGCGCTTGTATCCGCAGAAACTGATCAACGTGCGCATGCCGGCGGGTTTCGATTGGATGGCGGACGCCGGAATCAAATCCGCCGCGAGGCTTGCGGAAGCGGCGCTCGACGGCGCCGGGCGGGTGCTGCTGAGACCCTCGGGAACCGAACCGTTGCTGCGCGTGATGGTCGAGGGCGAGGACGGCGCGCTGGTTGCCGCCCAGGCCGAGGCCATTGCGAACGCGGTGCGAACGGCGTTCGCGGGCTAGTCAGGGGCAAAGCACGGCGCGCAGCACGGTCTGCGTTTCGTCCAGGCGCACACGGTTGGTGAACCACCAGATGCCGCCTTTCTTGATGGTCCAATCGGCTTCGGTGCCGGCCAGCAGCAGCGAGGCCAGGCGGCCCAGGGTTGGTTGATGACCGACGACGATGACGGCGCCGGCGTGGTCCGGCCAATCGACCGCGCCGAGCAGATCCGCCGTGCTGGCCCCGACGCCAAGTTGCGTCTTTACCTTTACCGGCAGGCCCAGGGTTTGCGCTGTTTGCAGCGCGCGCTTTGCCGGACTGGAGAGGACGGCGACGTCGCGCAAGGGTTGCGCGCGCAACCATTCGGCGAGCTTTTCGGCCTGACGCCTGCCGCGTGCCGTGAGTTCCCTGTCCGTGTCGGCTTCCGCGCCTTCCGGGTTCTTGGCCTCGGCGTGGCGCCATAGAATCAAATCCACTGCTTCCTCCCTGCGATCAAGGCTGGCAGCCTAAGCATCGCGTGTTACGCCCGGATGAAGGCACGACGAGGCGCGCCGGCAATGGCACCGTGCAAGTGTCATCGCGGCGTAACAATTCGCCGACGCCCGGTTGCTAGAATTCGGAGCACGCAATCCTATTGACTGGTGGCGGTTCCCATGGATATGGACACAGCGTTCAAGCGCATGGCCGGGCGCCGCGGGGAAGCGGCGTCGACGGCCGACGCAATGCCGGCGGCCCTCGCACGTGGTCATCTCCGCGACGCCCCGCCAGACACGCGGATGATTTGTTCTTGCTGAGTCCCGAATCGACCGATCGGTCAAGCCGGCCGGTGATGGCGTCGGACGCCACTCGCCTGGGAAAACAGCTTGAGGATGTGCGGTCCCTGCTGGCGCGCCAGCGACGCGTTTCGGGCCTGGTGCATCACCAGCGCATGTCGCGCCACGAGTTGGTCGAGGGGCTGGTGCAGCGGCAACACCTCGTGGAATTGCAGACCTTGTTGCGCCGCCTGTCCATCGCGGAAACCGGCCGCCTGATCGAAGGCCTGACCGGCGAGGACCGCGTCATGGCCTGGCGTCAGGTTGACGAGCAGGCCTGCGACCAGGTGCTGGAGTTGCTGCCCGACAGCCTGCGCGAGGAACTGCTCGGGGCGAGGCCATTGCCCTCGGTGCGCAACATGCTCAACGCCTTCGTGCTGAAGGATGGCCGCCTGGTGCAGGTTCCGGTCGATACGCGGGCGGACTTTGACCGGCTGCAACCGATCTGGGTCGATCTGGTGGCGCCCACGGCGGGCCTGCGTTCCTGGGTCGGCGGGCATTTCGGCATCGGCCTTCCCGATCCCGACGAACTCACCGACATCGAGGCCAGCGCGCGGTTTTTCATCGATGACAGGGGCGACGTCCACCTGCATTCGGATTTTCTGCTCGATGCCGATGACGCTCCGCGAAACGTCGCGGTTGCCTTGATCCTGCGCGATGACATCCTGTTTTCGATCCGCAAGGAAGAACTGCCGGTGTTTCGCCTGCAGCGATTGCGTGCGCGGACCCAGACCGGCTATGTGAAGGACGGCAAGGACGTGCTGCTCGACCTCTACGCTGCCGACGTCGAGTATTCCGCGGATTCGCTGGAAAACATCTATGCCGACTTCGAGGCCCTCGGCAAGCGTGTCCTCGATCCGCGCGTGGGCGACGAAGAGGCGGGACGAATCCTCGCCGAGATCGCGCGCGGCGAGGACCTCAACGGACGCATCCGGCGCAATGTCCTTGATACGCGGCGCGCGCTGTCCTTCCTGGTGCGCGGCAAGTTGCTGGCGGCGGGGCAGCAGGACGACGCGCGGCAGATCCTGCGCGACATCGAATCGCTGGACGTCCATACGTCCTTTCTGTTCGGCAAGATCAACTTCCTGATGGACTCGACAATCGGCTTCATCAACATCAACCAGAACAAGCGCGTATCCAAGCTGACCACGATCAGCGTGGTGTTCACGCCGATCAACATCGTGGCCGGAATTGGCGGAATGTCGGAGTTCTCGATGATGACCCAGGGCGTGCCCTGGCCGGCCGCCTACGCCGGGTTCCTGACGGCGATGCTGGGCATCGGCTTCGGTGCCTTCTTTGCACTGCGCCACTTTGAGCACCGGGAGCGGCAAAGGCTGCACGCGGCGAGGCTCAGGCAGGGCCGCGAGTAGCCCGGCGCGAAAATTTCAGGGCGCGCTGGCGGTGGCGATGCCGGGAGTCGGCGCTGGCGCCACGGCGATCAGGCTTCCCTGCTTTCGTGACACGCCGGCGCGAGCACTGGGTGCCCGTCGCTCGATGAACAAGCTGCTGCCCTTGATCCGCTTGGCTTCCTTTTTGGCTTCGCCAAGCGCGGCGGAAACGTCGTGGTGGCTGACGAATGCGCCTGGCGCCACCTTGACGCAGCCGATCGAAAGCGCGGGCAGGGCGTGGAATACCAGTTGCCCGCGCCGGTCTTCGCTGGAATAGCCGCCTGAATCCATGTGGTTGGCCGAGAGGTGCTGCGGCAAGGCGGCGTCGAAGTCGCGCAGCACCCGGCCCAGGCGCCGTTCCCAGTCCTGGCTTTGCAGCAGGACGATGAAATCATCGCCACCGATATGGCCGACGAAATCCCGGTGATCGGCGGCCGCCTCCGACAGCAGGCGACCCATCAACTGGATCATCTGGTCGCCGTGGAGATAGCCGTAAGTGTCGTTATAGGCCTTGAAATTGTCGAGATCGCAATAGGCGGCGACGAAGCCGTGTTGCGCCGCCAGCAATTCGTCGAGCTGCTCGTTGATCGGCACGTTGCCCGGAAGTTGGGTCAGGGGATTGGCGTAGCGCGCGGCGCGGATTTGCAGGTCGGTGATGATCGCCATCAGCTCGCGCAGAAAGCCGACGCCGCGATACCGCCCGTTGCGCGTGATGACGAAGCTTTCTCCGATTTGCGTATTGCGCAGGCCGCCGATGGTCCTGGCCACGTCCTGGGCGCTTTGCAACTCGTCGAACAGGTGTGGCGGATCCATCACCATGGAGCACGGTCGCCGGCCGTACAGCTCCCGGCGGAATGGGCGCGCGAAGCGGTCGATCAGGGCGCCGCGGGTGATGATGCCCATGGGATGGCCGTCCGCCACCACGGGCACGATGCACAAAGTGGGGTCGGACTCGAACATGCGGTAGACGGCGTCGTTTTCCGTGTCGGGATCCACGGTGGCGAGCTCGTGCGCCAATTGACCGACCAGGACCGAGCGTGACTCGGTGCGGGGCGGGGGCATCACGAGGATGCTTTTTTCGCATTCGATCGCGGGCACGGACGCCGTTGCCGCGGCGATCTTGCGGTGGGGCCGCGCAATCCCGAAGCCTTGCAGGTAGTTGATCCCCAGGCGGCGCAGTACCGAGAGCTGCTCCCCGGTCTCGACGCCTTCGGCGATCAGCGCGCTGCCGCAGGCATCGGCGATCTCGTGCATGGCGAGCACGAAACGCAGCTTGAGCGCGTCCTTGTCGATGCCGGTGACGAAGTGCCGGTCGATCTTGACGAATTCGGGCCGCACGTCCGACCACATGCGCAGGTTCGAAAAGCCCTCACCCATGTCATCCATGGCAATCTGCATGCCCATGCGGCGCACTTCGCGCAGCAAGTCCTGCAGGTCGGTGTAGTCCGTGACCGACTCGTTCTCGGTGATCTCGATCACGATGCGCGATGGCGCAACGCCGAGCCGCAACAGTTGGCGTCGCACGTCGGCGAAGCGCAGGCGGCTGGCGTGCAGGCAGCCAATACTCATATTGACGAATAGCCGCAGCGTCGATTGCTGGGCGGCGAACTGGGTCAATGCCGTTTCCACCGCCAGCCATTCGAGTTCGTGGGTGCGCTGTTGCTCCGCCGCGGCGGCAAAGAGGGCATCCGGGGTATGCAGTACCGAGCCCTCCGGTCCGCGGATCAGCGCCTCGCAGGCAAAGTGGCGGCCTTGCGCGAGATCGAAGATCGGCTGGAACACCGCGTGCAAGGCGCGATCGGCCATCAGGCCGTGCAGCGGCCCGGCAGCGGGCTCGGGAACCACCGACAACAGCCGGTCCCGTGTCAGCACGGCTTCCATGCGCTTATCCGGCCGCCCCGATCACGCCACCGCCGAGGCGACGGATCGCCACCGTCGCGGAGCGTGGCCGGCCGCCGCCAAGTTCGGGAAACTGGTTTCCGGGCCAGGCACTGATCGCCGTCGGCTGCGCCGGATCGGCCCGTTCGGATGCGGACTCGCCGGGGTGCTGGATATTGATGAACAGGGTTTGCCCGTCAGGTGTCGCGGTGATTCCCGTGACCTCGCAACCGCGCGGGCCGGTGAGGAAGCGGCGCACGGCGCCATTCACCGGGTCGGCGACCAGCATCTGGTTGTTGCCGAAGGCAGCGTGATTGCGGTCGCCGAGCACCGACGTCGAGACATCGGTCTGAATCCAGAGGCGTCCGCCTCTGTCGAACCAGAGCCCGTCCGGGCTGGCAAAGAGATCACCCTTGATGTTGCCCTTGAGGTTCGTTTCGTTCAGCTCCGGGTTGCCGCATTCGACGAAGACATCCCAGGAGAGTGTTTCGGCGGCGGCGTCGCCGCCGCCCTCGCGCCAGCGCAGAATGTGTCCGAAAAGGTTTGACGCACGGAGTTGGCGGCATTGAGTCCGGGGACCTCGCTGCTGCCTCGCTTGGCATTGTTGGTCAGGGCGCAGTACACCTCTCCGGTCTGCGGATGGACCGCGATCCATTCCGGCCTGTCCATGCGGGTTGCCTTGAGGGCGTCGGCGGCCTGTCGTGTCTTGATCAGCACTTCCGCCTGGTCGGCGATGCCATTGGCCGCCGTCAATCCGGACTGGCCGTGCGTCAGAGCCAGCCAGCGTCCGCGGCCGTCTTCGTCGAATCGGGCGACATGGAGCGTGCCCTCGTCGAGGAGGTTGGCGGTGCTCTGCCCCTTGACATAGGGGCGAGACGAAACGAACTTGTAGATGTACTCGAAGCGCTCGTCGTCGCCCATGTAGACGACCACGCGTTGATCGCGCGCCAGGGTGACGAAAGCGCCCTCGTGCTTGATGCGCCCGAGTGCCGTGCGCTTGATCGGCATCGCATCCGGTCGCATGGGGTCGATCTCGACCACCCAGCCGAAGCGGTTGGCCTCGTTCGGGTGACGTTCCGCGTCAAAGCGTTCGTCGTGTTCATGCCAGCGGTAGCCGGCGGTCCTGGCGGAGATTCCGTAGCGCTTCTGTTCCGCGGTCGCCTCCTTGGTCGCCTTGAAATAGCCGTTGAAATTTTCCTCGCAGGTGAGGTAGGTGCCCCACGGCGTCACGCCCATGGCGCAATTGTTCAGCGTGCCGAGCACCAGGCGACCCAGGGGATCCGCGGCGGTGCGCATGCCCTTCGCGCCGGCGGCCGGGCCGGCAACCACCATTGGGGTGGCGGCGGTGATGCGGCGCGCGTAGGCGGAGGGGCGGACGACGCGCCAGGATTCTTCCTCGCGACGAATCTCGATCACCGAGACACCGTGCGCGGCCTGTGCCTTGGCGACCTTCCCGGCGTTCCATGAACGCATGCCATCGGGGTGGAGGAGACCATCGTCGGTATATTCATGGTTTACGCAAAGCAGGCCGTGGGTCGAGCTTCCCGCCAGCGGAAAGTAGTGCATGCCGTCGTGGTGCATCCCGCCCTGGAGGGCTTGCTCGGCTGCCGTGTTCGATGCATCGGCCTTGAAGGCGGGGCCGTCGCCAACGGGATCGCCCCAGGCGAAGACGACTTGCGCGGCGTATCCATCCGGCAGGCGCAGCTCGTCGGCCGCCGATGCGGCAATCTCCTTGAAGCCGATCACCGGAGCGCCGCCGCGACGCGCCATCCTTGCCGCCAGGGCACCCGGCGGCATGGCGCCCAGCATCACCCCGGCGATCACGCCGGTCAGCAGGCTGCGCCGGCGCCGATCGACGATCTCGCCAAAGCTCGGCGTCGCAAGCGGATTGCTGATCAGGCTGTCGTCATGACTCTTCATTGGCGGATTCACCCAAGTTTGCAGCTATCGCGTGGCCTCGTCGGCGGCATCCCGCTCAGCCTTCGCTGCGCGGAGCGCGATATTGGTTGTAGTGTTCCATGGACCGGCGTGTCGCCAGTCGGTTGGCTTCGGACTTCTCACGTCCCAGTGCGTCCCGTGCGGCCGGACCCAGCCTGGCGGCATCCAGCGTGGCCTGGCAACGCCAGCGATAGCCTTGGCGCGTTTCCACCCGGCGCATGGGGTGACCCGGCGGGTGTTCCCTGCGGCAGGAATAGCAATAGCGCGGCTTCTCCGCGACCTCGCTCGTTGCCGACGGCTGCCAGCCGGGCTGCATGTTGCCGCAAGGCATGCCTCAGCCCTGGCGGGGGTGGCGCGGATGACTCCAGCGCGAGCGAAGCAAGGCGAATACTTCGATCATGCCCCAGATCAGGGCATTGCCAAGAGCGATGGCTGAATGACGGTTCATGGGGATTCGCAAGGAGTTGCCTTGAGCGGGAAGGGCGGGCGAGTCACAGGTCGTCCAGCGGCCAGATCACCGTCCATTCGTGATCGAAGAAATGGTCGATGACGCCGAAGATGCGATCGAAGACGGCTTGCATTTGGCTTGCCTCCCGGATTTGCCGTTGGCGATGCAGCCAAGATACGGAGCAAGTGTTGCAGAGAGTTTTCACGTCCAGACAGTTTGCCCCGCCGGCGCCGGGATCGCGTTTTCCGCGGCGGACATGCGTTATCCTGCGCCGCGCCGGGACGCGGCGGACGGGAATGATGATCGACACTCAGGCGGAGGAACTGGAGGAACTGGAGCAGATTGCCGCGACGGATCGGTCGCGGATCGAGATGCGGACGCTGTGCCGTATCCCCTGTGCCGGCAAGAGCCTGCCGTTACGGGCCTTCTTCCTCGGCAGCGCGGACCCGGCCGCGCCGGCCATCGGTTATTTCGGCGGTGTACACGGCCTGGAGCGGATTGGCGCCGACGTGGTGATCGCCTACCTGCGCAGCATTGTCCAGCGCCTGCGTTGGGATACGACCTTGCATGCGCAGTTGGAAAAATTGCGCATGGTGTTCGTGCCGGTGGTCAATCCGGGCGGGATGTTGCTGCGCACCCGTGCCAATCCGAATGGCGTCGACCTGATGCGCAACGCGCCGCTGGATGCGATCGAAAAGCCGCCGACCCTGATCGGCGGCCACCGGATCAGTCCGCGCCTGCCCTGGTACCGCGGGCCGGCGAACCAGGCCATGGAAGTGGAAAGCCGCGCCTTGTGCGACCTGGTCAGTGAATCCCTCCTCGGACATGCCTTCAGCATTGCCGTCGATTGCCACTCCGGCTTCGGTCTGAGCGATCGCATCTGGTTTCCCTATGCCCACTCCCGCGCTCCCATGCCGCATCTTCCGGAAATGCATGCCTTGATGGAGATCCTCGATCAGACGCACAGCCACCATCGCTATCTGTTCGAGCCGCAGAGCCGGCAATACCTGGCCCATGGCGACCTGTGGGACCACCTCTATCTGCGTTCCCTGGAGCGGGGTGCCGGCCCCTTCCTGCCCCTGACGCTGGAGATGGGTTCCTGGCTTTGGGTCAAGAAGAATCCACGCCAGTTGTTTTCGCGTCATGGCATCTTCAATCCGCTGATCGAGCATCGACGCCAGCGGGTGTTGCGCCGCCACCTTGGCTGGCTCGATTTCATGGCGCGGGCCGCCAGCGGCTACTCGCTTTGGTTGCCGGATGGCGAGGCGCGCCTGCACCACCAGGCAAGCGCGATGCGGCGCTGGTACGCGGGTGACGGCAAATGAGTGAATCGCGGCCGGATTGGGTGCTGCTGCGCGGCCTGACCCGCGAGGCGCGCCACTGGGGCGGCTTCCCGGAGCGGCTCGGGGCCGCGCTCGGAGTGGAGGTCCATTGCCTGGACCTGCCCGGCAATGGCCGCCTCAACCAACTGCATAGTCCGATTTCGGTCGAACGGATGGCGGATTGGTGTCACGAGGAGATCGTCCGCGCCGGAGTCCGGCGCCCATGCGCGGTGCTGGCGATGTCCCTCGGCGCCATGGTGACGGTGGCCTGGGCGCGGCGATATCCGGGGGATGTCGAGCGCGCGGTGCTGATCAATACCAGCCTGCGCCCTTTCAGTGCGTTTCACCAGCGCCTGCGGCCGAGGAACTATTGCCGAATGGCGCGCATGCTGGCCTTGCCCGCAAGCGCCCGGCGCATCGAGGAGGCGGTGTTCCGCATGACCACGCGCCGCGCCGCCGAATCGGTGATCGCGGAATGGGTTGCCTGGCGCGTCGCGAATCCGGTTTCGCGGCGCAACGCATGGGCACAACTGATTGCAGCGGCGGCCTATCGGGCGCCAATGAATCGCCCCGTGGAGCACATGCTGCTGCTGGCATCGGCGCGGGACGAGCTGGTCGAGCCTGAGTGCTCACGCCGGCTTGCCGGGCAGTGGAGGGTGCCGCTGCAACTTCATCCCGATGCCGGTCACGACTTGCCGCTCGACGACGCGGACTGGGTATTGGCGGAGATCCGGGACTGGCTGGCCGTCGCGCCGTGATTCCGCGTCGCGTAACGCGGATGAAACCCGGACGTAACAATCGAGCCAGAGAATATCCCGGTTCAATCACCCGGAGAATGTGCCATGCGTACCCTGATCGTATCGTCCCTTGTTGTCCTGTTGTCCGCCTGCGCCAGCCAGGCTCCCGCCCCGGCTGAAAAGGCCGCCGCATCGCCGTCGCCGGCGAAGGCCAGTCCCCAATGCTATTCGGGTGATCACGGTCGTTTCTTCAACGTCAACGAGAAGACGGCCATTGCCGGCGTGAATGTCGTTTGCAAGGCGACCTCCGATGGCAAGGCCGCGCAGTGGATGGGCGAAAAGCACTAGGACTGGGACTCAGGCCGTGAGGGCGGCGGGAACTTCCTGCCGCCCCAGCCGCTTCAGCAGTATCCCGAACAGCGCATCCGGCGAGAACGGCTTCATCAGGAAATCGTCCATTCCCGCCTGAAAACATTTGGCCCGGTCCTCGGCAAACACGTTTGCCGTCATGGCAATGATTGCCGTGTTTCCGTGCCTGGGGATCAAGCGGATGCGCCGGGTGGCCTCAAGGCCATCAAGCTCGGGCATTCGCATGTCCATGAATATCGCCGCATAGCGGGATTTCAGCGCCTTGGCGACGGCCTCGGCACCATTTTCGGCGGTGTCGACGATGAGTCCGACCGTCTCCAACTGGCTACGCGCCACCATGCGATTGATCGGCTCGTCGTCGGCAACCAGGACACGCCTGCCTTGATGCAGGCGCCTCAGCTCGCCTTCGGCATTGCCGGCGTGGGACGACCGTGACCCGCGCTCGGCGGACAGGGCTTTGCGCCTCAGGCGGACGGTCAACCAGAAGGTGCTGCCGACGCCGAGCTCGCTGATCACGCCGGCTTCACCGCCCATGAGTTCGGCGAGTCGCCGTGAAATCACCAGGCCCAGCCCGGTTCCGCCGTACTTGCGGGTAGTCGAGTTGTCCGCCTGCTCGAAGGCGTTGAACAGGCGGGGAATGGTGTCGGGCGACATGCCAATCCCGGTGTCCTGAACCTCGATCCGGAGCAGCACGCTGTCGTCGCACTGCTCCACGCCGAATGCACGCAGAATTACCGCGCCTTCATCGGTGAACTTGATCGCGTTGCTGGCGAAATTGAGCACGGCTTGCTGCAGGCGGGTCGCGTCGCCTTCCAGGCAGGGCGGCAAGGGCGCCACATCCACGACAAGATCGAGATTCTTCCCGAGCGCCTGTTCGGCAAGCATGGATCGGACGTTGTCCAGCACGGCCTGCACGCTGAGCGGGGTCTCCTCGACGACGATTTTCCTTGCCTCGATCTTCGAAATGTCGAGGATGTTGTTGATGACGCCAAGCAGGTGCATGCCCGATTTTTCTATCGTGTCCAGACGCTCCGCCTGCTTCAGGGACACGCCGCCGCGCCTCAGCAGGTGCGCCATGCCGAGGATGCCGTTCATAGGCGTGCGGATTTCGTGACTCATGTTGGCAAGGAAGGCGCTTTTCGCGATGTTGGCCGCGTTTGCGGCATCCCTTGCCTCGGTCAGCGCGCGGGTCCGGACGCGCACCATCTCTTCGAGCCTGTCGCGGCTCATGGCGATTCGCTGGGAGTGCAGACGGTGCGCTTCGGCCATGACCCGAAGGACGTCCTGCGTGCGTCCGATGCCGCGGTACCTGTTCCCGGAGACTATGACGAATCCGTCCCGGGAGCCTTTCGTGTCTGACGCGCTCAGAAGGTCGGATACATCAGCCAGCGACGCCCGGATATCAACGATCACCGGGGACGGATCCATGAAGCTGACGCAGCTTTTGTGCGAGTAGACTTCCTTGTGGAAGGGCTTCGCCAGCGCGCTCATGAAACGCGATTGGTTGATCAGGCCGATGGGACGCCCGTTCCTGGTATCGATCACCGGCAGGTTGCTCTGCTCGGGCTCGGCGAGGAAGCGCTTCATGATGTCCATCGTCCGGGCGCGGACATCGACGGCCAGGCATTCGTTGAGTACGTCCGCCGCCACCGGGGTGGCGATGTCATGGTCATCCGCCGCCGCCGGGTCGTCCGGCGGCGCTTGTTCGATGGAGTCGGGTGGGTGGATCATCTCGGTAGTGTCGGGAAATGGTAACCGCTGCGTCGCCGTGGCCATGCGGAGACAGGGAGGGCCGGACTCCCTGCGGTGGCTGACATGGCGGACCGGTTGGGGATGGGGGGATGCTAAGGCGGCAATGTTGCATCAGCGTGTCCGCCGGATTGCAAATCGCGAGGCGAATCGCCGTCCACTGATGTCAGGCTGTGGCAGTCGATCGGTGCGCGTGCCACTCGGCAATGCCAGAAAAAAAGGCCACTCCGAAGAGTGGCCCAGTCTATGCAAAGCACCGGCGCAAGGCCGGTTTGGTGCGGGGAATCAGAAGCTGTGGCGCAGGCCGACCGCGGTGCGGTTGAACTTGCCGCCGGTGGAACCGGTGGTGGCCGACTTGTCGTTGTCGCCCCCTTCCCAGCGGGCATAGGCGACGGTGCGCTTGCTGAGCGAGTAGTCGAGGCCGAGCGAGTTCAGGGAACGGTCCTGGTCGGCGACCAGCTTGTCGTCGGAGCGCAACACGTTGGCCATCACGGCAATGGTCGAGGTCGCCTGCCACTTCAGGGCCACGTTCCAGGAACGGGCGTCCACCGAGGACGTGGCGCCGCCGGCAGCGGCGCCATTGACACCGGTGGCCTTCGACGAAGTCCAGCCGCCATACAGCGTGACGTCGCCGAACTTGTAGTTTGCGGCAAGCAGGTTGTGGGTGGCCACGCCCTTGTTACTCATTAGTCGAAAAATAAGTCGACAAATATGGAACTCTCGGCGCCCATGACAGTCTCATGTTGCATGAAAAGAGACGGACGAACATTGGATCGCAAGACGCTGGAGGAAATTCGGCTCATGGCGATCGAGCGGGTGCGCGAAGGCGAGCCGGCGGCGAAGGTGATTGAGGCATATGGCTTCAATCGCACGACGATCTACAAGTGGTTGAAGGCGGCGTTGCAGCCAGGGCTTGGTATTCGGGCACTGCGCTCGACGAAGGCGACTGGACGGCCGCGCACCCTGACGCCGAGACAGGAAAGTCAGGTTTTCAGATGGATCAACGGGAGAGACCCTCGCCAGTACGGCTTGGACTTTGGCCTGTGGACGCGTGCGGTCGTTGTCGAGTTGATTGAAGAGAAGTTCGGCGTGAAGCTGGGACTGACCGCCGTTGGCGAGATGCTGGCCAGATTGGGCCTCACGCCGCAGAAGCCGTTGCAGCGAGCCTATCAACGGGATCCCGATGCCATTGAGAAGTGGCAGCGCGAAACCTTTCCGGCCATTGCCAAGCAGGCAAAGGCGGATGGCGCTGAAATCTTCTTCTGGGATGAATCCGGATTCCGCGCCGATACGGTGCATGGCAAGACCTGGGGCGTCCGCGGACAGACGCCGGTCGTGCAGCGCCCCGGACAGCGTCAAGCCATCAGCGCGGCATCGGCGGTGAACGCCAACGGTGCGTTCTGGTTCTGCACCTACGAAGGCGGTCTCAACGCGGAATTGTTCGTCGAACTGCTGCAACAGATGATGAAGTACCGCAGGAAGCCGATCCATCTCGTGCTCGACAGCCTGCCTGCACACAAGACCGCGCTCGTAAAGAAGTACGTCACCTCCACCGAGGGCCGCCTGACCTTGCATTTCCTGCCTGGCTATGCGCCCGATTTGAATCCGGACGAACTGGTTTGGAGTCATGTCAAGCGCACCGGCACGGCAAGACGCCCCTTGCAGAAAGGGGAAAAACTGCGCGACAAAATCGAGGAGCAGCTTGCGGCGCTCCAGAAATTGCCCAGCCTCGTGCGTTCACTTTTCCAAGCTCCTTCTGTCGCCTATATTGGCGACTGCTGAGTAAGACCTGCGACGTTGGTCATGAAGTTGGAGTGCGCATAGGACACGTTCAGCGGGCCGTTGTTGTAGTTCAGGCCGAGCTGGGTCTGGCCGTCGGAATCCGCCGCAGCATTGCCCGCCGAGTTCGGCGAGCGATACAGCAAGCCACCGCTGACGCCGGACCAGCTTGGGCTGTCCCACTTGATCGAGTTGTTGACGCGAATGTCGCGCGCGCCGGCAAAGGTACCGGCGGTGGCGGCGGTAGCCACCGCGACGTTCGCCACGGCACCGGCGGACGAGGTGCCTACGCCGTTCAGGCGCCCAAAGGCGCTCGACCAGCCACCGCCCATGGCGGTGCCGAAGGGCTGCGCGGTCGTCGCCGTGGTGTTGGCAAAGTTGTCCATGAAGCCCAGGGAAACCTTGCCGAAACCGCCGGAGAGCCACAGGTAGTTCTGGCTGTTCCACACGCCTGTGGCGCTTGAAGAGCCGGCGGTGGGGTCGGATTTCAGCAGCAGGCCCGCCTTCATGCCACCACCGAGATCCTCGGTGACCAGGAAGGTGAAGTTTGACGTGGTCGAATTGCTGGACGATCCCCAGCGGTTCGTGCGCGTCTTGACGCCGGCGGTTTCCGTGCTGAACATCTGCACCCCGGAGTCGAAGGCACCCTGGATGGTGACGTTGGTCTGGGCAAGGGCGGTGCCGGAAATGCCGGCGAGGGCGAATGCCAATAGCTTCTGTTTCATGATTTCTCCATTGGAAAATTACTTCAGGAACCGAGTCCGAGCCGCGGGAGGGCCACGCTTCGGCACATCCCTCGGTTGTCTGAACTGGGCGAATTATTTCGACGCTCGGTTACTGCCGCGTTACAAAATTGCTACACCGCGTGATGTGTGGTGAATCCGCGACAGTGTTGGCGATTCGTGATTACGCGAGCTTGGGCAATTTCAGGCCGCGCACGGTGTCCAATTGCTCGGGGATGGCGGCGAGCAGGGCGGCGTGCCGCTGTCCGTGCCAGCCGCCGATCAGCGTGACCGCCTCACGCAGATGTTGCTCGCGCCCGGCGCAGACCATCAGCAGGTTGCCGGCGCTGGCCAGGTCGTTCAGTTGGCCGAGCTCGTCCTGCAGCCCGGCGAGGCGTTTGATTACGACATTGCCGGATTTGCCCGGGATCAGCGCGCCAAAGAACTCGATGGCGTAACGCAGCCGCTTGATGGCGATGCGCAATTCATGCAGGGTCGGCGGGTAGTCGACGCGAGCGCTTGCCGCCAGTTCGTGAATCCTTCGCAAGAGCTTTCGCAAGCGCCGATCGGCGAACGGGATCAGGAAGTTCGCCTCGTCGTCGGGCATGGGCGCTTCGACGAAGGGGGCCTGATGCAGGAGTCGCCCGGCGGTCAGCAGCAGGCGCCCGTATTCGGGTTGCCGGAGCATATGACGGATGGCATTGCGCGCCGCGTACTGGCGGTTGGTGATGGCGCCGGCCAGATCGGTCAGGCGCGGATCGTCGGGAATCGCCCGCGAGACCGGGCTGACAATCTCGGCGACCAGCACGTCTAGATCGCGCGCCTGGCCCAGTCCGCGCATCAGTTCGCGCAGCGGCGGCACCAGGGCATCCTCGATCCCCGGTGGCAATGCCGGACGAAACATGCGCAATGCCGCGCGCAAGCGTCGCGTGGCGACGCGCATCTGGTGCACGTATTCCGGATCCTCGCCGACGATCGCGCCGGAGTGGTTCGACTGGAGGTGGGCAAGGCAATCGAGCGCGATCCGGCGAAAGCCGGCCAGCGGCGTTTCCACCGCACGGATATCGATCTCGCCGGCGCGCTCCGGTCTCGGCGGGGTATTGCGGAACAAGCGATAGCCACGCTCCGCCTTGGACAGCAGCAGCGGTGGCAGGGCCTGGTTGCGGGCCAATTCAAGCGCCACGTCATAGACGGCGTCGATGGACCCCGACAAGAGGTGCAATTCGATTTCGGACAAGGATTCGCGCCGTCCGTCCGAGGCGATCCAGCCGCGGTCCAGCTTGGCCAGAATGCGCACGCCGAGGGCCGGCTCCAGCAGCCAGGACGTGCGGCGAAAATTGGTTTCGAAGACGGAGGCGATGCGGCTGGCGATCTTTTCCTGTTGCAGCCAGTCGCGCAGTTCCGCGTCGTCAACGTGGGCGAAGTCGAAATGGTTCAGGTAGGGCGCCTGCCATTCCGGACGGATGGTCAAGCCGCCGCTGGAGTCATCCTGGCGCTTGATCGTCTGGATCCACGAGCCTCCGACGCGGCGCAGGCGCAAAAGGATGCCCGCGCGACGCAATGCCAGGCGACCGGTGTCGTAGACGCCGATCAGACTCTGCTGCTCCCGCGTCCGCGCGTTCGCCAGCAAGGGACTTCGTTGCAGCGCTGCGTGCCGGTCTTCGGCCACGGCCAGTTTGAGGGCGACTTGTTGGGTCATGAAGCCGGAACCCGAAGGAAATGATCGCCGAGTGTACTCGCCGAAGCTTGTCGGATTGTTACAGCCGTATTTCGCGGTCGCGAAGGGCGAGCTCTATTCGCGAAGGATTGAGCACAGTCGGCGCTGGTGCCACGCCGTTTGGCGCGGATTCCATCGGTCGTGGCGCCGCCGCCGGCTGCCAGGCGCGGATCAACTCCAGTTCGCCGTCGAGATGTTCGACGATGGCCGTGCAACTGTCGACCCAGTCGCCGCAATTGACGTAGGTGATGCCATCGACGTGACGTACCGCGGCGTTGTGGATATGCCCGCAGATCACGCCGTCGAGGCCGCGCTCGCGCACGGCGTGAATCACCGAATCCTCGAAATCGAAGATGAACGAGACGGCGCGCTTGACCCGGTTCTTGGCATAGCCGGCGAGTGACCAGTAGCCCGGCCGGCGCAGCACGCGGCGCACGCGCGAGAGGGTGGCATTGATGCGCACCAGCAGGTTGTAGCCGACGTCGCCGAGGACGGCGAGCCAGCGATGGTAGCGGGTGACCTGGTCGAATTCGTCGCCATGCAGCAGCAGGAAACGACGCCCGTCGGCGGTGACATGGATGTATTCGCGACGCACCAGAATGTCACCGAAGGACACGCCGTCATACTCGCGCATGGCTTCGTCGTGATTGCCCGGTATCAGCATCACCTTCTGGCCGTGCCGGGCGCGGCGCAGGATCTTCTGCACCACGGTGTTTTGTGCCGGTGTCCAGTGGATGCCGCGATTCATCGACCAGAAATCGATGATGTCGCCGATCAGGTAGAGATGCTCGCTTTCGTAGTCGCGCAGGAAATCGAGCAGGCGGTCAGCCTGGCAGCCACGGGTTCCCAGATGCACGTCGGAGATGAATATCGAGCGAACATTCACGGTGAGGCTAGTCCGGCAGGAAATGATAGGCCGGCCCATTCGCGGCGGGTGCCTGCGGGCGCTGGATTGCCTCGCGCAGCATGACTTCCATGCGGTCGTGGATGCGCTCCCAGTCGAACGCGGCGACGCTTTGCGCCGCCGCGGCGGCAATCCGTCCGCGCGCCTCTGGACGGCCGATCAGGTCGAGCACGGCGCGCACGTAGGCGGCATTGGCGCCGGGTTCGGCGAGCATGCCGTTGTGGCCATGGCGGATCAGCTCCGCTGCCGCCGCCATGCGGAAAGCCACCACCGGCAAGCCGCTGGCCATCGCTTCCAGCGTGACATTGCCGTAGGTTTCGGTCAGGCTGGGAAACAGGAACAGGTCGGCCGAAGCATAGTGCCCTGCCAGGTCCTCGCCGTGGCGCATGCCGGCATAAATGTGCCCGGGATGTTCGCGTTCCAGGCGGCGGCGCGCGGGGCCGTCACCGACCAGCAGCAGGCGCGCGCGCGGCGCATGGCGTTTCATCGCGGCGAAGCTTTCCATCACCAGGTCGAGGTTCTTTTCCGGCGCCAGGCGGCCGACATGGGCCGCGACCAGGTCACCCGGGGCGACATCCCAGGCGGCGCGCAGCGCCGCGCTGCGTCGTGCCGGATTGAACAAGCCGGTATCGACGCCGCGGGCAACGACACGGATGTTGCCGTAGCCGCGGCGCATCAGGTCGATGCCAAGCTGGTGCGACGGCACCAGGGTGAGATCGCCGCGGTTATGCAGGCGGCGCAGGTGCATCGAAACCATGCGTTCAAGCCAGCCGAAGCCATAGTGGCGGCTGTAGGCGTGAAAATTGGTATGGAATTCGGTGATCACCGGGATGTCCAGCGCGCGCGCCGCGGCGACGGCCGAGGCGCCGAGCGGGCCCTCGGTGACGATCTGGACCACGTGCGGACGGTCGGCACGCCACAGGCGGCGGAATAGCCGGGGCGCCGGCAGTCCGAACCGGAGGCCTGGGTAGCCCGGGATCGGCAATCCGCGCACCAGCGTGGTCCGCATCGTGGCCGCATCGGTGACGGTTTCATCGGGGCCCTGACGCGGCCGCACCAGGCTGATCCGATGGCCACGGGCACGGAGCCCGGCGACCATGTGTCCTAGCGTCATGGCGACTCCATTGACTTCGGGCGGAAAGGTTTCCGTGACCACGGCCACATGCAGCGCTTCGCTCATGTCAGATCATCACCAGGGCCCAGGTGGCCAGGACATTGAGCAGGGTGATCAGCACAGCCGCGCTGCCGATGTCCTTGGCGCGCTTGGAGAGGCGGTGGTGATCGAGCGAAATGCGATCCACCGCCGCCTCGATCGCCGAATTGAGCAGCTCGACGATCAGTACCAGCAGCACGCTGCCGATCATCATGGCCTTGCCGATGCCGCTGCTCGGCAGGGTCAGGGCGAGCGGAATCATCAGCGTGGCGAGCAGCGTTTCCTGACGGAAGGCGTCTTCATTCAGATAGGCGGCGCGCAAGCCCGAGAGCGAATAGTTCAATGCGTTCCAGACCCGGCGCAGACCCGTTTGGCCTTTGAACGGGCTCTCTTCCACCAGCGGTTCATTGCTCATCGGGCGGCCGTCACGGTTTGGTGATCGAGGACCGGTGTCGGGGCGCGCAACAGGGCCCGGTACAGCGCGGCCAGACGCACCGCCTGGGCATCGGCGTCCCATTCGCGGGCAAAGGCGACGGCGTCACCGGCCATGGCGGAAAGTCGCTGCGGGGAGTCGAGCAGTTCAAGCAGTTGCCCGGCGAACTCGGCGGGCGTGTCGGCGGCCGGCGTGGCGCCGCGCGCCGGGGCGATGATTTCGGCCGCGCCCAGCTCAGGGATGGCAAGTACCGGCAAGCCAACGGCCATGGCTTCGAGCAACACCAGTCCCTGGGTTTCGGTCCGCGATGCGAAAGTGAACACATCCGCCGCGGCGTAGCAATCGCGCAGGCCGGCGTGGCGTGGCAAGTAGCCGACGAAACGGACATGGTCTTCGACCCGCAGCGCCTTGGCCTGGCGCCGCAGCGTGGGCAGTGCGGGGCCTTCACCGGCGACCACCAGCAGCAGGTGCGGGTTTTTGCGGCGCGCGATGGCGGTGGCTTCAAGCAGGAAATCGATGCTCTTTTCGAAGGCCGCGCGACCGACGAAGAGCGCGACCTTACGCGTTGGGGCGATTCCCCATTGCTCGCGGAAGCGGGTTCCGTTGCCGCGGATGAACTGGCCGTCCGGCAAGCCGGTGGGTATCACCTGCAGCGACGTCGTGACGCCGTAACTTTGCAGGGTTTCGGCCATCGGCACCGACGGCACCACCACGGCGTCGAGACCGTTGCATTGGTGCCGTGCCAGGCTGCGCGCGGCGTGCCGCAACATGGCGCGTGGCAGGAAGCGAATGTAGTGGAACAGGTATTCCTCGAAATGGGTGTGGTAAGTCGCGACGCAGGGAATCCGCCGCTTGCGCGCGAAGCGCATTCCGGCGTAGTGGGCCGCAAACGGGGTCTGTACGTGCACCAGGTCAAAGTCGGCGCCGGCGAGACGGCGATCGAGGGCGGCCAGGCCCCGCCACAACATCAGCCGATCCTCCGGATCGAAGGGGACGGCGCGCGAGGGCATGCGCAGGACTTCGGCACAAGCGGAAGCCGCCGTGTCGAAGGCGTCGCTGGCACCGGGGTACTCCGGTGCCACCAGCGTGATGCGGACGCCAAGGCGGGCAAGCGCACTGGCAAAGGTTTCGATCGAGGTGGAAACGCCGTTGACGCGGGGATGGCAGACGTCGCTGATCATCAGGACGCGCAACCGCCCGCCCGACGGGATATGGGCGCCGTCTTCGGTCCCGCGCCTGGGCAAGGCGGCCGGATCGGCAAGACTCATGCGGCGATCGGTTCCGCGCTCTTCAGGAAGTGCCGCATGTAGCGCTTGTTCATGCGTGACATCGGCAGTAGCAGCAGCAGGTCGGCGGTGTTGAAATCGGGATCCCAGGCCGGTTCGCCGCAGATCCAGGCGCCGACGCGCAGGTAGCCCTTGATCAGCGGCGGCACCAGCGCCGGCTGGCCGTTGGCCAGGCGTTCAAAGGGAAGGCCATGCTGGGGAAAAACACGGTACTCGGCGGGCGCCATGTGCTCCGGACCGATCTGCTGGAACAGGTTGGCGGCGTTGTGGCCGCCATCGGCCATGCCTATCGAGGCGCAGCCGATCAGGTAGTCATAGCCGTTGCTGACCATGTAGTCGGCCAGGCCGGCCCACAGCAAGGTGATCACTGCGCCGCTGCGGTGATCCTGATGGATGCAGGAGCGGCCGACTTCCACCATGCGATTGCGCAGGTGATGCAGACGGTTGATGTGGAATTCGTTTTCCGAGTAGTAGTTGCCGACGCGGCGCGCGGCGGCCGGCGACAGGATGCGGTAGGTGCCGACGATGCGCCCGGAGTCGGTGTCGCGCACGATCAGGTGGTCGCAGAAGCGATCGTAGTGGTCGATGTCGTGGCCGGTCAGGCGCGTCTGGACGCGGGCACCGAGCTCCTCGACAAACACCTTGTAACGCAGTCGCTGGGCTTCGAGGACCTCCTCCTCGCTGCGTGCCAGGGCGACGCGGTAGTTGCCGCGTGGCGCGGCCGCCGCTACCGACGCTTCATTGCTGATTGGGGTTTTGCTTTGCATGGCGATCTCCTTTTTTCTCTCTTGGGTTCGCCTGCATTTTTTCGGTGCGGCGTTACGCGCTGATTGCCGGCGCGTTACCGGGAGGTTGCGGCGGAGTGCCAGATCCCCCGCCGTGCAGTGCGGTGGACACTGCCTGATGGGCTCGATGGGCCAGGTGGCGTCGGTCCGGTAGCGGTGGCAAAAAGCTCGCGGCGAGCCTGATCCGCGCCTCGATGCCGCCGCTTTCGATGATGTTGCACAGGCATTCAAGCAGGCTCAGTTCGCCGATATAGGCCGGTGCGTCGGTACGCAAGCCGTCAGAGTCGACATATTCGATGACGAGGC
The DNA here is from genome assembly GCA_016710465.1 of Sulfuritalea sp. Lineage (GTDB taxonomy): Bacteria > Pseudomonadota > Gammaproteobacteria > Burkholderiales > Rhodocyclaceae > Sulfuritalea. The sequence continues at coordinate 34,084 of JADJVS010000015.1, forward strand.
AATGCACTGGCGTCGCGCTGTCGATGGCGCCCTGGAACAGGGCGCCATGGAACGGCAGGACCCGGTCGCCGACCGTCGTCGTGCCTTCGGGAAATACCGCCAGACGTCGCCCGGCGGAAAGCACTTCGACCATTCGCCGCTGGGTCAGGTGGGCGGCTTTGGGCCTGCCGCGTTCGATGAACACCGTATCGTTGTGCCGGCTTAGCCAACCGATCAACGGCCAGCCGGCGACATCGCTCTTGGCAACAAAACCACAGGGAACCAGGGCATTGATGGCAAAGATGTCGATGAAGGAGACATGGTTGGCGACCAACAGGCCGGATTCGATTCCCGTCACCCCGGCCCCGGGCGGTGCCAGTTCTATCAGCAACAGCCGCAGCAGTTGGCGCGACCATCGCCGTTTGAGGCTGTCACGCAAGGTATTGTCGAGAAAGGGAAAAAAGATCGCGGTCTGGAGGCTGCCGGAGAGCAGATGCAGACCCACGCGGGCCAGCCGCAGCCCGGTCGAGAGCTTCAATTTGTGCATGGGCATAGCGTATTTCCGTTGCGTTACAGGTCCATGAATCGATCAAGCGTCCGACGTCGGGGAATGTTTCACGGGTTTGTAACATTCGGTGCCTAGACTCCCGGTTGCTCATATTGCAACGCACAAAGGAGTTCCAATGAAGTCACTGAAAATCGCCGCCGCAATCGCCGGCATCTTCGTTTCCGGCGCGGCATTTTCCCAGTCGCTGGTGAAAATCGATGGTTCCTCGACCGTGTTCCCGATCACCGAGGCCGTTGCCGAGGAATTCCAGAAAATGAAGAAGAACGCGGTCAAGGTGACCGTGGGCATTTCCGGGACGGGCGGCGGTTTCAAGAAGTTCTGCCGTGGCGAAACCGACATCTCCGACGCCTCGCGTCCGATCCTGAAAAAGGAAATGGAAGACTGCGCCAAGGCCGGCATCAAGTATGTCGAGCTGCCGGTCGCCTTCGACGCGCTGACCGTGGTGATCAACCCGAAGAACACCTGGATCAAGCAGCTTACCGTTGCCGAACTCAAGACCATGTGGGAGCCTGGCGCTCAGGCCAAGGTGACCAAATGGAACCAGGTCAATCCGGCCTGGCCCGACGCTCCGCTCAAGCTGTTCGGGCCCGGCGCCGATTCCGGCACCTTCGACTATTTCACCGAGGCCGTGAACCACAAGGCCAAATCCAGTCGCGGCGATTTCACCGCATCGGAAGACGACAACGTCCTGGTGCAGGGCGTTTCGCGCGACACCAACGCGCTGGGCTATTTTGGTTTCGCCTACTACGACGAAAACAAGGGCAAGCTCAAGGCCGTGCCCATCGTCAATCCCAAGGGCAAGGCCGTGACCCCGTCGATCGAGGCAGTGATGGCCGGCGAATACGAGCCGCTGGCGCGCCCGATCTTCATCTACGTCAGTGCCAAGTCGATGGAGCGAGCGGAGATCAGGGAATTTGTCGAGTTCTACCTGAAGCAGGGCGGCAAGCTGGCCAAGGAAGTGAAGTACGTGCCGCTGGCCGACGCGGACTACAAGCACGCGCTGGACAACTTCAGCAAGAAGAAGACCGGCACGGCCTTCGGCGGCGAAGCCGAAGTAGGTGTCAAGGTTGCCGACCTGTTGAAGCGCAATCCCAAGGAGTAAGTGCGGGATACGGCCGCCGCGGTTCCCCCCGCGGCGGTCGCTTGTTCCCAGGCAAACGACGATTCAAGGTAATCCGCAATGACCGCAAGTGCGTCACTCAAGCTACCGGTGCCCACGGGGGTCAGCGACCGCCTGAAGCGCAAGCTTTCACGCAATCTCAAGGAACGCGTGATCGAAAGCATCCTGTTCGCCGCCGCGGCGTTTTCCGTCTTTGTCACCATCGCGATTGTCTGGGTGCTGGTCAAGGAATCCTGGGCCTTCTTTGAGCACGTGCCGGTGACGGACTTCCTGTTCGACACGCAATGGACGCCCTTGTTCGACGATGCCCACTACGGCATCATGGTGCTGCTCTCGGGCACGCTGACGAGTTCCGGCGTCGCGCTGGTGGTGGCGATTCCGCTCGGCACCATCATTGCCATCTATCTTTCCGAGTTCGCCGGCTTCAAACTGCGCGAAATCGCCAAGCCCTTTCTTGAACTGCTGGGCGGCGTGCCGACGATTGTTTATGGCTACTTTGCGCTGACCTTCCTGACGCCCATCCTGCAGAAAATCTATCCCGACCTGCCCGGTTTCAACCTGCTTTCCGCCGGCCTGGTGATGGGCGTGATGATCATTCCCTACGTCGCCTCGCTGTCCGAGGACGCGATGCGCGCGGTGCCGATGTCGCTGCGCGAGGGTTCCTACGCGATGGGCGCGACGCGCCTGCAGACCGCGCTGTGGGTGGTGACGCCGGCGGCCACCTCGGGCATCGCCTCGGCCTACATTCTTGGCATTTCCCGCGCCGTGGGCGAAACCATGATCCTCGCCGTCGCCGCCGGCATGCAGCCCAACCTGACCTTCAATCCGGCCGAGCCGGGCGCGACAATCACTTCCTACATCGTTCAGGTGGCGCTGGGCGACCTGCCGCACGGTTCCATCGGTTACCAGACCATCTTTGCCGCCGGCCTGACCCTGCTGCTGATGACGCTGGCCTTCAACCTGCTTGGCTACTGGCTGCGCAAGCGCTTCCGCGAGGTATATTGAGATGCTGAAAGCCGCCGACCTCGGCGCCATCCGCGCGATCATCACGCGCGCCAAGCGCTGGGACTTGTTCTTCGCCGTGCTCGGCCTGCTGTCGCTGATGGTGGGCGTGCTCACCTTCACCGTGCTGTTTCTCGACATGGCCATCCAGGGCGTACCGCGCCTGTCGCTTGATTTCTTCACCAACTTCCCGTCGCGTCGCGCCGAAAATGCCGGCATCCTTTCCGCCTGGGTCGGCACCATCCTGGTGATGCTGGTCACGGCGCTGGCCGCCGTGCCGCTGGGAGTGGCCGCCGGCGTCTATCTCGAGGAATACGCGCCGAAGAACTGGATCACCGACATCATCGAGATCAACATCAGCAACCTGGCGGGCATCCCATCCATCGTCTATGGCCTGCTGGCGCTGGGGCTGTTCGTGTATTACTTCGGCTTCGGCCAGAGCATCCTTTCCGCGGGCCTGACCCTGGCGCTGTTGATCCTGCCGGTGATCATCGTCGCCACGCGCGAATCGATACGCGCGATACCGCAGTCCATCCATGAAGGCTCCTATGCCTGCGGTGCGACGACATGGCAGACGGTGAGCGACCACATCCTGCCGTATTCCTCCGCCGGCATCCTCACCGGCGTGATCATCGGCATGGCGCGAGCGATCGGCGAGACGGCCCCGATCATCACCATCGGCGCCTTGACCTTCATCGCCTTCCTGCCGCCGATGCCCTTCGCCGGCGATCCCGCGGCAGGAATGTTCGAATGGATCTTCGCGCCGTTCACGGTGATGCCGATCCAGATGTTCAACTGGACCTCGCGGCCCGAGGCGGCGTTCACGGTGAATGCCGCCGCCGCCGGCTTCGTGCTGGTCTTCATGACCCTGGCCATGAACGGCCTGGCTATCTATTTGCGCTATCACTTGCGCAAGAACATAAAGTGGTGAACCCCATGCAGATACAAACTGGACTGGAAGCTGGCGTCGAAGGCACGGTGCTCAAGGCCGAGGTACGCGACCTCGATTTCCACTACGGCGCCTTCCACGCCCTGAAGCGCGTTTCGATGCCGATCTACGATCGCAGGGTGACCGCGCTGATCGGTCCGTCCGGCTGCGGCAAGTCGACGCTGCTGCGCTGCTTCAACCGCATGCACGACTTGTATCCGGGCAACCGCTACAGCGGCGGCGGCATCGTGTTCCATCCGGACAATACCAACCTGCTGGCGCCCGAGGTCGATCCGATCGAGGTTCGCATGCGCATCAGCATGGTGTTCCAGAAGCCGAACCCCTTCCCCAAGTCGATCTACGAGAACGTCGCCTACAGCCTGCGCGTGCGCGGCATGAGGAACAAGAACGAACTCGATGACCGCGTCGAATCCGCGCTCAAGGGCGCGGCCCTGTGGAACGAGGTCAGCGACCGCCTCAAGGAGCTTGGCGCCAATCTTTCCGGCGGCCAGCAGCAGCGCCTGTGCATTGCGCGTGCCCTGGCCTCCGACCCGGAGATCATCCTCTTCGACGAACCGACCTCGGCGCTCGATCCGATCGCCACGGCCAGCATCGAGGAGCTGGTCACCGAGCTGAAGGAGAAGGTCACCATACTCATCGTCACCCACAACATGCAGCAGGCGGCGCGGATTTCCGACTACACCGCCTACATGTACCTCGGCGAGATGGTCGAGTTCGGCGTCACCGACCAGATATTCATCAAGCCGACCAAGAAGGCCACGGAAGACTACATCACCGGGCGCTTCGGCTGATTCCGCATCGGCTGATTCCTTGGGAGTCGGCGCTGGAGGGACGGCGGTCAGCGCCTTGCCGGGCAAGGTAGTGCGCCCGGCGGGGGTAGTGGCGGCTGCGGGGGTGCTGGTGGTGACAGTGTTTCGAGAAACGCAACCAGATCGTCGATTTCGCCCGCGGACAGCATGAGCGGCTTGAGGATGCGCTCGCCGTCGCTGTGCAGGCGATCTTCGTCAAGTTCCGAGTAATGGCGCACGACATCGCGCAAGCTGGCAAGGCTGCCATTGTGCATGTAGGGCGCGGTCAGGGTCAGGTTGCGTAGCGTTGGCACCTTGAACTCGCCAAAGTTGCGATGCTCCGGCCGCAGGTGACGCGTGCCGACGGCATTTCCCCGCGTGGCATCGTCGTTGTACGCACCGAGCAGGTTGTAGGGGCTGGACAGTAGTCGCTTGATGCCGCCCTGGCGGCCGGGGTCCACCCCCGCCGGCCTGACGAAGAAGGGCACGCCGATGTCGCCGAACTCGCCGTTGCTGAACAGCGGACCGGCATGGCACGTGGCGCACTGGCCACGGCCGAGGAAGTGGCGCAGGCCGCGGCGTGCCGCTTGCGGATAACTTGCCGCCGCCGCTGCATCCTTGTCGGCCAGCGCCTCGCGAAAACGGTCGAAGGGCGTGGGCGGCGAGACCAGGGTTTCCTGCCAGGCGGCGATTGCCTTGGCGAGATTGGGCAGGAAATCGGGATCATCGGCCGACGGTGGCTTACCGAAGGCTTCGCGGTAGTGGCAGGCCAAAGACGGCGATGACTTCAGCAGGCGGGCGCCGCGCGCCGCGCTACCGCCCATTTCGCGCGGATCGAGGATCGGGCGCAGGCTTGCCGACCAGAGGCTGTCGTGCCCGCCGTCCCAACCGAACCAGCGCTGGTGGCGAACATTGAGCAGGCCCGGCGTATTGCGTGTTCCCCGCGCCAGGCCGCGCGCCGTGAGGCGACCATCCTGGAAGCCGGATCGCGGCCGATGGCAGGCGGCGCAGGAAACCCTGCCATTGGCCGATAGCCGAGCATCGAAGAACAGGCTTTGCCCGAGCCAGATCGCGGCGGGGTTGCCGGATGCCCGGTTTCCCGGATCGCCTCGCCAATCCGGCGGCCAGGGGCCGTGGCTGGCGATGCGCGCGATCTCCTCGTCGGTGAATTCGATCGGCACTGCCGCGGCCGGCCCGCCAGACAACAGTGCCAGGCCGGCGCCAAGGAACACCAGGCGGGCGATGCGCTCAGCGAACCCGAACGTCATCGAACAGGCGCGAACTGCCCTTGGCGGATTGAACCTCGAATTCGAGCTGCCAGCGACCGCTCATGTGGAACATCATGCCTTCGGCGCGGAACCGGCCATCGCCGAGGGCGACGATGCGTGGCCGGTAGTTCATGCCGTGCCGGTGCTCGGGCATGGTTGCGTCCAGCCCGGCAAGCGTGGCGCCGGAGGGCGTGGCGCCTGAACACACCTGCACCTCGATCGCGAAGTGTCGGGCCATCGGGATTGCCGTGGCGGCGATCGGACTGCCCCCGATGACCGGGCGCCACGCCAGTTGCAGGCCGTCCCTGACCAGGTTCGCGCCATCCGCCACGGTCGGCGGGCAGGCGCCGAAAGCGCTTGCGGCAACGCTGCCCACTATCGCCAAGAGCAGCACCGACCACCCATCGCCTTGGCGCCAGCGCCGTCCCGCCAGGGGATACCGCTTTGCATAACTCTTCATCGCTTGCCGGCCATCATCGCCGCGAACAGGGTTTCGCCGTTGCGCCAGCCGATGCGCTCGGCGACGTCCGGCGGCAAATCGGCCAGCCAGGCGCGCGACCAGTCGGCGTGTTCGACGATGTAGTGCCAGCGCTCCGGCGTGAAGGTGTCGGTGCCAACGAGAAAGCGGTCGGGAAATTCGAGGAAGGCTTCGCGCCAGGCGGGGTCCACCTTGCCGCCTGAGGTGTGGTCGTTGCGGTAAGCCAAGTCGGCGTGCAGCTTGCGATGCTTTTTCAGCATGGCGCGCACCGCCTCCGGGCGGTCGAAACCGGAATGCGCCCAAAGGACGCGCGCGTCCGGATCCTGCCGGATCACGTGCTCCACCGCGTCGCTGTCGCCGTGCAGATGCAGCCATAGCCCATGCTGTTTCGCCAACTGGACCATGCGCCGCATCACCGGCAGGTCGGCGTCGGCGCCATAGACGTGGAATTCGCCGATCGCGGCGTAGCGGTATTTCTTCAGGCGCTCTTCGACGTGGGCAATCACGGTTTCGTCGCGAACCCAGGTGGACAGCTCGCCGCGCTTGCGATAGGGGCGCAGCGACGGAACGACGAGATCGGGCGCCTCGGCGTAGAGTTTCTGCGTGCCATCGTCACTGGAGCTGGACACCATTGCGCGCTTGAGGCCGGCCTTGCGCAGGATGGCGATTGCCGCCTTGGGTGGCGTGCCGTCCCAGGCATCGTGGCTGTAGTGGATATGGGCGTCGAAGATCGGCAGCTTTGACTCGGCGGCATGCGTCGACGCGATGGTCGAGGCGAGACATAGCGCGGATATCGCCAGGGCGGACAGCGGCACGGGTGATCTCATGGAGAACTCCTTGCATTGCGGCGGGAGCCGCGAAACTTCAAGCCTGAATGATCGTGCAAGTATCTGCGCGAGCGGGGCAGTTCGTCAATCAGGCGGTCGCGTCATCGTGGTGGGAAGTCGGCCCGGCTGGGGCGTCACGCCAGGCGAATGTGGCGATTTCGCGCGCCAGCGGCCAGGCGACCCGCAGCATCACGTCGAGCAGCTCGCGGGCGATCATTTCCCGCAGGGGCACCAATGGCCCCGGCAGGCGCACCGAACGGCTGAGCGAGCGGACTTCCTCGGCGTAGAGGCGGAACAGTTCGTGCTGGAGGCGAGCAAACTCATCCTGGCTGTATGCGACGCGAAGCGCGTTGCGCGGTCGCGGCTCGTCGCCGCGAAGGATTCGCGATGCCGCCTCGTGCAACAGGCGGATGCGCCGCGCGCGGAAAGGAGCGATTTCGTCATAACGGACGACGATCTCGACCGGAAAGCGGCCGACCTTGTCGAGAAAGCGGCGGTCGATATCCCGGGTCGCCTGCAGCAAGTCGGCCAGCCTGCGCTCCTGGCCGATGCCGGTCACCGTGGGACGGCCGGCATCGATGATCACTGCCGTGTCCTTTTCGATTTCCTTGCCGACATTGAGCATCAGCACCGGCTCCAGGTGAGGCAAGGCCAGGCGCATGGGCAAAGCCGCGCGCAGCGCGACGATGGTACGCCGGCTGAAAAGCCGGAGGATGCGGCCATTCAACCTGGCGAGACGGCGTGCCCGATTCACCGTGCGTGTCGCGGTGGCGCTCAGGCCGCCTTGGCGGCGCGGTGGAAGCCGATCATGCCGTGGAATACGGTGTCGGCCCGAACGTCGACAAATCCCAGCTCGCGCAGAAGGATGGAGAGGTCTTCCGCGGTGTAGAACAACTCCAGCGCATCCATGAAGTACTGTTTGGCCTGAACCGCCGCGGGCCCGCTGCCGACTATCAAGCCCGTGATGCCGAGGCAGCCACGCAGGTAGCCGTAGTAGAGCCTTTTCACGATCGGGTTGCGCGGACGCAGCATGTCCGAATGATAGAAGCGGCCACCCGGTTTGAGCACGCGGCGAATTTCCGCGAATACCTCGCGAACCCGCAGGTGGCGCGAAGCGAACTGCAAGGTCACGATGTCAAAGTGATGGTCCGGAAAGGGCAGCTTGTGCACGTCGCCGATCGTGCTCTTGATCTGAAATCCGAGTGCCGCCGCGCGCTGCTGGCCGACGGTTTGCATCGCCGCGCTACGGTCCACTGCATGCACATCGAGCGTCGGCTCGCGGCCGAGCAGGGCGATACCCACCGCGTTGGTGCCGGCGCAGACATCGAGAACCCGTTGCCGCGGCTGCAACTCGACGAGCTGCATGAAGCGGCGCAGGAAATTGCCGAACTGGCCAAGCGCGGCGATGTTGTTGGCGCGGTCGTAGTAGGGCGCGACGTCGGCAAATACGTCGTTCAGCTCGTTGCTCCAGACGTCGCCCAGACGCGCTTCGCGGACCGCCTCGCGTGAGGCCGGTGGGGGTGGTGCCATGACTATCCCTGTTGCTGTTGTTGTTCCGGCGGTGTCCTAGATGCGCAGCAGGAATACCGCGGTGGCGATGCTGCCGACGATGGCGGCGACGTAAAGCAGGGTCGCGATCAGCGTGTCGGCGCGCAGGCCGAAATCGTAGCAGGTGCAGCGCAGCCGATGCGCGGAACTCCACAGCGAAAGCGCGATCACGCCCAAGAGCACCAGTTTGCCCAAGCTGCCGGAGGCAATGGCATGGAGTTTTTCATAACTCAATCCGGGCGGCACATGCCCGAGTGCGGCGAGGAAACCGAGGACGACGATGACCGGCATGCAAAAGGCGATGACGGTGCCGCCTGCGGCGAAGGGGAACCAGACGACGGGTTTGTTCGATTTGGCCATGATCAGAACACCCCCGCGAGGAACAGCACGACAAGCGACAGCGCGACCCAGACCACATAGTGGGCACCGGAGATGTAACTGCCCTTGACGAACTCCTCGCCGATCTGCAGCGGCATGGCCTTCTGCGTGGCATTGAACCAGGTGCCGGCGTGATAGAAGGCAGCGGCCATGGCAAGCAGGTGAAACACGATGGAATCCGCGCTGCGCAGGGCATCGAGGAAGCCCTGCCAGGCGGCTGGGCCGGCAGACAGCCGCTGCATGGCAACGACCAGCAGCACGCAGTAGGCACCAATGAAGAGGCTGGTAACCTCACGCGCCATGTAGCGCATGTAGCGCGGGTGGCGCAGAAACCAGGAGGTCGGCGGAACCTCGCGAATCAGGGGATTCCTACTCATGGCTTTCCTCCAGGCAACAGGTGCTCGACGATCCAGTCGATCGAGCCGACGATCTTCAACTGCTGCAGGGCGCTCGCCGGATCGACATGCGCCGGGCAGACTTCGGAGCAGGCGCCGACGAAGGTGCACTCCCAAACCCCTTCCCTGGTGGCGACGACCTCCATCCGTTCCTTGCGCCCCTCGTCGCGCGAATCGAGGTTGTAGCGGTGTGCCAGGGTCAGTGCCGCCGGCCCGATGAATTGCGGCGTCAGCCCGTACTCCGGGCAGGCGGCGTAGCAGAGCATGCAATTGATGCACATCGAGTACTGGCGGAACTTCATCAACTGGGCGTGTGTTTGCTTGTGCTCGCCGTCCTCGATCGGCTTCTTCTTGCCAATCACATACGGCTTGACCCGTTTCAGCTTTTCCATGAAGTCGTCGGGTGCGGTCACCAGGTCGCGCTCGACCGGAAAGTGGGTCAGCGGCTCGACGCGGATCACACCCTCGTAGTCGCGCAGGAAGCTATGGCAGGACAGCTTGGGTTCGCCGTTGATCATCATGCCGCAACTGCCGCACACCGCCATGTGGCATGACCAGCGGTAGTTCAGCGTCGGGTCGATGCTTTCCTTGATCTTGTTCAAGGCATCGAGCACCACCCACTCCTCGTGGCAGATCACCTCGTAGCGCTGGAAGTGCGCCTCGGTGTCGGTGTCCGGGTTGTAGCGCAGGACTTCGAGCTGGACCAGTCTCTCTTTCATTTGTGGTCTCCCGAATAGTCGCGCACCCCCGGCGGCGAGCGGGTGATCACCACATCGAGGTAATCGACGCGCGGCGAGTCGGCTGCCTGACGATACACCATGGTATGACGCAGGAAGTTCGTGTCGTCGCGCTCCACAAAGTCGAGGCGCTGGTGGGCGCCGCGCGATTCGCGCCGCGCCAGCGCGCCTACGGTCACCGCCTCGGCGCACTCGAGCATGGAACCAAGTTCAAGGATCTGGAACAGATCGGTGTTGAACACCCGGCTGCGGTCGGTGAGCTTCACCCGTGCGTAGCGTTCGCGCAGCTCGTGGATCTTGTTCACGCCTTCCCGCAGGCCTTCCTCGGTGCGATAGATGCCGACGTTTTTTTCCATCGTGTCCGTCATCTCGCGGCGCAGGGCCGACATGGATTCGCTACCGTCGTCGCGGCGGTATAACGCTTCGATGCGCTGGCTGGTGGCCTTGGCCGCGGCATCGAGCGCCGCCGCATTCGCCGGCGGCAGGTCCTGGATGTAATCGATCGCGGACAGGGCGGCGCGGCGGCCGAAGACCAGCAATTCGACCAGGGAATTCGAGCCCAGCCGGTTCGCGCCGTTGAGGCTGACGCAGGCGCATTCGCCGGCGGCGAAGAGCCCGGGCAGGGGGGTTGCCGCCGCCGTGTTGGTCGAGATGCCGCCCATCATGTAATGCACCACCGGGCGGATCGGCACCGGGTCCTTGATGATGTCGACGCCGAGGTAGCTTTCGGCGAGTTCATGCACCAGCGGCAGGCGCTCGCGGATTTTCTTTTCGCCCAGGTGGCGCATGTCGAGCAGGACGCACTCGCCCCATTGGGTGGTGACGGTGTTGCCCTTTTGCAGTTCGTGCCAGTAGGCCTGGCTCAGGCGGTCGCGCGGCCCGAGCTCCATGGTCTTCAACTGCGGCTGGCCGACCGGGGTCTCGGGGCCCATGCCGTAGTCTTGCAGATAGCGTCGCCCGTGCTTGTTGGTGAGTATCCCGCCTTCGCCGCGGCAGGCCTCGGTGAGCAGGCTGCCGGTGTTGGGCAGGCCGGTCGGGTGGTACTGGACGAATTCCATGTCCTTCAGCGGCGCGCCGGCGCGGTAGGCCATGGCCATGCCGTCCCCGGTCTTGATCGCGCCGTTGGTGGAGAAGGGGAACATGCGCCCGGCGCCGCCGCCGGCGATGATCACGGCTTTCGCGTCGAAGCGGCGCAGCTCGCCGCTACGCATTTCCATCGCGGTGACGCCCCGGCAGCGGCCGTCGTCCATCAGCAGGTCGAGTGCAAAGAACTCGTCATGGCGCGTAATCGACGGGAATTGCAGGGAGGTCTGGAACAGGGTGTGCAGGATGTGGAAGCCCGACTTGTCGGCGGCAAACCAGGTGCGCTGCTTCTTCATGCCGCCGAAGGGACGTACCGCGACCGATCCGTCGGCCTCGCGGTTCCAGGGGCAGCCCCAGTGTTCGAGTTGCAGCAGTTCCTTGGGCGCTTCGTGGATGAAGTATTCGACGCAGTCCTGATCGGAGAGCCAGTCACCGCCGCCGACGGTGTCGTGGAAATGGAAATCGAAGCTGTCATCCGGCTTGATCACACCAGCGGCGCCACCCTCGGCGGCGCAGGTGTGGCTGCGCATGGGATACACCTTCGAGATCAGTGCGATGCGCAGCTTCGGCGCAGCCTCGGCGAGGGCGATTGCGGCGCGGAGTCCGGCGCCTCCGGCACCGACGATGACGACATCGCTGGTCAGTGTTTCCATGATTCGTCCATTCGGCTTTAGCAAACGCTAATGTAGCGCGAGTATCGGCACTTTCGGGGCATCCCTGTTGATCTGCGTCAACGCTGTTTGCGGTGGTCAGGGACCATGAAAGTTCGCGGCAATGGCCACTAGCCCGGTCTGGTATTCGTCACCTGCAGTCGCTATAATCTTGGGCTTTCAATCGCTACTGACGTGATAGAGACAACCCTCATGCGCAGCAAACTCGTGGCCGGCAACTGGAAAATGCATGGCAGCCTGTCAAGCAACCTCGCCCTGCTGCAGGCCGTGCGCGATGGGGCCAAGGGAGCCGCCGGCGTCGCCGTTTGCGTGCCCTATCCCTACCTGGCCCAGGCCAGGTCTGTTCTCGATGGCAGCACCGTCGCGTGGGGCGCCCAGGATGTTTCCGAGCACGACCAGGGGGCATTTACCGGTGAAGTGAGCGGCGCCATGCTGGTGGATTTCGGCTGTCGCTACGTGCTGGCAGGGCATTCCGAGCGCCGTTCTTTTTACGGCGACACGGATGCCGTGGTGGCCGCCAAGTTTGCCGCCGCCCTGAAGGCCGGCCTCGTGCCGGTGCTGTGTGTAGGCGAGTCGCTGGCCGAGCGCGAGGCTGGCATCACCGGCGAAGTTGTGACGCGGCAGATCGATGCCGTCCTGTCATTGTCCGGCGTTGCCGCGTTTTCCCGTGCCGTGGTGGCCTACGAGCCTGTCTGGGCGATCGGTACCGGCCGCACGGCCTCGCCGGCGCAGGCGCAGGAAGTGCATGCCTTGATCCGCCAGCGTTTCGCGCGCGATAGCGCAGAGGTGGCGTCGCGCCTGCAAATCCTTTACGGCGGTAGCGTCAAGCCGGGCAACGCCAAGGAACTCTTTGGCCAGCCAGACATCGACGGTGGCCTGATTGGCGGCGCCTCACTGGTGGCGGGGGATTTCCTCGCCATCTGCGCCGCCGCCTGAGCATCAATTCATCGAGGAAATCATGGACATCCTTCATTCCATCATCCTGGTTGCGCATGTGCTGGCCGGGATTGGCGTCGTCGGCCTGGTTTTGCTGCAACACGGCAAGGGCGCCGACATGGGGGCGGCCTTCGGCAGCGGTGCGTCGGGCAGCCTGTTTGGCGCGACCGGTTCGGCGAACTTTCTGTCGCGCGCCACGGCGGTTCTTGCCGCGATCTTTTTCCTGACCAGCCTGGGGCTTTCCTATGTCTCCGGCTCGCGTCCGGCGAAATCGGGCAGCGTCATGGATGCGGTGCCGGCGACCAGTGTTCCCGCAGCTCCCGCGCCGACTCCGGCGGTACCGGATTCGAAGTCAAAGGACATACCGAAATAAGCTTCAAGCTTCAACGGGCATAGATTATTTTGTTGCGGCGCATGATTGGATCGATGGCTTACGATATAATGCGCGCCGCTCGCGCTTAGTGCAAACGCCGACGTGGTGAAATTGGTAGACACGCTATCTTGAGGGGGTAGTGGCGAAAGCTGTGCGAGTTCGAGTCTCGCCGTCGGCACCAGTTTTTCAGTTGCAGGTCAGTACCAAAAGTTTTCAGGCATCGGTTTTCTTGCAAGGCATCGCGGGTTGCCGGTTACAACAACGAGTGAAGCAGTGGCGGCGCCACCAACATGCTGGAAAATTACTTCCCCATCCTCGTTTTCATCCTGGTAGGCCTGGGTTTTGGCTGCGCTCCAATCCTGTTGGGCTGGCTCGTTGCCCCCAATCGCCCCGACAGCGAAAAGCTCTCGGCCTTCGAATGCGGTTTTGTCCCCTTCGAGGATGCGCGCCTGAAATTCGATGTGCGCTACTACCTGATTGCCATCCTCTTCATCCTCTTCGATCTGGAAATCGCCTTCCTCTTTCCGTGGGCCGCGATCTTCAAGGAGATTGTCGCCACCGACGCGGTGAGGGTCTTCGGCTTCATCGAAATGTTCGTGTTCATCGGCATCCTGGTTGTCGGCTACGTGTATGCGTGGGCCAAGGGTGCGCTGGACTGGGAATGAACGGGACAAGGGATATCCACGCATGAGCATCGAAGGCGTTCTGCAGGAAGGATTCGTCACCACCTCGCTGGACAAGATCATCAACTGGACACGCACCGGTTCGATGTGGCCGATGACTTTCGGGCTGGCCTGCTGTGCCATCGAGATGATCCATGCCGGTTGCGCGCGCTACGACCTCGACCGTTTCGGCATCGTCTTTCGCCCCAGTCCGCGCCAGTCTGATGTCATGATCGTCGCCGGCACGCTGACCAACAAGATGGCACCGGCCTTGCGCAAGGTGTATGACCAGATGGCCGAACCGCGCTGGGTGCTGTCGATGGGTTCCTGTGCCAACGGCGGCGGCTACTACCACTATTCGTATTCCGTGGTACGCGGCTGCGACCGCATCGTCCCGGTCGATGTCTATGTTCCGGGCTGCCCGCCGACCGCCGAAGCCCTTCTGTACGGCCTGATCCAGTTGCAGGGCAAGATCCGTCGCACCACAACCATCGCACGCTGACCAGAAACCGACATGAGCGCCAAACTGGAACGACTGAGCCGGCAACTCAAGGAAAGCTTCGGCGACCGCATAGGCGAGCCGGTGATCAACCACGGCGAAGTGAGCATCAGCGTTCAGGCGGCGAACTACCTTGCGGTGATGCGCCAGTTGCGCGACGATCCCGTGTTCGGCTTCGAGCAACTGATGGATCTTTCCGGCATCGACTATTCGGAATTCACCGGCTACCAGGGGCCGCGCTATGCCGCCGTGAGCCAGTTGCTGTCGCTGGCCCATAACTGGCGACTGCAGGTCAAGGCCTTCCCGACCGACGATGACTTTCCGGTGCTGGAATCGGTGGTGGATGTCTGGAACGTCGCCAACTGGTATGAGCGTGAGGCCTTCGACCTCTTCGGCATCCATTTCGAGGGCCATCCCGACCTGCGCCGCATCCTCACCGACTACGGTTTCGTCGGACACCCTTTCCGCAAGGATTTTCCGATTTCAGGCTATGTCGAAATGCGTTACGACCCGGAGCAGCAGCGCGTGGTCTACCAGCCCGTGACCATCGAGCCGCGCGAAGTGACGCCGCGCATCGTGCGCGAGGAAAATTACGGAAAGGCCGGTCGTGGCTGACGTCAGGAACTACACTCTCAACTTTGGTCCTCAGCATCCCGCGGCGCACGGCGTGCTGCGTCTGGTGCTGGAGCTTGACGGTGAAGTAATCGTTCGCGCCGACCCGCACATCGGCCTGCTCCATCGCGGCACCGAGAAGCTGGCCGAGACCCGCACCTGGCTTCAGACGCTGCCCTACATGGATCGCCTCGACTACACCTCGATGCTGCCCAGCGAGCATGTCTACTGCCTGGCGGTCGAGCGCCTGCTCGGCGTCGAGGTGCCGATCCGCGCCCAGTACATCCGCGTCATGTTCGACGAGATTGCGCGGATCAAGAACCACCTCCTGAACATCGGCACCCACGCTCTCGACATCGGTGCCATGACCATGGTGCTCTATACCTTCCGCGAGCGCGAGGACCTTTTCGACGTGTTCGAGGCCACCTGCGGCATCCGCATGCATCAGGCCTACTACCGGCCGGGTGGCGTGTACCGTGATCTGCCCGACCAGATGCCGAAGTACCAGGAAAACCGCTTCAAGAACGCGCAGACGGTGAAGGAACTCAACGAGGCGCGCAACGGTACGCTGCTCGACTTCCTGGAGGACTTCACCAATCGCTTCCCGGGCTACCTCGACGAATACCATACCCTCCTGACCGACAACCGCATCTGGAAGCAGCGTACCGTCGGCATCGGTGTCGTCAGCCCCGAGCGTGCCCTGCAACTCGGCTTTTCCGGAGCCATGCTGCGCGGTTCGGGCATTGAGTGGGACCTGCGCAAGAAGCAGCCCTACGAGGTCTATGACCGCCTCGACTTCGACATTCCGGTTGGCGTCAATGGCGACACCTACGATCGCTACCTGGTGCGCATGGAAGAGATGGCTCAGTCGAATCGCATCGTCAAGCAGTGCATCGCCTGGCTGCGCGCCAATCCCGGCCCCGTGATCAGCGATGACCACAAGGTGGCCCCGCCGCGGCGCGAGAAGATGAAGGGCAGCATGGAAGAGCTGATCCACCACTTCAAGCTGTTCACCGAAGGCATGCACGTCCCGCCGGGCGAAGTCTATGCCGCGATCGAGCATCCGAAGGGCGAAATGGGCGTCTGGGCCGTGTCCGACGGCGCCAACAAGCCCTACCGCATCAAGCTGCACACCGCGGGTATTCCGCACCTGGCCGCCACCGATGAAATGTGTCGCGGCCATATGCTGGCCGATGCCACTGCCGTGATCGGCACCATCGATCTGGTCCTTGGCGACGTAGACAGATAGACCGCCGCATGAAAAACGACCACGACAAATTGAGTCCCGAGGCGCTGCGCAGGATCGACCGCGAAGTCGCCAAGTATCCAGCCGACCAGAAGCAGTCCGCTGTCATGGCGGCGCTGGTCATCGCACAGGACGAAAAGGGTTGGCTGCCCAAGGAAACCATCGCCGCCGTGGCCAACTACCTCGGCATGGCGCCGATGGCGGCCTACGAGGTGGCGAGCTTCTACAACATGTACGACCTGCATCCGGTCGGCAAGTACAAGGTCACGGTGTGCACCAACCTGCCCTGTGCGCTGTCGGGCGGGGTTCATGCCGCGGACTATGTCAAGGAAAAGCTTGGCATCGATTTCAACGAGACGACTCCCGACGGCAAGTTCACCCTCAAGGAAGGCGAGTGCATGGGGGCCTGCGGCGATGCGCCGGTGATGCTGGTTAACAACAAGCGCATGTGCAGCTTCATGCTCCCCGAGCAGATCGACAAGCTGCTGGCGGAGTGCAAATAATGGCTCTCATCGACACCATCAATCCGCTGCTCACCACCGGCTGGGCCAAGGGCGATGCCGGCTGGGGAATCAAGGACTACGAGGCGCGCGGTGGCTACAAGCAGTTGCGGCGCGTGCTTGAAAGCAAGATGACGCAGGACGACCTCATCGCCGAGGTAAAGAAGTCCGTGCTGCGCGGCCGCGGCGGCGCCGGCTTTCCGACCGGCCTCAAATGGAGTTTCATGCCCAAGGCGGCGCCGGTGAAGTACGTCGTGTGCAATACCGACGAAGGCGAGCCCGGCACCTTCAAGGATCGTGACCTGATGCGCTTTGATCCGCATTCGGTGATCGAAGGCATGATCATTGCCGGCTATGCGGTGGGCGCCAAGGCAGGCTACAACTACATCCACGGTGAAATCTTCGAGGCCTACCAGCGTTTCGAAGAAGCTCTCGACCAGGCGCGTGCCGCCGGTTACCTGGGCGACAATATTCTCGGTTCCGATTTCAGCTTCGACCTGTTCGCGCACCACGGCTGGGGCGCCTACATCTGCGGCGAGGAAACCGGCCTGCTCGAATCCATCGAAGGCAAGAAGGGGCAGCCGCGATACAAGCCGCCTTTCCCCGCGAACTTCGGCCTTTACGGCAAACCGACCACGATCAACAACACCGAAACCTTTGCCGCGATTCCCTTCATCCTCGGCATGGGCGGGGAGGCCTACCTCAACCTGGGCAAGCCGAACAACGGCGGCACCAAGCTGTTCTCGGTATCCGGCCACGTCAATCGTCCCGGCAATTTCGAAGTGCCGATGGGCACGCCCTTCGCCAAGCTGCTCGAAATGGCCGGCGGCATGCGCGGCGGACGCAAGCTCAAGGCGGTGATTCCGGGCGGTTCGTCCGCGCCGGTGCTGCCCGCCGACATCATCATGGACTGCACCATGGATTACGACTCGATTGCCAAGGCCGGCTCGATGCTGGGTTCCGGCGCGGTCATCGTCATGGACGAAACCGTCTGCATGGTCAAGGCGCTGGAGCGTTTGTCCTATTTCTACTACGAAGAGTCCTGCGGACAATGCACCCCCTGCCGCGAAGGCAGCGGCTGGCTGTATCGCGTCGTGCATCGCATCGAGCACGGCGAGGGCCGCCCGGAAGACCTCGACCTCCTGAATCGCGTCACCGACAACATGATGGGCAAGACCATTTGCGCGCTCGCCGATGCCGCCGCCTTCCCGGTGCGCAGCTTCATCAAGCATTTCAAGAGCGAGTTCGAGTACCACATCGAGAACAAGAAGTGCCTCGTCGATCCCGAAGTGCAGCGCATGGGTAGCGGCTTCTTCAAGGCGGGAGCCGTCTGATGGTCGAAATCGAAATCGACGGCAAGACCCTGCAGGTCGAGGACGGCAGCACCGTCATCGATGCGGCGCACAAACTGGGCACCTATATCCCGCACTTCTGCTACCACAAGAAGCTGTCCATCGCGGCCAACTGCCGCATGTGCCTGGTGCAAGTGGAGAAGGCGCCGAAGCCGATGCCGGCCTGCGCCACCATCGTCACCAACGGCATGAAGGTGTTCACCCATTCCGAACTGGCCGTGAAGGCACAGAAGGCGGTGATGGAATTCCTGCTGATCAACCACCCGCTGGATTGCCCGATCTGCGACCAGGGCGGCGAGTGCCAGTTGCAGGACCTTGCCGTCGGTTACGGCGAATCCGCCTCGAAGTACGAGGAAGAAAAGCGCGTTGTGCCCGACAAGGATCTCGGCCCGCTGGTGTCGACCGACATGACCCGCTGCATCAATTGCACGCGCTGCGTCCGCTTCACCGCCGAGATCGCCGGCTTCCAGGAGCTAGGACAGTCCTATCGCGGTGAACGTGCCGAAGTCATGCCCTTCATCGGCAAGACAGTGGATACCGAACTTTCCGGCAACATCATCGACCTGTGCCCGGTCGGCGCCCTGACTTCCAAGCCCTTCCGCTTTTCGGCCCGCACCTGGGAGCTTTCGCGGCGCAAGTCGGTCAGCCCGCACGATGCGCTGGGCAGCAACCTGATTGTCCAGACCAAGCACGACAAGGTGATGCGCGTGCTCCCGCTGGAAAATGAAGACATCAACGAATGTTGGCTCTCGGACAAGGAGCGCTTCTCCTATCAGGGGCTGAACTCTGCCGACCGCCTGACCCGGCCGATGGTGAAGCAGGGCGGCGAATGGAAAGAGGTCGACTGGAACGTCGCCCTCGATTACGCCGCGCATGCCTTGCGCGACGTGGCAAAGAATCACGGCGGATCCGCCATCGGCGGCTTGCTCAGTCCGCATGCGACGCTCGAGGAAATGTTCCTTGCGCAGAAGCTGTTGCGCGGCCTGGGCAGCGAAAACATTGACTTCCGTTTGCGCCATAGCGATTTCTCCGCCGACGGCAAGCGCGCCGGCACGCCGTGGCTGGGCATGAAGATCGCCGATATCGGCCTCCTTGATCGCGTGCTGGTGGTCGGCTCCTTCCTGCGCAAGGATCATCCGCTGATCGCGCAACGCCTGCGCCAGTCAGCCAAGAAGGGTGCCGAAGTCAGCGTGCTGCACAGCGCCAACGATGACCTGCTGATCAACGTCAAGGCGAGTGCCCTTGCCGCACCGTCGCAATTGCCTGCGGCGTTCGGGCAGGTTGCCAAAGCAGTGTGTGTCCTCAAATCCGCTGCCGTGCCGCACTTCCTGGACGAACTCGCGGTTTCCCCGGAAGCACAGGCGATAGCCGAAAGTCTGGTTTCAGGGAGCAACGTTGGCATCCTGCTCGGCAATTTTGCCCAGCAGCATCCGCAGGCGGCAATGCTGCACGCTCTCGGTCGCCTGATCTCGAAGACTCTGGGGGGCAAGTTCGGCTTCCTCGGCGAAGCCGCCAACAGTCTAGGCGGCTATGTCGCCAAGGCGGTCCCCGGTGCCAGCGGACTCAACGCCGCCGCGATGCTCGTCGATGCGCGGCAGGCGTATGTGGTACTGGGTGCCGAACCTGAACTGGATTGTGCCAATGGCGCCCTGGCGCTATCGGCTCTTGGGAAGGCGGCCGTCACCGTGATGCTGACGTCCTTCAAGTCGCAGGCCATGCTCGATTGCGCCGCGGTGCTGCTCCCGACGACGCCTTTTTCCGAAACCTCCGGTACTTTTGTCAATGCCGAAGGCCGCGTACAGAGCTTCTACGCCGCCGCGAAACCCCTCGGCGATGCTCGTCCGGCATGGAAGGTGTTGCGTGTCCTGGGCAACCTGCTCGATCAGAGCGGATTCGATCACAACAGCAGCGAGGACGTTCGCTTCGAGGCTCTGGGCGGCAAGCCCGAGTTCGTTACCGGCCTCGACAATGCCCTCGATGGCGTGGCGATGAAACTGGCACCGGTGGCTTCCGGCATCGAGCGCGTCGCCGATGTCCCGATCCACTTTGCCGATCCTCTGGTCCGTCGCTCGCCGGCCCTGCAACTGGCGGCGGATTCCGCGGCCCCCGCGGCGCGCATGAACGCCGCGATGCTGGCCAGGGTCGGCGTGGCGGCCGGAGCGGATGTGAGAGTCGGCGCTGGCGGCACGGCGATTGTTCTGTCCGCCCGTCTTGACGCCGGCCTGCCCGACGGCGCCGTGCGCGTCGCGGCAGCCCATGCCAGCACGGTCGCCCTGGGCCCGATGTTCGCCAACCTGACCGTGGAGAAGGCGTGATGGAAACGATGGTCGTCTCCTTCCTCCAGGGCGCGCTGGGTTCCAACTGGGACACGGTGAAGCCGGTCTGGCCGCTGGTGTGGACCCTGGCCAAGATCGTCCTGATCCTCGCCCCGCTGATGCTTTCCGTGGCCTACCTGACCTTCTGGGAGCGCAAGGTCATCGGCTGGATGCAGGTCCGCATCGGTCCCAACCGCGTTGGCCCCTGGGGCCTGTTGCAGCCGATTGCCGACGGCATGAAGCTGTTCTTCAAGGAAGTGCTGTTCCCCGCCGCCGCCGACAAAAAGCTGTTCGTCCTTGGGCCGATCATGGCGATTGCGCCGGCATTGGCCGCCTGGGCGGTGATTCCCTTCGCTCCGGGCTGGGTGGTGGCCAACATCGACGCCGGCGTGCTCTACCTGCTGGCCGTGAGTTCGGTCGGCGTCTACGGCATCATCATCGCCGGCTGGGCCTCGAACTCCAAGTACCCGATGTTTGGCGCCATGCGCGCCTCGGCGCAGATGATCTCCTACGAAGTCTCCATGGGCCTCGGCTTGATCTGCGTGCTGATGGTCTCCAACAGCCTCAACCTCTCGGAAATCGTCATGGCGCAAAGCAAGGGACGCTTCGCCTCCTACGGCTTTGACTTCCTCTCATGGAACTGGCTGCCGTTGCTGCCGATGTTCGGTGTCTACCTGATCTCGGGCGTGGCCGAAACCAACCGCGCCCCCTTCGACGTGGTCGAGGGCGAATCGGAAATCGTCGCCGGCCACATGGTCGAGTACTCGGGCATGGCCTTCGCGATGTTCTTCCTCGCCGAATACGCCAACATGATCCTGATCTCGGCGATGACCTCGATCTTCTTCCTTGGCGGCTGGCTGTCGCCGCTGGGTTTCATCCCGGACGGCTTCCACTGGCTGGCCGCCAAGATCGCCGCCATCCTGTTCTTCTTCCTCTGGATTCGCGCCACCTTCCCGCGCTACCGCTATGACCAGTTGATGCGCCTGGGCTGGAAGGTATTCGTGCCGCTGACGCTGATCTGGATCCTCGTAACCGGCGTCTGGATGATGTCGCCGCTGTCGATCTGGAAATAGGGCGAGGAGAGACCACCATGGGTGCAAAAGACTTCATCGGCAGCCTGTTCCTCAAGGAGCTCTTTAAGGGCATGGCGGTGACCGGGCGCTACATGTTCGCGCGCAAGATCACCATCCAGTACCCGGACGAGAAGACTCCGCAGAGCAACCGCTTCCGCGGCCTCCACGCGCTGCGCCGCTATCCCAACGGCGAGGAGCGCTGCATCGCCTGCAAGCTGTGCGAGGCCGTCTGCCCGGCGCTGGCGATCACCATCGAATCCGCCGAGCGCGATGACGGCAGCCGTCGTACCACGCGCTACGACATCGACCTCACCAAGTGCATCTTCTGCGGCTTCTGCGAGGAAGCCTGCCCGGTCGACGCCATCGTCCAGACCCGCATTTTCGAATACCACGGCGAGGCCCGGGGCGATCTCTATTACACCAAGCAGATGCTGCTGGCCGTGGGCGACCGCAACGAAGCCCAGATCGCCGCCGATCGCGCGCAGGACGCGCCTTACCGCTAAGACACGCCAACCGGCCATGGAATTCAAGACACTACTCTTCTACATCTTCTCGACCATCACGGTCATCGCCGCTTTGCGCGTGATCACCGCGAAGAATCCGGTGCATGCCGTGCTGTTCCTGGTGCTGGCCTTCTTCAACGTCGCCGGGCTGTGGATGCTGCTGCAGGCCGAGTTCCTCTCGCTGGCCCTGGTCATGGTCTATGTCGGCGCCGTGATGGTGTTGTTCCTGTTCGTGGTGATGATGCTCGACATCAACATCGAGCGCGTTCGCGCCGGCTTTTGGGCCAACCTGCCGCTGGGTATCGTCGTCGGTGGCCTGCTCGCGGCCGAAATGGCTATGGTACTTTCCGGCAAGTACTTCGGCCTGGCCAACCTGCCGCCGCAGAACCTGCCCGCCAATTACAGCAACACCAAGGAACTGGCCCGGGTGCTGTTCACCGACTACGCCTATCCCTTTGAGATCGCCTCGGTGATCCTGCTGGTGGCGATCATCGTCGCCGTGATGCTCACGCTGCGCCGACGCAAGGACAACAAGGCCATGCATTCCTCCGACCAGATTGCGGTGAAGGCCAAGGACCGCATGCGCCTGGTCAAGATGGCACCCGAGGTCGAACTGCCGGCCAGCCAGGGAGACAAGGCATGATTCCGCTGTCGCACTACCTGATCCTCGCGGCGATCCTTTTCGTCATCAGCGTGATCGGCATCTTCCTCAACCGGAAGAACCTGATTGTCCTGCTGATGGCCATCGAACTCATGCTGCTGGCGGTGAACCTCAATTTCGTCGCCTTCTCGCATTACCTCAACGATCTTTCCGGCCAACTGTTTGTTTTCTTCATCCTGGTTGTGGCGGCCGCCGAGTCGGGCATCGGCCTGGCGATCCTGGTGGTGCTGTTCCGCAACCTGCAGTCGATCGATGTCGAAGACCTCGACAGCCTGAAAGGCTAAGGGGCGCAAAGACATGAAGACAATCTACCTGCTCGTTCCCCTGGCGCCCCTGGCCGGCGCCATCCTCGCCGGCTTCTTCGCCAACATCCTCGGCCGTGCCGGCGCGCATACCGTTACTTCGATCGGCGTGGCGATTTCCTTCGTTCTGTCGTTCATCATTTTCCAGGACGTCCAGGCCGGCCACACGTTCAACGGCACGGTTTACCAATGGATGGAATCCGGTGGCCTCAAGCTCGAAGTCGGTTTCATGATCGACCAGCTCACGGTGCTGATGATGCTCGTCGTCACCTTCGTCTCGCTGATGGTGCACATTTACACCATCGGCTACATGGCCCACGACGAGGACAACTGGCCCGAGGGCAGCAAGGCAGGCACCAACAGCTACCAGCGCTTCTTCAGCTACATCTCTCTGTTCACCTTCTCGATGTTGATGCTGGTCATGAGCAACAACTTCGTCCAGCTCTTCTTTGGCTGGGAGGCCGTGGGTCTGGTGTCCTATCTGCTGATCGGCTTCTGGTCGGTGCGCGAAACCGCGATCTACGCCAACCTCAAGGCCTTCCTGGTCAACCGCGTCGGCGATTTCGGCTTCCTCCTCGGCATCGGCCTGATCGCCGCCTACGCCGGCAGCCTCGACTACGTCACTGTCTTCGGCAAGGCCAAGGAACTGGCGACGATGACCGAAGCCGTCACCGGCTGGCCGCTGATTACCGCCGTCTGCATCTGCCTGTTCATCGGCGCCATGGGAAAGTCCGCGCAGTTCCCGCTGCATGTCTGGCTGCCCGATTCAATGGAAGGCCCGACCCCAATCTCCGCGCTGATCCACGCCGCGACCATGGTCACGGCCGGTATTTTCATGGTCTCGCGCATGTCGCCGCTGTTCGAGTTGTCGGATACCGCGCTGTCCTTCGTCATCGTCATCGGCGCCATCACCACGCTGTTCATGGCGCTGATCGCCATCGTCCAGACCGACGTCAAGCGCGTCGTCGCCTACTCGACGCTGTCGCAGCTCGGCTACATGACCATGGCGCTGGGCGCCTCGGCCTATTCGGTGGCGATCTTCCACCTGATGACCCATGCCTTCTTCAAGGCTGTGCTGTTCCTCGGCGCCGGTTCGGTGATCATCGCCATGCACCACGAGCAGGACATGCGCAAGATGGGCGGCCTGCGCAAGTACATGCCGATCACCTACGCGACGATGCTGATCGGCGCCATCGCCAACGCCGGCCTGCCGCCCTTCGCCGGCTTCTTCTCCAAGGATTCGATCATCGAGGCGGTGCATCTGGCCAACGTACCCGGCGCCGGCTTCGCCTACTTCTGTGCCCTGGCGGCGGTCTTCGTCGGCGGACTGTATTCCTTCCGCCTGATTTTCTTCACCTTCCACGGCGAAGAGCGCTTCCGCAAGGCGCACGATGACCACGGTCACGGCCACGATGCCCACCACGAGGCCCACGACGATCATGGTCACCACGGCCCGGTCGAACCCCATGAATCGCCCAAGGTCGTCACCCTGCCGCTGATCCTGCTGTCGATTCCGGCCATCGCCTCGGGCTGGCTGATCGGCACCATTCTGTACGGCAACTGGTTCGGCGGCGCGATCACCGTCGCCGGGACCCACAAGGCGCTGGCGGTCATGGCCCATGAGTTCCACGGCATCTTCGGCATGATGGCTCACGGCGTCACCACGCTGCCCTTCTGGCTGGCCATTGGCGGTGCCGCCACGGCCTGGTATCTCTACATTGCCCGTCCCGAGCTGCCGGCGGCGATCAAGCAGAAGCTGGCCTTCCCGGCCATGATCCTCGAAGAGAAATACGGTTTCGACCGCTTCAACGACTGGTTCTTCGCCGGCGGCGCGCGCGGCCTGGGCCGCGGCCTGTGGAAGGGCGGCGACCAGATGCTGATCGACGGCGTCATGGTCAACGGTTCGGCCGGCGCCGTGGGCTGGTTCGCCAGCCTCACCGGGCTGATCCAATCCGGTCGCATCTACCGCTACGCCTTGGCCATGCTGTTCGGCGTGACCGCCTTCCTGTTGCTTTGGAGGGCCTGACGCGCACCCGCCGCGGCCCGATGGAATGATAAAGAGATGAACCAGCAACTCCTCAGTCTCGCAATCTGGTTGCCCATACTGGGCGCCGTGCCGGTCTTCTGGGCGGGCTCCGACCGCCGTGACCTGGTACGCTGGCTGGCGCTGGCCGTCGCCGTCGCCGGCTTCCTGGTCACCATCCCGCTCTACACGGGTTTCGATCCCAAGCTCGCCGGCATGCAATTCGTCGAGCAGGCGCCCTGGATACCGCGCTTCAACGTGCAGTACTTCCTCGGTGTGGACGGCATCTCCATGCCCTTCATCCTGCTCAATGCCTTCATTACCCTGATGGTGGTGCTGGCCGGCTGGGAAGTCATCGAGGAAAAGCAGGCGCAGTACATGGGCGCCTTCCTGGTCATGTCCGGTTTGATGAACGGCATCTTCAGCGCGCTCGATGGCGTGCTGTTCTATGTCTTCTTCGAAGCCTCGCTGATTCCGATGTACATCATCATCGGCGTCTGGGGCGGCCCCAATCGCGTCTACGCCGCGATCAAGTTCTTCCTCTACACGCTGCTCGGCTCGCTGCTGATGCTGGTCGCGCTGCTGTGGCTGTTCCTCGAATCGCGCGGCAGCTTCAACATCCTTGATTGGCACCAGTTGCAGATCGGCATGAAGCCGCAGATCCTGATTTTCATCGCCTTCCTGGTCTCATTCGCCGTCAAGGTGCCGATGTGGCCGGTGCACACCTGGTTGCCCGACGCCCACGTCGAGGCGCCCACCGGCGGCTCGGTGGTGCTGGCGGCGATCGCCCTGAAGCTGGGCGCCTACGGCTTTGTCCGGTTTTCGCTGCCGATCGTGCCCGACGCCGCGCATTACATGGCCAACTTCATGATCACGCTGTCGCTGATCGCGGTGGTTTACATCGGTTTCGTCGCCCTGGTGCAGACCGACATGAAGAAGCTGATCGCCTATTCGTCGATCTCGCACATGGGCTTCGTCACCCTGGGCTTCTTCATCTTCAACCAGCTTGGCATCGAGGGCGCGCTGGTTCAGATGATTTCCCACGGCTTCATCTCCGGCGCCATGTTCCTCTGCGTCGGCGTCATGTACGACCGCGTCCATTCGCGCCAGATCGCCGATTACGGCGGCGTGGTGCACACCATGCCGAAGTTCGCCGCGCTGTTCGTCTTCTTCGCCATGGCCAATTCGGGATTGCCCGCCACTTCCGGCTTCGTCGGAGAGTTCATGGTCATCCTCGGCGCCATCAAGGCCAACTTCTGGCTCGGCTTCCTCGCCGCGACGACCCTGATCCTCGGCGCCGCCTACACCCTGTGGATGATCAAGCGCGTGGTCTACGGGCCGGTGGGCAATCACCATGTCGCCGAGATGCAGGACATCAGCGGCCGCGAATTCCTGTTCCTCGGCCTGCTCGCGCTCTGCGTGCTGGCCATGGGCCTCTATCCCTTCCCCTTCACCGAGGTGATGCACGCCTCGGTGGACAACCTGCTCAAGCATGTCGCGGTGAGCAAGCTTTGATAGCGCACGGCACACGACGAAAGACGCGAGACCTGAAATGTTGAACAATTTCGTGATGCCCGACCTGTACCCGGCGGCACCGGAGATATTCCTCCTGGTGATGTCCTTCCTGGTGCTGTTCGTCGATCTGGTCTTCGGCGCCACGCACCGCTGGATGGCCGCCATGCTGACCGCGGTTTCCCTGCTGGGCGCCGCCGCGATCACCCTGGTCACCTCGGATCCGCAGCCGGTGCTGACTTTCAGCGGCATGTTCATCGACGACATGCTGGCGGACTTCCTCAAGCTGATGACCTACCTCGCGGTGCTGATGATGCTGGTGTACAGCAGGCAGTACCTCGCCGACCGTGGCCTCGACAAGGGCGAGTTCTACCTGCTGGTGATCTACGCCACGATGGGCATGATGATCATGATCTCGGCCGCCAGCTTCCTGACCATGTACCTCGGCCTGGAACTGATGTCGCTGTCGCTTTACGGCCTAGTGGCCATCAATCGCGATTCCGTGCGCGGCACCGAGGCGGCAATGAAGTATTTCGTGCTCGGTGCGCTGGCCTCCGGCCTGTTGCTGTATGGCATGTCGATGGTCTATGGCGCCACCGGCAGCCTGGAACTCGGCGGCATCGCCCAGGCGCTCTACCACGCCCAGGCGGAAAAGACCGTGCTGGTCTTCGGCCTGGTGTTCATTGTCGCCGGCATCGCCTTCAAGCTCGGCCTGGTTCCCTTCCACATGTGGATCCCGGACGTGTATCACGGCGCGCCGACCGCGGTCACCATGTTCATCGGCTCCGCGCCCAAGCTCGCCGCTTTCGCCATGGCGCTGCGACTGCTGGTGTATGGACTGCTTGGCCTCGCCACCGACTGGCAGAAGATGCTGCTGGTAATGGCCGTGCTTTCGATCGCGCTGGGCAATCTCGCCGCCATCGCCCAGAGCAACATCAAGCGCATGCTGGCCTACTCGGCGATCTCGCACATGGGCTACATGGTGCTCGGCCTGATGTCGGGCATGGTCGCCGGCAAGATCGATCCCTTCACCGCCACCAACGCCTACAGCTCGGCCCTGTACTACACCGTGGCCTATGTGCTGATGTCCCTGGGTGCCTTCGGCACCGTGCTGCTGCTTTCGCGCGCCGGCTACGAAGCCGAGAACCTGGAGGATTTCAAGGGACTCAACAAGCGTAGCCCCTGGTTCGCCGCGATGATGCTGATCATGATGTTCTCGATGGCAGGGATTCCCTTCTTCATCGGCTTCTTCGCCAAGTTCGCCGTGCTGCTCGCTGCCATCAAGGCCGGTTACGTC
The DNA here is from genome assembly GCA_016710465.1 of Sulfuritalea sp. GTDB lineage: Bacteria > Pseudomonadota > Gammaproteobacteria > Burkholderiales > Rhodocyclaceae > Sulfuritalea. The sequence goes on from JADJVS010000015.1 coordinate 61,741, forward strand.
ACGGTGGCCGTGATAGCCGTGATGTTCTCGCTGATCGGCGCCTTCTACTACCTGCGCGTGGTCAAGCTGATGTACTTCGACGCCCCGGTGGATTCCGCGCCGATCACGGCCGGCCTGGACATGCGCGTGCTGCTTTCGCTCAACGGCATCGCCGTCGCCGGCCTGGGCCTCTTCCCCAACGAGGTGATGATGTTGTGCACGACCGCGCTGCTGCGCTCCGTCTGACGCTGCTCTTGTCGCGCCGGGGCCGCCTGCGGGCGGCCCTTTCGTTTTGTGGCGGCGCGGCGCTGAGCTAAGATAGCGCGATGACCACCGAGCACACTCGGCCCACGCGGGCACCTGGAAATGGATGACGCGCAACTGATCGAACACATGGTCGGCAGCGAGCCGGTGTACGAAGGCACGCTGCTCAAGGTACGCCGTGATCAGGTGCGCCTGCACGATGGCCACCAGACGGTGCGCGAATGGATCGCCCATCCCGGCGCGGTGGTCATCATCGCCGCGCTGGACAACGGCAAGCTGCTGTTCGAGCGCCAGTTCCGCTATCCCTTGCGGCGCATCTTCACCGAGCTTCCCGCCGGCAAGATCGACGCCGGCGAGCATCCGCTGGATACCGCCAGGCGCGAGCTGCGCGAGGAGACCGGCCATACCGCGAAATTCTGGCGTCATCTCGCCACCATGCACCCCTGCATCGGCTATTCCGACGAGCGCATCGAAATCTTCTGGGCTCAGGGCCTGATCTACGTCGGCCACCAGCGCGACCACGGCGAGCACCTCGACGTCATCGAACTCAGCGTCGCCGACGCGCTGCTGGCGGTGCAGGACGGCGAGATCACCGACGGCAAGACCATCAGCGCCCTGATGTGGGCGGACAAGATTTCCTCCGGCGCCTGGCCGATGCCCGAATGAACACCCCAGACCCGATCGCCTCGCTCGAGCTGCTCGACCTCGATCCCTCCGGCGGGCACACGCTGGAGGCCCTTCACGTCCTCTCCGAAATCTCCAGCAACCTCGCCGACGAGGACGATCTCGACGAACTGCTCGGCCGCTTCCTCGGCACCATGATCCGCCTGGCCAAGGCCGATGCCGGCGTGGTGCGCGTGCTGACCAGCGACGGCCAGCACCTGCGCATGGTCGCCTCGCGCGGGCTGCCGGCGCAGGTGGTCAAGTTCGAGCGCCTGGTCCCGCGCGACTGCGGCCAGTGCGGCATCGCCATCGGCCAGAACAAGCCCTGCTTCGAGATCGACCTCGCCGGCTGCGCCGACCGTACCCACAGCGACTGGTTCGGCACCAACTGCCAGGCCATGGTGGTGGTGCCGCTGCAGAACGCCGGGCGCCTGCTGGGCACCTACAACCTCTACCTGCCGCAGGCCTTCGAACTGCCCGAAGAAGTCGCGCTGCTGTTCCGCTCGATCGGCGAGCACCTCGGCCTGGCCCTGGAAAACGCCCGCCTCAAGCGCGAGAACCTGCGCATCGTGCTCACCAGCGAGCGCCAGATGATGGCCGCCGAGATCCACGATTCCCTGGCCCAGACCCTGGCCTACATGAAGATGCGCATGGCCATGCTGACCGACGCCATCGCCGAGCAGCAACTGGACAAGACCGCCAAGTACGCCGGCGACGTCAGCCAGGCGCTGGACGATGCCTACGGCCACCTGCGCGAGCTGCTGGTGCAGTTCCGCAGCCGCATGGACCCGATGGGCCTGCACCATTCGCTGCAGGGCCTGGCCGTCGGCTTTCGCGAGCGCACCGGCATCGTCCTGCATTACGACAACCGGCTCACCGACCTGCGCCTGGAGCCGGAAAAGGAAAGCCAGGTGTTCCACATCCTGCAGGAGGCGCTGGCCAACGTCGCGCGCCATTCCGGCGCCACCGAGGCGCACATGACCCTGGAGGCCGCCGGCGACTACTACGTCGCCACGGTCGAGGACAACGGCAAGGGCGGGCAGGGCTTCTTCGCCATCGCCAACCGCGTCGGCGGCTTCGAGGAACATCCCGGCCTGCGCGACCACTTCGGCCTCACCATCATGCGCGAACGGGCACAGAAGATCGGCGGCCGCCTCGAGGTGGTGAACCTTCCCGAGGGCGGCTTCCGCGTGCGCCTGTCATTTCCGCCCGGAGGGGGCATCACGGCATGAACCAGCCCGCCGAAAACCCGATCCGCGTCATGCTGGTCGACGACCACACCCTGTTCCGCAAGGGGCTGGCCGAGCTGCTGGAACAGCGCGGCACGATCAAGGTGGCGGCCATCGCCGGCAACGGCGACGATGCCATGCGCATCCTGCCCGAGGCCAGGCCCGACGTCATCATCACCGACCTCAACATGCCGCCCCACGGCGGCCTGGCCCTGCTGCGCCAGTTGGTGGCCGGCGGCTGGAACGGCCCGGTGCTGGTGCTGACGGTGAGCGATGCCGAGGAAGACCTCGCCGCCGCCATGCAGGCCGGCGCCAAGGGTTATCTGCTCAAGGACATGGAGCCCGAGGACGTCGTCGACGCCGTGCAGCGCGCCGTGCGCGGCGAGACCGTGGTGGCGCCGGCGATGACGCTGAAGCTGGTAAACCTGCTGCAGGGCGGCAATGCGGCAGCGAGCAAGACCGACACCCTCAAGCTGCTCACCGCGCGCGAACGCGAGATCCTCCAGCACCTGTCGCAGGGCCTGTCGAACAAGGCCATCGCCCGCGTGCTCGACATCAGCCATGACACCGTCAAGCTGCACGTCAAGCACATCCTGGCCAAGCTCAACCTCAGCTCGCGCGTCGAGGCCGCCGTCTTCGCCGTCGAGCAGAAGGCGGCCGGGCAGGGCCGCCGCGCGTCCTGACCCCATCCCCCCCCCCCCGCAGACAAGAAACCACAAGGAGAAGAACAATGTCCGAAATGGATACCGGCCCCGCATCCAGCAGGGCCATAAAACTCTATTACAGCCCCGGCGCCTGCTCGCTTTCGCCGCACATCGTGCTGGCCGAATCCGGCCTCGCCTACGGCATCGAGAAGGTCGACCTGAAGACCAAGAAGACCGAAACCGGCGCCGACTTCTTCGCCGTCAATCCGGCCGGCTACGTGCCGGCGCTGGTGCTGGACAACGGCGAAGTGCTGACCGAGGGCCCGGCCATCGTCCAATACCTCGCCGACCAGGCGCCGGCGAAGAAGCTGGCGCCGCCCGCCGCCAGCTTCGAGCGCGTGCGCCTGCAGGAAATGCTCAACTTCATTTCCACCGAGGTGCACAAGTCCTTCAGCCCGCTGTTCAATCCCGCCTCGTCGGAGGAAACGAAAGCCGCGGCGCGCGCGCTGATCGGGCGTCGCCTCGACGTGCTGGAGCAAAAACTGGCGGGCCGCGACTACCTGCTCGGCGACTTCTCGGTGGCCGACGCCTACCTGTACACGGTGCTGAGCTGGGGCCGCCTGGTCGGGGTGGATATCAAGGAAGGCCGCCCGCGGCTCGGCGAGTACTGGTCGCGCGTCAAGGCGCGGCCGGCCGTGCAGCAGGCCATGAAGGAAGAAGGCCTGATCAAGTAGCGCCGTCGCCGGCGGCCTGGCGCATCACGCCCAGCAGCGCCTCGGGCGGCTGCGCCCCCGAGGCCGCCAGCTTCTGGTTGAAGACGAAGAAGGGCACGCCGTTGATGCCCATGCGCCGCGACTGGTCGGCATCCGCCTTTACTGCTTCGGCATCTTCGTCGCCGTCGAGGTAGGCCTTCACCGCCGCCGCATCGAAGCCACAGGCGCCCGCGATTTCGGCGAGGATGGCGCGGTCGCCGACATGGCGGCCGTCGAGGAACTGCGCCGCGAACAGCGCTTCGACCAATTTCGCCGCGTCACCAGCGCCGTCCGAAGAGGATACCGTCCCCGGCTCCGCCGGAGACATAACTCTTTGAGCCCAGTGGATCAGCCGATGCGCCAACAGCGTATTGGCGCGCAGCTCGATCTTTTCGAAAGCGAAGTCCACCCCGGCCGGCTTGCCCGCCTCGCGCACGCGCTGCCAGATCTCGGCCAGGCCCTGCGGCCCGCCGAACTTCTTTTCCAGGAAAGGCCGGTAGGGCTCGCCGCCCTCGGGTGTGTCCGGATTGAGGAAGAAGGGATGCCAGTTCACAGTGACTTCGCTGTCCGGGTGCTCGGCGCGCCATTCAGTCAGCGCCTTGTCGAGGTGGCGCTTGCCGATGAAGCACCAGGGGCAGACCACGTCGGAAACCACGTCGATCGTCAAAGGCATGATGCTCTCCTCAGGGCTTCCAAAGCTTTACGGTTCTGGAGCGACGGATGTTTCCGTCTCGTGTAGCCAGTGGCAGCCCGTGAGCACGCGCCGTGGCGACGATGATTCGATCCGCCGGATCGCCATGAAATCCGGCTGGCACGGCATCCAGAGCAAGAATGACGCCGGTGTCCAGCGGCAGCACCGTGACTATTTCCGGGGCTGCGGCCATGGGTAGCCAATGTGTCAGCGGGGAATCCAGTTGGAGCCGTTCCTTGCTGGCGAGCATCTGCGCCTCCCACAAGCTGATGGCGGAAATGGCCGGGGGCGTACCGGCAGCCGCGAGTGCGTCCAGCGCTACTCGTTCGGCCGTTGATAGCTCGGGCTGGCCGAGTAGCCACCAAAGCCAAATATGGGTATCGAGCAGGTTTGAAGGCATCGCCGACGCGGGTCAGCGCAAGGCGTCGAAATCGGAGTCTTCGAGTACCCCGGCTTCTGGTGACCCGACAAGCTTGCCATGTCCGCGCAGGCGCAACCAGGGCGCTATTCCCTTCGCCATTTGCGGCGTCGGTACCAGGCGCGCCACGACCCTGCCGTGACGCGTAAGGTCAACGGCGGTACCTTCCTGTTCGACCTGGCGGATCACGTCCAGGCAATGCGCCTTGAACTCCGTGACGCTGACGGCAGTAGTGGTCATTTAATTGCTCCGAATGGTCATTTATGGACAATAACACAATCTCGACAATTTCCGTCACGCCGGCGAAAGCCGGGGTCCAGTGCCTTGGATGGATTACTTCGGCCTCACTTCCAGCACAATCTTGCCGATATGTTTGCTCGATTCCATCAGCCGGTGCGCCTCGGCCGCTTGGGCCAGCGGGAAGCGCGCGAACAGGTGCGGCAGCAGTTCGCCGCGCGACAGCGCCGGCCAGATGTGGGCGGCCAGCGCGTCGCGGATCGCGGTCTTCTCGGCCAGTGTGCGCGGGCGCATGGTCGAGCCGGTGATGGTCAGGCGCTTCACCATCACCGGCAGCAGGTCGGCCTCGCCCTTGCTGCCCTCGAGGAAGGCCACATACACCAGCCGCCCGTCGCGGCGCAGGCTGGCGAGGTTGCGTTGCAGGTAGGGCGCACCCACCATGTCCAGCACCACATCCACGCCCGTGCCGCCGGTGATGCGCTTCACCTCCTCGGCAAAGTCCTGGGTGCGGTAATTGATGGCATGCGCCGCGCCCGCCTCGCGGCAGAAGGCGGCCTTCTCCTCGCTGCCGACGGTGACGAAGCACTCCACGCCCAGGTGCTTGGCCAACTGGATGGCGACCAGGCCGATGCCGCTGGAGCCGCCATGCACCAGCAGGCGCTCGCCCTGTTTCAGTTTGCCGAGCTCGACCAGGTTGGCCCAGACGGTGAACCAGGTTTCCGGCAGCGCCGCCGCCGTGGCGTAGTCCATGCCATCCGGAATGGGCAGGGCGTGGCTCGCGGCGGCCACGCAATACTCGGCATAGCCGCCGCCGGGCGTGAGCGCCGTGACGCCAGCGCCGACTTTCCATTCCGTCACACCCTCGCCGACGGCCTTGACGCGGCCGGCGACTTCGAGGCCGAGGATGGGCGAGGCATCGGGCGGAGGCGGGTACTTGCCCGAGCGCTGCAATACGTCAGGGCGATTCACGCCGGCACAGACGACTTCGATCAGGATCTGGCCGGGGGCGGGCTGCGGGATGGGGCCCTCGGCCAGCGCCATGCACTCCGGGCCGCCGCCCTTGCCGTGTTCGATGTATTTCATTGCGATCTCCGTTGGGGAGCGGGAAGTCTAGCAGGGCCTTCGGTTTGGATTCCTGGCGGCGTGGGCCGGCGACCCGGCCGCGTCGTCGGCCCAGGCTCGCCGGCCTGCGGCGCTCCTCGCGGCGGGGCCGCGCCAGGCCGCTGGCTAAACTAGCCGACGCCGATAGAGCCGGCGGCGTCGTCGGACAACGCCAGCGGACTACTCCTGGCACGGCTCCTCGCTCGGCGGCTCACATGGGCCACCGCCGTGGCCGGGCCGCTCGCCTCTCCGTCCAGTATGCTGGACGCGAATTTGCTGTCGGCGTATTCTTTAAAAACGTTGCGGTGATAAGTGGCCGGAGCGTCTGCCACTCAATCCCGATTCAGGTCTTACACAATTCTTTGAAGAATTGGACCGGAAGGCCCGTGTAGTATCGCAGATGACTTTGTCGCTCTGGAATTGTTGTTCCGCAATCAACGTTGAGGTGCCAGTGATTTGACTCTGATTCCGCCCGAAAATCGTATTGTTCTTGATGCAAACGTGCTGCTGACTGGCATGTTGGTTCCACAATCTAGATCGCGAAAAGTTCTAGACGGAGCCGTTCGCGGAAAATATGCTGCGTATGTCGTCGAGAATACGATTGAAGAGTCCGAAAAGGCGTTGTCGCGGGTAAGTCAAGAAACTGGTATCAATCTGCTCAAGTCCTTTCGCGACACGCTTTCCGTCGTTCGGTTGGTGCTGCTGCCGCGTGTCACACGAGAAGAGGGCCGAGCCTACACCGCGATCCGAGGTACCGCAGACAAAGCTATCGCGGCAGCTGCTGCGAGAATCTCCGCGCGAATATGTACAAATGATCTGTCCGACTTTCGAGAGGCCGGTAAATACGGACTTCGTATCACGACGCCAGAAATCCTTGCTCGTGACGATTCACTTAGTCCAAATTCGTTCTTTCCGGGCTTTCTGGCATCACCGTCACAAGGAGCGATCTACGCGTCAATCGGGGAACTTGCTTGGGCCCACGTGAAATTTGCAGAAAATGCCCAGGACGAGTTCTATGTCTTCGATTGGGAAGGAGTCTGCGCCTGCTATTTCGAGGCAAGGTCCAGTTCGCTCGTTGCTCGCCTTGAGAACGGTCCCGCCCTAAGTGTCACCTGCAACGAGTTGGTGGGTACAGGTCCGTCGATTAGGTTCGTCGTCTCCTACGATTGCACATCGGAAGCATCACTCTACTTCGGACCCGTCACCAAGGCGTCGGTGCTTGGTGATTGGTTTCCGATCGTGCGTCCGGATGCGCGAATTTGGATTGGGTGCGACCGCCATGGTAAGAAGCAGTTGAACGGGAGTATTTTCCGGACGTATGCAGTGCCCTATCGTGTTAGCGACCGCGCTGCGCGAAATATGATTAACGACATTACCGTTCACAATCCTTGGGAACGACTTAGCTTAAAGGACATGATTAGCTTCTGCGTCCAAGGGGCTACCTAAAGCAGTCTGTAAAGATGAGTTAACTGAGTTAGAGGCATTTGGCACTCCGACCATCCATTCGTTTTTTGCCCGAAAGTTGATCCTTTTGGAACCGCTACATGCGGCGCGCTTTCCGCCACAAATCCGATACCCTTGCATTGACTTAATGTAATCGAACGATTACGATATGAATGTGCTTTCGATCAAGCGCACCGACGAGTTCAATGCGTGGTTGCTCGGCCTGAAGGACGGCATGACGCATCGCCGTTTGCTGGCCCGCTTGCGCAAGGCATCGCTCGGAAATCTGGGTGACGTGAAGTCAGTTGGTTCGGGCCTGTTCGAAATGCGCGAGCATTTGGCCCGGGCTGGCGCATGTACTACGTGCTGCGGGGCACCGTGCTGATCGTGATGCTCGGCGGCGGCGACAAGACAACGCAGGTCGCCGATATTGCCCGGGCCGTGAAATTGGCGACGACCATTGAGGAGTGATTCATGACCAAGAAAATTCGTGCCGCCGATCTGCCTGATTTCGATTTCTCCGAGCATCTCGACAGCGAGCAGGCGATCGCCGACTACCTGACCGTGATCCTTGAAGAGAACGATCCCGCCCTGCTGGCGGCGGCATTGGGTGACATCGCGCGGGCGCGTGGCATGAGCGAAATCGCCAAGGCCTCCGGCATCACCCGCGAGGCGCTGTACAAGGCGCTGCGCCCCGACGCACAGCCGCGCTTCGATACCGTCAATCGGGTGTGCGCCGCGCTCGGCGTCAAGCTGGTGGCGCAGGCTGTCCATTCCTGACGCTTGCATTGCCAATCCCGGACCACCAGCCTGCCATGCCCAAATCCACCGCCACCTACTGGAACGCCCTGAGCCCCGCCAGTCAATCCCTTTGGACCTGGGTCAAGGGCCTGGAAGGCATGGTGGAGGAACTGACCTTGAGCATCGATCCGACCAAGGGGGAATACACGCGGCTGACGCGCTTTTTGCCGGGGGCGGATACCTCGGCGTTTGGCGGGAAGTCGCATGCCTATCCGGAGGAGGTGTTCATCGTCAGCGGGCGCTTGCACGATGCGGCTTTCGATCTGTGGCTGGAGGCGGGGCATTACGCGAGCCGGCCGCCGGGCGAGGTGCATGGGCCGTTCCGCAGCGAGGTCGGCTGCGTGGTGCTGGAAGTGTCCTTCCCCAATCGCGTGGGCGGCTGAGGCCGGCGATGGCGCAGTCGGATTACAGCTTCGAATATTCCTGGGAAGACCTGAAGCCGGTGCGGCCGCTGTTCGTCACCATGCTGGTGGCGCAGGGGCTGGGTCTACTGGCGGGGCTGGTGTTCGGTCGCGACGGCGGCTGGGTCGAGCGCGCCTTTATCTGGGGCGCGTTTGCCACCTTCCTCGGCTACCTGCTCGGGCTCTGGGTGCAGGCCGTGATGATGCCGGGCAGCCTGGGGCGCAATCGCGCGATGGTGCGGCACCTGGGAATCGGGGCAACCTTCTTCGGGATTTTCGCCTTGCTGTTTCCCTGGCTCGGCTAGGATGCAATTCGCATTCTCTTTCATGCCGCCGGCAGCAACGGGTTCCGTGCCATGAAGTGCCTGGTCGTCGTCGCCCATCCCCTGCGCGACAGCCTGTGCCATGCGCTGGCCGAACGGGCGATCGGGGCGTTGCGCGCGGCGGGGCACGAGGTGGTGGTGGAAGACCTCTGCGCCGACTTCGATCCGCGCCTGGGCGCGGTCGAGCGGGCGAGCTACTACGCGCCGCAGTACGAGGCGGCGGCGGTGCGCGGCGAGGTGGATCGGCTGCTCGCGGCGCAGGGGCTGGTGCTGTGCTTCCCGACCTGGTGGTTCGGCTTTCCGGCGGTGCTCAAGGGCTGGTTCGACCGCGTCTGGGCGCCGGGCGTGGCCTACGACCATGCCTCGGACCTGGGGCCGATCCGGCCGCGGCTCGATGGCCTGCGGCGGACGCTGGCGGTGACGACGCTGGGCTCGCCCTGGTGGGTGGATCGGCTGCTGCTGCGGCGGCCGGTGCGGCGCGTGCTGAAGACCGCGCTGCTGGGCACCTGTGCGCCGGACTGCCGCTTCGAGATGCTGTCGTTGTACGGCGCCGAAAAGCTCGTGCCGGCGCAGGTGGAGGCCTTCGGCCGGCGAATCGATTCGGCGCTGGCCGGCTGGCCCTGAAGCGGGCGGGCGCCAGGCCTCCGACAAAGCCGGAGACGGCATCCCTCGCGGACGGCGCCCCACAGGGGCTTCCTTCGGTCGCCGGCGGTACGGCGGGGCGCGGGTTTTCGGCGACACTGGTACGATGCCGGAAACGCGGATCGAACGAAGTGGACAGTCGGCGCTGGCGCCACGGCGTTCCCCGCGCGGTCGATGTCCTCGAGAGGTAATCCCCCCATTGCGAACCCTGGACGCCATTTCCATGAAAGCTTTTTCCATCTCGTTGTGCGCCGCCCTTGTGTTGACTGGCGCCATCTGTGTGCCGGCGTTCGGCGGTGAGAAGGGCAGGGGCAGGGATGCGGCAAGCGCTCCCGATGTCGAGTTCGCGCGGGAAGGCGCGCGGCGCGGCATTCGGCCCAGCGGGCTGACGCCGGGTTTCCCGAAGGACGCCGGCTGCCCGGAGATCGCATCGGGCTACGCATCTCCCACGCGCTACGACGGCAGTGCGCGACCCGCGACGCGTTTCGGCGGCGTGCATGGCGGAATGGATATCACGCTGGACGAGGGAACCCCGCTGCTGGCAATCGCCTCGGGCAAGGTGATCGCCCTTGGCGTCGGCGGCCAGGCCGAAGGAATCTATGTCTGGCTGCAGCATGCCCCGCGCGATAGTGGGCTGCCGTTCTGGGTGTATTCGAAATACCAGCACCTGGTCGCCTTGCCCGGACTGAAACCCGGCGACATCCTGAAGGCCGGCGACAAGCTCGGATTGGCCGGCAGGACCGGCACGGTGGGAGGGCACTATGGCGCATCGGGTTATTCGCACCTGCACCTGACGACATTCGCCGGATCGAGCGACCGCTATCAGCAGGACGGTTCGCGCATCGTCGCCGAGGGCGCGCGGATGATCGATCCGCTGACGATGTTCATTTCGGGCCTGGGCGGCATCGATGACATCGAGGTTTTGTCCGACAGCCAGCGAAACGTCGCGATCAGTCATGTCGGGGCCGATGGCACGATTCGTCCGGCCGGTAGCCGAGTTGTCTGGCCGGTCGCCTGCAGGTAGGCATAGCGAATGCCCATCGTCGAACAACGCCTGGCCGCCCTCGGCCTCGTCCTGCCGCCACCCCTGAGCCCGCCACCGGGCGTGGTGCTGCCTTTCGAATTTGTGCATATCGTCGGCGACCGCGCCATCGTCTCCGGCCACGGGCCGCAGAATCCCGATGGCTCGCTGGCGGCGCCGCTGGGCAAGGTCGGGCGCGAGCTCACGGTGGAGCAGGGTTATTCGGCGGCGCGGCTGACCGCGCTGGCGATTCTCGGCAGCCTCCAGCGCGCGCTGGGCGACCTCGATCGCATCACGGCCTGGGTGCGGGTGTTCGGCATGGTGAATTGTGCGCCGGGCTTCAACCGCCAGCCGGCGGTGATCAACGGCTTCTCCGATCTGATCCTGGAACTCTACGGTCCCGGCGTTGGCGCCCATGCGCGCAGCGCGGTGGGAATGGCCGAGCTGCCTTTCGACATCCCGGTCGAGATCGAGGCAGAGGTGGCACTGGTGCCGGCGGGGAGGGAAGCATGACGATCGAACTCTGGCTGGCCTATGTGCTGACGGTGGCGGTGCTGCTGGTGATCCCGGGGCCGACCATCCTCACGGTGATCGGCTATTCGCTGGCCCACGGCCGGCGGGCCAACGTGGCGCTGGTGGCCGGCGTGGCGCTGGGCGACACGACGGCGCTGGCGCTGTCGCTGCTCGGCCTGGGCGCGCTGTTGGCGGCCTCGGCCTGGTGGTTCACGGCGGTCAAGACGGTGGGCGGGCTCTACCTGGTCTGGCTCGGCTGGCGCATGCTGCGCTCCGGGGTGGGGCCGGCCGAGGTGGCGCTGCCGGCGGCGCCGGATTCGCTGTGGCGGCTGTTCGCCAACACCTGGCTGGTGACCGCGCTCAATCCCAAGGGCATCGTCTTCTTCGTCGCCTTCCTGCCGCAGTTCATCACGCCGGGCGCTGCGGTCGCGCCGCAGATGTGGATCCTCGCCGTCACCTTCGTGGTGATGGCGATCATCAATGCCGCGCTGTATGCGCGCTTCGCGGCGGCGGCGCATCATTTCCTGGCCTCGGCGCGGGCGCGCCGCGGCTTCAACCTCGGCGGCGGTTCGCTGCTGGCGGGGGCGGGGGTCTGGGCGCTGCTGGCGCGGCGGCCGGTGTAAACGGAAGTCGGCGCTGGCGGTACGGCGATCCGGGAGGGGAAACATGGCATACGACGAAGGTCTGGCGGAACGGATACGCGATGCGCTGCGTGGGCGCCGTGGTGTGAGCGAACGCAAGATGTTCGGCGGCGTTGCCTTCATGCTGAATGGCCACATGACGGTCGGCATCGTCGGCGAGACCCTGATGGCCCGCGTCGGGCCGGCGCGTTATGCCGATGCGCTGGCCCTGCCGCAGGTGCGGCCCATGGATTTCACCGGCAAGCCGATGAAGGGCTATGTCTATGTCGATCCGGCCGGCATCGAGGACGATGCCGCGCTGGACAACTGGATCACGGCCTGCTCGGCGTTTGTCGCCACGCTGCCGCCGAAGAAGCCCGCCGCCGCTTGAATCGAATGCGCGCCGCGGCGCTTGCGCGGAAGAGCACCCACCCGAAAGGAATCGCCATGCAAGCCCTGTTGCCGCGTCATCCCGTTCCCGCCCTGAATGTCGCCCTGGTCGGCGGCGGGCGCCATGTGCTGGGCGCCGCGCCCGGCGAGCGCTTCGACCTGGTCGTCTTCTATCGCGGGCTGCATTGCCCGATCTGCGCCAAGTACCTGATGGAACTCGAACGCCTGGCGCCGGAGTTCGCCCAGCGCGGCGTCAGTATCCTTGCCGTGAGCAGCGACGAGGAGGACAGGGCGCGGCAGATGGCGGAGAAGGTCCAGGCCAAGGGCTTGCGCTTCGGTTACGGCCTGAGCCTGAAAAGCGCGCGCCAGTGGGGGCTTTACATCAGCACCTCGCGCGGCAAGACCTCGATCGGCATCGAAGAGCCGGCGCTGTTCTCCGAACCGGGCGTGTTCCTGGTGCGGCCGGACGGCACGCTCTACTATGGCGCGGTGCAGACCATGCCCTTCGCCCGCCCGTCCTTCCAGGACCTGCTGGGCGCGATCGACTTCGCCATCGCCAAGGATTACCCGGCGCGCGGCGAATACACGGGCGAGGTTTGAGCCGCGATTTTCCAACAGGGAGGAGGCCGCCATGGTGAAGCTGATGCTGATAGTCGTTGCGCTGCTGCTGGCGGCGCTGATGCTGTATGTGGCGACGCGGCCGGCGAGCTTCCGCATCCAGCGTTCGCTGCGCATCGCCGCGCCGCGCGAGAAGCTCTTTGCCTACGTCGCCGACCTGCACAACTTCGATGACTGGTCGCCCTGGGCGCCGCTCGATCCGGCGATGCGCAAGACGCATTCCGGCGCGGCCAACGGCGTCGGCGCGGGCTACGAATGGCAGGGCAATGCCAAGGTGGGCCACGGCCGCATGGAGATCGTCGAGGCCACGGCGCCGGAGCGGGTGCTGATCAAGCTGGATTTCCTCAAGCCCTTCGAGGCGCACAACATGGCCGAGTACCTGCTGGCCGAAAGCGACGGCGCGACCGAATTCACCTGGGCCATGTACGGCCCGAACAACTTTCTCTCCAAGCTGATGGGCCTCTTCTTCAACATGGACAGGATGGTCGGATCGCAGTTCGAGCAGGGCCTTGCGGCGCTGAAGACGGTGGCGGAAAGGGGCGAGGCATGATCGAGGGCGGCTGCCTGTGCGGGGGAATCCGCTATCGCTATGAAGGCGGGATCGAGCACATCTCGGTCTGCCATTGCTCGCAGTGCCGCAAGGCGCAGGGCTCGGCCTTCGCCACGGTGGCGCCGCTGGCGAAGGAAGGCTTCCACTTTGTGTCGGGGGCCGACCTGATCACGGAGTACCGCTCCTCGCCGGACAAGGTGCGCGCCTTCTGCAAGGTCTGCGGCAGCCCGATCTACAGCGCCAAGGACGATATGCCCGGCGTGCTGCGCCTGCGCCTGGGCACGGTGGATACGCCTTTCGTGTGCACTGACATCTTCCACATCTTCACCGACTCGAAAGCGCCGTGGTGGGAGATAGTCGATGGCCATCCGCGCCACCTCGAACGCAGGCCGTGAGTCGCGACCTCGGACTGCTGCCGGACACGGTCGACGAGCTCGATCGCGTGCGCAAGGCCTGCCGCGCCATGGTCCGGCGTCGCGCCGCGACCTCGGGCGGGCTGACCCTGGTGCCGCTGCCGGGCATCGACGTGGCCGGCGACGTGGCGCTGCTGATGGAATTGATCCCGGCGATCAACCGCAAGTTCGGCCTGACGCCGGAGCAGATCGACCGGCTCGACACCACGCGCAGGGTGATGGTGTATGCAATGCTGAAGAAGGTCGGCGCCGGCCTGGTCGGGCGCGAGGTGAGCAAGCGCCTGGTGCTGGCGGCGCTGAACAAGGTCAGCCTGCGCCTGGCGACCAAGCAGGTGCTGAAGTACCTGCCGGTCGCGGGGCAGGCGGCGGCCGTGGCCCTGAGCGTCACCGCAATGATCTATCTGGGCAACTCGCACGTCGATGCCTGTTATGAGGTGGCGAAGGGGGCAATCCGCAAGTAGCATTCGGGGAAAGGGGGAGACGATGAGAACAATGGCATGGATGGTAATGGTGTCGGGAAGCGCGGCAATGCTCTCGGCGACGGCGGCGAACGAACTGCCGGCCGGCAATTGCGCCGCGCCCATGGCCGCGACCGATTTGTCGCGCTGCGACTTCACCCGCAAGAAGCTTGCCGGCAAGGATCTGCACGGCGCGAAGCTGGCCGGGGCCAAGCTCGAAAGCACCGATTTCAGCAAGTCCAACCTTGAGGGCGCCGACCTGAGTCGCAGCAATGCCAAATGGGCGAACTTCACCGGCGCATCGCTGAAAGGCGCGAATCTGCGCGACGCCGACCTGTTCCATGCCACCTTCGACGAGGCCGACCTGGGTGCTGCGACATTGCAGGGAGCCAATCTTTTCGGCGCCAACCTGATCAATACCCGCGCCGTTGGCGCCAACTTCAGCGGTGCCTACCTGAAGGATGTGCTGATGGAGGGCATCGACCTCAGCCAGGGATCGATCCGCGGCTGCTACGCCTTTCGCGGTGTGTTCGTCGGCGCGCGGCTGCTGGGCACCGACCTCTCGGGCGCCGACCTCACCGGCGCTTCGATGGAGCAATCCGATTTCACCGGCGCCCTGCTGCGCGGCACGCGGCTGGCCGGCGCCGTGCTGCGCCAGGCGGTGTTCGCGAAGGCCGACATGGCGGGTGCCGACCTGGCCAATGCCGATGTCTGGAATGCCAACTTCGACAAGGCCTTGAATCGTGGCGACTCGGTGCAGGAAGCCCTGATCGAGCCCTTCGTGGTTCGCGACAGGCGCTGACGATGGCCGCCCCGATGGATTTCGGACTGACTGCGGCCGACGGTACGCGCCTGCACGGGCAGGGCTGGATGCCGGAGCCGGCATGGGGCGTGATCGTCATTGTCCATGGCATCGCCGAGCATGGCGGCCGCTATGCCTGGCTGGCGGACCGGGCCAATGCCCGGGGCATCGGCGTGCTCACCGTGGATTTGCGCGGCCACGGCCGCTCGCCGGGCGAACGCTCGTATGTCGAACGCTTCGACGATTACCTGCTCGACGTCGATGCGCTCTGGGCCAGGGCGCGCGAACTCGCCGCTGGCCGGCCGCTGTTCCTCATGGGCCACAGCATGGGCGGGGCGATCGCCCTGCGCTGGGCGGCGCAGCGGCGGCAGGCCATGGCCGGGCTGATCCTGTCGTCGGCGGCGCTGAAGATCGGCGGCGACGTGCCGCGCCTCTTGGTTGCGCTGGCGCCGCTGCTTTCGCGCTGGCTGCCGCATTTGCGCGGCACGAAGCTCGACCCGGCACTGATCAGCCGCGATCCGGCGCAGGTGGCGGCCTATGTGAATGATCCGCTGGTCAGCCTCAAGGCGCCGCCGGCGCGCACCGGCGCCGAGCTGCTGGCGGCGATGGAAGCCAATCGCGCGGCGGCGGCGGGTCTCGACCTGCCCGTCTACCTGTTCCACGGCGACGCCGACCGCCTCACCGACCCGCAGGGCAGCCGCGAAATTCATGCCGCCTGGGGCGGCGCCGACAAGACCCTGCGACTGTGGCCGGGCAGCCGGCACGAAACATTGAACGACCTCGACCGCGAGGCCGTGGTGGCCGATTTGCTGGGCTGGGTGCAGGCCCATGCCAGCGCCGATTCCGCTAGATGAACTCGGCGAATACGGAAATTGAAAAAATCCATCAGTTTGGAATCGCCCCAGGTCTTATAGTGGACCGGTCACACGCGTTCGGGTCGAAACCCTGGCCTTTTCGCACGCCCGAGCTGGTGCCAACGCGCCGGCTCCTCCTTGCAGGCGGGGAATAACCCCCGGTTGCGACGTGATCGAAGCGACGGTGTCCGCCCTCAAGGCTGCAGCCGGCGTTTCATGTATCGCCCGTCTTCGATGGTCGGCGCCTTGCCTTTGTGCAGTCGCCACCAAAAGAATTGCGGGACGAAAACCATGTTCATGTCGCGGTTTTGTTGAAGTCTAAACAAAACCGCATGAGGAAGGGAGCGGGCGGTTTGGAGTCGTTGACGAATCTCGCGGTGGCAGGTGGCTTCATGGCCGGGCTGGGCGTGCTGCTCGCACTGCTGCTCGCCATCGCCAACAAGAAGCTCTACGTCTTCGAGGACCCGCGCATCGGCCAGGTCGAGGACCTGCTGCCCAAGTCGAATTGCGGTGCCTGCGGCCAGGCCGGCTGCCGCGACTTCGCCGAGAAGGTGGTGGGCGGCGACACCATCCCCGCCAAATGCACGGTGAGTTCGCCGCAGCAACGCCAGGACATCGCCGACCTGCTCGGCGTCGCCGCCGGCACGGTGGAAAAGCAGGTGGCGCGCCTGGCCTGCGGCGGCGGCCGCCATGTCGCCTTCCTGCGCGCCCGTTACGAAGGCCTCAAGACCTGCCGCGCGGCGGCCGTGGTCTCGGGCGGCGGCAAGGAATGCGCCTGGGGCTGCCTCGGGCTCGCCGACTGCGCCAACGTCTGCACCTTCGATGCCATCCACATGGACCTGCACGGCCTGCCGGTGGTCGACAGCGAAAAATGCACGGCCTGCAACGACTGCGTCGAGGTCTGCCCCAAGGGCCTGTTCAGCCTCGAAGCGGTCAGCCACCGCCTCTGGGTGGCCTGCAAGAACCAGGCGGATGGCGACACCGCCGAAGCCTCCTGCGAGGTGGCCTGCACCGCCTGCGGCAAGTGTGTCGCCGACGCGCCGCTCAAGCTGATGCAACTCGCCAGGAATCTGGCCGTGGTCAATTACGACTGGAACGACCAGGCCACGCGCGAACCGATCGAGCGCTGCCCCACCGGCGCCATCGTCTGGTTCGACACCCCCGACCGCGCCGTCAAGGGCGCGGCCGCCAAGAAGATCCTGCGCAACGAGCCCCTGCCGTTGCACGTCTGAATTTGCCGAATACGAAATACGAGGAAGCTGCCATGACACTCTCGATGATCAAGAAGATATTCACCAACGGCCTGCTGCCGCAAACCGGCGCCGGCGTCGCCGAGACCAAGGTCAAATACCCCGGCGTGCGCGACGCGGTGGACGGCAATACCGCCGTCATCCATGTCGAGCGCGAGTCTTCGGATGCCGCCGGCGCCTACCCGATCACGCCCTCGACGCAGATGGGCGAGTACTGGGCGGAGGAGGTCGCCAAGGGCCACCTCAACATCTCGAACAAGCCGCTGATTTTCATCGAGCCGGAATCGGAACATGCCGCCGCCGGGGTTACCGCCGGCATGGCGATGACCGGGCTGCGCGCCAGCAACTTCTCTTCGGCGCAGGGCGTCGCCTTCATGCACGAATCGCTTTACGCGGCGGTCGGCAAGCGCCTGCCCTACGTGCTCAACATGGGCTGCCGCGCCATCACCAAGGCCTCGCTCAACGTGCATGCCGGCCACGACGACTACCACTGCGTCGATGACACCGGCTTCATCCAGATGATGGCGAAGAACGCCACCGAGGCGGCCGACCTCAACCTGATCGGGCGCAAGCTGGCCGAACTGTCGCTGACGCCGGCCATCATCGGCCAGGACGGCTTTCTCACCAGCCACCTGATCGAATCCTGCGTGCTGCCCGAGCGCGAACTGGTGGCCGAGTTCTGCGGCAAGCCCGACGACATGATCGCCTCGCCGACCCCGGCGCAGGAGATGCTCTACGGGCCGAAGCGGCGCCGGGTACCGGCGATCTGGGACGTCGACCTGCCGCTGCTGTCCGGCTCGGTGCAGAACCAGGATGCCTACATGCAGGCCACGGCCGGCCAGCGCCCCTACTTCTTCGATCACGTCGAGGCGCTGGCGGATGCCTGCATGGAGGAGTACGCCGGCCTCACCGGGCGCGGCTACCAGCGCGTGTCGGGCTTCAAGACCGAGGATGCCGATTACGTCATCCTCGGCATGGGCAGCATGATCGTCCAGGCCGAAGCCGTCGCCGACTACCTGCGCGAGACGCGCAAGCTCAAGGTCGGCGTGGTCAATCTGACCATGTTCCGTCCCTTCCCCGGCGATCTGCTGGGCCGCGTGCTGCGCGGCAAGAAGGGTGTGGTGGTGCTGGAGCGCACCGACCAGCCGATGGCGGAAGACCTGCCGCTGATGCGCGAAGTGCGCGCCACGCTGATGAAGTGCGTGGAAAACGGCATGGCCGCGGCGCAGGGTCAGAAGGACGCCCCCTATGCCGGCTACGCGGTGTATGCCGCCGCCGAGATGCCGCGCCTGTATTCCGGCTGCTATGGCCTGGGCAGCCGCGACCTGCAACCCGAGGCGCTGATCGGCGCCGTCGAGAACATGCTGCCCGACGCGGCGCAACGCAAGTTCTTCTACCTCTCGATCGACTTCGCCCGCGATCCGCTGAACCCCAAGGACGAAGTGCACCAGCAGGACCTCGCCGACAAGTATCCGCAGATCCGCGCGCTGGGCGTGCGCGGTTCGGAGAACCCCAACCTGTTGCCCAAGGGCGCGATCACCGTGCGCATGCACTCGGTGGGCGGCTGGGGTGCGATCACGACGGGCAAGAACCTGGCGATGACCCTGTTCGAGCTGCTCGGCTGGGACATCAAGGCCAACCCCAAGTACGGTTCGGAGAAGAAGGGCCAGCCGACCACCTACTACCTCTCGGCGGCGCCGGAGCCGATCCGCATCAACTGCGAATACGTCTATGTCGATGTCGTGCTCTCGCCCGACCCGGCGGTGTTCGGCCACAGCAACCCGCTCTCGGGTTTGAAGAAGGGCGGCTTCTTCATCATCCAGTCCAACCTCGGCAAGGAAACCTGGGCTGCCTTCCCGCTCTGGGCGCAGAAGTTCATCGTCGATAACGAGATCCGCGTGTTCTACCTCGACGCTTTCCAGATCGCGCGCGAGGAGGCCGGCGCCGCCGAGCTGCAACTGCGCATGCAGGGCATCGCCTTCCAGGGCGCCTTCTTCGCCGCCAGCCCGACCATGTCCAATGCCGGCCTCACCGAGGATGCGCTGTTCACGGCGATCGAAGCCCAGTTGCAGGCCAAGTTCGGCGGCAAGGGCGCCCGCGTGGTGGCCGACAACCTGCGCGTGGTGCGCCGCGGCTTCACCGAACTGACCGAGATCACCGAGAAGGAAGTCGGCGTCACGCGCAAGGGCGCCGTCAGGAAGGATGTCGGCCTGCCGGTGATGCTGCGCCAATTGCCGGCGCCGGAGGGCACGCATCAAGGCAAGGTCGGCGACATCCATCGCTTCTGGGAGCAGACCGGAAACTTCTACCTGACCGGCAAGGGCAACGACAACATCGTCGATCCCTTCATCGGCGCCTCGCTGGTGCCGGCCGCGACCGGCGTGTTCCGCGACATGACCGGCATCCGCTTCGAGCATCCGGAGTGGATCGCCGAGAACTGCACCGCCTGCGGCAACTGCTACGTCGAGTGCCCGGACTCGGCGATTCCCGGCCTGGTCAGCTCGGTTGGCGACGTGCTCAACACGGCAATCAACCGCATCGAGACCGGCGGCATGCCGACGCGCTACCTGCGCCGCGCCGCGCGGTCCATCGAGAAAAAGCTGCGCACCCTGGTCGACAATGAAGGCGGCTACGTCCGCCCGCTGTTCGACCGCGCCATGGATGCCGTGCTGGCCGAGACGCCGGAAGCCGAGCGTTCCGGCCTCGCCGCCGAATTCACCCAGTTGCAGATCCACCTCGGCGGCTTCCAGTTCTCCGCCACCAAGCCCTACTGGGGCAACCGCGAGAAGAAGCAGAAGGGCAGCGGCGGCCTGTTCTCCATCACCGTCAATCCCTACACCTGCAAGGGCTGCGCGCTGTGCGTGACGGTCTGCGAGGACAACGCGCTGAAGATGGTGACGCAGACCGAGGATTCGGTCGAGCGCCTGCGCCGCGACTGGAACACCTGGCTGGAACTGCCGACCACGCCCAAGGACTACAGCCGCATCGACAGCCTCGACGAGAAGATCGGCGCGCTGGAAACCCTGCTGCTGGACAAGCGCAACTACGGTTCGATGAACTGCGGCGACGGCGCCTGCCTCGGCTGCGGCGAGAAGACCGCGATCCATTTGTTCACCGCGACGGTGACGGCGCTGATGCAACCGCGCGTCGCGGCCTTCGTCGAGAAGGTCGACGACCTGATCCAGCGCCTGGAACAGCACATGCGCGTCAAGCTGGCCTCGGCGGTGGACCTGACCGATGCCAATGCCGTAATTCGCGCCGTCGAATCGACCGGCCAGCACGACCTGACCTTGTCCAACCTGGCCAACAAGCTGAATGCCGACAAACCCTCGCAACTGCTCGACCCGGCCTGGGTGAAGAACACCGCGCAGTTGCTGGAGAAACTGAAGGACCTCAAGTGGCGTTACGTCGAGGGCCCGAGCCAGCGCGGCCGCGCCGAGATGGGCATCGTCAATTCCACCGGCTGCACTTCGGTGTGGGGCTCGACCTATCCCTTCCACCCCTATCCCTTCCCCTGGACCTCGCATTTGTTCCAGGATTCGCCCTCGGTGGCGATGGGCATCTTCGAGGGCCACATGGCGAAGATGGCCGACGGCTTCAAGGCCGTGCGCATGGCGGAGAAGGAACTCGCCGGCGACTACCTGCCGGACCGCGACGAGGATTTCTTCCGCCGCTTCACCTGGCAGCAGTTCTCCGCCGACGAGTGGCAGCTTTGCCCGCCGGTGGTGGCTATCGGCGGCGACGGCGCGATGTATGACATCGGTTTCCAGAACCTGTCGCGCGCGCTGATGTCGGGCATGCCGATCAAGGTCCTCGTCGTCGATACCCAGGTGTATTCGAACACCGGCGGCCAGGCCTGCACCTCGGGCTTCATCAGCCAGGTCTCGGACATGGCGCCCTGGGGCGATGCCCAGCGCGGCAAGCAGGAGGTGAGGAAGGAGATCAGCCTGATCGGCATGGCGCACCGCACCTCCTACGTGATGTCGGGCACCATTGCCCACGTCAATCACCTGATCGAGAGCTATATCGACGGCCTCAACAGCCGCCGTCCGGCGCTGTTCAACATCTATGCCGTGTGCCCGCCCGAACATGGCGTCGGCGACGATCGCAGCGTAGACCAGAGCAAGCTGGCGGTGGAAGGGCGCGCCTATCCGCTGTTCCGCTTCGACCCGGATGCCGGCACCACTTTCGCCGAATGCGTGAGCCTGGAGGGCAATCCCTCGCTCGACACGGACTGGCCGACCTACACGCTGAAGTATGTCGATGAGGCGGGCGCGTCACAGACCATGGAACTGCCGATGACCTTCGCCGATTTCGCGGCGACCGAGGCGCGCTTCCTCAAGCATTTCCGCAAGGCGCCGCCCGAGACCTGGAACGACAGCATGGTGCCGGTGGCCGAGTTCCTTGAACTCGATGCCGATGGGCGCGAGGGCAAATTCCCCTTCATCTGGGCGGTGGACAAGAAGAACCGCCTGATGCGTCTCCTGGTGACCAAGGAACTGATCAAGTCGGCCGAGGAGCGACTGCATTTCTGGCGCCAGTTGCGCGGTCTCGCCGGCGCGGGTGCCGAGGCAGCCGATGCGGCCGAGGTCGAGAGCCGCGTGCGCGAGGAACTGCTGGCGAAGATCAGTGCGGCGCTGGGGCAGGGTGATTCGGTTGCGCCGGTGGGCGGTGAAACAAGAGTCGGCGCTGGTGATACGGCGACGAATGCGGCGACAGTGGCGGCTGTCGCGTCCGATGGCGGCGACTACGAACCGGTGTGGATCGAATCGCCCGAGTGCACGGCCTGCGACGAGTGCACCACGCGGGCGCCCAAGGCTTTCGCCTACAACGAGCAGAAGCTGGCCGTGGTGATCAATCCGAAGGGCGCCAAGTTCGCCGACATCGTCAAGGCCGCCGAGAAATGCACGGCCGGTTGCCTACACCCCGGCACGCCCTGGAACATGAGCGAGCCGGGTATCGAGAAGCTGATGGCAAGGGCCGCCAAATTCAACTAAGCCAATGAAACTCGTCTCCTACTTTCGCGGCGAAGCCTTCCAACGCGGCGTGCATCCGCCGAGCTGCAAGCTGACGGCGGAGCGCAGGATACGGCGCCTGCCCTTCCCCGACCGGGTGACGGTGCCGCTGTCGCAGCACATCGGCAAGACGCCGCGTGCCATCGTCCGCGTCGGCCAGGAAGTGGTGCGCGGCCAGCCCATCGCACGCAGCGACGAGTGGCTCTCGGTGCCGCACCATGCGCCGCTTTCCGGTGTGGTCGAATTCATCGGCCTGCGTCCCGGCATGCGCGGCCCCTGGGTCGAGTCCATCGTCATTCGCGCGCATGCCGGCGCCACCCAGGAAGACCTCTGGGGCCGGCCGCGCGACTTGTCGCAGGCCACCGGACAGGACATCCTGCAGGCGATCTGGGATACCGGCATGGTCGGCCTCGGTGGCGCCGCCTTTCCCACCCACGCCAAACTCTCGGTACCGAAGCAGGCCAAGGTGCATACCCTGGTGGTGAACGGTTGCGAGTGCGAACCTTATCTCACCTGCGACCACCGCGTCATGATCGAGCATGCCGCCGACCTGATCACCGGCATCCGTTATGCCATGCGCGCCACCGGCGCGGTGCGCGGCATCATCGGCGTCGAGGACAACAAGCCCGACGCCGTGCTGGTATTGCGCCAGGCGATCGCCGACGCGGCGGCGGCCGGCGTGACGGAAGAAATCCATGTCGAGGCGGTGCCGACCAAGTACCCGCAGGGCGCCGAGAAAATGCTGATCACGGCGCTGTTCGGCGCCGAGATGCCGGCCGGCGGCCTGCCGATCGCGCTCGGCATGGTGGTCAGCAACGTCGGCACGCTGGCGGCGCTGGGCAAGCTGCTGCCGCTGGGGCAGGGGCTCACCGAGCGCGTGGTGACGGTGACCGGGCCCGGCGTGGCCAAGCCCGGCGACTACCGGGTGATCCTAGGCACGCCGCTGAAGTTCGTGCTCGACTATGCCGGCGCGCCGGCGGTGGATGCGATGGACGCGCGCCAGGTGATCCTCGGCGGGCCGATGATGGGCCAGGCCATCGCTTCGCTCGACGTGCCGATCACCAAGGGCGTCTCCGGTGTGCTGGTGTTCCGTCGCGAGGACATGCAGGAACGGGAGTCGCGCCAGACCTATCCCTGCATCAAGTGCGGCGAGTGCGTTGAATCCTGCCCGATGGGACTCAATCCCTCGACCCTGGGCATGCTCGCGGCGAAGCGCGAATACGAGCTGATGGGCGAGCAGTATTTCCTCGGCGACTGCTTCGAGTGCGGTTGCTGCACCTATGTCTGCCCGTCCAACATCCCGCTGGTGCAGCAGTTCCGTGTCGCCAAGCAGATCCTGCGGGAGAAGGCGGCATGAGCGCCGTGTCATCGTCATTCCGGCGCACGCCGGAATCCAGGGATTTCTGGCCGGCGCGTAGGGCGCTGGATTCCGGCGTTCGCCGGAATGACGGGTGGAAGCTTGCGACCGATCGGATGGTCCCATGACCCAGCCCCTAATCGAAATCCGCTCCGCGCCGCACGTGCAATCGGCCAAGACGGTCGAGACCATCATGCGCAACGTGGTCTACTCGCTGCTGCCGATCTGCGCCTTCTACGTCTTCCAGTACGGTATCTCGGCGCTGGCCTCGATCGCCGTGGTGACCGGCGCCTGCCTGCTCACCGAGCGCTTTTTCGTTCGCACCGGCACCCAGGCCGGGCGCTTGTCGGATTACTCCGCCGTCATCACCGGGCTGTTGCTGGCACTGACGCTGCCGCCGGGCTTTCCGCTGTGGATGGGCGCGGTTGCCGGCATTGTCGCCATTGCCCTGGGCAAGGCACTGTTCGGCGGCATCGGCTTCAACGTCTTCAATCCGGCGCTGGTCGGCCGCGCCTTTGTCCAGGCGGCCTTTCCGACGGCGATCGCCACCTACACGCCATCCTTCCTGCCGGGGCGCTTCACCGAGTTCATCCCGTCGACCCTGGCCTGGCCGCTGATGATCCCGGCCGACGCCACTGCCTGGCTTAAGGCCAAGAACCTCGACGCGCTGGCCGGTGCGACGCCGCTGGCGAAGTGGAAGTTTGACGGTGTCATCGCCAATGCCGACGAGCTGCTGACCTCGCTTTCCGGCCACATGGCGGTGGGGCCGTCGCCGCTGCTGATCCTGCTTTGCGGCGCCTACCTTGCCTCGCGCCGCTACATGGACTGGCGCATCCCGCTGGCGGTGCTGGGCAGTGCGGCGCTGACGGCCTGGCTGCTGTTCGCCTTCGACCCGGCGCGCTATCCGAATCCCTTCTTCATGCTGTTCTCGGGCGGCCTGATCCTCGGCGCGGTGTACATGGCCACCGACATGGCGACCTCGCCCGTGACGCCCAAGGGCATGTGGGTGTATGGCGCGTTGATCGGCCTGTTGACCGTGGTGATCCGCTACTACAGCGGCCTGCCCGAAGGCGTGATGTACGCGATCCTGATCGCCAATGCCGCCTCGCCGCTGATCGAGAAAATCACCCAGCCTGTGCCCTTCGGCCGTGGCGTGCTCGACCGCGTGAAGAAACGCGCCACCTATCCGCTGAATCCCGGCTACATCTCGCGCGAAGAAGCCAGCGCCGTGACGCCGAAGAAGCGCTTCCTGCCGAACAAACCGAAAAAATGAGTGATCAGTCCTCCACCGGGAAGAAAGTGATACCGATCGTCACGGCGGCGCCGGAAATCGCCGTGCCTGTATCACCGACCGGCGCAATGATCCGTACGCTCGGCCTGGTCTCGGCGATCTGCGGCCTGATCATCGTCGGCGCTTACCAAGGCACCTACGATGCCGTCGCGGCCAACAAGCGCATCGCCACCGAGCGCGCGGTGTTCAAGGTGTTGCCCAAGGCGAAGTCGATCGAAGAGTTCGTCGCCCAGGCCGGGGGTGGAATCGCAAGAGTCGGCGCTGGCGACACGGCGATTCCACCGGGTGGAGTGAAATTCTTCGCCGCCTACGACGAAGCCGGCAAGCTCGCCGGCATTGCCGCCGAGGGCGTGGGCAAGGGCTATGCCGACAACGTGCGCATCATGTTTGGCTACCAGCCGGATTGCCAGTGCGTGGTCGGCATCGGCGTGGTGGCCATGCGTGAGACGCCGGGTATCGGCGACAAGATCATCACCGACAAGGACTTCCTCGCCAACTTCACAGCACTCGATGTGAAGCTCAAGGCCGACCTGTCAGCGCTGGCCAACGAGGTCAAGGCCGTCAAGCACGGAACGAAGACCGGCGCCTGGCAGATCGACGCCATCGCCGGCGCCACCATTACCTCGCGCGCCGTGGGCAAGGCGATCAACGACTCGGCGCAGGCGCTGCTGCCGCGCCTGGTTCCCAAACTCGACACGCTGGCGAAGAAATCATGAATACCGCTCAATACAAGACCTGGGACGAGTTCATGGAAGGCGTCTGGCGCCAGAACCCGGTGTTCGTCATGGTGCTGGGCATGTGCCCGACGCTCGCCGTCACGGTGTCGGCGATCAATGCCATCTCCATGGGGGTGGCAACGCTGTTCGTGCTGGTCTGCTCATGCGGGCTGGTCTCGCTGATGCGCAAGCTGACGCCCAAGGAAGTGCGCATCGCGGTGTACATCGTGATCATCGCCACCTTCGTCACGGCGGTGGACTACGCCATCCAGGCCATCAGCCTCGCGCTCTACGACGCGCTGGGCGCTTTCATCCAGCTCATCGTGGTGAATTGCATCATCCTCGGTCGCGCCGAAGCCCACGCAGCGAAGAACCCACCCATCCCGGCGATGGTCAACGCGGCCGGCATGGGCGTCGGCTTCACCATCGGCCTGCTGGCGCTGGGCGTGGTGCGCGAGATCCTCGGCGCCGGCACGCTGTTCGGCGTGTCGCTGTTCGGCGCCGGCTTCCAGCCCTGGGTGATCATGGTGCTGCCGCCCGGCGGTTTCTTCGTGCTCGGCGCCTGGCTGCTGCTGTTCGCGTGGTGGGCACGGCGCAGGGCGGGCCTGCCGGCGAAGGAGGCGACGCAACATGTCTGAATCCGCCTTCCAGATCTTCGTCAATGCGCTGCTCGCCAACAACTTCGTGCTGGCGATGTTCCTCGGCCTGTGCCCTTTCCTCGGCGTTTCGGGCAAGCTCGACACGGCCTTTCCGATGGGCATCGCCACCACCTTCGTCATGCTGGTGGCCTCGCTCTGCGCCTACGGCCTCAACCTGTTGCTGACCGCCTTCCACCTCGAATTCCTGCGCCTGATTTCCTACATCGTCATCATCGCCTCGGCGGTGCAACTGGTCGAGATGGTGCTGAAGAAGTACAGCCCGGCGCTGTTCCGCGCGCTGGGAATCTACCTGCCGCTGATCACCACCAACTGCGCCGTGCTCGGCGTGGCGCTGTTCCAGACCGCGCGTGAATACGATTTCGTGCAGTCGGTCACCTTCAGCATCGGCGGCGGCGCCGGCTTCACCCTCGCGCTGGTGCTGATGGCCAGCGTGCGCGAGCGCCTGACGCTGTCCAACGTGCCCGACCTGGCGCAGGGCACGGCCCTGTCGCTGATGTTGGCCGGCATCCTCTCGCTGTCCTTCATGGGTTTTGCCGGGCTGGGCGGATGATGACGACCTATCTCCTTGCCATCGCCTGCATCTTCTGCCTTGCGCTGGGCGGGATGTTGATTGATCGCCTCTACCGCCGTTTCGCCGCAAGCCACCCGCAACTCGGGCCCTTCCGCGATCCCGGCAAGTGCGGCTCTTGTTCCGCCGGCAGCGGTTGCGATACGGCTTGTGATGCGCCGCCGGCAAACCCGACACGCTCTTGTTGAATTTCCGAGGAGTCACCACCATGCAAGTCCACAACCCTCCTGCCGCGCCGCCTGCCCGCACCTATTCGGCCACCATCAAGGAGTCGCGCCGGATCACGTCCGTCGGGTCGCGCGAGGAAGTGCGCCACCTGGTATTTCATACCGATGACCTGTCTTTCGATCCGGCACTGGGCAACCTGATCCGCGTCATTGCGCCCGCCCAGTTCGGTGCCGCCAGCCATGCCCGTCTGTACTCGATCATGGACCTGGAGAAGCGCAAGGATGGCACCGAATTCGCCATCTGCGTGCGGCGCTGCTCCTACATCGACGAGTTCAACGGCGAGGAATACAAGGGCATCGCCTCGAACTACCTGTGCGATCTGCGTCCCGACGACGCGATCGTCTTCGCCGGTCCCGTCGGTTACCCCTTCGTTATTCCCGAGGACAAGACGGCCGACATCTTGATGCTGGGCATGGGCACCGGCATCGCCCCCTTCCGCACCCTGATCCGCCAGATCTACGAAAAGATCGGCGGCTGGCAGGGCCAGATCCGTCTGTTCTACGGCGCGAAGAGCCCGCTGGAAATGCTTTACATGAACGACGAGAACAGCGATCTGGCCAATTATTTCGACCAACCCACCTTCAAGGCCTTCCAGGCGGTCAGCCCGCGTCCGGCGCTGGGGGCGCCGGTGGCGCTCGGGGCGGTGCTGGAGCAGAACGCAGCCGAAGTCTGGGGCATGCTGCAGCGGCCGAACACCCGCGTCTTTGTCGCCGGCACCGCCAACCTGCTGCCGGTGGTCGAGCAGGCCATGATCGCGCTGGCCGGCACGGGCGCCGACTGGCTGCGCGTCGAGAACAGCTTGAAGTCGAGCGGACGCTGGAGCGAGGTGCTCTACTGATCCGGACGACGGTTTGCTTTCGCGGTTCGTTTCAATTATCCAGGGGGGATAACAACATGGGAATGCTCGATTGGTTCAAGAGTATCGTTACCGGTGACAAGTCGGCGTCGGGACAGGCACCCGCCGCCATCGCGGCTGCAGGAGGGGAGGACGCGGGTGCGGAACTGGCCGGCCTGAATTTCAAGACCGCCGTCGACGCCCACATGAAGTGGAAGGTGCGCCTGGAAAGCTACATCAGCGGCACCAGCACCGAGCAACTGAAGGTGGAAGTGGTAAGCCGCGACGACCAGTGTCCGCTGGGCAAGTGGATCTACGACCAGGGCGGCGAGAAGTTCGGTTATTCCGAAACCTTCTTCGACATGAAGGTTCATCACGCCATGTTCCATCGCTGTGCCGGCAAGGTGCTGACGGCGGCGCAGGCCGGCGACAGCGAAGGCGCCACCCGGCTGCTGAATGCCGGTGAATACGTAAAGGCCTCGGAGCGCGTCAAGATGTTGCTGGCGCGCCTGTTCGTGATGGCGTCGGAAGGCAAGGAGGCGATCGACTCGCATGTGCGCTGGAAAGCCAGGCTGCGCGACTTCATCCAGGGCAAGAGCCAGGAAGAGTTGAGTGCGGAAGTCATTTCGCGCGACGACCAGTGCACCCTCGGCAAGTGGATCTACGGCATCGGCGGCGAGCGCTTCAGCAGCAATCCTGCCTTCGCGGTGCTCAAGTCTCGCCACGCCCAGTTCCACCGTTGCGCCGGCGAGGTGCTTGAGATGGCCGGCCGGGGCGATTTGCATATCGCCTTGCACATGCTGGAGGAGGGGGCCTATCCGGATGCTTCGGAACAAGTCGCGGAAGGCATCGTCAAACTGTTCGAAAAGGCGAGGACGGCGGCCTGATCGGGCCGACTTCCCGGGTGGGTCAATTTTTCCTTGAAGGTGGCCGTGCTATCAATCAGTGGCCACCGTGACCCGGTTGCGCCCCGTGCTCTTGGAGACATACAGCGCAGCGTCCGCGCGCGCGACGAAGTCAGCCACCGCCTCACCGGAGCGGAAGTTGGTGACGCCCAGGGACACCATGATATTCGCCACGGCGCCCTGGTCTGTGCTGCGCTTGATGCGGCAGCGTTCGACGACGCCGCGAATCCGTTCGGCAAGCTGACGCGCACCCTCCAGCGGGGTATCCGGCAGCAATACAATGAATTCCTCGCCGCCATAGCGCGCCGCCGTGTCCTTGCCCTTGACGTTATCGTGAAGGATTTGCGCAACGGCGCGCAACACCTTGTCACCAAAGACGTGTCCGTAGCTGTCATTGACCTTTTTGAAGTGGTCGATGTCCAGCATCAGCAGGCAGGGTCCGGCGTCGGCGCCGCCATGGCTGGCGAGGCAGGTCGCCATCGTCATTTCGAAACCACGCCGATTCATCAATCCCGTCAGCCCGTCGGTGCAGGCTTCGGTTCGTGCCCTGGTCACTTCCTTGCGCAGTTGTTCGATTTCACCGCGACTCTCATCCAACTGGTTCTTGAGGGCGACGATGGAGTCCTGCATATCGCGGGTCAGCGCCAGGATGGACTTGATGCCGTCGCCGGCGTTCGCCGGCTTGAGTCCGGCGCTCAGCCTGCCCAGCGAGTCGCCAAACCGGCTTGCCCGGTCGCCGGCCTGCGTCGCGGAAAGAGACACGTCGGTCATCACCTTCTGGAAGCCGGCACTCAATTGCCGCGCGAGTTCCTCATCGATTTCGGCAATGTGCTTTCGGTATAGCGCGAGGGTGGATTCTTCGTCCAGCGAACCTTGGGCTTTCAGGCAGGCATCCACGGCATCCCGCAACCCGGCATTCGCGCCGGATACGTACTCGTACCAGAGGGCATAGCTCACCGGGTGGGTCGCGGCCCGCTGCCTTGCCATCAAAGGCAAGGCCAGCCTCAGGAATTCAGCGCTTTTCTCGGCGCTTTCGTCGTATCGCATTGTGTTCCCCGATCCGGACTCCGACGACGCATTTCACGCTGAATTGCGCCGGGCCGGGGATTCTAAACCGGGTCGGCGCCGGACTATCTATTCGAACCAGCGCAGCTTGTCGCGCAGCGTGACCACTTCGCCGACGATGATCAGCGTCGGCGCGCGCAGGTTGGCGCTTTCCGCCAGTTGCGGCAGGGTGCCGAGCGTGCCGGTGACGGTTCGCTGGCTGGGGCGGGTGCCATGCTGGACGATGGCAGCCGGCCAGTCGGCGGGGAGGCCGTGCTCCATCAGCTTGGCGCAGAGGTGCGAGAGGCCCGAGAGGCCCATGTAGATCACCACGGTCTGGGGGCGGCGGGCCAGGCCCGGCCAGTCCAGGTTCATGCTGCCGTCCTTGAGGTGGCCGGTGACGAAGACGCAAGCCTGGGCATGGTTGCGATGGGTCAGCGGGATGCCGGCGTAGGTGGCGACTCCGGCCGCCGCGGTGATACCGGGCACCACCTCGAAATTCACGCCGTCGGCGTGCAGGGTTTCGACCTCCTCGCCACCGCGGCCGAAGATATAGGGATCGCCGCCCTTCAGGCGCACCACGCGCTTGCCGGTCCTGGCCAGCCGAACCAGCAACTGGTTGATCTCTTCCTGCGGCAGCGAGTGGTTGCCGCGTTCCTTGCCGGCGTACATCAGTTCGGCATCGGGTCTCGCCAGCGCCAGAACGGCCTCGGAGACGAGGTTGTCATAAACCAGGACATCGGCTTCGCCGATCAGGCGCGCCGCCTTGATGGTCAGCAACTCCGGGTCGCCGGGGCCGGCGCCGACCAGGTAGACCCAGCCGGGTTGTGCGGGAACGGGTTTCATGGGGGCGAAATATACCCGATGGCTCTCAATACATTCGAGCAAAGCGAGCTAATTGGTCACCTCCCCCGGGAGGGGGGCGAGGCGGGGTTTCGCACCGCGGTGCGCCGCCGCAGCCGGCTGGCTGTGCAAAGCCAGCCGTGGGCCGCGCAGCGGATGGGAGGGGGCGTTGTTCATGCCGCCTTTGGTTTTGTTCATCAGGAACAACCGCCACCGCAACTTCCGCAGCCGCCGGCGTTGGGCGGCGTGTTGCAGCCGCCGCGGAAGATGAACTGGAACTCACCGGGCTGAACTTCGGCGAAATCCAGGGTGGTGTTCTCCAGCAACGGCAGGCTGCGCGGCGAGATCAGCACCGTGACGCCGGGACCGTCGATCACCAGGTCGTCCTCGCGTTCCTCGTCAAAGCCCATGCCATAGACCAGTTCGCCGTCGGCTTCGTCGATCTTGGCGGCGACGCGCAGCATGGGCTGGCCGGCGGATTGTTCCTTGGCGGCGCGCGCGATTTGCTCGGCCGCCGGGGGGGTCAGAGTGAACATGCCTGGTCTTCCTTCAAGTCGGGATTCTTGCAGTGGCGCACGTAGCGAACGAACTTCGCCGGCCAGTCGCAGCCGGCGGCGGCGCGCAAATGGGTGTAGGACGCAAGCAGGCGATGGCGCACGATTCCGTCATGGCGGCCGTCTATGCCGTGGCCGCGCCGCACCTCGTAGGCATAGCGCGTATCCGCCGGCAGCCCCGAGATGTCGGAATAATGGAATTCGTGGGCGCGCAACTCGGCGCCACCGCCCATCCCGGCGCGGTCGCGCCAGGGGTGGGTGTCCTGGCTTTCCAGGATCACATAGCCGCGGCCAATGGGTTTGGCATGCATGCGCACGTCGCCCGGGATCGCCCCGACCATCTCCGCGCGTCGGCCTTTCCATTCGATGCCGCGCGCGAGGTACATCAGCCCGCCGCATTCGGCGTAACTTGGCAGGCCGCCTTCGATCGCGCGGCGGATGTCTTCGCGCAGCGCGCGATTGGCTTCGAGTTCGGCTAGGAAGCATTCGGGAAAGCCGCCACCGATCAGCAGCCCGTCGCAACTCGGTAGCGCGGAATCCCTGAGAGTATCGAAGAACACGGGCTCGGCGCCGGCGGCGGCCAGGGCTTCGAGGTCGTCGGCGTAATAGAAGCCGAAGGCGGCGTCGCGTGCGATCGCGATGCGTACCGTTTCGTCGCGGCTTGGCTGTCGCGGGGGTGGCGCTGGCAGCGCGGCGTCGCTGCGGCTGAGGGCAAGCAGGCGGTCGAGGTCGACCTGGGCCGCGATGCGCACGCCAATCGCCGCCACGTGGCGCTCGGCCTGGGCGCTTTCGTTGGCCGGCATCAGGCCGAGGTGGCGCTCGACCAGCGCGAGTTCGGCATCCTCCTGCACCGCGCCGATCACCGGGACATCGGTGTAGTGCTCGATCACGGCGCGCAGCTTGGATTCGTGGCGACGGCCGCCGAGACGGTTGAGGATCACGCCGGCAATGCGGATTTTCGGATCGAAGGCCTGGTAGCCGAGGATCAGCGGCGCGATGCCGCGGGTCATGCCGCGCGCATCGAGCACCAGCACCACGGGCAGGTCGAGCAGGCGCGCCAGCGCCGCGTTGCTGTTCGAACCTTCGAGGTCGAGACCGTCATACAAGCCCTTGTTGCCCTCGATCAGGCAGACATCGGCATCGTGGCCGTGGCGGGCGAACTGCTGGCGCAGTTCGCCGTCCGGCGAAAGGAAGAAATCGAGGTTGTAGCAAGGCCGCCCCGCGGCGACGCCGAGCCACAGCGGATCGATGTAGTCAGGGCCCTTTTTGAAGGCTTGTACCGAAAGTCGGCGCGCGCGCAACGCCGCCGCCAGGCCGATGCTGATGGTGGTCTTGCCCGAGGATTTGTGGGCGGCGGAGATCAGGAAGCGGTGCATGTAGCGCAGCCGCGGCCGCCTCAATCGACGATGCTGCCGGCGGCTTCGAGTTCGGCGAGATCGTCCTGGGGCAGGAAGCGCAGCGCGCGTACGCCAATGGTGGTGATGGTGAAGGCGATGCCCAGGCCGCCGAAGGCGAGCAGGGCTTCCGGCAGGGTCGGGCTGTAGCTGTCGATGGCGCCGTCCATGAAGCTGCTCTTGACGTCATAGCCGGGGAAGATTTCCAGCGGAAAGGCCTGGCCACCGATGATGAACACGTAGAGCAGGCAGAAGGCACCGACAATGACCAGCCCGGAGGCCGCGAACACCGAGCCGCGGATGCGGTTGAGGTCGGGGACGTAGAGGATCAGCAGCGGGATCACCGTGCCGACCAGCACGTAGCCAAGCCAGAACAGCGTGGGAAAGATGCCGCCCGAAAGCAGGATGAACTCCTCGAAGGCCGTCTGTTTGGCGAAGTAGATGTTGGTCAGGTGGTAGGTGGCGACGAAGTAGAACACCGCGGCGACGAAGGTGCCGAGCAGGTTCTTCATGCGCCCGCGGATCGCCGGGTGCAGCGTCATGTCGTTCCAGCCGAACATGGTTTTCTGCACGATCATGAAAACCGCCAGGCCCCAGGCGAAGGACATGATGATGAACATTGCCGGCAGCACGGCGTTGCCGTAGGCCTGGCGCGCCACAAGGAATGCGAATATCGAACCCGTGCCGGTGGTCAGCAGGATGCGCCAGATGAAGGTCGCCAGGCCCGCCGCCTTCGAATACGGGTTCATGCGGCGCTCCATCAGGGTCCAGAGATACACCGCAACGATGGCGTACATGCCGGGGTAGAGGATCACGTTCCAGCCGAACACCGAGGTCGGATTGAAGTGGGTCGCGGCCACCATCAGGCGATCGGCGCGACCAAGGTCGAGCATGATCACGGCCAGGCCGCCGCTCAGCATGGCGATGCAGAGCAGGGCGGACAGCGGCGCGCGCGACTTGTAGGCCTTCTTGCCGAACACCGAGCCGATCGAGGCGACGTTGAGCACGCCCGAGGCGGCGACGATCAGGAAGATGGCGAAGACGTGCGGCAGGCCCCAGACGATCTGGTTGTTCATGCCGGTGACGACGTGGCCTGTGTGCTCCATGTAGAGCGCGGCGCCGAGCCCGACGGCGGCGACCAGGCCGCCCAAGGCGGCGAGTACGTAGAACAGGCCTTCTTCGTGGCGGGGATTCAGTGTGGCCATGTCAGATTCCCTGGTAGCGAACGCCAAGGTCGAGCTTGAGGTCGCTGAGGACCTGGGTCGTGTTCGCGGCAGCGATACGTTTCGAAATCGCGCTCACCGGGTCGTTGAGATCGCCGAAAGTCATCGCGCCTTCCGGACATTTTTCGACGCAGGCGGGTTGCTGGCCCTTGTCCACGCGATGCACGCAGAGCGTGCAGGATTCGACGCAGCCCTTGCCGCGCGGCGTTTCCGGGCTTTGCTCCGTCAGGTTGGTGTGCACAAAGGAGCGCGCCTTGTAGGGGCAGGCCATCATGCAGTAGCGGCAGCCGATGCAGGTGTGGCGGTCGACCAGCACGATGCCGTCGGCCCGCTTCATCGAGGCGCCAGTGGGGCAGACATCGACGCAGGGTGGCTTGGCGCAGTGCTGGCACATCATCGGCAGGGTGGTGACGCGGCCATTGCGGCGGTCGACCAGCTCGATCTTGCGGATCCACTGCGAGTTCTGGCGCGGATCGGGCAGTTGTTCGCTGACGCCGTTTTCTTCGTGGCAGGCGTCGATGCACTTTGTACAGCCGGGGGCGCACTTCGTCGCATCGATCAGCAGGCCCCAGCGGATGGCGGGGGAGGCGGCAGTACCGGCGGGACGGGCGGCGGCATTGGCCTCGCCAACGGCCATCAGGTGCAGGCCCGGGGCGATTGCGGTGAAGCCGAGACCGGCCACGCCGGCACCGGCGGCGGCGAAGAAGGCGCGGCGCGGATTGGGTGCGCTCATGGTTTCAATCCTGCGGCCTTGAACTTGGCCTTGGGCTGGTGGCATTCGAAGCAGTCGAGCTTGACCGAGGCGTACTCGTGGCAGCCCTGGCAAAAGGCCTGGCCGTCGCCGAGCACCGAGCCGGTCTTCTTGCTGGCGTGGCATTCGATGCAGGCGTTGAGCGAGGCCGGTTCGCCGCGGATGCCGGCACGCAGGGTGCGGTCACGCTGGTGCTTGAGCATTTCCATGTGGTTGCGGCGCATTTCCTCGGCCGGTGCCGCGCACTTGCCGGGATTCTCGATCGTGACCACCGGCTTCGGCGTGCGCCCGCCCTCGCCGGCAAGAGTCGGCGCTGGCGACACGGCGATTGCCGCGAACAGCAAGGTGGCGAGGATGCGCAGCAGCTTCATGAGTGCCTCTTTGGGTAACTTACTCGCCCAGGCCCATCTGGATGTAGCCCGTCGGGCAGACATCCGCGCAGATGTGGCAGCCGATGCACTTGTCGTAGTCGGTGGCGACGTAGCGGCCGGTCATGGACTCGGTCTTCTTGACCTTGTACACGGCGGTCTGCGGGCAATACACGACGCAGTTGTCGCACTCGAAGCACAGGCCGCAGCTCATGCAGCGCTTGGCTTCGCCCACCGCCTGCTGTTCGGAGAGGGCTTCAAGGCGCTCTTCGAAGTTGCCCAGCGCGCTGTCCTTGTTCAGGTGGGTGATGTGGCGCATGTTGCGGGCGGTGTATTGAAAGTGGCCGAGGAAGAGCTGGTCGTGCGGAATGACATAGCGCTCGGAGCGGTTGTCGAAGTTGTGCACGGCGTTCTTGTTGGCATCGGTGCCGGTCTGGGCATCCTTGATCTCGCCCAGCTTGACGCCCTTTTCGACGTACTTGCGCATCAGGTCGAAGCTGTGCACGTCGATCTTGGGGCGGCGACCCGGCTCATGTCCGGCGAGGAACTGGTCGATGCCATCGGCGGCAATGGCACCGTGGCCGATGGCCGTGGTCAGCAGGTGCGGACGGATCACGTCACCACCGGCGAAGACGCCCGGCTTGCCTTGCACTTGGTAGTTCTTGTCGGCCGTCACGGCACCCTTGCCATTGTTGAAGACTTCGAGGCCGGTGAGGTCGACCGTCTGGCCGATGGCGGAAACGATCAGGTCGGCCGGCAGGTCCTTTTCGGTGCCTTCGATGGGCTTGATGTCGAGGCGGCCGCCAACCATCTTGGCCTCGCACTGCCTGACACGCAGGCCATTGGCGCGGCCGTCGGCGCCCTTCAGCACGGCGACCGGCATCCAGCCGCCCATGATGCTGATGCCCTCGGACTCGGCGTGCTCGATCTCCTGCTTGCTGGCCATCATATAGACGGTGGTGAGCGTGACCTCGGCGCCCTGGCGGCGCGAGATGTCGGCGGCATCCTGGGCGAGCTGGCCGGCGATCGCGTTTTCCCAGTCGGTGGGCTTGGAGTGCTCGATATGGCCGAGGCGGCGCGCGACGGTGGCGACGTCCATTGAAGTATCGCCGCCACCCACGACCACGACGCGCTTGCCGACGTGCTGCAGGCGGCCGTCGTTGAAGGCCTTGAGGAAGGCGGTGGCGGTGACGACGTTGGAGACGTTGTCCGCGCCTTCGGCCGGCAGGGCGCGGCCGCCCTGGGCGCCAAGGCCGAGGAAGACGGCGTCGAATTCCGCGTTGATCTGGTCCATCGTGACATCGACGCCGACCTTGGTCTTCAGCCGGACTTCAACGCCGAGGTTGAGGATGCGCTGGATTTCCGCATCAAGGATGTCACGCGGCGTGCGGTAGCCGGGGATGCCATAGCGCATCATGCCGCCGAGGTATTCATGGTCGTCGAACACGGTGACCGAGTGGCCCTTCAGTGAGAGCTGGTAGGCGACCGAGAGGCCGGCCGGGCCACCGCCGAGGACGGCGACCTTCTTGCCTGTCTTGGTTTCGGGGGCCTTGAACTGCAGGTTGTTCTTGATCGCGTACTCGCCGAGGTAGTGCTCGACCGAGTTGATGCCGACGTGGTCCTCGACTTCGTTGCGGTTGCAGCCGGTTTCGCAAGGCGCCGGGCAGACGCGGCCCATCACGGCCGGGAAGGGGTTGGCCTCGGTGAGGCGGCGCCAGGCATATTCCTGCATCGGCATGAGCGCCTTGCCGTCGGTGCCGACCGGGGGCTTCTCGATGCCACGCACGATGTTGAGGTAGCCGCGGATGTCCTCGCCAGACGGGCAGGAGCCCTGGCAGGGCGGCGTGGACTGGATATAGGTCGGGCACTTGTGGCTGAAGCTGGCCTGGAAGATTTCGTCCTGCCAGCGCTTGACCTTGACATCACCGTCCTTGTAACGGCGGAAGGTCAGCTTTTCGGTCTGGGTCTCGGTGGTGGCGGACATGCGGGTCTCCAGTAAAAATTATTGTTCGCTATTGAGCACGATGGCGGTGCTGACCAGTTGGTGCACGCCGCCGACCATGCTCATCTTGAATCCGTAGTAGGGCAGCACCTTGGTGAACTGGGCCTTGCAGATGGCGCAGATGGTTGCCATGAAATTGACGCCCTTGTCCTGCACGATCTCGTTCAGCGCTTCCATGCGCGGCAGGGCGCCCTTGACGCGCAGATCGAGCAGTTCGTCGGTCAGCAGGCCGCCGCCGCCACCGCAGCAGAAAGTCTTTTCGCGGGTGGTGGCTTCCGACATGTCGACATAGTGGTTGGCGACGGCGCGGATGATGTTGCGCGGTATGTCGAACTGGCCGCCGGCGTACTCGCCCATGCGCGAGCCGCGCGCGACGTTGCAGGAATCGTGGAAGGTGACGATGCGGTGGTCGTTGGCTTCCTTGTTGAACTTCAGGCGGCCCGCCTGGATCAGATCCCAGGTCACTTCGCAGATGTGCGAGGGCTGCTTGTAGTTCGGGTCGAGCTGCTTCTGCAACTGGATGGCGAAGGGATCGTTGGCGCCGGCGCCGATGCCGGTCAGCGTG
Organism: Sulfuritalea sp.; assembly: GCA_016710465.1. Taxonomy (GTDB): domain Bacteria; phylum Pseudomonadota; class Gammaproteobacteria; order Burkholderiales; family Rhodocyclaceae; genus Sulfuritalea. Next base: position 99,136 of record JADJVS010000015.1, read on the forward strand.
TTCCAGAAGGCATAGGCGACGCGCCAGGCGTGGCCGCATTCGCCGACCACGATGCGCTTGACGCCGAGTTCCAGCGCGGCTTCGCGCACGCGCATGGCGATCTTCTGCATCTGCTCGTAGTTGCCGATGAACATGCCGAAGTTGCCGGCTTCCGAGGCCTTGCTGGACAGCGTCCAGGAAATGCCGGCGGCGTGGAACACCTTGCCATAGCCGATCAGGCTGTCGACATGGGGCTCGGCGAAAAAGTCGGCCGAGGGCGTGACCAGCAGCACTTCGGCGCCCTGCATGTCGAGTGGGTACTTGACGGCGGCGCCGGTGTCTTCCAGCACGTCCTCTTCCAGGCCCTCCAGCGTGTTCTCCAGTGCCGGGCCGGGCAGGCCGAGGTTGTTGCCGATCTTGTGTACCTTGCCGATGATCTCGTTCACATACTTGTGACCGTGACCCACGCTGTGCATGATTTCCTTGGCCGCCATGGTGACTTCGGCGGTGTCGATGCCGTAGGGGCAGAACACGGAACAGCGGCGGCACTCGGAGCACTGGTTGTAATAGCGGAACCAGTCGTCGAGCACGTCCTTGCTCATGTCGCGCGCGCCGACCAGTTTGGGGAAGAGCTTGCCGGGCAGGGTGAAGTAACGGCGATACACAGAGCGCATCAGGTCCTGGCGCGCCACGGGCATGTTTTTCGGGTCGCCGGTGCCAATGAAATAGTGGCACTTGTCGGTGCAGGCGCCGCAATGCACGCAGGCATCCATGTAGACGCGCAGCGAGCGGTACTTGCCCAGCAGTTCGCCCATCTTGGCAACGGCCTTCTGCTCCCAGCCATCGACCAGGGTGCCGGGAAAACCGATGGCTTCGTTGTGGCCGGCGGCGGCGACGTAGGGGTTCGACTCGACCATCGCGTCGAGCTTCAGCGCCGGGATGGTCGGAAACTCGCGGTAGGTCGGGGCGACGACCTTGGCTTTTTCGGGAGGCTTGGCGGCGGCCGGTTTCGCGGCGGGTGCGGCAGCGACGGGTGTATTTTCGTCGGCCATGATCAGTTTTTCGCCTCGAACTTGGCGGCCCAGGGCGCCAGATGGCGCGTTTCGCGCGGATTGTCGACTTGGTTGCGGGTCGGCGAGAAGAAGACGCCGGGGGCGTGCAGCAGCTTGCTGACGGGGAAGACAATCATCAGCAGCGCGACCATGCCCAGATGCAGGTAGAGGCCTGGGTGGGCGGGCAGCGGGTTGATCTCGAATACCATCAGGCCGAGGAAGAAGCTCTTCACGGCGACGACGTCGGTGTGCATCAGGAACTTCATCGCCAGGCCGGTGATGGCGATGCCGAGCAGCAGGGCCAGCATCAGATGGTCGGACGGTGTCGAGATATAGCGGATGCGCTCGACCAGCAAGCGCCGCGCCCAGAGGCCGGCCAGGCCGGCGGCCATGGCGAAACCGGCATACATGCCGAAGGGCTGGATGAAGGCGATGATGAAATTCACCGGCTCGGTGAAATAGCGCAGATGGCGCAGCAGCACCAGCGCCAGCGCGCCATGGAACAGCCAGCCCAGGGCCCAGATCCAGAGGTTGGATTTGAACAGGCTTTCGAAGAACACGACCTCGCGGAACATGCGCAAGGCAACGCCCCCCGTGGTGGTGGGCGCGGGCGTGGTCGGGATCTTCAGCGGTGCCGGGGTGCGCGCATATTCATAAATCCGGTACGCGACACCTCCGACGAGGATCAGCGTGGCGCCGTAGAACAGAAGAGCAAATAGTAGAGACATGTCGGATGGATTTCTCTGTCTTCAGTCTTCTGTCTTCGGTCGTCCGATTACACGCAGCCGGTCGGCTTGGGCAGGCCGGCGATTTTGCAGGCTTGCTTGGCGGGGCCGTAGGGGAACAGGTCGTACAGGTACTGGCTGGTGCCTTTTTCCGGGCCGAGCTTCTTGCCGATGGCCTTGGTCAGCACGCGCACGGCCGGGGCGATCTGGAATTCGTTGTAGTAGTCGCGCAGGAAGTTGATGACTTCCCAGTGCTGGTCGGTCATTTCGACGGACTCGGTGGTGGCGAGGTAGGCGCCGACTTCTTCATTCCAGTCGCCGAGGTTGACCAGATAGCCTTCTTCGTCGGTTTCGTAGCTCTTGCCGCTAACTTCGATGGTGCCCATGAGTGTCTCCTAGGGAATGAGGCGGGTGAAAAGGATTAAAGCCAGGACTGGTTGGTCGGGTACTCGGCGACGAGGTCGACGAAGCCGCCGTAATCGACTGAAGTCACGCCCTCGAGCAGGCGATCCGTCATGCCGCGGGCATCGAGGTCGGGGCCGAGGACATAGACCTTCATGCCGGCCATGGCGGCAGTGATTTTCCCGGCGGCGGCATTGCCGCGGGTCGCCGCGTAGACCGCATCCTCGGTCAGCAGCAAGGCGCCGCCCTGGGCTGCGCTCAGGCAGGAGTCCAGTGCATTGCGTTCGAGGGGGGATTTATTGACGATATGTAGCATGTCGATCTCCGTGTCAGAAGCTGAGGACGACGTCCATGGTTTCCATCAGCTTGCCCATTTCCGCACGCGACATCACCGTGACATCGACCAGCAGGTCGTCCTCGGTGAGGCCACGGGCGGCCAGGGATTCCTGATCGACGTAGAGCTTCTCGATGTCATAGCCATCCAGCGCGCGATAGGTGGGCGAGAAGTTCTTGTTCTCGATGCCCTTGGTCTGCTGGCCCTTCTTCAACTGGAATACGCCGTCGTCCATGAAGACGAGGCTGACGTCCTGGTCGAAGGCAGCCGAGATCAGCACCACTTCCAGCGACTCGAGCGCGTAGATCGTGCCGTAGGGCGCCTTGCGATTGACGAACATGAATTTCTTGATGGTGCCTTCAGACATGTCAGTCTCCAAACGTCACCAGACGGTCGGCCTCGATGCCGGCTTCGACCAGTTGTCCAAGGCCGGAGATGCGGAACCCCGGCGCCAGATTTTCATCCTTGATGCCACGGCGCAGGGCGGCGGCGACGCAGACGACGAGGTCCAGCTTGTGTTCCTCGGCCAGCTTCGACCAGCGCTGGACGATGTTGCGATCGTCCTGCGGCGGTTCGGTCAGCGAGGACGAGTTGTTCACGCCGTCGTGGTAAAAGAACACGCGGCGGATTTCGTGGCCCTTGGCCAGCGCGGCCTTGCAGAACAGGAAGGCCGTGTCGGTTGCCTGGTGCTGGTAAGGGCCTTCGTTGATGAGGATCGCGAATTTCATCGGCGGCTTTCGGCTGACGGATCAGAAGCGGACGTGGTTCGACGCGTTGAGGTTGGCACGGGAACCACGCCAATCGTCGATCAGGTACTTGGTGAAGGGCAGACCGGTCTTCTCGAAGAAGCGCGGCCAGCCGATGCGGTCGATCCAGTCGGCCATGCGCTCCCAGGGGCGGGCATCGGCCTTGTAGGTGCGCAGGATGCGGCCCACGACCTCGTTGACCTCGGGCCAGCGCGGTGCGTTGTTGGGCAGGCCGGAGGCGACCATCTTCATGAAAGTGGGTTTGCCGCGGGCGTTCGAGTTCTTGCCGCCGACCCAGATCGCCAGCTTGGAGTGCTCCGGATCGTTGATCTGCATGGGCGGGCAGGGCGGGTAGCAGGCGCCGCAGCAGATGCACTTCTTCTCATCGACTTCCAGCGAGGGCTTGCCATTGACCAGGGCCGGGCGGATCGCGGCGACCGGGCAGCGGGCCACCACGGCGGGGCGCTCGCAGACGTTGGCGACGAGGTCATGGTTGATCTTGGGCGGCTTGGTGTGCTGCACGATGACCGCGAGGTCGGCCTGGCCGCCGCAGTTGATTTCGCAGCAGGAGGTCGACAGATGCACGCGGTTGGGCATCTGCTCATTCTTGAACTCGTCGTAAAGCTGGTCCATCATCGACTTGACCACGCCCGAGGCATCGGTGCCGGGGATGTCGCAGTGCAGCCAGCCCTGGGTGTGGGCCACCATGGTCACCGAGTTGCCGGTGCCGCCGACCGGAAAGCCCTCGCCCTCCAGCTTGGCGATCAGCGGATCGACCTTGTTCTGGTCGGCGACGATGTACTCGATGTTGGAACGGATGGTGAAGCGCACGAAGCCTTCGCCAAACTGCTCGGCGATGTCGCACAGCTTGCGGATGGTGTGCGTGTCCATCTGCCGCTGGGTGCCGGCGCGCACCGACCAGACCTGGTCGCCGGAATGGGCGACATGGTGCAGCACGCCGGGGCGGGGACGATCGTGATACTTCCAGTTGCCGCGATTCTTCAGCAGCGTGGGGTGCATATATTTGTCGTTGTCGGGTACGCCGCACTCGACTGCCTTGCGCAGAGCTTGAGCTTCAGCCATGGTTGTCTCCGGAAAAGTCGATATAACTGGTAGGGTTTTATGCGCGTTTCGACTCCCGCCGGCCTGGCCGGGGGGAGCCTGCGGCGATGCTCAGGCGGCAGCCTTCTTCCTGGCTTCGATCTTCGCCACTTCCTCGTCCCAGCCGTCGGTACGGACATAGGGGTTGGTGCGCGGCGTATTGATCATGTGCGGATCGACGTCGAGGCCGATGCCTTCGAGGAAGTTGACCAGGCCGATGCGCTCGATCATCTCGCCGGTGCGCTCGTGCTCCAGCGCGTTCTCGGCGAAGAAGTCGATGATGGACTGGGCCATTTCGACCAGCTTTTCACGGTCTTCCTCGGTATCCAGCTTCATGAAGGGCACCACCAGGGTGCCCATCAGGCCGCCGATCTTGAGGTGGCTCTTGCCGCCGACGAGGATCGAGGCGCCCTTGTCCTCGCCCGGGGCCAGGGCACCGGTCATGACGTTGATGCAGTGCATGCAGCGCACGCAGTCCTTGTTGTCGATTTCCAGGCACTGCTTGCCGTCCAGCGCCACGGCGGAGATATGGCCGTCCTTGCGCACGCTGCCGGCATCCTTGATCTGCAGCGCCTTGGTCGGGCAGCGCGAGACGACGTCGTTGATCAGCTCGTTCATGCCATGCTTGGCGAACCACTTCTTGCCCAACTCGTCGTCGGTGCGGATGTTGTCGCGCCAGGTGCCGATCACGGCCATGTCGGAACGCTGGATGGCGTTCATGCAGTCGTTGCCGCAGCCGGAGAACTTGAACTTGAACTTGTAGGGCAGGGCGGGACGGTGGATGTCGTCGAGGAAGCTGTTGATCACCGCCTTGTGCGCCTTGGCTTCGTCGTAGCAGGACTGCTCGCAGCGCGCCGCGCCGACACAGGACATCGAGGTGCGCACGGCGGGGCCGGCGCCGCCGAGGTCAAAGCCCATTTCATTGATCTCGTCCCAGGCCTTCTGCACGTTTTCGGTGGTGCAGCCCTGCATCATGATGTCGCCCGACTGGCCGTGCAGGGCGATCAGGCCGGAGCCGTATTTGTCCCAGATGTCGCAGAGCTGGCGCAAGGTGGCGGTGTCGTAGTGCATGCCGGGTGGCGGCATGACGCGCAGGGTGTGGAATTCGGTGGCATCCTTGAACACGGCCTGACCATCGGCATCCTTGATTTCGGTGAAGCGGGGGATGACGCCGCCGCCGTAGCCGCGGACACCGACGGTACCGCCTTTCCAGTAGCCCTTGCGGGTCTGGTAGGAGTGTTCGAGGTGGCCGAGGACGTCGACCACGTAATCCTTTTCCTTGGCCAGACGCTTCAGGCCGGTGACGAAACTGGGCCAGGGCCCGGTCTCCAGTTGATCCAGGTTCGGGGTGGGGTGCATGGGCTTGGCCATGGTCAGTCTCTCCTCGTTGTCGGGGTGATACGCAGTTGTGCAATCATAGGGTTAGGTGCGGTGCACAAACCATACTCCCGGCAGGTAATCGGACCTACCCGAAAGGGTTATATGCTTCCACTCCCACGCGGGAATGGCCCCTCTTTCCGCCGGATGCCATAGTCACGACCCGAGGAAATCCGTGGATAACGTCAAGACACTCATCAAATTCCGCGTGCCGATCGGCAACCAGGCGATCGAACTGCAGGAGTTCATATACGAAGGCGGCGGCATGCCCCTATTGCGCACGCGCATCCGCGAAGGCAGCCGCTTTACGATCTTCGACATCGATCCGCTGACCGCTGCCCAATGGGGTCAGGCGCTCAGCGACTGGGCGGCCGCCCAGCCGGGCACTGCGGTTGCACCCGGGAGCGGCGAATGAACGGCTGGCCGGAGGATGCGTCGGCGGAAATGGTCGATGTGGTCTTCGAACTCGAAGCCGGTACGGTCGCGCCGGATCATGCGGACGCGCTTGCCAGCGCCTTGCGCCTGGCCCTGCCCTGGCTGGACGACGAACCGCACGCCGGCATCCTGCCGCTTTCGGGTCTCGGGCGAGGGGATGGTTTGAGCTATGTCGGCCGCCGCAGTCGCCTCGTCATACGCATGCCTATCCACCGTAGCGCTGGCGCCGACTCCCTGTGCGGCAGCGCGCTGGATATCGACGGCGAGCCGCTGGGCATCGGCCGATCCAGCCTGCGTCCGCTCTTGCCGGTGACCGAGGTGGTGCATTCGCATTTCGTCAGTTTCGGCACGGCGGATGAAATCGAGTTCCTCGCCGCCTGCCGCGCCGAACTCGCACAGCGCCGCATCGGCGGCGAACCCGTCACCGGACGTGCGCGGCGCATGCACTCTGCTGCCGGCGAGGTGCACGGCTTCGCGCTGATGCTGCACGGCCTCAAGCGCGCCGAATCCGTGGCGATCCAGGAAACCGGACTCGGTCGCCATCATCTTCTGGGCTGCGGGCTTTTCGTGCCGCATAAATCCATCGCCGCCGTCGGCGAATAGACATTCAAGGGAGAACCACCACATGACCGACAACGCCACCGTGACGCTGGACACCAGCGGACTGCCGTGCCCCGCGCCGCTGCTCGGCGCCAAGAAGCTGGTAGACGACCTGCAGCCCGGACAGACCCTGAAGCTGATTTCCGACTGCCAGGGCACCGCCGACGACTTGTTCGCCTGGGCCAAGTTCACCGGCAACCAGGTGCTGGAAAGCCGCAAGCTGGCCGATGGCAAGACCGCCTACCTCATCCAGCGCGCGGGCGGCGCCCAGTCGACACCGATTCCGCATGTCACCCTCGACATGCGTGGCGTGTCCTGCCCCGGCCCCATACTCGAAGCCAGGAAGCTGCTTGACGGCATGAAGGCCGGCGAGGTGCTGCAACTGGTGAGCGACTGCCCCGGATCGGCCGACGATGTCGTGTCCTGGGCGAAGGCTGGCGCGGCGGAACTGCTGTTCAGCCATGAAACGGGCAAGGGCATACACGAATTTTTCTTGAGGAGAAGCTAATGGCGTACACCATCAACGGCGTGGAGAAGGACACCGACGACGACGGCTACCTGCTGGAAGCCGATTTGAGCGATGAGGCCGTGGAGGCCATCGCCGCCGAGCAGGGCATTGCCTTGACCGACGATCACCGGGCGATCATCAGTTTCCTGCGCCGCAAGTACCAGGAAGACGGCCACACACCGAACCTGCGCAACATGATGAAGATGCTGGAGGAGGAGGAAGTCATCGCCGACGTCTCCAGCGCCCGCCTGTTCGAACTGTTTCCCGACGGCGGCGCCGCCAAGCAGGGCGTCAAGATCGCCGGCCTGACCAAGCCGTTTGGCAAGGGAGGGTATTAGCCGTGTGCTTCCCAGGTCTTGCGACTGGCGCGAATCGGATCGTCGTCCCGGCGAAAGCCGGGACCCAGAGTCTTGCTGGATTCCGGCTTTCGCCGGAATGACGGATCGGAAGCCTTGCGCTTCCGTCTATTCACAGCACACTACTACTGGCGCCCCATGGCACTGCGCATCCGCAACAGCTTCCACTCCGGCCGGCCGCGCGGCATGGCCGAGCATGCCAGCGTGATTGCCATGCTGGCCTGGAAGCTGGGACAGGAATCGATCACGCGCATGCGTCAGGCGGATTACGACATCGAGGTCGGTCGCGGCTGGTTCGATTTCGTCTGCGAGTATTTGGTGTTCCTCGCGCTCGCGGCCGATCGCATTGCCCATGACGATCTGGAACCCGAGCCGCGCGCCGAGTTCACCGTGGCTTTGGTAACGCGCCTGGCAGAGATGGTCGAGGAGGCGCGCGAGGCCTTGCTGCCCGATCTGGCACCCGGCCAGGCCGGGCGAAATTTCCTGGAGCTGTACAACCGGCGCAGCGATGAGTACGCCGATTTCGGCTTCGACGCCTCTGGCCCGGATTTCGGCTTTCGCCGCTGCTTTGCGGCCTGCGTCAAGGACACCCTGCCGGAGAAGGACAGGCTCTGGGCCGTCGATCAGGTAATGGAGATCGAGTCGCCCGAGGCCATCAAGACACTGCAAAAAACGCTCTCCGGCTTGTTCCATCCCGAGTCGGTCAAGAGTCGGCGCCCAGGACACGGCGTCAGCGGTGAGTAATCCTTTCGACCTGGCGGATACCGCCGCCTATGCCGCCTGGCGTGAGCGCAAGCTCGACACCGCGCCGCGCCGCATTGAAGACATCGTGGTGCCGCTGAACGATCCGCGTCGGCTGACGGTGGACGAGCGCGCCGCCTTGCTCGATCACTGCGCCAACGCCAACATGGCGATCTACACCAGCAATACGGTGGCTGATGCCGACAAGGAAATCCCGCGCCAATTGGGCCGCCAGCTTGGCCTGAACCGGCTCGACAGCCACTGGCTCACCGATGATGACGCCATATCGCCGATCTCGGTGCGCGGCGCCGAGGTGCGTGGTGAGCGGCGCGAGTTCATCCCCTATACCGACAAGCCGATCCGCTGGCATACCGACGGCTACTACAACACCGCGGACCGCACGGTGCGCGGCCTGATCCTGCATTGCGTGCAAAGCGCGGCCAGTGGCGGCGACAATCAGTTGCTCGATCACGAGATCGCCTACATCCTGCTGCGCGACGAAAGCCCGGAACATATCCGCGCCTTGTCGCGCGACGATGCGATGACCATTCCGGCGCGCATGGACGACACGGGCGTGGCCCGCGCGGCCCAGCCCGGGCCGGTATTCTCGATTGACGGCAAGGGCTTCCTGCACATGCGCTATACGGCGCGAACCATCAGCATCGAGTGGTGTGGCGACGCGGCAACCGCGGCGGCGATTGATGCCCTGGCGCGCATCCTGGCCAAGCCAACACCCTGGACCCTGCGCGGACGGCTGGAACCCGGCATGGGCCTGGTCTGCAACAACGTGCTGCACGATCGTTCGGGCTTCACCGAAACGGCCGAGCGCCGCCGCCTGCTTTACCGCGCGCGCTACCACGAGCGCGTTGCGGAAACTACGGTGACGGCTCCGGCCTGAGCGGCTCGTATAATCGGCCGAATTTCCGAGGCCGTCGACGTGAGTGAACTGACTCCCGAACTGGAGCGCAAGCTGGGCATGGCTGTTGAACGCATGCCGGCCTTCCCGCGCAGTGTGCAGCGGGTTCTCGAACTCACGCGCAACATCAATTGCCTGCCCAAGGAAATTGTTTCCGTGATCGAAAAAGATCCGGTGATGACCATGAAGATTTTCAAGGTCATCAATTCGGCCTACTACGGCCTGCCCAACAAGATCACCTCGGTTGGTCAGTCGGTGGTCTATCTTGGCATCAACACCATCAAGAACCTGGCGCTGGGTTTTGCCGCCGTCGGCATCCTGCCGCGCACCATGCCCGGCGGTTTCGACGTACAGGGCTACCTGCTGCATTCGCTGGTCGTCGCCGGCGTCGCGCGCCAGTTGGGTGTCCAGTTCGCCAAGGCCGAGGCCGATCCGGGCGATTGCTATGTCGCCGGGTTGCTGCACGACTTCGGCAAGATCGTGCTGGCGCAGTTCATGCCGGCCGAGTTTCATCAGGCGGTGGCCTACGCCGCCGAGAAGCATGTTCCGCTGCACGAGGCCGAAAATTGGGTCATCGGCGCCAATCACGGCGTTGTTGGCGCCATGCTGGCCAGTCGCTGGACCTTTCCCGTGGAATTGGTGGACTGCATCCGCGACCATCACGTTCCGGCGGCGGCGCCCACGGCGCTGATGGATTGCCTGCGCACCGCCGATCAGATCGTGCGCCTGCACGCGATCGGCAACAGCGGCAATCCCTGGCGCGAGAACGAAGCGCCGGCGGCGCCGGATCGCTTCGGCGATGACCTCGATGCCTTGGTTGAGCAAATCGGCTCGCTCGACAGGATCGTCGCCGAGGCCATGTCTTTCGCCCAGGTGGCGCACGAATAGGGGCGATGATGAAAGTGCGTTTCTGGGGAGTACGTGGTTCGATTGCCTCGCCGGGGCCGCATACCGTGCGCCATGGCGGCAACACGACCTGCATCGAGGTACGCACCGACGACGACAGCCTGATCATCCTCGATGCCGGCACCGGGATATTTCCGCTGGCGCAACAACTGCTGAAACGGATGCCGGTGCAGGCCAACATCTTCATGACCCATACGCACTGGGATCACATCCAGGGCCTGCCGTTTTTCACGCCGCTCTATATTCCCGGCAACCAGGTTCGCATCCACGGCGGCTACGACGTCGTTACCCGGCGTGGCGTCGAGCAGATCATGGATGTGCAGTTGCAGTACAGCTTCTTCCCCGTGCGCGAAGCGGAAATGAAGGCCGCCATCGATTACCGCGGCGTGAACGCCGGTGAGCCCATTGTCGTCGGTGATGCCACGGTGACGCCGCTGCTCCTGAATCATCCGGTGGTGAATTTCGGCTATCGCATCGATTGCGGCGGCAAGTCGGTGTTCTTCACGGGCGACCACGAACCCTGGCCGAACATCTACCATCCGGACGACAACGAGCACGCCGAGTTCCAGCAGATGATCGACCAGCAGCAGGCCCAACTTGACGCGGCGCTGGCCGGCCTCGATATCCTGATTGCCGATAGCTCCTATACCCTGGCCGAGTATCCGGCCAAGGTCGGCTGGGGCCACGGCACGCTGGAGGGGAGCATCGCCTGGGGCCGGCGGCTGGGTGTGAAGACGCTGGTGTGCACCCACCACGAGCCCGAACGTGGCGATGACGCGCTGGAGGCCGTGTTTGCAGACGCGCTAGCGGCAGCCGGTCCGCGGGCGGGCGAGCAATGCGACACCGAGTTCCTGCTTTCCCGAGAAGGGCTCGAACTGGTACTTTAGGGTCGCGCCGGCAAATGCTTCAGGTTTCAATTGACAGGGTTTAAGTGATACACTATTATTCTTTGACAGAATAATAAATGTATCACGTTTGCCGGGTGCAGCCAGCCGGCAAGCGTCCCCGCAATAGTGGCAGCCTGAAGGAAAGATCATGTACACCCAAGCCATGGACACCCTGCGCGAGGAGGGGGGCGACAAGCCACCCCTGCGCACGGCCGAGGAAGCCCAGCTCCAGCAGCGCTTCGACAACCGCATCGATGCCGGCGAGTTCATCGAAGCCAAGGACTGGATGCCCGAGAACTACCGCAAGACCCTGCTGCGCCAGATCAGCCAGCACGCGCATTCCGAGATCGTCGGCATGCTGCCCGAGGGCAACTGGATCACCCGCGCGCCGACCCTGAAGCGCAAGGCCATCCTGCTGGCCAAGGTGCAGGACGAGGGCGGCCACGGCCTCTACCTCTACGCCGCGGCCGAGACCCTGGGCACCAGCCGCGACCAGATGCTCGATGCGCTGCATACCGGCAAGGCCAAGTACAGCTCGATCTTCAACTACCCGACGCTGACCTGGGCTGACGTCGGTGCCATCGGCTGGCTGGTCGACGGCGCGGCGATCATGAACCAGGTGCCGATCTGCCGCTGCTCCTACGCGCCCTATGCGCGTGCCATGGTGCGCATCTGCCGCGAGGAAAGCTTCCACCAGCGTCAGGGCTACGACAGCCTGCTGGTGATGATGAAAGAGGGTACCGAGGCGCAGCGCGCGATGGTGCAGGAGGCGGTGAATCGCTGGTGGTGGCCCTGTCTCATGATGTTCGGCCCGCCCGACGACCAGAGCCCGAATTCGGCGCAGGGCATGCGCTGGGGCATCAAGCGCGTCAGCAACGACACCCTGCGGCAGAAGTTCGTCGATGCCGCCATGCAGCAGGCCGAGGTATTGGGCGTGAGCTTCCCCGATCCTGACCTGCGCTGGAACGAGGCAACCGGGCACTGGGACTACGGCAAGATCGACTGGTCCGAATTCTGGCGCGTGGTCGGCGGCGAAGGCCCCTGCAATCGCGAACGCCTCGCGGCGCGGGTCAAGGCCTGGGAGGAAGGCAAGTGGGTGCGCGAGGCGGCATTGGCCCATGCGCGGAAATCCGATTTGAAGGAGGCAGCATGAGCACAGAAAACGAATGGCCGCTGTGGGAGGTTTTCGTCCGCACCAAGGCAGGCCTCGACCACAAGCACTGCGGCAGCCTGCACGCCGCCGATCCGAAGATGGCGCTGCAGATGGCGCGCGACGTATACACGCGGCGCCAGGAAGGCAGCAGCGTCTGGGTGGTGCGCTCCGACCAGATCGTGGCCAGCGACCCGGGCGACAAGGACATGCTGTTCGATCCCGCCGAGGACAAGGTCTATCGCCATCCCACCTTCTACAAGCTGCCGGATTCGGTAGACCACATGTGAGGCGCTGCCGATGATTTCCTCGATCAAGATTCCTGCCGCGCCGGAACTGAGCTATCTGCTGCGCCTGGCCGACACCTGCCTGATTTCCGGGCAGCGCCTGGGCGAGTGGTGCGGCCATGGGCCCATCCTCGAAGAGGACATCGCCTTGTCCAACCTGGCGCTCGACCTGATCGGCCAGTCGCGCGCGCTGCTGACCCTGGCGGGCGAGCGCAGTGGGCAGGGCTACGACGAAGACCAGCTCGCCTTCCTGCGCGACGAAGTCGACTACCGCAATCCGACGCTGGCGGAACTGCCGCGTGGCGATTTCGCTTTCACCGTGTTGCGCAACCTGATGCTGTCGACCTGGCTCAAGCTGATGTGGGAGCGCCTGCGCGATTCGAGCGACGCCGAACTCACCGCCATCGCCGGCAAGGCGCTGAAGGAAGCGCGCTACCACCAGCAGCACGCCGCCGACTGGGCGGTGCGCCTGGGCGATGGCACGGAGGAATCACATCGTCGCTGCGAGACCGCGCTGGCCACGCTTTGGCTCTACACGCCGGAACTATTCGAGGATGACTCGGTGGATGCCGCCGCCACGGCCGCAGGCCTTGGCCCGGCCTGGTCGCAATTGCAGGAGCCCTGGCTGGCAGAGATCGGCGAAGTCCTCGGCGAGGCCAAACTCGCCGTGCCGCCAGCGCCGACTTTTCGCAGCACGGGTAAACGCGGTCTGCACAGCGAGCACATGGGCTACCTGCTGGCCGAGATGCAGTATTTGCAGCGCGCCTACCCCGGAGGCGCGTGGTGATGGTTGCCGTCGCATCGCGCGCGGAAAGCGCCTGGGCGGCGCTGAACGACGTCCTCGATCCGGAGGTACCGGCACTGTCCGTGGTCGACCTCGGCCTGGTGCGCGAGGTGATCGAGCATGACGACGGCCTGGAGATCGTGCTGACGCCGACCTACAGCGGCTGCCCGGCCACCGAGGTGATAGAGCAGAGCGTGCTCGATGCCATCGATGCCGCCGGCCTTGGCCCTGCGCGCGTCACCCTGCGCCGGGCGCCCGCCTGGAGCAGCGACTGGATCAGCGCCGAGGGCCGCCGCAAGCTGCTCGACTACGGCATCGCGCCGCCCGGCCCGGTGGCCGCCGACGGCGCCATGCCCATCCGCATCGTCGGCCGCCGTGCCGCCGCCGTGCCCTGTCCGCGCTGCGGCAGCGAGCACACCGAGCGGCTGTCCGCCTTCGGTTCCACGGCTTGCAAATCCCTGCACCGCTGCCTTGACTGCCGCGAGCCCTTCGAACATTTCAAGCCCATATGAGCACTCTTTTTCACGACCTGCGGGTCAAATCCATCGAACCCGATACCGCCGAGGCCAGCATCCTGAGCTTCGAGGTGCCGCCCGCACTGCGCGAGACCTTTGGCTTCACCCAGGGCCAGTACCTGACGCTGCGCGCGACCATAGACGGCCAGGACCTGCGCCGCTCGTATTCCATCTGCGCCGGCGTCGATGATGGCGAGTTGCGCGTCGGCGTGCGCCGCGTCAGGGGCGGCGCCTTTTCCAACTGGATCAACGAATCCGTGCGCCCCGGCGACACGATCAGCGTCATGGCGCCGCAGGGCCGCTTCTTCGTCCCCATCGAGCCGAGTGCGAAGCGCCATCATCTCGGCATCGCCGGCGGCAGCGGCATCACGCCCATCCTCTCGATCATGAAGACGGTGCTGGCACGCGAACCACTTTCCCGCTTCACGCTGATCTATGGCAACCGCATGCTGCGCTCGACCATGTTCAAGGAAGAGCTGGAAGACCTGAAGAACCGCTACATGACGCGGCTGTCGCTGCAGCATGTGTTTTCCGACGAGCCGACCGATTCGCCGCTCAACATGGGTCTCATGAACCGCGACAAGATCGGCGAGTTCCTTGCCGCCGTGGTGCCGGCGCCGACTCTTGACCATGTCTATGTCTGTGGTCCCTTCCAGATGAACGACGAGGCCGAAGCCGCGCTGCTGGCGGCCGGCGTGCCGGAATCGGCGATCCATATCGAGCGCTTCGGTGTCGCGCTTCCTGCCGGCGCGCCGGTCGGTGCCGTGGTGCATGAAGCCCGGCCGGGCGATGCCGAACAGGCCAGGGTGGTCATCATCCGCGACGGCATGCGGCGCGAGATCGACTTCCGCAAGGATCAGCCGAGCATCCTTGACGCGGCGTCGGCCGCCGGCCTGGAAGTGCCGTTTTCGTGCACCTCGGGCGTGTGCGGTACCTGCCGCTGCAAGGTGATGGAGGGCGAGGTGCGCATGGAGCGCAACTTCGCGCTGGACAAGGCCGAGGTCGCCAATGGCTTCGTGCTGGCCTGCCAGGCGCATCCGCTGACCGAACGCGTGGTGCTGTCCTTCGACGAGCGGTAGTTCCGGCCGCCGCCCCTGGCTCAGCCCTCCTGGGCCAGTTCCGTCAGCTCCCGAATCAGGTCTTCGAACTTGTTCAGCGCATGCTCCCGTTGTGCCCCGGTGGTCAAGGCATGTACCGCCACGGCCAGCTCGGCACTGGCGCGGCGCAGGGCCAGCGCCTGCCCGCGACGCACGGGATCGGCCGGCAGGTCGAAGCCGTCGGCGTAATCACGCAGCCAGGCGGCGACCGTGGCGCGCGGTGGTCGTTCGCGCTGGACGCGGCGCGCCAGATCGAGCCATTCACGCTGGCGGCGCAAACGCTCTTCGTACCAGAACTGGCTTCCCGTGGGCTGGGCGCCGATCAGGCGGCGGATGGCGGCCTCCTGCTCGTCGCTGAAGCCGCCAAACCAGAATTCGGCCCGCTCCAGCAGGCGCTTTTCGCGCGCCTTGCGCTGGCCGATTTCACCTTCGGCCAGGCGTGCCTCTTTCGCATGGTCGGCATTCTTCTCCGCAAGCCGTGTCGCCATGCGATCAATCTGGGCCGGGGCCAAGGTTGCCAGCAGGTCGGCCGTGTCGGGGATCGCCTTGTCGGCCAGGACACGCACGCGGCGGATGATGCCGTCGCTCAGCGCCAGCGTGTCGGCGGCACCGGGTCGGGCGGCCACCAGCTTGCTGGCATCCTGCAGCAGCCCGGCGTAATCGCGCAGTTGGCTCTGGCGATGCCAGGCATGGAAACGCAGCACGCGTTCGCGGACCAGGGCGTCCTGCTCCGGCGTGAAGTCCAGGTATTGATCCATCCACCAGCGAGCCAGGCTGTCGACATTTCCGTAACCCAGGCGGATGGCGCTGCACGCCGACAGCAACAGGGCGGCGGCGAAAAGCAGGAGCAGGCGGCGGTAGCGATGGCGCATCGGTGGCGGGTCGGCGGGTCAGGACTCGGGCCGGGCCAGTATCGCCGGGCGGGTCGCCCGGCGTCAATCTGCGCCGGCGCGAAAGTCGGCGCCGGCGATACGGCGCTAAACTCGGCCCACGTCGTGCGTGGAGGCTGGGTCCATGAAAGTCCGTGCTTACGTTGCAGTGCTATGTTGCCTGCTGTCCATGGATCCGGCTCGGGCGGATCAGCCGGTCGGCATCACCGCCCGGCAGCCGTGGCTGGATGTGATGCATGAGGGACGCCTGGTGCGCATCCTGCGCGATCCGGACAATCTCAACCAGATCGATCCCGACTTCGCCCTGACCTCGCGTCCCTGCCCGCCTTACTGCGTGCAACCGATGCAGTTGGCGCCCGGCGTCGAGACGCTTGGCGAGCTGGAAGTCATGGACTACCTGCGTCGCATCACCCTGCGCGACGATGGGGTGCTGGTCATCGATTCCCGTGATGCCGAGTGGCTGGAACGCTCCGGCATGATCCCGGGAGCGATTCACATTCCCTGGACGCGCTTGCATTCGTCACAGGCACAGCCGGATGCGATCGCCGAAATCCTGACCCTGCAGTTCGGTGCCAGCCGTACCGGTTTGCTGTGGAATTTCGAAAACGCCAGGACCCTGTTGTTCTATTGCAACGGGCCGTGGTGCGGTCAGTCGCCGACCAACATCAGGCAACTGCTGGCGCTGGGCTATCCGGCGCACAAGTTGAAGTGGTATCGCGGCGGCATGCAGGAATGGAAAAGCCTGGGCTTGACCACGGTGCCCCCGGCCAAGCGGTGATCCGGATCAGGGCGTGGCGGGACGGACGGCGCGCGCCGGAGCGCGATAGAAGTCGGTGACGGCAAAGGCGGTTTGCAACGGGCAGTCGGCGGCGCGGCCGCATTGCCGACTATTCGCGCACTCGCCCTGGGACTGCACCAGCGCCACATAGTCGTCGCACACCGGGCAGCGCTCCATAGGTGGTTCGAACATGTTTTTCCCCTTTGCGGCAGCTATGCGATCGGGCTAATGCCGTTGTCTTCGCACGCCTAGCCCAGTCTAGGCCCGGGTAAATGCCGATGGCAATCCGTATTTGCCGCAAAGATCCTTGTTTGCGCGCCGCCGGCTACGCCGTTGAAGCGGGGGCGGAGTTGCGTGAGCGGCTGCGAAGCAGTCGCAGGCTTTCGCGGGCCGAGTCAAACTCGAAGGCATCGATCTGCCGAATCAACTCGTCGTAGGCGGGGCCGAGGGCATCGCGGTAGGCCCTGGCGTTGGCGCGTGTCAGGCCGATCACCGCGAGATGGCCCTGGTCAAGCATGGCATCGAGTTCGTCGAGAAGTCGACTCGCGGAATTCGACTCCGGCTCCACTCCCGACACCGATCCTGACTCCGATGTCAACACCGATGCTTCCGTGGCTTGCGTCGACTTTGCCCGCGGCAAGGCCTTGATCAAGGCCTGGAATTCCAGGCGCATGGCGGACAATTGGCCATCGAAATCGCCGCTGCTGAGACCCTTTTCGGCACATTCGGCAATGTCCGTTTCAAGGCTTGCCGCGAGCTCCGCCAGTCGCCTGACGCCGAGTGTCGCGGCAATGCCCTTGAGCGCGTGGGCCTTGTGCTTGGCCGAGGCCAGGTCGCGCTCGGCGAGCCTGGCGTCAATCTCCAGCACGTCATTGCCGTGGGTCATCACCAGGCCATTGAGGAGGTCGACGTAGCGATTCTCCTTGCCGAGCACCGCCCGCAGCCCACTCTCCACATCCATGCCGGGCAGGGCCCGCAGGCGGTCCAGGGTCGCCGCGCGACGGATATCCGATTTCTTGTCTGGCGCATAGCCGATGCCGGCAGGAAGGCCTTCGCGACCGTCGCTCCCGGCGTCGCCGCTTCGCGCGGGCAGCCACTTGAGCAGCATCGCATACAGCGTTCCCGGGTCGACCGGCTTGGGCACGAAGTCATTCATGCCGGCCGCCACGCAGGCCTGCCTGTCGTCGGCGAAGACATTGGCCGTCATCGCCAGGACCGGGCGATTCTCCCAGCCGGCCAGGGCGCGGATTGCCCGTGTCGCGCGAAGGCCGTCGAGGCGCGGCATTTGCACGTCCATCAACACCAGGTCATAGGCCACCAGGCGCGCCTTGGTGACGGCCTCCTCGCCATCGGTCGCCGTATCCACCGTCATGCCCACGGCGTTCAGCAACTCCAGCGCCACTTCCCGGTTGATGCTGTTGTCCTCGGCAAGAAGCAGGCGGGCGCCTCGATGGTGGCGCCGAAGCATGTCCTCGGCGTCCGCTCCGGCTTCGGCATGGTCGCCCGGAACGATGCCGTGGCCGCGCTTGAGGCGGGCGGTAAGCCAGAAGCGGCTGCCTTCGCCGGGGCTGCTGTCGACGCCGGTGTCGCCGCCCATGAGCTGCGCCAGGCGCCGCGTGATCGCCAGGCCCAGGCCGGTTCCGCCGTGCGTCCGCGTCGTCGAGGTGTCGGCCTGCTCGAAAACCTGGAACAGGCGTCCGCGTTCCTCTTCACTGATTCCAATGCCGGTATCGACCACTTCGAAACGCACCAGCAGATCGTCGCCGGTTTCTTCAAGCAGGCTGGCGCGCAGCATGACGCTGCCTTCGGCGGTGAATTTCACGGCGTTCCCCGCGTAGTTCAGCACCGCCTGGCGCAGCCGCGTCGGATCGCCGCGTAGCCAGTCGGGCACCCTGTCGCGCTCGACGTGGATGCGCAGGCCCTTGGCGCGCGCGGATTCGCCAATGATCGAGGCGACGTTGTCGAGGATCGCGAGCAAGGGGAAGTCCGTTTGCTCCAGTTGCATGCGCCCGGCCTCGATCTTCGACAGGTCGAGAATGTCGTTGATGATCGACAGCAGATGCTGGCCGGCGTTGTCGATCTTGTCGAGGCGTTCGAGCTGGACGCCCGTCACCGCGGAGCGTCGCAGCAAGTGGGTCAGCCCGATGATCGCGTTCATCGGCGTGCGGATCTCGTGGCTCATGTTTGCGAGGAACGCGCTCTTCGCCTGATTGGCGGCGTCGGCCTGGTGCTTCGCCGCCTCCAGTTCCATCGTGCGTTGCTCGACAAGCTCCTCGAGGTGGCCCCGGTAACTGTCCAGCTCGAGTCCCAGGCGCTTCTTTTCGGTGATGTCTTCCTGCACCCCGACATAGTGGGTCACCTTGCCATCCTCCTGGCGCAGGGGGGCGATGGTGGCGAATTCGACGTAGTCCGAGCCGTCCTTGCGGCGGTTGTACAGTTCGCCCTTCCATGAACCGCCCTTGGCGACGGTGGTCCACAAGTCGTTGAATGTTGCCCCGGGCGTCTTGCCGGATTTCAGGATGCGCGGATTCTTGCCGATCACTTCGTCACGCTCATAGCCGGTGGCGCGAATGAAGGCCTGGTTGACGTACTCGATTTCGCCTTTCAGGTTGGTGATGACGACGCTCTCGGGGCTTTGCTCGACGGCCAGTGACAGCTTCCGCAGTTGTTCCATGGCCAGTTTGCGTTCGGTGATGTCCAGCAGCGTCACCAGCAACTGTTCGTCGCTCAGCGACACCGCCATGAAACGTATGTAACGGTCGGTGCCATTTTTGTGGCGCACGCGGAAGGTCCGGTCACGGGTGCCCGGCATGGCCTCCGTGTTCTGGTCGATTGCGTTCCAGGCTGCCGCGACTTCCGCGCGATAGGCCGGATCCGGATAGGCCCGTGCCCACCAGGCATCCGCGTCGGGAACGTCCTCGATCGTGTAGCCGAGCATCGCCGTCACCGCCGGATTGATATAGTCGACGCGGCGCTGGGGAGTCGCGACGATGATGCCGAATGGCGCGTGGCTCACCAGGGCGCGGAACATCTCCTCGCTTCTGCGCAATGCCTCCTCGGCGCGCTTGCTCTCGGTAATGTCGCGCAGGTTGGCCTGGATCATTTCCTCGCCGTTGATGTCCATTCGGCAGAGTCGAATCCTGGCGATGAAGCTGTTGCCGTTGTCGAGGCGAAGATGCTGCCAGTCGAACTCGATATTCTTCGTTCTCAACACCTCGCCGATGATTCGCTGCGAGGCGAGCTTCGAGTCCTCGCCGTCCGGCTGGGTTGGTGGCGACAGGTCAAACGGATGCTTGCTGAGGAGGTCCTCGCGCTTGCTGGCGCCGAAGAGCCTCAGCGCCGCGGGATTGCACTCGATGAAGCTGTGGCCCCGGATCACCAGAACCGCGTCCATGGTCGACTCGAACAGGGTGCGATGGCGGAGTTCCGACAGCTTGAGTTGCCCGGTTCGTGCTTCGATCTGCTCTTCGAGATTCGTGTTCGCCGCGCGCAAGGCCGTTTCGGCGTCCTGCCAGCGCCGACTCAGCCGCAAGGCCAGATACAATCCGATCAGGCCGGGCAGCAGGAATATGACCACGGTGATCAAGGTCAGCTTGCGTATCTGTGGCGCGACCTGGTCGATCAATTTGTCCAGGCTGCGGAAAAGATACAGCCGCCATCCGTTCTGCAGGCGGACTTCGAAACTCAGCCAGCGCTCGCCGCGCCCGTCCGTCGTCTGGGTGAATTGGGCCTCGCCCGCTTCTGCCGGATCGGCATCCTGTATCAATCGGCCGCCGGCGAAGGAGGCGTGGGACTTGAGTGGGTCGCCGAGTTCTTCGTTCAGGCGAGCGGGATCGCTTTCCGCGATGCGCTTGCCGTTGCCGTCGATCAGCGTGGCCTGGTCGAAGGGCAGGATCGCGGAATAGTCGATCAGCGCCGACAAGTGGCTGAGGTGCATCACGCCCCCCAGATGCAAGGCAATCTCCCCGGCCGGGTCAAGGATTGGAATGTCGATCGCAACCGCCGGGATGCCATCGGCGCCGACGAAGACATTGGATATGACCATCTTTTTCGTCCGGCGGGCTTCCTGAAAATACGGACGGTCGGCAAGGTTGAACTTCTTCAGGTGGCGCTGAACCTCGAAGGGATGCGAAATATAGTGATCGCCATTGGGCGTCAGGACGAACAGAACCGAGAACCGGCTTTGTCGGCGCAAGCTTTCGAGTTGCCGTCGCTTGGCCTGATCGACGTTTTCCGGGATGCCATTCAGCGAGCGGTCAATGCGGGCAATGTCGTGCAAGGACGAGAACGCGGGGATTTGCGAGGTCAGTTTCAACAAGGCGCCGGCTTGTTCGATGTCGAGCTCGATATCCTTGCGCAACGAGGATGCAAACGCGATCTGGTCCTTGGCCCAGTGGTCCACCGCCCATTCGTAGAGCGCGCTGCGCAGGATGAAAACCAGCAGCCCGATCGAAATCAGCGCCGGAATCGCAACGATGGCAATGATTTGGCGACGGCGAGCGAATTGCATCAGGTGTTGGTCGTCCTGTTCAGTATTCCATGCGCGCCACCCGTGCCAGCCCTTGGCGGCTAAGGGATGTTGATCCGTTTGGGTGGTGCTCCGGCCCGTTTGCATCTTGGCGCAGCGGCGATGGCATCGCCCTGCCGATTCCGCGAATCGTCTCAGAGCGGCGGGGATTTGTTGATCCGTATTGGGTGCAGCGATCTGCGGTCTCTACGTAGTCGCGGAGAACCGAGCTCGCGAATCGACTAGCGATTCAAGCCTTCCAACCCAGCCTGCGGGATATTTGCCCGGCGGCGCCGCGGATGGCGCGCGGAATCGCACCGTCCCAGTCTGCGGGGAAGAGGCTCGCCGGGCCCAGGCCGGTGATGGCGATCACCATTTTGCCTTCGTGGTCGAAGACGGGAGAGCAGAAGGCATTGATGCCTGGCAGCACGGAGCCCACGGCCCGGCTCATGCCCTGCTGGCGTGCTTCCGCAACCAGCAGATCGATTCTGGCGCGAGCGACGGATACCGGCTCGGCGGAGGCCCTGGCCTGGATCGTCAGCTCGCTATCGAGCCGGGCCCGCAGCAAAGGGGAATCGAAGAACGCCACAAAGCACAGGCCGATCGCGGAATTCAGCAGCGGCATGACCGCGCCGGTGCGCAGGTTCACATTGATCGGACGCCGCGATTCGACCCAGCGCACGATGGTCGGCCCCATGTTGCCCCAAACCGCGAGCGCCACGGTCTCGCCGATCTCCTCGGCCAAGGCATCCAGCGCGGCCTCGGCCGCCTTGACGGCGTCGAGGCGGGCCAGGCTGGCGAGTCCGAGCTCCAGTGCAAACGGCCCAAGGTCGTAGCGGCCGGACGCATCCTGGATCACCAATCCGGTTCGCGCCAGGCTGACCAGGTAACGATGCGCCTTCGCCGCCGGCATGCCGGCCACGCGTGCCAGATCACGCAGCATCATCGGTGCGCCATGGTTCGCCAGGACACGCAGCAGCGGTACGCCGACCTCGATCGACTGGATTCCCTGGCGCTCGTCTGTGTCTTTTTCTTCTCCGGACATGGGCTCGATTATAGAATCGCCGTCCACCCACCGCCGACTTTGGATGTGCGCACCGCCATGACTCCGGTACTTGTCTTCGACATCGAAAGCATTCCCGACATCGCCGGCCTGCGCGTCCTGCATGAGTTGCCCGAGTCGCTGGGCGATGGCGAAGTGGCGGAATTCGCCTTCCAGCGCCAGCGGGCGAAAAACGGCAGCGACTTTCTGCCCCTGCATTTGCAGCGCGTGGTGGTGATTTCCTGCGCGCTACGAAGCGACGAGGGTTTCCGCGTCTGGTCCCTGGCCGAGCCCAAGTCCGGCGAGGGCGAGATCATCCAGCGCTTCTTCGATGGCGTCGAAAAGTTCACGCCGCAACTCGTCTCATGGAACGGCGGCGGCTTCGATTTGCCGGTGCTGCATTACCGTGGCTTGATCCACGGCGTCACCGCGCCGCGCTACTGGGACATGGGCGAGGGCGATTACCGCGATTCGCGGGACTTCAAGTGGAACAATTACATCAGCCGCTACCACATGCGGCACACCGACCTGATGGACCTGCTGGCCATGTATCAGCCGCGCGGCAGCGCGCCGCTTGACCAGTTGGCGCGCCTGATGGGCTTTCCGGGCAAGCTGGGCATGGATGGATCGGCGGTTTGGGGCGCCTGGCTGGAAGGGCGCATCGACGAGATTCGCGACTATTGCGAAACCGACGTGGTGAATACCTTCCTGGTCTTTCTGCGCTTCCAGATGATGCGTGGCCTGCTCAGCAAGGTGGAGCACGAGGCTGAAATGGCGCTGGTCAAATCATCGCTGGCCGCGACGGGTCTGTCGCATTGGAAAGAGTTCATTGCCGCCTGGGAGGCCTCATGCTGATCGATGCGACGCGTTCCGCACTGCTCGTTGTGGATGTGCAGGGCCGGCTGGTGCCGGCGATCTCCGGCTGGCAGGCGCTGCTCGACCAGGTGATCTGGCTGATCCGCGTCGCGCGCCGCATGGAAATCCCCGTTCTGGCCTGCGAGCAGTACCCGCAAGGCCTGGGCCCGACCCATCCGGCCATCGCCGCCGAACTGCCACCGGATTGTGTCGCCGGCAAGCTGCATTTCTCGGCCGTGGCGGGGGGCTGCCATGGCTTCGCCGCCGCCGGCTCACATCCGCAACTGGTGGTGTGCGGCATGGAAACCCACGTCTGCGTGATGCAGACCGTGCTGGAACTGCTCGAAACCGGCCGCCGGGTCTACGTCGTCGAGGAGGCCGTCGGCTCGCGCCGCGACGCCGACAAGGCGCTGGCGCTGGCGAGGATGCGCCAGGCCGGGGCGGCGATCGTCAGCCGCGAGATGGTGGCCTTCGAGTGGCTGCGCAAGGCCGATTCCGACCTGTTCCGCGAAATCAGCCGCAACTTCCTGCGCTGATCGACAGCTTCCGTGAATTAGAGCCGTGCGACTACACGCGGTCGCCAAACTGCGCTACTATTAAAACGTTTGTTTGAAACGGTCGTTCAAGCGACCGCGGCCACGAATACACGAGGAGAAGACCATGGGCCAGTATGCTGCCCCCCTGCGCGACATGCATTTCGTGCTGCACGAGCTGCTCGACGTCAGCAACGAACTCAAGACCCTGCCGGCCCACGCCGAAGTGGATGCCGATACCATCAACGCGGTGCTCGAGGAGGCCGGCAAGTTCGCCGCCAAGGTGTTGCACCCGCTGAACGCCGTCGGCGACCGCGAGGGATGCACCCTCGACCGTACTACCCACGAGGTCGCCACCCCGAGCGGTTTCAAGGAGGCCTACCGGCAGTATGTCGACGGCGGCTGGCCGGCCTTGCCCTGCGATCCCGAGTACGGCGGACAGGGCCTGCCCATCGTGCTGCAGAACTCGGTGGCGGAAATGTTCAATTCGGCCAACCAGGCCTGGTACATGTATCCCGGCCTCTCCCACGGCGCCTACGAATGCCTGCACGAGCACGGCACGCCGGAGCAGAAGGCGCTCTACTTGCCGAAGCTGGTTTCGGGGGAATGGACCGGCACCATGTGCCTGACCGAGCCGCACTGCGGCACGGACCTCGGGCTGCTGCGCACCAAGGCCGTGCCGAACACGGACGGCTCCTGGTCGATCACCGGCAACAAGATCTTCATTTCCGCCGGCGAACACGGCATGTCGGGCAACATCCTGCACCTGGTGCTGGCGCGGATTCCCGATGCTCCCGTGGGGACGAAGGGAATCTCGCTGTTCCTGGTGCCGAAGTTCCTGCCCGATGCCGCCGGCAACCCGGGCGCGCGCAACCCGATCCACTGCGACGCGCTCGAAGACAAGATGGGCATCCATGGCAATTCGACCTGCCAGATCAGCCTCGACGGTGCCACCGGCTGGATGATCGGCGAGCCGAACAAGGGCCTCAACGCGATGTTCGTGATGATGAACGCCGCGCGCCTCGGCGTCGGCATGCAGTCGCTGGGCCTGACCGAGGCGGCCTACCAGAACGCGCTGGCCTACGCCCGGGAGCGCCTGCAGATGCGCAGCCTCTCCGGCGTCAAGGCGCCCGAGCAGGCCGCCGACCCGATCATCGTCCATCCCGACGTGCGGCGCATGCTGCTTACCGCCAAGGCCTATGCCGAGGGCGGCCGGGCGTTCTCCTCCTTCGTCGCCCTGATGATCGATCGCGAACTGAATCATCCGGATGAGGCGGTGCGCAAGGATGCCGCCGACATGGTGGCGCTGCTGACGCCGATCATCAAGGCCTTCATGACCGACAACGGCTGGATCGCCACCTCGGAGGCGATGCAGGTGCACGGCGGCCACGGCTACATCACCGGCACCGGCATCGAGCAGTACGTGCGCGATGCCCGCATCAACATGATTTACGAAGGCACCAACACCATCCAGTCGCTCGACCTGCTCGGACGCAAGATCCTGATGGACAACGGCGCCAAGCTGAAGAAGTTCGGCGCCCTGGTGCAGGCCTTGGTCGAGGAAAACGGCACCGACGAGGCCATGAGCGAGTTCATCACGCCGCTGGCCGATCTGGGCGACAAGGTCAGCAAGCTGACCATGGAAATCGGCATGAAAGCCTTCCAGAACCAGGACGAAGTCGGCGCCGCCGCGGTGCCCTACCTGCGCGTGGTCGGCCATCTGGTCTACAGTTACTTCTTCGCCCGCATGGCGAAGATCGCTCTGGAGAAACAGCATTCGGGCGATACGTTCTACAAGGCCAAGCTGGCCACGGCGCGCTTCTACTTCGCCCGCCTGCTGCCGGAAACCGCGATGCTGATCCGCCAGGCGCGCGCCGGCGCCAAGTCGCTGCTTGAACTCGAAGCTGAGCTATTCTGAAAGCCAAGTTCCGTCATTCCGGCGAACGCCGGAATCCAGTGCAGCGAAAGGCCTGGACCCCGGCCTTCGCCGGGGTGACGAATGAATAAGCGCGTTGTCAATAGTAAAGGAGCATCATGAGCAATTTCATCGTCAGGAAAGTCGCCGTCCTCGGCGCCGGCGTCATGGGCGCGCAGATCGCCGCCCACTGCGTCAATGCCAAAGTCCCCGTGGTTTTGTTCGACCTGCCGGCACCGGCCGGCCCCAAGAACGGCATCGTGTTGAAAGCCATCGAGGGCCTCAAAAAACTCAGCCCGGCGCCGCTGGGCAACAAGGACGATGCTGCTTGCATCGAGGTCGCCAACTATGACGACAACCTCGAACTGCTGAAGGGCTGCGACCTGATCATCGAGGCCATCGCCGAACGCATGGACTGGAAGCACGACCTGTACAAGAAGGTCGCCCCCTTCATCGCGCCGAATGCGATCTTCGCCTCCAATACCTCGGGCCTGTCGATCACGGCGCTGTCCGACGGTTTCGGTGCGGAACTCAAAGCGCGCTTCTGCGGCGTGCATTTCTTTAACCCGCCGCGCTACATGCATCTGGTCGAACTGATCCCGACCGCCACGACCAAGGCTGAGATCCTCGACCAGCTCGAAGGCTTCCTTGTCACCACCCTCGGCAAGGGCGTGGTGCGCGCCAAGGACACGCCCAACTTCATCGCCAACCGCGTCGGCGTCTTCAGCATGATGGCCACCATCCATGAGGCGGAGAAGTTCGGCCTGAGTTGCGATGTGGTCGACGACCTCACCGGCGCCAAGCTCGGCCGCGCCAAGTCAGGCACCTTCCGCACTGCCGACGTGGTGGGCCTAGACACCATGGGCCACGTCATCAAGACCATGCAGGACACGCTGCCCGACGATCCCTTTGCGGCCATCTACAAGACGCCCGACGTGCTGACCAGGCTCGTCGCTGCGGGTGCCTTGGGGCAGAAGACCGGCGCCGGCTTCTACAAGAAGGTCGGCCGCGAAGTGCAGCGCCTGGATTTCGCCACAGGCCAGTACGTGGCCGGCGGCGGCAAGGCCGATGACCTCGTGGTGCGCATCCTCAAGGAAAAGGATCCGGCCAAGCGCATGAAGGCGCTGCGCGACTCCACCCACCCGCAGGCGCAATTCCTCTGGGCCATCTTCCGCGATGCCTTCCATTACATCGCCGTGCATCTGGAAGCCATTGCCGACAACGCGCGCGACATCGACTTCGCCATGCGCTGGGGTTTCGGCCAGAAGCTCGGCCCCTTCGAGACCTGGCAGGCCGCGGGCTGGCAGCAGGTCGCCGGCTGGGTCAAGGACGACATCGATGCCGGCAAGGCGCTTTGTGCCGCGCCGTTGCCGGCCTGGGTGTTCGATGGCCCCGTGGTGGAAAATGCGGGAGTTCATGCCGCCGACGGCTCCTGGTCGCCGGCACGCAAGGCCAATGTGCCGCGTTCCACGCTGGCGGTCTATGCCCGCCAGCCATTCCGCGCGCCGGTTCTCGGCGAAGCTGCGGCCGATGGCAGCAAGGCCGGCACCACGGTGTTCGAGGACGACTCTGTGCGCATCTGGCACCAGGGTGACGACGTGCTGGTGTTCTCGATCAAGACCAAGATGCATGCCATCGGCGCCGGCGTCATCGACGGCCTGGGCAAGGCCATCGCCGAGGCTGAAGCCAACTACAAGGGCCTGGTGATCTGGGGCGCGGATGCGGCCGAAGGCGGTGCCTTTTCCGCCGGCGCCGACCTGCAGGCCATGCTGCCGCTGTTCATGTCGGGCGGGGTCAAGGCGATCGAGCCGGAAGTCGCCAAGCTGCAGGCCTGCTTCCAGCGCATGAAGTACGCCAACGTGCCGGTGGTCGCCGCGGTGGCCGGCCTGGCACTGGGCGGCGGCTGCGAACTGGCATTGCACACCGCGCGGCGCGTTGCCTCGATCGAGTCCTACATCGGCCTGGTCGAAGTCGGCGTCGGCCTGATCCCGGCCGGCGGCGGCCTCAAGGAAGCCGCTTTGCGCGCCGCGGCCGATGCCAGGGGCAACGACCTGCTGCAGTTCCTCAAGACCTACTTCACCAATGCCGCCATGGCCTCGGTATCAAAGTCGGCGCTGGAGGCACGGCAAATGGGCTATCTCAAGCCCGACGACGTGATCGTCTTCAACCCCTACGAGTTGCTGCAGGTGGCCAAGGTCGAAGCGCGCGCTATGTTCGATGCCGGCTACCGGCCGCCCTTGCCGAAGCTGGTCCCCGTCGCCGGCCGCTACGCCATCGGCACCATCATGATGCAACTGGTCAACATGCGCGACGGCGGTTTCATCTCCGCCCACGACTTCAAGCTGGGCCAGATGATCGCCAGCATTGTGTCCGGCGGCGACGTCGATCCGGGCAGCCTGGTCAGCGAACAGTGGTTGCTCGACCTCGAGCGCAAGGCCTTCATGGAACTTCTGAACCATCCCAAGACCCAGGAACGCATCATGGGCATGATGCAGACCGGCAAGCCGGTTCGGAACTGAGGAGAATCGAAATGACAAAGCAACTGCAAGACGCCTACATCGTTGCCGCCACCCGCACCCCGATCGGCAAGGCGCCGCGCGGCATGTTCCGCAATACGCGTCCCGACGACCTGCTGGTCGCGGCGATCCGCTCGGCCATGAACCAGGTGCCGGGCCTCGATCCGAAGCTGATCGAGGACGCCATCATCGGCTGCTCCTTCCCCGAGGGTGAATCCGGACTCAACATGGCGCGCAACGCCGTGCTGCTGGCCGGCCTGCCCAATACCGTGGGCGGCGTCACCGTCAATCGCTTTTGCGCCTCGGGCATCACCGCCGTGGCGATGGCCGCCGACCGCATCCGCGTCGGTCAGGCCGACGTCATGATCGCCGGCGGTGCCGAATCGATGTCCATGGTTCCGATGGGCGGTTTCCATCCGTCGATCAACATGAATGTCTTTGCCGACGAGAATGTCGGCATGGCCTACGGCATGGGCCTCACTGCCGAAAAGGTCGCCACGCAATGGAAGGTGACGCGCGAGATGCAGGACCAGTTCGCGCTGGAATCGCACCAGCGGGCCATTGCCGGCCAGCAGGCGGGCGAGTTCAACGACGAGACGACCGCGGTCGAGATCGTTGAGCGCGTGCCCAACCTTGCCTCCGGTGAAATCGAGTTGAAGAAGCGCAGCGTCAATCGCGACGAAGGCGCGCGCGCCGAATCGACTCTGGCCGCGTTGGCCAAGCTGAAGCCGGTGTTCGCCGCCAAGGGTTCCGTAACGGCGGGCAACAGTTCGCAGACTTCCGACGGCGCCGGCGCATTGATTCTTGTTTCTGAGAAGATACTCAAGCAGTTCAGCCTCACCCCGTTGGCGCGCTTCGTCTCCTTCGCCGTGCGCGGCGTGCCGCCCGAGATCATGGGCATCGGGCCCAAGGAAGCGATCCCGGTCGCCTGCCGGCTGGCCGGCATCACCCAGGATCAACTCGACTGGATCGAACTCAACGAGGCCTTCGCCGCGCAGTCGCTGGCGGTGATCCAGGATCTCGGCCTCGATCCGGCCAAGGTGAATCCGATCGGCGGCGCCATCGCGCTGGGCCACCCGCTCGGTGCCACCGGCGCGATCCGGTCGGCCACGGTGATCCACGCGCTACGCCGGCGCAATCTCAAGTACGGCATGGTGACCATGTGCGTCGGCACCGGCATGGGCGCGGCGGGGATTTTCGAGCGGATGTAAGGCTCGGCAAGGAAGCTGCCGTACTGGCAACGGTGCGGCAGCTTTTTTTCATGGACGGGCTTCGATGGCAACAGTCGGCGCTGACGGGACGGCGACCGTTCGGCCTGAGCGGCCGGTTACCCTGTGAGGTGCTCAACAACGCGCATCCTCGGCTAGCAGCGGCCACCACGCTTCTCCAGCCATGGCAGCAGGGCCTCGTACAACACCTCCCGGGTCACTGGTTTGGCGACGTGGTCGTTCATGCCGGCATCGAGGCAGGCCTGCCTGTCTTCATCGAAGGCGTTGGCGGTCATCGCGATGATGGCCGTCGTTCCGTTCAGTGAGTCGGGGCCCAGGTCACGAATGGCTTTCGTGGCATCGAGTCCGTTCATGACCGGCATCTGCATATCCATCAGGATCAGGGCGTAGCTGTTTTGTTTGGCCAGATCGAGCGCCTGTTGGCCATCCTCGGCCAGATCGACCACGAAGCCGGCATCTTCGAGCCAGACCCGCGAAACCTCCTGGTTAACTGGCTCGTCTTCGGCGAGCAGGATGCGCGTGCCAGCGAAATCGGTCAGCAAGCGCTGTTCGGCCGCGAGGCCCGTGAAAGTCGGCGCCGGCGGGACGGCGCCCTGTTCCCGTTTCCCGAGCGGAATGACGAACCAGAAGATACTCCCTTGGCCGGGGGTGCTCTCGGCGCCGATTTCGCCGCCCATGAGCAGGACCAGTTGCTTGCAGATGACCAGCCCGAGACCGGTGCCGCCATACTTGCGGGTCATGCTGTTGTCGGCCTGCTCGAAGGTCCGGAACAGCCGCGCCTGCGCTTCCGGTTCGATGCCGATGCCGCTGTCGGATATCTCGAAACGCACTTTCACGGCCTCGGGGGTTTCACCGACGGGGCGGACGCGCAACGCGACTTCTCCCTGTTCGGTGAATTTGATGGCGTTGCCGACGAGGTTGAAGAGGATCTGCCTCAGCCGCAGTGGGTCGCCCGTGAGGGGAGCGCAAGCGAGTTCGGCGGACAGATCGACGGTCAGCTTCAGTCCTTTCCCGGTGGCTTCCTGGCCGAGGGAGCCGACGATCTGATCCACGCTCAGGCCCAGTGAGAGGGGCTCGTTTTCAAGCACCATGCGCTCGGCCTCGATCTTGGAGAGATCGAGGATATCGTTGAGGACGCCGAGGAGGTGATCGGCGGATGCCTTGGCCTTGTCGAGATGACTGATTCCCTGCGGATCGGCCATGCGCCGCTTGGCCAGTTCGATCATGCCCAGTACGCCGTTCATCGGTGTGCGCAGTTCGTGGCTCATGTTTGCCAGGAAAGCGCTCTTGGCGATATTCGCGGCTTCGGCAGCTTCCTTGGCAAAAAAAAGTGCTCTCGTTCTTTCTTCAATCAGGCTTTCACGCTGGCCAAGATGCCGTTCGAGTTCCTGCTCGGCCAGTCGAGCTCGTCTCATCTCGGCGCCGGACCGCTCCAGCGCCAGTTGCATATCGCCGATAAACAGTATTGTGACCACGCTGCCGCCGATCAGAATCGAGGCGAGATCGGCAAGCCTGGTGAGGTAGGTAGACGGGACATTCGGCCGCTGATCAAATGCCTGCCAGCCTGATATATCGCAATAGGCCATCAGGGTGATCGCCAACAGCATTCCGATCAGCAGGATGAAGACAATCCGGCGCGAAACCAACAGGCCGGCCAGCATCACCGTGACCGGGTAAAGCAGGAGGATCGTGTCGCGGTTTCCCTCGCCGACCCAGGCCATGAACGAAATCATCAGGGTCAGCGTGCTAACCAACAGGATGCTACCGGCGTGTGTGTTCCCTCTGCGCTTCAGGACGATCACGGCGAGCATTGCGGCCAGTGCGGTGACCAGCAGAGTGGGTAGAACGGGCGAGGTGTACAGCCAGAATTCCGCGATGCATCTGGCCGCCAGCGCCAGAGCGGCAATTGTCGCAATCTGCTCCAGGCGGCCCGACTGAGGCGGCCCATCGGGGAAACCCTGCTTCTGGGTTGATAGATTCATCAGGCGATGGATGATTTCAGCTTCTGGTCAATGGGGCTCGGAAAGGCGCGGAAATCGACTGGCGAGGCAATTGGAGAATCGGGCGGCGCGTCCGCACTTGATGTTGCGCGGCATGCCATCAACCGGGACGGCGATCACCCAGATACGCTTCAGGCCGGCCGGTTTTGAATCCCTCCAGCACCTGGTGCCGTCAACAGTGTGTATTGTAAATGGCGAGATAGCCAAAAACGTCAGGATTTCAGGCAGGTGAGGCCGAGCATTCCCTGCCCCCGAGGATCGGCCATGCCAGACATGCCGCCTTTGCTGCCATATCGGAAGTTGGCGGCGCGATTCGAGCTTGGCAAGGGTTGGCTGGGTCCCCGGACTGCGGCGGAGCGAATGGAGCGGCATCGCGGCCGAAATGGCGGCCGGGAGTTCCGCATGGGATGCGACCGGCTAGGCCTGGGGGGAGGCGATCCCGAGTTGCTGCACCCAGGGCAGCGCCTCGGCCAGGACTTCACCCAGCATGGAAACGGATGCCCGGTTGCCAAAGGGCGCAATCAGGGCCTGGACGGCGGCGAGGTCGCAGTCGTCGTAACTTTCCGTGATCGCGAGCATGGCTCCGAGATGCCCCTGCTTGCCGGCAAGTGCGCTCCGTACTTCCGGATCCACGGCGATTTGATCCAGCACCTCGGTCATTGACATCCGCAGCGCGGCGGGAACCACCGACATCAGGCCGGTGAGAAAGGCGGCGTCGTGCAGGCGCGTGTCCCTGGCGTGGAGGCGGTCCACCAGCAACTCCATGAAGCGTCCGCGCAGCGCGGCGAGTTGCAGCAGGGGGTTGCGCGCAAAATCGATCTGGCCGTTCTGGGCGAAGATCAGCAGATGCAGCCAGCGCTTCAGTTGGGTGCGACCGATGGCGGTAATCGCATGGCGTATCGAGGTGATATGCGCACGCATGCCGGCGCCGACGGAGTTGACCAGGCGCAACAGGTTGATGACCAGCGAGGGCTCCTGGCGGAAGGCTTCTTCGAGCTTGCCGGTTTCCGCTTCATCGGCCAGCAGTTTGATCAGTCGCAGCAGGCCCTGTGTCGACGGGTCGAGTTTGCGACCTTCGATGACCACGGGCCGGGCGAAGAAATAGCCCTGGAACAGGTCGAAGCCGAGCAACCGGCACAGCTCTTGTTGCGACTGCGTTTCGACCTGGGCGGCGATCAGCCGACGGTGGGTGGTGGCCAGGGTTCGCGCGATCGTCTGCAGCCTTTCGTGGGGAATGTCGCCGAGGCCGACCTTGATCCAGGCCGCGATGTCGATCAAGGGCCAGCAACCGTCATCGATTTCCGTCAGTCCGGAAAGACAGAACGCATAGCCGAGCTTTCGCAACTCGCGGCAGCGCTCCTGCGCCGGGCCGTGGAGGAACTGGTCCGCGTCGATCTCGAGCACCACGCAGCGGCTCGGCAGGATCTCGATGAAATCGGCGGCGAGGAATTCCGCGTCGACCTTGATGAAGGTCAGGACATGGTCCAGCACCTTGGCCAGGCCAAGCTCGGCGAACGCCTTGCATACGACATCGGCCGTGGCCACGGCGCCATTCGCCGGAGCGGCGTTGTTGTCGGTCGTGGCGCGGAACAGAAGTTCGTAGCCGACCAGTGCCTGATCCTTGTCGAGTATCGGCTGGCGGCCAATGAAGGCGTCGTGCATTTCCGGGAATACCTGCTTGCCTGGGTTGATTGCCCCGCGAGGGTGGTGGATGAAAACGCGAGGCTGGCCGGCAAGCATACATTAGCCCGGCATAGGAACCGTCGCCTCAATGGGAAATCAGATCGGCGATCCAGGACTTCAGCGATGCGATGTCGTTGGTGAATGCGCCGTGCCGCATCAGGCTTGCGCCAAACACATAGGCATAGAGCAGGAGACTGCGCGCCTCGGCCTCGCGTTGCGCCATGCCGCGGGCGAGAAACAGGCGGCAGGCGCAGGTCAGGCGTTCGGCATCGACCGCCTCGACCGCGGCCGCGGCTTGCGGGTCGTGTCTCGCCCAGTCGCGCACGGCGGCTTCGATGGCAATGCCCTTGCGGTTGCGCGCCGACGCATAGACCTCGATGGTGTGCAACAGGGCGGCGGCCTCGCCACCGGGCTCGGCCTGGGTCTGCTTGCGGATGTCGCGGATACGGCCGTCCTTCCAGAATTCCAGCACCGCATCCTGAAGGTCGCGTCGATCCTTGAAATGCCAGTAGAAGCTGCCCTTGGTCACGCCCAGGCGCTTGGCCAGCACCTCGACGCGCAGCCGTTGCGCGCCGCCTTCGGCCAGGATGGCGATCGCGCCCTTGATCCAGGCGTCGCGATCCAGCACGGTGCGTGCCGCCTTGGCGATTCGTGTTTCCATACGGTAGGGTATTGAGTTTTGCGTTGCAGTGCGGTAGTATCTCATATCCCATACCGTGGCGTATGGAATAAGCGGCCGCCGAATAGTGGCTACAATGCTTTTTTCCGTTCAGATCATTTAAGGAGACCCGCTTGAAAATCCTCGTTCCGGTCAAGCGCGTGATTGACTACAACGTCAAGGTTCGCGTCAAGGCAGACGGCACTGGTGTCGATCTGGCGAATGTGAAAATGTCGATGAACCCCTTCGACGAGATTGCCGTCGAGGAGGCCATGCGGCTGAAGGAGGGGGGCAAGGCGACCGAGGTTGTTGCCGTCTCCTGCGGCGTCACCGCCTGCCAGGAAACCCTGCGCACGGCGATGGCGATCGGCGCCGACCGGGCAATCCTTGTCGAAACCGATGTTGAACTGCAGCCCCTGGCCGTGGCCAAGCTGCTGGCCGCCGTGGCAAAGAAGGAAGGCCCGCAACTCATCATCCTGGGCAAGCAGGCGATCGACGACGACTCCAACCAGACCGGCCAGATGCTCGCCGCCTTGCTTGGCTGGTCGCAGGCGACGTTTGCTTCCAAGGTGGTGATTGGTGATGGCAAGGCCACCGTGACGCGTGAGATCGATGGCGGCCTCGAAACCCTGGATATCAGCCTGCCTGCCATTGTCACCACCGACCTGCGCCTCAACGAGCCGCGCTACGCCACGCTGCCCAACATCATGAAGGCGAAGAAGAAGCCGCTGGACGTCGTCAAGCCGGCCGATCTTGGCGTGGATGTCGCGCCGCGCCTTTCCACCGTCAGTGTCGCCGAACCGCCCAAGCGCAGCGCCGGCGTCAAGGTTGCGGACGTCGCGCAACTGGTAGACAAACTCAAGAACGAAGCCAAGGTGATCGCATGAGCCTCCTCGTCATCGCAGAACACGACAACGCCAGCCTCAAGGCGGCGACCCTCAATGCCGTCACGGCGGCCGCCAGGATCGGTGGCGAGATTCACATTCTCGTTGCCGGTTCGGGCTGTGGCGCGGTCGCGGAGCAGGCGGCAAAGGTCGCCGGCGTGGCCAAGGTGCGTGTCGCCGACGCAGCGCACTATGGCGACCAGACCGCGGAGAACCTCGCCGCGCTGATCGTGGCCAATGCGGCGGGCTATACGCACATCCTCGCCGCCGCCACCAGCAACGGCAAGAATACCTTGCCGCGCGTGGCGGCCCTGCTCGATGTGGCCCAGATTTCGGAGATCATCAGCGTGGTCGATGCCGATACCTTCGTGCGCCCGATCTATGCCGGCAATGCCATGGCGACGGTCAAGTCGGCCGACGCGGTGAAAGTCATCACCGTTCGCACCACCGGCTTCGATGCCGCTGCAGCCACCGGTGGCGCTGCCACCGTGGAAGCCGTGGCCGCCGGCGCCGATCTGGGCCAGTCGAAACTCATCGGCCGCGAACTGACCAAGTCGGCCCGGCCGGAACTCGGCGCCGCCAAGATCATCGTTTCCGGTGGTCGCGGCATGGGCAGCGGCGAGAACTACCACAAGGTGCTGGAGCCGCTGGCCGACAAGCTGGGTGCCGCCATGGGGGCATCGCGCGCCGCCGTGGATGCCGGATTCGTTCCCAACGACTACCAGGTCGGCCAGACCGGCAAGATCGTCGCGCCGCAGCTTTACATTGCAATCGGCATTTCCGGCGCGATCCAGCATCTGGCCGGCATGAAGGACTCCAAGGTAATCGTGGCGATCAACAAGGACCCGGATGCGCCGATCTTCCAGGTGGCCGATTACGGACTGGTCGCCGACTTGTTTGCCGCCGTTCCGGAACTCACGGCGGCGCTGTAGCGCATGAACTTCCCCGACGCCCTGTTCCCGCAGGCATGGGCGATCGGGGCTTTTGTGCCGTTGTTTGCCACCTGGCTGTGGTGCCTGCGCGGCGCGCCCTGGCGAGACCTGGCCGACTCCGGCCGGTTGAACGTCTGGCTGGGGACCACCGTCCTGCTGATTCTGGTCTGGAGCATGAAGGCCGGCGTCAAACCCGGCCTCGACATGCATCTCCTGGGGGCGACGATGTTCACCCTGATGTTCGGCCCCCGGCTGGCGATTCTCGGCCTTTCGCTGGTCCTGGCCGGCGTCACGCTGAACAACGGGCTGCTGGGCCGCGAAGGGTGGGAGGCCTACGCCCTGAATGCGCTGGCGCTGGCTGTGTTTCCGGCGCTCCTGGCCGATGCGATCCGGCGTGTGGTCGATCGTTGCTTGCCCGGCAATTTTTTTATCTATGTCTTCGTCACCGCGTTCTTTGGTGCCGCCATTACCGCGATGGCCAGCGGCGTTCTCGCCTGCGGCCTGCTCTGGCTGGCCGGCGTGTATCCGGCGCCGACTTTGCTTGACGACCATCTGCCCTACTATTTCCTGCTCGGTTTTGCCGAGGCCTGGCTCAACGGCGCGTTGATCACCCTGATGGTGGTCTATTCCCCGCGTTGGGTGGCAAGCTTCGACGACCGACGCTATCTCTTGCACAAGTA
This sequence comes from Sulfuritalea sp., assembly GCA_016710465.1. Taxonomy (GTDB): domain Bacteria; phylum Pseudomonadota; class Gammaproteobacteria; order Burkholderiales; family Rhodocyclaceae; genus Sulfuritalea. The sequence goes on from JADJVS010000015.1 coordinate 135,136, forward strand.
AATCTGGAGTGAAACCATGAGTTCCTATGTTGCCCCGCTGAAGGACATGATGTTCGTATTGACCGAGCTGGCCGGCCTGGACAAGGTCGCCGCTCTGCCCGGTTATGAGGAAGCGACGACCGACGTGGTTGAAGCCATCCTTGACGAGTCCGCCAGGTTCACCGGTGGCGTGCTGGCGCCCTTGAACTGGAGTGGCGATCAGGAAGGGGCAAGGTGGGCGGACATGGCCGTCACCATGCCCAGCGGGTTCAAGGAGGCCTACGCGCGATTCGTCGACAATGGGTGGAATGCCCTCGGCGGAAATCCCGAGCACGGTGGCCAGGGCCTGCCGAAGGTCGTTTCGGCGGCGGTTCAGGAGATGTGGAAGTCCGCCAACATGTCGTTCTCGCTGTGTCCGCTGCTGACCCTGGGCGCCATCGAGGCGCTGGAACTGGCCGGCACCGAGGCGCAGAAGGCGATGTACCTGCCCAACATGGTATCCGGCAAATGGACCGGCACCATGAACATCACCGAGCCGCAGGCCGGTTCCGATCTCGCCGCGATCCGCTCGCGCGCGGTGCCCCAGGGCGACGGCACCTACCGAATTTTCGGCCAGAAGATATTCATCACCTACGGCGACCACGACATGGCGGAGAACACCATCCACCTGGTGCTGGCCCGCACGCCCGATGCGCCCGAGGGCGTCAAGGGCATTTCGCTGTTCGTCGTGCCGAAATTCCTGGTCAACGCGGACGGCACATTGGGTCCGCGCAACGATGTCCATTGCGTGTCGATCGAACACAAGCTGGGCATCCATGCCAGCCCGACCTGCGTCATGGTCCATGGCGACAACGGCGGCTCCATCGGCACCCTGGTCGGCAAGGAAAACGAAGGCCTCAAGTACATGTTCGTCATGATGAACGCGGCGCGCTTCGCCGTCGGCCTGGAGGGACTGGCGATTTCGGAGCGCGCCTACCAGCATGCCGTGACCTACGCCCGCGATCGCGTGCAGGGCCGGGCCATTGAAGGCTCGCCGGCGCCGGTGGCGATCATCCGCCATCCCGACATCCGCCGCATGCTGATGCTGATGCGTTCGCATACCGAAGCCATGCGTGCCCTGGCCTATGCCGTGGCCGCGGCGCACGACGCCGCCGCGCGCCACCCCGACGCCGCGCAGCGGGCGCAAAACCAGGCCTTTGTCGATCTGATGATTCCGGTGGTCAAGGGCTGGAGCACGGAGACCGGCAACGCCATGAGCTATCTTGGCGTGCAGGTGCACGGCGGCATGGGCTTCGTCGAAGAGACGGGGGCGGCGCAGTTCATGCGCGATGCTCGCATCACCACGATTTACGAGGGCACCACCGGCATTCAGGCCAATGACCTGATGGGCCGCAAGATTGCTCGCGAGGGCGGGGCCACGGTCAAGTCGGTGATCGCCATGATGCGGGAGACGCAGGGGCAAGCGGCCGCCCAGCCGGGTCCGGCATTCGCCGCCATTGCTGCCGCGCTCGATGGCGGCATCGATGCCGTGTCCCAGGCGACCGACCATATCGTCGCCCACTACGGCAAGGATGTGCGTTCCGTCGCCGCCGGCGCGGTACCCTTTCTTCAGTTGATGGGCAATGTCGCCGGCGGCTGGATGATGGCCCGCGCCGCCCTGGTTGCCCAGGGCAGGATTGACGCTGGCGACGCCGATCCCTTCTATCCGGCGAAGATCACCACGGCCCGTTTTTTTGCCGATCACGTCATGGCCATGGCGCCGGGTTTGGCCAGGGAAGTGATTCAGGGCGGAGCCAGCACGCTGGAACTCGACGAGGCCTTGTTCTGATCGGCGGCCGACCCGGTCGCCGCGGGCGTGGTCAGGCCGGGTTTTGCGCGATGTGGCGCCGTAGCGCGGTGCAAAGCGCCTGCAGTTCGATTTCTGTCGTGGAGAATTCGCTGGCGGTGACCTTGCCCTCGCGACATGCCGCTTGCAGCCTGGTGGCGGCCGATTGCAGGGGGCGGGCGCCAAAGTTTGCCGCCAGGCCCTTGTAGGTGTGGGCCAGTCGTCCCAGGACTTCAAGGTCGCCCGCGTTTGCCGCCGTGCGCATTTGGTCCAGGTCGCCCGGCACAAGATCCAGAAATTCCTGGGCGATGATGGATACGATCTCGCCATCGGCCTTGGTCAGCGCCGTGGCGTAGTCGAAACCCGATTCGACGGGCGTGGCGGCGGGCGTGGATCCGCCGGCGAACCCATCGAGCATCTGCCGAGGTGCCACGGGGTCGGTCGGCCTGGTGTTATCCCCACTCATGCCGGCATCGTCTCCGTGTTGTTGCGCGCGGACCACGACATCAGCCTCGGGCAATCCGGTGGCAATGCCCGGCTCGACCAGCGGCAAGGTGACGTGGAAGCTGCTGCCCTGGCCTGGTGAACTCTCCACGGATATCTTGCCTCCCATCAGGCCGACCAGACGGCTGCATATGGCAAGGCCCAATCCCGTTCCGCCGTAGCGGCGGGTAATGGATGCGTCTTCCTGGGCGAAGGGCTCGAATATCAGCGCTTGCCGATCGGCCGGAATGCCGATTCCGCTATCGACGACCACAAGATGCAGCATGGTCGATTTCCCGGGGCAGTCGTCAATCCCGGCCTTCACCACGACCTTGCCGTGCTCGGTGAACTTGATGGCATTGCCGACCAGATTCAGGAGTACCTGCCTCAATCGCAAAGCATCACCGCGGCAGGCTCCCGGCACGTCCGGCGAAATTTCCCCTTGCAGGTCAATACCCTTGTCAGAGGCGCCGGGCGCCATCAGCTTGACGACGCCCGCGAGCAATTCCCGGATGTCAAAACTGACGTGTTCCAGGCCGATCTTTCCGGCCTCGACCTTGGAGAAATCGAGAATTTCGTTGATGATCGTCAGCAGGCCGTTTGCCGAATCACGGGCAATGTCGAGAAATTCGCGCTGCTCCGGCTTGAGCTCGTCGTCGAGGACCAGATCGAGCATGCCCATGATGCCGTTCATCGGAGTGCGTATCTCGTGGCTCATGTTGGCCAGGAAGTCACTCTTGGCGCGGTTGGCGGTTTCGGCCGCATCCTTGGCCATCAGGGTGGCGCGTTCCAGCGCCTTGCGCTCGGTGATGTCGGATATCGTGCCGACCAGGCCGGCGATCGATCCGTCGGGGCGCGTCAGGGTGGCTTTGTGATAAATGCCATCCAGGACCGATCCATTCCGATTGGGAATCTGGGCTTCGTAATCCTGGCGGGACACCGTGCGCAGGAGTTCCCGGTCGCGTTCGTCGTGCGTCATGGCGCCTTCGACGGTGAGCAAGTCGAACGCGGTGCGGCCGATATAGTTTGCCCGTTCAATGCCGAAGAACTCCTCGAAGGCCCGGTTCAGCAGGCGGTAGCGTCGATCTTCGTCCTTGACATACACCGGCAGGGGGATGGCTTCCACCAGTTCCTCGACGAAGTGCAACTGTTCCCGCAGGGTCGCGGTGGCTTCATGCCGGGCCGTGATGTCGGTGCGGATGGCGACGTATTGATATGGCAGGCCGCTTTCGTCGAGAAAAGGCACGATGGTCGCGGCAACCCAGTAAAGGCGCCCATTTTTTGCCCGGTTCTGAATCTCGCCGGACCACACCCTGCCGGCGGATATGCAATCCCACAGCTCGCGAAAGAACTCGGGCGGGTGGTGGCCAGACTTGACTATGCGGTGGTTGACGCCATGGAGTTCTTCCCGTGCGTAGCCGCTGATTTCGCAAAACTTGTCGTTGGCATAGATGATGGTGCCGGCGCGATCGGTGATGCTGACGATGGCGTGCTGGTCGAGGGCGAACTTCTGGTTCTCCAGCGCGCGCTGGGCTTCGCGGATAGCGCGACGGCTTTCGTGGCGATAGTGCACCAGCCCGCTGATGATTTCGATCAGGTCCTCGAAGTTTTCCGACTGCGCTGCCGGCCGCTCGAATCCTGCCTCTTCCTGCAATGAGTTTGCCGTGGCGCGCAGGCGGGAAATCGCGTGCTCCTGGCCGGTCAGCGTGGCCTGCAGGCGGTTGTTGGCCGAGGTGAGTTCGACCGAGCTGATTTCCAGGCTGCGCGAGCGCAGCGCCAGATCGCGATCATGCTGCTCGTAGGTGAGCGAGATCCGTTCGAGCAGGACGCCGATTCCTTCGAGTGTGGCCTTCAACTCGTTCGAGATTCCGTCCTGGCGTGCGAGCACCGCCGCCTCGTCCAGCACGCGTTGCAGTTGGGTTTCGTCCTCGATGCCCGCATAGCGGCGCATCTGGCGCATCAGGGTCTTGTCCATGGATCGCGGCGCCCGGTTTTCCTTGTCGTGTCGCCTGTGGCTCAGTGTTCGATGATCGTGGTGATGGTCATGGTCTGGTTGTGCAGCCGGCTTTGCCCTCCCGGAGCCAGGGGGCTGATTTCGCCATTGGAATAGAACCCGGCGCGAACCGCATCGCGGCCAAGTACCGACGCCACCGCGTCTACCTCTTCGTCGGTGCGATCGCCCATCACCAGCTTGCGACCGACGCAGGAAATCAATATCGCCAGGCCGGGATCGTGCCCCTGAGTCATCGCTGCAGCCGCGTTGGCCGCGTTCTCCGCCCCATCCACCAGCGCATCGGTCGAGGCGTGCATCAGCTTGAGGTAGCCGCCTTCGGTGATATTGCCGGCGAGCGTGAGGCTGCCTTGTTCTTCGCTGATGCCGAGAATGCTGCGGATCACGCCGGACGCGCCCAGATCATTGCCAAGCATGGCGAACGGAAAAAGCAGGCCGGACGACGGAAGTTGATCCGCATAGTCGCCGAGGTAGCGCTTGTAGACCCCAAGCGCGGGCTCGCCATCGAGTTCCTGGAGGATGTTGTCCGCGCAGCGGGTGACCTTGCGTGCCGGGCCGAAGGATTCCCAGCCGCCGAAGGAGCCGTGACCAATTTCAATTCCGTCGCCGGCAAGGCCCAAGGCGACAAGGGCACGGTCGGATACGCCCGACGGACCAAGCGTCCAGGTCTTCTCAAAGGCGCCGCTGTCCCCGGCGAGCCCGCCCGTGATCGGAATCGATGCGCCGAGGACGTCGCTCATGCCTTCGACCAGCGCGCTGCCGTTGATGTCAACACCCTGGCCGAACACCAGCACCAGGCGCAGGTCCGCGGCGTGGATCGACTTCGCGAGACGCTGCCCGGCGGCGCGCGAGTCCGCCATGTCGAGCAGATCGGTCGTGCCGCTCACGAGTCGGGCACGTTCCAGGCGGATGGCGGTGACCACGGCCTTGCCGTCATCCACTCCGCGCATGGAAATCTCGCCGGCCGTGGAGCAACCGACGACCGCGACATCCGGAAAGCGCCGGCGCAACTCCGTCGCGAGCCCGTGATGCGAGAAGAAATCGGGTGCGGCGAAAGCCAGCAGCAGATTGGGTGCGATCGAATCCAGCGGATCGAGCGCCGATCCGATGGACCGGGGATCCTCAATCGTGATCTGTTTGATTTTCATGGGTGGCGCGTCGCTCGGTGGTCAACAGCGTCCCGTTGACCATTTCGATCGGGCGTGCGGGCCGGTCCCGCGATTATTCCAAATCAGACTGGGCGTTGTTTATCCGTGGATTGCGCGAGAATCCGCGGAAACTACGTAGGCCACGACAGCCTCGTCGCGGCCGGAACGCGGTCGGGAATGCTTCCCCGGTCCACTACATCTGCGCGTAGATCGGTCCTTCACCCCCCTGAGGCACCACCCAGGTGATGTTTTGCGTCGGATCCTTGATGTCGCAGGTCTTGCAATGCACGCAGTTTTGCGCGTTGATCTGGAGGCGGGCGTTGTCACCGCCTTCGTCGCGGACGATTTCATAGACACCCGCCGGGCAATAGCGTTGCTCCGGGGCGTCGTAGAGCGCCAGGTTGGTGGCGATCGGAACCGTTGCGTCCTTGAGCTGCAGGTGGCAGGGCTGGTCTTCTTCGTGATTGGTATTGGACAGAAACACCGAGGAAAGCCGGTCGAAGCTCAGGACGCCGTCGGGCTTTGGATAGTCGATCCTGGCGCACTGTGCCGCGGGCAACAGGCTTTCGTTGTCGCGCTTGTGGTTGTGCAGCGTCCAAGGCGGTGTCTTGATGCCGATCCTGGGCAGGAACCAGTGCTCCACGCCGGTCATCAGTTGGCCAAGCAGCGGGCTCTTCTTGAACCAGAGTTTCCAGTTGCGCGTGCGTTGCAGTTCCTCGTTGAGCCAGCTCTTTTCGAACAACTCGGGGTAGGCCGTCAGTTCGTCGCGTTCGCGGCCGGCGGCCAGCGCCTCGGCCAAGGCTTCGGCGCAGAGCATGCCGGACTTGAGCGCGGCGTGGCTGCCCTTGATGCGCGCAGCGTTCATGTAACCGGCATTGCAGCCGACCAGGGCGCCACCGGGGAACACCGTCTTGGGCAGCGCCTGCGGCGTGCCGTTGTTGATGGCGCGTGCGCCGTAGGCCAGGCGCTTGCCGCCCTCGATGTGCGCCTTGATCGACGGGTGGGTCTTCCAGCGCTGCATTTCCTCGTATGGGCTGAGCCAGGGGTTCTTGTAATCGAGGCCGATGACCATGCCCAGGGTAAGCTTGTTGCCCTCCAGGTGGTAAAGAAAACCGCCGCCGAAGGTATCGCTTTCCATCGGCCAGCCCGAGGTGTGGACGACAAGGCCGGGTTTGGCTTTGGCGGGATCGATCTCCCACAGTTCCTTGATGCCGATGGCGAAGGTCTGCGTATCCTTGCCCGCGCAGAGGTCGTACTTCGCCAGCAACTGCTTGCCAAGATGGCCGCGCGCGCCTTCGGCGAAGATGGTGTACTTGCCGAGCAGTTCCATGCCGGGCTGATGGGCTCCGGTGGGCTGGCCGTCGCGGCCGATGCCCATGTCACCGGTGGCGACGCCGCGCACGGCGCCCTTGTCGTCGTAGAGGATCTCGGCGCCGGCGAAGCCGGGATAGACTTCGACGCCGAGGGCTTCGGCCTGCTCGCCGAGCCAGCGCGCGACGAGGCCGAGGCTGATGATGTAATTGCCCTCGTTGTGGAAATTGTCCGGCACCAGCCAGTCGGGGAGGCGAGTGTGACCTTCCACCGTGAGCACCAGAAGATCGTCGCCGGTGACGGGCTGGCTGAGCGGGGCGCCCTTTTCCTTCCAGTCGGGAATAAGCTCGTTCAGCGCACGCGGATCCATCACCGCGCCGGAGAGGATGTGCGCGCCGATTTCGGACCCCTTTTCGATCAGGCAGACGTTGATTTCGGGGTTGATCTGCTTGAGGCGGATCGCGGCGGAAAGTCCGGCGGGGCCACCGCCGACGACAACGACATCGAACTCCATGGACTCGCGCTGCATGCTGACCTCGATCGATAGGATTGATCGCGGGATTATAATCTTGAACCGATCTTCAACTTGACGAATACCGCCTGATGGAACACCACCGCAAGCTTGTTTACAGCAACCAAATGCCCATCCGCTGGGGTGATCAGGACGCCATGGGCCATGTCAACAACACCGTCTATTTCCGCTACATGGAACAGACGCGCATCGAATGGCTGGAGAGCTTCGGCTTCGGTACCTCCGTGACCCAAACCGAGGGGCCGGTGATCGTCAATGCCAGTTGCACCTTCCTGATACCCGTCACCTATCCTGGCGTCATCGAGTGCCGGATGTTCTGCGGCCATCCCGGTCGCAGCAGCGTGCCGACCTACTACGAGATGCGCGTCGTCGGCGAGGAACGGCTCTATGCCGAAGGCGCCGCCAAGCTGGTGTGGATCAACCCCGGCACCGGGAAGTCGATTCCCCTGCCCGAAATGATGCGCGCCGCCTGTCTCTGATTCGCGAGGAACGAGCATGAACAGTCCGGAAAAGCCGCTCTGGAAACCCCCGGCGCGCCGCGTTGCCGCCAGCCGCATCAAGGCGTTCGCCAAGGCGGCGGAACAGCGCTGGAATCGCCGTCTCGCCAGCGCCGACTACGCGACCCTTCATGCCTGGTCGATAGTCCATCCGGAGGAATTCTGGACATCGGTCTGGCAGTTCGGCGGCGTGATTGGCGACATGGGCAACGCGGTGCTTGTCGATGGCGAGAAGATGCCCGGCGCCAGGTGGTTTCCCCAGGCCCGCTTGAACTTTGCCGAGAACCTGCTGTGCCGGCCGGGCAATCCCGAGGCAATGGTGTTCTGGGGCGAGGACAAGGTAAAGGGCCGGGTCAGTCGCGCCGAACTTCATCGGGCCGTGGCTCAGACCGCCGCGGCTCTGCGCGCCATGGGCGTGCTCAAGGGCGACCGGGTCGCCGCCTATCTGCCCAACATTCCTGCAACCGTGGTTTTCATGCTGGCGGCGGCCTCGATCGGTGCCATCTTTTCCTCGGCTTCGCCCGATTTCGGCGTTCAGGGCGTGGTCGACCGCTTTGGCCAGATCGAACCCAAAGTGCTTTTCGCCTGTGATGGCTACTGGTACAACGGCAAGCTGATCGATTGCCTCGGCAAGCTGCGCGAAATCGCGGCGCGCCTGCCCTCGCTGGAGCGCGTCGTGGTGGTGCCCTATGCCGGGGGCGCCGGGGATGGCGAGGGTCTGGCCGGGATCCGCAAGGGCGTGACGCTGGCGGCGTTTCTCGCGCCCTTCCTTGCGCAGCGCAAGGTGAGGTTCGAGCGCCTGCCCTTTGATCACCCGCTGTACATCATGTATTCCTCGGGTACCACCGGCGTGCCAAAATGCATCGTGCATTGCGCGGGCGGGGCGCTGTTGCAGCACCTCAAGGAGCACCAGTTGCAAGGTGACGTGAAGCCGGGCGACCGGCTGTTCTATTTCACCACCTGCGGCTGGATGATGTGGAACTGGCTGGCGACGGGCCTCGCTTCCGGCGCTACCTTGCTGCTGTACGACGGGTCGCCCTTCCTCGGACGCGGCGGCATCCTCTTCGATTACGCCGATGCCGAAAGCATGACCCACTTCGGCACTTCGGCCAAGTTCATCGACGCCATCGCCAAGATCGACTTGCAACCCCGCCGCACTCACGACCTTTCCGCGCTGCGGACGATGTTCTCGACGGGCAGTCCGCTGGTGCCCGAAGGTTTCGATTACGTGTACGCCAATGTCAAGGCGGATCTCCAACTGGCTTCGATTTCCGGCGGCACGGACATCATTTCCTGCTTTGTCGGCGGCAATCCGATCGGCCCCGTGTATCGCGGCGAGATTCAGTGCGCCGGACTGGGGATGGCGGTTGATGTCTTCGACGACGCGGGGAGGCCGGTGCGCGGCGAAAAGGGCGAACTGGTGTGTACCCGAAGCTTTCCGGTGATGCCCATCGGCTTCTGGAATGACGACGATGGCGCCAAGTACCGGGCCGCCTACTTCGACCGGTTTGACCAGGTCTGGTGCCACGGTGACTTCGCCGAGATCACGGCGCACGGCGGATTCATCATCCACGGTCGTTCGGACGCCACCTTGAACCCCGGCGGCGTGCGCATCGGAACCGCCGAGATCTATCGCCAGGTGGAGAAGCTCGCCGAGGTGGTCGAGTCCATCGTCATCGGCCAGGACTGGCCGCCGGGCAACGCCGGCGATGTCCGGGTCGTGCTGTTCGTCAAGCTGCGCGCGGAGACCGCGCTCGATGATGCGCTGGCCGGGCGCATCAAGCAGGTGATCCGGGACAACACCACGCCACGGCACGTTCCGGCGAAAATCCTCCAGGTCGCCGACATTCCGCGCACCAAGAGCGGCAAGATCGTCGAACTCGCCGTGCGCAACGTCGTGCACGGGCTGCCGGTGAAGAACGTCGAAGCGCTGGCCAATGCCGAGGCGCTGGAACATTTTCGGGGTCGGACGGAACTCACCGGGTAAGAGTCGGCGCTGGTCATGCGGCGAGCTTGCCGCCCGAAGCCTGACTTGTCGGGTCATCGTGTCGCGGTGCGCCCCGCGAGCAGGTGTTGGTGCGCGGCCGCATCGCGCGTCCTGCCCATATAATCGCGGTTCAAGGCAGGCGGGTGAAGTGAGTTCGCGCGCGTTGGCTGTAAAAAAATGGGAGGAATGTTGTGACAAGGGCATGGTTGTTTGCGGCGCTGTTGGTGATGCTATCTACTCAGGGATATGCCGATGAGCGACGGCTCGGCCGTATTCTTGCCGCGAAGCAACTGAGGGTATGCGTTTGGCCCGACTACTACGGGATTTCATTTCGGAATCCGAAAACACAAACGCTGTCAGGCATCGATATCGACATGGCCGAGGCACTCGCCAGTGATCTGGGCGTGGCGGTACGATTTATCGATAGCTCCTTTGCGCGGCTGATCGAGGACCTGACCGGCGACAAATGCGACGTCGCCATGTTTGCCATCGGGATCAATCCGCAGCGGCTCGAAAAACTTCGTTTCACGCGGCCGCACCTGGCAAGCGACATCTACGCAATAACGACGCGCAGCAACCGTCGCATCCAGTCCTGGAACGATATAGACCAGCCGGGCAGCCTCGTGGTCGTGGCGAAAGGAACCCTGCATGAACCCGTGATGCGGCAGAAACTAAAAGCGGCCGAATTGCTCGTGGTCGAGACCCCCCATGCACGCGAGCAGGAGGTGCAATCCGGGCGAGCGGATGCTTTCATGACGGATTATCCCTTCAGCCGGCGCATGCTCGAAACCACGGATTGGGCGCGGCTGATCACGCCCGACAGCACCTACCACGTCACACCATACGCCTACGCCATGCAACGCGGCGACGACACATGGCACGCCCGCATGGAGCGGTTCGTGGCCGAGACAAAAAAGGATGGCCGGCTGCTGGCCGCGGCGAAACGCCACAAACTCGATCCGATAGTCGTTCTCGACTAGCCAACGGTCCATGATGTCTTCCTCGGCAGCGCGCGATGTGATTCAACCGGCACGCCAGCGCTATCTATCCTTGCTGTTCATCCTGCAGGCGTTGCTGGCCGTAGTCGTGGTGGCCGGCACCCTGTCGGGGCTGCGTGACATGCGCGAAGAGGTGCTGAAAGGGCATCTGCGGCAGGCATCCCTGCAAGTACGCGGTTTCGAGGATCATGTGTCGCAAAATCTTTTCCTGGTCGATCTGATGCTGACCAACCTGCCGGAATTGCTCGCCGATCCCCGACTGGGCAACGCGAAGAATCACGGTGGCCTTCTGCAAAGCATCCAGCGCCAGATGCCCGCTTTGCGTTCCCTTTCCATCGCCGGCGCCGATGGCCGCATATTGGCAAGCTCGTCGGCCGGAAATGTCGGGGTGCAGGTGGATTTGTCTGCCTATCTGCCGCGGGTTGCCACTGAGGGAAAGGGCGTGACGCGATTTGGGGTCCCGCGCGAAGGCCGGGATTTTTCTTCCGGCAGGGTGACCTCACCGGCGAAACCAGTCGGCGCGCGCGTCAGCTATTTTCTGCCGGCTGTGCGGCATCTGCCCGGTTCCTCCGGATTGATCGCTGTCGCGGCTATCAATCCTGACTATTTCTTAAACCACATTGGCCGGCATGTCGATTCCGGCCTGCGGCAATTCACGCTCTTCGACTATCAAGGCATATTGACGCTGTCGACTTTGGATGGTCAGCATGTGGGCAGCCGGATCGAAGATGAAAAGTTGCTCAATCAGGCGCGCGATCTGGAGATCGGCGAAATTGCGGATGACGATGTTCGTGGCAGGCCCGCCCTGACCGTCTATCGGGCTTTGCGCAGCCATCCATTCCTAGTGGTGGCGCATGTCGATCGCGAGACCGCCCTGGTCCAATGGAAGCAGGAGGCGGCTGCACGCCTTCTATTGGTGGGATTCGCGCTCGTGGCCACGTTGCTGATCACCGGCCTGCTCACCTTCCGTCTGCGCGCGCACTTCGTTCGCGAAGCCGGCTTGCTGGAGGCGCAACGCCTGGCGGCAAGCGTCTTTGCCCATAGTCATGACGGCATTCTGGTGACCGACGCGAGACAGCGGATTCTTGCCGCCAATCCATCATTCACCGCCATTACGGGTTACGCCGAGGCGGATATCCTCGGCGAAACGCCGCGCTTTCTATCCTCGGGGCGACATTCGGGGGATTTCTATGCCGATATGTGGCGGAAGATCGAAACGACCGGCGTTTGGCAGGGGGATGTCATCAACCGGCGCAAGGATGGCAGCGAGCTGATGGAGTGGCTCACGATATCGAGCATTCGCGATGCCGCTGGAACCGTGTCCAACTATGTTGGCGTCTTCAAAGATACCACGGCGTTGCGCGACCGTGAGCGCACCATTCGCCAACTGTCGATGGCAGTCGAGCAGAGTCCCAGCAGCATCGTCATCACGACGCTGGAACCCACCATCGTCTATGTCAATTCGCATTTCACCACCGCCACGGGCTTCCTGCCCGAGGAGGTCATTGGGCAAAACCCGCGGATATTGCAATCGAAGCTCACGCCGAACGAGACCTTCGTTGCCTTGTGGGCATCCTTGGCGGCCGGAGAAAGCTGGGAGGGCGAGTTCGTCAATCGCCGCAAGGATGGCAGCATCTATTACGAGTACGCCACCGTGGCGCCGATCAAGGACGAATTCGGCGAAGTTACCAGTTACGTCGCAATCAAGCATGACATCACGGACCAGAAGCGGCTTGAACGCGACCTGCGACAGGCCAGGGAGGTTGCTGAGTCCGCCAATCTTGCCAAGAGCCGCTTCCTTGCAACCATGAGCCATGAGATCCGCACGCCACTCAACGGCGTCCTCGGCATGGCGCAGTTGCTTCTCATGCCGGGTTTGAGGGAAGGCCAATGCCACGAATACGCCCGGGTCATTCTCAACTCGGGTCAGACGCTGCTCACCTTGCTGAATGACATCCTCGATCTGTCAAAAATTGAAGCGGGCAAGGTTGAGCTCCAAATTGCTGTTGTCCATCCGGAGCAACTGATTCGCGAGACTACGGCCCTGTTCGGCGAGGTCTCGCGATCCAAGGGGCTGAACATGGAAGCGATCTGGCAGGGTTCTCACGATGTTCGCTGCCGCGCGGACCCCATTCGCCTGCGGCAGATGCTCTCGAATCTCGTCAGCAATGCCATCAAGTTCACTGGCGTGGGATTCGTCCGCGTCGAAGGTCGGGAGGTGGAGACGACCGAGGGTGAGATTGTGCTGGAGTTCTCCGTTACCGACAGCGGCATCGGTATCCCGGAGTCCAAGCAGTCTGCGCTGTTCACGGCATTCTCCCAGGTCGATTCCTCCTCCACCAGGGAGTACGGCGGCAGCGGACTGGGTTTGTCCATCGTGCGCAGCCTTGCCCTGCTGATGCGCGGTGAGGTTGGCGTCAGGAGCGAACCCGACAAAGGCAGCCACTTCTGGTTCCGCATCCGGGCGCAGCGGGTCGCGGATGCCGAGGACAGTAGGCACGTGGCGCGGGAACCCACGGGATCCGTAGCCTCGACCCAGCCGCCGCGATTTGTCCTGGTGGTAGAGGACAACGCCACCAACCGGTTGGTTATTGAAGCCATGCTCACTAGGCTGGGGATACGTTTCGAGAGCGTCGAAAATGGTCAGGTGGCTGTTGACCGTGTCACGGCGGGAATTCGGCCCGACCTGGTGCTGATGGATTGCCAGATGCCGGTCCTGGATGGCTACGGGGCGACCAAGCAGATTCGAGCCTGGGAACAGAAGAACGGCATGGCCCGCTTGCCGATCATCGCCCTGACGGCAAGCGCCTACGAGGAAGACAGGTTGGCTTGCCTCGCCGCCGGGATGGATGACTTTCTCACGAAACCCGTGAACCTGGAGCGCCTGGCCGCTATGCTGGACAATTGGAACAAGGTCGCTGTCGGTTGACGCCATGGCATTTCAGTCGGTCGTGCGAAAGGTATTGGTGCGCGACGGCGCCAAGCTTGCCGCTGTCGAAGCCGAGGCTATTCTCCTCAACGTTGTCGGGACGCCGCCATGATGGCGAAGCGCGGCAATTTAACGCGAACAGCCGCTCGTAATCCCATTCACCGCGGACGAATTCGCTCGCGTGGTTTGCCTATGGAATATCACGATTCGGTCGATTGAAAACATCATTTAGGCGTTTGGGGTTTCGCGGTGGAATCGACCAGTTCCCAGCCTGCTTTGTCGTCCAACGCCAGTACGCGCGCGAGCCAGGGCAGGGACGTTTCCAGTGCCGCCTGCAGCGTCCACGGCGGATTGACGACAAACATCGCGCTGCCGTTCATGCCGTGGCCCTTGGTTGCCGGACCGCACACATTGAGGTTGGCATACAGCCAATCCACGGGGAGCTTCTTGAGCTTCTCGGGCAGTCCGCGAGATTCGATGCTGGGCAGGAAGGGCAGCCAGACCAGGTAAGTTCCGGTGGCAAAGCGCTTCAGTCCATCCTTGAGCGCCGCGACGACGCGCGGGTAATCGCTCTTGATCTCGTAGGAGGGATCGACCAGCACCAGGCCGCGCCGCGAGGGCGGCGGCAGGGCGGCCTTCATGGCTTCGAAGCCATCGGCCTGCTCGACCATGACGCGGCGACCGCCATCCTTGAATTCACGCCGCAGCAGGGCGAAATCTGTGGAATGCAGTTCGCTGAAGCGCAGGCTGTCGATGTCTCGCGCAAAGTGTGCCGCCAGCCACGGCGAGCCCGGATAGCGACGCAGTTTCAGGCCACCGTTGCAGGCCTGTAGCGCGTCCATGTAGGACTTCATCGGCGCCGGCAGGTCGACGCGGTTCCACAGGCGGGCGATGCCATCGATGTATTCGCCGGTCTTTTTCGCCTGCTCGGAGTCGATGGCGTATACGCCGGCACCGGCGTGCGTATCGAGCAGCAGCCAGGGCTTGTCCTTGGCGTTCATGTGTTGCAGACACAGCGTCAGAACAAGGTGCTTGAGGATGTCGGCGTGGTTGCCGGCGTGAAAGGCGTGGCGGTAGCTGAGCATGGGCGCGGGATAGAATTCCGAGCCATGGATGATACGCAGGGTATCCGGGTTTCCAAACTGCTAGCCGAACGCGGCCTGTGTTCGCGTCGCGAGGCGGACGCTTATATCGAGCGTGGCCTGGTGTTCGTCGATGGCCAGCGCGTGACACAACTCGGCACGCGGGCGCTGCCGGATGCGATCATCACCCTGGCACCGGAAGCGCGCGCGACGCAGGCCCGACAGGTGACGATCCTGCTGCACAAGCCGATCGGATATGTTTCCGGGCAGGCCGAGGATGGTCACCAACCCGCGGTCACCCTCATCTCGGCGAAAACCCAGCTTGCCGCGGACGGCCAGCGCTTCCAGCCCGGCCACCTCAAGGGCCTGGCACCGGCCGGGCGCCTCGACATCGATTCGACGGGTTTGCTGGTACTGACGCAGGACGGCCGGGTCGCGCGCCAGTTGATCGGTGACGACTCGCAGGTCGAAAAGGAATATCTGGTGCGCGTCGATGGCATGCTGGATGCGCGCGGCCTGGCCCTGCTCAATCACGGGCTGGAACTCGACGGCAAGACCTTGCGGCCGGCGAAGGTGGCCTGGGCCAATTCGGAACAGTTGCGCTTCGTTCTCAAGGAAGGTCGCAAGCGACAGATTCGTCGCATGTGCGAACAGGTCGGCCTGCGCGTGACTGGCCTCAAGCGGGTGCGCATCGGCAAGGTCCGCCTTGGCGATCTGCCGCTGGGCCAATGGCGTTTCCTGCGCAATGGCGAGCAATTTTGAGGCTTGACTTGCCCGCCGGCCATGCGGAACATGGCGGGATGGATTCCATGCAACCCGGCGCATCGTCCGCGACCGAAACCTCCCCGCGCGCTGCCCTGGCCTTCTGGCGTGCGCTGGCCTTGGCGCTTGCGGCGGTGATGGCGGTTCTGGCGTTTGCCGCCTATACCCAGCCCGAGCTCCTGCTGAACTACAGCGGCCTGCGCTTCTGCGGCTAGGTGCTTGTTTTTGGCTTGCTTTGGACGGGCCGACCGCCTATAATCGCCGGCTTTCCCTTGCTCCACCCGTTCCGCATGCGGGGGGGCTGAAACTCAACCACAAGGAGATTGCATGCGCCATTACGAAATTGTTTTCATCGTCCACCCGGACCAGTCGGAGCAGGTTCCGGCGATGATCGAGCGTTACAAGACGCTGGTCACCGCCCGCAACGGCGCCATCCATCGCCTCGAGGACTGGGGCCGCCGCCAGATGGCCTATCCGATCCAGAAGGTACACAAGGCCCACTACGTGCTCATGAACATCGAGTGCGACGGCGAGACCCTGGCCGAAATGGAGCATGCCTTCAAGTTCAACGATGCCGTCCTGCGCCACCTCACCGTGAAAATGCGCAAGGCGGTGGTGACCGCTTCCCCGATGATGAAGGAAGAGAAGTCGCGCTCGCTGACCCAGCCCGAAGCCAAGGCGGAGGCTCCCGCGGCTGCCTGATGGCGTCCGGGGACAGCAACCTGACGCAGTTGTCGGGTCGCCTGCTTGAGCGTGGCGCCTTGCGCCACACCCCCGCCGGATTCCCGGTCGTCGAATTCCTCCTCGCGCATGTCTCGACCCAGGTCGAAGCCGATGTCGAGCGCAAGGTGGAATGCGAAATGGCCTGTGTGGCGGTTGGTCGTGTGGCCCAGGTGCTGACGGCGGCCAAGACCGGGGATGGTCTCCGGGTGAGTGGATTTCTCGCCGCCAGGAGCCTCAAGCGACGCAGCCCGATACTGCATGTGAATACAGTCGAATTCGTGGAAGGAACTGAAAATGGCATTCAAACCGAAAAGCAAGACCGGCGTTAAGCGCAAGGACGACAAGGGTCGTGGCATGTTCAAGCGGCGCAAGTTCTGCCGCTTTACCGCCGAGAAGATCGCGGAAATCGATTACAAGGACGTTGAAATCCTCAAGGATTTCGTCGCTGAAAACGCCAAGATCATGCCGGCACGCATCACCGGCACCAAGACCGGCTACCAGCGCCAGTTGTCGACGGCCATCAAGCGCGCGCGCTTCCTGGCCCTGCTGCCCTACACCGACCTGCACCAGTAAGCGAGGAAACGATCATGCAAGTCATTCTGATGGAAAAAGTGGTCAACCTCGGCGGCCTCGGCGACGTGGTCAAGGTCAAGGACGGCTATGCGCGCAACTTCCTGATCCCGCAAGGCAAGGCCAAGCGTGCAACGGACGCCAACCGCAAGATCTTCGAAGAGAAGCGAGCCGAGCTCGAGCGCATCCAGGCGGAAGCCGTGGCCGCCGCGCAGGGCCAGGCCGAGAAGCTGGAAGGCCTGATGCTGCAGATCACGCGCAAGACCGGCGTTGATGGCCGCCTGTTCGGTTCCGTTTCGGCACACGACATCATCGAGGCGCTGGAAGCCCAGGGATACAAGGTCGACAAGGGGGCCGTCCGCCTGCCGGAAGGCCCGCTCAAGACGATTGGCGATACTCCGGTACAGATCGCGCTGCACAGCGACGTCGTAGCCACCGTCACGGTTTCCGTGCTCGGCGAGCAGTAAGCAGGCCGCGTCAAATGAAAGGGCCGCCGGCAAAAGCCGGCGGCCCTTTCTTATGTCCGCGCCGTAGGCGCGGACGGTATCCCCCTGTGGAATTTGTCTGCACCGAAAGCATGGAAGCTATCCCCCGGGCGGGATGGTGCGCTGCGTGAAATCCGTCCACCGCAAATACACAACTTGCCCACAGAATGCCCACATGTTGTGCACTTAACACGCGACGAATCGGGGGCTAGACTCCCGGCTTCACTTCGGAGACTTCGATGGCACAGGTTCGGGCCTTCAACCCCCCGCAGCAACTGGATAGCCAGGTTGCGGCACTCAAACTTCCCCCACATTCGATCGAGGCCGAGCAGTCGCTGATCGGTGGTTTGTTGATCGACAATGCCGCCTGGGATCGCATTGGCGACGTGGTGCGCGAGACGGATTTCTATCGCGACGACCATCGCCGCATCTTCCGTCACATCGGCAAGCTGATCCAGAACGGTCGTCCCGCCGACGTGGTCACGGTCTACGAGTCGATCGAGGCCTCAAACGAAGTCGACCAGACCGGCGGTCTGGGGTATCTGGGCGAGATCGCCAACGCCACGCCCTCGGCGGCGAACATCCGGCGTTATGCCGAGATCGTGCGCGAACGGGGGATCCTGCGCCAACTGGTTACGGTCGGCGACGAGATCGCCGGCAATGCCCTGAATCCGGCCGGTCGCGAGGTAAAGGCCCTGCTCGACGAAGCCGAGCAGAAAATCTTCCGGATTGCCGAAGCCGGGAATCGCAACAACGCCGGATTCGTTGCCATCCAGCCCCTGCTGGGTGAAGTGGTCGAGCGCATGGAGACCTTGCTGGCGCGCGACAACCCGTCGGACATCACCGGTGTCGCCACGGGGTTTGTCGATCTCGACAAGATGACCTCGGGCCTGCAGCCGGGCGACATGATTGTCGTTGCCGGCCGGCCGTCGATGGGCAAGACCGCCTTCGCCATGAATATCGCCGAACATGTCGGCGTCGATCAGCGCCTGCCGGTGGCGATTTTCAGCCTGGAAATGTCCGGTCCGCAGCTTGCCACGCGTTTCCTGTCCTCGGTGGGCCGCATTGATCAGTCGAAGCTGCGCACCGGTCGCCTCACCGATGACGAATGGGATCGCATGACCGTGGCTTTGGGCAAGCTGCACGAGGCGCCCATCCATATCGACGAGACCGGGGCCATCAATTCAACCGACCTGCGCGCCCGCGCGCGGCGCCTGCATCGGCAGTTCGGCAAGCTCGGGTTGATCGTGATCGATTACCTGCAATTGATGAGCGCCAATCGCGACAACGAGAACCGCGCCACCGAAATTTCAGAAATTTCGCGTTCGATCAAGGCGCTGGCCAAGGAGCTTCAGGTGCCGATCATCGCCCTCTCGCAGTTGTCGCGGAAGGTCGAGGAGCGCAACGACAAGCGCCCGCTGATGAGCGACCTGCGCGAGTCCGGCGCCATCGAGCAGGATGCCGACATCATCCTGATGATGTACCGCGAGGAATACTACAAGCCCGATACCCAGGACAAGGGCACGGCGGAGGCGATCATCGGCAAGCACCGCAACGGCCCCGTGGGCACGGTTCGTCTCACCTTCCTTGGCGAGTACACGCGGTTTGAGAACCACGCATCCGGCTCATCGTATTGAACCGGCTGGGGTTCTTCAGAGCACCTCGCCGGCGTGTTCCGCGAGGCGCGAACGTTCGCCGCGCTGCAGCGTGACATGGCCCGAATGCGGCCAGCCCTTGAAGCGATCCACCACGTAGGTCAGGCCTGAGCTGCCCTCGGTCAGGTAGGGCGTGTCGATCTGGGCGATGTTGCCCAGGCAGACCACCTTGGTGCCGGGTCCGGCGCGCGTGATCAGCGTCTTCATCTGCTTCGGCGTCAGGTTCTGCGCCTCGTCGATGATCAGGAACTTGTTGAGGAAGGTGCGCCCGCGCATGAAGTTCAGCGACTTGACCTTGATCCGGCTGCGGATCAGGTCCATGGTCGCCGCGCGTCCCCAATCGCCGCCATAGCTGCCGCTGCCATGGGCGCCCGAGGGTGGTTCCGCGGGCTTGTTGAGCACGTCGAGGTTGTCTTCCAGCGCGCCCATCCACGGCGTCATCTTTTCCTCTTCCGTGCCGGGCAGGAAGCCGATGTCTTCGCCCACCGGCACGGTGACGCGGGTGATGATGATCTCGGAAAACAGCTTGGTTTCCAGGGTCTGGGTCAGTGCCGCGGCGAGCGTCAGCAGCGTCTTGCCGGTGCCGGCCTGGCCCAGCAGCGTGACGAAGTCGATCTCGGGGTTCATCAACAGGTTGAGCGCGAAGTTCTGTTCGCGATTGCGCGCGGTGATGCCCCAGACGGCGTTCTTGGCGTGGCTGAAATCGATCAGGGTTTCCAGCTCCGCCGTCTTGCCAGCGCCGACTCTTACCCAGGCCTGCAGCGGCTGCGGGCCTTCCTGCCAGACGAATTCATTGACCAGCATTTCCTGGCAGAGCGGCCCGCGGATGCGGTAGTAGGTGCGGCTGTCCTTCTTCCAGGATTCCAGGCCCTTGCCGTGCGTGTCCCAGAAATTGGCGGGCAGTTCGCGCGTGCCGGTGTAGAGGAGGTCGGTGTCCTCCAGCACCTTGTCGTTGAAGTAGTCCTGCGCTTCCAGGCCCAGGGCACGGGCCTTGATGCGCATGTTGATGTCCTTGGACACCAGGATCACGGGCCGTTTGGGGAACTTCTGCCCGAGGTGCATGACGACGCCGATGATCTGGTTGTCGGCCTTGGCGGTCGGCAGCGAACTGGGCAGGATGCCGTTGATGGCTTCGGTCTGGAAAAACAGCCGTCCGGTGGCCAGTTCGCGCGAGGCGACGGTCAATTCGATGCCGTGCGCCATGTCGTGCTCGGCGCCGGAGACGATTTCGTCGAGCAGGCGGCTGCTCTGCCGCGCGTTGCGGGCGACCTCGGACATGCCCTTCTTGTTGGCGTCGAGTTCCTCCAGCGTCATCATCGGCACGTAGATGTCGTGTTCCTCGAAACGGAAGAGGCTCATCGGGTCGTGCATCAGCACATTGGTGTCGAGCACGAACAGCTTGGTGATGGTGTTCTTGTGGGCCTTGGCGCGCTTGGCGTTCATGGGTTTCCCGGAGTGATGTGACGACAGATTCAAGATAGTCAGCGGGGAGTTGGGCAAAGACGACGGGCAGGGCCGGAAACCGGACCCTGTTCCGGATTACAGCTTGCGCACCGCCTCCAGCACGGTCGCAGCGTTGCCGTCGGCCTTGGTGGCGCGCCATTCGTGGCGCAGAAATCCCTTGGCGTCGATCAGGAAAGTCGAGCGTTCGATGCCGAGCACCTTCTTGCCGTAGAGCATCTTGTTCTTTACCACGTCGAACATGCGGCAAAGCACGCCTTCGATGTCGGAGATCAGTTCGAAGGGCAGCCCGAGCTTGGCCTTGAAGGCCTCATGGGATTTCAGCGAATCGCGCGACACGCCGATCACCGCGCAGCCGGCCCTGGCGAATTCGGCGTGCAGGTCGCGGAACTGCTGGGCCTGGGTGGTGCAGCCCGGCGTATTGTCCTTTGGGTAAAAGTAGAGCACCACGGGTTTGCCGAGGTGGGCCGAAAGGGTGAACTCGCCTCCGGTGGCGGGTACCGTGAAGTCGGGGACCCGCAGGCCGATGGCCGAAGGCGTGGCGGGTGGGAACATGAAGGTTTCGATCATGCTGCTTCCTTCCAGGTGGATAGAAATTCCTCGCCTTGCACCATCAACAGGCCGGAACGCCCCGGCACTTCACCGCGCCGGATTTCATGGCGAGGCAGTAGCGCCGGGTCGAGCGCGTCGCGCAAATCGCCCAGCGAGACCATTTCGTAACCCTGCTCGCGCCAGCCGGTGAGCAGGCGCTCCAGGGTGTCGCCGAACTTGAGCCCTTCCAGTTCGGCATGAAGCGTGAACACGTGGTCCCGTGTCGTTTCCGCCGAAATGCGCAGCAGGTGCTGGTGCACATTTTCCGGTGTCAGGTCGTCAACGCCGACCAGTTCATCGAGGGTGGGCAGCGTGGTCGGCAGTTGCGGGCAGGCGACGATCTCGGCATTCCACACCGGGATAAACGGGTGGCTGCCGCGGCAGTCCGATGCCCAGCGATATCCGAGGCGCTGGGTCATGCGCAAGGCATGGGCATTCATCTGCCAGCCGGCGGCGCCATGGCCGGGCGCATTGGTGCCGAAAACCTCCGCGAAGCGCTGGTGTGCTCTGCGCATCTCACGTTCGGTCCAGGCCGGGTCGGCGTGCTCCACGCCGTCCTGCCACTTCACGTGATCCCAGCAGTGGATCGCGGTTTCGAAGCCGGCATCGCGCGTCGCGCGCAGGATATCGGCGCCGCGCCGGCCGATATCCGGCCCCGGCAGCAGCGTGCCGTACATCAGGGTCTTGATCCCATAGTGTGACACCACGGAGGTGCGCTGCACCTTTTTCATGAAGCCGGGGCGGAACACGCGCTTGATGGCGCGTCCGGTGTGATCGGGGCCGAGCGAGAACAGAAAGCTCGCACCGGCGCGATGGCGGCGCAGGATTTCCACCAGCCGGGGAACGCCTTGCAGCGTGCCGCGCCAGGTATCGACATCGATTTTCAGTGCCAGCTTCGGCATGAAGCTCAATCCATCAGCTTGCGCGCTTCGGCCACGTCGGTGCGGTAGGCCTCGAAAATGCCGCGCAAAGCCTCTTCGAAGCCGACCTTGGGCGCCCAGTCGAGATCGGCCATGGTGTTGGCGATCTTCGGCACGCGGTGCTGGGTGTCCTGGTAGCCCTTGCCGTAGTAGTCCGCCGAGGTGGTTTCCAGTACCTTGACCTTGGCCACGCTCTCGGCGTACTCGGGGTACTGGCGGGCCAGGTCGAGCATCAGCGTGGCGAGCTCGCGGATCGAGTAATTGTTCCCCGGATTGCCGATGTTGTAGATCTTGCCGTTGGCGATGCCATCCTTGTTGTCGATGATCTTCATCAACGCGTCGATGCCGTCCGAAACAAAGGTGAAGGAGCGCTTCTGGGTGCCGCCGTCCACCAGCTTGATCGGCTCGCCGCGCACGATATGGCCGAGGAACTGGGTGATCACGCGCGAACTGCCTTCCTTTGGCGTGTGGATCGAATCCAGGCCCGGCCCGATCCAGTTGAAGGGGCGGAACAGCGTGTATTGCAGTCCTTCCTGCTGGCCGTAGGCGTGGATCACGCGATCCATCATCTGCTTGGCACAGGCGTAGATCCAGCGCGGCTTGTTGATCGGGCCGTAGATCAGCGGCGAGTTTTCCGGATCGAACTCCGGGTCCTGGCTCATGCCGTAAACCTCGGAGGTCGAGGGAAAGATCACCCGCTTCTTGTATTTCACGGCCTGGCGCACGATGGGCAGGTTGGCCTCGAAATCCAGTTCGAAGACGCGCAGCGGTTCCTTGACGTAAGTGGCCGGGGTGGCGATGGCCACCAGCGGCAGGATCACGTCGCACTTCTTGACGTGGTACTCGATCCATTCCTTGTTGACCAGGATGTCGCCCTCGAAGAAATGGAAGCGGGGGTTGGCCATCAGGTCGCTGACCCGCTCGGAGTTCATGTCCATGCCATAAACCTCCCAGTCGGTGGTGTTCATGATGCGCTGGGAAAGATGATGGCCGATGAAGCCATTGACGCCGAGGATGAGGATTTTTTTCATGACAGGGGGAGCGGAGTGCCGAAGAATGCGTTGAACTGGTCGCCGGTGGCGAGCGTGGAGGGCGCGGAACCCTCGAATTCTACCGCGAGCAGGCGCAGCAACCGGCCGTCGCCGCATTCGGCATACAGCCGGTCATTGCGCGCGAACAGTGTCGGACGACCGCCGTGGGGGCCGGTTTCCCCGCTCGGATGCAGCGAGCGCAGCACCTTGAGACGGCCCTTGGCCGTGTCGCAAAAGGCGCCGGGATAGGGCGGGGCCACGGCGCGGATCAGGTTGTGTACCTCGACCGCCGGCCGGAACCAGTCGATGCGGCCATCCTCGGCCTTGCGCCCGCCGAAATAGCTACCCGCCGCAAGGTCTTGCGCCGTGGGCCGGGCGCGTCCGGCGAGCAGTTCGGGGAGGATGCGATCAAGCGCGATTTCGGCCGCCAGCGTGACCTTGTTGAAGACCTCGAAGGCGGTATCGTCGGGCAGGATGGGCACCGCCTGTTGCGCGAGGATGCCGCCGGCGTCGGGTTTTTCGACCATGCCGTGCAGCGTTGCCCCGGTTTCGCGCTCGCCGTGAATGATGGCCCAATTCACCGGCACCCGCCCGCGATACCTGGGCAGCAGCGAACCGTGCATGTTCCATGCCCCCTGATTTGGCAGGGCAAGCAGGGGCGCCTTGAGCATCAGCCGGTAGTAAAAGGAGAACAGGAAGTCGGGCTGCAACGCGGCGAGGCTCGTCACGATCGCGGAATCGTTCGGGTCCTCGGGGGTGATCACCGGGATGTCGTGCCGCGCGGCGAGTTCCGCGACGCTGTCGAACCAGATGGTTTCGTTCGGATTGTCGTCGTGGGTTACCACCGTGGCGACATCGACACCGTGGGCCAATAGCACCGACAGGCAGCGCACGCCCACGTTGTGGTAGGCGAAGACGACGGCGCGGCTCATTTTTCGGGTGCGGGATCGCGTTCGAGGATGGCATCCACCAGATAACGGGGCCGGTGACGCACCTGCTGATAGACGCGGCCCACGTACTCGCCAAGCAATCCGATGCCAAACAAGGCCAGGCCGATCAGGAAGAACATCAGCGCAAACAGGGTGAACAAGCCCTCGGCCTCGGGCCCGATCAGCAGGCGGCGCACGATCAGCAGCACGAACAGTGCCGCCGAACCGAGCGAGACGAGGATGCCGAGCATCGAGAACCACTGCAGCGGCACCAGCGAAAAGCCCGTCATCAGGTCGAAGTTGAGGCGGATCAGGCTGTAGAGCGAATACTTGGATTCGCCGGCAGCACGCTCCTCGTGTTCCACCACCACCTCGGCCGGGTTGCGGGCGAAGGTGTAGGCCAGCGCCGGGATGAAGGTGGCGACTTCCTTGCAACTGTTGATCGCGTTGACCACGCCGCGTGAATAGGCGCGCAGCATGTTGCCCTGGTCGGTGATCTTGATCCGCGTGATCCTTTCGCGCAGGCGATTCATGGCCTTCGAGGCCCAGGTGCGGAACAGGCTGTCCTGGCGCTTGCGGCGGATGCTGCCGACGTAGTCGTGGCCCTCGCGCATCTTGGCGATCAGCTTGTGGATTTCCTCAGGCGGGTTCTGCAGGTCGGCATCGAGCGTAAGGATGATTTCGCCACGGCAATGCTCGAAGCCGGCCATGATCGCCATGTGCTGGCCGGCGTTGGCAGCAAAGAGGATCACCCGCGTGACATCGGGCCGGGCCTCGAACTGCTCGCGCAGGATCGCCGCCGAGCGGTCGCGGCTGCCGTCATTGACGAAAACGACTTCGTAGCTTTCGCCAAGGGCGTCCAGCGCCGGATAGAGGCGGGCGAACAAGGTGGCGAGGCCGGATTCCTCGTTGTAGACGGGTATGACGATGGATAGGGTGGGCATGGGACGTGTTGTCAACGTGGAGTTGATGTGCTTGCATGGCACCTTGCGCAGGCCGCCTCACACGCGATGTTCGGTTTCATTGGTCAGCAGTCAATAGGGTCACGGTCGGCAAGTTTTGAATGTAGACA
This sequence comes from Sulfuritalea sp., assembly GCA_016710465.1. Taxonomy (GTDB): domain Bacteria; phylum Pseudomonadota; class Gammaproteobacteria; order Burkholderiales; family Rhodocyclaceae; genus Sulfuritalea. Next base: position 160,117 of record JADJVS010000015.1, read on the forward strand.
ATGGACGAAGATGGTTTGCTCTGCTTGGCGTCAATCACGGCTTGCAGGGGGCGAGAGCGGATTGCGGAACTTGGCGCCAATTGCCTTGGCGACCGCGACAAGCTGCTTGTCACAGCTCACCAGGCTTGTCTGGGCATGCAGGGAAACAGCCAGATGCAATGCATCGCCGGCGCGTATGGGGAGGTCAAATCGGGACAGCAGTTTCTGTGCCTCGATCTGGTGATGGCTCGCACAGGCGATGAACTCGCATGAGGTATTGACGAACGTGGTGATGGCCATGTACGTGCGGGTGGTTGAGTCGGCGGCCAAACTGCCGCGACGTTGCAGGATGCCGAGCGCCGACGCGCACTCTGTCAGCCCCCAGTCGCTGAAAGCGAGCGGTTGCCGGCGGGAAGCGACCCAATTTCCAACAGACTCCGACATCGGCTCATGTACGAACAGAGCCAGAACAACGGAGGTGTCGAGGTAGAACATCAGTAGCCGGCATCCCGCATGTCGCGCACCAGGTCGATTGCCGAGATTTTCGCGATGGGCATCGATTCACGAAAAGCGCGAATTGCCTGCCAGTCGGGTGGCTGCTTCGCCGGGCGGATGGGCGACAGATGCGCGACAGGAAGCCCGCGACGGGTAATCACCAGTTCCTCTCCGCTTTCGACGCGTGCCAGCAACTCGGAAAGATGAGCCTTGGCCTCGGCAACGGTACAGGTGTTCATTGGATTTATGTGGTCATGTAGATGACCACATATTAGCTGTTCAGGGAGGGCATCGCAAGCTGGTCTGCAATGCCTCGTCCAGCGCCGCGCAGACGCGCTCGACGTCGCTGTCCTGCATGGCCGGAAACAGCGGCAGGGTCACGGTCCGACGCCCGATGTCCTCGGCGTTCGGAAAATCGCCGTCGCGGAATCCGAGGCTATGGTAGAGCGAGAACAGGTGCAGCGCAGGATAGTGCACACCAACGCCGATGCCGCGCTCCTTCATCGCCGCGATGAATCGGCCGCGATCGGTGCCGCGCGGCAGCAGCGGCTGGAACATGTGCCAGTTGCAATTGCTGAAATCCGCCGGCGGCAGTTGCAGGCCGAGCCGCGAATCGATGGCGGCAAAATAGGCCCGCGCCAGTTCGCGGCGGCGGCGAGTGAAGGCGTCGAGATGCGGCAACTGTCCCAGGCCGATGGCGGCGGCGATATCGGTCAGGTTGAACTTGCCGCCCAGCACATCGACGTCCATGCCGCCATCGGGAAAGCGCTTCACGCCCTGCAGGCGCAGGCGTTCGCAAAGCGGTACGTCGATGTCGGCGGGCAATACCAGGGCGCCGCCCTCGCTCGTGGTCAGGTTCTTGTTGGCGTGGAAGCTGAAGGAAACGAAGCCGCGGCCGGCGCCGAAAGCACTGCCTATCGCTTGGCCCTTCCACGAGGCGCCGAGGGCTTGCGCGGCGTCCTCGATCACGCGGAGATTGCGGCGGTCGGCGATTTCGTAGAGCCGGTCGCGATCCACCGGCAGGCCGGCGAGATCCACCGGGATGATGGCCTTGGTGGTCGGCGCGATGGCGGCTTCAAGGCGGTCCAGGTCGATATTGCGGGTGAGGGGATCGACATCGACCAGGATGGGCATCGCGCCGACTTCGAGGATCACGTTGGCGGTGGCGACCCAGGTCAGCGGCGTGGTGATCACCGTGTCGCCGGCGCCGACTCCTGCCAGGCGCAGGGCGACTTCCAAGGTGGCCGTGCCGGAATTGAAGGCACGTACCGGGCGTCCGACACAGTGGTCCGACAGCGCCGCCTCGAAGGCCTGCACCTTCGGGCCGCTGGTGATCCATCCGGAGCGGAGAACCTCGGCCACCGAGGCGATCGTCGCTTCGTCGATCGACGGCCGCGTGAAGGGTAGAAAATCCATGCTCATGACCGCGCCACCAGGAATACGCCAAGCACGATGAAGCCGATGCCGAGCAGCTTTTGCGCCGCCAGGGCCTCGCCGAACCACTGCCAGGCAATGAAGGCATTGATCACGTAGCCAATGGACAGCATCGGGTAGGCGATCGACACCGGCACCCGGGACAGCGCCATGATCCAGACCACCAGGCTCACCGCATAGCAGGCCATGCCGCCCATGATGAAGGGCTGGAAGGCGAGCTTGAGGCCGATCGGCAGGATGTTGTCGGCATGGAACTCGAAATGCCCGACGGCGTTGGTGCCGGCCTTGAGGAACAACTGTGCGGCAGCGTTGAGTAGCACGCCGGCGAGAATCAGGGCGAAGCTGACGGCGCTCATGGCTTGCTCACGATGACACGGCGGCTGTCGCGGAATTGTTCGGTCATGGGCAAGCCCTTTTTCTGCATTTCGGTCCAGGTGGCCGGCGACATCAGTGCCCAGGCAAGAGGCAATTCGCGCCAGCGGCTTTCGAATTCGGCCAGCGTCGGAATGAACTTGTGCGGTTCCTGGCTGATGCCGAAGCTCATCTCGTCACGGTAGGCGACCATGGTGGTGGTGCGCTTGAGGTAGAACTGCAGGCTCTGGTCATAGGTATCGGCGGAAAAGAACGGCACGCCGGGCGGCAGTTTGTCGCGGATGGCGAGCGCGGCGTCGTGCGCCGAGTTGACCCGCCCGACCTCGTCGTGGCCGAGCAGAAACAACTGGCCGAACACATGGCCGCCGATGCCCAGCGCCAGTGCGAAGGCCAGGGTGCGGCCCTGGCGGCCGTAGACAAAGGCCAGCGCACCGCCCAGCAGCAGGGCCAGGGCGGCGGCGTACAGCCAGGGCTGGTAGGCAAGGTAACGTTCGACACTGACCTGCTCGCTGGCGAATCCGGGGGCGCGGCTGGCGAGCACCAGGGCGGCCAGCCCGACCAGGATCATCGGCACGGCCTGCCAGCGAAGTCGCGGATTGCCATCCATGCGCGCGAGATACACGCCGAGCAGCACGGCAAGGCTGGGAAAGATCGGCAGGATGTAGGAGGCGAGTTTGGAACTGGAGACGGAAAAGAAGCCGAATACGACGACGGTCCAGGCCAGCAGAAAGCGCGACGGCGAGAAGCCGGGCGCGGATTCGCGGGCGCGGCCTATCCATAGCCCCTGGGCCAGGCTTCCCAGCCACGGAATCATGCCGAGCAAAAGGATCGGGATGAAATACCAGGCCGGCTGGTAGCGCCCATGGGTCTTGGTGAGGAAGCGCTCGAAATGCTCATGGATGAAGAAATAGTGCGGGAATTCCGGGTTGGCGATGGAAACGGCAATGAACCAGGGCGCGGTGATCGCCAGCAGGATGGTGATGCCGCGAACCGGCCGCAGGCGCAGCAGCATGCCCCAATCGCGCTGCCAGAGCATGTAGGCGAGCACCGTCGCGGCCGGAAGCACCAGGCCGATCAGGCCCTTCGACAGGGTGGCCAGGGCCAGCAGCGCCCAGGCGCCGTCCAGCCAGCGCCGACTCTCGACGGATTGGTCATGCTGCGCCAGGCACAGCGCCAGGATGGCGCCCGCCAGCAGGAAGCTGACGCCCATGTCCAGGGTGTTGGCGTGGCCGATGACGTTCCAGAGGATGCTGCTGCCCAGCACCACGCCGGCAATCACCCCCGCCCGGCGGGAAAACAGCCGTGCGGTGGCAAATCCCGTCAGCAGCACGCCGAGAAATCCCGTGAGCGCCGGCCAGATCCGGGCGGTCCAGTGGTGTTCGCCGAACAGCTTGAAGGCCGATGCCGTCGCCCAGTATTGCAGTGGCGGCTTGTAGAAGTATTTGATGTCGTTGAGGCGCGGCGTGATCCAGTCGCCGCTGGCAACCATTTCACGCGGGATCTCGGCATAGCGCCCTTCGTCGGGGTTGATCAGGCGGCGATGCTCCAGCGTACCGAACCAGGCCACCGCGAAAACCGCGATCAGCAGCATCAGGAAGCTTCGCGGCGGCGCGGCGGCTGCGCTCATTCGAGAATCAGCGCCGCGGCCACGTCGCGTCCCTCCGCCATCAGGATGTTGTAGGTGCGGCAGGCGGCATGGGTATCCATGACCTCGACGCCGATGCCCCGATCGATCAGCGACCGCATCAGCACCGGCGCGGGAAAGCGCTGGCGCGCACCCGTGCCAAGCAGGACTACCGGGCAGCCCAACGTGGCAATGGACTCGAAATCCGCCTCGCGGAGGACGTCGAAGCCCGCCGGCGACCAGTCCTCGATCAGCCGCTTGGGCATGAGCAGAAAGCTCCTGGTCAGGCGCCGACCGTTGACCGCGATGAATCCGGCATCGTACCCGGTGATCGTCATCAGGCCGGCGGTGACGGAGGCATGCAACTTCATTCGGGCATGGGATGCGGAATTGATCGGGCGGGGGCGGGATGGCTGAAAGCCGCGTCAAGTCTGGATTTGCGGTGCAGCATCGGCTTCGGTAACATTATACCTTTTCGCTCCGCCATACGGTCCGCGCAGGCACGGCCCGGTCGCCGGGCGCCTGTTTTTCCGGCCGCGGGAACTCCGCGGCGTGATTCCGAAAGGACGGTTGCCCATGCAGCCCGTAAGCAAATCCGCCAAACTCGCCAACGTCTGCTACGACATACGCGGCCCCGTGCTGGCCCGCGCCCGGCAGATGGAGGAAGAGGGCCACAAGATCATCAAGCTGAACATCGGCAACCTGGCCGCGTTCGGCTTCGATTCGCCCGAGGAAATCCAGCAGGACATGATCCGCAACCTGCCGAACGCGGCCGGCTACGTCGATTCCAAGGGAATCTTCTCGGCGCGCAAGGCGGTGATGCACTACACCCAGCAAAAACACATCAAGGCCGTCGGCATCGAGGACATCTACATCGGCAACGGCGTCTCCGAGCTGATCGTCATGGCGATGAACGCGCTGCTCGACAATGGCGACGAAGTGCTGGTGCCGGCGCCCGATTACCCGCTTTGGACGGCGGCGGTGAGCCTGTCCGGCGGCACGCCGCGCCACTACCTGTGCGACGAGGGTGCGGGCTGGCTGCCGGACCTGGCCGATATCCGCGCCAAGATCACGCCACGGACCCGGGCCATCGTCGTCATCAACCCGAACAATCCCACCGGCGCCGTGTATCCGGATGAGGTGCTGAAGGAAATCATCGAGATCGCTCGGCAGAACGACCTGATCATCTATGCCGACGAGGTGTACGACAAGGTGCTCTACGACGGCGTCACGCACACCTCGATCGCGGCGCTTTCGGAGGACGTGCTGACCATCAGCTTCAACGGCTTGTCGAAGAACTACCGGTCCTGTGGCTATCGCGCCGGCTGGATGGTCGTTTCAGGCGAAAAGAAGCATGCCCGCGACTACATCGACGGCCTCGACATGCTGGCTTCGATGCGGCTGTGCGCCAACGTGCCCGGCCAATGGGGCATTCAGACGGCATTGGGCGGCTATCAGAGCATCGACGACCTTGTCGCCCCCGGTGGACGCATGTGCCGACAGCGCGACGTGGCGCACGAGCTGATCACCGCGATTCCGGGCGTCAGTTGCGTCAAGCCCAAGGCCACGCTCTACATGTTCCCGCGCCTCGACCCGAAGATGTACCCGATCAGCGACGACCAGGAGTTTATTGCCGAACTTCTGGCTGCCGAAAAGGTGCTGCTGGTGCAGGGCACCGGCTTCAACTGGCCGCATCCCGACCACTTCCGCCTGGTCTTCCTGCCCCACGAGGACGACTTGCGCGAAGCGATCGGTCGCATTGCGCGCTTCCTCGACGGCTATCGCAAGCGACATGCCTGAGTTTGCCCTGGTGGAAGTTACCGGGGCGGCGGGTGAGATCCTGGCGCCGGATTGGCTGGCACGGGCCGAGCCGGTGCATCGGCAATTGCGCGACCGCCTGCCGCCCGACTATGCGCGACGCATGGGCGAGGTCTTCGCCGGCGGCGCGCGCATGACGCTGGTTGCCGAAGGCGGCGAGGTGCGGGGCGTGGCGGTGTGGCGCATCGTGCAGAACACCTACGAAGGCTGCCGGCTTTACATCGACGACCTGGTCACCGATTCGGCCCAGCGTTCGCGTGGCGTAGGGCGCTTCCTGCTGGCCGGTCTGGAAGCGAAGGCGCGCAGCCTGGCCTGCGACGTCATCGCGCTCGACTCCGGTACCCAGCGTACATCCGCCCATCGCTTCTATTTCCGCGAAGGCTTTGTCATTCCCAGTTTCAGTTTCAGGAAATCCCTCTCATGAAACCCATCAATGTAGGTCTGCTCGGCATCGGCACCGTCGGTGGCGGCACGTTCAACGTACTTTCCCGCAACGAGGCGGAGATCACGCGCCGCGCCGGGCGGCCGATCCGCATCACCAAGGTTGCGGACAAGAATCTCGAACTGGCGCGCCAAGTCACGGCCGGCCGGGCGCAAGTCACCGATGATGCCTTCGCCGTGGTCACCGATCCCGAGATCGACATCGTCATCGAACTGATCGGCGGCTACGGCATTGCCAAGGAACTGGTGCTCAAGGCCATCGCCAACGGCAAGCATGTGGTCACGGCCAACAAGGCGCTGCTGGCCGTGCATGGCAATGAAATATTCGCCGCCGCCCATGCCAAGGGCGTCATGGTGGCCTTCGAGGCGGCGGTGGCCGGCGGCATCCCGATCATCAAGGCGCTGCGCGAGGGCCTCACCGCCAACCGCATCCAGTGGATCGCCGGCATCATCAACGGCACCACCAACTTCATCCTCTCCGAGATGCGCGACAAGGGCCTGCCCTTCGATGTCGTGCTCAAGGAGGCGCAGCGCCTGGGTTATGCCGAGGCCGACCCGACCTTCGACATCGAGGGCGTCGATGCCGCGCACAAGATCACGATTCTGTCGGCCCTGGCCTTCGGCATCCCGATGCAGTTCGAGAAGGCGCATATAGAGGGCATCAGCCAACTGGACGCCGACGACATCAAGTATGCCGAGCAGCTCGGTTACCGCATCAAGCTGCTCGGCATCACTCGTCGCCGCAAGGATGGCGTCGAACTGCGCGTGCATCCGACGCTTATCCCCGCCAAGCGCCTGATCGCCAACGTCGAGGGCGCGATGAACGCCGTGCTGGTGCAGGGCGACGCCGTGGGCGCCACGCTCTACTACGGCAAGGGCGCCGGCGCCGAGCCGACGGCATCCGCCGTGATCGCCGATCTGGTCGATGTCACGCGCATGCATACTGCCGACCCCGAGCACCGCGTGCCGCATCTCGCCTTCCAGCCCGGCGCGGTGGAAGACACGCCGATCCTGCCGCTGGCCGAAGTCGAGTCCGGCTACTACCTGCGCCTGCGGGTGGAAGACAAGCCCGGCGTGCTGGCCGACATCACGCGGATACTGGCCGACCAGCAGATCTCGATCGACGCCATGATCCAGCGCGAACCCGCGGAAGGCGAGTCGCAGACCGATATCATCATGCTGACCCACGTCACGCGCGAGAAGAACGTCGATGCCGCGATAGCGAAGATCGAGGCGTTGCCGGTGGTGAAGAAGCAGGTGATCCGGCTGCGCATGGAAGAATTGGGCTAGCCGGCGTCTTGGAGAGGGGATCATGCAATACAACATGGGCGATGCCAGAAAAAACTGGGACTCTTTGGTGGCAGCGATTGAGCGCGGCGAGGAAGTGATCTTGGCTCGGAATGGCAAGCCTGTGGCCAGGATCATTCGCGAGGAGACGCCGAAGGCGAAGCCGCCGGGCTCCATGCGTGGCCGAGTCAAGGTGATGCAGGATGCTAGGTTGATTGATGAATCGACCACGCTCGGTTGATCTGTGTCGAAGCGGAGATGATGGGTGGGGACCATACTTAGAATTGGTAGTTGGAGGGTGATGATCTACACTCTTGACCATGCGCCGGCCCATGTGCATCTCGTTGGGCCGGAGGGGCGGGCGAAGATTGCTCTCAACTGTCCAACGGGGCCGGTTCTTCCGATCAGCATTCGCGGGATCGATGCCGCAACCGTCAAGGGCGCCGTGAACGTGATTGAGCGGGAACTGATGGAGCTTTGCCAAATCTGGAGATCGATGCATGGAGACTATTGACGAAGTCATTGCGCGTGCCATGGAGCGCGGTTCAAGGGCGGTTTCTCGTGAGCCAATGGCGATCGGTGCTCGCTTCGATGCGACTGCGCGCCGACTGTTCATCGAACTTGCGGGAAATGTGGTGCTTTCGATTCCTGCCGATCAACTTGGATTTCCACCGGGTGCCGACCTGTCGGAAGTGCGGGTCGAAGGCGGTGGCTTCGATTTGTATTTTCCGGCAATAGACGAAGGAGCCTTCGTGCCGGATTTGGCGCGCGCCGCGATTGAGCACAGGCTGGCGGCATGATCAGATAGGCAAACGACGCACCGTGCAACTTCTTTGTGGTGCGCATCTTGCTGAACAACAAACCGATACTGAGCCCTTTCGATCAGGATATCTCCCGTCATGACGAGACGTATTCCGGCTCATTTGGGCACCACAATTACCTTTAGCCATCCCCATTGAACGGCGACGTAATACTTGGCGCTTGCGCATATGTCATCTTCGCTCTTTTAGTCGCACATCCATTTTTCAACTGTCAGGTCCCGGGAACTCAAATGGAACCTCAAGACATCACGAACTGGTTAACCGCTGGCTTGGCGGTGGCAACAGTTTGGTTAGGTGCCGAGACTAGAAAAATGGCAGTTGCCGCAAAAGCATCGATTGATCTTGAAAGTAGACCATATCTGGCTTTCCGAGGGTTCTATGTGAACATCGGCGCGCTCCACGATGTTTCAGCTAAAAATGCAGGTGCGTTCCGCGTCGGTCTTCGATTAGCAAACCCCGGCAAGGTTCTGATCACTTACGAGGTCGAATCGATGTTGGTCAGTCTCCCGGGGATCCCATCCGCTATCCCCCATTTCGACACCTTCTCCGGCGTAATTCACCCCGCCGATGAAACGACGTTCTTTTATCCAGTCATTGCTACAACCACCCCAATCACTGCGCCATCAGAGGCTGTCGTTGACTTCGTAGTCTGCTACTGGGCAGTCGCGACTGAGCGAAAGAGCATGCGTGCCAAGGTAAAGCTCTTGCTCACCTCGGCCACCGCTCACGAATGGACTTACCTTGACGGACCGCGCTATACCTAACCCATCAATCCACTGGAAGTTGCGCGAAAGAGCCGCGCAGCCCCGGTGACCTCCACGTTCTTGCCGTCCCGCCAGCGCCGACTTTCCGCCGATCCTCCGAACAATCCAACATTTTTCCGTTCCCCCGACCCGACATGAAATACATCTCCACACGCGGCGGCGATGAGCCGCGGGAATTCTGCGACATCCTGCTCGGCGGGCTCGCGCCCGACGGTGGGCTCTACCTGCCCGAATCCTATCCGCAGGTTCGGGATCGCCTGGCCGCATGGCGCGGGCTGTCCTATTCCGAACTCGCATTCGAAATCCTTTCGCTCTACGTCACCGACATTCCGGCGGCCGACCTCAGGGCCATCTGCGACAAGACCTACACGGCGCAAACCTATCGCTGGAGCCGCGATGCCGCCAAGGCGAAGGACATCGTGCCGCTGACCACGCTGGAGCCGGGTTTCCATCTGCTGGAACTGTCCAACGGGCCGACGCTGGCCTTCAAGGACATGGCCATGCAGTTGCTCGGCAACCTGTTCGAGTACGTGCTGGAGCGGCGCAATGAAACCATCAACATCCTCGGCGCAACTTCGGGCGATACCGGCTCGGCGGCCGAATACGCGATGCGCGGCAAGCACAACGTGCGTGTCTTCATGCTCTCGCCGGATGGCCTGATGAGTCCCTTCCAGCGCGCCCAGATGTATTCGCTGCGGGAGCCGAACATTTTCAACATCGCCGTGCGCGGCATGTTCGACGACGCCCAGGACATCGTCAAGGCGGTGTCGAACGACGCCGCGTTCAAGGCCCGCTACAAGATCGGCGCGGTGAATTCGATCAACTGGGCGCGGGTCATGGCCCAGGTCGTCTACTACTTCAAGGGTTATTTCGCGGCCACTTCGTCGAATGACCAGCCGGTGGCCTTCTGCGTGCCTTCGGGCAACTTCGGCAACATCTGCGCCGGCCACATCGCGCGCATGATGGGCTTGCCGATTTCCCGCCTGGTGCTGGCGACCAACGAGAACGACGTGCTCGACGAGTTCTTTCGCACGGGCGTGTATCGCCCTCGCGCGGCGGCGGAAACCCACGTCACGTCCAGCCCCTCGATGGATATCTCGAAAGCCTCGAACTTTGAACGCTTCATTTTCGACCTGGTCGGGCGCGACGCGGCCAAGGTGCGCGAACTATGGGCCCAGGTCGATGCCGGTGGCGCTTTCGATCTGCGCGGGACGCCGTACCTGGCCGCGCTGCCGGGCTACCGCTTCGTGTCGGGGAGCAGTTCGCACGCCGATCGCCTGGCGACGATTCGGGCGGTGTGGGATCGCCACCGGGTGATGATCGACACGCACACGGCAGACGGCATCAAGGTGGCGAGCGAATTCCGCGAACCCGGCGTGCCGATGGTGGTGCTGGAAACGGCTCAGGCCGTGAAGTTCTCGGAAACCATCCGCGAGGCGCTCGGACGCGAGCCTGTCAGGCCGAGGGAGCTTGAGGGAATCGAGTCATTGCCTCAGCGCGTCGATGTGGTCGATGCCTCCGTGGAGCAGGTAAAGGCGATCATCGTCGGCAATTGCTGAGGGCGCTTCGGCACCGCAAGAGTCGGCGCCGGTGGTACGGTGAAACGGAAAGCTAGAGGTAGATAACCGCCGGGAACACCGTCACCGCCAGAACCAGGATCAGCCATTCCATGTTGTAGCGTGCCAGCATTCCGGTGAAGTGCAGGACCAGCACGACGATGGCGACGATGTAGTAAAGGATGAAAAGCATTTTTTTGTTCTCCGTAGGCGGCAGCCGTCAACGAAAGCACTTACCGGCGGTCCAGGTTCTTGAAGATTCTAGCATCATTGATTGCTTGTCAATCGTAGCCCGAGCGGCTTCAGACGGGCGGAAATTTCGTGGCCGCGTCGCCCCCGGGCTCCCTGGAATTCGGTCTGGGCGCGGGGATCAAGCGTCTGGGTCACGAGCTTGCCGCCACGCCCGCTGCCCTCGATGAACAGCGGCTGATGGCCGAGGACGGCGACCGCCACCGCCTCGTCGTTCTTGACCAGGTCGATCAGCATCAGTCCCTTGCCCTTGGCCATCTCGCGCAACTCCGCCAGCGGGAAGAGCAGAAGTCGGGCGCCTTGCGTCAGCACGGCGGTGGTCTCACCGGCAATTGAGGCTGGTCGCAGCGGCCGTTCGTTGTTTTCGAGGTTCAGGAAGGCCTTGCCCGCCTTGTTGCGCGCCATCATGTCGGCGACACTGGCGACAAATCCATATCCGCCCGAACCGGCAACGAGGTATCGAGTCTCGGGCGAGGCCGTCAGCACCTGCGCCAGCTTGCCGCCTTCCTGGAAATCGATCATGGTGTTCAGCGGCGCGCCGTCGCCGCGACCGCCGGGCAGGTCGGATACCTTGACGCTGTAGCTGCGCCCATGGCTGTCGATCACGATCAGCGGCCAAACAGTTCGCGATTCGGTCACCAGCCACGGGAAGTCGCCGGTCTTGTAGGTAATTCCGGCAGGATCGAGGCCATGCCCCTGGCGGGTACGCACCCAGCCGTTCTTCGACACGATCACCGTGACCGGCTCGTCGGGCACCGCGATTTCGCCCTGCGAGATCGGGGCCACCGCCTCCATCAACGTGCGTCGCGGGTCGCCGTAGCGTTTGGCATCCTCGTTGATCTCGCGCAGGATCAGCTTGGTCATCTCATTGCGCGAACCGAGCAGGGTGTCGAGCTGCCCGTGCTCGACGCGCAGATCGCCGAGTTCCTTCTCGATGCGGATGCCTTCCAGGCGGGCCAATTGGCGCAGGCGGATTTCGAGGATGTCCTCGGCCTGGATTGCCGTGAGGCCGAAGCGCGCCATCAACTCGGGCTTGGGTTCGTCGGATTCGCGGATGCAGCGGATTACCTTGTCGATGTTGAGGAAGACCGACATGCGGCCTTCGAGGATGTGGATGCGGCGTTCGACCTCGGCCAGGCGGTGGCGACTGCGGCGCTCGACCGTGGCGAATCGGAAGTCGATCCATTCGTGGAGGATGGCGAGCAGGTGTTTCTGATGCGGCCTTCCATCGCGGCCGACCATGGTCAGGTTGACCGAGACACTGGATTCGAGGCTGGTGTGCGCCAGCAGCACGGCCATGAATTCGTCCTGCGCGATGCGCGAACTCTTCGGTTCGAGCATGATGCGCACCGCCTGCTGGTCGCTGGATTCGTCGCGCACGCTGTCGAGTACGCCGAGCACCAGCGCTTTCAGGCTCTTCTGTTCCTGTGACACATCCTTCTTGCCGGCGCGCGGCTGCGGGTTGGTCAGGCCTTCGATTTCGGACAGCACCTGCGCCACCGATACACCGTGCGGCAGTTCGTACACGATCACGCGCCACTGTCCGCGCGCCAATTCCTCGATGCGCCAGCGCGCACGCATGCGCAGGCTGCCGCGCCCGTTGGCATAGGCATCGCGGATGTCGGCGGGGGTCGAGATGAGCTGGCCGCCGCCGGGGAAATCCGGTCCGGGCATCACGGCCAGGACTTCCTCGAGCACGGCTTCCGGCTTCTTGATCAAGAGGCGAGCCGCTTCAGCGACTTCGCGCAGGTTGTGCGGCGGGATTTCGGTGGCCATGCCGACCGCGATGCCCGAGGCGCCGTTGAGCAGCACCACCGGCAGGCGCGCCGGCAGCAGTTGCGGTTCGGTCATCGAGCCGTCGTAGTTGGCCGTGAAGTCCACCGTGCCGCGGTCGATTTCGCCGAGCAGCAGGTCGGCGAAGGGTGTCAGGCGGCATTCGGTGTAGCGCATGGCGGCGGCGCCGTCGCCGTCGCGCGAGCCGAAGTTGCCCTGGCCGTCGACCAGCGGATAGCGCAGCGTGAAATCCTGCGCCACGCGCACCATGGCGTCATAAACGCTGGTGTCGCCGTGCGGGTGGTATTTGCCGATCACGTCGCCGACCACGCGCGCGCTCTTGACGTGCTTGGCGCTGGCGGCCAGGCGCATTTCGTTCATCGCGTGGAGGATGCGGCGCTGCACCGGCTTGAGGCCGTCTTCCACCTGCGGCAGGGCGCGCGCCCGTACCACGCTCATGGCATAGGCAAGGTAGGCGCGCTCGGCGTAGGCGGCCAGCGGCAAGGCGGTGCCGTCGCCCATGGCGCCTTCAAGAGTCGGCGCTGGCGGGACGGTGGGGGGAGGCGGTGTGGCGATGTCGGCGGGCGCCGGTTCGTCGAAAAGATCGGGGGTATCGTTGTTCATGCTCATCAGAGATCGGCCTCCACGAGGTGGCCGTTCAGTTCCATCCAGGCCCGGCGCGAGGAAGCCTCACCCTTGCCCATCAGCAGGTTGAAAAGCTTCAGAGTCGCTGCGTCGGCGTCTGGCGCGTCGACCACCGGCAGCACGCGGCGGGTGGCCGGCGCCATGGCGGTCTCGCGCAACTGGTCGGGATTCATTTCGCCGAGGCCCTTGAAGCGGCCGACTTCGACGGCGTCTTCGCGGATGCCCTCCTTGACCAGCCTATCCTTGATGGCGACCAGTTCGCCCTCGTCAAGGGCGTAAAGCCGGCGTGCCGGACGCTTCTTGCCCGAGGCGGGGACATCGATGCGGTAGAGCGGCGGCTGTGCGATGTAGATATGGCCGTGGCGGATCAGCGCCGGAAAGTGGCGGTAGAACAGCGTCAGCAGCAGGGTCTGGATGTGCGCGCCGTCGACGTCGGCGTCGGACATGATGATGACCTTGCCATAGCGCAGATTGGTGAAATCCGGTTCGGCATCGGCGGCGTGCGGGTCCACGCCCAGCGCCACGGCGATGTCGTGGATTTCATTGTTGGCGAACAGCCGGCCCGCTTCGACTTCCCAGGAATTGAGCACCTTGCCGCGCAGGGGCAGGATGGCCTGGGTCTCCTTGTTGCGCGCCATCTTTGCCGAGCCGCCGGCCGAGTCGCCCTCGACGAGGAAGAGTTCGTTCTCGGCGATGTCGGTGGATTCGCAGTCGGACAGCTTGCCCGGCAGCACGGCGACGCCGGACTGCTTTTTCTTCTCGACCTTCTGCGCGTTCTTCTGTCGCGCCAGCGCCTGCCTGATCGACAACTCGGCGATGGCCTTGCCGGCCTCGACATGCTGGTTGAGCCAGATTTCGAACGGGTCGCGCAGCATGCTCGACACCAGCTTCACCGCCTCGCGTGAATTGAGCTTCTCCTTGACCTGCCCCTGGAACTGCGGATCGAGGATGCGCGCGGAGAGCACGAAAGCCATGCGACCGCAGACATCATCCTGTTGCAACTTGACCCCGCGCGGCAACAGGGCGCGATGCTCGATGAATGACTTCACGGCCTCGAAGGCGCCGGCACGCAGGCCGGACTCATGGGTTCCGCCGGCGACGGTTGGAATCAGATTGACATAGGACTCGGAGGCCACGGCATCCAAATGCCAGCCGATCGCCCAGGATGCCCCTTCGCCGGGGGCGAAGTCGGCGTGGTCGGCGTCGGCGTATTTCTCGGCGGCATACAGCGGGGCAACGGCCTCGGCCGCGCCGGCGAGTTCGGCGAGGTAGCCGGCCAGACCGTTGGGGTAGCTCCAGGTCTTGGTGGCCACGCCGCCATCGGTCTGTTCGACATCCAGGCGCACGACCACGCCGGGCAGCAGCACGGCCTTTGAGCGCAGCAGGCGCTCAAGCTCGGCGGGCGGCACGCGCGGCGCATCGAAGTATTTCGGATCGGGCCAGACGCGCACCCGGGTCCCGCTTTGCCGGCCGCAGCTCCCCAAGGTCTCCAGCGCGCCGACCTGCTCCCCGCCGCGGTAAAACTCGATGCCCCAGATCTTGCCCTCGCGCCGCACCTCGACCGAAACGCGATGCGACAAGGCATTGGTGACGGCGACGCCGACGCCATGCAGTCCGCCGGAAAACGCATAGGCCGAATTGCCCTTGCTCTTGTCGAACTTGCCGCCGGCATGGAGGCGCGTGAACGCGAGCACGACCACGGGAATCTGCTCTTCCGGGTGCAGCCCGACCGGGATGCCGCGACCATCGTCGGTCACGGTGATCGAGCCATCGAGATGGAGCAGGACATGCAGGTGTTTCGCATGCCCGCCGAGGGCTTCGTCGGCGGCGTTGTCGATGACTTCCTGGATGATGTGGGCGGGCGAGTCGGTGCGGGTGTACATGCCGGGGCGCTCGCGCACCGGCTCCAGTCCTTTGAGGACGCGGAAGGAGGATTCGTCGTAGTTGGGGGTGGCGGCCATTGTTTTGGATTCAGAAGCGAGCGTCGGCCAGGCAGTCGGCGAGGCCGATGCGCCAGTCGGGCAGGGTCAAACCAAACTCGCGCGCGAAACGCGAACAGTCCAGTCGTGAGTTCTTCGGGCGCTGCGCCGGCAGCGGATAGTCGGCGCTGGCGATACGGTGAATCAGCGGAATTTTCGCGATCATGCCGAGTTGCAGCGCGAGCTCGAAGATTGCGCCGGCGTAGGCGTGCCAACTGGTCTCGCCACCCGCGGCAAGGTGGTACAAACCGGTCGGCGGATCGCGCCGGCCCAGGATCTGCGCGCTGGCATCGGCCAGGTGCCGGGTCCAGGTCGGCGCGCCGACCTGGTCGTCGACCACGCGCAATTCGTCCCGCTCTCGCCCGAGGCGCAACATGGTCTTCATGAAGTTCGCCCCGTGCAGGCCATAGACCCAACTGGTGCGCAGGATCACGGATCGCGCGCCCGACGCGGCAATCGCCTGTTCGCCTTCGAGCTTGCTGTGGCCGTAGACGGAAAGCGGGTTGGCGGTATCGTATTCGACGTAGGGTCCCGGCTTGGCGCCATCAAAGACATAGTCCGTCGAATAGTGGATCAGGAGGGCGCCGAGGCGCTTTGCCTCTTCGGCCAGTATGGCCGGGGCTGTCGCATTGATCCGCCGCGCCAGGTCGGGTTCCTGCTCCGCGCGATCCACCGCGGTATAGGCAGCCGCGTTCACGATCGCCCTTGGCGCGTGGGCGCGCACCGCGGCGCGCAGGGCTGTACCGTCGGCCAGGTCGATCTGGCTTCGGTCGCAGGCGACCAAATCTCCCAGGCAGGCCAGCGAACGCTTGAGTTCGCGACCAAGCTGCCCGGCGGCGCCGATGAGCAGGATCGTCATGCGTAGGTCTCGGCCTGGGCCAGCGGCGTTCCCGTTTTGTCCTTGGCGGCAAGGATCGGTTCGCCGTGCAGCGGCCAGCGGATGCCCAGGGCGGGGTCGTTCCACAGCAGCGTGCGCTCGTGGGCGGGACTCCAGTAGTCGGTGGTTTTGTAGAGAAATTCGGCCCACTCGGAAGTGACGCAGAAGCCGTGGGCGAAGCCCGGCGGAATCCAGGCCATGCGCTTGACGTCGGCGGAGAGCGTGAAGCTCACCGACTGGCCGAAGGTGGGCGACGAACGGCGCAAGTCGACCGCGACGTCGTATACCTCGCCGGATGTGACACGCACCAGCTTGCCCTGGGCGCGTTCGATCTGATAGTGCAGGCCGCGAAGGACGTTCTTCTGCGACCGGGAGTGGTTGTCCTGAACGAAGTCGGCGTCGATTCCCAGTTCGGCCAGCGTTCGCCGGTTCCAGCTCTCGAAGAAGAAGCCGCGCTCGTCGCCGAAGACCCTGGGTTCGAGGAGGACGACGTCAGGAATCGCGGTGGCGATGGCCTTCATCCGCGAACCTCGTACTTGAGCAGGTTTTGCAGGTACTGGCCGTAGCGACTCTTAGCCAGCGGTTCGGCCAGACGGGCGAGCTGCACGTTGTCGATCCATTTCATGCGCCAGGCCACTTCCTCGGGGCAGGCGACCTTGAGGCTCTGGCGCTTTTCGATGACTTCGATGAACTGGCTGGCTTCGAGCAGCGAATCGTGGGTGCCCGTATCCAGCCAGGCCATGCCGCGGCCCATGATCTCGACCCTGAGCTGACCTTGTTCCAGGTAGATCCGGTTCAGGTCCGTGATTTCCAGTTCGCCGCGCGCGGAGGGCTTGAGCTTCGCCGCAAGGTCACAGACCTGGCGGTCATAAAAATACAGGCCGGTGACCGCATAGCGCGACTTGGGAACGGCGGGCTTTTCCTCGATGCTGATCGCGCGCATCTGGGCGTCGAATTCGACGACGCCGTAGCGCTCCGGGTCATTCACCGCATAAGCGAAGACGGTGGCACCGCTCGGGTTGTCGGAGTCGGTGGCGCGCTGCAACTGGGCGACCAGGGTCTGGCCGTAGAACAGGTTGTCGCCCAGCACCAGGGCCGAGGGATGGTCGTCGATGAAATCGCGACCGATGATGAAGGCCTGGGCGAGGCCGTCGGGGCTGGGCTGGACGGCGTACCGGATGGAAAGTCCCCATTGCGAGCCGTCGCCCAGCAATTGTGTGAAACGTGGCGTGTCCTGGGGCGTCGAGATCAAGAGGATTTCGCGGATTCCCGCCAGCATCAGCGTGGTCAGCGGGTAGTAGATCATCGGCTTGTCGTAGATCGGCAGCAATTGCTTGGATACCGCGATCGTGACCGGATGCAGCCGGGTGCCGGAGCCGCCGGCGAGGATGATGCCGCGTGTGTTCATTGGCGGTCTCCGTAATTCTGGTCCATCCATTGCCGGTATTCGCCGGAAACGACATGCGCGACCCAGTTCGGGTTGCCCAGGTACCACTGCACGGTCTTGCGCATGCCGGTCTCGAAACTTTCCACGGGTGTCCAGCCAAGCTCGCGTTCGATCTTGCCGGCGTCGATGGCGTAGCGCTTGTCATGCCCGGGACGGTCGGCAACCGAGATTTTCTGCTCGCGGTAGCTCCTGCCGTCCGCCCGCGGTCGTAGTTCGTCAAGAAGCGCACACAGGGTGTCGACCACCGCGAGGTTTGTCTTCTCGTTGTGGCCGCCGATGTTGTAAGTCTCGCCGGGGGTGCCGCGCTCGAACACGAGGTGCAGGGCGCGGGCATGGTCATCGACATACAGCCAGTCGCGCACGTTGTCACCCTTGCCGTAGATCGGCAGCGGCTTGTCCGACACGGCGTTGTGGATCATCAGCGGGATCAGCTTCTCCGGAAACTGGCGCGGGCCATAGTTGTTCGAGCAGTTGGTGATCAGGGTGGGCAGGCCGTAGGTGTGATGCCAGGCCCGCACCAGATGGTCGGACGCCGCCTTGGAAGCCGAGTAAGGCGAATTGGGCTGGTAGGGGCTGGATTCAAGGAACAGTCCGCTTTCCCCCAGCGAGCCGAAGACCTCGTCGGTCGATACGTGATGGAAGCGGAATCCGGCCTTGGCGTCGGGCGCCAGTGCTGACCAATGGGCACGCGCTGCTTCGAGCAAGGTGTAAGTTCCGTTGATGTTGGTCTGGATGAAATCGCCCGGGCCGTGGATCGAGCGATCGACGTGCGACTCGGCGGCTAGATGGATCACTCCCGCCGGGCCATGGGTGGCGAAAAGCGCATCCAGGGCCGGCCGATCGCAGATGTCGGTGCGGCTGAAGACGTGGCGCGGATGGTCTACCCGGTCGGCCAGCGATTCCAGGTTGCCGGCGTAGGTCAGTTTGTCGATATTCACCACCTGCCAGTCCGTTTGGTCGAGCAACAGGCGCACCAATGCCGAGCCGATGAAACCGGCGCCGCCGGTGACGAATAGGGTTTTCATGGACGATTCGGGGTTCCGCGAGCACGCGGTAAGGTGATTGGGTTCAGGCAGTATTCTAGACGAAGGCCCATTGTCGTCCGGCTCGCTCCGGCAGGCAAAGGAGCTACCGGATTCAGGGGGAAGACAGGCAGGGGCTTGACGTAA
Source organism: Sulfuritalea sp. (assembly GCA_016710465.1). GTDB lineage: Bacteria > Pseudomonadota > Gammaproteobacteria > Burkholderiales > Rhodocyclaceae > Sulfuritalea. Next base: position 178,847 of record JADJVS010000015.1, read on the forward strand.
AGTAGTTTAGATATAAAATAAAACAAACGCGGGTAATTTTGTCTGGGGAGGAGAACGCAATGCGAATCGTGTGTCTGGGAGGGGGCCCTGCGGGGCTGTATTTCGCGATCCTGATGAAGCAGGCCAATCCGGCCGCCGAGATCACCGTACTCGAACGCAATCAGGCGGACAGCACCTTCGGCTGGGGCATCGTTTTCTCCGACAAGACCATGGATGGGTTTCGCGAGGACGATCCGCAGGTGGTTGCCGAAATCGAGCGGAATTTCCACCATTGGGACAACGTCGATGTCTTTTTCAAGGACCGCCGGATCATTTCCGGAGGCCATGGATTCTGCGGCATCGGGCGTCTCAAGTTGCTGCAGATCTTCCAGGCGCGCGCCCTGGAGCTTGGGGTCACCCTGAAGTTCGAGACCGAGTTCAAGGATCCGGACGACTACGCCCGCGAATTCGACCTGGTGATCGGCTCGGATGGCGTCAATTCGACGACCCGCGCCAAGTACGCCGTGCATTTCAATCCCCGCATCGATGTGCGCAAGTGCCGCTTCATCTGGCTGGGCACCAAGATGCAGTTGAATGCCTTCACCTTCGCCTTCAAGCAGACCGAATGGGGCTGGTTCAACCTCCATGCCTACCAGTTCAACGAGGAATGGGCCACCTTCATCGTCGAAACCCCCGAGGAAACCTGGTTCAAGGCCGGCCTCGAGCGGATGGATCCGGACCAGTCGATCGCCTTCTGCGAGCAATTGTTCGCCGACTTGCTGAACGGTGCCAAGCTGATCTCGAACGCCCGCCACCTGCGCGGCTCGGCGGTCTGGATCAAATTCAACCGCGTGCTTTGCGAGCGCTGGTTCAAGGACAACATCGTGCTGCTGGGAGACGCGGCGCATACCGCGCACTTCACGATCGGGTCCGGCACCAAGCTGGCGATGGAAGATGCGCGGGCGCTGGTCAATGTGTTGATGAGTTCCGACGGCGACGTGCCGACGCGGCTGGCGCGGTATCAGTCCGAGCGCGAAATCGAGGCGCTCAAGCTGCAAAGCGCCGCGCGCAACCGCATGACCTGGTTCGAGCAGGTCGATCGTTATGTGGACATGGAGCCGGAACAGTTCGCCTTTGCCGTGCTCACCGGCAGCCAGCGCGTCGGGCACGCCAACCAGAAGCTTCGCGACCAACACTACACCGATGATTTCGATCGCTGGTTTGCCGCACAATGCGGCGTGAACACCCCTCCGGGCGCGGCCGCGGTGCCGCCAATGTTCACCCCATTCACGCTGCGCGGCATGACCTTGACCAATCGGGTCGTGGTCTCGCCGATGTGTACCTATTCGGCAACCGACGGCATGCCCGGTGACTTTCATTTCCAGCACTACACGGCGCGTGGCCTCGGCGGCGCGGCCCTGGTGATGACGGAAATGAGCTGTGTCAGCTCGGATGCGCGCATTACACCCGGGTGCGCCGGCATCTGGAACGACGCGCAGGCCGCCGCCTGGAAGCGCATCGTCGATTTCGTGCACGCCAACAGCCAGGCCAGGATGGGCTTGCAGATCGGTCATGCCGGGCGCAAGGGCTCGACCAAACTCGCCTGGGACGGTATCGACCAGCCGCTGGATGCAGGCAACTGGCCGTTGCTTGCCCCGTCGCCGCTGCCCTACGTCGCGGGCGTCTCCCAGGTGCCGCGCGAGATGACGGGTGCCGACATGGACAGTGTCAAGGCCGACTTCGTGGCCGCGACGCGCCGTGCCGCCAGCGCCGACTTTGACCTGGTGGAATTCCATGCCGCCCACGGTTACCTGATGTCGTCCTTCATTTCGCCGCTGACGAACCAGCGGGCCGACGAATTCGGCGGCAGCCTGGAAAACCGTTGCCGCTATCCGCTTGAGGTGTTCAAGGCCATGCGTGCCGTTTGGCCGGCCGAGAAGCCGATGTCGGTGCGCATCTCGGCCCATGACTGGGTGCCCGGCGGCATTACGCCGGACGATGCCGTCGAGGTCGCGCGCCTGTTCAAGGAGGCCGGGGCCGACATCGTCCATGTGTCTTCCGGGCAGGTCAGCAAGGACGAGGCGCCGATCTATGGGCGCATGTTCCAGGTGCCGTTTTCGGACCAGATTCGCAACGAACTGCACGTGCCGACCATCGCCGTCGGCAACATCTTCGAAGCCGATCACGTCAATACCATCATCGCGGCCGGCCGCGCCGATCTGTGTGCGCTGGCCCGGCCGCATCTGGTCGATCCGGCGTGGACCCTGCACGCGGCGGCGGAGCAGGGGGTCAAGGACATCGTCTGGCCCAGGCCCTATCAGGGCGGCAAGGTCCAGTTGGAGCGCAATCTGGAACGCGCCGCGCAACTGGCGCTGGTCGCCTGATGGCCCGCCACGCCGAGGTACGTGAAATGAAAACCGAATCGCATGAGTCCGTGGCCGTCGGCGACGAGCGCAAATCCGGAAATCGCGTGTTGCAGCCGGCCGGATGGACGCCGCCCAAGGGCTACTCGAATGGCATTGAAGCGCGGGGCCGGGTGATTGCCGTGGGGGGGCAGGTCGGCTGGGATAGCCAGTGTCGCTTCCACACCAGCGATTTCGTCGGCCAGGCGCGCCAGGCGCTGGAGAATATCGTCGCCGTGCTGGCCGAGGCCGGCGGTCGGCCGGAGCACATCATCCGCATGACCTGGTATGTGCTCGACAAGCGCGAGTATCTTGCCGCCTACCCTCGCTTGGGCGGTGTATATCGTGACGTGATCGGACGCAGCTTTCCGGCCATGACCGCGGTACAGGTTGCGGGCTTGATGGAAGACGCGGCCCGAGTGGAGATCGAAGCGACGGCGGTGATTCCCGACTGAGCCTGTCGCCCAGCGCGCCGGTACGGCCAAGTCCGGCGCGGGCGCTAAAATAGCCGGATGAAAGCCTGCCGTTCAGAATATCTTGAAGTGCGTGGCCGTCGCCTGCATGTCCGCGTCTGGGGCGCCGATGACGCGCCCTTGGTGGTTCTGTTGCACGGCTGGTGTGACGTCTCGGCATCCTGGCAGTTCATGGTCGACGCCATGCAAGCGGAATGGCGCATCGTCGCTCCCGACTGGCGCGGTTTCGGCTTGTCGGAATGGAACAACGACGTTTACTGGTTTCCCGACTACATCGCCGATCTGGATGCGCTGCTGCTGCATTACTCGCCCGACAGCCCGGTGCGCCTCGTCGGCCACAGCCTGGGCGGCAATGCTGCCTGCATCTACGCGGGAATTCGGCCGGAGCGCATCGCTCGGCTGGTGAATCTCGAAGGCCTCGGGCTGCGCCGCTACCAGCCTGAAGAGGCGCCGGAACGCTACGCCAACTGGCTTGACCAGTTGCGTGATACCCCGAGCTTTCGCTCCTACCCGGATCGCGCGGCTTTTGCTGCCCGTCTGCAAAAGGAAAACCCGCGCCTGTCCGACGAAAAGGCCGCCTGGCTGGCCACGCACCTGGGCGAGGACGACGGTGCCGGCGGCATCCGGCTGGCCGCCGATCCGTTCCACCGCTGGGTCAACCCGATCATTTACCGGGTCGAGGAACCCATGGCGCACTGGCGGCGGGTAAGCGCGCCGGTATTGTGGGTGACGGCACCCGACTCCTTCGTGTTCAAGCAACTGTTCGCCCACGATTCGGACGAATACCGGGCGCGCATTGCCTGCTTCAAGGACATTCGCGAGGCTCGCATCGAGGATTCGGGACACAACATGCATCACGATCAGCCGGCGGAAATTGCGCGGCTGATAGAGGAGTTCCTTTCCACATGAAGCCATTGAACGCCGACCTGCATTGCCATTCCACGGTATCCGATGGCTTGATGGCCCCGGCCGACGTGGTTCGGCGCGCTCATGACAACGGCGTCGAGCTGCTGGCCCTGACCGACCACGATGAGCTCGGTGGACTTGCGGAAGCCCGTGCGGCGGCGGCAGACTTGCATTTGAACTTTGTCGACGGTGTCGAGGTATCAATCTCCTGGGGCGACGATCAAACCGTGCATGTGGTGGGTCTTGGTGTCGATCCGGCCCATGCCGAGCTCGGTGCGGGCCTTGAACACATTCGCAGCGGACGCGACACGCGCGCCGCGCGCATGGCCGCCGAACTGGACAAGGTCGGCATCCACGGCGCCTACGAGGGCGCTTTGCGGCACGTCGGCAATCCGGCCTTGATCAGCCGAGCCCATTTTGCCCGGTATATCGTCGAACTCGGCCACGCGAAAGATGTCAAGTCCGTGTTCGATCACTGGTTGGCCAAGGGCAAGCCGGGCTACGTGGATCACGCCTGGGCCACGCTCGAGGACGGACTGCGCTGGATACACGGCGCCGGAGGGATTGCCGTGATCGCCCATCCCGGGCGTTACCGGCTGTCGAAGGCCGAGCGCCTCGAACTGTTCGGCACCTTTCGCGACCTCGGCGGGCAGGGTATCGAGGTGATCTCGGGCGCGCACAAGGATGATGAGATCGCGGAGTTCTCGCGCATTGCGCGGCAATTCGGCTTCCTTGCCTCACGCGCTTCGGATTTCCACGGGCCGGGCGAAAGCTGGATCGACCTGGGCAAGCTGCCGGACCTGCCGGACGATCTGACTCCGGTCTGGTCGCGGTTCTGATCGCGGGGCATTTCCGGCAAGGATCATTGGTCCTTGGGTGCGCGAGCCCGGTAAAATCGCGTTTTTTGGATTCCGCAGGCCGACACCCGCATGGCGCAACTGTTCCAAGTCCATCCCGAGCATCCGCAACCCCGCCTCATCAAACAGGCCGCCGAGATTGCGCGCAGCGGCGGCCTGATAGCGTTGCCGACCGACTCCGCCTATTCACTGGCCGGCGTTTCGGGCTACGCACCCCTGCTGGACAGGATCCGACGCATTCGCGGCGTTGACGAGCGTCATCACTTCACCCTGATGTGCCGCGATCTTTCCGAAATCGCCACCTATGCACGGGTGGACAACAGCCAGTATCGCCTGCTCAAGGCGGTGACCCCAGGCGCCTATACCTTCATTCTCGAGGGCACCCGCGAATTGCCTCGGCGTTTGTTGCATCCCAAACGCAAAACGATCGGCCTGCGCGTGCCCAAATCCGCCATCGCGCTGGCCTTGCTCGATGAACTCAATGAACCCTTGCTGACCTCGACCCTGATCCTGCCCGGCGACGAAGCGCCCCTGGCCGATGCCGACGAAATCCGCACCCGGTTGGAAAAGCAGGTCGATCTGATCATCGATGCCGGCCGTTGCGGCATCGACATGACCACGGTCATCAATCTCACCAGCGTCGAGCCGGAACTGGTGCGTGCCGGCCAGGGGCCGCTGGAGCCCTTCGGGCTGGACGGGTAGAATCCACAGCCTCCATGAACGTCATCCAGACGCTGGCGATTTCCGCCTTGCCGATCATTTTCGCGATCACCCTGCACGAGGCGGCCCACGGCTACGCCGCGCGGCATTTTGGCGATCCGACGGCATGGCAGATGGGGCGCATCAGCCTGAATCCCTTGCGCCATGTCGATCTGGTTGGCACCTTGCTGGTACCTGGGCTGATCCTGCTGCTGTCTTCCGGTGGCGCGCTGTTTGGGTGGGCCAAGCCGGTACCGGTGAATTTTTCCAATCTGCGACGGCCCAAGCAGGACATGCTGTGGGTCGCCGCCGCCGGCCCGGGGGCAAACCTGGTGATGGCGCTGGGCTGGGCCCTGCTGCTCAAGCTTGTTGTCGGCAGCCCGGAACACGCGTATTCCGAAGCGCTCAAGGAAATGGCCAGGGTGGGAATCGGCATCAATGGTGTCCTGATGGTGCTGAATCTGCTGCCCCTGCCGCCCCTGGACGGCGGTCGTATCGTGGTCAGCCTGCTGCCTGCCGGGCCGGCGTGGAAGTTTGCCCAGCTCGAACGCTGGGGTTTCCCGATTTTGCTGGCCCTGCTGTTTCTTGGTTTGCTGGATACCATCCTGCGCCCCTTCCTGCGCCTCTTCAATTCCCTGATCCGGGTCCTCTTCGGTTTCTGACATGTACGCTGAAAAAGTCCTATCCGGCATGCGTCCCACCGGGCGCCTCCACCTTGGCCACTACCATGGCGTCCTGGCCAACTGGGTCAAGCTGCAGCACGAGTTTCCCTGCCTGTTTTTCGTCGCCGATTGGCACGCGCTGACCACGGCCTATGACGAGCCGGGGACGATCACCGACAATGCGACCGAAATGGTCATCGACTGGCTGGCGGCCGGCGTCGATCCGTCACAGGCAACCATCTTCATCCAGTCCAAGGTGCCCGAGCATGCCGAGTTGCATCTGCTGCTGTCGATGATGACGCCGCTGGGCTGGTTGGAGCGCGTGCCGACCTACAAGGACCAGCAGGAAAAGCTGACCCACAAGGACCTGACGACTTACGGATTCCTCGGCTACCCGCTGCTGCAGGCCGCCGACATCCTGATCTACCGCGCCAACCAGGTGCCGGTGGGCGAGGATCAGGTGCCGCATGTTGAATTCACCCGCGAGATTGCGCGCCGTTTCAACCACCTGTATGGCCGCGAGCCCGGCTTCGAGGACAAGGCGCGCGAGGCGGTGAAGAAGCTGGGCAGCAAGCGCGCCAAGCTCTACGACGAGCTCCGCACCCGCTACCAGGAGAAGGGCGAGGACGAGGCCCTGGAACAGGCCCATGCGCTGCTCAACGAGGCGCAAAGTCTCTCGCACGGCGATCGCGAGCGCCTGTTTGGCTGGCTCGAAGGCACCCGCAAGATGATCCTGGTCGAGCCCGATGCCCTGCTCACGGAGGCCTCGCGCATGCCGGGACTTGACGGCCAGAAGATGTCAAAGTCCTACGGCAATACCATCACCCTGCGCGAGGATGCGGACACCGTCACCAGGAAGATCCGCACCATGCAGACCGATCCGGCGCGGGTGCGGCGCACCGACGCGGGCGATCCGGAGAAATGCCCGGTGTGGCAGTTCCACGTGATCTATTCCGGCGACGAGGTGAAAGCCTGGGTTCAGGCCGGTTGCCGTAGCGCGGGCATCGGCTGCATCGAATGCAAACAGCCGGTGATCGATGCCGTGCTGCGCGAGCAGGAGCCGATGCGCGAGCGCGCGCGGATGTATGTCGAGGATCCGCAACTGGTGCGCAACATCATTGCCGATGGCTGCGAAAAGGCGCGCAAGCTGGCGCAGGACACCATGCGCGACGTCCGCGAAGCGATCGGACTCAGCTACCCATGAGCGAACTCCGGGCCCTGGACGCACACGTGCCGGCGCCGGGCATCGGCATCGCCGTGTCGCCAGCGCCGACTCTTGATGCGGTCGAGGCGCACCGGCCCAGGGTCTATGGCGAAGTCATGGCGGAAATGCCGCGCGACCTTTACATTCCCCCGGACGCGCTGGAAATCATCCTCGATTCCTTCGAGGGGCCGCTCGACCTGCTGCTCTACCTGATCCGCCGCGCCAACATCAACGTCCTCGACATCCCGATGGCGCCACTGACCGCGCAATATCTCGTGTATGTCGAGGCGATGCGCAAAGGCAATCTGGAACTGGCCGCCGAGTACCTGCTGATGGCGGCGATGCTGATCGAAATCAAGTCGCGCATGCTGTTGCCACGCCCGCCCAAGGCGGAGAATGGCGAGCCCGAGGATCCGCGCGCGGAGCTGGTGCGGCGCCTGATCGAATACGAACGCATGAAGGCCTCGGCGGCGCGTATCGACGAAATGCCGCAGGTCGGTCGCGATTACGAATGGATCACCGTGTGGATTGCCGACAAGGTCGTCGAGCGCCAGCCCGAGGTGAGCCTGAACGACCTGCAGATTGCCTGGCTGTCGCTGATGAAGCAGGCGCGCGTGCATCAGCACCACAAGATCCATCGCGAGGAGCTCTCCGTCCGCGAACACATGAGCATCATCCTGCGCCGCTTGCAGGGTGGGGGCTACGTCGTGTTCGAGCAACTCTTCGATCTCTCGCTGGGCGCGCAAGGACTGGTGGTGAGCTTCCTGGCCTTGCTGGAGCTGGCGCGTGAATCCCTGATCGAACTGACCCAGAACGAGGCCATGGCCCCCATCTACGCAAGGCTGCCCGATGCTTCCGCTCTATAAACCCGAAGATTTCAAGCGCGTGCTGGAAACCGCCTTGCTGGTGGCCGGCGATCCCTTGCCCCTGGCCGAACTCAAGAAGCTGTTCGACGAGGAATTCGACGACGACACCTGGCGTTCCCTGCTTGACGACTTGCGCCGCGACTGGGCCGAGCGGGGCGTCGAACTGGTGCAACTGTCCTCGGGCTGGCGCTTCCAGAGCCGGCCGGAATACCAGTCCTACATCGATCGCCTGAAGAACGAAAAGCCGCCGAAGTATTCGCGCGCGGTGATGGAAACCCTGGCCATCATCGCCTACCGGCAGCCCGTGACGCGCGGCGACATCGAGGATGTGCGCGGCGTGGCGGTGTCGCCGAATATCCTCAAGACGCTTGAAGGACGAGGCTGGATCGATGCCGTGGGACATCGCGATGCCCCCGGGCGCCCGGCGCTGTATGCAACGACCCGCAGGTTCCTCGACGACCTTGGCCTGCGCAGCCTGGCCGAGTTGCCGCCACTGACCGAAATTGAAAGGGTGATCGACCTTGGACAAACCACATTCGCCGAAACCTCCCCGGTCCGGCCGCCGGTCATCGCCAGCAGGGACACCCCAGGAACCGCTGGAGAACCCTCGCAGCCCGCCGCGGATGGCCAGCTCGACCTCGTCGCCGGCGAAACGCAAGGAAGCGGGCAAGCCGGGCCGCAAGCCTAGTCCTTTCCGGCCTTCCCAAGCGACATTGCGCGCCGCCGAAGAGGGGCGGCGCGGCAAGGCGGCGGCCGGCACGGGGCCGGGCAAGCGTCCCGGCCCGGTGTTCATCGAGCCGCCGAAATTGCACAAGGCGTTGGCCGACGCCGGATTCGGTTCACGCCGCGAACTCGAGGAGTGGATACTCGCTGGCCGTGTCAGCGTCAATGGCGAGCCGGCGCACGTGGGCCAGCGCGTCGGTCCGGACGACCGGATCCGGGTCAACGGCAAGCTGGTCCAGCTCAAGTTTCAGCAGCGCCTGCCGCGCGTGCTGGTGTATCACAAGCCCGAGGGCGAAATCGTCTCCCGCGACGATCCGGCGGGTCGCCCAAGTGTTTTTGGCAAGTTGCCCCGGCTGAAAAACGGACGCTGGATTTCGATCGGGCGGCTGGATTTCAATTCCTGCGGCCTGCTCTTGTTTACCAATGACGGCAGCCTCGCCAACCGCATGATGCATCCGCGCTACGAGATCGAGCGCGAGTACGCAGTGCGCGTGCTCGGCGTAGCCAGCCCGGAAATGATCGAGCGGCTGCGGCAGGGCGTCGAACTTGAAGATGGCCTGGCGAGCTTCAGCCACATTTCCGAGGCGGGCGGCGAAGGCGCCAACCATTGGTATCGCGTGGCGCTCGCCGAAGGCCGCAATCGCGAGGTGCGCCGCATGTTCGAGGCGGTCGGTCTGACGGTCAGTCGTCTGATGCGGGTGCGCTATGGTCCGGTGCATCTGTCGCCCCGGCTGAAGCGCGGGCAATGCCGCGACCTGGAGCCGGCCGAAGTGCAGGCTTTGCTGAGGTTGCTGCCGCCAGGGCTGAAGACCACTCCCCTGGGCGGGGATGCCGGTGCCGAGCCCGAATCGATCGATGAACTTCCCTTTGGGGAAGAGCGCGAACGATTTGATTCGCCAGAGGAATAAGGCCTCTGCTATAATCGCCCGGCTTCGGTAGGTGCCGTCCTCGGAAGAGACAAGGAATGGGCTTTTCAGCCCATTTTCTATTTGTGCGATGTGCTTGTGAGCGTGAATGCAACTGATTGAATTGATTGAGACCACCGTCAAGGGTCTGGGCTACGAACTGGTCGAATTCGAGACCAGCCCGCGAGCACGGCTGCTGCGCGTCTTCATCGATCGGCCGGAGACGGAAGTCACGCAAAAAAGCAGCATCGGCGTCGATGATTGTGCCTTGGTAAGCAACCAGTTGAGTCGCGTATTCACGGTGGAGAACGTCGATTTCGACCGCCTCGAAGTGTCATCGCCGGGACTTGACAGACCGCTGGTGAAAGCGGCGGATTTTCGCCGTTTCGCTGGTCAGGAAGTGCAGTTGAAGTTGCGCGTGCCCTTGGGCAACCAGCGCAATTTCAGTGGCGTACTCGAAGGATTGGAAGACGCGGATGGAACGGAAAGCGTTCGTCTGCGGGTAGATGAAATACAGCACCGCTTCGCCCTTGACAACATCGATCGGGCGCGCCTGGTGCCGAAGTTCCGATAAATGCTGGAGACCTCAAATGAGCCGTGATTTGCTATTGCTGGTTGATGCGCTGGCCCGCGAGAAGAATGTTCCGCGGGACATCGTGTTTGGCGCCCTGGAGATGGCCCTGGCGTCGGCGACGAAGAAGCGCACCAACGAAGAGGCCGACATCCGCGTGGATATCGACCGCGACACCGGCGAGTACGAATCCTTTCGGCGCTGGCTGGTGGTGGCAGACGACCAGATCGAGAATCCGGAGCAGCAGATCGGGATCACGGCCGCGCAGCAGCAGATCGCCGACATCGCGCTGGAGGATTTCATCGAGGAAGGCATCGAGCCGGTCGATTTCGGGCGCATCGGCGCACAGGCGGCCAAGCAGGTCATCCTGCAAAAGATACGCGATGCCGAGCGCGAGCAACTGCTCAACGATTTTCTTGATCGCAAGGAATTCCTCGTCAGCGGCACCGTCAAGCGCATGGAACGCGGCAGCGCGATCATCGAGGCGGGCCGCATCGAAGCCTTGTTGCCGCGCGACCAGATGATCCCGAAGGAAAACCTGCGTCCCGGCGACCGCGTGCGGGCCTGGCTGATGAAGGTCGATCGCCAGGCGCGGGGACCGCAATTGATTCTGTCGCGCACGGCGCCCGAGTTCATCATGAAGCTGTTCGAGCTCGAAGTCCCCGAAATCGAGGATGGACTGCTGGAGATCAAGGCGGCCGCACGCGACTCCGGGATGCGCGCCAAGATCGCGGTCAAATCAAACGATCCTCGCGTCGATCCGATTGGTACCTGCGTCGGCATGCGCGGTTCGCGCGTTACGGCGGTGACCAATGAGCTGTCCGGCGAGCGGGTGGATATCATTCTCTGGTCGGCGGACCCGGCGCAGTTCGTCATCGGCGCCCTGGCACCGGCGGAAGTGCAGAGCATCCTGGTTGACGAGGAAAAGCACGCAATGGACGTGGTGGTTGACGAGGACAACCTGGCAATCGCGATCGGGCGCGGTGGGCAGAATGTGCGTCTGGCTTCCGAACTCACCGGTTGGACCATCAACCTGATGACCGTCGAGGAATCGGAAAAGCGTTCCGAATCCGAGCACGGCGCGATTCGCGGCCTGTTCATGGAAAAGCTCGATGTCGATGAGGAAGTCGCCAACATCCTGATCGAGGAAGGCTTCTCCACGCTTGAGGAAGTGGCCTACGTGCCGCTGGCCGAGATGCTGGAGATCGAGTCCTTTGACGAGGCGACGGTGAACGAACTGCGCGAGCGCGCCCGTAACGTGCTTCTGACCGAGGCTATTGTCGATGAAGAGCAATTGGAGAAAGTCGCCGACGACATGCTGGCACTGGAAGGCATGGACAAGGCATTGGCGGCCAAGCTTGCGAAGAATGGCGTTACCGATCGCGAATCGCTAGCCGATCTGGCGACCGATGAACTGGTGGAAATGACCGGTATCGATACCGAGCGAGCGACGGCGTTGATTACCGTTGCCCGCGCGCACTGGTTTGCGGAAGAGTGAGAGGTCCGGCATGGCAATGATGACAGTTTCCCAATTCGCCACCGAGCTGAAAATGCCGGCGCCGGCCTTGCTCGAACAACTGGCGAAGGCCGGTGTCAGCAAGCAGGCATCCAATGACACACTGTCCGAACAGGACAAGACGCGTCTGCTCGATTACCTGCGCAAGTCGCATGGTGATACGGCACCGAAAGCCAAGATCACGCTGACTCGCAAGCAGACCAGCGAAATACGGGCGTCGGATTCCACCGGCAAGGCACGCACCATTCAGGTCGAAGTTCGCAAAAAGCGTACCTTCGTCAAGCGCGATGCGGCCGAACTGGCGGCTGAAGCCGCCGAGCAAGCCGGTCAGGTTGTTGCCGAGGCACCTGCTCCCGCGCCGGAGCCTGTTGTCGAGCCGACTGTCGTTCCCGAAATCAAGGTCGAAACCCTTACTCAGCCCGTCGAGGTAGTGCCGCCACCGGAGCCCGAGGCCGCGCCGGCGGCGCCTAAATCGATCCTCGATCCGGCCCAGCTCGCGCTGCGTGACGCCGAGGCCAAGCGCCAGGGCAAGCTCTCCGCGATCCAGGCTGCGGAGTTCAAGGAAAAAGCCGAGCGCGAGGCACGTGCCCGCGCTGAAGCCGAAGCCCGCCTGGCCGAACAACAGGCGCAGCTCGCGGCCGCCGAGGCGAAGAAGGCAAGTGAAGCGGCCGCTGGTGTGTCGGGAACCATCCACAAGCCGGCGAGCAAGCCCGAAGACAGCAAGGCGAAGACAGCGAAGAAGGATGCCTGGAAGGAAGATGCCGCGAAGAAGCGCGCCATCAAGACCCGCGGCGATGCCGGAACCTCCGGATGGCGCGGTTCCAAGGGCGGCGGGCGTCACGGGCGTCATGGCCACGCCGAAGAGGCGGCCCCGGCGGCCCCGGTCGAAGCCATCGTGCGCGAAGTGCATGTACCAGAGACGATTTCCGTCGCCGACCTGGCCCACAAGATGACGGTCAAGGCCACGGAAGTCATCAAGACTTTGATGAAGATGGGGTCCATGGTCACCATCAACCAGGTGCTCGACCAGGAAACGGCGATGATCCTCGTTGAGGAGATGGGGCACAAGGCTTTTGCCGCCAAACTTGACGATCCGGACGCCTTCCTTGCCGACGAGGCAGTGCATAAGGATTTCGAGCAGTTGCCGCGGGCGCCGGTGGTTACGGTCATGGGCCACGTCGATCATGGCAAGACCTCACTGCTCGATTACATCCGCAAGAGCCGGGTAGCGCACGGTGAAGCTGGCGGCATCACCCAGCACATCGGCGCCTACCACGTCGAAACGCCGCGCGGCATGATCACCTTTCTCGACACACCCGGCCACGAGGCCTTTACGGCGATGCGCGCGCGCGGCGCCAAGGCGACCGACATCGTGATCCTGGTCGTGGCCGCCGATGACGGCGTAATGCCGCAGACGCGCGAAGCGATTCATCATGCCAAGGCCGCTGAAGTTCCGCTGGTCGTGGCGGTGACCAAGATCGACAAGCCCGAGGCCAATCTCGATCGCGTCAAGCAGGAATTGGTTGCCGAAGGCGTTGTGCCCGAAGAATACGGTGGTGAATCGCCGTTCGTAGGTGTTTCCGCCAAGACTGGCCAAGGTATTGACGAACTGCTCGAGCAGGTACTGTTGCAGGCTGAGGTTCTGGAACTCACGGCTCCCGCCGATTCCCCGGCAAAAGGCCTGGTGATCGAGGCCCGGCTGGACAAGGGTCGTGGTCCGGTGGCGACCATCCTCGTTCTGTCGGGCACCATGAAACGTGGTGACGTGCTGCTGGCTGGGGCGGTGTTCGGGCGAGTGCGCGCGATGAACGATGAGAACGGCGAGTCGGTCGATTCCGCCGGGCCCTCGATCCCGGTGGAGATACAGGGACTGACGGACGTTCCCGCCGCCGGCGACGAGGCCATGGTGATCCTCGACGAGCGCAAGGCACGTGAAATCGCGCTGTTCCGTCAGGGAAAGTTCCGCGATGTCAAACTGGCCAAGCAGCAGGCGGCCAAGCTCGAGAACATGTTCGAGCAGATGACGGAAGGCGAAGTGCGGACCCTGCCGTTGGTGATCAAGGCCGACGTGCAAGGTTCACAGGAAGCCCTGGTGCAGTCGCTCAACAAGCTCTCCACCGACGAAGTCAAGGTCACCGTGGTGCATGCCGGTGTTGGCGGCATCAGCGAGTCCGACATCAACCTGGCCGCGGCGTCCAAGGCCGTGGTCATCGGCTTCAATACCCGTGCCGACGTCGGCGCGCGCAAGGCGGCGGAAAGCCTGGGCGTCGATATTCGTTACTACAACATCATTTATGCGGTGGTCGACGAGGTCAAGGCGGCGTTGTCGGGCATGCTGGCGCCGGAAAAGCGCGAGGTCATCATCGGCATGGTCGACATCCGCCAGGTCTTCCGTATTTCCAAGGTTGGCGCCGTTGCCGGTTGCATGGTCTTGTCGGGCGTGGTGCGGCGCAACGCCGCCGTTCGCCTGCTGCGCAGCAACACCGTGATCCATACTGGCGAGTTGGAATCGCTGAAGCGCTTCAAGGACGATGTCCGCGAGGTGAAGGAAGGCTTCGAATGCGGCCTCAGTCTGAAGAACTTCAACGATGTCAATGAAGGCGATCAACTCGAGATTTTCGAGATCCAGGAAATCGCCCGCACGCTGAACTGAAGGACGCCATGGCGGCCAAGCGCGGTTCCGGTCACGGTTTTTCGCGCTCCGATCGCGTTGCGGAACAGATTCGCCGCGAACTGGCGGACCTGTTGCGCTTCCACCTGAAGGATCAGCGCATCGCGGCCAAGATGGGCCTCGTCACCGTTTCCTCGGTAGAGGTGACGCCGGACTATGCACACGCAAAGGTGTTCTACACCTCGCTTGCCGACTCCGCGGCCAATCCGGCGATCGCCGACGGGTTGGCGCGTTCGGCTAGCTTCCTGCGGCGCGAACTTGGTAAACGAGTGCGAATTCATCATGTGCCGGAGCTGCATTTCGTCTTCGACCCCTCGGTTCAGGAGGGAGCACGCCTTTCGCAATTGATCGACGCCGCCGTCGAGTCCGATCAGAAGCATTACGACGCGTGAGCCGGAACTCTCCTGCGGTTGCGCGACCGCCGCGCCGCCGTCTCGACGGTGTATTGCTGCTAGACAAGGGCCTCGGCATTTCGTCCAATCATGCGCTGCAGGCCGCCCGTCGTCTGTTTCGTGCCGAAAAGGCCGGGCACACGGGAACCCTCGATCCATTGGCGACGGGTTTGCTGCCGCTGTGTTTCGGTGAGGCCACCAAGTTCTCCGGCGAGTTGCTGGACGCGGACAAGGAGTATCTGGCCACGGTGCAACTGGGTGTCACGACCGATACGGCCGATGCCGAGGGAAAGGTACTTGAAACGCGCCCCGTGTCCGTATCGCGTGAGCAAGTTGTGGATGTATTGAAAGACTTCCTCGGTGAAATCGAGCAGATTC
Organism: Sulfuritalea sp.; assembly: GCA_016710465.1. Taxonomy (GTDB): domain Bacteria; phylum Pseudomonadota; class Gammaproteobacteria; order Burkholderiales; family Rhodocyclaceae; genus Sulfuritalea. The sequence goes on from JADJVS010000015.1 coordinate 194,051, forward strand.
CGCCGATGTACTCCGCACTCAAGCGTGACGGAAAGCCGCTCTACGAATATGCACGGTCCGGAATTGACGTCGAACGCAAGGCAAGGCGTGTGGTCATCCATTCGCTGGTACCGACGCACCCTGATGATGCCCTTGATACTTGCCGTTTCTCGTTTTCCGTACGTTGCAGCAAGGGTACCTACGTGCGAACCTTGGCGGCCGATATCGGCGAACGCCTGGGCTGTGGCGCTCATCTGGCGGCGCTTCGTCGAACCGCGATCGGCCCGCTCGCCGTGAGTCAGGCGCATACGCTGGCGGCACTGGAGTTGCTTGAGGCGGATGCGCGGGACGAGCGGCTGCAGCCTGTCGATTTTCTGCTGGCTGACCTGGATGCGGCCAGACTGCAAGCAAATGTCGCCGCCCGCTTGTGCCAGGGGCAGTCCGTGGACTGGTCTGGGACGGCGGGACGGCGAATCCGCGCCTATGACGACCAGGGCCGCTTTCTCGGGCTTTGCCGTCAGACAGGCGATGATCGGCTCATGCCGGTGCGGCTGCTTGCGGGAGCACAAACGAAGGTCTCAAGGAATGTCTCAATGTCTTGATCACCGGGACATCAAACCGCTATAATTCCCAGTTCTCCAAGAGACCAATACAACAGGATCAGCAAGGAAACCACAATGGCAATTTCCACCACCGACAAGGCCGGCATCGTCGCCAGTTATCAGCGTGCCCAGGGCGATACCGGATCGCCGGAAGTTCAGGTCGCGCTACTGACCGCGCGCATCAACGACCTTACCGATCATTTCAAGGCCCACACCAAGGATCATCACTCGCGTCGCGGCCTGCTCAAGATGGTCAGCCAGCGTCGCAAGATGCTGGACTACCTGAAGCGCAAGAATGCCGACAGCTATCGTTCGCTGATCGAGCGTCTCGGTCTGCGCAAGTAATACGTACCAACAAGCGCCGGTATGGGTTATCCCAATCGCGCGATGCGCTCTGCGCCTGATACAGCGCGGGCTTGCTGAACAAGCCGGTATGGCCGTGATGGCTGTGCCGGCTTTTTGTCGAAAGGAATTGTCGTGTTGAATCCGATCAAGAAGAGCTTTGCCTACGGTGCCCACACCGTAACCCTTGAAACCGCGGAGATTGCCCGCCAGGCAGGTGGCGCCGTGATGGTGACCATGGAGGACACCGTGGTGCTGGCTACCGTCGTCGGCGCCAAGAACGCCAAGCCAGGCCAGGACTTTTTTCCCCTGACCGTCGATTACCAGGAGCGTACCTACGCCGCCGGGCGCATCCCGGGCGGCTTCTTCAAGCGCGAAGGGCGCCCCTCGGAAAAGGAGATCCTGACCTCCCGCCTGATCGATCGTCCGCTGCGCCCGCTTTTTCCGGACGCGTTCTACAATGAGGTACAGGTCGTCTGTACCGTTATGTCATGCAACCCCGAGATCGACCCCGACATTCCAGCGATGCTCGGCGCATCCGCCGCGATGGCGATCTCCGGTATCCCGTTCGCCGGCCCGATCGGTGCTGCCCGCGTTGGTTACATCGACGGCCAGTATGTGTTGTGTCCGACCAAAACCCAGTTGCAGAGCACGCAGCTTGACCTGGTGGTCGCCGGCACGGAAGGCGCCGTGCTGATGGTTGAATCCGAAGCCCAGAGGCTGTCGGAGGAGATCATGCTGGGCGCGGTGGTTTTCGGTCATGACCAGATGCAGGTTGCGATCAAGGCGATCAACGAACTTGTCGAAGCTGCCGGAAAGCCCGAATGGGACTGGACCGCGCCGCCCAAGAACGAGGCACTGATTGCCCGGGTTGCCGAACTCGCCGAAGCCGAACTGCGTGAGGCTTATCGAATTACCAGCAAGCAGGCGCGTACCCAGAAGACCCGCGAGATTACCGCCAGGACCATCGCCGCCCTGACCGAAGGCGTGGAGAACCCGCCCGACGCCAACCTCGTCGGCAATACCGTGTTCGAGCTCGAAGCCAAGATCGTGCGCAGCCAGATATTGAACGGCGAACCCCGCATCGACGGCCGTGATACCCGCACCGTTCGTCCTATCGTGATCCGCAATGGCGTGCTGCCGCGCACCCACGGCTCGGCGCTGTTCACCCGCGGCGAGACGCAGGCGCTGGTGGTTGCCACGCTGGGCACCGGCCGTGACGAGCAGATCATCGATGCCCTGCAAGGCGAGTATCGCGACCGTTTCATGCTCCACTACAACATGCCTCCCTACGCCACCGGCGAGACCGGCCGCGTCGGCACGCCGAAGCGCCGCGAGATTGGCCACGGCCGCCTCGCCAAGCGTGCATTGCTTGCGGTACTGCCGTCGGCCGATGAGTTCGGCTACTCGATGCGCGTCGTTTCGGAAATCACCGAATCCAACGGCTCCTCGTCGATGGCTTCGGTCTGCGGTGGATCGATGGCGCTGATGGATGCCGGCGTGCCGCTCAAGGCGCCGGTGGCCGGTATCGCCATGGGCCTGATCAAGGATGGTGGCCGCTTTGCCGTGCTGACCGATATCCTCGGCGACGAGGACCACCTCGGCGACATGGATTTCAAGGTGGCGGGTACCGACGACGGTATCACCGCGTTGCAGATGGACATCAAGATCCAGGGCATCACAAAGGAAATCATGCAAGTCGCTTTGGCCCAGGCCAAGGAGGCTCGCTTGCATATTCTCGAAAAGATGACGTCCGCGATGTCTGGCCATCGTCAGGAGGTGTCGACCTTTGCTCCGCGCATGATCCACATGAAGATCAATCCGGAAAAGATCCGTGATGTAATCGGCAAGGGCGGCGCTGTGATCCGTGGATTGACCGAGGAAACCGGTTGCGTGATCGACATCGAGGACGATGGGTCCATCACGATTTCCTCCGTGAATGCCGATGCCGCGCAGGTCGCGAAGAAGCGCATCGAAGACATCACCGCCGAGGTCGAGGTGGGCAAGATCTACGAAGGCACGGTCCTGCGCCTGCTGGATTTCGGCGCCATCGTTAGCCTGCTGCCGGGCAAGGATGGACTGCTGCATATCTCGCAGATCGCGTCCGAGCGTGTCAATGCCGTGTCGGACTACCTCAAGGAAGGCCAGATCGTCAAAGTCAAGGTCATCGAAACCGACGACAAGGGGCGTGTGCGCCTGTCGATGAAGGCCATCGCCGTCGAGGCGGCGCCTGCGCAGTAAGCGGCGCGCCGAAAACAAAAAAGGACGCCTCGGCGTCCTTTTTTTGTTTTCTGCGCCAGCCGGACTATTTCCCGACTTGCTTTTCCCGGTGCTCCTCAAGCGTTTTGCAGTCGATGCACAGAGTTGCTGTTGGGCGGGCTTCCAGCCGCTTCAATCCAATCTCCACCCCACAGGAATTGCAGTAACCATATTCGCCAGCCTCGATACGCGCGATCGACTCGTCGATCTTTTTGATCAGCTTGCGCTCGCGATCACGGTTGCGTAGTTCGAGCGCAATGTCCGATTCCTGGCTTGCGCGGTCGTTTGGGTCGGCGAATACGGTGGCTTCGTCCTGCATGGTATGCACCGTACGTTCGATGTCCTCGCTGAGTTCATCCTTCAACGACGCCAGGATGTCGCGGAAATGCGTGAGCTGCTTGGCGCTCATGTATTCCTCGCCTTTCTTGGCATGGTAGGGCGGGAACTGTTTTTTGTGCAGCAGATCTTCGGCCATTGCGAATTGCCCGTGACTTCTGAGAACCGGCTTTATAAACGAAACGGGGGTGAATCGCAAGTCGAACGGCGCGCATCGGCGCGGCATGGATGGACAGGCTGAATTCGGTTTGACCGTGAACCGGCGGTTTCGGTAAAATTGCGCCGTTCGGGGTGTGGCGCAGCCCGGTAGCGCGCTTGCTTTGGGAGCAAGATGTCGAGAGTTCGAATCCCTCCACCCCGACCAAATTCCCCTGGATTCTTGCATGACGAGTCGGCTTCCCATTGCTGCGCCTGACGTTTGCGGAGTCCTTCCCGGAACTTCGCTCACCGTGATCCGCTGGACTCCGTTGCAAGCGTGCGAACCCTTGGCAAAGCAGCCATGACCGAGTCCTTCTCGTCCTGGCAGACGATGGCCCTGATTCTGGCGCCATTTTTCTCCGCAGGGCTGATCCGGCTTCTCATGGTTCCTGCCCCGGCCTGGGGATTGATCGATCATCCCGGCCATCGCAAGGTTCATCAACACGCCACTCCCCTGGTAGGCGGACTGGGAATTTTAATGACATTGTTGTTAGTGCAACTCGCTTGCGGGTACGAACCCTTCGAGAGTTCAAGTTTGCTCGTGGCGCTGGTGGTGGTAACGGTAATAGGTGTCGCCGACGATGCCCATGAGCTCAGTCATCGCGCCAAGTTCGTCGCTCAGGCCATTGGTGCCGGCGTCATCGTTTCGGGAACGTCCGTTTGGGTGACTGGACTGGGTGACCTGATCGGGGTCGGGGATATCGAACTGGGCAAATGGGCAATTCTTGTCACCCTGGTCGCCGTGATTGGCGTCATGAACGCGATCAACATGATCGACGGACTGGATGGCCTTGCGGGTAGTGTTTCAATGATGTCGGTGCTGGTGTTGGCGCTCCTCGCACTTGACGGCGGGCAGGTGCACCTCGGCTTTGAGCTGGTGTTGCTCGCCACCGCGATAGCAGGTTTCCTGTTTCTGAATCTGCGGCTACCGGGTCGTGCGCGCGCACTGGTATTCATGGGCGACACCGGTGGCATGGTCATTGGCATGTTAATCGCGTGGTATTCGATCAAAATTGGCGGGTCTGCAAATGCGCAAATCAAGCCGATCACCGCCGTATGGGTTCTCGGTATACCCTTGCTCGATATGGGTAGCGTCATGCTGGTTCGCCTGATGCAGCACAAGAGCCCGTTCCATGCCGATCAGCAGCATATGCACCACCTCCTTCTTCATGCAGGATATTCCGTCAATCAGGTGGTAGGGATCATGTCCTTCCTGGCTCTGGCGTTTGGCATTATTGCGATTGGCGCGGAACGTTCAGGCGTGTCTCAGGCGACGATGTTTCTTAGTTTCATTGTCGTATGGGCAGCCTATGTGCTGGCACTGAAGAATCCCCCGGTGATGCAAGCGCTTGCACGGCGAATAATTCTGCCCGCATCGAAACGCGCGGACTTTTCCAGTCCATGAAAAGCAGGTTCGTTGGTGCGCTTGTGATACTTCTGTGTTCGCAGTGGGTGATGGCGGGCACAACAGTCGAGAGAAAGGGTACGGCAAGTTCAAAAGCATCTGCGAAGGCAAAAGCGGTGGCAAAGCAGAAGGCGGCCAAAACCGGAAAGAAGTTGGCGACCAACTCATCCCGGGAGAGCATTGCCGTACGCGTGAGTGGCCTGCGAACCGAGCATCAACTGCAAAGAGAAATCGTCGCCGCCCGCTCGGTGCTGGGGGTCGATCCTAGAAATGGCGATGCCAGGGAAATCATCGCTCGTGTCGCAATAGTCACTACGGATTGGTTGCTGTCCGCCGAGGCGGTCGGCAATGCCGCCAAGGCGGAACGCCTGGCGATGTCGCTGAAACGCGACTTTCCCGATGCTGGCCGGAGAATTCAAACCATTGCTCAGCAGGGTGATCCCAAGGCCCATCAGGCTTTGGGAGTGCTCCATGGGCGCGGTATCGTCCTGGCGCGTGATGCCGAGAAGTCCTGCAAGGAATTTCAGTCAGTTGCCAGTCAACTGGCCGGATCGGCGTGGCACTGGGCACAGTGCCTGCTTGAGGCCTCGCCCGCGGAGGCATGGGGGCAAATGGAACGTGCCGCACTGGGAGGGCATGCGGCAGCCCAGGAGTGGATAGGACGTCGATGCCTCGGCGAGTTCGGCGCCACAGGCAAGGATTTTGCGTGCGCCCGAGAATGGTTGAGCCAATCCGCCAGCCAAGGGCGACCGCGCGCCCAAGCGCTTTATGCCTACCTCCTTGCCAGCGGCCAAGGCGGGCCGGTCGACGCCTCGCGCGCCGTGCGTCTCTATCGATTGGCCGCTGACCAAGGTGATGCCGACGCACAAAACAATCTTGGCGAAATTCATGAGTCGGGGCGTGGTGTCGAAAAGAGCCCGGATCAGGCCTTGCAATGGTATGAACGCGCGGCTGAACGTGGCCTTGCCGCGGGACAGTTCAACGCTGGCAGGATGTGGGCGATTGGCGCGGCCGGCAAGTCTGATGCGGTGCGGGCGAGGGCTTGGCTGGCACAAGCCGAGCAAAAGGGAGTTTCGCAAGCAAGGCAGGTTCTCGACTGGCTGGATCAGCACGATGAAGGCACTCCGTCTACATCCGCGACTTCGAGCAGCACGCCTTTGTCCAATGGATCGCAGTCGAGGTAAGGGGCGTATACTCGGGCCCCTTGCGCGGCAATCCACGAATGATCCGACCAATCCTTCTACTGGTTGTGTTTTCCCTTGCCATGTCAGCGGAAGCTGACGATGGATTCGGCCTGCGCTCGCGCCATTTTGAGTATCCACCTTCCGTGACCGAAAGCATGGGCCCGGCGATGCCCCGCGAGGTGACCATCGCGCCCGCTTTTGATCGAAGTCGTGCCTATCTGCTTGACATCACCGAAGAAGAAATAGTTGGCCGTCCACAGGCGCCGATACGAAATATCTGGGATCGAATCCGCAATGGTTTTGCGCTTCCCGCACTGAAGGGGCCGCTGGTCGCCGAACGCGAGCTTTGGTATCGGCAGCGCAAGGATTTGGTTGCGGCCATTAGCCAGAAGTCGCGTCGATACCTGTTTCACATCGTCGAGGCCGTCGAGAAGCGCGGGCTGCCAATGGAGCTTGCGCTGCTGCCTTTTGTCGAAAGTGGATTCGAGCCACGGGCGTTATCCACGGCCCAGGCGGTTGGCTTGTGGCAGTTCATTCCCGGCACGGCGCAGCGGTATCGTCTTAAGCTCAATGAGCAGTATGACGCCCGTCGCGATATCGTCGCCTCGACAGACGCGGCACTCGATTACCTTGAGTTTCTGCATGGAATGTTCAAGGACTGGCAGTTGGCGTTCGCGGCCTACAACTGGGGCGAAGAGGCGGTACTCAGGGCAATCCAGCGTAACCAGATGCGCGGCTTGCCGACGAGTTATGAAAACCTCGTTATGCCGGAGGAAACTCGTTACTACCTGCCCAAACTCATGGCAATCCGAAATATCGTTCAAAGCCCGGAGCTTCACGGTATCGAGCTTCCTGACATCGACAATGTTCCGTATTTCATGGGCGTTGCTGTTGCCGTCGAACTCGATGCGCAAACCGTGGCTCGCCTCGCGGGGCTTTCCGTGGCCGAAGTCTTGGCACTGAATCCTTCACACAAGTCGCCAATGATTTCGGGAAAGGGCAGGCCAGCGCTTCTTCTGCCAACCGATCGAGTCGAGGAGTTTTCCGCCAGGCTGTCCGCACTACCCGTGAATGTTCGCAAGCGCGATGAGGCGAAGGCCCTGCGTAGGGCCGTCGTTGGTTTAAATGTGCGTGAAGGCAAGGCACTATGACTCGCTGGCGAAATGCGTTGGTCTTGCTGCTACTGGGCATTTCCGGTCACTGTTTCGCTGCGTCGACCGGCATGGAGGCCGCACTGAGCTATGAACAAGCCGAAGACCGCGCTGCCTTTGTCGCTTCGTTGCGCAAGGCGCGGCAGGGCGATACCGAGGCGCAGTGGCAGGTCGCTCGTGCCTATGCGCACTTGGGTGAAGATGCTCGGGCTTTGCCGATGCTGCTTGCAGCAGCGGCAGGCGGGCACATGTGGGCGGCCAGCCTAGCCGGTTCGTTCTTCGAGGATGGTCGCGGTGGTGCCAGAAGTCTCGACGACGCTCTGCGCTGGTATCGAGTTGCGGCCGATCAGGGTGACCCCGCGGCTCTGGCGGCGCTGGCTAGACTGCTATCTTCCACCGATCCCAAATCTTTCGAGTATGGGAGTCGCGCGGCGGAGGCAGGCAATGCAGACGGCCAGTACCAGTTGGGTCTGCTAACCGCAGCCAAGGGCATGCCCCGCGATCTCGAAGCGGCGTTTGGATGGCTTCTCAAGGCGGCTAGGCAAGGTCATGTTGGCGCGCAGGTTGCGGTAGCAATGCATCTGCTGGAAGGGCACGGCGTCACGGCGGATGCAAAGTCCGCCCGCACTTGGCTGGAGGGCGCCGCAAAGGCGAGAGACCCCGTTGCCAACTACCTGCTTGGCCAAATGCACCTTGCCGGCGAAAAGCCCGATTCCGACGCAGCTCGTCCATTCTTGAAAGTTGCCGCAATGGCTGGGCACAGGGAGGCACAGTACATGTTCGGACAGTTGCTTTCTCAATTGACGCCGCAAGAGCAGCGGCGCGAAGCCGTGATCTGGCTGGAACGGGCGCACCATGCCGGGCATGTGGCGGCAACAAATCGGTTGGGGGAATTATTGCGGGAAGATGTCGGCGATCCGCAACATTTGGCGCGAGCGCGTGAGCTTTTTTCGCTGGCTGCCGAGCGTGGAAATCGAGACGCCATGTATAATTTGGCGCTGATGGACAATTTGGGTTTAGGTGGTCCCCGGGATACGGTAAATGCCTTGAAATGGTTCAGCCGTGCGGCAGACGCGAATCACGAAAAGGCCATTGAAGTCCTTGAAGATTTGTTGGGAAGCTCGATCAAGACTTCGTCGTTGGGCATGAAGGGCTTCTGGCAACGTTAAGTTTGTGTACAGCAGTGCTGTGGCTTTTCTGCTACAAAGTGAAAAGTGAGTGGCTGTTTCGGATTGACAGCGGATTCCAAAAGGGGGAGTCTCGCGGAGAACCAGCGGCACTTAATGGGATTTGTCGCAAAACTTTCTTAACTTTCTGTAATTATTGTATTTATTGACACCGGGACGTAAACGATGAATAAAAATCAAATTCGCGATGCCCGCCTCTTTTGTGCCGCAGTGGCGGGCTTTGTTGGCGTCGCCCTGCCTGCGGTCGCTCAAGAGAGCAGCAAGCCCTCCGGCGTTCCGGTGGGGCCGATGGTGGCCTACCCGGAAGTCGATCTGACTTTCAAGTCGAACGACAACATCTATTCCCAACCGGCCTCCGGTACGCGCAAGAGTTCGAACATCACCGTCATCGCCCCGAAAATCAAGCTCGAAGCTAAGGATGGTCCGCACACCTATGACGTCGGCTATCGCGTGGAGCATGGATCCTACAGCGGCGTGTCTTCGGCAAACTATACCGATCAAGCCCTTAGCGCCAATGCCAACTGGGTCTTTTCCGGTCGTGCCGGGCTGAAGTTGGGCGCGGAATACATGCTGGGTCATGATGACCAAGGCGCGGTTCCCGGTGCGGCGACTCATGCCAATCCAGACAAATATCATCAGACGTCCTTCAACGCACTTGCCGGATATGGTGCGGAAGGCGCGCAGGGTCGGGTTGAAGTCGAAGGTGGCGTGATCAACAAGCGCTACGACAACTTCAAGCTCACGGCGGCGGGGCTCCCTGACAACACCAAGCGTGATCGGGATGACACCAAGCTCGGCGCAACCTTCTACTGGCGCGTGGCGCCCAAGACTCAGTTGCTGTTTCAGGCCGTGCAGACGAAATATGACTACAAGCCAAATTCCTTCGCTGGATGGACAACGCTTGACAGCACGGACCGCAAGTATCTGGTTGGCGTAACTTGGGAAGCGGCAGCCAAGACCACGGGCATCTTCAAGGTTGGACAAACCAAGAAGGATTTCAGCGACGCCAGCCTGCGTGACTTTTCCAAGGCCGGATGGGAAGGCCAAATCAAGTGGAGTCCGCTCACCTATTCCAGTTTCGATTTTTCGAGCAGCAAGACACCGGGTGAATCAACCATCGGCAATGCCTCGTTGGATACCCGCCACGGCGTCAGTTGGAACCATGCCTGGAACAGCCGCCTTTCTTCAGTCGCGTCTTACAACTATACCGACACGGATTATCAGAGCAACGCCGGCGTGAGCCAGTCCGACAAGATCAATGCATACAGCGTCAAACTGAACTATCAGTGGATGCGCACGATCAAGCTTGGCGCGGGCTACGAGCGTACCGACAAGTCCTCGACCAGCGCGACGTCGGCCTACAAGCGCGACATCTGGAGTATCTACCTGAACGCCGCGATCTGACCGGCGCTGCAGTTTAAGCACCGAGTCATTTGATAGAATCTGGAGGGGGATTTCCCCCTCCATTTTTTTGTATATCTTCCATGAGAGGCAATGTTTCGATGAGCGGACTTTTCAAGTGCCTGCTCTGCGCGGTCCTTTGGACGATCTCGGGCTTCACTTTCGCACAGGAGCGAGTCGCCGTGGATAGGTTGCTATCGACCTATCGATTGGGTTCGGGAGATGTCGTCAGCATTCGCGTCCTGGGCGAGGATGATCTGAAGCGGGAGAAGATTCGCCTGAGCGATGCCGGAACGATTTCGTTTCCCATCATCGGCGAGATCCGGGTTCTCGGCAAGCGCGTTGCGGAACTGGAGAATCTGATCGCGGACGGCCTGCGCGGAAAGTATCTGCTCAACCCGGTCGTCTCCGTGACCATTGAGGAGTACCGGCCGATCTTTGTCAATGGTCAGGTCGAGAAGTCTGGAGCCTACCCATTCCAGCCGGGGCTGACCATTCGCAAGGCGGTTTCCCTCGCGGGTGGATTCAAGGAACGTGCGTCCAAGGAAAAAATATTCGTCATCCGCGAGGATGACAAGACGCAAACACCGGTCAAGGTGGATCAATCCGCCCTGGTGAATCCGGGCGACATAATCACCGTCGAAGAAAGTTTCTTCTGAGCATGAACCATCCAGTTCCTCCCGTGATTCCCGCCGCGGCCGTGCCCGGGCAACCGGTGTTTGTTTCCGCCGAGCGGCCGGAGCACGATGCCGACCGGCTTGCCGATCAATTGCGCTTCTGGCGGCGCAGCATCTCCAAGCACAAGTGGAGTGCGCTTGGCCTGGCGATGGCGATCGCCTTGCTGACAACGCTGATTGTTTTTGTCATCCAGCCGACATATCGGTCCACGGCGACGCTGATGCTTGAATCGAACAAGAGCAAGGTCGTTGGCATCGAAGAAGTCTACAGCGCGATGAGCAGCAACCGCGAGTACTACCAGACCCAGGCGGAAATCCTCAAGTCCGAAGAACTGGCTCGGCGCATCGTCACCAAGATGCGGCTGGTGGATCACCCTGTAATGGATCCACGCAAACAGATGGAAAGCGGATTTTCGTTGAAGAAACTGGTGCCGGCCGCATGGCTGGGCGAAGACGAGGCCGAGAAATTCACGCCGGAAAAAATGCAGGCCGCGGTGATAGCCCGATTCAAGAAGGAACTCACCATTGAATTGGTAAGAAACAGCCAGTTGATCAGGATCAGCTACGAAAGTCCGGACAAGGAGTTCGCCGCCACCGCCGCCAACTGGGTTGCCGACGGCTTCATCGAAGCCGACATGGATGCCCGCCTGGCAATGACGCAAAAGGCGGGCGCCTGGCTCACCGAACGTCTTTCCGGATTGCGCAAGAAGCTCGAGGAGTCGGAACGCGCGCTGCAGCAGTTCCGTGAGCGCGAGCGCATCGTCGACGCCAAGGGTGTCGCGCAGAGCGGCGCATCAAAGCAGCTTGAGCAACTTTCGGAAGGCTTGGTTTCCGCCCGTCAAAAGCGTGCCGAGGCCGAGGCGGCCTTTCAGCAGGTTCAGGCGGCGCAAAAGTCGAAAATCGACGTCGAATCTATTCCGGCGGTGCAAAAGAATGCAATCTACATTCAGTTGAAGGCGGCGGAGTCCGCGGCGGAAAGCCGGCTTGCCGACGCGGCAAAAAGGTACGGCCCCGAGCACCCCAAACGGCAAACCGCGGACGCCGAGGTCCGTGCAGCCAAAGAGAACACCAAGCGACAGATCGATACCATCACCACCAGCATCACCAAGGAATACGAGCTGGTCCGGGCGCAGGAGAGCGCCGTCGAGAGGGCGCTGGCCCAAAGCAAGGGTGACATCCTCGGAATGAATCGAAAGGAATACGAGCTTGGTGTGCATGAGCGCGAGGTGGCTTCGAACAAGAGCCTGTATGAGATGTTCACCGCGCGGATGAAGGAAACCAATGTCGCCGGCGACCTGCAGTCGCCGATTGCCCGGGTGGTCGATCCCGCCGTGGTAAGCGCTGGACCATACAGTCCGCGGAAACTCAGAATCATCGGTATTGCCGCGGTTGTTGGCCTGATCCTTGGCATCATGCTGGCCTTGCTGTTGGAGTACCTCGACAACACCATCAAGAACGCGGAAGACGTCGATACCAAGCTGCGGCATCCGCTCCTGGGCCAATTGCCGCGACTGAAGGGCAAGATCGAAGCCGGCGACCTGCAGATCGCCTTCGTCAAGGATAAGGATCCGGGGTTCTCGGAAGAGATCCGTTCGATTCGTACCGGCGTGCTTCTGTCATCGATTGATTCGCCGCACAAGGTATTGCTGGTCACGTCCTCGATTCCCGGCGAAGGCAAGACCTCGGTGGCGACGAATATCGCGCTGGCCCTCGGGCAGGTGCGCAAGGTCTGCCTGATCGATGCCGACATGCGCCGGCCAACCGTGGCCAAGGTATTGGGTGTCGATACCACCAGCAAGGGCCTGTCCAATCTCGTATCAGGATCCGATCCGACCTCCGAATGCCTGCACTTCAACAAGGAACTGGGCATACACGTGATCCCCAGCGGCGTGGTGCCGCCAAATCCGCTGGAGCTGCTCTCATCGATTCGTTTTGCCGAGGCCATGAAATGGCTGGAGGATAGTTTCGACGTGGTCGTCATCGACAGTCCGCCGCTGCAACTCGTCAGCGATCCGCTCATCCTGTCCCAGTTCGCGAATTCCGTGGTCTACGTTGTCAAGGCGGATTCGACGCCGTATCAGGTGGCAGCGGGCGGGCTTTCTCGCCTGCGCGAAGCCAACGCGCATGTCTTGGGCGTGATCATCAACCAGATCGACCGCGAGAAGGCTGACCGCTACTATGGCTACGGAAAGTACAGCGCCTATGGTTATGGCAAAAAATACAGCTACAGCAGCGGGTACTCGTCCAAGCAGGCGTGATCGATCTTCATTGTCATCTGCTTCCCGGGATCGACGACGGTCCTGAAACACTTGAATCGGCGCTGCAACTCGCGCGCCATGCCGTAGCCTCTGGCATTCGCCAATCGGTCGTCACTCCCCATATGCATGCGGGGAGATATGAGAATCGTGCCGTCAGCATACGTCAGGCCGCAGCCGAGTTTCAGTCGGTACTCGATCAAGAGCGTATAGCACTTCGAATTCAAGCCGCCGCCGAAGTGCGCCTCGACCACGAAATTCTGGCATGGGTCGCCAACGGGCAGGTTCCATTTCTTGGCCAGTGGCATGGGGAGCACGTGATGCTGCTGGAATTACCCCATGGCCACGTACCTGTCGGTGCCGACAAACTTGTGGAGTGGTTGCTGAAGCAAGGCATACGCCCGATGATTGCTCACCCCGAGCGCAACAAGGACATCATGCGCAGCGTGGACAAGCTGATCCCCTTCATGCGCCTCGGTTGCCTGCTTCAGGTGACCGCCGGCGCCGTCGCGGGCACTTTTGGCGAGGGCGCCCGCGCTCGTGCCGTGGATCTGCTCGACAAGGGGTGGGTCACGGTGTTGGCATCGGATGCCCACAATCTGGAGGCCCGCCCCCCCGAACTCGAACCCGGCCGGGCCGCGGCGGCGGTCATCGTCGGCGAGGCCGAGTCCTGGAACCTGGTGCGCCACCGCCCGGCCGATATCACAGGTGCCGGCGCATGAGACGTATCGTTTCACTGCACGGAGTTGCCGCCATCCTGCTGCTGGCGACAATTGCCGCAACGACCTATTTCACTGTTATGCGCTTCGCCGCCGAACTGAGCGCGCAGGACGCGCGTTATCGCTTCGAGCGCTGGGAGGCCGGAAAGGCCAAGCCGAAGGCCGGGGAAGTTGCCGTTGCCGTTGCCGCGCTGCGCGCCGCCCTGGCCTACGAGCCGGGCAACCCGAACCTCCATTCAGACCTAGGCCGCCTGCTTTACTGGGACGTACACGCCGGATCGCTGGTCGATGCGGAGTCGCGGGGCTCGCGTGAGGCGGCGCTGGAACGCTTTCATCAGGTGGCCCGTTTGCGCCCGTCCTCCGGCCATACCTGGGCCAATATTGCGCTGGCCCGCTATGTGCTCGGCCATGTCGGACTCGAGTTCGCCCTTGCGCTGGATCAGACCCTGCGCTGGGCACCTTGGCAGCCGCTGCTGCAACTGAGCGCGATACAACTCGGCCTCGCCACCTGGCAGATCCTCGATGAACCCAGGCAGCGCCTGGTCGCCGAGGCAATCCAGCGTCAGGCGACATGGAAAATGGTGGACCAGAAGCCGGCCTTGATCCGGCTGTTGCGCGCTTATGGGCACATGGAACTCGGCTGCCCGTGGGCCGGCGCCGCGCTGGGCTGTCCCGCCACCTGAGATCGCCGTGTTCCCAGCGCCGACTCCCGGCGCAGACTGGCCGCTATCCAGGCCAATGCCAGTATCACCGTGGTGGTGAAGGATGTCGCCGGCATCTGCAGGTTGAAATCCACGCTGCTATGAATCAGCAGCCAGCAGATTGCCATGGTCACGCCAAAGCCCGTGCCGCGCATCAGCGCATCGCGGCGCAGGCGCATGGCCCGCAGCGCCTGCCGCAGCGCGCCTAGCACCACCGCCCCGCACAGCAGCAGCCCCACCACACCGGTTTCCGCCGCGATCTGTACGTAGTCGTTGTGGGCGAAGTCGTAGAAGCCGTTCAGCTTTTCGTTGTGATAGCTGGGAAACACGACATAGAAGCTGCCGCCGCCGGAGCCTGTCACCGGGAAATCCTTGAGGTAGGGCAGGGCGGCGCGGCTGACTTCGTCGCGATCCTCGGTGGGCAGCACGTTTTCTGCGTTGGTCGAAACCTCGGTGCCCTGAATGCGCTGCGCCACTTGGTCCACGCCAAACCAGGTGCCGACGATCAGTACATCGAGCACGACCAGGCTGGCGAGGAAGAGCATGGTTGAGCGCGGCGCGCCGCGCATCAGAAGCAGCCCCAGCGCGCCGACAATCAGTGTGCCGGCGAAAAAGGCCGTGTTGCCCATGCGCGAGCGCGTCAACACCAGGCCGATCACCATCACGATCAGATAAATGCGCAAGCGTGCCTTTTCGCCGAGCAGTAATCGCGCAACGGAGCGCAGGCGCTGACGCCAGGTGTGCACCGACTCGCCGCCCAATCGGGCGATCATCAGGCCGATGCCGACGGCAAGGCAAAGATTGAGGTACCCGGCGAGATGATTGCGGTTGACGTAAGTGCCGGTGGAGACGCCCAGGTTGTGGACCTTCTTGACGATGAAGCCATACTCCAGGCCCGAGAGCACCATCACGCTGCCATAGAGCGCCTGCAGCATGCCGCAAATCACCAGAGTCTGGAGCAGAAGTTCTAGGCGCTGGCGGCTATTGACCAGCAGCAGGGTAAGGGCGAAGGCTGCGCTCCAGGCCACGGACTTGAGCA
Source organism: Sulfuritalea sp. (assembly GCA_016710465.1). Classification (GTDB taxonomy): domain Bacteria; phylum Pseudomonadota; class Gammaproteobacteria; order Burkholderiales; family Rhodocyclaceae; genus Sulfuritalea. The sequence goes on from JADJVS010000015.1 coordinate 209,486, forward strand.
GGAAATCCAGCGTCGCGTGGGGGTCGAGGCTGAGTGTCAGCCTTGCCGGTAGCGGCAGGCCGAGCGCGGCGGCGGCCAGCCCATGGGTTTCATGGGCCTTGGGCGAAAGCGATTGCACCAGGCCAGCCGGCAGGGCAACGAGTTGTAGTCCAACCCACAGGCACCATAGCAGCAGGGCCAGCAGCGCCCAGCGTGCGTGTCGGAAAGCTGGCGTGAGCTCGCAGCGGCCGCGCAGCCACAATAGCACCCAGCCCGTGGAGAGCAGGCAGAGCGCAACCACCAGCAGCGTCCAGGCCCATGTCGGAACGCTGCCCTTGGGTAGCGGCGCCAGAACGAGTAGGGCCAGCAGGCCAAGGTAGAGCGAGGCCGAGTTGTCGCGGGGCTGTGTCGGCATGGGAGCTTTTATCTGACGTGCGCCAAAGAAAATCGGGGCCGAAGCCCCGATTTTCGGTTACGCGCAAAGCTTACTGGCAGGGACTCTGTCCCGCCCCGCCGCAGGTTACCGGAGGCGGAGTTGGAGGCTTGAACTCCTGCAGAACATTCAATATCTGCTGCTGCTCAGCCGTTGGAAGGGGTCCCTGCTGTCCCGTTCCCTGTTGTCCCGTTCCCTGCTGCGCGGATCCCTGCTGCTGCGCCTGCTGCTGGGCCTGTTGATCGAGCTGGTTGATCTGTGTTGCATTCAGCTTTTGGTCAGCCGGGAGTATGTTATTAATTGCCTTTACGGTGTCGACAGCCTGTTGGGTCTCAGACTTCCCGACGGGCGGGGTGGCACCAGGGGTCGTTCCGGATTTCGCCGGCGCACCCGTCGCTGTGGCGCTTGTCGCACCCGCTTGTACCGCAGCCTGGATGGCCTGCTGGGTTGCCTGCAGGGTAGCCACGACAGCCTCTTGAACCTGCCGTGCGGCAGTCGCGGCCTCAGCCTTCTGTGCGTCGGTGGCCCCGGGAGCCTGGGCTGTAGCAGCAAGCGCGGTGGCCTTAGCCACGGCCTGCACCAGTGTCGACTGCTGACTAACCCCGACCGGGTTGGTTGGCGGTACTGCCTTTTGCACGGTGGCGGCTACTGCGGCGATCGCCGCCGCAGGTAGCGTAATAACAGGAACCGGTACCACGGGTGCGCTAGTCTGGCCGGTCGCGCCTTGGCCCGTGCTGATGGGTACGGCATTTAGGGTGATGGCGCCATTCTGAACCGTTACCGTGTAATTGACGCCAGCGATGTTGATCGCCAAGTCGGTGCCGCGGATGCCGATCGTCGCCGTGCCGGCTTTCATCGCAATGGCTTCCTTGCGAGTGCCGCCGATGACGCCGGTGATGAAGCGCATGCCGCCCGACAGCAGCGACATGGCGACGCTGCTCTGTGCCACGTTCTTCTTGTTGTAGTCGTACTTCTCGATCGCGAAGCGGGAATTCTCCTGGAGCACGACGATCTGGCCATCCTCGAACTTGACGGTCATCGAGCCGCCCTTGTCAACCGAGATCACATCGCCGGATTCAAGCAGGCCGCCGATCGCGAGGGTGCGTGACTTGCCAGCCGTGGCGGCACTGCCGCTGCCTGTCATTTCGTGGACGTAGGCGGCGGGAACGGCAAGCGCCATGCTCGACACCAACATCAATATCAGGCCCAGGAACTTCTTGATCATGATGGATACCCCAAGGTAGGACGGACCGGGAAATTATATCCAAGTAGTTCACACAAGAACCAGGAGATTGCGGCAAATACCGAGGCATTTTTTGCTTACTGTGGGAGTTTTTCAACGTAGGATGCCAGTGACCATGCCTCGCAAGCCCATTACCGTCACGCAGCCCAGCCTGCCGCCCCTGGAAGAGTTCATTCCGTATCTGGAAGAAATCTGGGAAAGCAAGTGGCTGACCAACAACGGCCCGTTTCACGGCCAGCTCGAAAAGGCCTTGTGCGATTACTTCGGCGTCGAGCACCTGGCCCTGTTTGCCAACGGCACGGTGGCCCTGATCACGGCCTTGCAGACACTGCGGATTTCAGGCGAAGTGATCACCACGCCTTACTCCTTCGTCGCCACCAGTCACTCCTTGCTGTGGAACAACATCCAGCCGGTGTTCGTCGATATCGACCCGCAGCGCATGACGCTCGACCCGGCAAGGATCGAGGCCGCGATCACACCGCGTACCATGGCCATCATGCCGGTGCATTGCTACGGCTATCCGTGTGACGTCGAGCGTATCCAGCAAATCGCCGATACCTACGGCCTGAAAGTCATCTACGACGCCGCCCATGCCTTTGGCGTGCGCTACAAGGGCGAAAGCCTGGTCAGGCACGGCGATCTCTCGGTGCTGAGCTTCCATGCCACCAAGGTATTCAACACCTTTGAGGGCGGAGCGATCGTCTGCCCCGACGCCAAGACCAAGCAGCGCATCGACTTCCTCAAGAATTTCGGCTTCGCCGACGAGGTCACCGTGATGGCGCCGGGCATCAACGGCAAGATGAACGAATTCCAGGCGGCGCTGGGAATGCTGCAACTGAGCAAGATCGGGCAGGCGCTTGAAAAGCGCGCTGTGCTGGACCGGAGATACCGCGAGGGGCTGGCTCAGGTACGCGGCATCACATTGCCGCAAGCGCCGGCGGGAACGACACACAACCATGCCTATTTCCCCGTGCTGGTCGAGCCCGACTATCCGATGCGCCGCGACGAGCTGTATGCGCGCCTGCGCAAGGAAGATATATTTGCCAGGCGCTACTTCTATCCGCTGATCAGCGACCTGCCGATGTACCGGGGCCTGCCGTCGGCCAACCCGGCGCATTTGCCGGTGGCGAAATCGGTATCCGAGCGAATACTGTGCCTGCCGATTTATCCCGACCTGCCGCCCGACGAGGTCGATAGGGTGATCGGGATTGTCGCTTCTGCAACCGCCTAGAAGCATCGGCGGACGAAGCGGCAATCCGGCTTTCCGTTTGGTTCGACCGAGGTAGATACTGCATAATCCCCGCCGTCCAGCCATCCGCAACGGCGAGGAGAGCGTTTCTTGCTCGACCGTCTTGTTGCGCAGTTGGGTTATCAGCGCCGACTTTCCATCCCGCTTTCCATCTCATGACCCCTATTTCCACGCCCAGAATCGCCATCATCGGCCTCGGCTACGTTGGCCTGCCGCTCGCCGTGGAGTTCGGCAAGATCCTCCCGGTCGTCGGCTTCGACATCAAGCAAGGCCGCATTGATGAGCTCAGGTCCGGCCACGATAGCACCCGTGAGGTCGAGTCCGGGGACCTCGCTGCCGCCGCGCAACTCCGCTATTCCGCCAAACCCGACGACCTCAAATCCTGCAACGTCTTCATCGTCACCGTGCCCACGCCGGTGGACCAGGCTAATCGCCCCGACCTGACCCCGCTGGTCAAGGCCTCCGAAACCGTCGGCAAGGTGATGGGCAAGGGCGCCATCGTCATCTACGAATCCACTGTCTATCCCGGCGCCACCGAAGAAGTCTGCGTTCCCGTGCTCGAGCGTCACTCCGGCCTCAAGTTCAACCGCGACTTCTTCGCCGGCTACAGCCCGGAGCGCATCAACCCCGGCGACAAACAGCACCGCCTGCCCACCATCAAGAAAGTCACATCCGGCTCCACCCCCGAGATCGCGGACTTCGTCGATGCCCTGTATCGCCGCGTCGTTACCGCCGGCACCCATAAAGCCAGTTCCATCAAGGTCGCCGAAGCCGCCAAGGTGATTGAGAACACCCAGCGCGACCTCAACATCGCCCTGATGAACGAACTGGCGCTGATCTTCAACCGCCTCGGCATAGACACCCTGGATGTGCTCGAAGCCGCCGGCACCAAGTGGAACTTCCTGCCTTTCCGCCCCGGCCTCGTCGGCGGCCACTGCATTGGCGTGGACCCTTACTACCTCACCCACAAGGCACAGGAAATCGGCTACCACGCCGAAGTCATCCTCGCCGGGCGGCGGATCAACGACGGCATGGGCGGCCACGTGGCCGGGCAGGTGGTCAAGTTGATGCTGAGGAAAGGCATCAACGTTGTCGGTTCGCGCATCCTGGTGCTGGGCTTCACTTTCAAGGAAGGCTGCCCGGACGTAAGGAACACCAAGGTGATCGACATCATTCGGGAACTGGAAGGTTACAACGCCAAGGTCGACATCTACGACCCGTGGATCGACCCGGCCGAAGCCGAGCACGAATACGGCGTGCGGGCCATGGCGCAACCGCCGACAGCCAACACCTACGATGCCATCGTGCTGGCCGTGGCACACCCGGAATTCCTGCAACTCGGCGCCGCCGGCATCCATGCCCTAGGCAAGGCGGAGCATGTGCTCTATGACGTCAAGTCGTTACTGCGCAAGGAACAAGCCGATGGTCGCCTTTGAATAACTCAGGTACGCTTTTGCTGGTGACAAATTGCTTCTTTCAACTGAACTCGCGCTTGAAATGATGCAAGCTCGCCCACTCATTTCGGAGTAAAGATGCTAACGAATAGCTCTATTCTGGTAACTGGAGGAACAGGTTCTTTCGGTCATACCTTCGTGCCCATGACCTTAGCCAAGTACAACCCGCGTCGCCTAGTCGTCTACTCACGCGACGAAATGAAGCAATGGGAAATGGCCAAACTGTATGGTGACGACGAACGGGTACGCTTCTTTATTGGTGACGTACGCGATAAAGACCGTCTGGTGCGGGCGCTAAATGGTATCGATTACGTCGTTCATGCCGCAGCGACCAAGATTGTTCCCACCGCAGAATATAATCCGTTCGAGTGCGTCAAGACTAACGTATTTGGCGCTATGAACCTGATTGATGCTTGTATCGACCAGGGAGTAAAGCGGGTAGTTGCGTTATCCACCGACAAAGCTAGTAGTCCTGCTAATTTGTATGGTGCTACCAAACTCACCTCCGACAAGTTGTTTATTGCGGGTAACTCCTACGCCGGCAAAACCGACACTCGTTTTGCAGTAGTGCGCTACGGGAATGTCATGGGTTCGCGTGGCTCGGTGATTCCGTTTTTCCTTACTCAAGCTGAGAAGGGGGTATTGCCGATCACCGATTCACGTATGACGCGCTTTATGATAACCCTAGAGCAGGGCGTCGATCTGGTCTGGCATACCTTTGAAGACATGATCGGCGGCGAGATTTATGTCAAAAAGATTCCCTCCATGAAGATCACCGATGTCGCGCTGGCTATCGCCCCTGACGCCAGGCAAGAAATTGTTGGCATTCGTCCCGGCGAAAAACTTCATGAACAGATGATCGGACCCGAAGACGCACCGCATACCTACGAATACAACGAGCATTACAAGGTGTTGCCCGCCATCCATAACTGGAGTAATGACCCGGCACGCATAAATGGCGGCGACTTGGTTGCGCCTGATTTCACTTACTGTTCAGACAACAACACGGATTGGATGTGCATTGCCAGCTTGCGGGACTGGATAGCGCAGAATCGCGAGCACATAGGCAAAATTTAATGAGCGCTATACCATACGGGCGTCAAGACATTAACCAAGCCGACATCGACGCTGTCGTAGAAGTATTGCGCTCGGATTTTCTCACCCAAGGACCGGTCGTTCCGGCATTCGAAAGTGAAGTCGCCACATACTGTGGCGCCGAACACGCTGTCGCGGTGAATAGTGCGACTAGCGCGCTACACATTGCCTGCTTTGCGTTAGGGGTCGGCAGGGGAGATGTGGTTTGGACATCCCCCATCACTTTTGTTGCCAGCGCCAATTGCGCACTTTACTGCGGAGCAACAGTTGATTTCGTTGATATCGACCCACGCACCTACAACCTTAGCGTAGAGCGTTTGGCAGGAAAGTTGGCCTTGGCAGAAAAAGCCGGCAAATTACCCAAAGTCGTTATCCCTGTGCACTTATGTGGGCAGGCATGTGACATGGCTGGCATCAATGCACTCAGTCAGCGATACGGCTTCAAGATTATCGAAGATGCCTCCCATGCTATCGGCGGCAAATACAAAAATGAACCCATAGGCAATTGCCGTTATAGCGACATAACCGTATTTAGCTTTCACCCTGTAAAAATTATCACTACTGGGGAAGGAGGGATGGCGGTAACGAATGACTCAACACTAGCCAAACATATGCGGTTGTTACGTAGCCACGGCATTTCGAGCACACCGGCTGACATGCACCTGCGTCCAGCAGATGAAATCTGGAATTATCAACAAATCGGCTTAGGGTTTAACTATCGAATGACTGAATTGCAAGCCGCATTGGGCCTAAGCCAAATAGGGCGGTTGGATAGCTTTGTCGAGAAGCGACATCTTATTGCACAGCGTTACGATAACGAATTGGCGGATTTACCCATAGAAATCCCATGGCAGCATTCTGATAGCCATTCGTCCTACCATCTATATCCGATTCGTATCAAACAGGACAAAAGCGCTAAAACCCAGCGGCAAATTTACAATGCGCTGCAAGCAGCCGATATCAATGTCAATCTGCACTACATCCCGGTTTATCGGCAGCCCTATTTTGAGGCGATGGGATTCAAAGCGGGTTATTGCCAAGAGAGTGAGCAGTATCACAAGGAGGTGCTTAGCATTCCATTATATCCAACGCTGACCGTGACTGAGCAGGATAAGGTAATTCGAGTTTTACGTGAGGCAATTGCGTGAATCGCCTTGCTCTTGGTACGGTCCAGTTTGGTCTGCCCTACGGCATCGCCAACCAAACTGGCCAAGTTTCGCGCTTAGGTGCTAAAGCTATGCTGCAGCTTGCTTCTGATCAAGGCTTGGATACGCTTGATACCGCGATAGCGTACGGCGACAGTGAGAATTGCTTGGGTGAAGTTGGTACAGAAGGGTTCAAACTAGTCACTAAGTTGCCCGGCCTGCCGGACGAATGCACGGATGTTAGCGCCTGGGTAGAGCAACAAATTGCTGCTTCGTTAGCGCGCTTGGGAGTTACAGCCGTTTATGGCTTGTTATTGCATCGTTCTCTGCAATTGCTTGGGCCGAATGGTTTTGCTCTAAACCAGGCGCTGCAAAAATTAAAAGATAATGGCCAAGTAAAGAAAATTGGTGTTTCCATTTACTCGCCAAGTGAGTTGGATTTGCTTACGCCAGTATTTCGTTTCGACTTGGTGCAAGCGCCGTTTAACTTAATAGACCAGCGTCTTCATCGTAGTGGTTGGATGCAGCGTTTGAACGATAGTGGAGTTGAAGTTCACACTCGATCAGTATTTCTTCAAGGCTTGTTATTGATGGCGCAAGCCAATATTCCTGCTAAGTTCTCACCATGGCATACCTTATGGGACGGTTGGCACCGGTGGCTCTCACGCCACGATATCTCAGCCGTCGAGGCCTGCTTGGCATTTCCGCTTTCCTACCCTGAAATAGATAGAGTGGTTGTGGGAGCGGATAACTTGGAGCAGTTGGCGCAGATTATTAATGCAGCCAACAGGCAACTCATAAACGACATACCTGATTTGCAAAGCGAAGACGAAAATCTGATTAATCCAGCAAACTGGACAAAATTATGAAAGTTGTTTCCATTATTCAGGCTCGGATGAGTTCGACCCGCCTACCGGGAAAGGTATTAATGCCATTGGCAGGTCAGCCGGTGCTGTGGCATGTTGTTGTGCGTATCCGTGCCTGCCAAACCATCGCAGAAGTGGTGGTTGCAACGTCTACCGATGCAACGGACGACGCCATCGAGGCGTGGTGTAAAAGCGCAGATGTAAGCGTCTACCGAGGTAGTTTGAACGATGTTCTTGATCGCTACTATCAAGCGGCCTTGCTTCACGATGCAGATGTCGTGGTTCGTATTACCGCAGATTGTCCAGCCATAGACCCAACTATCGTGGATAAGGTTGTGCATGGATTCTTGGCAGGGGGCTACGAGTTTTACGGACTTGCGGGAGAGTTTCCTGATGGCTTGGATTGCACCGTCTTCGCTTTTAGTGCTTTGGCATGTGCCTGGCGTGAGGCCGTGCTGCCCTCTGAACGAGAGCATGTAGGCCCGTATATTGAAAAACACCCGGAAATATTCAAAAGCGGGGGGCTCAAGAAATATTCGGGACTTTCCCATTATCGGTGGACCTTGGATGAGCCTCGTGATTATGAATTTCTACAGAGAGTTTTCACCAGATTGTACCAGCAAGGTCAAATATTTCTAGCTTCGGATGTTTTAGCTCTCCTGGAGAAAGAACCAGAACTTATGCAGCTCAATAGCGATATTGTGCGTAATGAAGGTTATTTAAAGTCTCTCATTGAAGATGGAAACGTAAATGTACAAACTTGATGATTTGAAGAATAGCAAAGGCGTTGCACTTTATAACCGTGCAAAATCGCTCATTCCGGGTGGTACGCAATTGCTCTCTAAGCGTCCCGAGATGTTTGCGCCAGACGTTTGGCCTTCTTATTACTCCAAGGCTAAGGGCTGCCGAGTTTGGGATCTGGACGGTCGTGAATTCATTGATATGTCCATCATGGCCGTGGGTGCCTGCATTTTGGGTTATGCCGACGATGAAGTTGACGACGCGGTCGTTCAGGCACTGCGTAGCGGGGTTAATAGCTCACTCAACTGCCCAGAAGAGGTTGAACTGGCCGAGGCGCTGATCGAATTACATCCCTGGTTCGGCATGGTTCGATACGCACGTAGCGGGGGCGAGGCCATGGGCTTGGCGGTGCGTATCGCTAGAGCGCACACGAAACGAGACACAGTGCTGTTCAGTGGCTATCACGGCTGGAACGACTGGTACCTTGCCGCCAACCTGTCTGACGGTACTGGTTTGGATGGGCAACTAATGCCGGGGCTCGAGCCCAATGGCGTGCCTAGAGGGCTTACCGGTACGGCGATCCCTTTCGATGCCAACAACATCGAGTCTCTGCGTGAAAAAGTCAAAGGACAGGAAAACAAGATCGCAGCCATCATCATCGAGCCAGCCCGTGGCGAGGATGCGCCGGCAGGCTACCTGAAGGCACTGCGTGAATTGGCCACAGAAATAGGAGCCGTTCTGCTATTCGACGAGATCACTAGTGGTTTTCGGATGTGTGCGGGGGGCATCCACCGCAATTACGGTGTGTATCCCGACATCGCCGTGTTTGCCAAAAGTATGGCCAACGGTTACGCCATGTCGGCCATATTGGGTACCGAGAAGGTTATGCAAGCGGCTCAGACTACTTTCATTTCCAGTACGAATTGGACCGACCGTGTGGGACCAGTCGCTGCCTTGGCAACATTGAAGAAGTACCAGCGTGAATCAGTAGATCAGCACATCATCGCAACCGGAAAGCAGGTCAAAGACATTTGGCAGCGTAGTGCTCAGGCGACAGGCTTAGACTTGAATGTCACCGGGCTGCCATCGCTTGCTGCATTCTCATTCAAGGCGCGACACCCAATGGGCATGAATACACGCTTCACGATTGAGATGCTCAAGGAAGGCTTCCTCGGGTTCCGGCAGTTCAAGCCCTCGTTGGCGCACCATGACGACGTGCTTGCCTTGTATGAGATTGCTGTTGAGCGGGTGTTCGCCAAGTTGGCTACTGACCTGGAATGCAACGAGTTGGACACGCCAAAGCACCACGCCGGCTTTCAACGGTTGACCAAGGAGTAAGAGGATGTCAGTTGGACTTAACAAGAAATGGCAAGACCATGAGGGTCCCGTCGTCGCGTCCTTCAACCCGTTTGACGTAATCGATTGTGAACGCTGTGGTTTCAAGCACGTGGTGCCGATCCCCACTGAAGAGGAACTGATTACAGCCTATCGCCACGAATACTACACTCAGGAAAAACCACTGTACCTAGAGCGTTACCGTCAGGATTTGGATTGGTGGAATACCGTGTATACACACCGATACGAAATATTGGAAAAGCATTTGCCAGCTGCGCAACGCAAGCTTTTGGATATAGGATCGGGCCCTGGTTTCTTTCTGTTGAATGGCCAGAAGCGAGGTTGGCAAGTAAAGGGCGTAGAGCCATCAACTGAAGCGGCTACGCACAGTCAGAAGTTGGGGCTAGATATCGAGAACATTTTCTTTTCGGAAGAAACCGCCCCGAAACTAGGCGCTTTTGATGCCATTAACATGGGGGAGGTGCTTGAGCACATCCCAGCACCAGCCGAATTACTCAACTTGGCGCATTCACGATTGAATCCCGGTGGGCTGATCTGCATCATTGTTCCGAATGATTTCAACCCCTTCCAGCTGGTCCTGGAAAAGCACTTGGGCTTCAACCCATGGTGGGTGGCGCCGCCGCACCATATCAACTACTTTGATTTCAAAACGCTGGCAGATCTATTGAATCAATGCGGCTTCGAAGTACTTCACCAAGAGTCGACCTTTCCCATTGACCTGTTTCTGTTAATGGGCGACAACTATGTGGGCAACGATACCCTAGGCCGGGCATGCCATACAAGGCGTATGAATTTCGAGAAAGCCATGGTCAATTCCGGCATGAGCGATGTCCTGACAAATCTATACGCCAGCTTCGCAAGCCAGAACATCGGCCGAGAAATAGTTATGTTTGGAAAGGCCAAGAAATGATCATCCTACAACAAAGAGAGCACTAACTAATGGAAAACTCATGCCGCATATGTGGATCTTCATCTGGCAATGTTTTGCAAACAAAAAGGGTTGCAAATTTCATTTCCAACTGGGCCTTTTGTGAAGGATGTGGAAGCGCTCATATAGATCCCTACCCGACCGACGATCAACTCGTAGAATACTACAACTCTAATTATTTAAATATGGACTTGGAGGATGGAGGTGATTATGGGGTTAGTCACAAGGTTCGTTTTTCTGAAGTATATAAAGAGACGGTTTTTAATGAGTATCGTTATTCATGTGATGATGTGAAGCTAAATATAAGTGATTTGATCGAAAAAAATCACACCCTTTTAGACTATGGTTGCGCAAATGGGGTATTTCTCGATTGGCTTGCTCGTAATGGATGTAAAAAGGACAATCTACACGGGTACGACATTGGTGTTTCGATGGTAAATTAAGCTATAAGAAATGGTTTTAACTGTACTGACGATATCGAAAAATTAGATGGGCATAGCTTTAACTTAATAACGCTATGGGATGTTATTGAGCATGTGCCATACCCAAAGAGTATTGTAAGAAAAGTTAAATCACTTTTAAAAAAGGGGGGGGTAAAGTGCTTGTCCAAACTCCAAACTTTGGTGAATTGGCAATTTACATGGGAGATGCATACGCACACTATCTGGTTGTTGAGCATTTGCATTTATTCTCTCGTAAAGCATTAATTGAGCTATTCGAAGAGGAGGGCTTCATATGTTTAGCGCAAGCATCTTTTGGCGCTAATGCGTTTATTAACCATGTTGGCGAGCCGTATAAAATGGCATACGACAAATTGGCTAAAAAGTTCGACTTTGGCGCTACGCAAGTACTACTTTTCGGCCTTGAAAGCTAATTAATGAGCAAAGAAAATGCGATCTGGCTTTTCGCCGGAGGTCCGATGCAAGAGTCGGCTGCAAAGCGCGTCGTTTCGCTCGGATACAAACTGATTGTGACCGACCTTAACCCATTGTGCGTGTGCGCAAAATATGCTGATGAGTTCTTAGCCTTCGATACTTTCGACGTCGAAAGCAATCTCGCTGCGGCCCGCGATCTTGTTGAAAAGTTCAATGTTCAGGCAGTTGTGACCCTAGCGGCCGATTGCCACTACACCGTAGCAGTAATCAGCAGACACCTGGGACTTCACGGTATCTCGCCGGAGATTTCACGAGCATGCCGCCAGAAGAATCTGACCCGCGACATCCTGTCTAAGGCTGGGATACAGCAGCCAAGATTCAAGTGCGGTCATGATCTGGCGGAAGCCAAGGCGTTCATTGTCGAGTTGGGCGGGCAGGGTGTAATCAAGGCCACGGACAATTCTGGGAGCCGTGGCTTTGCACGAATCAATGCAGTTGACGAACTGACTGAACCTGTGTTCCAGGCGGCGGTCGTGGCCGGCACCGCGGGTGTAGCGCTGATCGAAGAGGCGCTAGTGCCCCGCCAAGATTGCATTTCCGAGCTTTCCGTCGAAACTCTCTGGTACAACGGTGAAATGTATTGGCTCAACTGGGTTGATCGTCTTTTCGCGCCAGACCTTAAGTTCTTCCCTCAGTTGGCGCAGTACCGAGACATGAAAATCAACTGGGGTGTTGAGGTTGGACATATCAATCCCGCGCAACACCCAGTGGTGGTTCGAGAGGAGATACACGCGCAAATCAAGGCGGCTGGGTTGGCTCTGGGCATGGGCGAGGAAAAGGGGGGGCATGTGTTGAAGGCCGATATCATGCTTACTGACAAAGGGCCCATCATTATCGAGATGACGCCCCGTCTATCCGGGGGGTGGGACAGCTCTGCGACAACGCCTGCACGTGGTGCCGACTTCCATGCTGGGGTGATTCACCTCGCGTTGGGCAAACCATTGGATCTAAATGCTTGGCACACTTATTTTGAGTTCAAAAATCCTAACCTCTATGCATCAATAGCGGCCACCATTTTGCCGGATGCCAAGGACTGTATTGGGCGCCAATTTGCCCTAGGAACTGATTTCAACCGGGAGCAGTCCCTCCAACTTTCACTGATGAACCTAAAGGAAAATAAATATGTCTTATAACTGGTCCAACGAGATAAAACTGGATGTCCTCAAAGTGGAGGGTGCCGATTCGAAGCTTGTCTTTACAACTGATAAGGAAGTCGCAGAGATTTATTTGGATGGGCAGGACATTAGCAAGGTAGTGCACCGCTCAGGCGGCGTAGAAACAGTTATCAAGAATGCTGACTCTCACCACATTGTTGTTGGCGAAGGCAATGCACAGCGTGATGTTTTTCATTATCTGAAGCCCAAAGGTCCAGCGCCAGAACTGCGTATAGGCATCACGAAGCATCGTGGCATCGGCACATGGTCCAGCTTACCCCATGATTTCGAGCTGAACCTGGAACCTGGTTTCGAGGAAGTCTTCTTCTACCTTATCTCTGGAGGAAAGAGTCGGGCCATTCAGGTGGGCGAAGGCGTCTGGTACGACAACTCTCCCGTTAAAGACTCTTGGTTTGTCGAGGATCACACCTTCGGTACCATTCCTATGGGCTACCACCCAGTTGTAGGTGAACCTGGATCGACTGTCCACTACGTGTGGGCCTATGTATGCAAGAAGCAGTCGTGGGAGAAGATTTAAGTGTTTGATCTGACCGGACGAACGGCTGTCATTACTGGCGGTAGTGGGGCCTTGGGCTTGGCAGCGGCGAAAGCCTTGCACGGCCAGGGCGCACATGTGGTCTTGCTAGGACGGTCATCCGAAAAACTCGAGGCTGCCGTGGCACAACTGGAGCACCTGGCAATTGGGCGTGCCAGTTTCGAAGTCTGCGACGTGACCGATGAGGCTTCGGTTACTCAGGTCACCAAGGATATCCTTGCTAAACACGTAAAGGCGGATATCCTAGTCACCTGCGCCGCTGCATCGGCCGCAACCGGCAAGTTTGAGGCTACGTCGTTATCTGACTGGCGATCCTTATTAGCCACTGACTTGGATGGGGTGTTCCTTGCCTGCCGCGCGTTCGGATCAACGATGATCCAGCAAGGGAATGGTCGCATCATTAACCTGACCAGCTTTCACAATGTGGCAACCTACCCCTATCGCACGCTCTACAACACCGCAAAGTCAGGTGTTGAGGGTTTGTCCCGAGCGCTAGCGGTTGAGTGGGGTCACTACGGCATTACGGTCAATACGGTGGCTCCAGGGCCGATCATGACACCGCGCACGCAGTGGTTCCTAAGCCAGGACGAGCGTAATCCGGCAGGCATGTTGTCTCGCACACCCAATGTACGGATTGGCGACTTGCAGGACGTTAGTTCAACAATTGCGTTTCTGGCTTCCGATGAAGCTAGGCACATTAACGGTCAGCAGATAGTCGTTGACGGCGGTTGGACCAAGAATGCTTGGTGGGGCAATCACACCGAGTTGGAATAAGACATGAGCGATCTCTTTTCGCTGTCGGGCAAGGTCGCCATCGTTACCGGTGGCGCCGGTGACTTGGGCTCAGCTATCTCCAAGGCATTCCTGGATGCCGGTGCCCTAGTTGTTTTGGTAGGCCGCCGTGCAGCTAAGTTAGATGAGGCGCAGGCCCGACTGGGTTCACCGGATCGGATAACGTCGATCGTGGCCGATGTTTCCGACGCAGTCCAGACTGATGCCATGGTGGCTTCGGTGATGGAGAGACACGGTCGCATCGACATACTCGTCACCGCCGCCGGCATTCAGCACCGTAGTCCGGCGCTGTCCTTCGATCACGCGCAATGGAACGAAATAATCAAAGTAAATCTGACCGGCGCCTTTTATTGTGCACAAGCCGTGGCGCGGCACATGGTGAACCGCAAGTTCGGGCGAGTCATCATGATTACCTCGCTGACGTCCGAGATCGGCATCCCCAATATTTCAGCGTATGCCGCCAGCCGTGGCGGCATACGTCAGTTGGCAAAAACCTTGGCAGTGGAGTTGGCTCCCCATGGCGTGACTGTGAATTGCGTCGGGCCAGGGAGGTTCCTCACGTCGATGACGGAGGATGTCTTCAAAGACGAGGTCAAGGCAAAGCGTTTCTTGGAGGTTATCCCTATGGGACGTGCAGGCAGGCCTGATGACCTAGCTGGCATTTCCGTTTTATTAGCGTCAGACGCCTCCGCATACATCACTGGCCAGTCTTTCTACGTCGACGGTGGCTGGTTAGCAGGCGGCGGCAACATATTAGGTTAAATGCACATGATTCAATTTATATCAGAAGTCTCAAGCAACCACGCCCGAGATCTAGACCGCTGCTTAAAGTTCATACAGCGTTCTGCGGATGCCGGTTGTTCGGCGGTCAAGTTTCAGCTTTTCCGCGTCGACCAACTTTTCTTCGCTGGAGCCTTGCCTGACAAAGAAGTGGCGCGTCGTAAAAATTGGGAGTTGCCTATCGAGTTCCTGCCCTCTCTGGCGCAGCGATGCCACGAATTGGACATAGAGTTCTCATGCACGCCGTTCTATATTGATGCGGTACGTGAACTTGAGCCCTATGTTGATTTCTACAAGATTGCCTCCTACGAATTATTGTGGGACGACCTGCTGGTGGCCTGTGCCAGAACCGGGAAGCGCGTGGTGATTTCCACTGGTATGGCAACCATGCCGGAAATTTTGCATGCCGTGAACGTTTTAAAACTCAACGGCAGCTCGGCGCCCGTGCTTTTGCATTGCACGTCAGCCTATCCTACACCCCACGAAGAGGCCAACCTGGCTGCTATTGAAACCATTCGCCACGCCACGGGATGCGAGGTGGGGTGGTCGGACCATACGGTGGAGCCAGCCGTGGTCAATCGTGCCATCAATCGATGGGGTGCCAAAGTAATCGAATTCCACCTCGATCTAGATGGACAGGGTGAAGAATACTCTGCCGGGCACTGTTGGCTGCCAGATCAGATCGGCTCCGTCATCCGCGATGTTGCGAAAGGCTTCGCCGCCGATGGCAGTGGTGTTAAAGAGCCTGTGCCATCAGAGTTACCCGACCGCGAATGGCGCGCCGATCCGTCCGATGGTCTGCGTCCGCTTAAGACAACTCGGGTCGGATTGCACCTCGCCAGCTAGGCTTCAGGCAGTCATGAAAATTCTATGCGTGTGCCATGCTGGCTCGGGTGTCGGTCTTGGCCATCTGACGAGAGTGCTTGTAGCCGCCAGGGCGTTCAAGCATGAGCTTAGTGCAGTCGTCCAGTTATTGATCCAAGGTGACATTGTCACAAATTATGATCTTTCTGAGTTCCCGCACAGATTCATTGGTCCGGAACAGGATCTGGCTAGTAGCGTCCAAGATATCTACTTATTAGATGACTTGGATGTGGTTGTGTTCGATCTACATCCTCGAAGGATCCCTGTTGACTTCGATGACATGCTTGATGGCCTTCGAACCTCGGCTTGCCGCTTGGTAGCGATCGATGGACTGCTTCGATTTAGGCAGAAGCTAGACTTGATTTTTCACCCGTCGTTTTTCTTCGACCCACCACCTGATTTGACTGATGGCGCCCAAATCATTCATGGCTGGGATTGCTTTCTTCTTAACATTCGGGAGTCGCCTATAAACTGGCGAACGGGGCCACGGGTATTAGCCTTGACTGGGGGCAGCGATGTCACCTCACTCGGTAAGACGTGGCCTAGTAGATTGGACACAGCACTGCCGCCAAGCACTGAACTGCATTGGGTAACCGGGCCTTTTGCGGGCATGCCTTGTCTGCCCCAATCCCCTCGAATTCAAATTCACCATCACTTGGCCCCCTCCGGACTCGGTCCTCTAATGCAGGTGTCCAACTACGCTGTAACAGTGTACGGGGTGAGCTTCTTCGAGTTGCTGTACCTCGGGATCCCGACAGTGGTCTTTTCGCCCTACGATGGCAAAGATCAGTGTGAACTCGAAGAAATAGACAAATTGGAAACGGCATTGGTGGCGCGCAATGAAATTGAAGCGACAGAGCTTTTGCTCGTCTTGATGAAAGATGATTTTCTGGCGAAGAGATTGTCTCAGCGTTCGCGCGCCTTATTGAACAAATCGGGCGCCCATCGCTTCTGCAATGAAGTGGCGAACCTGAATAAAACATGATCATGAAAATCAGAGCGTTTTCCTTTTTTCATTTGAACCTTGCCTACTCAGCTATTGAAGTGGATCAGCGCCCTAAAGTGGTGGAGCGTTGCTACTGGCCGCTGCTTAAATTGGCCCGAGAACGCCAATTGCCTTTCGGTATTGAGGCATCTGCTTGGACGTTGGAGACAATCGCAGCAATCGACCCCGCATGGCTGGTTGAGTTGCGAGACTTGGTGACCAACGGCCCTTGCGAATTCATCGGTTGTGGCTACGCGCAGTTAATTGGCCCATTGGTGCCTGCTGAAGTCAACGAGGCCAATTTCCGCATCGGCATGCAACGATACGAGGCCCTACTGGGAATACGCCCCAAAATTGCGTTAGTTAACGAGCAAGCGTACTCAGCGGGCCTCGTCCCTTTGTACCTCGAAGCGGGCTATGAAGCCCTGATCATGGAGTGGAACAACCCCGCGAGGTCGCATCCAGAGTGGAACGCGGAGTGGCGCTATCTGCCACAGTATGCCTGCGGAACTGGTGGTGCTGAGATACCGCTCATCTGGAACAAATCCGTTTCTTTCCAGAAGGTACAGCGCTATGTACATGGCGAAATGGAACTAGATGAGTATCTCGCCTACGTGTTGGCTCACACTGGGGGGGCGACTAGGGCGTTTCCAATTTACGGCAATGATGTCGAGGTCTTCGATTTCAGGCCCGGCCGCTACATGACCGAGGCACCGCTGCACGCCTCTGGTGAATGGCAGCGCATCGAAGCGATGTATGCGGCGCTGCAGGAGCATCCTGATCTGGAAATGGTGGCACCAAGTGCCGTACTCAAGATGATGAGTCTGCCGGGAGCAGGCAATCGACTCCAACTCGAAACAGCGGCTCATCCCGTGCCAGTAAAGAAGCAGGACAAATACAACTTGCTTCGTTGGGCTGTAACGGGGCGCGACGACTTGGGAATCAACACCCAGTGCTGGCGAATCTTCGAGGCTATGCGGGCAAGTGCGATCACTACCGAATCGGACTGGACCGAACTTTGCTATTTGTGGAGCAGTGATTTCCGTACTCACATCACCGAGGCGCGTTGGGTCGAATATCGCGTCCGACTGGCTGAGTTTTCCAACAAGTGGCAGGCCGACGAAATCCTTCCTGAGAATAATTGTGCTGTTCCAGCCGGATCCGAATCGCCAAGTGATGATATTAATGTTGTGCGTAAAGGCAGGTTTCTGTCTATTGAGGGTAAGCGGTTCAAACTTCGGCTGAACTGTCTTCGAGGCCTGGCGCTCGATTCGCTTATTGATCGCACCCTAAGCGAACTCTCTCTCTGCGGGACGTTGCATCATGGGTACTACGATGGCATTCAGTGGGCGGCTGACTACTACAGCGGGCATCTGGTTTTCGAGTCTCCGGGTCGGCCCAAGGTGACTGACCTAAACGCGGTCAAACCTGAGGTCAAGTGGGAGGATGGCGCTGTATTGATAAAAGCCGCGATCAAGACAGCCCTTGGGTTGGTAAAAAAACAATGGCGAATCGACGAACTTAAGGGATGTATCACCCTAAGTTACCGCCTGCATTGGCGGGATGTGGATCTGGGATCCTTGCGCCTCGGTTACCTAACTTTAAACCCAGAAGCATTCGCAGCCGACTCCCTCTGCTATCAAACCCATAACGGCGGACGAGATCTGGAGTCATTCAGCCTAACACAAAGCGATTTTGATCATGGTGCCCCGGTCTCATTCCTGATTTCCGCCAACCAGGCATTGGGTTTGACTGAAGGTGAACTACTGATCGGTGATGCCAGTTCGGTCGTCGGCGTTCAGTTCGATAAGAGCAGGAACGCTGGTATTGGAATTATGTCGCATCGAAAGATAAACAACAGCTATCTCTGCCGATTTGTTGTTACTCTGAAAGAATTGGATGACACCAGTCGGGGCAGGCATGATGCTGGGTTTGACTTCGAGTTTTCATTGGTGCCGCGAAGACAAAATGGCTAGACCGTCCAAATCATTTTCGATTGCAGCAAATTTATATTCACCGAATTGAAGCAAAAGTTGGTTGCTATAAATGAAATCGCTTGTCACTTACTCGTTCCTATATGCAGGAACTGCCGGCCTGCAGAAAGCTCTGGGTTTCGTTTTATATATTTGGCTCGCATATTCCGTGACTGTCACAGACTATGCTACCTTCGGCCTGCTACTTGCGTTGCAGAGTGGCGTTGCCACATTGGCTGGAGCAGGTATTGCTGACAGTGTAGTTGGGCTTTTTAGGCATAACAACTCGAAGCAGCTTCGTACAACATTGTTCAGTATCGCCAACGGATCTTTTTTGTATCTGTCAACCGTAGCCGGAATCATGGCGATATTAATTTTTGCTCTGCCAATATGGGACAAACCGGTAGCTATAACTGTCAAGCTAGCTGTACTTATTGGTGGTGTGCTAACAGCCTTCTTTACTCTTCAGGCGGCGCTTGTGCGGCTAGAGGAACGCCATCTCGCCTCGGTTGCGTTACTCTTCATTGCACCAGTAACAGGTCTATGCATAGCCTTTTTTGCGGTTTATATCTGGCGAGATGTTGGTGCCTTTTTCAGCGGATTTGCTGTTGGTTCGCTCTTAGCATACTTGGCATTTTCCGTGGCACGGGTCGGTCACTTTAGCTTTGAAGTGAGACCGGCGGACGTTGAACCCATACGCAAGACAATAGGTCCATACATCTTCATCGCTTTTCTGGCGTGGATAGCAGGATACGGAAATACGTACATAGTTAAATTTTTGTTTTCGGAAAATGATGTCGCAAGGTTTACTTTTGTATACACGCTCTCCTCGATAATGCACCTTGTAGCCACTTCTACCAATCAGGTCTGGGGCCCCCGTTTCATTCGCCTTGTTTCTACCTTGAATAGAGCAGATATCGAGGAAAAAAATATGCGGTTTTATACAATTCAAGGTTTAACCCTTGGGTTGATAGGATCAGTAGTGCTGTTGTTGTTGCCTGCCGCGTTAAATGTTATTGGTGGCAATCTATCGTATTATCAAGATATTAATATTGAGGTGCTTATCCTATTCTGTGGCTACGCAGTATCAATTCCTTGGTGGCATTCTCAAAACTACTATATCGTTCTTGGTTTCGGTGGAATATTAAAGAATCACGTTCTAAGCAGCACAGCTATTGGTCTAGGGGTCGGGTTGGTACTGATGAAACTGCTCGGCCCCATTGGCATATACGTGGGCTTTCTAGCGCAGGCAATAATTCGCTCGATGACCACATTTATATGGGCTCGCAAACAGTGGCATTTGCGTTTAGCTTGGCAAGGCCCGCTTATTGCAATTTGCTTGTTTGTGGCTGGCGGGTTATGTGGTCCTCCATTGCTGACATTGGTAAAGGGGCAATAGAGTTATGGACTGGAAAATTGTTACGAAGATTATCCGCGATTGTTTTCGTGTCGACTGTATAGAATATTCTCGCGCGAAAGTACTGACGGTCGCACATGATCTCGACCGTAGTTTTCTTTTCCATGGTCGGTGGTACTCACCGCTCATCGATACCATCGAAGACGATCTAAAAGTTCGTGGCGTCGAATGTGTTAGCGTGGCAAGAATAATCTCCCGAATCAAAGGCGAAACCGCTTACGGTCGAGTGGTCTCGCCGGAAGGTGCATTCGCCCGGGCTTTAGTCGCAAAGCGCGTGATTGGTCTTTTTAATAGTGCCGAGTATCCATACTCTGCAATGGAGGAGAAGATTTGGGGTTACATACTTGATCAGACTGGTGCGCGAAAGGTGTTTGGCATACAACCTTCACGGGAACTATGCGTAGCGTGTCGAAAGCGCGGCGTTTGGGTGGCCGATGTTCAGCATGGAGTCATCAGTGAGGCGCATACGTGGTACAGCAAAGTTGCTCGTGGAGATGACCCCGTTAATTTTTTACCGAATGCATTTCTTTGCTGGGATAATGGTAGTCAGAGAGTAATAAACGATTGGGCAGCTAATAAGAACATAAGCGTTGTTGTTACCGGAAACAGATGGCTTGCACGCTTTTTAAAACGTCATAAAGATGATATTTTAGTTGAGGAGTTATTCAATAAATATCAGCGAGAGGAACCGAAACTGTCAGGAAAGCCAACGATTCTAGTGACTTTATCGTGGGGAAGTTTAGATATCCAGAATGGCCTCGTTCATGACGAGTTGCGAAATATGATACGCAATACAGCCAGTCGATATCAGTGGCTTGTTCGATTGCATCCGAATCAGATCAATGGCTTTGCAACACAAGAGGGCCGGCGATTCCTTAAATATTTTAAAAGCAACCTCGAGGGATATGCGGATTGGCGATTGGCAACGTTCACTGCTCTTCCGATAGTCCTGCATCACACTGATCTACATATAAGTTGGTGCAGCTCAGTGGCGATTGAGGCTGCTCAAATTGGTATCCGGTCCGCCTTGCTCGACCCGAATTTGCGCCTTCAGAAGAATTCAGGATACTTTAAGTACTACAGTGACGGCGGTATGATTGACTTAATAGAGTCTAAGGAATTGGTAATCAATGAATGGGTAGAAAAAAATATAAATAGCAAGGCTGACATTGAGAACTACGCTGCATGTGACCGAGAGTATAGTAAGATTTTGGACTTTCTTGCGGACTAAATTGCATTCAGTGCGCCCACAATGCAGGACGACTCGTGATTGCATCACCACACATAACTGAAACTTACCGATTTATTTTGCTACGTGATCACAGAACTACTAATTATTTTGCGCTAAATGTGGATTTATTTTAGATTCTTAACTGCCTGCTAATATGAAACATTTCCCTGATTTACGTACGCCTGATAGATCAAAAACAGTTTTCACTTTTTTTTTAGTATTTCTTGCATTCGCAAGCCAGAGGCTTGAGCTTCAGGCGCTAGCAGTAGTTTTCTTAGCGTACATTGCGATTTCATATTCGCATTTATGGGCTACCGCTACCCTCGGTGAGAGGCGAGCAATGCTAATATTTGTTCTGATACTGACTTTGTCATGGCCAGTAGCGCAAATTCGAAACTTGTCTGCGATTGCGCATTATATAACTGTACTTCTTTCACTATTTTGCGCGTTCGTACTTACGCGGGACTTGCACGTATACCTGTTTGCAAGTCGCTGGCTGTTAATCGGGGCACTCGCTAGCATTGGAATATATCTATCTCAAACAGGCTTGGAGGGTTTCCCGCTTGAGGAAATGATACCAGGTGGAAGTAGTAGTAACGGCGTCACGTCATATCTGATCGTTGCGCAACTAAATTATTGCCTTGCAAAATTCGTTATCCACCGAAGCCCCGCAATACTAACATCTATGTTGACGTTGTTTGTTTGTTACGTGGGATATGGCCGGGCTTCATTGATAGCTGCTGCAAGCCTATGCTATATTACTATTATATTTTATCCAAAAGAAAAATATCGGATTCCTGGCGCGGTGTTAATTTCAATTATCATGTATTTTATTTATGATAAAAATGAAGAATTGATCGATTCTTTAATAGATGCGACGAAAATAGGATCAGGGCTATTTGATTGGGCTCGAGCCGCAATTCTTGAAGAATACTATAATAGCATTAATTTTTTTACTTTTATTTTCGGTGGTAGCTATGATGGCACGGTAACTGCCTATTATTTTAACGGGAATCCGCATAATTCTTATATTCGTGCGCATCATATATTTGGAATCTTCTATCTTGTGTTGGTAATTGTTTTTCCGTTGGTTCTTTTTTTTGGAACTTCAATATCGTCAACATTATTATATCCAGTTATTTTGCTTTCTATTTTTTACACGCGCGCGGCAACTGAAACAATTATATTTCCAACGATGCTTGATTTGTTCTTTTTTATGATTTGTTTCTCTACATATAGTCTATCAAAGATGCGTTCGTAATATTGTTGCTCGATGCGTTTGGTGGGAATTATATGCATCCTTGACAGTATTTGTTCATTCGCAATAATGCTTTAAGAATATAGTCATACGTAAATTAGTTGATGTATCGGCGCATTTTGCAGAGAAAATCAAGAATTTATTAAGAGTCATTTTGAATAAAAATACAAATAATTTTAACCTAATCCGACTTGTCGCAGCGCTCCAGGTTTTGGCAGTTCACCTGCTCAATCATCTTCAAATTGATGGGGTGTTGGTGGCGATGCTAAAAATAATTCCTGGGGTCCCAGCATTCTTTTTTATCAGTGGGCTACTTGTTTGTGCGGCTTATGAGCGCACGCGCCAACTTGGGAACTTTGTGTTCTTTAAGAATCGAATGCTGCGCATTTATCCTGCGCTGTGGGTCTGTGTTGCCGTTTCTAGTTCAGTCGTGCTGATTAGCGGTTATCTTTCGACTCAGAAATTTTCCATCTCGCATTTTATTTTTTGGGTTTTCGGTCAGGCAACTATATTTCAATTCTATAATCCTGAGTTTATGAGATCTTTCGGCGTTGGAGTTCTTAATGGCGCTCTCTGGACAATAGCAGTTGAATTGCAATTTTATATTTTAACTCCGCTTTTATACTTTTTGCTTGTGCGGTGTCGCGGTTGGCTTGCTTTGATTTTTGTTTTGTCGCTAACGCTGAATGTTTATTTTATTTTTTATTTGGATTGGAGTCTTCTTTATGTAAAAGTAATTTATGCTTCGTTTGTGCCATGGCTTTATATGTATGTTTGCGGGTTTTTAGTTGCTTATTATCGAGAGTATTTGTTTTTGGTGGCTGAGCAAGTTAAGCTTAGATGGATTGTTTGCGGTTACGTATTTTCAATGCTATTTTTGGGGTCGTACGTAACTAATGCTGCCAATTCCATAAATCCAATTTCTTTCGTTCTGTTAGCAGCTTGCTTAATCAAGCTTTCAACAATTAAGTTGCCAACTCAAAATAGGCTATTAGTTTTTATTGCCCAAAACGATTTTTCTTATGGGATCTATTTGTATCACATGCCTATTTTGAATTTCTTGCTTTTTTTTGGTTGGTTTTCGGTGATTGAAAACTTATTCCTGGCCTACTTGAGTGTTATTTGTGTTGCAATCATTTCTTGGTTTTTGATTGAGAAACCAGTTCTCAAGTATAAGCAATGAGTTTTCTTAAGCGATTAAGATACCGATAGCGTAGTTTCAGTCACAAGGAGCATGATATGGCTGATGCCTATCAGACCTGCAGCCGCTGCGTAATGGATACATCTGATACCGCAATTAAGTTTGATAGCAAAGGTGTTTGTGACCACTGTAGCACGTTCGAAAGATATACTCTTCCAAAATGGATGAAAATTGACCGTGAATCAAATGCGCTCCACAAACTTGTTGAGGAGGTAAAGCAAAGCGCCAAGGGAAGGGATTTCGACTGCATCATCGGCATGAGTGGCGGCATTGATAGTTCATATCTGACCTATATTGCGAAAGAGAAGTTGGGACTCCGTCCACTGGTGTTTCATGTGGATGCAGGTTGGAACTCTCAAATTGCGGTTAATAACATCGAGCGTTTAATCGATGGTCTAGGTCTTGACCTTTTTACTGAAGTAATCGATTGGCAGGAAATGCGTGACCTGCAACTAGCATTTTTCAAGTCGGGCGTTCCGCATATTGACACGCCGCAGGATCACGCTTTCTTCGCCACGATGTACAGGTTTGCCACCCAGCACAACGTTAAATACATTCTTACCGGCGCCAATCTTTCAACCGAATGTATCCGCAACCCTGTGGAGTGGATGTATTATCAGTCGGATTCGCGCCAACTGGTCGATATTCATCGACAGTTTGGTACTCGACCTCTTAAGACGTTTCCGGTGACGTCAATTCTATGGCATAAGGTTTGGTTACCGTATTTCAAAGGTATCAAAGTTGTCAGGCCGCTGAACATGGTGCCCTACATCAAGGAGGAGGCCAAGCAACTCCTTATGGATCGTTTTGGTTGGCAGCCTTACCCACAAAAACACTTTGAGTCACGGTTTACGAAGTTTTATGAGAGCTACTGGCTACCCAAGCGCTTTGGCTATGACGTGCGTCGAGTGCAGTATTCCAGTCTGATTGTTACCGGGCAAATGACGCGAGAAGACGCCATCGAACTTCTTAAGGAGCCCAGTTACGACGAAGCCACAATTGGCCAGGAAATCGAGTTTGTGGCGAATAAACTGGGTATTTCTGTGGAAGAGCTGAACAGCTACATGGCACTGCCACGCAAAACCTTTAAGGATTACAAGAACCAGCGGCAGATTTATGAGTACGGAGCGCGGGTAATGCGGGCCATGGGCTTGGAGATCGGTGGGAAGCGATGATTGCGCTGGTTGATTACGGCCTGGGCAATATTCAGGCTTTTGCCAATATCTACCGTCGCCTGGGGATAGAAGCATGGGCAGCGAGCACTGCGACAGATTTGCGTCGGGCTTCGCGCATCATTCTTCCCGGCGTGGGCTCATTTGACTGGGCAATGACCCGTCTCCAGAAATCAGGTTTGCGCGAAGCATTGGACGAAGAAGTTCTTGGGGCAAAAAAGCCGGTGCTGGGTATTTGCGTGGGTATGCAGATGATGGCCCGGTCTAGCGAAGAGGGCGTTCTGCCAGGGCTGGGTTGGATTGATGCTACGGTTGTTAAATTTGATACCCGTTTGCTTCAGGGCGAGACTCACTTGCCACACATGGGGTGGAACGATGCCGGGCCCTTAAGCACAGACACTCTCTTTTCCGGGCTGGACGCGCCTCAGTACTATTTTTTGCATTCGTACTTCATGATTCCAGATCGAGAGGAGAGCATTCTCGCCACTTCCAGCTACGGCGTGACATTCACTTCAGCGGCACGATCGGGAAACATCTATGGAACGCAATTCCATCCCGAAAAAAGCCACCAGTGGGGAGTTCGTCTGCTAAAAAATTTTGCGGAACTTTGCTGATGCTGCGCCCACGACTTATCCCCTGCCTCTTAGTTCACAACGGCGGTCTCGTCAAGACCGTAAATTTTGGCGCACCGAAGTACGTTGGCGATCCAATCAACGCGGTTCGCATCTACAACGAAAAGGAGGTGGATGAACTGGTTGTGCTGGACATCGATGCCACAGTCAATAGCGCCGAGCCAGACTACCAGATGATTTCACATCTCGCCTCCGAATGCCGAATGCCGCTTTGTTATGGCGGCGGAGTGCGCACGGTGGCGCAGATTGAAAAGATCATCAGTCTTGGCGTTGAAAAAGTCGCCGTCAGTTCGGCCGCTGTAGAAAACCCTACACTTATCGCCGAAGCTGCCGCCCGGGTAGGGCGCCAGAGCGTGGTGGTTGTGATCGATGTCAAAAAAACTGGTTTGCTTCGTCGTTACGAGGTGGTCACACACAACGGAACCCGCAAAACAGGTTTCAATCCGGTGGAATTCGCAGAACGTATGGCTGAGTTAGGTGCGGGCGAAATTGTAGTTAACTCGGTGGATCGCGATGGTGAAATGAAGGGTTATGACCTGGAACTGGTCGAGCAAATCAGGCAGGCAGTTCATTTGCCGCTGACGGTGCTCGGCGGAGCGGGGTCGCTTGGGGATGCCAAAGAACTGTTCAACCGTTATGGCGTTGTGGGTGCTGCCGCTGGCAGTCTGTTTGTCTTCAAGGGGAAATACCGTGCGGTGCTGATCAATTACCCTAACCGTGCAGAAAAAGAAGGGGTTTTCTCGAAATGAATGAGCTGGCACTAATCTTTAGCCGCGGCGGCATTTCGCGAGCTTGTCGTTGCGAGGAAGGGGCGCCGACGCGGCAATCAAGAAGGCGCTGGATCGCCGTGGCCTTCGGCCTCGCGATGCTGGCAACGCAACCGGAAATGATGCTGGCTGATTTGGCGTCGGCGATAGGGAAGTCGGTCAGTGCAGTGGAGCGCGCAGCCGCGCGAGTTGTTGCCCCGGAGGCTGCCTGGGCATGGGTTGTTCATGCTGATGATTGAGGCGAAGAAGTGATTCGGCCTTGTTCGATCGCCGTGTCGCCAGCGCCAAGTTATTGTTGGTGGGCTCCCAATTTCTCTGTCGATACTGCTGAGGAATCGGCATGAACTCGTTAGTTACAAGGATTGACCGCATCTGTTACTCCGCATTCAAGCGGAATTGGGACGATCAGCTTTTCCGCGAACGTATTCTTTTACATTTGCGCCCGGACGCTGCCGTGCTCGATCTTGGTGCGGGGGCTGGCATTGTCGAGCAAATGAACTTCAAGGGTTTGGCCGCTTCGGTATGCGGAGTTGACATTGATCCTCGTGTTGTCGGCAATCCAATGCTCGACGAAGGCCGTATTGCCAATGCGGACGGGATACCTTATGAGGATGCCCGGTTCAAAGTTGTGTTTTCCGACAACGTTCTCGAACATCTTGACGAACCACTCCAGGTCTTTCGTGAGGTCGCCCGCGTTCTCAAGCCCGGCGGTGTGTTTCTATTCAAGACACCGAACAAATGGCATTACATGCCGACGATTGCGCGACTGACGCCGCATGGTTTTCATCAATATGTGAATCGATTGCGGGGCCGGGCTGAGGTTGACACCTTCCCGACGCGCTATCGGGCGAATTGTTTGGGCGACATACAGCGCCTTGCGGCTGAGACTGGTTTGCTGGTCGAACGCGTGGAACGCATCGAAGGCCGTCCGGAGTATCTGCGCATGACTTGGCCGACTTACCTAGTCGGGCTAGCTTATGAGCGGCTGGTAAATTCGGCTGAAGTTTTTGCGCCACTGCGCATATTGCTGGTTGGGCAACTGCGCAAGCCCTTGGTTAGTAATGCCCATGGTTCACACAAAGGAATTGCGTGAAGTGTATCGACCTCATTGCCGGCGCCCGCCCTAATTTCATGAAAATCGCGCCGATCATCGAGGCGCTGAAGGCGGCCGAAGCGCGCAGCAGCGGATTGCGCTACCGCTTGATCCATACCGGCCAGCATTACGACACGGCGATGTCGGGCAGCTTCTTCGAGCAGCTCGGCATTCCGCAACCGGACATCAATCTGGAAGTGGGGTCGGGCACTCAGGCGGAACAGGCCGCGGCGATCATGGTGCGCTACGAAAAGGTGCTGCTGGAGCAGCGCAGCGATCTGTCCCTGGTGGTGGGCGACGTGACGTCGACCATGGCCTGTTCGATTGCGGCGCGCAAGTGCGGCGTGCCGGTGGCGCACGTGGAGGGCGGCATCCGCTCGGGAGACTGGACCATGCCAGAAGAGATCAACCGCGTGGTGACGGATTCGATCACGAACTGGTTTTTTACTACCAGCGAGGTGGCCAACGCGAATCTGCGGCAGGCCGGGGTGGCGGAAGAGCGGATCTTCTTCGTCGGCAACACGATGATCGATACCTTGCTGAAGCAGATGCCGCGCCTGCGTGCGCCGGAGTTCTGGGGTGAATTGGGCCTGGCGCCGAGGCGGTATTTCGTGGTTACGCTGCACCGGCCGGCGAATGTGGATGGCGAGCAGCAGTTGTTGTCGCTGTTGCGGGCGATAGCGCAGGGGGCGGGTGGGCTACCGGTGGTGTTTCCGGTGCATCCGCGCACGGCGAAGAATCTGCGGGCGCTGGAGGTGCAGATACCCGGCATGCACTACGTTGATCCGCAGGGCTATCTTGAATTCAATTACCTGGTGAAGCACGCGAAGGGCGTGATCACCGATTCGGGCGGCATTACCGAGGAAACCACGGTGATGGGTGTGCCGTGTTTGACGCTGCGCGACAGTACCGAGCGGCCGGAAACCGTGACGGTGGGGACGAACGAGCTGATCGGCACCGACCCGGCCAAACTGGCGCCGGCGCTGGCGCGGTTGCTGGCTGGGCAATGGAAGAAGGGCGGGATCCCGGAAAAGTGGGACGGCCGGGCGGCGGAGCGGATTGTGGTGGAGCTGGAAAGATTGCTGAGGGCGTAGTTTGACGATAAAGGGGAGAACTTTGGAGCGCACATCCGTCGTAGTCAATAGCGAATCGATAGCGCTGCGAATTTGCTTGGTTCGTGGCCAGAAGGTTTTGCTGGACAAGGATCTGGCCGATCTTTACGGGGTTCCAACCAAGCGATTGAATGAACAGGTAAAGCGAAATGCGGAGCGGTTCCCGGCTGATTTCATGTTTCAGCTGACCGAAGAAGAATTTGGTCACTTGAGGTCGCAAATTGCGACCTCAAGTTCCGCGCACGGTGGCAGGCGCTCGCCGCCATATGCATTCACCGAGCACGGAGCCATCATGGCCGCGACAGTACTCAGCTCGCCGAAAGCCATTGAACTGAGTGTTTTCGTGGTGAGGGCGTTTGTGCAGCTTCGGGAGATGCTCTCTTCGCACAAGGAGCTCGCCGCCAAGCTGGATGCACTGGAAAGGAAGGTTGGAAGCCATGATCAGGCGATCGCCGGGCTAATCGACGCAATTCGCCAGCTTACTGCCCCGCAGGAGCCAAAGAGACGAGGTATCGGTTTTCTTGCAAATCACAAAGGATGATTGGCGATTAAAGATTCGGGAGGGCCGGCAGGCAACGCGCGGGCTGGAGCAAATGTGCATGGATGCATGGCGCTGGCAGCAGCAGTGCGAATTGCGGGCGGCGAGTCGTTGAGTCGCTCCAGTCGCCGTGGTGCCAGCGCCGACTGTTGATATTGTAGGAGCCGGCTTGCCGGCGAAGGTATTCGGTTCGCGGGCAAGCCCGCTCCTACGGGGCTGGTCCGTAGCGGGTTTTCGGGAAGGATATTGCTCTTACTGTATTTAAAACAAATTGTTGCATTACGTTTCTGGTTAATGTAAAAACTTTTATATAGACATCTTTTAGCCCATTGCCAATGTCGCGATCCGCTCCTTGGTCCTTCTATGGGCGCCGCTCCGAGTTGCAGCAGATGCAACGAATTCTGGAACGGCGCCGCTGGTTTTTCCTGCAGATTTCAGGGCGTCGGCGCATCGGCAAGACGGCCCTGATTCAGGAGGCATTGCGGGACGCGGGTATCGCCAAAACCCTGTACGTGCAGATCCCGGATTCCGACCCGGCGGGTGTGGTGGCGGCGTGCAATGGCTATCTGGAAACTTTCGGCATCGACGAGCGCGTGACCAGCCTGGGGGCGCTGGCGCAGTTGATCGGACGCCTGGCGACGCAAGGCTATGTGGTGGCGCTCGACGAGTTTCAGTATTTCCACCGCAAGCAGTTGGCTGATTTCTGCTCCTTGTTGCAGGCCGAAGTGGACCGGCTGGCAGCGCGTGCCGCGGATATCCCGGGTGGTTTGATCGTGCTTGGCTCGCTGCATTCCGAAATGACGGCCTTGCTGGAAGATCGGGACGCGCCCTTGTTCAACCGGACAACCGATACGCTCGAACTGGGGCACCTCGACATCGCATCGATACTCGATATTTTGCGCGTCCATGCCGATGATGATCCCGCACGGCTGCTGTTTCTGTGGAATCTGTTCGAAGGTGTGCCGAAGTTCTATCGCGATGCCTATGAGCAAGGCGTGCTGGATGCAGCGCGCAAGCCCCTGTTGCGCCGGCTGTTCTTTTCCAGTTCCTCGCCCTTGCGCAATGAAGCCGACAACTGGTTCCTGCGCGAGTTGCGCGGGCGCTATGACATGATCTTGCAGTACCTGGCGAAACACCCGGGGTGCAGCAATGCCGACATCGAGGCGGTCATGGCGGATCTTTCCGGCCCGGGCGAGTTGCGCCAGGTCGGGGGCTACCTGAAAATCCTTTCCGAGCGCTATCGCATGATCGAACGGCGGTTGCCGATTTTCTCGCCGCCGCGCGCCCGCAGCGGTCGCTATTACATTCGCGATAATTTTTTGCGCGCCTGGCTTTCGGCTTTGCAGCGTCCGGTCGCCGCCGTGGCGTTCCGGCCCGTGGACGCCTTGGTCGAGCAGGCCGACGAGCGCCTGTCCGAGGTAGAGGGCCATGCGCTGGAGGATTTGGCCGGACAGCTTTACGAGGAGCGCAGCCGCCGCGGCATTGGCGACTTTCCGCTCAGCCAGCGGATTCGTGGCTATTGGGACAGGGCCGATGTCGAGATCGATCTGGTGGCGGTGAACGAGGAGGAGCAGCGGATCCGCTTCGGGACGTGCAAACGCAATCCGGATCGTCTGCCCGGCACCGTGGATTCCCTGGTGCGCAGCGCCGGCCGATTCCTTGATGCGCATGGGCGTTTTGCCGGCTGGCGGATAGATTACGTTGCCATAGCGCCGGATATCGACCCGGCGCTGCGGGTTGAACTGTCGGCGCGCGGGGTGATTCCGCAATCGCTTGGTGATTTGCTTGTTGGTTTGTAGGGCTGCTGTGTGTGTAGTGTTAATTTTCGGAGGGAGTGAAGATGGCAACGTATGTGGAACTCAAGGAAAAAGCCGAAGACCTGATGCGCCAGGCGGAAGCCGCGCGCAAATCCGAAATCGGCGCGGCGATTGCCGAGATCAAGGCCAAGATGGCGGCTTACGGCATTACGCTGGACGATCTGGGAGGCAAGGCCAAGGCGGCACGCGGGCGCAAGCCGAAGGGCGGCAAGGTGGCGGCCAAGGCGGCCAAACCCGCCAAGGCGAAGCCGGCCAAGGCGCGCAAACCGGTAGCGGCAAAATTCCGCAATGTCGCGACAGGGGAAACCTGGTCCGGGCGCGGCAAGGCGCCCAAGTGGCTGGCGGCACTGGAGGCTGCGGGGCGCAAGCGTGAGGAGTTTTTGGTGGGGTGATCGGGGGGCGCTATGTTGCTGCCGAATATCGAGAACGCCAGTATCGATATCAGAAAACTGGCCGACTATGTTCTGAATTCGAACCACCCAGAGGGGCGACACAAGGCGCGTGTGTTTCTCGCCGCCATCGGGCTTGGAGCGACTGACGCGGAATGGCTTTCCACTAAGCTTCTGGCTGGTCTCCGGGAGTCAGAGGCGGTGCTTCAAAGCAATTCGATCTGGGGACCAATCTACCGGGTGGATATGGATATTGTTCGAGGACAAAGGTGCGCTAAAGTTCGAACGGGTTGGCTCTGCTCGGCAGGAGCGGCTAGACTTGTAACGTGCTACGTGATTGGAGAGTGCGATGAAATTGCTTGATGTCGTTGCGACGCTCGAAGATGTGCCTGCAGCGCACCTCGCCAAAGGCCAGGTTGGCACTATCGTTGATGAATTGGATGGTCAGGTTATGCTGGTCGAGTTTGCCGATCTTGGTGGCGTCGCCTACGCCATCGAAGCCATCCCTGTCCGCTCCCTTATCGAACTTCGCCACAATCCGGCGATCGCTGCCTGAGTCATTCCGGCCTTCAACTGAGGGGCGTCTGCGAGGTGGTACACATCCGCCGCGCGTGGCCGGCGACGCCATGAACCTCTTTGGCGAGTTTCTGGACGCCTTGTGGCGTGAGTTCATTGTCGTCACCAAGAATGACCTTCTGTTGGGGAAAATGATTTCGATTGAGGATGCTGCCGGCACGCTGAATACTTGCCTACTGCATGCTTGCCATACTCACCCCGAAGTGGTGCCGTGCAAAAGTTGAAATTTGATGAAACAAGTCCTGCAAGGCCTCAAGTCCGGCGCCACTGAAGTCGCCGACGTGCCCTGCCCGGCGGTCGGGCGCGGCAAGCTGCTGATCGGTACCACGCTTGACTGGGTTCGTTCTTCGTGCAAACATGGGACATCATTGTCCATTGATTGCGCGTTTCGCCATGCACTATTCCGTCAAAGACAAGCTTAAAGCCAAGGTACGGGCCTCAAAGGCTTTGGTGTTTTTGCGCGCTGACTTCGCTCATCTCGGCTGTGGCAGACAGATATCGCGGGCCTTGAGCGAACTGGAGAGCGAACGAATCCTGGTGCGGGCGGGGTACGGTGTCTACACCCGGCCCGTGGCCGGGGTCCCGGTTGATCAACTGGTGGCGGGCGTGAAGGCGCGACTTGGCAGGCGGGTCAATCGTTTGGTTACATTCGGCGAGACGACGGTTCAGTTGGGCCTTCGGTCGAAGGGGCGCCAGAATGCGCAATCGCTGCTTGATTCCCTGAAGCTGGAGATGGCCCAGGCGGTGCTGGAAGAGGTGGATATGGCCACCCTGCGGCGTCGCAGTCTCGAGAACCTTGAACGCTGGCGTGAAAACGGATCGTGGTGCAGTGCCTTTGCCGAATGGCAAGAGCTGATGGCGAGTGGCAGCGACGCGGAAGTCGTTGCGGCCATGACCGGCTCTGATGAGACGGCGAACCGGCTGCGGCAGTCAGCACCCTATGTGGGACTGCTGCGTACCACGATGCTCGAAGCCATCCGCGAGGCGTCGTGTTTTTACGAAACCCATGGTTATTACGTCGATCCGGTCGATAGCCGCACTGCGGTGCTTCCCAGGGACTGGAAGTCGCGCCTGGTCAATGTATCTTCTCCGGGCACAAACGGCGTGACGGGGCTGTGTCTCGATCCTCACGACTTGTTCATCTCCAAAGTTGCCGCATGGCGAGAGAAGGATATCGAGTTCGCCAAGGTCATGATCGGGCATGGCATGGTCGAGAAGGACAGGCTGCTTGTGCTCGCCAGCAAGGTCCCGAATCCGGAGGATGACCTTGACCGCGCCGCTCGGATCATCAAGCGCATTGAGCGTCTGTGCGCGGATCGCGAACCACCACAGTGAAAAATCCATGAAACAAATCCTGCAAAGCCTCAAGACCGGCGCCACTGAAGTTGCCGACGTTCCCTGCCCGGCGGTCGGGCGCGGCAAGCTGCTGATCGGCACTTCGCGCTCGCTGGTGTCGGCTGGCACCGAGCGCATGCTGATCGAGTTCGGCAAGGCCGGGTGGATAGCCAAGGCGCGCCAGCAGCCGGACAAGCTGCGCATGGTGCTGGACAAGATCCGCACCGACGGCCTGCTGCCGACGGTGGATGCCGTGTTCAACAAGCTCGACCAACCGCTGCCGCTGGGCTATTGCAATGTGGGGCGGGTGCTGGAAGTCGGCGCTGGCGTCACGGCGTTTGCGGCGGGCGACCGGGTGATCTCGAACGGCAAGCATGCCGAGGCGGTCAGCGTGCCGGTGAATCTGTGCGCCAGGGTGCCGGATTCGGTGTCGGACGACGAGGCCGCCTTCACCGTGGTGTGCGCCATCGGCCTGCAGGGCATTCGGCTGGCACAGCCGACGCTCGGCGAGGCGGTGGTGGTGACCGGACTGGGCTTGATCGGGCTGGTGACGGTGCAGTTGCTGCGCGCCCAAGGCTGTCGCGTGCTCGGGCTGGATTTCGATGCCGACAAGCTGGCGCTGGCGCGGGCCATGGGTGCCGAGGTGGTGGATCTCGCTGCCGGTGAAGACCCGGTCGCCGCGGCGCAGCGCTTCTCGCGCGGGCGCGGCGTCGATGCGGTGCTGATCACGGCCTCGACCAAGAGCAACGAGCCGGTGCATCAGGCGGCGCAGATGTGTCGCAAGCGCGGGCGCATCGTGCTGGTTGGCGTGACAGGACTGGAACTCTCTCGCGCCGATTTTTTCGAAAAGGAGCTGAGCTTCCAGGTCTCGTGTTCCTATGGGCCGGGGCGCTACGACCCGGGCTACGAGGAGAAGGGCAACGACTACCCGGTGGGCTTTGTGCGCTGGACCGAGCAGCGCAACTTCGAGGCCGTGCTGGACATGATGGCCGATGGCCGCCTGGACGTGAAGCCGCTGATATCGCACCGCTTTGCCATCGACGATGCCGAGGGCGCTTACGCACTGGTGGGTGGGGCCGGGCCGTCGCTGGGAATTCTTTTGGAGTATCCGCAGACTGAAGAGTCGGCGCTTGCCGGCCCGCGAAGCGGAATCCCCGGCAGACAGAGTCCGGTACGGCGGCAGACGGTTCGCCTGCAAGCGGCGGCGGCGCCGGCGGCGTCGTGCTCGCTGGGTTTTGTCGGCTCCGGCAACTATGCGACTGCCGTGCTGATCCCGGCGTTCAAGGCAACGGGCGCACGGCTCAAGGTGGTGGCGTCGAATGCCGGCGTCAGCGGCCTGCACGCGGCGCGCAAGTTCGGCTTCGAGGAGGCCAGCACCGACACGGCGGCGGTGATCGCCGATCCGCAGGTCAATGCGCTGGTGATCAGCACCCGGCACGACAGCCATGCCGGCCTGGTGATCGAGGCGCTGAAGGCCGGCAAGCATGTGTTCGTCGAGAAGCCGCTTTGCCTCACACTCGACGAGCTGGCCGCGATCGAATCCGTGGCGGCGTCGGCCCCCGGCCGGCTGATGGTCGGGTTCAACCGACGCTTTGCGCCGCAGGTACAACGCGTGAAAAGGTTGCTCGCCGGCGCCGGCGGACCCAAGGCCTTTGTCATGACGGTAAATGCCGGGGCGATTCCGGCCGAGCACTGGACTCAGGATCGTGAGATCGGCGGCGGCCGGGTGGTTGGCGAGGCCTGCCATTTCATCGACCTGCTGCGCTTCCTGGCCGGTGCGCCGATCGCGGAATGGCGGCGCACGGACATGGCGGTGACCAGCGGCGACACGCTGAGCCTGCAACTGGCCTTCGCCGATGGCTCGATCGGCACGGTGCATTACTTTGCCAATGGGCCGAAGAGCTTCCCGAAGGAGCGGCTGGAAGTTTTTGCCGGCGGTCGCGCCCTGCAACTGGACAACTTCCGCAAACTCACCGGCTACGGCTGGCCGGGCTTCGGCAAGATGAACCTGTGGCGGCAGGACAAGGGCCAGAAGGCCTGTGCGGCGGCCTTCGTACGGGCAGTCGAGAACGGCGGCGAATCGCCGATTCCGCTGGATGAACTGATCGAGGTGGCGCGGGTGAGCATTGAGGCGGCGGGCTGCTGAGGCAATCCCGGCGTGGATCCGTGCACTTTGAAGGAGACCCTGACAATCTGCATGGAACCATGTTCAGTTCACTCGTTGTTTATCGCGCTGACGAACAGCCACTGAGTACAGCGCCGTGAGCGGTAGTCGCCTCATGTGTTACTGGCATACGATCCGCCATCTGAAGCCGGTCCAGGTCTACGGTCGGCTGTGGTTCCGCCTGGTTCGCCCGGTGCCCGATACGCGGCCGGCGCCGGCGTTGCGGGCCGGCTCGGGGCAATGGGTGCTTCCGGCGCGGCGCCAGCCGAGCCTGCTCGATGCCGGGCGCTTTTGTTTCCTCAACGAGACCCACGAACTGCGTACCGGCGCCTGGGATGATCCGGCGCTGCCCAAGCTGTGGCGCTACAACCTGCACTATTTCGATGACCTCAACGCGCAGGATGCCGCGTTGCGCAACACGCTGCACGTAGCGCTGATGGCGCAGTGGGTGCGTGAGAATCCGCCGGCTGGCGGTTCGGGCTGGGAGCCCTATCCGGCATCGCTGCGTATCGTCAATTGGATCAAGTGGTCGCTGGCTGGCAATGCCTTGCCTGCCGAGTGCGTGCATAGCCTCGCGGTGCAAACGCGCCACCTGTCGCGGCGGTTGGAGTTTCACCTGCTTGGCAATCACCTGTTCGCCAACGCCAAGGCGCTGGTGTTCGCCGGACTGTTCTTTGCCGGCGGGGAAGCCGAGCGCTGGCTGAGCAAGGGCATGGCGATTCTTGAGGAGCAGGTGCCGGAGCAGATTCTCGCCGATGGCGGGCAGTTCGAGCGCAGCACGATGTACCACGCCCTGACGCTGGAGGATGCGCTCGACCTGATCAACCTGTTTCGCGCCGCCGGACGGCTGGTGCCCCAGGCTTGGCCGGGCGTTGCGGCGCGGATGGTCGACTGGCTGAAGGTGATGAGCCATCCGGATGGCCGGATCGCCCTGTTCAACGATGCGGCCTTCGGTATTGCCCCCGCGAACGAGGAACTGTTGCGATATGCCACGTCACTTGGCATTGATGCCGCCAGATCGCCGTCTCCCCAGCGCCGACTCCTGGCCGACAGCGGTTATCTGCGCGCCGAGGCGGCGGACGCCGTCCTGATCCTGGACGTGGCGCCGGTCGGCCCCGACTATCTGCCGGGGCACGCCCATGCCGATACGCTGTCCTTCGAGCTGTCGCTGTTCGGGCAACGCGTGTTCTGCAACGGCGGTACGTCGCGCTACGGCCTGGGGCCGGAGCGCGAAGCCGAGCGCGGCACGGCCGCGCACAACACGGTGGTGATCGACGCTGCGGATTCCTCGGAAGTCTGGGCGGGCTTTCGCGTTGCCCGTCGTGCGCGGTCTTTTGATCTGAGTGTGAGCGGCGACGAGTCGGTCACCAAGGTCGCTTGTGCCCACGATGGATATACGCGCCTGCCCGGCCGTCCGGTGCATCGTCGACGTTGGCAACTGCGCACGGGCAGCCTCTGCATCGCGGACACGGTGGAGGGGCGATGCACGTCGGCTGCGGCGCGATACCATCTGCATCCGGACGTCGCTTGCGAAGTTGATCCGCAGGGCGGCGGCGGAGTGCTGCGCCTGCCGGGCGGGAAATCGGTGCGCTGGCGGGTCGCAGGGGGGACCCTGCGCCTGACCGAAAGCCGGTACTGCCCGGAATTCGGAATCCGACTGGTGCGCCCTTGCCTGGAGATCGCCTTTGCTCCCGGTAGTGAGGCGACGCTGGAATTGACTTGGTAGACAGTCGCGTAATGCACATCCTCTTCCTGACCGACAACTTTCCGCCCGAGACCAATGCCCCGGCCTCGCGCACCTTCGAGCACGCCCGGCACTGGGTGGCGGCGGGCCATCGCGTGACGGTGGTGACCGGGGCGCCCAATTTTCCCAGCGGGAAAATACATGCCGGCTACCGCAATGCGCTGTGGAGCCGCGAAACCATGGATGGCATCGACGTGGTCCGTGTGTGGACCTACATCACCGCCAACGAGGGCTTCCTCAAGCGCACGCTCGATTACGTGAGTTTCATGCTCGCGGCGATCCTCGCCAGCCCCTTCCTGCCGCGCGCCGACGTGATCGTCGGCACCTCGCCGCAGTTCTTCACACCCTGTGCGGCGTGGGTGGTGTCCCTGATGCGACGACGCCCATTCGTCTTTGAACTGCGCGACCTGTGGCCGGATTCCATCGTCGCGGTCGGCGCCATGCGCGAGACGGCGGCGATCCGCGCGCTGCGCAAGCTCGAATATTTCCTCTACCGACGCGCCACGCGCATCGTCAGCGTCACCCAGTCCTTCAAGCGGGTGCTGACCGGCAATGGCATACCGGCCGACAAGATCGCCGTGGTGCCGAACGGGGTCGACCTGGAGGCCTACCAGCCGGGCCCGCGTCCCGTCGAGCTGGCGCGACGGCTTGGGGTCGAAGGCAAGTTCGTCGCTGCCTATGTGGGCACGGTGGGCCTGGCGCACGGCATCGGCACCCTGCTCGATGCGGCGCGGGCACTGCGCCAACGCGGCGACATTGCCTTCGTGGTGGTCGGCACCGGCGCGCAGCAGGCGGAACTTGCTGCGACGGCACGCAGCGAAGGCCTGTCAAACGTCATTTTCGTCGGCGCCGTGAGCAAGGCCGAGGTCCGCGACTACTGGCGGCTGTGCGATGCGGCCGTGGTGCTGTTGCGCGACACACCGTTGTTCCGCCATGTAATTCCGTCGAAAATGTTCGAGGCCATGGGGATGGAGCGCGCGATCGTCCTTGGCGTCAAGGGCGAGAGCGAGGAAATTCTGCTCGCTGCAGGTGCAGGGGTGACGATTCCGCCCGAAGATGCGATGGCTTTGGCGGCGGCGGTGACCAAGTTGGCCGATGATCGGCACGGCTGCGGTGCATTGGGCAAGCGAGGCCGCCTATATGCTTCCGCAAACTTCAGCCGCGGGGTGCTCGCCATGCGCATGCTTGATGAATTGAAGCAGTGCCGGTAGCAGTTGGCTGCCGACGTCGCCAACGGTGAAGCATGCGAAAATCAGTCCCATGATCCTCGTCACGGGTGGCACCGGCTTCATCGGCTCTCACGCTTGCCTTGCACTGGCGCAGGCCGGGCATGAACTGCTGATCCTCGACAACTTGTGCAACAGCAGGGCCGACGTCGTCGATCGGCTGCAGCGGATCTGCGGGCGGCGGCCGCTGTTCGTCGAGGGCGACGTGCGCGATTCCGCGGTGCTGGATGAGGTTTTTGATCGCCATCGGGTGACGGCGGTAATGCATTTTGCCGGCCTCAAGGCTGTCGGCGAATCGGTCGCCAGGCCGCTTGAGTACTACGACAACAATGTCCATGGCACGCTGCAACTGCTGGCGGCGATGCGGCGCGCCGAAGTCAGGACTTTCGTGTTTTCGTCATCGGCCACGGTGTATAGCGATCGCGAGGGCCATGTGTATCGCGAATCCAGCCCGCGCGACGCGACAAATCCCTACGGTCGCGGCAAGCTGATTGTCGAGGACATCCTCGCCGATCTGCACCTGGCGGAGCCGGCCTGGCGCATCGCCCGCTTGCGCTACTTCAACCCCGTCGGCGCACACGAATCGGGGCTGATCGGCGAGGATCCGCGGGGCGTGCCGAACAACCTGATGCCCTTCGTCGCCCAGGTGGCGGTGGGCCGGCGCGAATTCCTCAACGTGTGGGGCAACGACTATCCGACACCCGATGGCACCGGGGTGCGCGACTACATCCATGTCGTCGACCTGGCCGAGGGGCACGTGGCGGCGCTGGACTACCTGACCCGGGAGGGCGGGCTGCTGACGGTGAATCTCGGTGCCGGTCGCGGCCATTCGGTACTGGAAATGATCCAGGCCTTTGAAAAGGCCAGTGGCCGGCCGGTACGGTACCGAATCGCCGAGCGCAGGGCCGGCGACATCGCCCAGTTCTGGGCTGATCCGTCTTTGGCGAAGATGCTTCTCGGTTGGGAGACGAAGCGCGGCCTCGACCAGATGTGCGCCGATGCCTGGCGCTGGCAGCAGTACTGCGAAGGGCTGTCGTAACAGGGCGTGCCGCCGTCCCGCCAGCGCCGACTGTCGATTTCCAGGATCGATCGAAACGCGGCATACTGTTGAAACGTCAAATGTCCCGGGCCGCGAAGTTGGGAGTCCGGGGCGATACATGGGGTGAGGGCCGTGTCGATACGCAAGCTGGTGGTGGCCAATGGAATCTGCTACGTCGAAATTCCGGCGGCCGGGATTTATCTGCTCTGCGGCGCGCCCGCCGACAGCGTCAAGCACCTGCTGCGGCGGGGCATCATCCAGACCACGGAAGTCAACGGCGTGAGTTTCGAGAACGGGCCGAACGCGATCCTGCTGTCGGACTCGATGATCCAGAACGGGCACCTGTGCAACCTGTCCGAGTTTCCCATCCTGCAGATGCTCTACCGCCAGGGCATGCTGATTCCGAACCACCCGAACAATACCGGGATCAAACCCAAGCTGATCGGCACGCCGGAACAACTGGCGGCGCAACTGCGTTACATCCATCGCGGCAACTATGGCCTGATCTCGGCGGAAGAGATGATGAAGGCCGGCGTCTCGGAGGCTTATGCCGACGAGCTGATGCGCATCAAGCTCAAGTTCGCCTTTGGCCAGATCGCGCGGCCCGAGGCCTTCGTCGATTGCCACGTGCTCGCCGGCGAGCCGATCGAGATCGGCAACGGCGTCAGCATCAAGCGCCTGGCGCATAACGTGTTCGACATCCGCCACGGCGAGGAATTCGTCGAGGTGGATCTCAACCTGGCGCCGCGCGCGACCTACCCGTGCCCGTATCCCCTGAGCCATGTCGCGGTGGATCGCCACTACTTCGCGGTGATCCATGCCGGCGACGGCGACGGTTGGGATTTCAACCGCCCGGCCATGGGCAGCGTGCTGATCCACCAGGGCCGCGTGTACCTGATCGACGCCGGCCCCAACATCCACTACAGCCTCGATGCGCTGGGCATCGGCAAGAAGGAAGTCGCCGGCATCTTCCACACCCACGCCCACGATGACCACTTCGCCGGCCTCACCAACCTGCTGCAATGCGACCGGCCGCTGCAATACTTCGCCACACCGCTGGTGCGGGCCTCGGTGACGCGCAAGTTCTGCGCGCTGTTGTCGATCCCCGAAAGCGAGTTCGCCAACTATTTCGACATCTGCGATCTCGAGGAAGGCAAGTGGAACGACATCATGGGCCTGGAGGTCAAGCCGACGATGTCGCCGCACCCGGTGGAAACCACGGTGTTCAATTTCCGCGTGCTCTGGGAAGGCGGCTACCGTACCTACGCCCACCTGGCCGACGTGGCCTCGTTCAAGGTGCTCGACGGCATGGTCTCGGCGGATGCTTCGGCGCCGGGGCTCTCCGTCGAGCGGGTCAGGGCCACCCAGGCGGCCTACCTCGAAGCCACCGACCTGAAGAAGATCGACATCGGCGGCGGCATGATCCACGGTTGCGCCAGTGATTTCGCCGCCGATACCACGCCGCGGCTGCTGCTGGCGCACATCTCGCGCGACCTGACGCAGTGCGAGCGGCGCATTGGTTCCGGCGCGCCCTTCGGCACGGTTGACGTGCTGATCCCGGGGGAGCAGAACTTCCTGCTGCGCGATGCCAGCGAACTGCTCAAGAGCTATTTTCCCAGCGTGCCGGTCGAGCGCCTGCACATGCTGCTGAACAACCGCATCGTCACCTTCAATCCGGAGACCATCATGGTCCAGGCCGGCAAGGTGCCCCAGGAAATCTACCTGCTGCTGGCGGGCAAGGTCGAAATCCTGACCCAGGACCCGAACAGCGCGCATTTCCTGTTCAGCGGATCGATGCTGGCGGAATCGGCGGCGATCCACGACTCCGCCAGCGAGGAAACCTACCGCTCGGTGGGCTTCGTCCAGGCACTGCGCCTGCCGGCGGACCTGTATCGCAACTTCGTCGAGCGCTTCCTTTCCAGCGACGAACTGCTCAAGGTGCGCAAGGTCGAGGAACGCCTGCGCCGCACCGTGCTGTTCAGCGACGCGGTGACCAACCCCATGCTGTTCCAATTGGCCAAGAACTGCGGCATTTCCCGCCTGCAGGCGGGGCGCAGATTCAAGGGTGATGCCGGCCAGTTGCACCTGATCGGCAAGGGGCGGCTGGCGCGCGGCAAGGACGAAAAGGCGCCGGTGATGGGCAAGGGCGAGTTCTGGGGATATGACAGCCTGTTTGCCGCGATGAATCGGGTCGCCGAAGCACCGGCGGCCGAGGCCGACGCGCCGCTGATCGCACTGGACAGCGCCGAGGTGTATTCCGTGCCGCTGAAGCTGGTGGCGCGAATTCCGGTGGTGCGCTGGAAGCTCTTCGAGGCCTTTCGCAACACCCACCCCTATGCCGCGCCGCGCTATCGGGGCACGGCGCGCTAGGCGGCGGGGTCCTGCCGGTAGAACAGCGCCAACTGGCGATATACCTCCGGGTATTCCTGCCGCAGCAGGAGGGGGTCTTCGAAGAACACTTCGCTGGTGACGGCGAAGAACTCGGACGGCAGCTCGGCGGCGTAAGGGTCGATCAAGGTATCCTCGCCGCCATCCACGCGCCGCTGGAAATCCTCGAAGGCCGCGCCCATCGCGGTGGCCCAGTGCCTGCGCGACATGCCCTCGTGCAGCGGCGGCATGCCATCCGCGTCGCCGCTGCGCATGTCGAGCTTGTGGGCGAATTCGTGGATCACCACGTTGACGCCCCGGGTGTCGTCGGGATCGTCGAACCACGAGATCAACACCGGGCCGCCGTGCCAGGCTTCGCCCATGACCTGGTCGTCGTACTCATGCACCACGCCGGCGCCGTCAACGACCTGGCGCGGGATGATGAAGTCGCCGGGGTAAACCACGATGCCAACCCAGCCGGAATACCAGTCGAGGCCGAGGTGCAGGATGGGCAGGCAGGCCTGCAAGGCGATCGCAAGCTGGATGCGCGGCATTAGTTCCAGACCCTGGGCGCCGCTCCATTCCTTGGCGGCGATGAATTCGCGGGCCAGGCGGCGCAGTTCGACGCGTTCCGCGGGTGTCAAATGGTCGAGAAACCAGAGACCCGCTTCGATCTCCTCCCAGAGTCCGGAAGGGATCTCGATCCGCTCGGCCTGCCGGCCGCGCCACCAGGCGGCGAGACTGCGGATCATCAAGACATCCGCTTAGTAATCGCCAATCACCTTGTCCAGGGCGGGCCTGATCTTGGCGCGGTCATCGATGCCTAGCGAGCCCACGGCAGCCTTGAGACGAATGCTGTCGATGGCGAAGATTTCGTCCGCGGAGAGGACCAGACGGCCGTGACCCGGCACGCTTACCAAGGGTGCCATCACTTCGACCTCGTGGGCGTCGGCACGTAACGGGATTACCACGGTGGCCCCCGTTCGGCTGCTGATGTGGTCATTCTGCACGGCCACCAGAAAGGGAATTTCGGTCCTTCGCAGGCCTGGATTCGGATAGATATCGTACTGGGCCACCTTTCAGATCCGGTCGAATTCCTGGCCGGCCAGACCCGTTGCGGCGATATCCTGGCCGTGTGCCGTCAGCGCTGCGGCGTTGCGCTCGGCCCAAGCGCGGTTTTCCAGCTCATCGAGCATCCTGGCAAACAAAAGCTCGGCGTGTGCCGAGAAATTGATCTGCTGCTTGTAAGGCTCGAGGCGATCCAGAAGGTCCTTGTTGATCGATAGCGACAGGCGGCCTTTGCGGCTGGCAGGGTCGATTTGTAAGCGCATGATGCGACTATTCTTACGCATTGAGATGCACCAAATCATACGCATGGCAGTGCGTACGTGTCAATCCGGAACATCCCCAAGTGTCAAACGATCAAGATTCGTCACAATTTTTTGGGTTTCGGGCGGTATGGCTCGCCATGGGATAATCCGCGCATGGTCTCCGTGGTTCATGCCCTTGCGCCGAGTGGCGATGCGACTGACGCACTGCCCCGGCTGCAGGCGGGGCTTGCGCCGGACGAGGTGGCACGCGTCGCGGCCGCCCACGAGCTGGCACGCGCGGCCTATGGTGAATCCCTGTTGGGCAGCGGCGAGCCGGCGTGGCAGCACGCCGTCGGCATGGCGCTGGTCGCCACCGCGCTGGACCTCGATGCCGAAGTGCGCTGTGCCGCCTTGCTGTTTGCCGCCGGCGACCATCTTGAGGACTCCGCCGAACGACTGAAAGTCGGCTTTGGCGACACGGTGGCCGGGCTGGTCGAAGGCCTCGGGCGCCTGGGCAGGCTGCGTCCGCTGACGCGCGCGGCAGCCGGCGCGGGCGGCGGCGAGGGCGTGGCGGACATGAAGGCGCAGACCGAAATCCTGCGCAAGATGCTGCTCGCCATGGTGGATGACATCCGCGTGGTGATGCTGCGCCTGGCCAGCCGGGTGCAATCCCTGCGCTTTCTGGGCAACCGGCCGGGGCCCCTGCGCGACGAGATGGCGCGCGAAAGCCAGTTGATCTACGCGCCGCTGGCCAACCGCCTCGGCGTCTGGCAGGTGAAATGGGAGCTCGAAGACCTGGCCTTCCGCTACCTCGAACCCGTGACCTACAAGCGCATCGCGCGCATGCTCGACGAAAAGCGCTCGGAGCGCGAGGGCTTCATCGAATCCGCCGTGCGCCGCCTCGCGGAGGAATTGGCTGCGACGGGCGTCAAGGCCGAGGTGTATGGTCGGCCGAAACACATCTACAGCATCTGGAACAAGATGCGCGGCAAGGACATCGACTTCGAGAAGGTCTACGACGTGCGCGCGCTGCGCATCATCGTCGACGAGGTCAAGGACTGCTATACCGCTTTGGGCATCGTGCATCACCTGTGGCAGCCGATCCACGGCGAATTCGACGACTACATCTCGCATCCCAAGGGGAATTTCTACCGCTCGCTGCACACCGCCGTGGCCGCCGAGGACGGGCGTTCGCTGGAAGTGCAGATACGCACCCACGAGATGCACGAGCACGCCGAGCTGGGCGTGGCGGCGCACTGGCGCTACAAGGAGTCGGGCGCATCGGTCAAGGCCGGCGGCGACTACGAGGACAAGATTTCCTGGTTGCGGCAACTGCTGTCCTGGCGCGACGAAATCACGGATTCCGGCGAATGGGTGCAGCAGTTCAAACGTGCCGCGCTCGACGACACGATCTACGTGCTGACGCCGCAGGACAAGGTGATCGACCTGCCGCGCGGCGCCACCGCGCTGGACTTCGCCTATCGCCTGCATACCGACCTGGGCCAC
Organism: Sulfuritalea sp.; assembly: GCA_016710465.1. Taxonomy (GTDB): domain Bacteria; phylum Pseudomonadota; class Gammaproteobacteria; order Burkholderiales; family Rhodocyclaceae; genus Sulfuritalea. The sequence goes on from JADJVS010000015.1 coordinate 253,908, forward strand.
CGTTGTCGCGGCGCCAGGATCGACGGCCAGATGGTTCCGTTGGGCACGCCCTTGCAGAACGGCCAGCGCGTCGAGGTGGTGACGGTGAAGAGCGGCGGCCCGTCGCGCGACTGGCTCAATCCGGCCCAGGGCTTTCTTGCCACCTCGCGGGCGCGGTCCAAGGTCAAGCAGTGGTTCGCCGCGCGGGACGAGGCCGAGATGCTGGCACAGGGGCGCGCCATCGTGACCAGGGAGCTGCAGCGCGAAGGGCAGTCGCAAGCGAACCACGATGAACTGGCGGCGAAGCTGGGCCTGAAGAGTGCCGATGCGCTGTTCCTCGCGGCGGCGCGCGGCGAGGTCGGCGTGCGTGCCATCGACATTGCGCTGCGCGGCGACGCCGCGGCGCCGGAACCCGAGCCCGAGATCCAGACGCGCAAGAGCCGCGCCGGCGATAGCCGCATCCTGGTGGTCGGCGTGGACAAGCTGCTGACCCAGACCGGCAAGTGCTGCAAACCGCTGCCGCCGGACGCCATCACCGGTTTTGTCACGCGCGGCAAGGGCATATCGATCCATCGCGTTGAATGCGCGAATTTCCGCAACATGGCGGCGCGCAATCCGGAACGCGTGATCGCCGCCGATTGGGGCGAGCAGGCCGGTGCCGTCTATCCGGTCGACCTCGTGGTCGATGCCGCGGATCGCCAGGGCCTGCTGCGCGACATCTCGGATGTGCTCTCGCGCGAGAAGATCAACGTCACGGCGGTCAAGACGCAAAGCCGCGCCGGACTTGCCCACATGAGCTTCGTCGTCGAAGTGCCGGCGACGGGAATGCTCGCGAGGGTGTTATCCTCGCTGCGCGACGTTTCCGGCGTGATCCGCGCCGGGCGGGGATGAGGGGGTTGGCCATTGAGCTTGCGCGGATGAAGCCGACGAGGCGAACGAGGTGACGATCATGGCCCTGGAGCTATCGCGATCGCACCACTGGATAGCCGCGAACAGTTATCGCGTGCGCGTCGCCGCGTTCGCGCTGGTCGGCATCCCGATTGCCTTGCATGTCCTGCCGCGCCAACCGGGCCCGTTGTTCCTGGCCTTGTTCCTGTTGCAGTTCTTCGTCTATCCGCACGTGATGTACTGGTTCAGCCGGCGCGCGCACGACCGGGTCAAGGCCGAACACAACAGCCTCATCGCCGATTCGCTCGCCAGCGGCGCCTGGGCCGCCGGACTTGGCTTCCCGCTCTGGATCAGCGTCGCGCTGTTTCTCGCCGCCTTGCTGAATCACACCGTCACGCTTGGCTACAAGGGCATCGTGGTCTGTGTCCTGGCGGTTTGCAGCGGCGCGCTGGCTTCGACCACGGTGATTGCGTTTCACGTCTCCTCCGATACCGACGGGCTGGTGACCTTGACCTCGATCGTCGGCCTGGCGGTCTACCTTTCGCTGATGGGCATCGAATTCTTCAGCTACATCCGGCGCCTGCATGAAGTCCAGGACGCGGTCGATGCGCAAAAGCGCATCCTCGAAACGGCCAATCAGGCGCTCCACGAACAGATCGGCAAGATTCGCGACCTGCAGGAAAAATTGCGCGAACAGGCCAACCGCGATTCGCTGACCGGGCTGTTCAACCGGCGCTACCTCGAAGGCACGCTGGAGCGCGAGTTGGCGCGCTGCAAACGCGAGAACACGCCGCTGACCATGCTGTTGCTGGACATCGACCATTTCAAGCAGGTGAATGACACCCACGGCCACCCGGCCGGCGACGAAGTGTTGCGCGTCTTCGCCCGCGCCCTGCAGGAAAGCGCGCGGGCGGAGGACATCGCCTGCCGCTACGGCGGCGAGGAATTCCTGCTGGTGATGCCGAAAATGCCGCTGAGCGTGGCGCTTGGTCGCGCGGCGCACCTGCTGGAACTGTTCCGCCGGACTCCGGTGGTGTTCGAGGGATCGAGCATTTCGGTCACTACCTCGATCGGCATCGCCGCCGTGCCGGATCACGCGACAGGCGTCGAAAGCCTGATCCGTTGCGCCGACCGGGCCCTGTACCGGGCCAAGTCCGCCGGCCGCGATCGCGCCGTGGTCTACGACGCGGCCTAGCCCCCGCCAGGCTTGCGCGCGGCGACATAGCCGCGACAAAGAATGCTTTCCCAGTCGGCGGCGCCGTTGCGCAAGGCCAGCTCGGCCATGGCGCGGTGATCGTAGGGCAGGGCGATCAGCTCGACGCGCCAGCGCGCGGCGCGGCGCTCGACGATGGCATAACGGGCATCCGGCGAGCCGTTTTCCACGGCGTGATGGAAGGGCAGCTCGTCGTCCCAGGCGGGTTGGCCGACGCTTCCCGGATTCACCAGCAAGGCCCCCTGCGTGCCGCGCGCCGCGCGCGGCACGTGGCTGTGGCCGCAGAGCACGACCGAGGCCGTGATGGGTTCGAGGCGTTCGTCGATTTCCGCTGCCGTGGCCAGGCGCGGCCGCCCCGGTTCGATGGTTTCCAGCAGGCACTCGTTGTCGCGGCGCGGTGAGCCGTGACAGAGGTAGATGTCTTCGATCCATGGCCGGCAGTGCGGCAGCGAGGCCATCCACTGCTTTTCCGGCGCACCGAGGCAGCGACGGGCAAAAGCATCGGCAGGATCGTCGCCGGGCGCGGGGGCCGTCAGCACCTGGCGTTCGTGGTTGCCGGCCAGGTGTATCCAGTTCGTCGCCAACAGGTAGCGGGCGGTTTCCAATGGCAGCAAGGGGCCGGAGAGCGCGTCGCCGAGATTCACCACCGCATCGACGCCGCGCCGGGTGAAATCGGCAACCACGGCTTCGAGCGCGGCGAGGTTGCCGTGGATGTCCGAAACGACGGCGAAGCGCATCAAGCGACTCTTGGCGCCAGATGGCCGAGGTTCAGGCGCGGCAAGGCGGCGTAGAGGCGTTCCGGATGGGCGGAGGCATGCAGGTGCAGGCGGCCGCCGCCATGCGGCAGATGATCGGACAGCCGCCGCGCCTGGCGCGCCACGGCGTCGGCGACATCGACCAGGCGAGCGCGCCCGCCGATGACCTGGTTCAGCAGCGGCGCGAGAAAGCTGTAATGCGTGCAGCCCAGCACGATGCGATCGACGCCCTGTGCCAGCAGCGGTTCGACGCGCCGGGCGATATCGCTTGCCAGCGCGGGGTCGTCAAGCTGCAGCATTTCGACGTGGGTTGCCCACCCGGGGCAGGGCTCGACATGAACGTCGATGCCGTCGGCATGGTCGCGGATCAATTTGTGCAGGCGCGCGCTTTTTGCCGTGCTCTCGGTGGCCAGCACGGCGATGCGGCCGCTGCGGGTTTCCTGCGCCGCCGGCTTGATGCCGGGTTCGACGCCGACCACGGGAATGCTCGGATGCGCGGCGCGCAAGGCCTGGACGGCGGCGGCGGTGGCGGTGTTGCAGGCCACCACCAGCAGGTCGCAGCCCATGCCGGCGAGTTCGCCACCGATCGCCAGCACGCGGCGCTGGATCTGCTCGTCGCTCTTGTTGCCGTAGGGCACGTGGGCGGTGTCGGCGTAGTAGCGGAAATCGGCCTGCGGCAGGGCTTGGACCAGTGCCGCCAGGACCGAAAGGCCGCCGAGGCCCGAATCGAAGACGCCAATCATGCGGTAAAGGCGGGAACCCGGACTGCGGACGGCGTCACGGTGGCGGTCGGCGCCAGCCGTCAGCGCCGGAAGGCGCGCAGGTAGTGCCCCTCGAAGAAGCGTTTGGCCCAGTGGAACAGTCTGCTGGAAGGCAGCACCCACGAACGCTTGATGTCACGGTAGACCAGGATGCCCGAGTCCATCGTGTCCACGATACAGATCAGTTCGGTTTTGGGTTTGGCCACCGGAGCCTTGCCGGCAAGCGCCAGGAGCAGGTTTTCGGCGACGGCCTTGGCTTGCAGGTCGGCCATGTGCGCCTGCTTGGGCATCCAGTCGGGGCCGGGAAAGCTGCCGCTGTCGCCGGCAACGAAGACCCGGTCGGCGCCTTCGACGCGACAATACTCGTCGGCCTTGAAGAAGCCGCCCGGCGAGAGGGGCAGGCCGCTATCGGCCGCCCAGGCCGGGCCGGTCAGGCCGGGCATGAACAGGATCAGGTCGGCATTGATGTGGCCGCCCTCGGTGTCCACGCCTTTGTCTGAAAAGCCCAGCGGCTTGTGTCCGAGGTGGGTATCGATGCGCCGCCGTCCCATTTCGGCCAGCAGCCCGCTCACCGCCTTCGTGCCCAGGCGCTTGCCGGGTTCGGCGGCGGCGTTGAAGAAAGTCAGTTCGACCTGGTCGCGACGGCCCTGGCGCCGCAGCCAGGTGTCGATGCCGAACAGCAGTTCGAACATCGGCCCGCCGCGCATGGCGGAAGGCTCGCTGGGGTTGCCGCCGAAACCCAGCGCGATGCGGCCGCTGGTCAGTTTTTCCAGGCGCGCGCGGATGGCTTCCGCCGAGGCGACACCTTCGCAAAGGGTCAGCGCATGTTCGATGCCCGGCAGCTTCTTGATGAAGCGCGCGCCGCTGGCAATCACCAGGGCATCGTTGGCGAGCCTGCCCTGGTCGGTGACGACGGTGCGCCCGCCGTCCTCCAGCCCCGTCACCCGGCCGGCGACGAACTCGACGGCATGGTCCTTCAGAAACGTGTCGAGGGGAAGGATCATGTCCTTGCCTTGGCGCAGGCCGGTCGGAATCCAGATCAGGCTCGGCAGGTAAACGAATTCCGCCTTGGGCGCGACCAGGCTGATACGGGCATCGGGTGCGCGGCGGCGCAATTCGCGCACGGCGGTGAGGGCGCCAAAGCCGGCGCCGAGGATCAGGATTTGGGGGGAGGTCATGGGCTGTCGGGCAATCGATGGTTTGCGGGAGGTCAGGCTACCTTGACCGGAATCTTGCCGATCCTGGCCTGCCATTCCTTTGGCCCGGTGATGTGCACCGAGCTTCCCGTCGAGTCGACGGCGACCGTCACCGGCATGTCCTTGACATCGAATTCATAGATGGCTTCCATGCCCAGATCCGCGAAACCCACGACCTTGGCAGACTGGATGGCCTTGGCCACCAGGTAGGCGGCGCCGCCCACCGCCATCAGGTAGGCCGACTGGTTGTCCTTGATCGCCTCGATTGCCGCCGGGCCGCGCTCGGACTTGCCGATCATCGAGATCAGGCCGGTCTGCTCCAGCATCATGCGGGTGAATTTGTCCATGCGCGTGGCGGTGGTGGGGCCGGCCGGGCCCACCACTTCGTCGCGCACCGGATCGACCGGGCCGACGTAGTAGATGACGCGGTTGCTGAAGTCGACAGGCAACTTCTCGCCCCTGGCCAGCATGTCGGCGATACGCTTGTGCGCGGCATCGCGGCCGGTCAGCATCCTGCCGTTGAGCAGCAGCTTCTGGCCCGGTGTCCAGGCCGCGACCTGCGCCTTGGTCAGGCTGTTCAGATCGACGCGGGTGGCGGTCGCGGCATCGGCCTGCCAGGTCACCTTGGGCCAGTCTTCAAGGCTGGGCGGCGTTAGTTTCGCCGGGCCGGAACCGTCGAGGTGGAAGTGGCAATGGCGCGTCGCCGCGCAGTTGGGGATCAGCGCTACCGGCAGGTTGGCGGCGTGGGTCGGGTAGTCGAGCACCTTGACGTCGAGCACGGTGGTCAGGCCGCCAAGGCCCTGCGCGCCGATGCCCAGGGCATTGATCTTTTCGTGCAGTTCGAGGCGCAGCTCCTCGGCACGCGTGAGTTTGTCACCCCGGGCGCCACGGGCTTTCAGCTCATGGATGTCCACCGGCGCCATGATGGCTTCCTTGGCCAGCAGCATGGCCTTTTCCGGCGTACCGCCAACGCCGACTCCCAGGATGCCGGGCGGGCACCAGCCGGCGCCCATGGTCGGCACCGTCTTGAGGATCCACTCGACCAGGTCGTCGGAGGGGTTCAGCATGGCGAACTTGGCCTTGGCCTCCGAGCCGCCACCCTTGGCGGCGCAGATCACTTCGAGATGGTCGCCGGGGACGATCTCGTAATGCACCACGGCCGGAGTATTGTCCTTCGTGTTCCTGCGGGCACCGGCGGGGTCGGCCAGCACCGAGGCGCGCAGCGGGTTGTCGGCATTGCCGTAGGCGCGGCGCACGCCTTCGTTGACCATGTCCTGCACCGACAGCGTGGCCTCCCAGCGCAGGTTCATGCCGACCTTGAGAAACACCAGCGCGATGCCCGTGTCCTGGCAGATCGGGCGATGGCCCTCGGCCGACATGCGGCTGTTGGTGAGGATCTGCGCGATGGCATCCTTCGCCGCCGGCGACTCCTCGCGCTCGTAAGCCTCGCCCAGCGCCGTGATGTAGTCGAGCGGATGGTAGTAGCTGATGAACTGGAAGGCATCGGCGATGGACTGGATGAAATCTTCCTGGCGAATCGGGGCGGACATGGGGACTCCTCCGGTCTAGTGTTTGGCGTTGCTGCTGATCAGCAGGGTCTGCATCATCACCTTGTCGGTCCAGGCGATGGCCAGGGCGGAGATCAGGAAGGAGGCGTGGATCGCGATCTGCGAGATGATGACGCGGTCCTCGACCAGCGGGGCGTTGATGAAGGTGCGCAGCAGGTGGATCGAGGAGATGCTGATCAGGGCCACGGCGAGCTTGACCTTGAGCACGCCGGCATTGACGTGGGAGAGCCACTCCGGCTGGTCGGGATTGCCTTCGAGGTCGAGCTTGGAAACGAAGGTTTCGTAGCCGCCGATGATCACCATCACCAGCAGGTTGGCGATCATCACCACGTCTATCAGGCCCAGCACGATCAGCATGACTTCGTTTTCGCTGAGGCTGCCGGCCTTGGTCACCAGGTGGGCCAGTTCGTGCATGAACTGGTACACATACACGCCCTGGGCCACGATCAGGCCGAGATACAGCGGCGCCTGCAGCCAGCGGCTCCAGAAGATGAAGGCTTCCATCGGTTTGGTGATCGGGGTCATGGCGGGAGGCTGTCGTTGGCGGGGCCGCAATCTTACCGCAGGCGGCGGCGCCAAGGTCTTGCGTAAGACCTATGTAAGACTCTTTCGCTTTAATCCGCAAGCACTTAAAATCACCGTTCGCCGCGGCTGAACACCGGCGGGTCGGCAAATACGCAGGAGCATCCTTCGGCAGTACCCAAAAACCAGGGCCCGGCAGTGGCGCTTCCGGACCCGAGGCTCGAATTTTGTTCCGGACCGTGTCCGGTAATCAGTGAGAGGAGAGGTTTCAATGTCCGCAATCGAATCAGTTTCCACGGAAAGCCGAGTTTTTCCCCCGTCCGACGCGGTGGTCAAAAAGGCCACGATCTCCGGCATGGCCGCCTACGAGGCGCTGTGCAAGGAAGCCGACCAGGACTACGCCGGCTACTGGGCCCGCCTGGCCCGCGAGCACGTGACCTGGAAACAGCCCTTCACCCAGTCACTGGACGAATCCAACGCCCCGTTCTACAAGTGGTTTGCCGACGGCAAGCTGAACGTTTCCTACAACTGCCTCGATCGCAACGTCGAAGCCGGCCTCGGCGACAAGGTCGCGATCATTTTCGAGGCCGACGGCGGCCAGGCCACCAAGGTGACCTACAAGGAACTGCTGACCCGGGTCGCAACCTTCGCCAACGCGCTCAAGGCGCAGGGCATCAAGAAGGGCGACCGCGTCCTGATCTACATGCCGATGTCGGTCGATGGCGTGGTCGCCATGCAGGCCTGTGCCCGCATCGGCGCCATCCATTCCGTGGTGTTCGGCGGTTTCTCCGCCAAGTCGGTGCAGGAGCGTATCCAGGATGCCGGTGCCGTGGCCGTCATCACCTCCGACGAGCAGTGTCGTGGCGGCAAGAACATTCCGCTGAAGCCGGCCGTCGACGAGGGCATCGCCATGGGCGGCTGCGAGTCGATCCACAGCGTGATCGTCGCCAAGCGTACCGGTGGCGCCTGCAACATGGTGGCCGGCCGCGACAAGTGGTGGGATGACGTCTGCGCCGGCCAGTCCGACGTCTGCGAACCGGAGTGGGTCGATGCCGAGCATCCGCTGTTCCTGCTCTATACCTCGGGTTCCACCGGCAAGCCGAAGGGCGTCCAGCACAGCTCGGGCGGCTACCTGCTGCATGCCATCCTGACCATGAAGTGGACCTTCGACATCAAGCCGGACGACATCTTCTGGTGCACCGCCGACATCGGCTGGGTCACGGGCCACACCTACATCACCTACGGCCCCCTGGCCTGCGGCGCCACCGAGATCGTCTTCGAGGGCGTGCCCACCTACCCGGACGCCGGCCGTTTCTGGAAGACGATCCAGACGCACAAGGTCAATATCTTCTACACCGCGCCGACGGCGATCCGCTCGCTGATCAAGGCCGGCGAAACCACGCCGACCACCCACCCGAAGAACTACGACCTGTCCTCGCTGCGCATTCTCGGTTCGGTCGGCGAGCCGATCAATCCGGAAGCCTGGATGTGGTACTACGACAATGTCGGCGGCAGCCGCTGCCCGATCGTCGATACCTTCTGGCAGACCGAGACCGGCGGCCACATGATCACCCCGCTGCCCGGCGTCACGCCGCTCGTCCCCGGCTCCTGCACGCTCCCCTTCCCCGGCATCCAGGCCGCCATCGTCGATGAGACGGGCGCTGATGTGCCCTGGGGCAACGGTGGCTTCCTCGTGGTCAAGAAGCCCTGGCCCTCGATGATCCGCAATATCTGGGGCGACCCGGAGCGCTTCAAGAAGTCCTACTACCCGGCCGATTTCAGCGGCAAGCTGTATCTGGCTGGCGATGGCGCGGTGCGCGATGCCAAGACCGGCAACTTCACCATCATGGGCCGCATCGATGACGTGCTGAACGTCTCCGGCCACCGCATGGGCACCATGGAAATCGAATCGGCGCTTGTCTCCAACCCGCTGGTGGCGGAAGCTGCCGTGGTCGGACGTCCGGACGACCTGACCGGCGAGGCGATCTGCGCCTTCGTCGTACTCAAGCAAGCACGGCCCAGCGCCGAAGAGGCGAAGAAGATCGCCGCCGAACTTCGCAACTGGGTCGGCAAGGAGATCGGACCGATCGCCAAGCCCAAGGACATCCGCTTCGGCGAGAACCTGCCCAAGACGCGCTCCGGCAAGATCATGCGCCGCCTGCTGCGTTCGCTGGCGAAGAACGAGGAGATCACCCAGGACGTGTCCACGCTCGAAAACCCGCAGATCCTCGATCAGCTCAAGCAGAACGCCTGATCGCTGAAACGGCCCTCGAAAACGCCGGTCTTTGGACCGGCGTTTTTTTTTGCCACGAGCCGGGATGCCTTCGGTACCATGCGATGAAGACATGGGGGAGATGACACGATGATCCGTACCCGCCTGACCTCGCAGCGCCTGGCTTTCCTGTTCCTGCTCGGCTGCATCTTCTTCAACTACCCCTTGCTGTCCATCTTCAACAAGAGCGGCAGCTTCCTCGGCATGCCGCCGCTCTTTGCCTGGCTGATGGGTTCCTGGGTGGTGTTGATCGCGCTGATGGCCTTCGTTGTCGAGAGGACGCGCGACTGATGCTCCAGGGCTGGGTCATCGTCCTCGCCTCCTTCCTTTACCTGGGGGTGCTGTTCGCCATTGCGTGGTATGCCGACCACCGTTCGGACCACGGCCGCTCGCTGATTGCCAGCCCGCTGGTGTATGCGCTGTCGCTGGGCGTGTACTGCACCACCTGGACCTTCTACGGCAGCGTCGGCCGCGCCGCCGCGAACGGCATCGGCTTCCTGCCGATCTACCTCGGGCCGACCCTGCTGTTCGCGCTCGGCGGCTTCATCCTGTATCGCATGATCCGCATCGCCAAGGCCAATCGCATCACCTCGATCGCCGACTTCGTCGCCTCGCGCTATGGCAAGAGCCAGTTGCTCGGCGGCCTGGTCACGGTGATCGCGGTGGTCGGGGTGATTCCCTATATCGCCCTGCAATTGAAGGCCGTGTCGAACAGCTTCACCATCCTCGGCAATTACCCCGAGATCGTGATGCCGGCTGCGGTCGGCGCCGTGCCGCTGTTCCAGGACAGCGCGCTGTACGTGGCGATGATCCTCGCCGCCTTCACCATCCTGTTCGGCACCCGCCACCTCGATGCCACCGAGCGTCATGAAGGCATGGTGGCGGCGATCGCCGTCGAGTCGGTGGTCAAGCTGGTGGCCTTTCTGGCCGTCGGTGCCTTCGTCGTCTGGGGCATGCACGACGGCGTGGGCGACATCTTCGCGCGGGCGGCGGCGGTGCCCGAGGTGGCGACCCGGCTGGATCGCGCCGACGCGCCGGCAGCCTACGGCAGTTGGGGCACGCTGATCTTCCTTTCGCTGTTCGCCTCGCTGCTGCTGCCGCGCCAGTTCCAGATCGCGGTCGTGGAAAACGTCGACGCCACCCACCTCAACCGCGCGGTCTGGCTGTTTCCGCTGTACCTGTTCCTGATCAACCTGTTCGTGCTGCCGGTGGCGCTGGCCGGGCTGATGCACTTCCCGCCCGGCACGGTGGATGCCGATACCTTCGTGCTGACCCTGCCGATGGCCCACCAGCAGGAGACGCTGGCCCTGTTCGTGTTCATCGGCGGCCTCTCGGCGGCCACCGGCATGGTCATCGTCGAGACCATTGCCTTGTCCACCATGGTCTGCAACGACCTCGTCATGCCACTGCTGCTGCGCATGCCCTGGCTCGGCCTGGCGGCCAAGGCCGACCTCTCCGGATTGCTGCTGGAGATACGGCGCTGGGCCATCGCCATCATCCTCGGCCTGGGTTACCTGTACTTCCGCGTCGCCGGCGAAGCCTACGCGCTGGTGTCGATCGGCCTGATCTCGTTTGCCGCCGTGGCCCAGTTCGCTCCCGTGGTGCTGGGCGGCATCTTCTGGAAGGGCGGCACCCGCGACGGCGCCGTGGCGGGGCTTGCCGCCGGCTTCGTGCTCTGGGCCTACACGCTGCTGCTGCCGTCCTTCGCCAAGTCGGGCTGGCTGCCCGAGGGCTTTATCGCCCACGGCCTTTTCGGCATCGAGCTGCTGCGCCCGCAGCAGTTGTTCGGGTTGGGCGGCCTCGATGAAATCACCCATTGCCTGGTCTGGAGCCTGCTCGCCAACCTTGGCGGCTACATCGGGATTTCCCTGCTGCGCGTGCCCAACGCCCGCGAGGCGCGCCAGGCCACGCTCTTTGTCGGCGGCGCCGATGTCGCCGGCCATTCGATGTGGGGCGGCAGCGCCGGCGTCGGCGACCTGCTGCCGCTGGCCGCGCGCTTCCTCGGCCGCGAGCGCGCCGAGGAAGCGTTCCAGCGCCATGCGCGCAGCCGTGGCTTGCGCGCGATCGACGAGCTGCCGGCCGATGCGCGCCTGGTGAACTTCGCCGAGAACCAGCTCGCCGGCGCCATCGGTTCGGCCTCGGCGCGCGTCATGGTGGCCTCGGTGGTCAAGGAAGAGCCGCTGGGCATCGACGAGGTGATGAACATCCTCGACGAAGCCTCGCAGGTGCGCGCCTATTCGCGCGAGCTCGAAGAAAAATCCCAGGAGCTCACCCGCGCCACCGCCGAACTGCGCGACGCCAACGAACGCCTGCGCGAACTCGACCGCATGAAGGACGACTTCATCTCCACGGTGACCCACGAGCTGCGCACCCCGCTGACCTCGATCCGCGCGTTCTCCGAGATGCTGCACGAAGACCCGAAAACCGACCTCGAACAGCGCACCAAGTTCCTCGGCATCATCGTCAGTGAAACCGTGCGCCTGTCGCGCCTGATCAACCAGATCCTCGACCTCGCCAAGCTCGAATCCGGTCGCGCCGAATGGACGGTGACCGCGATCGACGTCGACGAAGTGATTCACGAGGCGGCGGATTCGCTGACCGCGCTGTTCGCCGAAAAGCGCGTCACGCTGGATCTGTCCGGCCTGGACAAGGGCCTCACGGTGATGGCCGACCGCGATCGCCTGATGCAGGTGATGGTGAACCTGCTGTCCAACGCGCTGAAGTTCGTCCCGGCCGACAGCGGCATGGTAAGAGTCGGCGCCGAAGGGACGGCGAGCGAGGTTCGCGTCAGCGTCGGCGACAACGGGCCGGGCATCCACGCCGATGACCATGAGGTGATTTTCGACAAATTCCGCCAGGGCTCGGGTGGCACCGACGTGCTCACCGACAAGCCCCAGGGCACGGGCCTGGGGTTGCCAATCAGTCGCCAGATCATCGAATACTTCAATGGCCGGCTGTGGGTGGAAAGCGCGCCCGGCGCCGGCGCGCGTTTCCTGTTTACCCTGCCGCGTCAGGCGGGTGATAATGACAAAAAAACCGGGGGAGGGACCTAGTGGCGAATCGCATACTGATTGTCGACGATGAACCGAACATCGTCATTTCGCTGGAATACCTGCTGAAGAAGGAAGGCTTCGAGGTCAAGGTCGCCACCGACGGCGAGGCAGCCTTGAGCCAGGCCGCCGATTTCCGTCCCGACCTGGTGCTGCTGGATGTCATGATGCCGAAGAAGTCCGGCTTCGAGGTCTGCGAGTCCTTGCGCGCCGATGCCACGCTGGCCGACCTGAAGATCATCATGCTCACCGCCAAGGGCCGCGAAACCGAAGTCACCAAGGGTCTGGCGCTGGGCGCCAACGCCTACATCACCAAGCCCTTCTCGACCAAGGATCTCGTCGCCCGGATCAAGACGCTGCTGGCATGAACGCCAAGACGCGTTTCGCGCTCGCCGTGGCCGTGCTCGGCCTGCTGATGACCGGGCCTTTCCTGCTGACCGTGGGCATCCTCTGGGTCGACCTCGGCGCCGAGGAGCGCGCCGGCTTTCTCGTCGCCATGGACCGCTGGCTGCCGGTCGGCGGCCTGGTGACCATCATGACCCTGATCCTCGGCCTGCAGTTGTTGCGCGCCCTGTTCCAGCAGTACGTGCATGGCCTCCTGCGCATGGCCGAAACCCTGCGCCTGATGCTTGGCGCCAACCGCAACTTCCGCGTCGCGCCCGAGGGGCCGCCCGAGGTGCGCGACCTGGCCCGCGCCGCCAACGACCTGGCCCAGCAGCGCAACGAATTGCTCGACGACGTCGAGGCCCAGATCCGCGTCGCCAAGGCCACGGTCGAGGAAGAAAAGAACCGGCTCGCCGCGCTGATGTCCGAGCTCGCGCTGGGCGTGGTGGTCTGCAACCTCGACGGCCGCATCCTGCTCTACAACAGCCGCGCACGCCTGCAGTTCAAGGCCCTGGCGCAGGGGCCGACGTCGATGAGCGGCGGCGCGCTGATCGGATTGGGGCGGTCGATCTTTTCCATCCTCGAACGCGGCCAGATCACCCACTCGCTGGAAAACATCCAGCAGCGCCTGCGCAAGGGCAGCGCCGAACCGACGGCGAACTTCATTACGGCGACGCGCGGCGGGGCGTTGTTGCGCTGTCAGATGGCGCCGGTCCTGCGGACCGGCGCCAGCGGCGAAGCCGCCGGCCATTCTGACGGCATCCCCCCTGCCGAGCAGGGGGGTGACGATGTCAGGCAGGCTGCGCCTGCCCAAGTCGAGAAAGTGACGGTTCTCCCCGGCGACGAGTTGCAGGTGACCGGCTACGTCCTCACCATCGAGAACATCACGCGCAATTTCGAGCGCGAGGCCGAGCGCGACCAGGCCTTGCAATCCCTGACCGACGGCAACCGCGCGGCGCTGGGCAACATCCGCGCCGCCGTCGAGACCCTGCTCGATTCACCGGAAATGGAAGCCGACTTCCGCGAGCGCTTCATGCGCGTGATTTCGGACGAAGCCTCGGCCATGAGCTCGCGCCTCGACGCGACCATGAACCGGTTCGCCGATTCGCTGAAGACACGCTGGCCGCTGGAAGACGTGCTGGCCATCGACATCCTCTCGGCCGCGGCGCGGCGCATCGAGAACAAGCTCAAGCTGCCGATCAAGCACGAGGAACAGGACTCGAACCTCTGGATGCGGGTCGATGGCTTCTCGCTGATCCAGGCCATCACCTTTCTCGCTTCGCGCCTGCAGGACCACTACGAGATCCGCGAGTTGCGCCTGCGGCTCGCCGCCGAGGGCAAGATGGTGTTCGTGGACCTGATCTGGTCGGGCACCACGGTGTCCTCCGAGACGCTCTACACCTGGGAGCTGGAGCCGATGAACGTCGGCAGCGAAACCAGCCCGCTGACGCTGCGCGACGTGGTCGAGCGCCACGGCGGCGAGATCTGGTACCAGCGCGAGAAGGCGGCGCACCGGGCCTTCTTCCGCATCGTGCTGCCGGCGGCGGCGACGCCCGATGCGCCGGCGGTCGACCAGGCGCAGCATTTGCACAGCGACAGCCGGCCCGAGTATTACGACTTCGACCTGTTCGCCGCGCGCGACGCCGAGGGCGCCGGCATCGACCTCGACCGCAAGCTGTCCGAACTGGCCTATTCGGTGTTCGATACCGAGACCACCGGCCTGCAGCCCTCGCAGGGCGACGAGATCATCCAGATGGGCGCGGTGCGCATCGTGAACCATCGCCTGCTGCGCCAGGAAATCTTCGATCAACTGGTCGATCCCGGCATCCCGCTGAAGCCCGAGGGCATCCCGATCCACGGCATCACCGAGGCCATGGTGAATGGCCAGCCGCGGCTCGACGTGGTATTGCCGGCCTTCCACGAATTCTGCGCCGAGACCGTGCTGGTCGCGCACAACGCCGCCTTCGACATGCGCTTCTTCCAGTTGAAGGAGGACAGCCTCGGCATCAAGTTCACCCAGCCGGTGCTCGACACGCTGTTGCTCTCGGCGGTGATCCACCCCAACCAGGAATCGCACAAGCTGGAGCTGATCGCCGAGCGCCTGGGGATCAACGTCATCGGTCGCCATACCGCGCTGGGCGACGCCTTCGTCACCGGCGAGGTTTTCCTGAAGATGATCCCCCTGCTGGCCGACATGGGCATCGTCACCCTGCGCCAGGCCCTGGAGGCGGCGCAGAAGACCTATTTCGCGCGCATCCAGTATTGACCGTGGTGACGTCGCCATGAGCGGGCACGACATCCTGCCGCAATCCTCCGCCATCGCCGCCTGCGCGGCGCGCATCGTCGGCGCCGCCGATGTTCCCGCGCTGGTGCGCCATGCCGCCGAGGCACGCGCGCTGGCGCTCGATCTCCATGCCGCCGAGGCGGGGCCGGCCTGGGTTACCGGTGTGCTGTCGCGGCTCGACGACGCGATCACCGAACGCGCGCTGGCACTGATGCAGGCCCGCCATCGGCTGCCGCCAGCGCGCTGGTGCTGGCTCGGGCTGGGCTCCGAAGGCCGGCTCGAACAGACCCTGGCCACCGACCAGGACAACGGCCTGATTTTTTCCGCCAGCGACGACGGCGAGGCGCGCGATCTGCGCGAACGATTCCTGCCCTTTGCCCGCGATGCCAACCAGGCCCTGGCCGACTGCGGCTTTCCCTTGTGCGATGGCGAGGTCATGGGCGGCAATCCGCGCTGGTGCCTGTCGCTGGCGGAGTGGCTGGAGAACTTCGGCACCTGGGTGCGCACGCCGGAGCCCGAGGCCCTGCTGAATGCCGCGATCTTCTTCGATTTCCGGCCGCTGGCCGGGGATGCCGCCCTGGCGGCCGATCTGCGGCGCGAACTGGCGACGCTCACGCGCGGCAACGAGATCTTCCTGCGCATGATGACCGCCAACGCCCTGGCCGCCGCGCCGCCGCTGGGCCGACTGCGCGATTTCGTCACCGTGCCCGAGTCCGGCGGAACCATCGACCTGAAGAAATTCGGCTCGCGCATCTTCGTCGATGCGGCGCGCATCCTGGCGCTTGGCCACGGCGCCGCCGAGACCGGCACGTCGGCGCGCCTGCGCGGCGCCGCCCGGGATGGGATAATCCCGCCCGCCGATGCCGAGGCGGCGGTGCATGCCTTCCATGCCCTGCAGGGCGTGCGCCTTGCCGCCCAGGCCGCCGCGGTGGCGGCGGGCACGCCGCCCGGCAACCAGACCGACCCCGAAAGCCTCAATGAATTCGACCGCCGCCTCCTGCTCGACGCCCTGCGCCAGGCGCGCAGCCTGCAGCAGCGCCTGAAAACCCGCTTCCACATCGAAACCTAGGAATCACCATGAGCACCGAATCGCGCGAGGAACTGCTCGCCTTCCTGCGTCGCCACCCGCCTTTCCAGGACATGGGCAGCTTTGCCCTGGAGGCGCTTGCCGCCGCGCTGAAACCCTTCACCGTCGCCGACGGCGGCCAGATCCTGACGCCAAACGACATGCCGCCCGACCTCTACATCATCGAGTCGGGCCAGGTGCAGGTACGCCAGGTCGGCGATGTCACCCTGACCGATCCGCCGCTCTACGGCCTGGAGGCCGGGCAGAGCTTTCCGCTGGCGGCGACGGCGGCGCGCCGTCCGGCCATCAATACCTACAGCGCGGTCGGCGAGGTCAAGTGCTGGCGTCTGGCCAGCGCCGACTTTGCCGCCCTGCTGCTGTCGAGTTGCGAGTTCAACCGCTTCGTCCTTGACCATGTTGCCGGGCTGCTGCACGAGGCGCGGCGCCAGATCGAGATCCAGTTCGGCCAGCGCAACGCCGACCAGCAAACCATGAACGCGCAGCTCAGCGCCTTCGTCCGCCCGGGTGTGATCCGCATCGCTCCGTCGACGCCGATCTCCGAGGCCATGGCGGCGATGGTCACGGCCAAGGTCGGCTCGGTGATCGTCGCCGACGCCGACGACAGGCCGCTGGGCATCTTCACCCAAAGCGACGCCTTGCGCCGCGTGGTGGTGCCCGGGCACCAGCCCGGTGCGCCGATCGCCGAGGTGATGACGTCGCCGCCGGCCACCATCTCCTCGCACGCCACCGCCTACGACGCGATGCTGGCGATGGCCATGCACCGCATCCGCCACCTGGTCATCGTCGATGCCGAGGACAGGATCGCCGGCGTGGTCTCCGAGCGCGACCTGTTCGCCATGCAGCGCATCGGGCTGCGCAACGTGCGCAAGGTGATCGAGGGCGCGGCCAACATCGACGAACTGGCGCGCGCCGCCGGCGACGTGCGCCGCCTGTGCCTCAACATGCTGGCCCAGGGCGTCAATGCCGAGAAGCTGACGCAGTTCATCTCCGGCCTGAACGACAGCCTGACGCGGCGCGTCATCGAGATCGCCCTGGGCGACCATGACCTGGCCGGCCTCGACTGGGCTTGGCTGGCCTTCGGCTCTGAAGGCCGCGACGAACAGACCTTCAGCACCGATCAAGACAATGGCATCATCTTCGCGGTTCCCGCCGGCGGCGACGCCGAAGCCCTGCGCCAGCGCTTCCTGGCCTTCGCCAAGGAGGTCAACGAGGGCCTGGCGCGCTGCGGCTTCCCGCTGTGCAAGGGCAACATCATGGCCAGCAACCCGTCGTGGTGCCTGTCGCGCGAGGAATGGCGCGAATGTTTCTCGAAGTGGATCCGCGCGCCCGAACCCGAGGCGTTGCTGAATGCGACGATCTTCTTCGACTTCCGCTCCCTTTTCGGCGACGAGACGCTGGCGCGCGAACTGCGCCAATGGCTGCTGGCGCAGACCGCCGACGCCAAGATGTTCCTGCGTTTCATGGCCGAGAACGCGGTCAAGGCGACGCCGCCGCTGGGCATGATCCGCGACTTCACCTTCGACAACAACGCCGACTTCCCGCACACGCTCGACCTCAAGGCCTTCGGCGCGCGTCCCTTTGTCGATGCCGCTCGCATCATCGCGCTGGCGCACAACATCCCGCACAGCAGCACCGTCGAACGTTTGCGCACCGCCGCCGCGCAGCAGCGGCTGGGCGGCGACGACATCAACGCCATGATCGAGGGCTTTTTCATCATCCAGCAGTTGCGCCTGCGCAACCAGCGCGCAGGCACGGCGCCCGGCGGCGAGAACCGGATCGATCCGGACAAGCTCAATGCCCTCGACCGCAACATGCTCAAGGAAGCGTTCAAGCAGGCCAAGCGCCTGCAGTCCCGCCTGCAACTTGAATACAGACTGTGAAACGCGAAAAGTGAAACGTGAAGAGTGACGGCGTGACGGCGGTGCCGCTGCGCACGCCGCTGTTTCGCGGCGAGCGGCGCCTGCGCCTGGCCCTGGCCGGGCTGCCGGGCGCCGGCAAGACCACCTTGTTCGATGCGGTGTCGAGCGCCGCGCCACGCCGCGGCGAGCTGACCGGCACGGACCGCGTGTATCGCGAATGCACGGTGCAGATCGGCCTGGATGAGGCCAGCCTGGTCGAGCTGCCCTCCCTGCGCGCATTGCAGCATCATGCCGGCGACGATCCCGACGCCCTCAAGTACCTGCTCTGGGGCGACGAGCGGCCGCCGGTATCGGTGCATGAGTCCGACGCGCCGCCGGTGCCGTTTTCACCACCCGACCTGATCATCCAGGTGGTCGATGCCAGCCGGCTGCAGGCGCATCTTGAACTGACCCTGGAACTCTGCCGCCTGGGACGGCCGGTGGTCATGGCGCTGAACAAGATGGACGAGGCGCTGGCCGCCGGCCTGCAGATCAACGTCAAGGGCCTGGAGCATTTCCTGCGCCTGCCGGTGGTGCCCACCGTGGCGCTGATGGGGCAGGGCCTGCCGGAATTGTTCGAGCGGGCGGCGGCAAGCGCGCGCGGCGCCAGTTGCCCGCTGCCGCAGCCGCCCAGCGCGCATATCGCCAAAAGCCTGGAGCCGCTGTCGGCGGCGCTCAATCGCGGTGACGTGCATGCCGCCTTCCGCGTGCCGCACGAGTGGCTGCTGCTCCAGTACGCTGCCGGCGACGGTTTCATCGAGGCGGAACTCGGCGAGCATTTTCCCCAACTGCTGCCCGAACTGACGGCGCTGCGCGAGGCCGCCAGCCAACTGCTGCCGCGACCGTTGGCCGAGGAGTTGCATGCCGACCGGCACCATCGCGCCGCCACCCTTGCCGAGTCGGCGCTGCGCATGGGCGTGCCGGGCGCCCACGGCTGGCGCTACTGGCTCGACGAGCTGTTCCTGCATCCGCGCTGGGGCCTGATCGGCAGCCTCGCCGTATTCGCCGCCGTGCTGTTCGTGGTCTTCGAGATCAGCGGCTGGATCGACTCGATGACCACGGTGCAACTGGCCGAGGCCGTCGCCGACTGGCGCCCGGAATCCACCGGCGGCGTGGTCGGCCGCGCCGTGGTGGATGGCCTGATCGGCCTCACCGGCATCGTCCTGCCCTACATGATCCCGCTGGTGATGCTGCTGGTCAGCCTGGAGCAGGTGGGCCTGATGCAGCGCATCGCCTTCGTCGTCGATCGCGGCTTCCACCGCATCGGCCTGCACGGCGGCGTTGCCTTGCCCTTCCTGCTCGGCCTGGGTTGCAACGTGCCGGCGATCTCGGGCGCGGCGCGGCTTACCGCCGGGCGCGAGCGCATGATTGCGGCGGTGCTGATCAGCTTCGTGCCCTGCTCGGCGCGCTCCGCCATCATCCTCGCCATCGCCGGCAAGTATCTCGGCGCCGCCGGCGTCGTCGCCATGTTCGCCCTCAGCCTGCTGGTCATCGCCGTTGCCGGCCACCTGCTGTCGCGGCGCGGCCGCGAGCTTGGCCCCGGCCGCGTGCAGGACATCCCCGCCTATGCGCTGCCCCGGTGGCGCGACCTGCTGGCCGAGACCTGGAACCGCACCAGTGACATCCTCACCATCGTCACGCCGCTGCTGGTCGGCGGCAGCGTGCTGCTGGCACTGCTCGGCCATTTCGGCGCCGACCAGGCGATCAACGCCCTGCTGACCCCGGTGACGGCGTGGTGGCTGGGCTTGCCGCTGGCGCTGGGCGTGCCCATCCTTTTCGGCGTGCTGCGCAAGGAGTTGTCGCTGCTGATGATCTACCAGGCCATGGGCACTGCGGATCTCGGCAGCGTGCTGGCGCCCTTGCAAATGCTGGTGCTGCTGGCCTTCATCAGCTTCTACGTGCCCTGCGTTTCCACCTTCGCGGTGATGCTGAAAACCCTGGGCCGGCGCGACGCCTGGCTGTCGGTGTCGATTTCGGTCGGCGTCGCGCTGCTGGTGGCCGGCCTGCTGCGGTTTGCCGGCGGCGGGCTGGAATTGCTGGGGTCATGACGGCGGGCGGATTAGAATATCCTGATCGATCACGGGGGGTTCCCATGCAGGACTTCGATTTCGACAGCGCCCTGACCATGCACCGGGCATGGAAGATGAAATTCCACATCGCGCTGGGCCGCGTCCAGGGCGAGGACTTCGACAGCCGCCCGCTGGGCGATGCCGCGCAATGCGCGCTCGGCCGCTGGCTGGCGACGAATGCCGGGGAATTGCGCGCCTCGCCGGCCGTGGCCAGGCTGCTGCCGGTGCACGACGAGTTCCACCGCCAGTCCAGGGCCATCGCCGATGCGGTCCGCGAAGGCCTGATCCTGCATATGAACGATCCGGCCATCGTCGCCTACCTCGATCTGTCCGAGCGCATCGAGGCGCTGTTGCTGGACCTCAAGCACGAACTTCAGCCCGCCGCCTGAGGCGAGGCTTGCCGCACACCAACGCAAGGGGAAGGCCATGAATCCACAAAACGGGTACGACATCGAGGACATCGCGGTGGGCATGGGCGCGGAAATCGCCAAGACCATCACCGAGGCCGACATCCTGCTGTTCTCGGCCGTGTCGACCGACACCAACGCCGTGCATCTCGACGAGGAGTACGGCAAGACCACGATGTTCGGCGGCCGCATTGCCCACGGCATGCTTTCCGCCAGCCTGCTTTCGGCGGTGCTGGGCACGCGGCTGCCGGGGCCTGGCGTGATCTACGTCGGCCAGTCGCTGCGCTTCAAGGCGCCGGTGCGCATCGGCGACACCGTGCATGCCAAAGTCACGGTCAAGGAAGTCATCGCCGAAAAGTGCCGCGTCGTGCTCGACACGGTCTGCACCGTCGCCGGCAAGACCGTGATCGAGGGCGAAGCCACCGTCATGACCACCTCGCGCGCCAAGCGCGAAGCTGGCAAGTAGGCTTGGCCGACGCGGAACCCGGCGCCGCCGGGATCGTCGATGCCGTGATGGCGGGGCGCCACGCGGTGCGCGCCTTCCTGCCCACGCCGGTGCCGCGCGCCAGCGTCGAAGCCATCCTCGCCGTGGCGCGGCGGGCGCCCTCCGGCACCAACCTCCAGCCCTGGCGCGTGCATGTGCTGACGGGAGCCGCGCGCCAGCGCCTGGTCGATGCCGTCTGCGCCGCCTACGACGCCGACGAACCGGGCCACCAGGCTGAATACGACTACTACTCCGCCGAGTTCTTCGAGCCCTACCTGGCGCGGCGGCGCAAGATCGGCTGGGGGCTCTACGGCCTGCTCGGCATCGAAAAGGGTGACGTTTCGCGGATGCGCGCACAAATGCGGCGCAACTTCGAATTCTTCGGCGCGCCCGTGGGCCTCGTCTTCAGCATCGACCGGCGCATGGGGCGGGGCGGCTGGCTGGATTACGGCATGTTCCTGCAGAACGTGATGCTGGCGGCGAAGGCGCGCGGCCTCGATACCTGCCCGCAGGTGGCCTGGCTCGACTACCACCGCATCATCGCCGCCGAGCTCGGTTTCACCGAACAGGAAATGCTGGTCTGCGGCATGTGCCTTGGTCATGCCGACCCGGACGCGCCCGAGAACCGGCTGGCCACCGAACGTGCCGCTCTCGGGGACTTCGTCGTCTTCCATGAATGAAGCCGGGGAGGGCGGGCGCCAGCGCCTCGACAAGTGGCTCTGGGCGGCGCGCTTTTTCAAGACGCGCAGCCTCGCCGCCGACGCCATCGCGGGCGGCAAAGTGCGCTGGAACGGCCAGGCCGCGAAACCGGCGCGCGAAATCCGCGTCGGCGACGAACTGGAAATCGCCGTCGGCGAACAGCGCTGGACCGTGGTCGTGAGCGGCCTCAACCCGCAGCGCCGGCCGGCGCCCGAGGCGCGCCTGCTCTACGCGGAGACCGCCGAGAGCGCCGCGCGCCGCCAGCGCCAGGAGGACCTTCGCCGCCTGGCGCCCATGCCCGGCGCCGGCCTCAAGGGGCGGCCGACCAAGAAGGCCGGGCGCCTGATCCGCAGCTTCAACGAATGACGACGAGGCGGCGATCGACGAACCGATCCTGGCCATGATCAGCGCGTATCATTGAAACCATGAGTCCGACGATCTTCCGGGAAGGCGGCTTCCGGTTTTATTTCTTCTCCCGCGAGGAACCGCGAATGCATGTCCATGTCCAGGGTCAGAACGGCGAGGCAAAGATCTGGCTTGAACCGG
This sequence comes from Sulfuritalea sp., assembly GCA_016710465.1. GTDB lineage: Bacteria > Pseudomonadota > Gammaproteobacteria > Burkholderiales > Rhodocyclaceae > Sulfuritalea. The sequence goes on from JADJVS010000015.1 coordinate 275,970, forward strand.
CGATCGAGGTCGCCCAACACACGGGACTGTCCCGCGGGGAAATCAGCGAGGCGCTTCGCCTTGTTCAGGAGCACGCAAATGACATCGGCAAGGCTTGGCGAAAACATTTCACCGGTTGAAGTCACCAACGTTTCCCGCCATGGCTTCTGGGTCTTGCTGGGCGACGAGGAATTGTTTTTGCCGTTCACGGAGTTTCCCTGGTTTCGCGATGCGGCAATCGGAATGATTCTGCATGTCGAACTGCCGTCGCCCAACCATCTCTACTGGCCGGATCTGGATGTCGACTTGTCGGTCGAGTCCATCCGGCATCCGGATCGCTTTCCGCTTGTCAGCCGGCCAGGGCGATGATTTTTTTCCGTCGATGGGCGCTGGACGGGCGCGCATGCCTGCAATGAATCGCATGGTGGAGTCGGGCACGGCATGGAAATGAGCATTGCCTTGCTGGGCGGCCTGCTGCTCGGCGGTGGACTGGTCGCGTTTGTCTTCAGCGCCCGCCTGCGCGAGGCGGCGGCGACGCTGGCGCGGCGCGAGGCGGAACTGGCCGACCTGCGTGCCCAGGAGTCGGTGCTGGCGATACGCTGCGCTACGCTGCAAAGCGAGCTGGAAAGCGAGCGCGCCCTGTTCACCGAGCGCCAGGCGACGCTGGAAGCGGCCCGCGCCGGCTTTGGCGACGCCTTCAAGGCGCTCTCGGCGGATGCGCTGGCGAAGAACAACCAGAGCTTCCTCGAACTGGCCCGCGCCGCGCTGGAGACCCAGCAGGCCGCCGCGAAGGGCGAACTGGAAAAGCGCCAGCAGGCCATCGGCGAGCTGGTGGCGCCGGTGAAGACCTCGCTGGAAAAGTTCGAACAGCAGATCACAGGGCTGGAGAAGGCTCGCGTCGATGCCTATGCCACGCTCACCGAGCAGGTGCGCTCGCTGGCCGGCGCCCAGGAGCAGTTGCGCCACGAGACCGGCAATCTGGTCAAGGCCCTGCGCGCGCCGCAGACGCGCGGCCGCTGGGGCGAGCTGCAGCTCAAGCGCGTGGTCGAAATGGCCGGCATGCTCGATCACTGCGATTTCTTCGAACAGGAGAACGTGAACACCGAGGAGGGCCGCCTGCGTCCCGACCTGATCGTCAGGCTGCCCGGCGGCAAGAACATCGTGGTCGACGCCAAGGCGCCGCTCGCCGCCTACCTCGACGCGCTCGAAGCGCCGGACGAGGAGGCCAAGAAGCGCAAGCTCGCCGACCACGCGCGCCAGGTGCGCGACCACCTGCGCAAGCTGGGGCAGAAATCCTACTGGGAGCAGTTCCAGCCCTCGCCGGATTTCGTCGTCCTCTTCCTGCCCGGCGAAATGTTCTACTCCGCCGCGCTGGAGGCCGATCCCGCGCTGATCGAGCAGGGCGTCGAGCAACGCGTGATCCTCGCCACGCCGACCACGCTGATCGCGCTGTTGCGCGCCGTCGCCTACGGCTGGACGCAGCAGGCGCTGACCGAAAATGCCGAACGCATTAGCGTGCTGGGACGCGAACTCTACGAGCGCCTGGGCACCGTGGCCGAGCACTGGGGCCGGGTTGGCAGGAACCTGGGCGAGGCGGTCGGCGCCTACAACAAGTCGGTGGCCTCGCTGGAAACGCGCGTCCTGGTGTCGGCACGCAAGTTCCGCGAGCTCAAGGTCGCTGGCGAGGACCGCGAAATCGCCGACCTCAACCCGGTCGAGGCGCTGCCGCGCGAGCTGCAGGCGCCGGAACTGCAAGCACCCGAACCACCGCCGCCGGACAGGCTCACGCCATGAGCCTCGCCCCTGGCAGACTCCTCCCCATGTTCAAGGAGGAAGCCCCATGCCAACCGAAAGCCAGGCCGCAAAGCCCCATCCTGCCGATGTCGCCGTGTTCGTCATCACCACCACCCTCTGCGCCCTGGGCGCGCTGATGCTGCCGCTGGCGGGATGATCCGTCCCGACCTTCCCGTCCTGCCGCTTGCCGACCTGCCCGGCGGCCCCGAGCCGGTGGTGCTCTGCGCCACGGCGCGGCTGGCGCTGGACTTGCGCCGCGCGCATGGCGACGCGCAGGTGGCGCGCGGCGCCGTCACCTGGCGCGCGCTGCAAAGTTCGACCCCGGCCTTGTGGCTCGACGCGCTGGTGTCGCGCGCCCTGCTGCGCGGCGAGATCCCGCCCGATGCCGTCGCCGGCGGCTTCCTTGGGCATGTGCAGGAACGCAATCTGTGGGAGCTCGCCATCGCGCGCGACGCCGGCGCGGCGGCCGAGCTCTTCGACCGCGAGGGCATGGCGCTGGCGGCGATGGAAGCGGCCAGCCTGCAGCGCGCCTGGCGCATCGAGGTGCCCGAAGCCCTGCACAACGCCGAATATCTGACCTGGCGGCGCTGGCGCGATGACGTCGAGGCGACCGCGCGGGCCGGCGGCTGGCGCGGCGTGGACGAAATCCTGGCCTGGCGCATCGCCTGCATCGAACGCGGCGTGGGAGGCATGGGCGGCCTGCCGGCGCGCATCGGCCTGGCCGGGTTTTTGATGCCCGATCCGCTGGTCTCGCGCCTGCTGCTGGTGCTGGAAGCGCGCGGCGTCGAGCTGTTCCGCGTCGATTTCGGCTGCGGCGTGGAATCCGTGCCGCGCGGCGTCGAATGCCCCGATGCCGAGGCCGAATGCCGTGCCGCCGCGGCCTGGGTCCGGCAAGGGCTGGCGCGGGCCGGCGGTAGGCCGCTGCGCCTGCGCATCGCCGTCGCCGAACTGCCGGCGCGCCGCCGCCCGCTCGAGGCCGCCTTGCGCGATGCCCTGCAGGGCGACGCCGTCGGCGCCGGCTGGGCGGCACAGGAAGCCGATTACGAATTCGTCGGCGGCGAACCGCTGGCGGCGCAGCCCCTGGTCGATGTGGCGCTGGCCTTGCTGCAGATTTTTGCCAGCCCGCGCCGCGTCGCCCAGGCGAGCTTTGGCGCCTTGCTCTGCGCGCCCGGCTGGTCGGCGGATGTGGATGAGGCCGATGCCCGCGCCCGCCTCGAAGCCGGCCTGCGCCAGTTGTTGCCGCCCGAAGCCGCGCTGGAGCGCTATCGCGCCGCGATGGGCCGCCTCGCCACGCGCGTGCCGGCGCCGCGCCTGCTGGCCGGCCTCGACGCGCTGCTCGACGGCGCCCGCGCCGCCACCCGCCGCCAGGCGCCGTCGGCCTGGGGCCGGGTATTCGGCGATCTGCTGGAGGCGCTGGGCTGGCCCGGCCAGCGCCCCCTGCTGGCGGCGGAGGCCGGCGCGGTCGATGAGCTGCGCGAGTTGCTCGGCGGGCTTTCGGCGCTGGACGCCATCCTTGGTCGCGTCGATCGCGGCGAAGCCTTGCGCCAGTTGCGCCGCCAGTGCCGTGATCGGGCCTTCCGCGCGCAGCGGCGCAACCCGCCGCGCGTCGAGATAGGCGGCCTCGACGAGGCGCTGGCCGGGGCCGTCGACGGGCTCTGGGTGATCGGCCTCAACGAAGGCGCCTGGCCGCCGGCGCCGCGACCGAATCCGATCCTGCCGGCCGAGCTGCAGCGCCGCGCCGGCGTTCCCGCCGCGCGCGCCGACAGCCTGGCCGACGCCGCGCGCGAAACCCAGGCGCTGTGGCGCGCCAGCGCGCCCGAGGTGGTTTTTTCATGGTCGCAAGCCGAGGGTGAAAAGGCCTTGCGCCCCAGCCCGCTGCTGGCCGGCATCGCGGTGGAATCGTCGTCGGCATCGCCGTCGCCGCCCGCCGCCGCCGCCGCGCTGGAAATGATCGCGGATTCGCGCGCGCCCGAGCTCGGCGCCGACGAGGAAATCCACGGCGGCACCGGCCTGCTGGCGGCGCAGGCGGCTTGTCCGGCCTGGGCCTTCCACCAGTATCGGCTCGGTGCCGCCGTGTTGCCGGCGCCGACTCTCGGCCTCGACGCGCTGGCGCGCGGCTCGCTGCTGCACGCCGCGCTGGAAGCCTTCTGGGTCGGGCGCGGCCTGGCCGAGCTGCTGGCCATGGGGCCCGAACTGCGCGCCGCCGAGATCGCCCGCGTGGTCGGGCTGGCGCTGGCCGACCACGAGCGCGCCGCCGTCGAGCCGCTGTCGCCACGCCTGCGCGCGCTCGAGGCGCGGCGCCTGGCCGAGCTGCTGGCCGGCTGGCTGGATCTCGAAGCCACGCGCCCGCCCTTCCGCGTGCTGGCGCGCGAGGAACGCCACCGGCTCGACATCGAGGGCCTGCCGGTGAGCGTGGTCGTCGACAGGGTGGATGAACTCGGCGACGGGCGCCTGGCCATCATCGACTACAAGAGCGGCCGCGGCGACCGCAGCGCGAGCTGGAATGCCGAACGCATTCTGGAGCCGCAGTTGCCGATCTATGCCGCGCTGGCCTTTCCCGATCGCGAGGTGGCGGCGGTGGCGCTGGCGCGGGTGACGCGCGAAGAGCCGGCCTTCCTCGGCGTCGCCGCCGACGAGGGCCTGCTGCCCGGCGTGAAGGCGCTGGACGGGCAGCGCCGGCGTTACGACGCGGAGCAGTTTCCCGACTGGGCGGCGCTGCGCGCGCTGTGGGCCGAGCGCCTCCGCGAAGTCGCGCGCGAGGTGAAGGAGGGCACCGCCGCCGTGGTGTTCCGGAACGAAGCCGATCTCAAGTATTGCGAGGTCAAGCCCTTGCTGCGGCTATCGGAACGGCGGCAGCAGTGGGAGGACGGGCGATGAAGGCAAACCGCTTCCAACACAGAGGCCACGGAGACACGGAGGCCACGGAAAAGAAGCTCGTCGATTCCTGTAGTCCCGGCTTGACGAAGTTCTCCGTGATCTCTGTGTCTCCGTGTTCTCCGTGTCGAGAGAGTCTGCCTTGATTCCTGATCTGCTCGCCGAAGACGATGCCAGCCGCCGCCGCGCGCTCGAGCTTGATTCCTTCATCATCGAAGCGCCGGCCGGCGCCGGCAAGACCGAACTGCTGACCCAGCGCTACCTGCGCCTCCTGGCGATCGCCGACGAGCCCGAGGAAATCGTCGCCATCACCTTCACCAACAAGGCCGCCGGCGAAATGCGCCAGCGCATCGCCGAGAGCCTGGAGCGCGCGCGCGGCGGCGTGGCCCCCGAGGCCGCGCACAAGCGCGTCACCTTCGAGCTGGCGCGCGCCGCGCTGGCCCGTTCGGCGGCGCGCGACTGGCGCATCGGGGCCCAGCCGGGCCGCTTGCGCCTGACCACCATCGACGCGCTGTGCGCCGGCCTGGCGCGGCAGATGCCGCTGCTGTCGCGCTTCGGCGCGCAGCCGGCGACGGTCGATGACGCCGGTCGGCATTACCGCGAGGCCGCGCGCCGCGCGCTGGACCACCTCGACGACGAGGATGAAGCCTCCGCCCATGCCGCCGCCGTCGGCGCCGCGCTGGCCTGGATGGACAACGACGCGGCGCGGCTGATCGAGCTGCTGGTGGCGATGCTGGCGCGGCGCGAACAGTGGCGCCCGCTGCTGCAATCCGGCGCCGCGCAGGAGGCTCCCGAAGCGGCGATCGGCGCCGCGCTGGCGGAGATGCTGGCCGAGGAGCTCGCGGCGGCGGCGCAAACCCTCGATGCCGCCTGGCAGGCGCCGTGGATGCCGCTGGCGCGCTTCGCCGCCGCGCAGTTGGGGGAGGCGGATCCGGCGAATCCGCTGGCCGGGTGGACGCGGCCCCTGGCGGCGGCGGTCGACGAGCTGCCGCGCTGGCGCGCCCTGGCCGGCTTCCTGTTGACGGACAAGGACACGCCGCGCAAGACGGTGACGGTGAACAACGGCTTTCCCGCCGGCAAGGAATTCAAGGCGCAAAAGGAGGCCATGCTCGCGGCATTGGCCGGCCTCGACGCGGATGCGGTGGCCGCGCTGGTCCGGCTGCGCCGCCTGCCGCCGCCGCGCCACGACGACGACGCCATCGTGCGCGCCCTGGCGCGGCTGATGACGCTGGCCGCCGCCGAGCTGTGGCTGGTGTTCCGCGAGGCCGGCGAAGTCGATTTCGGCGAGCTGGCGGCGCGCGCCATCGGCGCCCTGGGCGACGAGCTGGACCCGACCGAACTCGGCCTGCGCCTGGACTGGCGCATCCGCCACCTGCTGGTCGACGAGTTCCAGGACACCAGCCCGACCCAGGTCGAGCTGCTGCAACGCCTCACCGCCGGCTGGCAGCAAGGCGACGGCCGCACGCTGTTCTGCGTCGGCGACCCGATGCAGTCGATCTACCGCTTCCGCCAGGCCGAGGTCGGGCTGTTCCTGCGCGCCCAGGCGCAGGGCATCGGCGGCTTGCGGCTGCATGCCCTGCGCCTGTCGCGCAACAACCGCGCCCTGCCGCCGGTGGTGGCCTGGATCAACGCCGGCTTCCCGCAACTGTTTCCGGCCCGCGACGAGCCGCTGCGCGGCGAGATCGCCTACCGGCCCTTCGTCGCCACGCGCGATGATTCGCCCGATGCCGGCGTCACCGTGCATGCGCTGTGCGCCGAACGCGGCGAGGGCGAGGCCGCCGCACGCATCGAGGCCGGGCGCGTGGTGGCGATCATCGAGGCCGAATGGCGGGCCGATCCGGCGCGGCGCATCGCCGTGCTGGTGCGCGCGCGCAGCCACCTCGCGGCGCTGGTGGCGGCGATCCGCCGCCACCCGGCCGGCTGGCGCCACGCGGCGGTGGAGATCGAGCCGCTGCTCGGCCGCCAGGCGGTGCAGGACCTGATCTCGCTGACGCGCGCCCTGCATCATCGCGGCGACCGCCTGCACTGGCTGGCGATCCTGCGCGCGCCCTGGTGCGGCCTGACGCTGGCCGACCTGCACGCGCTGGCGGCGGACGACCACGCCGCGACGCTCTGGTCCCTGATCGGCGACCCGGCGCGCGTGGCGCGGCTCAGCGCCGACGGCCAGCGCCGCCTGGCCCACCTGCGCGCGGTGATGGCCGAAGCGCTGGCGGGGCAGGGCCGGCAATCGCGCCGGCGCTGGGTCGAGGATGCCTGGAAGAAGCTCGGCGGCCCGGCCTGCCTCGGCGCCGGCGCGGCGCCGGCCGACGTCGCGGCCTTCTTCACGCGCCTCGACGCGCTCGACGCCGCCGGGCGCTTCGTGCTCGACAGCCTGGAAGACGACATGGCGCGCCTGTTCGCCGCGCCCGATGCCCGGGCCGACGGCCGCCTGCAACTGATGACCATCCACAAGGCCAAGGGCCTGGAGTTCGACACCGTGATCCTGCCCGGCCTGCATCGCCCCATGCCGCCCCAGGAAGCACCGCTGCTGGCCTGGGACAGCCTGCCGCTGGAACGCGGCGAACGCCTGCTGGTGGCGCCGGTCAATCGCCGGCGCCGGCGCGGCAAGGGCGAGCCGACGCTGTACGACTTCCTGCAGGGGCTGGAACGCGAGCGCGCCGACAACGAAGCGGCGCGCGTGCTGTATGTCGCCGTCACGCGCGCGGCGCGCCGCCTGCATCTGGTCGCGGTGGCGAGCCCCGCGGCGGACGGTGCGCCGGCCGCGCCGGCGGCCAATTCCCTGCTGGCGCGGCTGTGGCCGCTGGTGGCCGGCGATTTCGCGGCCGCCGTGGCCGGCTTGCGCGGCGAACTTTCCGGCAAGCAGGGCGAGACGGCGTCCGACATCGCTGCGGAGTCGTCCGCCGACGAGGACGCCGCGCATTTCGTGCCGCGCCTCGCGCGCCTGCTCGCGCCGGCGATCCCCGAGGCCTGGCGCGCGCCGCCGCCGCCCGCCGCGCCGCCGGTGCGCGCGCAGGCCGTGGATGCGCTGGCCGCCGACATCGGCACGCTGGTGCATGCGCTGCTTGAAATGGCCGCCACCGAACCGCGCGACTGGCCGCCCGACGCCGTCGCCGCCCGCCGGCCCGGCTTCGAGCGCTGGCTGGCGGCGCGCGGCTGGCCGGAAGCGGATGCGCGCGAGGGCGCCGCGCGCGCCGCGGCCATGCTCGCCACCACGCTGGCCAGCGCCGACGGCCAGTGGGTGCTGCGCCCGCGCGCCGACGCCGGCGCGGAACTGGCGATCGCCCGCGCGAGCGCCGGGCACGGGCAGGAAACCCGCGTCGTCGATCGCAGCTTCGTCGAGGATGGGCTGCGCTGGATCATCGATTACAAGACTGCCGAGCTTGGCCCGGAGGTCAGCGTGGAGGCCAGCGCGGAGGCGGACGCGGCGCGCCTGCGGGCCCATGCCGAAGCCTATCGCCCCCAGCTTGAGGCCTATGCCGGACTGTTCGCCGGCGAAGCGCTGCCGCGCCGCCTTGCCGTGTTCTACGTGGCGCGCGGCAAGCTGGTGACTCTGGACTAGAATTCGCGCTCCACCCAGCGATCCAGGGGAACGCAATGTCCGACAAAAAATACCGCCTCGTGACGCGCAGCGATTTCGACGGCCTGGCCTGCGCCGTGCTGCTCAATGAACTGGGCATGATCGACGAGATCAAGTTCGTCCATCCCAAGGACATGCAGGACGGCAAGGTCGATATCACCGAGGACGACATCACCACCAACCTGCCTTTCGTCCCCGGCGTGCACCTCGCCTTCGACCACCACGTTTCCGAGACCTTCCGCAGCCCCGGCGAGCGCCCCAACCACATCATCTACCCCGACGCGCCCTCGGCGGCGCGCGTGGTGTATGAGCACTTCGGCGGCAAGAGCCGCTTCGCCACCTCGCTCACCGAGATGATGCTGGCGGTGGACAAGAGCGACTCGGCCAATTTCACGCGCCAGGAAATCCTCGACCCCAAGGACTGGGTGCTGCTCAACTACCTGATGGATTCGCGCACCGGCCTCGGCCGCTTCCGCGAATTCCGCGTCAGCAACTACCAGTTGATGATGGACCTGATCTCCTACTGCCGCAGCCACGGCATCGACGACATCCTGGCCCTGCCCGACGTCAAGGAGCGCGTCGATCTTTACTTCGAGCACGCCGAAAAGGCCAAGGAGCAGATCCGCCGCTGCACCATCGTGTACAAGAACCTCGCCGTGCTCGACCTGCGCGAGGAAGAGACCATCTACGCCACCAACCGCTTCATGATCTATGCGCTGTACCCCGAGTGCAACATCTCGATCCACGTGCTGTGGGGCGTGCAGAAGCAGAACACGGTGTTCGCCACCGGCAAATCCATCGTCAACCGCACCTCGAACACCAACATCGGCGAACTGATGCTGTTCTACGGCGGCGGCGGCCACGAGAACGCCGGCACCTGCCAGATCCCCAACGACAAGGCGGGCAGCGTGCTGCAGAAGCTGATCGCGATGATCAATTCGGACGGCTGAATCTGCCTGCCGCCGGCCTGCCGCCGGCCGGGCGCGTCGATCCCGCCGCCGCAAGTCCGCGGCGTCCCGCGCCCCGCGCCGCCGCTCAGGCCGCGACGCGATATTCCGCGGCCGGCTCGCGCGCGACCGGGGTGGCGATCCGATCAGCCGGACTGATCACCCCGCGCCCGCCCCGGTTCAGGACATGGGTGTAGATCATCGTCGTCTTGACGTCGGCATGGCCGAGCAACTCCTGCACGGTGCGGATGTCGTAGCCGCCCTCCAGCAAATGCGTGGCGAACGAATGGCGCAGCGTGTGCGGCGACGCCGGCTTGTCGATGCCGGCGGCTAGAACCGCGGCGCGGATCGCGCGCTGCACCGCCTGGTCATGCACATGGTGGCGGCGCACCGTTCCCGAGCGCGGATCGACCGCCACCTGGCCGGCGGGAAACACGTACTGCCAGATCCATTCCCGCCCCGCCGCCGGATACTTGCGCTCCAGCGCAAAGGGCAAATACACCTCGCCATGCCCCGCCGCCAGGTCGCGCGAGTGGAGCGCGCGCGCCCGCTGCAACTGCTCCAGCAGGGCCGGCGCCAAACTATCCGGCAGCACCGTCACGCGGTCCTTGAGGCCCTTGCCGTCGCGCACCAGGATCTCGCGCCGCGCAAAGTCGATGTCCTTCACCCGCAGCCGCAGGCATTCCATCAGGCGCATGCCGGTTCCGTAAAGCAGGCGCCCGATCAGCGCATGCACGCCATCGACGCGATCCAGCAGGGCCGCCACCTCGGGCACCGTGAGCACCACCGGCAGGCGCGCCGGCCGCTTCGCCGACTCGATGCCGTCCAGCCAGGGCAGCTCGACTTCCAGCACCTCGCGGTAAAGAAACAGCAGCGCCGCCTTGGCCTGGTTCTGGGTCGATGCCGCCACGTTGCCCACGACCGCGAGGTGGGTGAGAAAGGCCTCGACCTCGACCGCCCCCATCTCGCGCGGATGGCGCTTGCCAAAATGTCGGATAAATCGTTTAATCCAGTCCAGATATGCCTGCTCGGTACGCAGGCTGTAGTGCAAGAAGCGTATCCGGCCCCGCACCTGCTCAAGCAGCCGAGGCGCCGCACCCGAATCCACCGCTGACGGAATCGATGACATTTTAGGCTCCACTAAATTTCACCAACTCATTGATGAAAATCAGCATAGCACACAATACTAGGTTTTTATACAGCCTATTTGCCGGAACGTTATCCGTCACGACGGAAAACATTCCGTCATTTAGGTGCCACAATTTACGTTGGGCCTCGTAAGTTCATGTCGAGTTCTGCCGCCTCTGCGCTTCCTCAAGCCGCCGTGTCACCAGCGCCGACTCTTGCTGTTTCTCCGCCCGCTATGCCTTCGGCAGCCGCGGCTCCTGCTTCCGCTTCCCCTTGCGTTCGCCGTTTCCCGTATGCTTTCGGCGTCATGCCACTTACGTTTCCGCTTTCCCTTCGTTTGGCTCGGCAAGCTCCGGTCTCGGGTGCTGGCCGCATCCGGGCGCCAGTGCGCTTCGGTCGTCCGCTGTCGCTCGGTCGCGCTATCCGTGGTGCCTTCGGCAAAGGCTTTTCTGCGTCTGCCCGCCGTGGCGGCCGTATCGCCAGTGCCGACTTTTATCCCACGGCTTCAGCTTGCTGTCTCGGCAGCTTCGGTCGCCGGGCTCTCGGTGTCACGGTGGCTGAGACGCTTGCTCCCGTCCAACCGCTGCGAGGCCCAACCCGTCGGTCGACCCCGTTCCCTTCGGTCACTGGACGCTGCGCGATGAAGCCGCGCAGCGCCGGTCACCTTCAACGTTGGGCCTCGTAAGTTCATGTCGAATTTGGCCGCCTCTGCGGTTGCTCAAGCCGCCGTGTCACCAGCGCCGACTCTTGCGGTTTCTCCGCTCGCCGTGCCTTCGGTAGCCTCAGTTCCTGCCTCCGCTTCCCCTTGCGCTCACCGTTTCCAGTATGCTTCCGGCGTCATGTCACATAAGTTTCCGCATCTCCTTCGCTTGGCTCGGCACGCTTCGGTTTCGGTTGCTGGGCGCTGTCATTCGCCCGTGGGCGTCGGTCATCCGCTGTCGCTCGGTCGTGCTGGCGACTGTGGCTTCGGTTCCGGCTTTCCCACGGGTACGCACCGTGGTCGCCGTAGTGCCAGCGCCGACTCTTGTTCCGCGGCTTCAGCTTGCTGTCTCGGTGGCTTCGATCACCGGGCTCTCCGTGTCACGGTGGCTGAGGCGCTTGCTCCCGTTTCACCGCCGCGAGGCCCAACCCCTCCATCAACCGGACGCGCCGCGATAATGCCGCGTCGCGCCGGTTATGTCGAACGTTATGCATATCGATTCGGAGTCTCCCTATGCGCCGTGTAAATACGTTCTTCCTTTTTACTCTTGGTAAGTATCTCGCCCCTATTCAGGACATCGAGGAAGAGGGCGCTACCTACGGCCGAGTTTTTTGGACTCTTGCCAACGCGCGAGTCAATGTGCAAACGCTTTTGGGTAACGAGATCATCACAATTCGAACTTGCCGCCAGGCCGCGAATCAACTTGTAGATGCCATAGCAGAAATTGTTCCAGCCGATTGGGGCGCCGCTATCAATCATGAAAAAGAAACGGTGGTTGAGTGGTGGAACATCAGGACGATAAAGGAAGCTGCAAAAAAGTTTGAGACCGTACTAGCCGAAGAGCTAAATATCCTTGATACCTATGCTGTAGCGCAGAAAGGCGCGTATTCGACCTCGGAGCTAATTGCCAACGCTGAGGTAGTATTTCCTGAAGGCATTCGCGCCAAACTACCTGCTCAGACGGTTCAAGACATTCGCGAGGCTGGAAAGTGCTTGGCTTTTGAAACGCCCACTGCTTCAGCCTTCCACATCGTCCGCGCCATTGAGTCGGTAATTCTTGTCTACTACAAGAAAGTCACGGGAAAGAATCCGCCAACCCGCATGCGTAACTGGAGCCTCTACATAAAGGCACTTCGTGGTTCTGGCAATGCTGATGCGAAGATCGTCGACTTCCTTGACCACATCAAGGACAACTACCGCAATCCCGTTTCTCATCCCGAAGCCGTACTTTCGGTCGAGGAAGTTCTTGTGCTATTTGGGGTCGCCTCCAGTGCAATTACTCAAATGGCTCTAGCCCTATAGCACGATGCATAACCCGGCGCTCAACCTCGCTCCCTTCGGTCGCTGGACGCTGCGCGATAAAGCCGCGCAGCGCCGGTTAGCTCTACGTTCGGCGTCATCAGCCATGGCGCGCTACAATTCGGCTCATTCCCTACCGGAGATCAATCATGAATTTCAGCATCGAATGCGAGGAAGAGATTGATGGCCGCTGGATTGCTGAGGTACCGCAGCTTCCTGGCGTCTTGTGCTACGGCAAGACCGCTGACGAAGCTATGGCAAAGGCGGAAGTGCTCGCTCTCCGCGCCATGGCCGAGCGCTTGGAGCAAAATGAGACGCGCCCCATCGCAATCAATATCTCTCTCCCTCTCGCCGCATGAGTCAATGGCCTTCCATCAAGGCCAAGCGGTTGCTTGCGGCACTGTTTGGCCTTGGGTGGAAAGTCAAGCGGCAGTCCGGTTCTCACCGCACGTTGTCCCGCGAAGGGTGGCCTGATGTTGTCTTCGCATTTCACGACGGCGAAGAAGTTGGCCCCCGAATGCTTGCGCGCATCGCCAAGCACACTGGCATCACTCCAGAAGATTTGTAGCGTTTCCGGTGTTTCCCATGACGCCGAACCCGTCGTTCCAGGGGACGCGCCGCGATGAAGCTGCGTCGCGCCCCTGAACTTCGACGTTGGGGCGCTCAAGGCATGCGGCAATTCGCTCCCTCGCATCTTCAACCGCTTGCGCTGTCGCCTATGCGTTTGGTGTTGCCCGTGCGTAAGGTAGGCGCGTTGCCTTCGCTCCGTCACACGCGGCGGTTTGCAACGGCTTGCGCATCTTTCTGGCGTCCACTGCGGTGGGCTCCGCTTGAGGCATCCGCTCAGGTAAGGGCATCACGGGGTCAAACTTCGGCTTGCGTTGTCGGGTGTGGGTCCATTGCTTCCGTCGGTCGTCCGCTGTTGCTCGGTCGGCTTCCCCGTGTCGCCTTCATCCGCCGTGTTTCCTTGTCAGCGCGCCATGGTCACCGTATTGCCAGCGCCGACTCTTGTGCAACCCGGGTGGTGTGCGGCGGCGGTGGCTTCGCTTCTCGCTTACCCGGTGCGCGGTCTGGGCTGGTGTGGGCACGTCTCCAGCCCGCCTCGCCGGTGAGCTTCAGCGCCCCAACCCATCCGTCAACCGGACGCGCCGCGATGAAGCCGCGTCGCGCCGGTTACGTCAGACGTTGGGGCGCTCAAGTCATGCGGCATTTCGCCTCCTCACATATTCAACCGTTCGCGCCGTCGCCTGCATGTTTGGTGGTGCCCGTGCGTGAGGTAAGCGCGGTGCCTTCGCTCCCTCACACGCGGCGGTTTGCAGCGGCTAGCGCATCTCTCTGGCGTCCACTGCGGGGGGCTCCGCTTGAGGCATCCGCTCAGGTAAGTGCATCACGGGGTCAAGCTTCGGCTTGCGTTGGCGGTCACGGGTCCGTTGTTTCCCTCAGTCGTCCGCTGTTGCTCGGTCGGCTTGCCCGTGTCACCCGAATTCGCCGCGTTCCCTCGTCAGCGCATCGTGGTCGCCGTATCGCCAGCGCCGACTCTTGTGCTACCCGGGTTGCGTGCGGCGGCTTTGCCTTCGCTTCTCGCATCCGCATTGCACACTCCGCGCCGGCGCCTGCGCATGTGGTGCCCGCATCGCCGGTGAACCGCAGCGCCCCAACCCATCGCTCCAGGGGACGCTGCGCGATGAAGCCGCGCAGCGCCCCTGAGCTCAAACGTTGGGGCTTTCACTATGTACGCTGAAATTGTCTCCGCCATCGAGAGTGAGCTTCCCCCGAAATTTCGTCTTCCAAGAGATGGGGTATAACGCCCCGGCAAATTGGAAGGAGAATCGAAGTTGAAGAAGATACCGAAGCAGGAATACACGCCCGAATTTCGGGAACTGGCGGTAAAGCGGGTAAAGGCGGGCCAGACAGCGGGCACGGTGGCGAAGGAACTGGGGCTGATCGAGCAGACCTTGCGCAACTGGGTCAAGGCATTCGACGCGGGCAAGCTCAATGGCCCCGGCACGAAGCAGGTCACGCCAGAGCAAATGGAACTCTCCCGGGTGCGTGCCGAGAATCTGCGGCTCAGACGGGAGAACGAAATCCTAAAAAAAGCGGCGGCGTACTTCGCGAGAGAAGCACTGTGAAGTACGCCTGGATCGATACGCACCGAGAAGAATTCGAACTGGCGCCGATGTGCGACGCGCTGACAGTCAGCATGAGCGGCTACCGTTCCTGGAAGGGCGGCGGCAGTCCGACACGGACACGGCTGACAGACGCGCAGATGCTGGCGTTGATTCAGGCCATCCACCAGGAACTGAAGGGCGCTTATGGTAGCCCACGCATGGTACTCGAACTGCGCGATCGGGGATTCCCGGCGAGCAAGGAGCGCGTCGAACGACTGATGCGGGAGAACGGCATCCAGGCGCGGCACAAGCGACGCTTCAAGGCGACGACGGATTCCAAGCACTCGCTGCCGATAGCACCGAACCTGCTGGCACGGGACTTCACGCCGGCGAAGCCGAATCAGGTCTGGACTGCGGACATGACCTACATCTGGACCGATGAGGGCTGGCTGTATCTGGCCGTGGTCCTTGATTTGTTCAACAGAGAAGTCGTCGGCTGGTCGATCAAGCCGCGGATGACGGCGGACATCGTTATCGATGCGCTGACCATGGCGTGGTTCCGCAAGAAGCCGGCCCCCGGCTTGATCCATCACTCCGACCGGGGAAGCCAGTATGCCAGCCACGCCTTTCAGGCGCGGCTGGAAGAGTACGGGATGATCGCGAGTATGAGCCGCAAGGGCAATTGCTGGGACAACGCGCCCACGGAGAGCTTCTTCAACAGCCTGAAGAATGAGCGGGTGCATGACACCCGCTACGGTACGCGGGCCGAAGCGAAGATCGATCTGTTCGACTACATCGAACTGTTCTACAACCGCAGGCGCCTCCATTCCACGCTCGGCTACGCCTCGCCCATGAAATTCCTGGAAGACTGGTTCAGCACTCAGCATGAGCAGCAATTGGCGGCATAATGCCTTTGGGTTGGAAGACGAAAAACAGAGGGAAGCTCACAAGTTCAACGTGAAAGGTGAAGAGCTATGGGCGACTGCGTACGGTTCAGCCGGGGCGAACAACAACGCGGTTTTCAAAAGGAACGAATAACCGGCAGAGGCCCAACCCGTCGCTCCAGGGGACGCTGCGCGATGAAGCCGCGCAGCGCCCCTGAGCTCAGAACGTTGGGGCGCTCAAGTCATGCGGCATTTCGCCTCCTCGCATCTTCAACCGCTCGCGCTGTCGTCCGCGCATTTGGTGTTGCCCGTGCGTAAGGTAAGTGCTGTGCCTTCGCTCTCTCACACGCGGCGGTTTGCAGCGGCTTGCGCATCCTGCTGGCGTCCACTGCGGGGGGCTCCGGTTTCGGCTCCCGCTCAAGTAAGGGCATCACGGGGTAAGCCTTTGGCCTGCGTTTCCGGTCACGGGTCCGTCGTCTCCCTCGCTAGTCCGCTATTGCTCGGTCGGTTTGCCCGTGTCACCCAAGTTCGCCGCGTTCTCTCGTCAGCGCATCGTGGTCGCCGTATCGCCAGCGCCGACTCGTGTGCCACCCGGGTAGCGTGCGACGGCTTTGCCTTCGCTTCCCGCATCCGCATTGCACACTCCGCGCTGGCGCTTGCGCCTGTGGTGCCCGCATCGCCGGTGAACCGCAGCGCCCCAACCCGTCGGTCGACCCCGTTCCCTTCGGTCACTGGACGCTGCGCGATGAAGCCGCGCAGCGCCGGTCACCTTCAACGTTGGGCCACTGAGATGCCGAGTGACTACGCCGCGCGGTGCCGCTTCACATACGCCCGCAATGCATCGTTCATGCGAGTTTGCCAGCCCTCGCCGGTCGCTCGGAAGTACTCCACCACCTCGGGGCTGTATCGCACCGTTACTGCTACTTTGGTGGGTTGCTTTTGCGGGCCGCGTTGGCCGGGCAGGCGAACTCTGCCCTTCGCCCAAAACGCCTTTACCGCGGCAGCATCATTTGGGTCGTATGGGCATTCGGGGTCATTCACCTTGGCAGGTGCGGCCGCAATGGCGGCCGCCATCTGTTCCTTGCTAAAGGTCGAGGGCTTCGAAGTAGGCGCGCGTTTCATGTTTGTCACCGTAACGACAGGAAATCAATCGAGCGCTGTCATTGCGCTCCATCCATACCAAGAAGACAACGCGGTCGTGAAACCAGCCCAAACTTTGCAGGCGCTGCTCGCCGTAATGTTCGCGCTCATCTTCCACCGTGACCATCGGGGCATCGAAAACACAAGCGACCTCAGCCAAATCAATGCCGTGATCCTTGAGGTTCCTTTTCCGCTTGGGTTCGTCCCAGGTAATCATCGGCCCATTGTCGTTACAAAAAGCTATCGGTGTCAAGCTTTTCGTAACTACAGTGGCCCAACCCTGCGGTCGACCCCGTTCGCTTCGCTCTCTGGACGCTGCGCGATGAAGCCGCGCAGCGCCGGTCACCTTGAACGTTGGGGCGCTGAGAGCATGCGGCATTTCGCCTCCTCACATATTCAACCGTTCGCGCTGTCGCCTATGCGTTTGGTGTTGCCCGTGCGTAAGGTAAGTGCGGTGCCTTCGTTCCCGAGAACGCGGCGGTTTGCAGCGGCTAGCGCATCCTGCTGGCGTCCACTGCGGGGGGCTCCGCTTGAGGCATCCGCTCAGGTAAGGGCATCACGGGGTCAAGCTTCGGCTTGCGTTGGCGGTCACGGGTCCGTTGTTTCCCTCGGTCGTCCGCTGTTGCTCGGTCGGCTTGCCCGTGTCACCCGAATTCGCCGCGTTCCCTCGTCAGCGCATCGTGGTCGCCGTATCGCCAGCGCCGACTCTTGTGCCACCCGGGTAGCGTGCGACGGCCGTGCCTTCGCTTCTCGCATCCGCATTGCACACTCCG
Organism: Sulfuritalea sp.; assembly: GCA_016710465.1. Classification (GTDB taxonomy): domain Bacteria; phylum Pseudomonadota; class Gammaproteobacteria; order Burkholderiales; family Rhodocyclaceae; genus Sulfuritalea. Next base: position 293,173 of record JADJVS010000015.1, read on the forward strand.
CGCCGGCGCCTGCGCCTGTGGTGCCCGCATCGCTGGTGAACCGCAGCGCCCCAACCCATCGCTCCAGGGGACGCTGCGCGATGAAGCCGCGCAGCGCCCCTGAGCTCAAACGTTAGGCATTCTTCCCGATGCGCATATTCCTCGCGCCACTCCTCTTATCCATCTGCCTAGCATTTATGCTTGGCTTTGTTGTTGGCCAGGCATGGGATCTTGGATGGCAGCTTCCCCTCGGCGTCAGCGTCGGCATCTTCATCGCGGTTCTTACCTTCTTTACCACTATCCATCATTACTATGCGGTTAGGCGTCACAACGAACTCCAAGTTCAGCCACACCTGATCGTAGACAGTAAGTTCGATAGCGTGTCTAAAGAAGACTTCCACACTTACAGCTTGGCCATACGAAATGTCGGACTTGGCCCAGCCATCATTGAAAGCTATTCACTGACGCTTGGTGAAAGAGCAATTTCCGACTCTGAGCTTCCCCCGACAATTCGTCTTCCAAGAGATGGGGTATAACGCCCCGGTAAATTGGAAGGAGAAGGGAAGTTGAAGAAGATACCAAAGCAGGAATACACGCCGGAGTTCAGGGAACTGTCGGTAAAACGGGTCAAGGCGGGCCAGAGCGTAGGAGCCGTGGCGAGGGAACTGGGGCTGATCGAGCAGACGCTGCGCAATTGGGTGAAAGCGGCGGCCGCTGGCAAGCTGAATGGCCCGGGAACCAAGGTCGTTACCCCAGAGCAGATGGAGCTCTCCCGAGTGCGAGCGGAGAACATCCGGCTCAAGCGGGAGAACGAAATCCTAAAAAAAGCGACGGCATACTTCGCGAGGGATGTGCTGTGAAGTATGCCTGGATTGACGAGCATCGACGGACGTATGGATTGGCGGAGTCCTGTGCCGTGCTGGAAGTCAGCATCAGCGGATACCAAGCATGGAAACGCGGAGGCAGCCCGAATCGCAAGCGGCTGACCGATGTGCAGATGCTGGCACTGATCCAGGCCATCCACCAGGAACTGAAGGGCGCCTACGGGTCGCCACGCATGGTGCGCGAACTGCGCGACCGGGGCTTCCCAGCGAGCAAGGAACGCGTCGAGCGCCTGATGCGGGAGAACGGCATCCGGGCACGCCACAAGCGGCGATTCAAGGCCACGACGGACTCCAAGCACTCGCTCCCGGTGGCGCCGAACCTGCTGGCCCGGAACTTCACGCCGGCGAAGCCGAATCAGGTCTGGACTGCTGACATGACCTACATCTGGACGGATGAGGGCTGGCTGTATCTGGCCGTGGTCCTCGATCTGTTCAACAGGGAAGTCGTCGGTTGGTCGATCAAGCCCAGGATGACGGCGGACATCGTCATTGATGCGCTGACCATGGCGTGGTTCCGCAAGAAACCGGCGCCGGGTCTGATCCATCACTCCGACCGGGGAAGCCAGTATGCGAGCCACGCCTTTCAGGCGCGGCTGGAAGAGTACGGGATGGTCTGCTCGATGAGCCGCAAGGGGGAATTGCTGGGACAACGCCCCGACGGAGAGCTTCTTCAACAGCCTGAAGAATGAGCGGGTGCATGGCACCCGCTACAGTACGAAGGCCGCTGCGGAGGCTGATCTGTTCGACTATATCGAACCGTTCTACAACCGCAGGCGCCAGCATTCCACGCTCGGCTACGCCTCGCCCATGAAATTCCTGGAAGACTGGATCAGCACTCAGCATGAGCAACAATTGGCGGCATAATGCCGTTGGGTTGGAAGACGAAAAACAGAGGGAAGCTCAGTAGTAGCACACAGGCCAGTCAGATGAAGCCCAACGAATGGGGTGACTTCTTTGCTGGCGTTTTCGCGCCGCTCGCTTTTCTGTGGCTCGTACTTGGCTACCTTCAGCAAGGAGAGGAATTGCGCCTGAGCACTGATGCATTGCGGTTGCAAGCGGAAGAACTCAGGAACTCAGTCGAACAACAGCGCGAGCTTGTCGAAGTCACACGCCAGCAGGTCGAGGGAGAGCGGGAGGCTCTTGCATACGAGCGATGCCAACGTGAAGAAGAGGCAAGACCCTTATTTGTCGTCGTTGGTGGCGGTGGAACATTTAGAGGCGACGGTCAATGCATCTACTCCTTTGTCCTGTCGAACACTGGCAATGCGGCAACGGTGTTGGTAACCGTCCAAATGTGACCCAGGGTTTCCATCTAAAACTGACCCACGGGTTTATGCGCACAGTATAGCTATGCGCGGTCGTTTGCAGGTTCGGTTTCCGGGGATTTCTCTCCTTTCGGTTTGGAAGAACGAGTTCGGCCAGGCTGCAGCCTGGCCGAACTCGTTTTGAAGCGCCAGGACTCATTGCCGGTCTCGACGATATGGCAATGATGGGTCAGCCGGTCCAGTAGCGCCGTCGTCATCTTGGCATCGCCAAACACACTGGCCCATTCGGTGAAGGACAGATTGGTCGTGATCGCCACGCTGGTGTGCTCGTAGAGCTTTGAGAGCAGATGGAACAGCAAGGCGCCACCCGCCTGACTGAAGGGCAGATAGCCCAACTCGTCAAGAACGACCAGATCGACGTACATCATGCGATAGGCGAGCTGCCCCCTGCCGGCCGCTGGCTTTCTCATGTTCCAGCGCATTGACGAGTTCCACCGTCGAGAAGAAGCGGACACGGCGCCCCTGCTTCTGGATCGCCTCGATGCCGATGGCGGTGGCCAGATGCGTCTTCCCGGTCCCGGGGCCGCCGATGAAGACGATATTGTGCGCGGCTTCGATGAATTCGCCGCCATGCAGGCGCTGGATCAGTGCTGCGTCCCACGCGACTGGGTGAAGTCAAAGCCGGCCAGATCCCGATGTGCCGGAAACTTGGCCGCCGTCATCTGGTAGGCAATCGAGCGGACCTCACGCTCCGCCGATTCTGCCGCCAGCAACTCGTTCATCCAGGCTTCCGGGGGCAGATCGCTGTGCCGTGCCTTGGCCATCAGTTCCGGCCAGCACTGCGCCATGCCGTGCAGCTTGAGCGCCTTCAGGCGCGCCATGAGTTCAACGGACATCACCGGCCTCCATGCGCAGATGGTCATAGCGATGGACATTGGCCACCGGCTCTTCGCTGACCGACAGTGGCGTCTCGATAGCCGGTGGCGTCATGGCCTGTCCCTTGAGCCGCGCCAGCACGTTCAACACATGCTCGCCGCTCGGACGTCCGGATTCGAGTGCCAGTTCGGCGGCAACCACCACGCCGTCCAGGCCATGCCGCGGGATGGCAGCCAGGACGTCGGCCATCACCCGGTCGCCGCCCGTCTGTTTGAGCAGATGCCGCTGCAAGACCAGCAAGGGTTCGGGCATGTCGGCAAAGGGCGCGCCGTTCCTGAGCGCGCCGGGTTTGCGCTCGATCACGCCGATGTAATGCCGGAAGTCGTAATAGGTCTGGTGCCGCTCGAAACTGCGTTCATGCCGGGCGACCTCGACGCCGTCGGCCACCAGGCGGAGTTCGGCCGGATAGATGCGCAGACTGATGACGCGGTGGGCGCAGTCGCTGGGAACGCTGTAGCGGTTGCGCTGGAAATGAATCAGGGCGGTGCTCGATACCCGGATCGGCTTCTCGACGTAGCCGTCAAAGGGTCGCGGGTTGGGCATCATCTGCAATTGCTCGTCCTGGAGCAGGTCGGCAAGGGTCAGTTCCGGCCATTCGGGATGCGCCATCGCCTCCCAGGCCGTCCTGCATTCCTGGCCGACCCAGTCGTTGAGTTCCTCCAGGTTGGCCCAGCGTCGCTCGCCGGCGGCCTGCCAGATCTGCCGACGCCGATCCTGGACGTTCTTCTCGACGATGCCTTTCTCCCAACCGGCGGCCCGGTTGCAGAATTCCGGGTCGAACAGGTAATGGCCACACATGGCGAAGAAGCGCGGATTGACGTCGCGTTCCTTGCCGCGCCCACCTTGTCGACGGCGGTCTTCATATTGTCGTAGATGCCGCGGCGCGGAATGCCATTGAAGGCGGCAAAGGCCCGGGCATGGGCGTCGAACAGCATTTCGTGGCTTTGCCCGGGGTAGGCGGTCATCCAGAAGGCACGGCTGGCGCACAGCTTGGTATGGGCGACTTCCAGCCGCCGCCGCAGTCCGCCGACGAAGACGTACTCGACGCTCCAGTCGAACTGAAAGGCTTCACCCAGCGCGAAGGTCAGCGGGACGTAGGCACTTCGCTTCGGGCTGGCGGCGGCTTCTTCCTTCCAGCGCCGGACGAAGTGGCTGACCCGGTTGTAGCTGCCGGGGTAGCCTTGGGCGCGAATCGCCTGATAGAGCACTTTCGCGGTCCGTCGCTCCCGTTTGAGGCGATGGCTGTCGCCCTGCAACCATTGCCGCAGTTGATCCGCCCACGGATCGACGATGCTCTTGACCTGTTTCTCGGGATACTTCGGCTCGGTCACATCGACCTGCCGCAGCCAGTGCCGTATGGTGTTTCTCGATAATCCGGTGCGCCGTGCAATCTCTCTCAGCGGTACTCCGTCGCGGATGTGCATCCGCCTGATCTTGGCCAACATGCCCACGTTGATCACTCCTGTTGCCCCTGCTCAAAATCTCGCAGGGTAGCCAATCAAGGTGGGTCAAATTTCGATGGAAATTACGCCAGCAGGTGGGTCAATTGTGGACGGTCGTCAACAGCTTCGATGGTCTTGGGCCGCAGACCCTTGAGTTTCAGGTGCTTCAGATGCGACTGGTAGCTCCGATCAAAATCAGCTTTGCATGATGCATTCATCTTCAGGTAACCTCATGGTTCGTCATGGAACAAGCCCTCGCGAGAGGGAATGAGGTTACATTTTGACTTCAGGCCAACAGCATCGACTTCTCCGCGTAGCGGCTTCGTCCAACCCATCCGTCAACCGGACGCGCCGCGATAAAGCCGCGTCGCGCCGGTTACGTCAAACGTTCGGCCCCACGAAACCCATCTGAGCGCTGTGAATGGACTATATTAACGCTTGACGTTATGTCTGCCACGCGTTAGTCTTTGCAAATGGCGATTAAGAGCTTCAAATGCAAGGACACGCAGGCGCTCTTTCTCGGAAAGCGCGTCCGTCGCTGGGTCAATGTTGAGCGACCCGCGCTACGCAAGCTTGAACAACTCGACTGGTCTGCTGTCCTGGAAGATCTGCGTGTGCCACCCGGTAATCAATTGGAAGCACTGAAGGGAAATCGCAAGGGACAACATAGCATCCGCATCAACGACCAGTGGCGTGTGTGCTTTGTTTGGACCGTAGAAGGTCCGAAGAATGTTGAGATTGTGGATTACCACTGAAGGAGCATAGTCGTGCGCACCGTTCCCCCTGTTTCTCCCGGCGAAATGCTGGACGAAGAGTTCCTCAAGCCGCTTGGCCTGACGAAGTACCGTTTGGCCAAGGATATCGGCGTTCCCCCTCAGCGGATCGGAGATATTGTCGCGGGCAAACGGGCCATCACAGCCGACACCGATCTACGGCTGTGTCGGTACTTTGGGCTCAGTGACGGCTGGTGGCTTCGGGGACAGGCCAACTACGATACGGCGATCGCCCGTGAAATCATGGGCGAAACGCTTTCGCGCATTTCCCGGTGCCGGCTGCTCGCTGCCTGAGTCTTTCTCGTGGACGGCGTAGCCGAACCCGTCGTTCCAGAGGACGCTGCGCGATGAAGCCGCGCACCGCCTCTGAACTTCAACTACAAGGGCTTCCCCAAAAAGCGCAACTACCCTGACGGTTTTTCGTTCATCACATTTTCCTGCTCAGGTTTCGTATCACGGCGCGGATCGATGAAGAAGATGGCGGACTGCGAAACTACAACCGGTCATGTTGGGCATGTCGCCCGGACCCTGATGAAAGACGCGCGCCGGGGCCTCAATCGTTGGACGGGAATGGCTTCTTCCCCTAGAGATAATCAGGCGCTCCCGGCGCGGGTCCAACCCGCTTCCCATCAACGCATGCAGTGCATGGGTGAACTCGTGCCGGCGGCCACCGGCGCAAACGGCTCCTTTCCGCTTCCTGAAGACGGTTTTCGGCATCGCCCGCTCAGGCGTCCGCCTGGCGCAGGCGGAACTCCTCGTTGGACGGGAATGGCTTCTTCCCCTAGAGATAATCAGGCGCTCCCGGCGCGGGTCCAACCCGCTTCCCATCAACGCATGCAGTGCATGGGTGAACTCGTGCCGGCGGCCACCGGCGCAAACGGCTCCTTTCCGCTTCCTGAAGACGGTTTTCGGCATCGCCCGCTCAGGCGTCCGCCTGGCGCAGGCGGAACTCCTCACCGAACCGCAGCACCGCCCAGGCCAGCCGCGCATTCTTCGCGGCAATCGCCACCACCGCCTTCCAGTAGCCGCGACGCTCGACCAGGCTTCTCGCCCAGCGGCTGAAGCGGTCCTGCTTCTCCCCCAGGCCGGAGAGGATCGCCTTGGCGCCCATCACCAGCAGGCTGCGCAAGTAGCGGTCGCCGGCCTTGGTGATCCGTAAGCGTCACCCCACGGCCGCATTGACAATCAGAACTTGATTTCGCTGAGGAGAGCGTTGACGTCGGAGGGATTGAAGGCGGTCGGATCAAACTGTCCGCCGCACCAGTCGAGCATGTCCTGGTGCTCCTCGTGGGTCGGATCATGGATGGCTTCGAGGAAGTCGATGTAACCGGGAGGACCGCCGACATCTTCGGGCGGACACGCGTTCGCACCGTCCACGCAAAATGGCGACCGCAAGGTGGGGTCCGGCGGCAGGATCTTCTCCACCTTACTCATTAGTCGAAAAATAAGTCGACAAATATGGAACTCTCGGCGCCCATGACAGTCTCATGTTGCATGAAAAGAGACGGACGAACATTGGATCGCAAGACGCTGGAGGAAATTCGGCTCATGGCGATCGAGCGGGTGCGCGAAGGCGAGCCGGCGGCGAAGGTGATTGAGGCATATGGCTTCAATCGCACGACGATCTACAAGTGGTTGAAGGCGGCGTTGCAGCCAGGGCTTGGTATTCGGGCACTGCGCTCGACGAAGGCGACTGGACGGCCGCGCACCCTGACGCCGAGACAGGAAAGTCAGGTTTTCAGATGGATCAACGGGAGAGACCCTCGCCAGTACGGCTTGGACTTTGGCCTGTGGACGCGTGCGGTCGTTGTCGAGTTGATTGAAGAGAAGTTCGGCGTGAAGCTGGGACTGACCGCCGTTGGCGAGATGCTGGCCAGATTGGGCCTCACGCCGCAGAAGCCGTTGCAGCGAGCCTATCAACGGGATCCCGATGCCATTGAGAAGTGGCAGCGCGAAACCTTTCCGGCCATTGCCAAGCAGGCAAAGGCGGATGGCGCTGAAATCTTCTTCTGGGATGAATCCGGATTCCGCGCCGATACGGTGCATGGCAAGACCTGGGGCGTCCGCGGACAGACGCCGGTCGTGCAGCGCCCCGGACAGCGTCAAGCCATCAGCGCGGCATCGGCGGTGAACGCCAACGGTGCGTTCTGGTTCTGCACCTACGAAGGCGGTCTCAACGCGGAATTGTTCGTCGAACTGCTGCAACAGATGATGAAGTACCGCAGGAAGCCGATCCATCTCGTGCTCGACAGCCTGCCTGCACACAAGACCGCGCTCGTAAAGAAGTACGTCACCTCCACCGAGGGCCGCCTGACCTTGCATTTCCTGCCTGGCTATGCGCCCGATTTGAATCCGGACGAACTGGTTTGGAGTCATGTCAAGCGCACCGGCACGGCAAGACGCCCCTTGCAGAAAGGGAAAAACTGCGCGACAAAATCGAGGAGCAGCTTGCGGCGCTCCAGAAATTGCCCAGCCTCGTGCGTTCACTTTTCCAAGCTCCTTCTGTCGCCTATATTGGCGACTGCTGAGTAATGCGGTGCTCCCAGCCATCGCCGAAATCGTAGAGATAGCGAAAGATCTTGAGGGAGCCCAATGCGGCGGCAAGCGTCACGCGGTCTTCCCGTTCCAGGCCGATCTGGGGATAGTCCTGATCTGGCATCCCGAAATTCCGATCGCCGATGATGAACTCGTGCAAATGTCCGCCCATCCAGCCCATGGTGTAGAGCAGTACCACGTGCAGCTTTGGCAGCTTGATGGAACCAGGCACCAGCACACGCCGCCAGATGGCCGGCTTCAGGTACAGAAGATCGACTCGCAGTTGGAGAATCGGCGCTGGCGTCTTGATCGCTCGCACGGACGTTCGGGAGGTTGCCATCGTTCAGGCGGCCCGCAATTGCTCGTTCGTTCCAGCCAAGTCGAGCTTCCACGGAAGCAACTCGTCAATGCGATTGATCGGGTGCTCGGCAATACGGCCCAGCACCTCACGCAGATACGCATAGGGCTCTACGCCATTGAGCATGGCCGTGCCGATCAAACTGTACAGGGCGGCTGCACTTGTGCCGCCGCTATCGGAGCCGGCAAACAGATAGTTGCGGCGGCCCAGAACCAGCGGGCGGATGGAACGCTCCGCCGTGTTGTTGTCGATCTCGATGCGGCCATCGTCACAGAAGCGTGTCAGCGCCTCCCAGCGCACCAGCGCATATTTGAAGGCGCCCGCGAGATTCGACTTCGCCGACACGGTCTGTAGCGTCGCGTTCATCCAGACGTGCAGGGCCACCAGGATGCCAGCCGTCTGCTCCTGACGGACAGCACGCCGCCGCTCGGGAGCCTGCCCGCGAATCTCGCGCTCAATGCCATACATCAGCCCGATGCGCCGGATCGCCTCGGCCGCAATCGGTGACTTCTCCGCCACATAGATGTCGTAGAACTTCCGACGCGCGTGCGCCCAACAGGCCGCCTCGATGACGCGGCCGCTCTCATCTCGCGCACCGTAGCCCGCATAGCCGTCAGCCTGAAGAATGCCCGCATAGCGCATCAGATGTTCGCGCGGATGCATGCCTTGTCGATCCGGGGAATAGCGATACCACACCGCCGGCGGCGCCCGGCTTCCCGCCGGTCGATCATCCCGTACATAGGTCCTGAGTCGGCCGGTCTTGGTGCGTCCCCGTCCGGGATCGAGGACCGGCTTACCGGGTGTCGTCACCATGCACTTTCTCGGCCTTCAGAACATAGCGCCCGATGGCACTGGCCAAGGGATCGAGCAGGCGGGCGGCATCTGACACCCAACCGGCCAGGGTGGCACGGTCGAGATTGACGCCAACGCGCCGGTAGATGCCTTGCTGCCGATACAAGGGGCTGTGATCGGCATACTTGGCAACGATCACCTGGGCCAACAGCCCCGGGGTCGGCAGGCCCCGTTCGATGGGACGCGAGGGGGCGGGCTGCTGAACGATCGTGGAGCAATGACCGCAGGAGAGTTTCGGGCGCACATGCCGGATCACCTTGAAGTAGCCGGGCACGAAGTCCAGCATCTCCGAGACGTCTTCGCCGAGTTTGCGCATCGCCGAGCCGCACGCGGGACAGGAGCAATTCTCCGGTGAATGGACAACCGTTTCGCGCGGCAGATGGGCGGGGAGTTCCCGCGAGGCGCGGCGCAGCGGAACCACCTTCTTCCGGTCGGGTGTTTCCTGGGTGGAATCTTCCGCCGCAACGACAGGCTCGGGCAACGGGTCGGCCTTCTTCTCTCCGGCTTGCAGGTCATCGAGCGCCAGTTGCAATTGCGCCAGCGTGCCTTCGATCCGTTCGGCGGACCGCCCGAATTGCCACCGCTTGAGACGGGCGATTTCGGCCATCAGTTTGGCGATCAGATCATCGCGATTGGCCAGCAAACGCTTCAGGGAATCGATGTCGTCCGGGAGCGAAGATGCGTTTGCCATGCACGAATTCTAGGGCATGGAAACCCATTCGTGATCAGACAAACAACAGAAATTTACGCGGCCTGACTCGGTTGCCAGGTACGCTCCGGACGCCGCCAATCGATGCCCTCCAGGAGCATCGAGAGTTGCGCGCCACTCAGGCTCACGCTGCCACTCGCGGCCTGCGGCCAGACGAAGCGCCCGCGCTCCAGTCGCTTGGCGAACAGGCACAATCCATCGCCGCTCCACCACAGCACTTTGATCAGATCACCGCGCCGGCCGCGGAAGAGGAAGACGTGCCCGCTGAATGGATTCTCGGTCAGCGCAGTTTGCACCAGGGCCGCCAATCCATCCATGCCGCGCCGCATGTCGGTGACGCCAGGCGGCGATCCAGATCCGCGTCCCGGTCGGCAGCCCGATCATCGCCGCCGAGCCAGGCAGTCGAGCACCGTACTCAACGTGATCGGATTCACTCCGCCATGCAGTCGCAGTGTGACGTCGTCGATCACGAGCTCGATCACCGGTTCGCTTTGCCTCGCGGACAGTTGCCGTTCGGTCACGGCGGGCGTGACGACGGGAATCAAGGTCACCGGTGCGGTGACCACGCCATTCCCCGGAACGCCAAAGTAGCCGGCGCGATACTGGCGCCGCCACTTGAACACCATGTTGGTGTTGATGCCGTGCTTGGCGGCGAGTTTCGATACGGACACGTTCGGCGCACAGGCCAGTGCCGCCAACTTCCGTTTGAAATCGATCGGGTAATTCGGGCGGCCTTTGCGGCTCGTCCTTGCAATGCTGTCTGTCGCCAAGATGGTTCCCGCCACTTGAATGGTGGGAGCGACTTTGACCTACGTTACCTACCCTGGGAAGACGGCCTTGGGAAGACGCTTACGGTGATCCGTCCCAGGCGGGTTGTCCCGCCGCTGCTGTACTGCCCCGGCGTGAGCCCGATCCAGGCCGCCACCTGGCGCCCGTTCTTGAAGTCGTGGCCGCCGCCGATGCTGGCCAGGAGGGCGCTGGCGGTGTTGGGGCCGATCCCCGGCAGATCCATCAGCCGCCGGCTACGCGCATCCTCGCGGGCCGCGTCGCGAATGATCCGGTCGTACTCGGCAATCCGGACGTCCAGGCTGTCGGCGTGGGCCAGGAGGTCGCCGACGCAGCGATTCAGGTAACCCGGCAGATCCTCCAGGTGGTCCATGAGCGCCCGGCGCAGGGCGGTGATCTTCTGCGGGCAGACGATGCCGACTTCCGCGATCAGGCCGCGCAGCCGGTTGTAGGTGGCCGTCCGCTCCTCGACGAAGCCGGTGCGGGTGCGGTGCAGCGCCAGGATGATCTGCTGGTGTTCTTCCTTGACCGGGACGAAGCGCATCTGCGGCCGGGTGACGGCTTCGCAGATGGCGGCGGCGTCCGCCGCGTCGTTCTTGCCGCGCTTGCCGGACAGGCGGTAGGGGATGACGAACTTGGGCGCCATCAGCCGGACGGTGTGGCCGTGCTGGCGGAACAGCCGCGCCCAGTGGTGCGCGCCGGAGCAGGCTTCCATGCCGATCAGGCAGGGCGGCAACTGGGCGATCAGCGGCAGCAGATGCTCGCGTGATACCTTCGGCTTGACCAGCGCCGGCTTGCCGTTATCATCAACGCCATGCACGGCAAAGACGTTCTTGGCCAGATCGATTCCTACTGTGATAATGCTCATGGACTTCCCCTTTCGTGGTTTTGATGTGATCGCGAAATCTCATCTTGGCACTTGTTGCCGCTCGCGGCTTCCGCCGCCGCCTCGGGACGGGGAAGTCCCTTTCATTCGTTGGGCATCTGAATGAACGTACCGTGCGCTCGCCTACTTATTGCGCTGTTCTGCGTATCGCCGCCCACACACGCCGATGTCGCTTGTACCGATAGTTCTGCCCTGAATGCGGCAGTTGCGTCCGGTTACGTGCCGGATAGCCAAGCACTGATCGCATGCAAAGCCATGCCGACAAATCCAAAGCAAATCATCGTTGCCTTTGTCCGAGAGGTTGGTAACCATACGTACACCATGACGGTACTGGTAGCGATGAAGGATGACGGGAAAATCATGCACAGGTTTGTTGATGAAGACCCATCCTTTGGTCCCAACGGAGACGCCGCGGGTCTGGAGGTAGACACCGCCCGATATTTGCTTGCTCCAAGCAAGCGAGCCTTTGGCGTTAGAGTGACGCACAGCCTGAACCCATGGGACGCAGGCGTTCCTGACCCTTGAGGCCAGTGCCGAAGAAGGCGGAACTTAGCTCCGGTCGTTCTCGCTGCGAGTAATGTACACCTGTAACGGCAAGACCAAGCCGTTGTCCCTGTCGGCCATATACCGGGCGTACTGCTCCGGTGTCAGCTTGGCTAACTGCTCGCCCTTCGCCCGCAACGCCGCCTCGATCTGATCCACTGCGCCCTGCATCGGGTCGGGACTCGGATCGGCTTTGGGCGTTCGCGGGTAGGACGGCTCGGGCAGCAAGGGCGCTCCGGATGTATCCGTTCGCCTCGGCACGAAGCTGACGAACCCACGCTTGATCGGGTGATCGTCCGGCAGTTTGTCCCTGTAAGTTAATGTCATGACTGTTCTCCGCTTTAGCAGCTATGCCGAAATGGCCGGGGCCGCAATTTGGATTAAATCCCCCGGACCCGTGAGGTGGGTCATGCCGTCAAATCAGACCTTCGACTCGACGCTAACCGAGCAAACTGCTCGGGCGGCCGTGGGTCGTCTTTACGTCGCGATCCTCTCGATCCAGTAGATGGCTCGGCCGACCAGCGAATCGTCGTCGAGGCATTCAAAGTTCCACTTGCCAGAATAGGGATTGAGGCTGGTGCCACACGGGGCGGCGAGCGGCACCACATCGAAGCGAGTCCTGATCGCACCATCGCAGGGGCTGATCCGGAGCGTGCCTAGCTTCGTTGGTAGTTGGTACTGGTAGCAGAGGTGCTCCGCACGGCGCTGTAGGCTAGGCAGGCGGGTCTTGAGGGCGCCCTCAATGCGCGCGGCCTTGACTGGTTTTGGTTTGCGCATGATCACCTCCTCAGATCAGGCCGCGCTCGGCGAAGGACATCGCCGCGCCTGCCGTCACCACAAAGTGATCAACCACGCGCACATCAACCAGCGCCAGCGCCGTCTTGAGTGTGCCTGTGAGCAACTCGTCGGCACGGGAGGGCTCCGCGCTACCGCTGGGATGATTGTGATACAGGACCGCCGCGTCGGCATTGCGCGCCAGCGCCGTCTTGACCACTTCGCGTGGATACACCGAAGCCTGTGTCAAGGTGCCTCTGAACAACTCCTCGGTCTCGATCAGCCGGTTCTGGGCATCAAGCCACAGCACGCCGAACACTTCATGCTCCATCCCCCCGACACGCAGGCGCAGGTAGTCGGTCACAGCGCCCGGTGAGGCGAGGGAAATGGAGTTGCAGTGGGCACGCTCCTCAAGGATCGCCATGGCGCGTGCGATCACATCGAGTTCCTTCTTGTTGAAGTTCATGGTGCTTCTCCCTGTTTAGCGAATTTGCCAAGTGGCGAGGACCGCAATTCGGTGTAAATCTCCTCGGCCCGTAAGGTGGGCCACGCCGGAAAACAAAAACCCGTTCAGGCTTGCGCACTAGAACGGGTTGGGTGACGTCCGCTTTAGCTGAATTTATAACGCGCCCGCAAGTTGAAACTTAAATCGGCGCAGAAATCATGCTACTCGGATGGTGCATGATGTCAACATTTTGATGGCCGGTGCACCTCTTGCAAAATCCACTCTTGTCGATTCCCGAAAAACAAATAGTGTAGGGGCCTCGAATCAGTGTAAAAAACGTCTACATATGGAGGGCTTTGACGTAAAAAAAACCGCCGATCGGCGGTCTTGGCAGGCTCGAAATCCTTGTGCTGCAAGGGTCTTTTGGTGGGCGGTACTGGGATCGAACCAGTGGCTTCCACCGTGTGAAGGTGGCACTCTACCGCTGAGTTAACCGCCCGCGAAAGAGGCGCGAATTTAACCACAAAGGCCCTCTGGCGGTCAATTGGGGCGCGGCAGTGGAATAAAATCGATCCTTTCTCCATGCCACGCCTCGCCATGAACATCCGTACCCGCTTCGCCCCCAGTCCCACTGGCTTCCTGCATATCGGCGGCGCGCGCACGGCCCTGTTTTCCTGGGCCTTTGCACGGCGCCATGGCGGCAGCTTCATCCTGCGCATTGAGGACACGGATGTCGCGCGTTCCACGCCGGAGGCGGTGCAGGCGATCCTCGATGGCATGCAATGGCTGGGACTGGCGCACGACGAGGGCCCCTTCTACCAGATGCAACGCATGGCCCGCTACAAGGAGGTCATTGCCGGGATGCTGGAAGCCGGCACCGCCTATCACTGCCACACGTCAAGGGAAGAACTCGACGCGCTGCGCGCCGAGCAGGAAGCGCGCAAGGAAAAGCCGCGTTACGACGGGCGCTGGCGTCCCGAGCCGGGAAAGGCGCTGCCTGCCGCCCCGGCAGGCGTGCCGCCGGTGGTTCGTTTTCGCAATCCGCTGGATGGCGTGGTGGCCTGGGATGACCTGGTCAAGGGCCGCATCGAGTTCGCCAACGCCGAGCTCGACGACTTCGTCATCGCCCGCGCCGACGGCACGCCGACCTACAACTTCTGCGTGGTGGTCGACGATCATGACATGAAGATCACCCACGTCATCCGCGGCGACGATCATGTGAACAACACGCCAAGGCAGATCAACCTGTTGCGGGCGCTGGGCGCGCCGGTACCCGAATACGCGCACCTGTCGATGATCCTGGGCGACGACGGGCAGAAGCTTTCCAAACGCCACGGCGCCGTGTCGGTGATGCAGTACGACGACGAAGGCTATTTGCCGGAAGCGGTGTTGAACTATCTGGCGCGCCTGGGCTGGTCGCATGGCGACGACGAGGTGTTCGGCATGGAGCAGTTCGTGCAGTGGTTCGATCTCGACCACATCACGGCATCGGCCGCGCAGTTCAATACCGAGAAGCTCAACTGGCTGAATGCCCATTACCTGAAGCAGGCGGATCCGCGGCGCCTCGCGGCCGAGGCGGGGCGGCGGCTGGCGCGGCAGGGCGTGACACTCGGGGATGGCCCGGATGCTTCGCGGGTTGCCGCGCTGTACCGCGACCGCGTGGGGAATCTCAACGAACTGGCGGACGCCATGCATCCTTATTTCTCTCCGCCGAAACCGTCCGCGGAGCTGGCCGCCCAGCATCTGACCGAGCCGGCGCTGAAGGGGCTTGCCGCGCTCAAGGCGCGCTTCGAGCACTGTGCCTGGCTGGCCGCGGAGCTTGGCCAGGCGGTGAAGCAGACAGCGGCCGAGGCCGGCCTGAAGATGCCGCAACTGGCGATTCCGCTGCGCGTGGCGCTGCTCGGCCTGCCGCAGTCACCCTCGATCGACGCGGTGCTCGAAGTTATGGGGCGTGAACGGGTGCTGTCGCGCCTGGATCGGGTCTTGGGTGCTTGACGTGGCGTTGGTGGGCCGGGTCATTGCGTGATTCTTCCGGGATGGCTCGGCATGCGCCTGCCTAGGGTGCTGCTTGGCGCGCTGCTGATTGCCGGCTGCGCCGGCTCGCCCGAGGTTCGTCGCCAGTTGCAGGCGCCGCCGGGCCTGCAGGGGTTCAGCGCGGTGTATTCCGAGTTTGATCTGCAACTGCAACTGGTGACCGCGGAAAATGCACCGGTTTGCCAGGAGTCCGAATGCGTCGCGGATCGCGCCTTCGACCAGCGTGTCCTGGCCATCGGCCGCCGCCTCGCCGACGCGGCGTTTCGTCAGCATGCGGATCTCCATCTGCGCTTCCCGCGTTTTGAATTCGTGGTCGCCGACAAGCGCGATCCGGGAGCGGCGTCGAGCTCCGCCGGAACGGTGGTGCTCTATCGCGGGGTGCGCGTTCTGGACCTCGACGACGGGGCGCTCGCCTTCATTCTGGCCCGCGAAATGAGCCACATCATCGACGGCCACCATGACGAGAATGTCACGACCAGCATCCTGGTCGGCGTCGCCGCGCAGATACTGTTTCCGGTACTCAATTTGCCGGCGCTGATCTCCGGAAGCGCGGCAACGACCGCCGCCGCGACCTCGGCGGCTACCGCCACGGTGACGACGACCGCCGTGGCCTCTGCGGCATCGTTCGCCGGTTCGCGTGCCTTGCGCGCGAGCTTCCGTCCGCAGCAGGTGATCGAGGCCGAACTGATCGCCATGGACCTGTTGGCCGCCGCCGGCTGGGATGGGCGCGAGGTGGCCGAACATCTGCAGTCGATCCCGCCGCCGCTGCCCGATGGCCCGGGGTGGACCGTGGAATTGCACGAGTCGGCGCGGCGAATCGCCAGCCTGATGCAAGGCCCCCCGATGTTCGACCTGATAAAAACGCCGCGTCAGATCGTGCCCATATCGGTGGCGGACCTGCCGCCGCCGCTGATCAGTGTGCCGTACTGAAGCTTCACGCGGTCGCCGGTTTGCCATGCCGGTGGCGTCTCGCTGCTGAAGGTACGGGTGCTGCCATCCTCGAAGCGCACGATCACGTCATAGCGCTTGGCTTCCTTGATCGACTTTTCGATATGGTTGCCGGCGTAGGCGCCGCCCAGCGCGCCGAGGACCGTGGCGATGTCGCGCGTGGCGCCGCGCCCCCACTGGTTGCCGATGTAGCCACCGATCACTCCGCCGGCGACGGCGCCGGTGGCGCCGCCCTTGGCTTCGATCGGCACCGTGCGCACGGCTTCGACCACGCCGCATTCACGGCAGATCGGCGCCTGCGCCAGGGTGATCGGCGGTGGCGTGTTCACCACGGGAGTCGGCGCTGGATACACGGCGATCGACGGCGCGGCGCCGGCCTCGACAGGACGGCTGGCGGCGGGTGACGCGACGCGGCGAACGGCCGGCGTTGCTGAATCCGCCTGTTTGGCTGCGGCAACCTTGGGCTTTTCCTGGGGCAGGGTGACGGTCTGCTGGATCGCGATTGGCGGCATTGTCGTCTGGCTTGCGGCGGCAAGCGGACGCTCGGCCGTGCCGGGATTCGTCGGGCCGGGCAGCCAGCCGGCCAGGTAGGCGACGCCGGTCAGGCTGAGTACGGTGACCGAGGCCGCCGCGGCCAGCACCAGCGGGTGGGCGGCCGTCGATGTCACGGTGGCGGTGGTGGCAAGAGGGTGTGTGGCTTCCATGATGTGCTCCTGTGGTGTAAGACGCATGAGCACAGTAACGTTTCACGCGGCCGACGCGGGACAGGCGCAATCAACTGTTACATCTGTTACAAACGCCGCGCCGTGCGCGGATGGAGCCCGCCTCGTGCGAATCGCTGCGGAGCCAATGCGTCGACCAGGTCGCGTTCCAGCGGCAGGACTTCACCGCTGATCTGGCTGGCCAGTTGTTCGGCGCAGATCGACGAGAAGACCATGCCGCGTGCGCCGAAGCCGTTGATGATCCACAGGCCGTCGCCAGCCGACAGGGGGCCGACGATGGGCAGGCGGTCGGGCGACATCGGGCGAAACGAGACGCGGCCGGCAAGCGTGGCCGGATCCACGCCGACGGCGAAGCCGGGCAGCAGCATGTCGAGGCGATACAGGTTTTCGACATGGTCGGCGCGGCGCGATTCGCCGTCGAGATCGTCCGCCTGCAGCGTCGCGCCCGCGCAGCGAATGCCGTCCAGCGCCGGCGTGACGTAGCCCAGGCGCGTCGCCACGATGTCCAGCGGCGGCGTCGCGCCTTCGGCGATATGGCTGACCAGGCCGCGCCCGGCGCGGATCGGCAAGGCGAAGTCCGGCGCCAGCGCCGGCGCGCCGATGCCATTGGCAAGCACCACCTCGTCGGCCTCGATCACGCGGTTTTCGCCATGCACTTCCCAGCCGTGGCGGGTACGCGCGAGGCGCGCGACCTTGAACTCGAAGCGGCAGGCTATGCCCTGCAGGAGCGCACGGCAAAGGCTCGGCGGATTGATCCAGCCGCCGCGGGGAAACCACCAGCCGCCCAGCGCAACCGGCCACCCGGCGAGCGCCGCGGCCTCCTCGCGGCTGACGAAGCGGCAGTAGTCCGCCGGCAGCGCGTGCTGCCCGACAATCCGGCGCTGGATGTCCTCGTGTCGCTCGTCGCGCGCGACGTGCAGCACGCCGGTCCAGCCGCAGCGCGCGCCGGGCAGTTCCGCAAAGCGACGCCGCCCGAGCAGGAAGCCGGCCCGCAGCAGGCGTGCCAGCATGCCGTCATCCTGGGCCGGAAGCGGACGGAAGACGACGGCGTGGTTGCCCGAGGCGCCGCTGGCGGCATGCGCGGCGGCGTCGATCACGGTCACCGCGTGTCCGCGCCGCGTCAGGGCCTGCGCCACGGAGGCGCCGGCCACGCCCGCGCCGATCACGGCGATGCGCTTCGAGGCCGGGTCGGTGGTCGCTGGTGACCCCGCGTGTTTTCCACATAGCATTTCGCGCTTGCCGCCGAAACCGGGGCGGCGTTCGAGCTGAAAGTCGGCGCTGGCGAGACGCCGACGCACCTCGCCGGCGCTGGTCCAGGTCGCCAGGCTGGCGCCGGGGGCGGCGAGGCGCTGCAACTGTTCCACCACGGCCTCGGACCACAGTTCCGGATTGCGATCCGGGGCGAAACCGTCGAGGAAAATGGCGTCCGCCGCCAGCGTCAGTTGCGGCAATAGCGCGTTGGCATCGCCGAAGCCCAGCGTCAGCACGATGTCGCCGAGATCAAGCCGGTGCAGGCCGGGTAGCGGCGACGGCCATTGCGCCAGCAAGGGGGCCGAGAACGCGGCGAGTTCGGGCCAGCGCGCGTGCAGCCGTGCCATGTCGTCGAGGCGGAACGGGTGCTTCTCGACCGCGACGTAATGCAGGCGGCGGCCGGTCGGGCCGGGGCTGGAGTGCCAGGCCTGGCAGGTGGCGAGGAAGTTCAGGCCGAGGCCGAAGCCGGTTTCAAGGATGACGAAACGCCGCCGGTCACGCCAGCGCGCGTTTTCCCCCAATAGTTCGTTGCCGGCGAGGAAGACATGGCGTGCCTGGCCGAGGCCGCCCTGGCTGGAGTGGTAGATGTCGCCGTAGCGCGGCGAGAACGGGGTACCGTCCCCGGCGAACGCAAGTTCGGCGGGGACGATCGCGACCATTACTCGCGCCGCATCTGCGGGAACAGGATCACATCGCGGATCGAGGGTGAGTCCGTCAGCAGCATCACCAGGCGGTCGATGCCGATGCCGCAGCCGCCGGTGGGCGGCAGGCCGTATTCCAGGGCGCGGATGTAGTCGGCGTCGTAATACATCGCCTCCTCGTCGCCAGCCTCCTTGGCCTTGGCCTGCTGCATGAAGCGCGCGGCCTGGTCCTCGGGGTCATTCAGCTCGGAGAAGCCGTTGGCAATCTCGCGGCCGACGATGAAGAGTTCGAAGCGCTCGGTGATCGACGGGTTGCCGTCGCTGGCACGCGCCAGCGGCGAGACCTCGGCCGGGTAGTCGATGATGTAGGTCGGGTCCCACAGCTCGGCTTCGGTGGTCTCCTCGAACAGCACGAGTTGCAGGGTGCCGAGGCCGGCATTCGCCAGATGCGGCGCCTTGAGGTCGACGCGGAGGTCCTTGAGTTTCTGCCGCAGCCAGTCGACATCGTTCAACTGTTCGAAGCTGTAGCCGGGATGGTACTGGTGGATGGCGCCGGCGATGGTCAGGCGGGCGAAGGGCTTGGAGAGGTCGAGCGTGCGTCCCTGGTATTCGAATACCTCGGTGCCCAGCGCCTCGCGCGCCGAGTGGCGCAGCAGGCCCTCGGTGAAGTCCATCAACCGGCGGTAATCGCTGTAGGCCTCGTAGAACTCCATCATGGTGAACTCGGGGTTGTGGCGCGGCGAGAGGCCTTCGTTGCGGAAGTTGCGATTGACCTCGAACACCTTCTCGAAGCCGCCGACCACCAGGCGCTTGAGGTAGAGCTCGGGCGCGATGCGCAGGAAGAGTTCCATGTCCAGCGCGTTGTGATGCGTGGTAAAGGGCTTCGCCGCCGCGCCGCCGGGAATCGGATGCATCATCGGCGTTTCGACTTCGAGAAAGCCGCGGTGCATCATGAAATTGCGTATCGACTGGATCATCCGGCTGCGGGCGACGAAGGTGAAGCGCGTCTGCTCGTTGGTGATCAGGTCGAGTTCGCGTGCGCGGTACTTCTGTTCGACATCGGTGAGGCCGTGGAATTTCTCCGGCAGCGGGCGCAGCGACTTGGTCAGCAGGCGGATGTTGGCGCACTGGATGGTCAGTTCGCCGGTCTTGGTCTTGAACAGCGTGCCTTCGCAACCGACGATGTCGCCGAGGTCCCAGCCCTTGAATTCCTTGTGTGTCGCCTCGCCCGTGATGTCGTTGCTGACGAAGATCTGGATGCGGCCGGAAACATCCTGGATGCTGGCGAAGCTGGCCTTGCCCATCACGCGCTTGAGCATGATTCGGCCGGCGACCTTGACCTCGATCGGCGTGGCTTCGAGTTCCTCGCGGGTCTTTGCGCTGTAGAGCTCGTCGAGCCGGCCGGCAAGGTTTTCGCGCGAGAAGTCGTTGGGGAAGGCCTTGCCCGTGGCGCGCCAGGCGGCGAGTTTCTCGCGGCGTTCGGCGATCAGGCGGTTTTCGTCGACGGGTGGGGTTTGCGTGGTGTCGGTCATGATGGGTGGCTCAGAAGAAACGATGAACGGTGAAGCCGAGCGCCGTGGCGGCCTCGGCCTGGATCTTGTCGGCGGTAGCGAAGCTGTCGGCGCCGATGGCGCGCGCCGCCGCCAGGTGAAGCGCGTCAAGCGTGCGCAAGGGGTGATTGGGCAGCGTGTCGATCAGGTCGCGCGCCGTGGCGAAATCACCGAAGCTGCCGTGATGAATGCGCCAGGCGCCGCTGCGCACATGGCTGTCGAACTCGGCCAGGGCCATGCGCTCCAGCGTGGCGTCGAAATCCCCGGCGCGGCGGCGGCGCGCCAGCAGGCAGCGAAATTCGACCAGCGTCAGCGCGGCCGTGGCCGTCTCGCCCTGGACTTCCGCCCAGTCCAGCACCTCCAGCGAACGCGGCTCGCGGATATAACACTTGGCCAGCGCGCTGGTGTCGATATAGGCGTTCAACCGCGGTCTTCCCGCTCTTCCGCGAGCAAAACCTCGCTCGGGACGGTCTGCATCGGCTGGCCGGCGAGGAAGTCCTTCAAGGAGCGCAGGCGCGGACGCGGGCTGGGCGGCAGGATGCGCGCCACCGGCTCGCCACGCCGGGTGACGATGACTTCGTCGTCGCTGGCGAAAAGCTGTTCCGGGTGGGAAAGCCCTTCGCGCGCCTCGCGGATGGTGATGGTTTTCATGGGAAACCTGCTTGTGTCACAACGGGCGATATTGTGACACATTTCCGGCGGGGCATGTCGTAAATCAGGATGACGTATGAGTCCTGGTGGTGCCCACGTGCTTTCCCGGAGGTGATCACCTCGATCCGGATTTCGCCAGCCACTGCAACAGTGGTCCCATAGAAAATCGCCGGGCTCACCGGTTTGGCGATGAAATCGTCCATCCCGGCCTGCAGGCAGCGTTGCTTGTCGTCGCTGAAGGCATTGGCGGTCATCGCCAGGATGGGCACCCGCGCCTGGTGGGAAAGCCGGCGTATCCGTCGCGTCGCCTCCAGGCCATCCATGTTCGGCATTTGCATGTCCATCAGGATCAGGTCGTAGTGATTGTTCCCGGCCAGTTGCAGCGCCTTTTCGCCGTCGTCGGCGAGATCGACGATCAAGCCGACATCGTCCAGCAAGCTCAGCGCGACTTCCCGATTGACGGGTTCGTCTTCGGCCAGAAGGATACGGACGCCGGCATGGTCGCGTTGCAGGATGGCCTCGGTCTCCGATGCGGAATGGGCCGAGACGGTGCCGCATCCGATGGCGCCTTTCTTCAGGCGCACGGTCAGCCAGAATGTGCTCCCTTTGCCAAGCTCGGTGTTCACCCCGGCGTCTCCTCCCATGATCCGGGCAATCTTGCGCGTAATGGCCAGCCCCAGCCCGGTGCCGCCGTATTTGCGGGTAATGGAATTGTCGGCCTGCTCGAAGGTCGAGAACAGTCTGCTCAGTGCCTCCGGGGCAATTCCCGGCCCGGTATCGCGGACTTCGAAGCGCAGCAACGCTCTTTCGGGATCGTCTTCGACCGCCTTGGCGCACAGCTTGATGGTGCCGCTCTCGGTGAATTTGACGGCGTTGGACAGGTAATTGAGCAAGGCCTGCTGCAGGCGGGTGCGGTCGCCCAGCAGCTTGTCTGGCAGGCACGAGATTTCGAGGGCATAGGTCAGGCCCTTGGCCTGAACCTTGGGCCGGATCATGCTTGACACGTTCTCGATCAGGTTATCCGCGCAGATCAGGTCTTCGGCGAGGGAGAACTTGCCGGCCTCGATCTTGGAGAGGTCAAGTACCGCGTTGATGATTTCGAGCAGATGGTTGCCCGCGGCCTCGATTTTGTCGAGCTTGTCGGCCTGTTGCGGGCTGGTCCCGCCGCGCCGCAGGATATGCACCATGCCGGTGATGGCATTCAACGGCGTGCGGATTTCATGGCTCATGTTCGCGAGGAACGAGCTCTTGGCGACATTGGCGGTTTCGGCGGCGACTTTGGCCTTGCGCAGGTCCTGGGTTTGTTCTTCGACGAGCTCCTGCAGGTGGTGGCGATGCTGTTCCAGTTCGAGTTCGCTGCGCTTGCGGGCGGTAATGTCGGTATGCGTTCCACACATGCGCAGCGGCTTTCCTCCGGGATCACGCTGCATCACGCTGGCCTGGTCGAGAATCCAGCGGATGCTCCCGTCCTTGTGGAGCATCCGGTATTCGAGCCGATGCAGTTTCGAACGTCCTTCGAGGACGGCGTTGATGGAGTCCCAGGCGCGTTCGCGATCCTCGGGATGAATGAAATCCGTCCACTGCCGGGTTGTCTGCCGGATTTCGTCGGGCGAGTATCCCAGCATCAAGGCCCATTGCTCGTTTCGGTCGACCTTGCCGGCGGAAATGTCCCAATCCCAAAAGCCGAGTTCCGAACCTTCCAGGACAAAGCGCAGTTGCTTCGCGCTCTGCTCCAGGGCCAACTCGGACAGCTTGTGTTCGGCAATGTCATGGCAATAGCCGATATAGCCGATGAAATGACCCGTGCTGTCGTAACGGGGGCTGCCTTGATCGAGAATCCAGCCGAACTCGCCATTGGCCTTGCGCAAGCGGTATTCCATCGAGAACGGCTCGCGACGCTCGAAGTGGCTGGCGTAGATTTGCACGCACCGATCAAAGTCATCGGGGTGCACGCCTTCGGTCCAGCCGTTCCCCAGTTCCTGTTCCAGGCGACGGCCGGTGAAGCGCAACCAGGGCTCATTGAAGTAGTCGCAGAGCTTGTCCGGGCCGGCTGTCCAGATCAGGGCGGCACCGCCGTTAGCCAGGGTGCGATAGTGTTGTTCGCTTTCCCGAAGTACGTCCTCGGCCTGCTTGCGCTCGGTGACGTCGGTGCCGATGCCGACCATCGCCACCGGGTTTCCCTCGTCATCCTTGACCAGGGTGGTTCGCAAGTCCAGCAACAGTGCCGACCCGCCGGCCTTGTGGTTGACCACGACTCCGTTCCAGTGCCCCTTGACCAAGGTTGCTTCGACGATTTCCTGCTGAGTGGCGTCGGCCCGCGATCCCTCGCCGTAGGCCGTGACATGCTGACCGACGCGGTCGGATTGCAACGCCTTCTGTTCGGCCGCGTTGGTGTAGGTCACCACCCCATTCAGGTTCGTGACCGTCACGTGGTCTTGAATCTGGTCGAGCACCAGCGCCTGCAGGCGCAGCTTTTCTTCGGCCACCACCTGCCGCGTGATGTCTTCCGACATGATGACGATGCCGCCCACGCTGTCCTTGCCGTCATGCCATGGATGCAATTCCCATTTCAGCCACTGGACGGTGCCGTCGGCACGCTCTAAGCGGTCGCGTTCGGCGCCGGCCGATTCGCCCCGCATGCCACGTTGATGGACTTCCTTCAACTTGGCGGGAAGTTCCGGAAACACCTCGTAGTGCGATCGCCCGGTCAGGTCCTGGTCGCCCAACTGGTAGTCGTCGTGCCAGCGCCGGCTGGCGCCGATGTATCGCATGTCGCGGTCGAACATGGCGATGGCCGCGGGCGCCTGCTCGACGAAAACGCGCAATAGTTCCAATTGCGAGCTCAGGATGCCGGCTTGACGCTGCCAGGTCCGCTTGATCAGGACGTAAAGCAGCACCGAGGTGACCACGACGAAGCCGAGGCCTTTGAACTTGCTGGCTTCCTCCGCCCGGGCGGCTTCACCGATCAGGGCAAACAAAATAGTATCCGAAACCATGATCCACAAGGCGCCAAATACCGCGTAGGCGAGAACCACCCGCAGCGTGCTGTAGCGTTGGTTTGCGGAAAGGTAGTGGGGACCCATGGGGAGACTGCCTTGCAGGAACACCGAAAACGGCTAGGTTAGACCTACTGGGACGGGTTGCCTATCAATACTCTCGATGGCCGGGCGGCGCGAATGAACACGTGGGCGGCCGCGTGGTTTTGCTGCCTCGGCGTCCCCTCGGCGCCGACTCCTAGACGCCTTGCTTCAGGCTGGCCTCGATGAACTGGTCGAGGTCGCCGTCGAGCACCTTTTGCGTCGCGGAAATTTCGACGTTGGTGCGCAGGTCCTTGATGCGCGAATTGTCGAGCACATAGCTGCGGATCTGGTGGCCCCAGCCGACATCGGTTTTGCCGGCTTCGAGCTTGTCGGCCTCGGCCTGGCGCTTGCGCATCTCGTGCTCGTAGAGGCGCGACTTCAGCATCGCCATGGCCTCGGCGCGATTGCGGTGCTGCGAGCGGTCGTTCTGGCATTGGACGACGATGCCGGTCGGCACGTGGGTGATGCGCACGGCAGAGTCGGTTTTGTTGATGTGCTGGCCACCGGCGCCGGAGGCGCGGAAGGTGTCGGTGCGCAGGTCGGCAGGGTTGATCTCGACCTCGATGCTGTCGTCGATTTCGGGGTACACGTAAAGACTGGCAAAGCTGGTGTGGCGCCCGCCAGAGGAATCGAAGGGCGACTTGCGCACCAGGCGATGCACGCCGGTTTCGGTGCGCAGGAAGCCGTAGGCGTAGTCGCCCTCGACCTTGATCGAGGCGCTGCGGATGCCGGCCACGTCGCCGTCGGTCTGCTCCAGCAGCTCGGTCTTCCAGCCCTTGCGCTCGCAATATTTGAGGTACTGGCGCAGGAGCATGCTCGCCCAGTCGCAGGCTTCGGTGCCGCCGGCGCCGGCCTGGATGTCGATGAAGCAGTTGTTGGGGTCCGCCGGGTTGGCGAACATGCGGCGGAATTCGAGGTCGGCGACGAGCTTCTCCACCGCGTCAAGGTCGGCCTCGACCGCCTGCAGCGTGGCTTCGTCGTCCTCTTCGCGCGCCATCTCGAAAAGCTCGCGGGCGTCGACCAGCGAGGCGCCGACGCCGGACAGCGTGCCGACCACGGCTTCGAGGGATTTCTTTTCCTTGCCCAGGGCCTGGGCGCGCTCCGCGTCGTCCCAGAGCTTGGGGTCTTCGAGGATCTGGCTTAGTTCGGCGAGTTTTTCCGCCTTGCCGTCGTAGTCAAAGATACCTCCGCAGTTGCTCGCCGCGCCCGTTGAGGTCGGCGATACGGTTGGCGACGGCGTTGATGCGTTCGGCTTCCATGGCGGTTCCCGCATTTCTGAAAATCGGATTATACCCGCCGGCCGGGCGCCGCCGCCGCGTCGGGGCGCGCGCAAGGCGTCACTGCCGGGCCTGTGCTAGCCTGATGTCTTTTCGTTCCAGGACGTTCGCGATGACCGAAATGATGTTCTACGAGCGCGTGGCGCCGCTCAATG
Source organism: Sulfuritalea sp. (assembly GCA_016710465.1). Taxonomy (GTDB): domain Bacteria; phylum Pseudomonadota; class Gammaproteobacteria; order Burkholderiales; family Rhodocyclaceae; genus Sulfuritalea. Next base: position 318,649 of record JADJVS010000015.1, read on the forward strand.
AGGCGCGGCATGTCGCGCTGAAGGTGCTGCCGGCAAAAACCTTCGCCTACGCCGCGCGGACCAACTCGGTGCCGATCGTCGGCAGCGAGTTCTTCGAGTGCGCCCGCGAATATCCCATTGTGTTCGTGCAGGGGCAGACCTGTCCGCTGCCCGCCGTGCTGCTGGGCCTGCGCGAAAGCGAGAACCTGTATGTCGACACCACGGGTAAATGGGATGCGCGCTATGTTCCGGCCTTCGTCCGGCGCTATCCCTTCGTCCCGGCCAAAGGGCCGCAAGACGATTTGCTGGTGTGTATCGACGAGGCCTCGCCGTGTTTCAGCGAAGCCGAGGGCGAGGCCTTGTTCGCGGATGGCAAACCGACGGCGCAACTGGAGCATGCGATCCGCTTCTTGCGCGAGTTTCACCAGTCGGCGGCCGCCACGGAGCGGATGTGCCTTCGCCTGGCCGAACTCGGGCTGCTGCGGCAGGCGGATTCGGTGGCCGAACTCAAGGATGGTTCGCGCTTCCGCCTCAACGGACTGCAGGTGGTCGACGAGGCCAAGCTGCGCGCGCTCGACAAGGAGGCAGTGCAGGAGTTGTTCGGCAACGGCGGCCTCGCGCTGATCCATGCACATCTCATTTCCCTGGGCAATCTGGCGGGGCTGGTGGACCGCTTGAGCAAGCGCGGCAAGCGGCGCAAGAAGGCCTGAGCGCTTGAACGGGGCGCCGGATCGCCCGTCCGGCGCGGGCTTTCAATCGGGCGGGAATTTTCCGCTATGATTGGAATTTCCCGCTGTAGCATTTCCATGGCCAAATACGTTTTCGTCACGGGTGGTGTCGTGTCCAGTCTGGGCAAGGGCATCGCCGCCGCCAGCCTCGGGGCGATCCTCGAATCGCGCGGCATCAAGGTTACCCACCTCAAGCTCGACCCCTACATCAACGTCGACCCCGGCACCATGTCGCCGTTCCAGCATGGCGAGGTGTTCGTCACCGAGGACGGCGCCGAGACCGACCTCGACCTGGGCCATTACGAGCGCTTCACCAGCGCCAAGATGGGCAAGCGCAACAACTTCACCACCGGCCAGATCTACGAATCGGTGATCAAGAAGGAGCGGCGCGGCGAATATCTCGGCAAGACGGTGCAGGTGATCCCGCACATCACCGACGAGATCAAGCTCTACGTCAAGCGCGGCGCCGAGGGCGCCGACGTGGCCATCGTCGAAGTCGGCGGCACGGTGGGCGACATCGAGTCGCTGCCCTTCCTCGAAGCCATCCGCCAGATGGGCATCCAGGAAGGGCGCCAGAACGCCTGCTACATCCACCTCACGCTGGTGCCCTGGATTGCCTCCGCCGGTGAATTGAAGACCAAGCCGACCCAGCACTCGGTCAAGGACCTGCGCGAGATCGGCATCCAGCCCGACATCCTGCTGTGCCGCGCCGACCGGCCGATACCGGAGGACGAAAGGCGCAAGATCGCCCTGTTCACCAACGTCCAGCCCGAAGCGGTGATCGCCGCGCTCGATGCCGATTCGATCTACAAGATTCCGGCCATGCTGCACGACCAGATGATCGACGAGATCGTCTGCCACAAGCTCGGCATCCTGGCCAAGGCGGCGAATCTTTCGGTCTGGAAGAACCTGGTCGATGCGCTCGAGCATCCCCAGCACGAGGTCAACGTCGCCTTCGTCGGCAAATATGTCGACCTCACCGAGTCCTACAAGTCGCTGACCGAAGCCCTGGTCCATGCCGGCATCCATACCCGGAGTAAGGTGCACATCCACTACATCGATTCCGAGGGGATCGAATCCGGCGGCACGGCGCCGCTGGAGAAAATGGATGCCATCCTCGTTCCCGGGGGCTTCGGCAAGCGCGGCACCGAAGGCAAGATCGCGGCGATTCGCTACGCGCGCGAACACAAGGTGCCCTATCTCGGCATCTGCCTCGGCATGCAACTCGCCACCATCGAGTTTTCGCGCCATGTCGCCGGCCTCGACGGCGCCAATAGCACCGAGTTCGATGCCGATACGCCGCATCCGGTCGTGGCGCTGATTACCGAATGGCAGGATCGCGAAGGCCGCGTCGAGAAGCGCGATGCGACCTCCAACCTCGGCGGCACCATGCGCCTCGGCGCCCAACGCTGCCCGATCAAGGCCGGCACCCTGGCGGCGCGGATATACGGCGCCGAGGTCAATGAGCGGCACCGCCATCGCTACGAGGTCAACAACATTTACGCCCCCAGGTTGGAGGCCGCCGGCATGGTGATCTCGGCGCGCACGCCGAGCGAGGACCTGCCGGAGATGATGGAGCTTCCCGCTGAAATGCATCCCTGGTTTGTTGGCGTGCAGTTCCACCCCGAATTCACTTCCAATCCGCGTATCGGCCACCCGCTGTTTATTGCCTACATCAAGGCGGCCCTGGCCCACATGGGTGTTGCCCAGTGAAGCTGTGCGGCTTTGATGTCGGGCTGGACCGGCCGCTGTTCCTGATCGCCGGCCCCTGCGTCATCGAATCGCGCGAACTGGCCTTCGATACGGCCGGCCAGTTGCAGGAGGTCTGTCGCAAGCTGGGACTGAACTTCATCTACAAGTCGTCCTACGACAAGGCCAACCGCAGTTCCGGCAAATCGTTTCGCGGGCTGGGCATGGAGCAGGGCCTGGCCATCCTCGCCGATGTCCGCACGCAGTTGAACGTCCCGGTGCTGACCGACGTCCATGCCGAACACGAAGTGGCTGCCGTTGCCGCCGTGGTCGATGTGCTGCAGACGCCGGCTTTCCTGTGCCGGCAGACGGACTTCATCCAGGCTTGCGCTGCTTCGGGCAAGCCGGTGAATATCAAGAAGGGCCAGTTCATGGCGCCGGGCGACATGAAACAGGTGGTGCTCAAGGCGCGTGAAGTGAATGGTGGCGCCGACAACATCATGGTCTGCGAGCGCGGCGCCTCCTTCGGCTACAACAATTTGGTATCCGACATGCGCAGCCTCGCGATCATGCGCGAGACCGGCTGCCCGGTGGTGTTCGACGCCACGCACTCGGTGCAGTTGCCGGGTGGACAGGGCGATCGCAGCGGCGGTCAGCGCGAGTTCGTGCCGGTGTTGGCGCGCGCGGCGGTGGCTGTGGGCGTTGCCGGCCTGTTCATGGAAACCCACCCCGATCCCGACAAGGCCATGTCCGACGGCCCCAACGCCTGGCCGCTGCCAGAAATGGCGGGCCTCCTCGAAACCTTGCTGGAACTCGATACGCTGATCAAGCAGAAAGGAATGGCGACATGAGCAAGCATGCCTACATGGTGGTCGATGCACGTTCCTCCGATCCCGAACGCATGGTCGAATACCGCCGCCTGGCGCAGATCGCGGTCGAAAGGCACGGCGGCCGCTACCTGGTGCGTGGCGCCCCCTATGAGACGGTTGAAGGCACCTGGCAACCTCAGCGCCTGGTGGTGCTGGAGTTTCCCAGCATGGAAGCGGCGCGGGGCTTTTACGACTCACCCGAATACCTTGCGGCACGCGAGGCCAGAGCCGGCGTGTCGGATTTCGACATACTGCTCGCCGAAGCCTATTGAATTCATTACGAGGAAATCATCATGAGTGCAATCGTTGATGTCGTCGCCCGCGAAATCCTGGATTCGCGCGGCAATCCCACCGTCGAAGCGGATGTCCTGCTCGAATCCGGCGTCATGGGCCGAGCGGCGGTTCCGTCCGGCGCATCCACCGGATCGCGCGAAGCCATCGAGCTGCGCGACGGTGACCCCGCGCGCTACCTGGGCAAGGGCGTGGTGCAGGCCGTCGAGAATGTGAACACCGAAATCTCCGAGGCCATCATCGGCCTCGACGCCGAGGAGCAGGCCTTCGTCGACAAGGCGATGCTCGAGCTCGACGGCACCGACAACAAGTCGCGCCTGGGTGCGAACGCCATCCTCGCGGTGTCGATGGCGGTGGCCAAGGCGGCCGCGGAAGAGGCCGGTCTGCCGCTCTACCGCTATTTCGGCGGCTCCGGCCCGATGACCATGCCGGTGCCGATGATGAACGTGATCAACGGCGGCGCGCATGCCAACAACAACCTCGACATCCAGGAGTTCATGATCCTGCCGGTCGGGGCCAAGAGCTTTCGCGAGGCCCTGCGCTGTGGCGCCGAGGTCTTCCACCATCTGAAGAAGCTGGTGGACAAGAAGGGCTACCCAACCACCGTCGGCGACGAGGGCGGCTTTGCCCCCAATGTCTCCGGCAATGACGAAGCCATCGAATTGATTCTCAAGGCCATCGAGACCGCCGGCTACACGCCGGGCCAGGACGTGGTGCTGGGCCTCGATTGCGCCAGCTCCGAGTTTTACAAGGATGGCAAGTACATCCTCGCCTCCGAAAAGCTTGAGCTGAGCTCGGAAGCCTTTGCTGACTACCTGGCGACGCTGGCCGACCGCTATCCGATCATCAGCATCGAAGACGGCATGGCCGAGGGCGACTGGGGCGGCTGGAAGACCCTGACCGACAAGCTGGGCAAGAAGGTGCAGATCGTCGGCGACGATCTTTTCGTCACCAACCCGAAGATCCTCCGCGAAGGCATCCAGAAGGGCATCGCCAATTCCATCCTGATCAAGATCAACCAGATCGGCTCGCTGACCGAAACCTTCGCCGCGGTCGAAATGGCCAAGCGCGCCGGCTACACCAACGTCATCTCGCATCGTTCCGGCGAGACCGAGGATTCGACCATCGCCGACATCGCGGTGGGCCTCAACGCCGGCCAGATCAAGACCGGCTCGCTCAGCCGCTCGGATCGCATCGCCAAGTACAACCAGTTGCTGCGCATCGAGGAAGACCTCGGCGATACCGTCAGCTACCCCGGGCTGGACACGTTCTACAACCTGAGGAAGTAAGCCGCCCCTACCGGTGATGAACTGGCCGACGCTGGTCCTGCTCCTGATCATTGCCCTGCTGCAGTATCCCTTGTGGCTGGGCAAGGGAGGCTGGATCCGCGTCTGGGAGCACGAACGCCAGGTTCAGGCGCAGCGCGAGGTCAATCAGAAGCTGGAACAGCGCAACGCGGCGCTCGACGCTGAAGTGCGCGACCTGAAATCCGGCTACGAGGCCATCGAGGAGCGCGCCCGCTACGAACTGGGCATGATCAAGGACGGCGAGGTCTTCGTCCAGGTGCCGCAGAAAAAGCCATGAATCTTGACTCCCTTCGCCGCGCTGCAGCGACGAGGGCGCGCCGAGGTAGCGGCGTTGCCCGACTGATTCACCCCGACTGGCACATCTCGCGATAGCGCCGCGCATTGGCGACATAGCCTTGCGCGGCCAGCAGCAGGCGAGCGACTTCCTCGTCGCTGAGTTCGCGCACCACCTTGCCCGGTGAGCCCATCACCAGCGAACGTTCGGGAATCACCTTGCCCTCGGGGATCAGCGAGTTGGCGCCGATGATGCAGTGGCGACCGATTACGGCATGGTTGAGGATCACCGATTTGATGCCGATCAGCGACTGTTCGCCGACGGTGCAGCCGTGCAGCATCACCAAGTGGCCGACGGTGACGTTGGCGCCCAGCGTCAGCGGCACGCCTTCGTCGGCGTGCAGTACCGAACCGTCCTGGATGTTGCTGCCGGCGCCGATGGCGATGCTGTCATTGTCGGCGCGCAGCACCGCGCTCCACCAGATGCTGGCCTCGTCGCCGAGGCGCACGTCGCCGATGACGGTGGCGTTGGGGGCGATCCAGGCGTCGCGTCCGAGGACGGGTTTCCTGTCGCCGAGCGTGTAGATGGCCATGGGGGTTTTCTCCGCGCCTAGAGTTTCAGCGTTCGCGCTTCTTCCATTCGGGCTTGGCGCCGGCGGGTTTCTTCCAGTCCGGCTTCTTGCCTGCTGGCGGTGCGCGGCGAGGGGGGCGGGTGTCGACGAACTCGCCGGGCTCCATGACGCGCGCCTTGAACGCGAACTGGCGCACGCGGATGCGGCGCAGCACGTCCATCAGGTCGGGCGGCAAATTGGACGGCAGTTCGACCGAGCTGTAGTCGTCGAACAGGTTGATCTGGCCGATGTCCTTGCCGGCGATGCCGGCCTCGTTGGCGATGGCGCCGACGATTTCCTTGGGCAGCACGCCCTGATTGCGGCCGATCTCGATGCGGTAGCGCGCCAGTGTCCCCGGCGCGAAAGTGCGCTGTCTTACCGGCGTGTCGCTGCGGCCTTCCTTCGCCGGGCGCTCGCGGCGCGGCTCGGCGTCCGGATGGCTTTCGGGCGGTTTGGTGCTGGCTCTGGCGGGTTTGCGTTCGGTGTCGCGGGCAAAAGTCGGCGCTGGGGCGCTTTGCGTGCCTGGATTTCCGCTTCGCGGGACGGCAACGGCGACTGGCGCCGTGGCGGACGCGGACGCAGCGTCGCGCGGCGCATGGTCGTTGGCGCCCGGCATCTGCAGAGGACGTTCACGCGTCGCCAGCCAGGCCAGCGCGGCGGCGATCTCACGCGCGGCGATGTCCTGCTCGCTTTCCATGCGGCGCACCACGTCGAAGAAGAAATCCAGCTTCTCGCCCTTGATGATGTCCACCACCTGCTGGGTAAATTGGGCAACGCGGCGGTTGGCTACCTCGCCCGGCGTCGGCATGGTGATGGCGGTGATTTTCTGCTTGGTGGCGCGTTCGATCAGCTTCAGCATGTACATTTCGCGCGGCGCCAGGAACAGGATGGCGCGGCCGGCGCGCCCGGCGCGGCCGGTACGGCCGATGCGATGCACGTAGGCTTCGGTGTCGTAGGGCACGTCGTAGTTGATGACATGGCTGACGCGTGCCACGTCCAGCCCGCGCGCGGCGACGTCGGTGGCGACCACGATGTCGATGGTGCCGGCCTTGAGTCGCTCGATCACCTGCTCGCGCAGGCCCTGGGTCAGGTCGCCGTTCAACGCCGCGACGGAATAGCCGCGCGCTTCGAGCTTGTCTGCCAGTTCCACGGTGGCGGTCTTGGTGCGGACGAAGACGATGGCGGCGTCGAAATCATCTTCGACTTCGAGGATGCGCGTCAGCGCTTCCAGCTTTTGCCCGCTGTGCGTCTGGCAGTAGGACTGGCTGGTGGTGACCACGGTCGAGGTGGCCGAGCGGATCTTGATTTCCTTTGGCTCGCGCAGGTGCTCGTGGGCGACGCGACGAATCACGTCGGGCATGGTGGCCGAGAACAGCGCGGTCTGGCGTTCGGCCGGCGTGTGCTCGAGGATCCACTTGACGTCGTCGATGAAGCCCATGCGCAGCATTTCGTCGGCTTCGTCCAGCACCAGCATGCGCAGGTTATTGAGCGCCAGGCTCTTGCGTTCCAGGTGGTCCATGACGCGGCCGGGAGTGCCGACGATGACATGGGTGCCGCGTGAGAGGGCGCGCAACTGCACCACCATGCTTTGCCCACCGTAGATCGGCAGCACATGGAAGCCGGGCATGTGGTGGGCGTACTTCTGCAAGGCCTCGGCGACCTGGATCGCCAGTTCACGGGTCGGCGTCAGGATCAGGGCCTGCGGCACGGCGCGGGCGAGGTCGATCTTCTGCAGCAGCGGCAGGGAGAAGGCGGCGGTCTTGCCGGTGCCGGTCTGAGCCTCGCCGAGGAGGTCATTGCCGGCCAGCAGCACCGGAATGCACGCCGCCTGGATGGGTGAGGGAGTCTCGTAGCCGACTTCGGCGAGGGCGTCGAGCAATGGTTTTGCCAGCCCGAGGGTATCGAAGCCCGCGGCTGTGGTGTCTTGGGTGGTGGTCATGGCTGGCCTGCGCGCGGCAGGGTTCTCTGAAATGGGCGGACGAGGAAAAGCCTGTCCGCGCGGCCCTGCATTATCCCAGACTCGCAGGCATTTAAATTGACTTCTTTTCGTACCGCTCCAGCGCACCGATCCACCCCAGCGCTGTCATGACGGCGGCGAATGCGGGCTCGGGCGGGGATTCAAAGATGATCGGCATGTTTGTGCGCGGATGTCGCAGCGTGATCCCGGTGCATGCCAGCAGCAAGCGATGGCAGTCGAAACGCCGCTGGAAGAATCGGTTGTGTACCCCTTTGCCCCAGGTGGCGTCGCCGACAATGGGGTGCGCGATGTGTTTGAGATGGCGCCGCAACTGGTGCTGGCGGCCGGTTTCGGGCGTGAGTTCGAGCAAGGCATATCGCGCATGCGGGTAACGATCGACGGTCGCGGCAATCTCGATGGTCGCCAGTCGGCGAAAGCTGGTGAACGCCGGCCGGGGCGGCGGGCGATCCGCCGGCGCCAGCTTGCGTCCGTGGTCGTCGAAGCGGCGGCTCAGGGCATGGTCGATCCGCCCGCTTTCCGCAGGCCAGCCGCGCACGATGGCGAGGTAGCGCTTGACGACTTCGTCGCGCTCGAACTGGCCGCCGACGATGCGCGCGCTCTCGGCGTCGAGCGCGAACAGCAATACGCCGGAGGTGCCCTTGTCGAGGCGGTGCACCGGATGGACATGGCGGCCAATCTGGTCGCGCAGGAGTTGCACGGCGAAGCGCGTTTCGTGGCGGTCGAGGTCGCTGCGATGGACCAGCAGGCCGGCGGGCTTGTGTACGGCGACGAGGTGATCGTCGCGATAGAGGACATCCAGCATGCGGCGCGCGCCGCTCAGTAGGGCACGCCCTGCGCTTCGCAGAGGAACTTCATCAGGGGCGAGGCCGCCGCGAAGCGCTCCGCGGCGAGCTTGACCAGGCCTTTGCCGGTGGCCTGGGAAGCGGACAACGCCGTCAGGCCAATGAAATCCTTGCGCTTCAGGTCCTCGATTGCCGCATGCCCGGCGGCAAAACCACGCGGCGGGCGCGACAGGCTGTCACCGGCCAGCGCCCAGTGCGCGCCGAACTTCCTGTCGTCGCGCACGGCAAACCAGCGTTCGGGTTGTGCGGCGATCACATCGCGGATGCGGCCGAGCATGTCGGCATCGGGATGCCAGCAGCCGGCGCCGAAAAAGCATTCGTCGGTGGCGATGTGAAGGTAGAAGCCGGGCGCATGGACGTCCTTGCCCAGTTCGTGGCGGAACTGGATGCCGATGTTGGTCTTGTAGGGCGTCTTGTCGCGGGCAAAGCGCGTGTCGCGATACACGCGCATCAGCGAGCCGCCCATCTTGCGCGGTTCGGCGCGGAAGTGCGGTGCGAATTTCCGCAATGGTTCCGCCATGGCGGCAATGAAGTCCAGTGCCGGCTCGCGGACGAATGTTTCGTAGCGGGCCTTGTTGGCCTCGAACCAGGCCCTGTCGTTGTTGGCCGCCAGTTCGTCGAGGAAGCCGAGGGTGGCCTTGCCGAACATGGCGGTCGTTCAGGCGGCGACCGCCAGGCGCGGACCGAGGCGGCGCGCCAGCCAGTTTTCGATTTTCGTCGCCGCGACGTGCCAGTGCGGCTCCATCATGATCATGTGTCCGGCGCGGGGAATCACGCAGGTCTCCGCGTTCCAGCCGCTTGCAGTGAAGTGCAGCAGGTTGCTGGAGAATATTGCGTCCAGTTCGCCACCCATGACCAGCGCCGGAATCTTCGGCCGGCCACGCATCGGCGGACGCCAGGCCAGCGCCATCATTTCAGCGATGGCGGTGGTCGATTCGTCCTGCACCAGCGGCTTGAACGCAGCGAACTCCTCCGCCGTGACGTCGGGCGAGAAATACACTTCGCGCATCACGCGCACCGTTTTGTCGGTGTAGCGTCCGCGCACGGCACGGGCGGCTTCCTGGAGGAAATCCGGCTGGCGGGCATTAAGCTGGATCGAGCAGGCGGCCAGTCCGGTGGTCGGCACCGGGGCCATCATCACCACGGCCGCGGCGGCACCTTTTTCCAGGTAGCGCTGGACCACCAGGGCGCCCATGGAATGCCCGATGAGTACTGGTGCGGTGGGCAGGTCGGCGACGACTTGCGCAACGTCGCCAGCGTAGTGGTCGAGGTCGTAGTGGTCGAGATGCTCCTTGCCCTCGCTGGCGCCATGTCCGGAGAGGTCGACGGCATGGCAGTGATAACCGAGGCTGCTGAAGTGCGGCAGGAAATTCAGGTCCCAGCAGCCGGAATGGACGTAGCCGCCGTGGACGAAGACCAGGGGAGGGTGCCCGTTGGCTTTTTTTGCGGGGCGGTGCAGGGTATGCAGTTTGCGCTGTTTCAATGAATGCTCCCCGGGGCATGGTTGAGGTCAGAACAGTATCACGCCGCGCGCGTTGCGTCCCGCCGCGAGGTCGGCAAAGGCTTGCGGCGCCTCGTCGATGCCGTAGGTGCGGGTAATGAGTTCGTCTAGCTTGAGCCGGCCGCTGCGATACAGGCCGATCAGGCGCGGAAAATCCTGCTGCGGACGGGCCGAGCCGAAGTAGCTGCCCTTGAGCGTCTTTTCCTCGAAGGTCAGCGTCGCGGTGCGTATCGTCGTGGTGTCCTTGGGCGCGGCGACGCCGACGACCACCGCGGTGCCGCCCTTGCGCAGGCAGCCATAGGCCTGGGCGGCGATGTCGCCGAGGCCGACGCATTCAAAGGCGTAGTCGGCGCCACCCTCGGTCAGCTTCTTCAGCGCCTTGACGACGTTCTCCTCGCTTTTGGCGTTGAGCGTGTGGGTGGCGCCGAATTGCCGCGCCATGTCGAGCTTGGCGTCGGCCGTATCCACGGCGACGATGATGCGCGCGCCGGCGATGGCGCAGCCCTGGATGGCATTGAGGCCGACGCCGCCGCAGCCGAACACCACGGTCGCCGAACCGGGCTCGACCTTCGCCGTGTTCACCGCGGCGCCGACGCCGGTCATCACGCCGCAGCCGATCAGCGCCGCCTTGTCCAGCGGCATCGCGGCATCGATCCTGACCACGTTATCGACATGCAGCGTGGCGTACTCGGCCATCACGCCGCAGCCGGAAAATATGTTGAGCGCGTGGCCGGCCGCATCCTTGAAGCGTGTCGTGCCGTCGGGCAGGGTGTAGCCGGCCTTGGCCGCCTGGTCACAGAGTTGCGGGCGGCCGGTCTGGCACCAGCGGCATTTGCCGCACATGCTGACGAAGGAACTCAGCACGTGGTCGCCGAGGGCAAAGTGGCTGACGCCCTCGCCGACGGCGACGATCTCGCCGGCGCCCTCGTGGCCCAGCACCACGGGGGGTGGCAAGGGCAGCGTGCCGTTGGTGGCGGAGAGATCGCTGTGGCAGACGCCGCAGGCGGCGAGCTTGATCGTCACCTCGCCGTGGCGCGGCGGTTCGACGCTGACGGTCTCGACGACGACCGGCTGGCCGACTTCGCGGCAGATGACGGCTTTGGCGCTGCGTGTTTGTTTTGTCATGCGTATGCTCCCTGAGAGTGAATCATTCCTTGTACCAGACCAGTTGTTGCGTGGTCGCGAGCAGCGTGCCGTCCGTGCTCCAGACATGACCGTGGTGGTCGAAGTGGCCGTCGCTGAAGGCCTGGGCCTGGGCCACGGCCAGCAAGGGCGCGGCGCCCTGGCGGGCCAGGGCCTCCTCGCCGGCATGGAAGTAGATGTTGATCGAAACCGTGCCGATCGGCACGAAATCCGGCCGGCGCAGGAAGATGCGCGGCAGGAAGCTGTCGCACAGTGCCGTGAGCGAAGCGAAATCGAGAGGGCGCGGCGGCCTGTCGGATACCCAGACATGGGAGAGGCTGTCCTCGTTCGCGGCAAAGGGCATGCCACGCACGATGCGAAACTCATAGCGTTGCAGAAATCCCGTGGCCTTGCGCGGCGGTGCGACAGGGCAGGCCTCGGCCGGCGGAACCTCGGGCCGAGTGGCTTCGACCTGGCTCCAGGTATCGCGGCGAACCGCGCAGATGGCGATGGCCAGGGCCAGTACCTTGCCGGCTTGCGAGAGGCGAATGGACCAGTGCTGGCTGTTACGATTGGCGCGTACCAGTTCGGTGTCTACGGCGAAGTCGCCGGCCGCGATCGGGGCGAGGAAGTTCAGCGTGAAAGACAGCGGCGTGCCGCTGCGTTCGGGATGGTCGAGCATGGCGCGCATCATCGCCGCCGCTGTGACGCCGCCGTAGGGACTGACCATGTTCCAGTAGTCCTCGCTGGTGCGGCCGAGCCAGCGGCCCGGCGCCTGGCGTGACAGCGCGATGGCGTTATCGAAGGGATGCGCGCTCATATCCGTCGCGACTTGCCGCTCCAGTAGGCTTCGCGGATGCGGCGCTTCAGCAGCTTGCCGTTGTCGTCGCGCGGCAGGGCATCGACGACGTCGATACGGCGCGGCACCTTGTAGCCGGCAATGCGTTCCCCCAGCACCTTGCGGATGGTCTCGGCATCAAGCGTCGCCCCCGTCTCGGCCACTACTTGCGCCGCCAGCGCTTCGCCGAACTCTTCGTCTGGGATGCCGATCACGGCGCAGTCGGCGATGCCGGGCAGGGTGATCAGCACGTGCTCGATCTCCGCCGGGTAGATGTTCGCGCCGCCCGAGATCACCATGTCCGAGGCGCGGTCGCGGACGTAGAGGAAGCCCTCGTCGTCGAGGTAGCCCATGTCGCCGACGCTGGCCAGACCGTCGCGTTCGATGGCGCGCCGCGCCGCATCCTGCCCGTGATAGGTGAAGTCCGAGTAGGCCGGCTGGTGCGCGTAGATGGTGCCGATTTCGCCGGCCGGGAGTTCCTGGCCGTTGTCGTCAAGAATGCGGATCCTGGCCTGGCCGACGGCACGCCCTGCGCTGCCGGGCTTGCGTGCGGCATCCTGCGGCTTCATCACCGTGATATAGCCGGTTTCGCTGGAGGCATAGGCTTCATGGATTACCGGGCCAAGCCAGGCGATCATGGCTTGCTTGACCTCGGGGGCGCAGGGCGAGCCGGTCGAGGCGACGAAGCTCAGGGATGACAGGTCATGGCGCGAGCGGACGTCGGCCGGCAGCCTAAGCAGGCGCACGTACATGACCGGCACCAGGTAGGCCGTTTCGATGCGGTGGCGTTCGATAAGCGCCAGCGTGGCTTCGGCATCGAACTTCTCTTCGAGGACGAAGAGCGAACCCTGCAGCAGTGATTGCTGGGCGAAGGAACTCGGGGCACTGTGATAGAGCGGTGCGGAGAGCAGGCTGCGCACGCCGGGACGGATGCCCAACGCCTCCTTCGTCACCTGTGCCGATAGCGCCTGCTGCTCGGTAGTCAGCGGCAGCCGGCGCACCCCCTTGGGCCGGCCGGTAGTGCCGGAGGTGTAGGCCATGTGGCCGCGCGGCATGCGCGACGGGCCCGCAAACGGGGCCTGGGAAGCCAGCCAAGTGGTGTAGTCCGCGGCTCCCCCGGTGTCGCCATCGACCACGATCACACGCACGCCTGGCGGCACGACCGACGCGACTTCGGCCAACAGGTCGGGCTGGATGAACAGCACTTTCGCGCCGCAGTCGGCGAGGATGTAGCCGGCTTCGTCACGCTTGAAGTGCCAGTTGATCTGGCAGTAGTAGGCGCCGGCGACGCGGCAACCCTGGATGATGTCGACGAAGGCCGGGATGTTACGCAGCATCACCGCGACGACGTTACCTTCCTCGACGCCGAGGCGGGCCAGGCCTCCAGCCAGGCGTGTCGCACGGGCGTCGATTTCGGCGCCGCTGCGCGACAGTTCGCCCCAGGCCAGCGTGGCCGTCATGCGGCGCGTGAAAGCCTGGCGTAGCGCGCGAGATGGCTGTCGGTGTCGCCGAAACTCATTTCGATCGCGGTCAGGCGCTTGAACCAGTGGCTGAGCATCAACTCGTCTGTCATGCCCATGCCGCCGTGCAACTGCACCGCGTTCTGGGCGATGAAGCGGCAGGCCTGGCCGACGGTGACCTTGGCCGCCGACAGCACGCGCTGTCGGGCCGGCTTTTCCGTTCCGACGCAATGCATGGCCGCCAGATAGCTCATCGAGCGCGCCTGTTCCTGGTGCAGCAGCATGTCGGCCATGCGGTGCTGCAGGGCCTGGAAGCGGCCGATCGGTTGACCAAACTGTTGGCGCGTCTTGAGATAGTCGGTGGTCGCGGCAAGCGTGGCGTCCATGATGCCGACGGCTTCGGCGCACAGTGCCGCCAGGCCGATGTCGAGCGCGGCCTCGATGTGGTCGAGCGCGGCGCCGGCGTCGACCCGCGTCGCCGGCGTATCCTTCAGGACGACGTCCGCCGCGCGCTGGCCGTCGAGTGTCGGGTAGTCGTGCACCACGAGGCCGTCGCTGCCCGGCGCGACGGCATAGAGTCCGGTATCGCCGTTGGGCATTTGCGCCGACACCAGCAGCAGGTCGGCGCAGCCGCCATGGGCGACAACGCGCTTGCGGCCGCTGAGATTGCCGCCGAGTTCCGTGACCGGCGCGCCGCGTGCATCGGCTTGCGCCAGGACGACGATGGATTCGCCGCAGGCAATGGCGGGCAGCCAGTGTTCCTGAAAGTCGGCGCTGGCGGTACGGCGAATCAGCGCCGGTGCGATCACGGCGGCGGCCAGGTAGGGTTCCAGCAGCAGGCCGGCGCCGAAGGCGCTCATCGCCAGCCCGGTTTCCTGCGGCCCGTAGCCGAGGCCGCCGTAGCCTTCGTCGATATTTACAGCCAGTACGCCGAGATCCGCCAATCCCTGCCAGACCTCACGGCTCCAGCCTGCGGGCGACGCGAGTATCGCGCGGCGCTTTTCAAAGCCGTAGTCCCTGGCGACGAAGCGCCGCACGGTGTCGGCCAGCGCGCGCTGGTCCTCGTTGAAGTCGAAGTTCATGTCAAAGGCCCATGATCATCTGCGAGATGATGTTTTTCTGGATTTCATTGGAGCCGCCGAAGATCGACAGTTTGCGCAGGTTGCAATAGCCGGCGCCGAGGTTGGCCGCATAGTCGGGACCGACATCCGTCTGCCGGAAGGGCAGGGCATAGGCACCGACCGCCTGCATCATGAGCTCGGCGATGGCCTGCTGGATCTCGGTGCCCTTGATCTTGAGGATCGAAGCCTCCGGCCCCGGTGCCTTGTGTTCGCGCTCCGCGGACAGCACACGCAGGTTGGTGATTTCCAGTGCCATCAGGTCGATCTCGACCTGGGCCACGCGCGCGGCGAACAGCGGTTCGTCGATCCTGCCTTCCGCGTCGGCAATGCGTTTCAGGCGCGCCAGCTCACGCTTGGCGATGCCGATGCCGGCGATGTTGGTGCGTTCGTGGCCGAGCAGGAACTTGGCATATGTCCAGCCCTTGTTTTCATCGCCGATCCGATTTTCGACTGGTACCCTGACGTCCTCGAACCAGACTTCATTGACTTCGTGGGCGCCGTCCAGGGTGATGATCGGACGCACGGTGACGCCGGGCGATTTCATGTCGATCAGCAGGAAGGATATGCCGCTTTGTTTCTTCGCCGCGGGATCGGTGCGCACCAGGCAGAAGATCCAATCGGCGTATTGCCCGAGCGTGGTCCAGGTCTTCTGACCATTGACGATGTAGTAGTCGCCATCGCCGCTTGTTACCAACTGGGCGCGCGTCTTGAGCGATGCGAGGTCCGAGCCGGCGCCGGGTTCCGAGTAGCCCTGGCACCACCACTCTTCGGCGGCCATGATTTTCGGCAGGAAGCGCTGCTGTTGTGCCGGGGTTCCTAAGGCCATCAGCACCGGCGCGATCATCTTCAGGCCGAAGGAAATCAGCCGCGGAGCGCCGCCCATGGCGCATTCCTCCTCGAAGATGTAGAGCTCGGCAGGGCTCCAGCCGGGGCCGCCGAACTCGCTTGGCCAGCCGATACCGCCCCAGCCGCGCGCGTGCAAAATCCTTTGCCATTGGACGTGCTCCTCGCGCGCAAGAGCGGTGCCGCTCATCACCTTGTGTCGAATTGCTGGCGGCAGGGATTCGCCGACGAAACGCCGGACTTCATCGCGAAACGCGGTTTCCTCCGGGCTGAAATTGAGGTCCATGTCAGTTTCCGTTGTTGGCGGGCGCAGCCAGCGGGGCGATGGTGCCCTGCGCGGTCGCGCAAAGCTTCTCTTCGGTGCCGGTGATGGCAAAGACGTCGCAGCGGCAGACAATCTGGCTCTTGCCGGCATAGACCACGCTGGCACGCGCCACCAGTGCATCGCCTTGCGCCGGGCGCAGATAGTTGATCTTGAACTCGGAGGTGACCACGCCCTGGCCCGGCATGACGCTGCCGCCCGCATAGGTCAGCGCGTTGTCGGCCAGGTAGCTCACCGCACCGCCATGGACAAAACCGTGCTGCTGCTTGAGTTCGTCGCGAATTGGCAGGCGCAACTCGGCGCGGCCGGGGTCGAAGGCGACGAGTTCCGCGCCGAGCAGGGTGCTGAAGGGTTGCGTGGCCAGGACGCGACGGCCGAGAGCCAGCAGGTCAGGGTTGGCATTCACAGTGGCCGACTCAAATAGTTCTGCATAGTGGAATATTATTCTGATAATGTGAAGAGATTCGGATTCTTCGCCTGCGCCAGAAAAATGTCAATCCTTCGCGGAAAGGCTACTGGCATGGCCTATACGGCAAAGATCGGGCAAACAGGTGGGCTTGACGCTGATTTCCCGCCTGTGCCACTATCCGGAACAAAATACTGAAACCGACCGAAGCCATTTCGCGATGAGTGCCGAGACCGATGCCCGCCAAGAGGAAGTCGCCGCGATGTTCGCGCGCCACGGTCGGGGCTACCGCTGGTGGGCCGTTTTGACGGTGATGCTGGGCACGGTGTCGGCAATCATGGAAGCGACGGTGGTCAATGTCGCGCTGCCCGAAATCATCCGCGTGTTCGGGGTCGGCCACGATCAGGTGCAACTGCTGTCGACCGGTTTCCTCGCCGCGACGACGACCTCGATGCTGTTGGCGATGTGGGCCATGCAACGCTTTGGCCTGCGCCGGGCTTTCGTCGGCGCCCTGGTGCTGTTGGTGATGTTTTCGGTGCTGGCGGCCCTGAGCGACCGTTTCGAGTTGCTTGCCCTGTGCCGCATCGGGCAGGGCAGCATCGCCGGGCTGATCCAGCCTCTGTCGATGCTGGTCATCATCGACGTGTTCCCGCCCGAAGAGCGTGGTCGCGCCATGGGCGCCTATGGGCTGGGCATTGTCCTGTCGCCGGCAATCGGGCCGGTCGCCGGCGGCCTGTTGGTAGACCATTTCGGCTGGCGCGCGGTGTTTCTCGTCACCGTTCCGCTATGCCTGGCGGCGATTGCCCTCGCCCCACGCTATGTGGTCGCCGGGCGGCCTCCGCCCGGCAGGCACAAGCGGCCCTTCGACATGATTGGACTGCTGCTCGTGGTTGGCGCGCTGTGCCTGTTGCTGGGCGGGCTTGCCGCCCTCATCCGTCAGCCCTTTGCCGGGGCCTTGGCGGTGGCGCTGGGACTGACGCTGGCCATCGCCTTCCTGGTCTGGGAACGCACCACCCTGCATCCCCTGCTCGACTTCCGCATTTTTCGCGAGCCGGGCTTCGGCGCGGCGGTGCTGGTGGCGCTGGCCTATGGCGTCGGCATTTACGGGTCGACCTACCTGGCGCCGGTGTTCGCCCAGATCGGACTCGGCTTTTCCGGATACGAGGCCGGGCTGATGCTGTTGCCGGGCGGCGCCGTGCTGGCGCTGGTGCTCCTGCAGGCGGGAAAGCTGGCGGATCGCTTTCCCTCCAACCGCGTGGCCATGGCCGGGCTGGCCTGCTTTTCAGTATCTGCCGTGCTCATGGGGCTTTCCTCGCCGCTTACCGGCTTTTGGTTGTTGGCCTTGTGGGTGGCAGTCGGCCGTGTCGGCCTCGGCTTGATCATTCCCGGCCTGAACGCCGGTGCGCTGCGCTTGCTGCCGCGCGGCAGCGAGGGCGCCGGATCGTCCTCGATCAACTTTTTTCGCCAGTTGGGCGGCGCGCTCGGCGTGACCCTGATTGCGTTGTTTCTCGAAGCCCGCGAGCGTCAGCTTGATGCGGTGCACGGCTTGCAGCCGATGCAGGAGGGTTTCTTCCTGATCGCTTTTGTGTATTGCCTGGCGCTGGTTCCGGCCTGGCTGATGACCGGCCGAGCCCCGGCCGCTTCACCTTCCTAGGAGTCGCAATGAGTTTGCCCAAGGCTTTGCTGGACAATCTTTCGCTGCCGGTGATCGGCGCGCCCATGTTCATCGTTTCCCAGCCGCAACTGGTGCTGGCGCAGTGCAAGGCCGGCATCGTCGGTTCCTTCCCCGCGCTCAATGCGCGGCCGAAGGAACTCCTCGACGAATGGCTGACGATGCTGACCGAGGAAATCGCCGCCACGCGCCTGGCCGAACCGGGGCGCAAGATCGGACCATTCGCGGTGAACCAGATCGTGCATCATTCCAACGATCGCCTGGATCACGACGTCGCGCTTTGCGTCAAGCACAAGGTGCCGATGGTCATCACCAGCCTGCGCGCGCCGGGCGATGTGGTCAAGGAGGCGCATGCCTACGGTGGCCTGGTCTTTCATGACGTGATCAACGTGCGCCACGCGCAGAAGGCCCTGGAGGCTGGCGTCGATGGCTTGATCCTGGTGGCGGCCGGGGCCGGTGGGCATGCCGGCACCCTGAGCCCCTTTGTCCTTGTCTCCGAGGTGCGGCGGTTCTGGGATGGCCCGATTGCGCTGTCGGGCGCGATGACGCACGGCCGGCAGATTCTTGCGGCGCAGGCGATGGGAGCGGATCTGGCCTACATCGGCACGCGCTTCATCGCCACCTCCGAGGCAAATGCCGCCGACGCCTACAAGCAGATGATCCTCGACAGCAGCGCCGCCGACGTGGTCTACACGCCGTATTTCACCGGCGTGCATGGCAACTACCTGCGTCCGAGCATCCTTGCCCAGGGGCTCGATCCGGATAACCTGCCGCCGCGCGACAAGACCAGCATGAGTTTCGGTTCCGACCGCACCAAGGCTTGGCGCGACATTTGGGGCGTCGGCCAGGGCATTGGCGCTATCGATGAAATTGCTCCGGTGAGCGAAGTGGTGACGAGGCTCAAGCGTGAGTACCGCGCGGCACGTGGGGCGCTGGGCGCGATGACTGAATTCGAGGACGACTGAGATGACCAAGACAAAGAAAGCCGTGACCGCGACGCCCCCGCTTGCCAAGACGCTCCCGGCCAAGGAGGACAGGCATTTCGTTACGGCCCTGGCGCGCGGCTTGTCCGTGCTCTCGTGTTTCAGTTCCGGCGAGCGGATGCTGGGCAATCTGGATATCGCGAAGCGCTGCAAGCTGCCCAAGTCGACGGTCTCGCGCCTGACCTATACCCTGACCAAGCTGGGCTACCTGGTGTATGTGGAGGACACCGGCAAGTATCGGCTTGGCACCTCGACCCTGGCGCTCGGCAGCGCGATGCTGGCACGACTTGACGTGCGCGACCTGGCGCGGCCCTTGATGCAGGAGCTGGCCGATTTTTCCAAAGCCATGGTCTCGCTGGGCAGCCGTGATCGTCTGTCGATGATCTATGTCGGCAACGCGCGCAGCTCGGCGGCGCTGACCCTCTCGCTGGACATCGGCTCGCGCATCCCGATCGCCACCACGGCAATGGGCCGGGCCTACCTGGCGTTGATACCCGACCGCGAACGCGAGGACATCATGGAGCGTGTGCGCGAACTGGACGAGGTTGCCTGGCCGGCGATACGCGATGGCATCGAACGTTCGCTCAAGGAGTATCGCGCAACTGGTTGCGTCAGCTCGTTCGGGGAATGGCAGTCGGATGTCAATGCCATTGCCGTGCCACTGCGGCCGGGTGGCGGGCTGCCGCCGATGGCGATCAACTGCGGCGGCCCGGCGTTTACCTTGTCGAAGGAGTTCCTCCTGGGCGAGGTCAGGCCCCGGCTGATCGTCCTGGTCAGGCAGCTCGAAGCCTCGCTCGGCATGCGGGGTTGAGTAGCGGCGGTCCGCGCATACTAAAATGCCGACAGGACCGGGGGGGGGGCCATGAGATACCAGATCGAGAAGCAAGGCGACGAAGTCGTCATTCGCTTCGAGGAACTCGGGGGCGATGCGCAGGCGGTGATCGACGCCATCGGGCGTTGCCGGATCAATGCCTTTGCGTGCTCATCGGGTGAATGCAACAAGATCGGCGGCATGGCGTCCTGTGGGGAACCGGATACGCTGGCCTTGCGCTTGAAACCGCGCGCCGACCTGTCGCTGGACGTTGCCACCCTGGGCGAGTGCCTCAAATACCATCTTCCTCGCCACTTCCGCGACGAGAAGTAAAGTCGGCACCCCGGCGCGGCGCCAGCTTGACTCCGTCAAACCTGCAGCACGGCCAGCAGATCCTGCTCCAGCCTGACCAGGGTTGCCGTTTGGGCGAGCTCCTTGCCGCTGATCAGAAATACGTCTTCGACGCGCTCGCCAAGGGTGGCGATCTTGGCTGTGTGCAGCGTGATCCCGTGCTGCCCCAGCACCCTGGCGATCGCATACAGCAAGCCGGGCCGGTCGGCGGCATTGACGGTCATCAGGTACTGGCTGCCGCGCTCGTCGGCGCGGATGTCCACTTCGGGCGTGATCGGGAAGTGGCGCACCAGGCGCGACAGGCGCCCACCCAGTGCATTGGGTAGCGGAGGCAGCATTTCCAACTGCTCGCGGATGCCATGTTCGAGCAACTGGATCATGTCGCGGTAGGCCTCGTTCGGGTCGGTGCCGAAGACCACGAAGCTGTCCAGCGCGTAGCCGTGGCGCGTGGTGTGAATCTTGGCGTCGACAATGCTGTAGCCCAGGCGGGTGAAAAACCCGCAAAGCCGGGCGAACAGCAGCGCCTGGTCACGGACGTAGACCATCACCTGAAGGCCGTCGCCCATAGGGTTGAGGCGCGCGCGCACCACCGGTTCCATGGCGTCGGGACGATGATAAAGCGTGCGCGTATGCCAGGCGATCTCGTCCGCCGCATGGCGCATGAAATAGGCGGTGTCGAGCTGGTTCCACAGCGCGACCTCGATGTCGGGGCGCAGTCCGTGGTAGCGCAGCAGGCGACGGGCCTCCTCCTGCCGTTCGGCGACCCCGGACAACTGCAGCACGGCGGCACCCTTGAGCACGCCCGCGGTCATGCGGAACAGGTCCTCCAGCAGCTTGCCCTTCCAGTTGTTCCAGACCTTGGGGCTGGTGCCGCGGATGTCGGCGACGGTGAGCAGGTAAAGGGCGGTGAGGCGGCGCATGTCACCGACCTTGCGGGCAAAGGCGAGGATCACTTCGGGGTCCGCCAGGTCCTGCTTTTGCGCCACCTGCGACATGGTCAGATGCTGTTCGACGAGGAAGACCACCAGCGCGCTGTCCTCTTCGACGATGCCGTGGTCGCGGCAGAAAATCGAGGCATCGCGCTTGCCAAGGGATGAGTGGTCGCCGCCGCGCCCCTTGGCGATATCGTGGAACAAGGCGGAGAGATAGAGCAGCCAGCGCTTGTCGAAGCCGATTATGAGCCGGGAGCAGAACGGATACTCGTGGGCGAACTCCGGCATGGCAAAGCGCCGCAGGTTGCGCATCACCTGCAGGATATGCTGGTCCACGGTATAGACGTGGAACAAGTCGTGCTGCATCTGGCCGACGATCTTGCCGAAGGCCGGCAGGTAGCGGCCGAGAATGTCGTACTGATTCATGCGACGCAAGGCGTGGATCAGATGCGGCTGCTGGAACAGGCTGACGAAGAGCGCCCGATTGTCCGGGGCGCGGCGGAAGGCGGCATCGATGCCGTCTTGCGCCAGCCACAGGGCGCGCAAGGTGCGTGGTGTCATGCCCTTGATTTCGGAACGCTGCATCTGCAGCAGGAAGCATTCGAGGATGGCCCGCGGGCGGTCACGGAATACCTGCTCGTCGCGCACGTCGAGTAGGTCGCGCACCATCTGGAAATTGGCGTCGATGACGATTGGCGGGCCCTGCCGCGCCGGTGCCAGGCGATCGTCGAGCACTTGCAGTACCAGCGAATTCAACTGCGTCACCAGTTTCGCGTTCTGGTAGTAGCGCTGCATCAGGACTTCGGACGCGCGTTTGGATTCGGTGGCTTGAATGCCCAGCGCCGCGGCCAATTTTTCCTGGTGGTCGAAGAGCAGGCGCTCCTCGCGGCGCCCGACCAGGAGATGCAACTCGATGCGCAGGTCGCGAAGCATACGGTCGGCGCGCTCCAGTTGCCTGACTTCGGCCGAAGTGATAAGGCCTGCCCGCGAAAGTGATTTCCAGTCATTGCCGATGCCCGCCGCGCGCGCCACCCACTGGATGACCTGAAGATCTCGGATGCCTCCGGGACTTTCCTTGCAGTTGGGCTCCAGGCTGTAGGGGGTGTCGTTGTACTTGGCATAGCGTTCGGCCTGTTCCAGTTGCTTGGCCTTGAGGAACACTTCCGGCTTCAGGCTGGCGTCATGGCTCTGCTCGAATTCGTCGAACAGCGCGCGCGATCCGGCAAGAAAGCGGGCTTCGAGCAAAGCGGTCTGTACCGTGATGTCGCGCTCGGCTTCGTCCAGGCACTGCTCGATGCTGCGTACGCTGTGGCCGATGTCCAGGCCGATGTCCCAGAGCAGGCCGATCAATTGTTCGAGCCGGTCGGTGGTGCGCCCGTCGGGTGCGGCGTCCTGCGTTCCCGGGACGAGGATCAGGAGGTCAACGTCGGATCCCGGGTGCAGCAAGCCGCGCCCAAAGCCGCCAACCGCGGCAAGCGCGCAGTCGCCTGGCATGTCCTGATCCCGCCAGATGTCCCGGAGCACCGAGTCGACCAACTGCGCCCGGCCGGCAAGCAGGGGAATGCCGGCCTTGCTGCTTCGCCAGGCGTCGACCAGGGCCCGCTGGCCGTCCGCCAGCCGCTGGCGGGTGCTCGTCGCGAGATCGCGCGGTTCGCTCATCCGATCACTGACCAAGGTCCGGATTCGCTCGGTTCAGGGGGTAATCCGGATGTGCGAGGGGCAAGGCGGGGCGCCGGGCGACAAAGTCAGGACTTCGACGCCGGTTTCGGTGACCCGGACCGTATGTTCCCACTGCGCCGAAAGGCTGCGGTCCTTGGTGACGATGGTCCAACCGTCGGGCAATTCCGAGATCGCCGCCTTGCCGGCGTTGATCATAGGCTCGATGGTGAACACCATGCCGGGCTGCAGGATCGGACCGTCGCTGGCCTTGCCGTAGTGGAGAACTTGCGGTTCCTCATGGAAGTTTCGGCCGATGCCATGCCCGCAGAATTCCCTGACCACGGAGTATCCCGCGCCCTCGGCATGCTTCTGGATCGCCGCGCCGACGACGCCAAGGTGCACGCCAGGCTTGACCTGGGCGATGCCGGCCCACATGCATTCATGGGTCATGCTGACCAGGCGTTTGGCGAGAATCGAGGTTTCACCGACGCAGAAGGTCCGGCTGGTATCGCCGTGCCAGCCGTCCTTGATGGTGGTTATGTCGAGATTGACGATGTCGCCCTTTTTCAGCGCGCGGTCGTTCGGGACGCCGTGGCAGACCTGGTGATTGACCGAGGCGCAGATCGACTTCGGGTAGGGCGCGTAGCCGGGCGGCGCGTAGTTCAGCGGCGCCGGAATGCACCCCTGGACATCGACCATGTAGTCGTGGCAAAGCCGGTCGAGCTCGGCGGTGGCGATGCCGGGCTTGACGTATGGCTCGATATAGTCAAGGACTTCGGCGGCCAGGCGACAGGCGACGCGCATCGCGGCGATATCCGCGGCGGACTTTATTGAAATGGCCATGTATTGCGGCTAGAGGTTGCGGGCAAGCATTCTAGCTCGCGGTTGCCCGGCTCGCGGGCCTGCCAATTGGGAAAACGTCAGTAGAACAGACGCTCGCCCTTGCGAAAAAATTCGACCGAATAGGCCGTCTGGCCTTTAGGATATTCCTTGGTTTCGACGGTTTTTACCTGGAGCTGGTAGGCGAGGTCATCCGACAGCCGGGCGCAGCTCGTCGCCATTCCTTCCAGCAGGCGGGTTCCGGGATAGGCATTGAGCAGCAGGTGGTAGGGCGGGCAGGTGTCGCACATGCGTACCGACCCGACGATGGGCGAACCGATGATGGTGAGATCGCCGACGATGGGCGTGAGGTAACAGGGACCGGCATCGACGCCGATCGACAGGCCGATGCCCGCCGGCTCATTGCGCATGTTGGCGACAAAGGCCGGGTAGTAGTAGCCGCGAAAGTTGTTCATCACCGAATAGCAGAAGTCGAGCACGGTCTCCATTCGTTCGGCAAACGACTGTTCAACCAGCCAGTAGCAAATGAAACCGTCGCCGGTGAATTTGTCGAACCAGCCGCCGTGGTAATGCAGGACCGTGCGAAACTCGGCGACGAAATCATCGAGGATCCTGGCGTATTGCGGGATATCGATCGACTCCTTGAGCACGCATGAAGAGCGGCGGATATCCACGGTGAGGACGATGGCCTCGATCGGCGTCAGCTCGCTTATCGCGGTACGTATCGCCGCCGAGACATTGGTGCGGGTCGGGTCGAGGCGATCGAGCGGCGCATGGCTGCGAAACTGGTGGTCGACATCACGGTCGGCAGTGACGCGGCTTTTGGCTAGCAGGCTCACGGCGAGGGCATCCTGAGTTGGTCGCGACATGGCGGGAATGCGGACGGGATGGTAAAGATACTACTTATCGCATAGGCGTGCCGGAATTGGATCGCGGAGCTCGGACGGCGGCATGATCCGCTGCCTGAGGCTTGTCGCGGGCCTTGTATCCGTACTCATGGCTCGGCTATAATCATTTGCTTGTCCGGGATGGTCCCGGGCAAAATCCACACGCCCGGCGCCGATAGGGTGGCTGAACGCGAGATGCGTTGAGCAGCACGGCCGGGCGGCGGTTAAACCCATATCGGAGACAATCGATGAGTACTACCATGCGCCAGATGCTGGAGGCCGGCGTTCATTTCGGCCACCAGACCCGTTTCTGGAACCCCAGGATGGCCCCGTTCATTTTCGGCCATCGCAACAAGATCCACATCATCAACCTCGAAAAGACCCTCGCCAAATACAACGAGGCGATGGCCTTCATCCGCAAGATGGCGGCCAAGAAGGGCACCATCCTGTTCGTCAGCACCAAGCGCCAGGCGCGCGAGATCATCGCCGAAGAAGCGCAGCGCTGCGGCATGCCCTATGTCGACGATCGCTGGCTCGGCGGCATGATGACCAACTTCAAGACCCTCAAGCTTTCCGTCAAGCGCCTCAAGGATCTGGAGCAGGCGATCGAGGAAGGCGGCCAGGAGAAACTGTCAAAGAAGGAAGCCCTGACCCGTCAGCGCGAGATCGACAAACTGCGCAAGTCCATCGGTGGCATCAAGGACATGGGCGGCCTGCCCGACGCGATCTTCGTCATCGACGTCGGTTACCACAAGATCGCGATCACCGAAGCCGGCAAACTCGGCATTCCGGTGATCGGCGTGGTCGATACCAACCATTCGCCGGAAGGCGTCGGCTACGTGATCCCCGGCAACGATGACTCGTCCGGCGCGATTCGCCTGTACGCCCGCGGTGTCGCCGACGCGATCCTCGAAGGCAAGAGCCAGTCGATCAACGAGGTGGTGCAGCAGTTGGCCGGCGACGACGAGTTTGTCGAGGTCGAGGACGCCGCGGAGTAAGCAGGCGCATGACGGGGCGGCCATGGCGCGCGGCAATGTCGTTGCGCGCCGCCGGCCCCGTGTCGAGCAATTGATTCTGGAGTGAAGAGAATGGCGGAAATTACCGCAAGCATGGTCAAGGAACTGCGCGAAAAGACCGACGCGCCGATGATGGAGTGCAAGAAGGCGCTGACCGAAGCCGGCGGCGACCTGGCGAAAGCCGAGGAAATCCTGCGCGTCAAGCTGGGCAACAAGGCCAGCAAGGCGGCGACCCGCGTCGCGGCCGAAGGCGTGGTGGCTATCCACATCGCCGCCGACGGCAAACTGGGCAGCATTTTCGAAATCAACAGCGAGACCGATTTTGTCGCCAAGAACGACGAGTTTCTCAAGCTGGCCGCCGACTGCGCGCGCTTGGTCGCGGAACGGAGTCCGGCCGACGTTGCCGCGCTGTCGGCGCTGCCGCTTGACGACGGCACCGTCGAATCGACCCGCTCCGCGCTGGTCGGCAAGATCGGCGAGAACATGAGCATCCGTCGCTTCGTGCGCATCGCGGCGCAAGGCAAGCTGAGCTCGTATATCCACGGTGGATCGAAGATCGGCGTGCTGATCGACGTGGTCGGCGGCGACGAGTCGCTGGCGAAGGATCTGGCGATGCACATTGCCGCCTCGAAGCCGAAGTCACTCGACGCGTCGGGCGTTTCGGCCGAACTGCTGGACACCGAGCGTCGCATCGCCATCGAGAAGGCGCGCGAAGCCGGCAAGCCGGAAGCGATGCTGGAAAAGATCGCCGAGGGCACGGTGCAGAAGTATCTGAAGGACGTGACCCTGCTGGGCCAGGTCTTCGTCAAGGCCGAGGACGGCAAGCAGACCATCGAGCAACTGCTGAAGGCGAAGGGTGCCTCGGTGGCCGGCTTCACGTTGTTCATCGTCGGCGAAGGCATTGAAAAAAAGGTCAACGACTTCGCCGCCGAGGTGGCCGCCCAGGCGGCTGCCGCCGCGAGTAGCAAGTAAATCGGGGTCGCCGCGTGACCGCGCCAAAGTTCCGTCGCATCCTGCTCAAGCTGTCGGGCGAGGCGCTGATGGGTGATGATGCCTATGGCATTAACACGCGGATTCTCGGCGGGATCGTGGCCGAGATCAAGGCGGTTACCGATCTCGGCGTCGAGACCGGCGTGGTCATCGGCGGCGGCAATATCTTTCGCGGACTTGCGGGGACGGCCACCGGCATGGACCGGGCGACCGCCGACTACATGGGCATGCTGGCTACGGTGATGAACGCCATGGCGCTGTCCGACGCGATGCGCCAGGCGGGCATCAATGCCCGCGTGCAGTCGGCGCTCAACATCGAGCAGGTGGTCGAGCCCTATATTCGCGGCAAGGCGATCCGTTATCTTGAAGAGGGCAAGGTGGTGATTTTCGGGGCCGGCACGGGCAATCCATTTTTCACCACCGATACCGCCGCCGCCTTGCGCGGATCGGAGATCGGTGCCGAAATCGTGCTCAAGGCGACCAAGGTTGACGGCATCTATACCGCCGATCCGAAAAAGGATTCGACGGCGACGCGTTTTGCCCGCATCAGCTTCGACGAGGCGATCGGGCGCAACCTGGCGGTGATGGACGCGACGGCCTTTGCGCTGTGCCGTGACCAGAAGCTGCCGATCAACGTATTCTCGATCTTCAAGGCCGGCGCGCTGAAGCGCGTGGTGATGGGAGAGGACGAAGGCACACTGGTTCACGTCTAGGATTTTAGGAGTGGCAACATGATTCCCGAACTGAAAAAGACTTCTGAACAGAAGATGCAGAAAAGTCTGGAGGCGCTGAAGGCCGATCTCGGCAAGGTGCGCACCGGGCGGGCGCATACCGGCATCCTGGACCATGTCCAGGTCGACTATTACGGCTCGATGGTGGCGATCACGCAGGTGGCCAACATCACCCTGATCGATGCCCGTACGATCGGTGTCCAGCCGTGGGAGAAGCCGATGGTGGCCAAGGTGGAAAAGGCCATCCGCGATTCCGACCTGGGCCTGAATCCTTCATCGCAAGGCGAAGTGATTCGTGTGCCGATGCCGGCGCTAACCGAAGAGCGTCGCCGCGACCTGATCAAGGTGATCAAGCACGAGGGCGAGAACGCCAAGGTGGCGATCCGCAATCTGCGCCGCGATGCCATCGCCCATCTCAAGGACGCCCTGAAAAAAAAGGAGATCGGCGAGGATGACGAGCGCAAGGCGCTGGACGACATGCAACGGCTTACCGACCGCTATGTCGCCGAGGTTGATCGCCAACTGGCCGAAAAAGAGAAGGACCTGATGGCGATCTGAATCGCGGGAGGGCGCGACATGGCAGGAAAGTTCACCAGTTCGACCCAGGCCATTCCCGACGTGGGCAAGGTGCCGCGCCATATTGCCATCATCATGGACGGCAACGGGCGCTGGGCCAAGCAGCGCTTCATGCCGCGAGTGGCGGGACACAAGCGCGGCGTCGAAACCGTGCGGGCCATGGTCAAGGCCTGCATCGCGCGCGGCGTCAACTACCTGACCTTGTTCGCCTTTTCATCGGAGAACTGGCGCCGTCCGGTCGAGGAAGTGTCCTTCCTCATGGATCTTTTCGTTGGCGCCCTGCAAAGCGAGATCGGCAGGCTTCATGCCAATGGTGTTCGCCTGAAAGTGGTCGGCGACCTGTCCGCCTTCGAGCCGCGCCTTGTTGCCCTGATCCGCGAAGGCGAGGCGCTGACCGCGAACAACTCGCGCCTGACGCTGACCATCGCCGCCAACTACGGCGGGCGCTGGGACATCCTGCAGGCGATGAACCAGTTGGCGCTGGCACACCCGGAGAAAGTTGGCGTGTTTGGCGAAGCTGATCTTGCCCCGCATCTGGCGATGGCCTATGCGCCGGAGCCGGATTTGTTCGTCCGCACCGGGGGCGAGCAGCGGATCAGCAACTTCCTGCTCTGGCAACTTGCCTACAGCGAACTGTATTTCACCGATACGCTCTGGCCGGATTTCGATGATGCGTCACTGGATTCGGCGATTGCTTCCTACCGCCAGCGCGAACGCCGTTTCGGTCGCACCAGCGAACAACTGGGCGGCAACGCCGTGTCGACAGCACCGACTCTTGCCCTGCCGACTACAGGCCACGATGCTTAAGACGCGGATCGCAACCGCGCTGGTCCTGGTTGCGGCCCTCGGGCTGATCCTGTTCGCGCTGCCCCCGATCGCCGCGATACTGGCTTTCACACTCATCGCCGGCGTCGCAGCGTGGGAATGGGCAGGCCTGATGAAGCTGGACCCGCCAGTCCGGTACATGTATGCCGCCTGTATCCTCGTCTGCTGCTGGCAGCTTATGGTCAATCTGCCGCAACTGGTGCCGGTGCTGCTCGGGCTCTCGGCCGCCTTCTGGCTGGTGGTGGTTCCCTTCTGGTTCCGCTACAAGTGGAAGTTGGGCGGCAACGACATGGCCGGTTTCCTCTTGGGTGCGCTGGTAATTCTGCCGACCTGGGCGGCGATGGTCGCGCTGCACGCCGTCGACCCCTGGCTGATGCTCGCCGCCATGGCACTGGTTTGGGTCGCCGATATTGCCGCCTATTTCACCGGCCGCGCGTTTGGTCGTCACAAATTGGCGCCGGCGATCAGCCCGGGAAAGACCTGGGAAGGGGTGGCGGGCGCCGTGGTCGGCGTCCTGGCCTATGGCGGCGCGGTATTCACTTTCAGTCCACTTGCCGGCAAATTGCCGCTCTCGGTGCCGCTGCTGGCCCTGCTCCTGGTGACGCTCACCGCAGTCAGCGTCATGGGCGATCTATTCGAGTCCCTGCTCAAGCGCCAGGCGGGCATCAAGGACAGCAGCCAACTGTTGCCGGGGCACGGCGGCGTCCTCGATCGCATCGATGCCCTGACCTCGGCGCTGCCCCTGTCGGCGTTGATCCTTTTCCTCGTCCGTTCATGAAGATTACCGTACTCGGCGCCACCGGATCGATCGGTGTCAGCACGCTTGATGTCATTTCCCGCCATCCGGATCGCTTCGAGGTCGTTGCGCTGACGGGACATGCTCGCATCGAGGCATTGGCCGAGCAGTGCCGGCGCTTCAGGCCCGCCTATGCCGTGGTCGGTGACCCGGAAGCGGCCAAGCGGCTCACAGGGATGCTCGACGACGATGCGGTGACCGAAGTGCTGCACGGCCCGCGGGCCCTTTGCGAGGTCGCCTGCTTGCCGGAAATAGACGCCGTCATGGCGGCGATCGTCGGCGCGGCCGGCCTTCCGCCCACGCTGGCGGCGGCCAGGGCCGGCAAGCGTGTGTTGTTGGCCAACAAGGAAGCCCTGGTGATGGCGGGGGCGGTATTCATGGCCGAGGTGCACCGCGCCGGCGCGCTGTTGCTGCCGATCGACAGCGAGCACAACGCGATCTTCCAGTCCATGCCCGGCGACTATGCCGGAAACATGGCGCGCGGCGGAGTGCGGAGGATACTGCTGACCGCCTCTGGGGGGCCATTCCGCGAGACGCCGGTGGAGCAGTTGCAAAGCGTGACGCCGGCGCAGGCGGTCGCGCATCCGAACTGGTCGATGGGTCGCAAGATCTCGGTCGATTCAGCGACGATGATGAACAAGGGGCTGGAGGTAATCGAGGCCCATTGGCTGTTCAACGCACCGGCGGACCGCATCGAGGTGGTGATCCATCCGCAAAGCGTGATCCATTCGCTGGTTGACTATGCCGATGGTTCGGTGCTCGCCCAGCTTGGCAATCCCGACATGCGCACGCCGATTGCCCATGCCCTGGCGTGGCCTGAGCGAATCGATTCGGGTGTCGCGCCGCTGGACCTTTTTGCCATCGGGCAACTCAACTTCGAAAGGCCGGATGGGGCACGCTTTCCCTGCCTGGATCTCGCCTATCGCGCCTTGCGCGCCGGGGGAAATGCCGCCGCGGTGCTGAATGCGGCCAACGAACTGGCTGTCGAGGCATTCCTTGACGGGCGTTTGCCGTTTCTTGCGATCGCCGACACGATCGCCGCGACGCTGGACCAGGTGCCGCGCGCCGAGTTGCCGGATCTCGACGCGGTGCTCGAAACGGACCGCCAGGCGCGTCTGGCGGCGGCAAAAATACTGGCGCATCGCGGCGGCTGATGAGCCCGCAATTGTGGGCCTGGTACGCCGGGGCATTCATCCTTGCCCTGGCCGTGCTCGTCGTGGTGCACGAGATGGGCCACTACCTGGCCGCCCGTGCCTGCGGCGTCAAGGTGCTGCGTTTCGCCTTCGGCTTCGGCAAGGTGATCTGGATGCGCCGCGCCGGCCGCGACGGGACGGAGTGGGCGGTTTCCGTGTTTCCGCTCGGCGGTTACGTCAAGATGCTCGACGAACGCGAAGGCGAGGTTGTCGCGGCAGAACTTCCGCGTGCCTTCAACCGGCAGTCGGTGGGGCGTCGCGCCTTCATCGTGGCCGCCGGCCCGGCCGCCAACTTCGTTTTGGCGATCCTGCTGTACTGGGTTCTTTTCATGCACGGCGTGACGGAACTCAAGCCACGGCTCGGACAGGCTCCCGCCGGATCTGTCGCCGCACTGGCCGGGATCGTGGAAGGTTCGACGGTTCGCGGCGTGAACGGGACCCAAATCGCCACCTGGCAGGAACTGCGCTGGGAGGTGATGCGCCGAGCCCTGAACAAGGAGGTGGTGCTGATCGAAGCCATCAATCAGCGGCGTGAAATCGCAGTCCACCGAATTGAGCTTGATCGCTTCAATCTGGAAGAATTGGAAAAAGATCCCTTGCGCCCCTTGGGCCTGGTCTTGTTTCGGCCCCGGCTTCCGGCGGTGGTGGGCCAGGTTCAGCCGGGATCCGCCGCCGACGCCGCCGGATTTCGTCCCGGTGATCGGGTAAAGGCAATCGACAGCAAGTCAATCGCGGACTGGACGGCGCTTGCAACTATTGCGCGCGCCGCGCCGGGTCGCAGTTTGCAGTTCGAGATCGAGCGAAACGGAACTCTCCTCTCGATCACCGCCACGCCCCGCGTCGTCGAGGAGAGTGGAAGCAAGCTCGGGCGACTTGGTCTCATGGCAAAGGCAGGCGAGGGCGAGGACTTCGATATGTCCCTGGTGGTCAGCCACGGCCCACTGGAGTCGGCGTCGCGGGCGCTCGCCCAAACCTGGGATACCTCGATCCTGAGTTTGCGCATGATGGGCCGCATGCTGACCGGCGAACTGTCCTGGAAAAACCTTTCGGGACCGGTGACCATCGCCGACTACGCGGGCCAATCGGCGCGCCTCGGCCTGGGCTATTACCTGAGGTTTCTGGCGCTGATCAGCATCAGCCTCGGAGTTCTCAATCTGCTGCCCGTGCCCGTTCTGGACGGTGGGCATTTGATGTATTATCTCGTCGAGTTTTTCAAGGGGGGCCCGGTGTCCGAGCGGGCTCTGGAAATCGGCCAACAGATCGGGTTTGCCTTGCTGGCGCTGCTGATGGCCTTTGCCTTCTACAACGATATCAACCGCCTTGTCACGGGCTAGGTTCCGTCTTACCAGATGAAGAAGAAACTGCTTGCCGGGCTGGTCATCGCGTTGCTGGCGCGCGCCGCCATGGCCTTCGAGCCCTTCCCGATCAAGGACATTCGCGTCGAGGGCATACAACGCACCGAGGCCGGCACGGTGTTTTCCTACCTTCCGGTGAAGGTCGGCGACACCATGACGGATGAAAAGGCCGCCGCGGCGATCAAGGCTCTGTTCGCGACCGGATTCTTCAAGGATGTGCGACTTGAGGTCGATGGTCAGGTTCTGGTGGTGGTTCTGGAAGAGCGGCCGGCCATCGCGTCGCTGGAGTTCACCGGGCTCAAGGCGTTCAAATCGGAAGACCTGAAAAAATCGCTGCGCGAAGTCGGTTTGGCCGAGTCGCGGATTTTTGATCGTGCCCTGGTCGAGCGCGCCGAGCAGGAATTGAAGCGGCAGTATCTTGCGCAGGGGCACTATGCCGTCCAGGTGACGACGACGATTACGCCGCTCGAGCGGAATCGCGTCGGCGTGAATTTCGCCGTGACCGAAGGCGACATTGCCAAGATACGCCAGATCAACATCATCGGCTCCAGCGCGATCGCCGAGTCGGACCTGCTGGACCTGCTGGTGTTGCGCACGCCGGGCTGGCTGACCTGGTACACCAAGAACGACCAGTATTCCAAGCAAAAGCTTTCAGGCGACCTCGAAACCCTGCGTTCCTTTTACCTGGATCGCGGCTACCTTGAATTCAACATCGAATCGACGCAAGTGTCGATCTCGCCGGACAAACAGGACATTTACATCACCATCAACGTCACCGAGGGCGAGAAGTACACTATTTCCTCGGTGAAGCTGGCCGGGCAACTGCTGGTGCCCGAAGAGGAACTGGCGAAGCTGGTCCAGGTCAGGCCGGGCGAAGTGTTTTCCCGCGAGCGCATGACCGAGACGACGAAGGCGATCAGCGAGCGACTGGGCAACGAAGGATATGCGTTTGCCAACGTCAACGCGTCGCCCGAGCTTGACAAGGCGAAGCGTGAGGTCGCCTTTACCGTGTTTATCGATTCGGGCCGGCGCGTGTATGTCCGGCGCATCAATGTCAGCGGCAACACGCGGACGCGCGACGAAGTCGTTCGCCGCGAGCTTCGCCAGGCGGAGTCGGCCTGGTACGACGGCGAGAAGATCAATCGGTCCCGTGCCCGGGTGGACAAGCTGGGTTACTTCGACGAAGTCACTGTCGAAACCCCGCCGGTTGCCGGAACCACCGATCAGGTTGACATGGAAGTGAAGGTCAAGGAAAAGCCGACCGGCAACATCCTGCTCGGGGCCGGATTCTCCAGCGCCGAGAAGTTCACCGTTTCCGGCGCGGTGCAGCAACAAAACCTTTTTGGCAGCGGCAAGCACGTTGGGGTGCAAATCAGCACCAGCAAGTCGAATCGCGTCTACTCGCTTTCGCACACCGATCCCTATTTCACCGTCGATGGGGTCAGCCAAGGCTTCGATCTGTACCTCAAGAACACCGATACCAGCACGCTTGCGGTGGGTAGTTTCGGGTCGGATTCATTGGGCGGCGGCATGCGCTGGGGCGTCCCGATTGCCGAAGACGACTACGTCAATCTCGGCCTGGCTTACGATCGCACCACGCTGAAGACCGATGGCAACAGCCCGCTCCGCTACCAGAACTACGTGACCCAATTCGGCGCCAAGAGCAACACCCTGCTTGCCTCCGGTGGCTGGCAACAGGACAGTCGTGACAGCCTGTTGGTCACGACGCGGGGTGACTACCGCCGGGTATCGCTTGAAGTGGCCTTGCCGGGGAGTTCGGCGACCTATGCGAAGGCGACCTACCAGCATCAATACTATTATCCGGTTGAGCGAAAAATCACCCTGGCGTTCAATGGTGAAATCGGTCTTGCCAAGGGCTATGGCAACAAGGAGATGCCGTTCTTCAAGAATTTCTACGCCGGCGGTATCGGGTCGGTCCGCGGTTTTGATTCCGGCTCGCTCGGGCCGCGCGACGCGGCGACCAGCGAGTCGGTCGGTGGCACGAAACGCCTGATCGGCAATGCCGAGTTGCTGTTTCCCGTGCCCGGCATGGGCAGGGACACCTCGATGCGTCTGAGTGCGTTTGTCGACGCCGGAAACGTCTGGGGTTACGACTCGAAGTTCAGCATGGGTAGCTTGCGCTACAGCGGTGGCGTGGCGCTTTCGTGGAACTCGCCGATGGGACCACTCAAGTTTTCCTATGCCAATCCCTTCAACAAGAAGGCGGACGACAAGGTGCAGCGCTTGCAGTTCCAGATGGGTTCGGTATTCTGATGGTCCAAATTCGGTGAGAATGTCATGTTGAAAATATTCCTTGTTTCAGGCATCGCGTTGGCGAGCATTTCCTGCGGCGCTCTCGCCGAGGGCAAGATCGGTTTCGTGAACAGCCAGAAAATCGTCAACGAAGCGCCGCAAGCCGCCAAGGCGAAGAAAAAGATCGAAAAGGATTTCGAGAAGCGCGATCAGGATCTGCAGCGCATTGCCAAGCAATTGCAGGGCATGCAGGAAAACCTGGAAAAGAACGCGGTGACCATGGCGGAATCGGATCGTCGCAACAAGGAGCGTGAGTTCAACGATCTGAATCGCGATTTCCAGCGCAAGCAGCGCGAATTCCGCGAGGATCTCAGCCAGCGCCAGAACGAGGAAATGGCGGCCATATTCGAACGCGTCAACAAGGTGATCAAGCAGATCGCCGAGGCGGAGAAATACGACGTCATTTTTCAGGAGGCGGTTTACGCCAGCCCGCGCATCGATATCACCGACCGGGTGATCAAGGCGCTGGGCGACGGCACGAAATAAGCCGCGAGCCGTGGAGCTGCGGCTCGACGAGATCGTCGCCCACCTGGGCGGGGAACTGGTCGGCGCCGGTGACACGGTAATTTCCCGCGTTGCCACGCTTGACGGGGCGGGCACCGGAGATCTGGCGTTCCTGGCGAACCCGAAATATCGCCATCAGTTGGCGACCACGCACGCGAGCGCGGTGATCATGGCCGCGCCGGTGATGCCCGGGTTGAATGCGGCCATCCTGACGCCGCAACCCTATCTGTATTTCGCCAAAGCCGCCCAATGGCTCAATCCCGCGCCGCGCCCCCTACCCGGAATCCATCCGACCGCGGTGGTGGAGGGCCGTGTTGCCGCGAGCGCCACGATAGGTCCGCACGCCTGGGTCGCACCGGGCGCCGTGGTTGGCGACAATGCCGTGGTGGGCGCGAACTGCAGCGTCGGCCGTGGCGCCGCGATCGGTGCCGATACTTGCCTGGCCTCGCATGTCGCCGTGTATGCGAACTGCCGGGTCGGCGATCGTTGCCTGGTTCACGCCGGCGCGGTGATCGGGTCGGACGGTTTCGGTTTTGCCCGCGAAGCCGACGGTGCCTGGGTCAAGATTCCACAGGTGGGCAGGGTCCTGGTCGGCGACGACGTCGAAATTGGTGCCGGAACCACCATCGATCGGGGCGCGCTGGGTGACACGGTCATTGGTGATGGCGTCAAGCTGGACAATCAGATCCAGGTTGGACACAACGTGCGGATCGGCGCGAACACGGCCATGGCGGGCTGCGTCGGAATCGCCGGCAGCGCGGTGATTGGCGCACGCTGTACCGTCGGCGGCGGTGCGATCATCCTCGGCCATATCCAGATCACCGATGATGTGGATATCTCGGCCGGCACGCTGGTGACCAAATCGATACCAAGGTCGGGCAGTTATAGCGGAACCGTGCCCTTCCTCGAACACGGCGACTGGCTGCGAAATTTCGCGCGCCTGCGTCACCTCGATGCAATGGCCGATAGAATCCGGGCCCTCGAACAGCGGCTTGCCGCACTGGAGAACAAGTAATGAGCAGCGACGGCGCAAGTCCCGAGGCCCTTTCCCGCATGGATATCCACCAGATACTGGAATATCTGCCGCATCGTTATCCCATCCTGCTGGTCGATCGCGTATTGAGCGTGGTTCCCGGAGAGCGGATCGCGGCGCTGAAGAACGTCAGCGTCAACGAGCCGTATTTTCCGGGTCACTATCCGCACCACCCGGTGATGCCGGGCGTGCTTATCGTCGAAGCCATGGCGCAGACGGCGGCGATACTTGCGTTCAAGACGATGGGCAACAAGCCCGATGACAAGTCCGTGTATTACTTTGTTGGCATCGACAACGCGCGCTTCAAGAAGCCGGTCGGTCCCGGCGACCAGTTGCTGATCGAGGTCACCCTGGCGGCGAGCAAGCGGGGCATCTGGAAGTTCTCCGGGGTCGCCAGGGTTGATGGCCAGGTGGCATCCGAAGCCGACCTGATCTGCGCCGTGCGTCCGACACCGCAATGAGCATTCACCCGACGGCCATTGTCCATCCCGCGGCGAGACTTGGGCGCGAGGTCGTGATCGGCCCTTATTCGATCGTTGGCGAGCATGTCGAGATAGGTGATCGCACGGTCATCGGTCCGCACGTGGTAATCGATGGGCATACCCGCATGGGTACAGACAACCGGATCTTCCAGTTCTGTTCGATCGGTGAAATCCCCCAGGACAAGAAGTACTCCGGCGAGCCTACCCGGCTCGAGATTGGCGACAGAAACACGATCCGCGAGTTCTGTACCTTCAATTGCGGCACGGCGCAGGATGTCGGCGTCACGCGCCTGGGCGACGACAACTGGATCATGGCCTATGTGCATCTGGCGCACGATTGCCAGGTCGGCAACCAGACGATCTTCGCCAACAACACCCAGCTCGCCGGACATGTCCGGGTAGGCGATTGGGCTATCCTCGGCGGATTCACCGTCGCGCACCAGTTCGTGCGCATCGGCGCCCACAGCTTCACGGCGATGGGCACCATACTCCTGCAGGATTTGCCGCCTTTCGTGACCGCCGCCGGCAATCCCGCCGAGCCTCGCGGAATCAATGCCGAAGGTCTCAAGCGCCGAGGTTACTCGGCGGCGGCCATTGCCGCCATCAAGCGCGCCTTCAAGACCCTCTACAAGAGTGGCATGAAGCTGGAGGAGGCGCGTGCGACCATAGGCGCGGACGCCGCCGCCGTTCCCGAACTCGCGCTGCTGGCCAATTTTCTGGACGGCCCGGGACGAGGAATCATCCGCTGATGGTGTGCATTGCCATGGTGGCCGGCGAGGCCTCCAGCGACCAGTTGGGCGCGCACCTGATTTCCGCGTTGCGGCTGCATCTTCCGGATGCAAGGTTCCATGGTATCGGTGGGCCGAAGATGCAACGCGAGGGCTTCGAATCGCATTGGCCGGCGGAAATGCTTGCCGTGCGCGGCTATGCCGAAGTCCTGCGACACTACCGGGCAATCACCCGCGTGCGGCGACAACTTCTGCGACGGCTGTTGCGGGAAAGGCCCGACGTCTTCATTGGTGTCGATGGGTCGGACTTCAATCTATGGCTGGAACGCCGGCTCAAGGCGGCGGGCATACCCACCATCCATTTTGTCAGCCCATCGATCTGGGCCTGGCGCAAGCAGCGGATGAACAAGATCATCCAGGCGGTAAGTCATATCCTGGCGCTGTTCCCCTTCGAGCCCGAACTCTACCGCGACACACCGGTCAAGTGCAGCTACGTCGGCCATCCGCTGGCGGATATGATTCCGCTGCAAACGGATCAACGCGCGGTCCGCGAGCGCCTTGGCGTGGCGCTGGATCGACCGGTGATCGCGCTGCTGCCCGGCAGCCGTCAGTCGGAACTGCACTTCATGGCGGAAACCTTCATCGAGACGGCGAAGTTGTTGCTGGACAAGCAAGCCAGCCTGCAGTTCCTGGTGCCGCTGGTTTCCCGCGAAACCCGGCTCCAGTTCGAGACCGCGCTGTGGAAGCTGAAAGCCGATGAAATGCCGTTTACCCTGATGTTCGGGCATGCGGCGGATGCCGTCGCGGCAAGCGACGTCGCTTTGGTCGCCAGTGGCACCGCAACCCTGGAAACGGCGCTGGTGGGCCGGCCGATGGTGATCGCCTACAAGATGTCGCCGTGGTCGTGGCGATTGATGCGCGGCATGCGCTATCTGCCATGGGTCGGCCTGCCAAACATCCTGGCGGGGCGCTATGTGGTGCCGGAGTTCCTGCAGGATGAGGCGACGCCGGAAAATCTCGCCCAGGCACTCGGCAACCTGCTGGTCGACAAGCAGGCCGGCATGGCGATCGCGCGCGTGTTTGACGGCGTCCACCGACTCTTGCGTAGGGATACGTCGAGTCGGGCCGCCGAGGCTGTCTTGCCCTATCTGCGACGAGCCTGATGCGGCACGTTTGCGGGGTCGACGAAGCCGGACGCGGCCCACTTGCCGGGCCGGTATACGCTGCCGCCGTGATTCTCGATCCGCAACGTCCGATCGCCGGCCTTGCCGACTCCAAGAAACTTTCCGAACGCCGGCGCGAGGCGCTCGCCATACTGATCCGCGAACGTGCCCTGGCGTGGAGCGTGGCCTCGGCATCGGTGGCGGAAATCGATCAATTGAACATCCTGCAGGCGACGCTGCTGGCCATGCGCCGTGCCGTCGAACGCCTCGGCCTGACGCCGTCGGAGGCGCTGGTGGATGGGAATCGTTGCCCGGTGCTGACGATGCCGGCGCGCGCCATCATCAGGGGCGATGCCACGGAGCCGGCAATCTCCGCCGCGTCGATACTCGCCAAGACCGAGCGCGACGCCGAAATGCACCGAATCCACGAAGCATATCCGCAGTACGGCCTGGATCGGCACAAGGGCTATGACACGGCGGTGCATCGCGCGGCGCTGGAGCGGCATGGTCCGGCGCCCTGCCATCGCCGCAGCTTTGCGCCGGTACGCGCGTTGCTCGACCGCAAGAGTTGAGGCCGTGGCTCTCATAGCGTCGCGACAAAACCCGCGCTTCAAGGCATTGCGCGCCCTCGCGGCGGAGCCGCACCGCAATGGGCAAGCCCTTGCCGATGGCATTCATCTGGTATCGGTCTGTCTTGAGCGCCAGGTAGCGATCGCCCTGATGTTGGCCAGCGAGTCCGGCCTGCGCAACCGCGAAATCGGGGAACTGCTTGCGCGCGCAAAAGGAATCGAAATCGTGACCTTGAGCGACGCGCTGTATCGCGAGATCACCGGGATCAGTTCCCCGACCGGGATTGCCGCTGTGATCGGAATCCCCCCCGCGACGGATGAGCCCCCGCACGGCGATGCCGTGCTGCTGGAGGGGGTGCAGGACGCCGGCAACGTCGGCGCCATCCTGCGCACCGCGGCGGCGGCGGGGATTGGTCATGTGCTGCTCGGCCCGGGTTGCGCCGGGGCCTGGGGACTGAAAGTGCTGCGCGCGGCGCAGGGGGCGCATTTTTCGCTGACGATTCGCGAGCAGGTCGACCTCGCGGCGGCGCTTGGCGCGAGCGGGGTGACCTCGATTGCCACCGTGGCTCGCGGAGGCATTGAGCCCTGGAACATCGATTTGTCGGGCCCGACATTCTGGCTGTTGGGCAATGAGGGTGGCGGGCTGTCGGCGCCATTGACCGCGGCTGCCGATCTGCGGGCGACCATCCCGTTGGCGGTCGCGACCGAGTCGCTCAATGTCGCGGCCGCAGCCGCGATCTGTCTTTTCGAGGCGCGCCGCCAGCGCGTGAAAGCAAGAGAGCCCGCGCGCGGCGGGCTCTCGGGCTGAACAGCAACAGCGAATTACTTCTTCTTGGCGGCCTTCTTGCCGGCGACCGCGGATTTGAATCCGGCGCCAGCGGTGAAGCGCGGCACGGTGGTCGCGGCGATTTTCAGTTCCTTGCCGGTTTGCGGGTTGCGGCCGACACGGGCGGCGCGCTTCGAGGACTTGAAGGTGCCAAAGCCCACGAGGGTCACGGTATCGCCCTTGGCGACAGCCTTGACGATGGCGCCCATCGCGGCGGAAAGCGCCTTCTCGGCGGCGGCCTTGCTGATGTCGGCTTCCTTGGCGGTGATTTCAATCAGTTCGGATTTGTTCATGTATGACCTCCTGAGGATGAGTGATGACGTTGGTGCAAAGAATTCCGTGCGAATGGTAGCGCAGTGTAGTCGAAGAATCCTCGTCCCGATCAACTTTTTTGCAGGTTTTCGTGCGCCC
This sequence comes from Sulfuritalea sp., assembly GCA_016710465.1. GTDB lineage: Bacteria > Pseudomonadota > Gammaproteobacteria > Burkholderiales > Rhodocyclaceae > Sulfuritalea. The sequence goes on from JADJVS010000015.1 coordinate 358,475, forward strand.
TGTCGGTGGCGCGTATCTTTTCTCCAAAGGCCGAATTTTGTGCCCCGCGGCGATGCAACACGGATCGACAATCCGGGAGGTCGTTAAAAAGCGATAAGATACTCGCCCGCCGTGCCAGGGACTCCAGGAACCCGCGGTTTGAATGCGTTTGGCAACGGCGGCTATTTCAGGGCGCGCGCCCGGCAACAACGACCCATGAACCGGCTAGGTGGTACTGGATGATTCCCGGCTTGACCTTGCACCGATCGCAGAGGCCGGGTTCGGTGGCCGGGCCACGCCATTTCCCATGCGCTTGCTCGGCATAGAGACCGCCACACGGCGAATATCCGTGGCCCTTTGGCAGGATGGAAGCATTCTGGCGCGCGAGGGCGAGTTCCCCAATGGCGGTTCCGGGCATGTGCTGCCCTGGATCGCTGAATTGCTCGCGGAAGCCGGCACCACGACCGCTGCTCTGGACGGGATCGCCTTCGGCGCCGGTCCCGGCGGGTTCACAGGATTGCGGCTGGCCTGCGGCATCGCGCAAGGTCTGGCGTGGGGTTTGCAGCGACCGCTGCTTCCGGTGTCGACGCTGGAGGCGCTGGCCCTGGCGTCCGGTCGCGACCGCGTGTGGACCTGCCTCGATGCGCGCATGAACGAAATCTACAGTGCCGTGTATTTTGCTGGCGTGGAATCCGTAACCGAGCTCTCGGCGCCAATATGCGTACCACCCGCCGTGGCGCCAGCGCCGACTCTTGAAGCTGCTTGGGGGGTAGGCGACGGGTTTGCCGCGCATGGCGATCTGCTGCGCGCGCGCAAATCCGATCTGGCTGGAGTTGACGCCGGCGCCTGTCCAACGGCAACCGCGGTTCTGCGCCTTGCGGCGCCTCGATTCGCCGCGGGCCTTGGCGAAGCCGCCGTATTGGCGCAGCCGATCTATGTCCGCGACAAGGTGGCCTTGACCACCGCCGAGCGCATCGCCAGAGGGGGCGCCAAGTGACGCCTAGCTACCCTGTCATGCGGCCTGACGACCTTGATGCCGTGGTGGAAGCCGAGCAACGCTGCCACGAGTTTCCCTGGACGCGAGGCAATTTCGCCGACTCGCTGGCGGCCGGCCATGGCGCATGGCTGGCCCGCGAGGATGGGCGGATGACGGGCTATGCCGTGATGATGCGCGCGCCGGACGAGAGCCATCTGCTCAATATCACGATCCTTCCCGATCTGCAGCGTGGCGGTCGGGGTTCGGCCCTGCTCGCTTACCTGTTCGAGGAGGCGCGCACGTGGGGCGCTGCGCGGATGTTGCTCGAGGTCCGTCCCGGAAACGCTTCCGGCCTCGCCCTGTATCGGCGAAATGGCTTCGCCGAGATTGGCCGGCGCCGCGACTACTATCCGGCAAGAGCCGGCCGCGAGGACGCCATCGTCATGGCGCGCGAACTGTGAGCGCGGATCGCGATCTCATCCTCCATGAGATGGGGCTTGGCCCGCTGTGGCGGCTGCGGGTGCCGCAGGATGCCGCCGAGCTTGCTTCCAGCCCCATCGTTGCCGGCGCAGCGGACGCCCTTCCGTCCACCACCCGCGTCGCTGATGCGGGCGCGGATTGGGAGTCCCTGGCCGCCTCGGTGCGCGACTGCCGCAAATGCGGGCTGTGCGTCGCGCGCAAACAGGCGGTGCTCGGCGTCGGTGACATCAAAGCCGACTGGCTGTTCGTCGGCGAGGGGCCCGGCGCGGAAGAGGACCAGCGCGGAGAACCCTTCGTCGGTCAGGCTGGCAAGCTGCTCGACAACATGCTGGCGGCGATCGGCTTGCGCCGTGGCAACGACGTCTATATCGCGAACGCGGTGAAATGCCGTCCTCCGGAGAATCGCACGCCGGACGCCGAGGAGATGGCGGCCTGTCGGTCTTTCCTGGAGCGCCAGATTGCCTTGATCCGGCCGAAGCTGATCGTCGCCCTGGGCCGTCCCGCGGCGCAGACGCTGCTGGAATCCGAAGTCAAGATCGCCGCCGCCCGCGGCCGGGTGCATGCCTACCAAGGCATACCGCTGGTGGTCACCTACCATCCCGCCTACCTGCTGCGCAACCTTCCGGACAAGGCCAAGGCCTGGGAAGATCTCTGTCACATGCGCCGTGTGATGCGCGAACTGAAAGGAGGCTGAATGGCGCTTGGCGCCGAGGCGCGTTCAGTGGTGGGCGACGTCTTCCAGGTGGGCGACATCGTCGCGCTGGCGCTGGTTCAACTCGTGGCGCAGCTTGACCAGCCACATCGTGCCGGCAACCAGCAGGCCGAACAAGGCGATGATCCAATAGATGTGCAGGTTGGCGCGGATCAGCAGCGAGTAGCCCGTCGTCATGATCAGGATCGACAGGTTTTCGTTGAAATTCTGCACCGCGATCGAGTGCCCGGCGCCCATCAGGATGTGTCCGCGATGTTGCAATAGGGCGTTCATCGGCACCACGAAGAATCCCGATGCCATGCCGATCAGCACCAGCAGCGGCGCGGCCAGCCAAAAATCGCGCACCAGGATCATGATCAGCACGCCGACACCCATGGCGATGCCGAGCGGAATCACGCGCACCGACTTGCGCAGCGTGATCCATTTTGCGGCCATCACTGCGCCGATGGCGACGCCGATGGCGACGATACCCTGCAGCATGCTGGCCTTGGACAGGTCCAGGTTGAGCGACACGCGCGCCCATTCGAGGACGATGAATTGCAGCGTGGCGCCTGCACCCCAGAACAGGGTGGTCACCGCCAGCGAAACCTGACCCAGTTTGTCCCGCCACAGCAGCTTGAGGCAGTGGTTGAACTCGTGCAGAAGGTAGACCGGATTCTTCTTCAGGGGCTTATGGTCAACCCCCGTATCCGGCACATAGAGATTGAAGGCCGCGGCGACCAGGTACAGCGTGCCGATGATGACCAGGTTCATCTCGGCGACGGTGTCGATCCCGGTGTCGATCACCGGAAAATCGAGGCTCAGCAGCCCGTGGGCGATTTCCGGCTTGATCAGCGCGCCGCCGAGCACCACGCCGAGGATGATGGCGCCAACGGTGAGGCCCTCGATCCAGCCATTGGCCACCACCAGCAGGCGGTGGGGAAGGTACTCGGTAAGGATGCCGTACTTGGCCGGGGAGTAGGCAGCGGCACCCAATCCGACGACGGCATAGGCGAGCAGGGGATGCACGTCAAAGAACATCAGCGAGCAACCGAAAATCTTGATGCCGTTGCTGATGAACATCACGCGCCACTTTGGCATCGAGTCGGCAAAAGCGCCGACGAAGGCCGCCAGCGCGACGTACGACACGGTGAAGAAGGTCTTCAGCAGGGGTTCGTATTCCGCCGGCGCGCGCATGTCGCGCAGGATGGCAATCGCGGCAATCAGCAGGGCATTGTCGGCAAGCGCGGAGAAGAACTGCGCCGCCATGATGATGTAGAAACCTGCGTTCATTGCGTGGGCCGATGCCGCGGCCGGACTTGAGGGTCACGGTTTATATCACGAAAGGAAAAGGGCACGCTTGATGATGCGGTGCCGCAGGCCCGATAAATTGTGCTCATGGGCACTCATTTGTGATTGAATAAGGATTGCGGGAAAATTCTTGGGTCAAGGGGGAGGTTTATGGCCGATCGGCGGCTTCAGGTGTTTCATGCGGTAGCCAAGCAGTTGTCGTTCACCAAGGCCGCCGAGGTCTTGTTCATGACGCAGCCCGCGGTGACCTTCCAGATCAAGCAACTGGAGGAGCACTTCAATACCCGCTTGTTTGATCGCGGCCATGGCCGCATCGCCCTCACCCCGGCCGGCGAGGTGGTTCTTGGTTATGCGGAAAGGATACTCGGGCTGGCGTCGGAAATGGATGTCCGGCTCTCCGAGCTCACTGGCGAGATCGGCGGTTCGCTGATGGTCGGCGCCTCCACCACGATCGCCGAGTTCATGCTTCCCGGGATCCTCGGCGAGTTCAAGTCGACTTATCCCAACGTTCGCTCGCGCCTGGTCGTCGGCAATTCGGAATCGATCGAGAACCGGGTGCTTGAGCACACCATCGACATCGGTTTCATCGAGTCCCTGTCGCACGAGCCCAACCTCGAGTGCGATGTCTGCTGCGACGACGAACTGGTGGTGATCTGCCATCCGCGCTTCCCCCTGGCGCGCCACAAGGAGCTGACACCGCAGAAGCTGTTGGAGCACCCCTACATTTCGCGCGAACCGGGGTCCGGCACGCGCGAATTCACCGAGAACTACCTGCGTGGCGCCGGCGTGTCGCTCGACCAGATGAACGTGGTCATGGAACTTGGCAGCCCGATCGCGTTGAACGGCGTGGTGCAGACCGGACTTGGTTTTGCCGTGGCGTCCCGCGCTTCGGTGAGCAAGGAGCAGCGCCTGGGCGACATCGTCGCGATACCGCTCAAGCCGCGGTTGATACGCACCCTGTCGATGGTCTACCCGAAGGAAAAGTTCCGTTCCCGGCTGGTGGCGACCTTTGTCGACTTCGCTTCCGCGAGGTTGCGCGCGCTGATCGCCAAAAAGACGGTCTAAGGCGTTCCCCGCGTCATGAGCATTCCACGCCGCAAGCGGCGCTGAGCACGGTGCGTCCCGTCCGAGCGCGCCTCGATTGGAGCGCACTGCGCCACAACCATGGCGTGGTGCGCAATCACGCCGCCGGCTCGCGCGTCTGGAGCGTGGTCAAGGCCGATGCCTACGGGCACGGACTGCTGGGCGCGGCGCGGGCGTTGGCCGCCGCGACCGACGGTTTTGCCCTGGTCGAGCTGGAGGGGGCCATGGCCTTGCGCGACGCCGGCATCCGCCACCCCATCCTGATGCTCGAAGGGCCTTACCAGGCCGCCGATCTGCCGCTGCATGCCGAGCTCGAACTGACTCCCGTGCTGCACACGGCCTGGCAGGTCGACGCCCTGATCGACGCCCGCCTGCCGCGACGCATGCCGGTCTACCTCAAGCTCAACACCGGAATGAACCGCCTTGGCTTCGACGCCGACGAGTTCGGCCGCGTCCTCGACCGGCTGGCTGTGGCGGACTGCCTCGACTCGGTGGCGCTGATGACGCATTTCGCCGACGCCGACGAGCCGCGGGGCATCGCCGCGCAGATGGAACGTTTTCGCGCCATCGTCGGCCAGCGCAACTTGCCGGCCTCGCTGGCGAATTCGGCGGCGATACTGCGCTTTCCGCAAGCTCATGCCGAATGGGTACGGCCGGGCATCATGCTCTACGGCTCCTCCCCATTCCCCGCCATGATGTCGGCAACCGAGATCGGGCTGCGCCCGGTGATGACGCTGGAAAGTGAAATCATAGCCGTGCGCGATCTCGCCGGCGGCGACGCGGTCGGCTATGGCAGCAGCTTTGTCGCTGAGAAGGCGATGCGCGTCGGTATCCTGGCCTGCGGCTATGCCGACGGCTACCCGCGCCATGCGCCGACCGGCACGCCGGTGGTCGTCGCCGGGCGACGCACGCGGACGCTGGGCCGGGTCTCGATGGACAAGATCTGCGTCGATCTCGACACACTGCCGGCCGCAGTCGGCGTTGGCGCCACGGCGACGATGTGGGGTGGCGAAGGCGAAATGCACCTGGCTGCGGACGAGGTTGCCGCCGCGGCCGGCACCGTGGCTTATGAATTGTTCTGTGCCCTGGCGGCCAGGGTTCCGATCGAGGAAAGCGATTGATCCCCGCGATCCTGAGCCGCTGCGTCGGGCACGATCCGGTCTGACATGGGCGCCAAGGCCAAGACCCAGTATTCCTGCACCGAATGCGGCGCGACCTCGTCCAAGTGGCAGGGGCAGTGTCCGGGATGCGGCCAATGGAACACCCTGGTCGAAGCCCTGATCGAATCCTCGCAGCCGGCCAAGCGCAGTTTCGCCGCGCTGGGCGGCGGCAGTGGCGTGCAGATGCTGTCGGCGATCCATCCCCGCGAAGAGGCGCGCCAGCCGACGGGCGTGGAGGAGTTTGATCGCGTGCTCGGCGGTGGCCTGGTGGCCGGTGGCGTGGTGCTGATCGGCGGCGATCCCGGCATCGGCAAATCCACCTTGCTGTTGCAGGCGCTCGCGCGCCAGGCGCAATCCGGGCAGAAGGTGCTCTACGTTTCCGGCGAGGAATCCGCCGAGCAGGTCGCGCTGCGTGCCCAGCGCCTGCAACTGGATGTTGCCGGCATGCAGTTGCTGGCCGAGATCAACGCCGAGCGGATACTTGGCTGTCTGCTGGAGCAGCGTCCCGCCGTGGCGGTGATCGATTCGATCCAGACCGTCTGGTCGGATGCCCTGCAATCCGCGCCCGGTTCAGTCGCCCAGGTGCGCGAATGCGCGGCGCAATTGACGCGCTTTGCCAAGCAGTCCGGCACCTGCGTGATCCTGGTCGGGCACGTCACCAAGGAAGGCAGCCTGGCCGGCCCGCGCGTGCTGGAGCACATGGTCGATACGGTGCTGTATTTCGAAGGCGATACCCATTCCTCGTTCCGCCTGGTGCGCGCGGTGAAGAACCGCTTCGGCGCGGTGAATGAACTTGGCGTGTTTGCGATGACGGAAAAGGGTTTGCGCGGGGTCGCCAACCCATCCGCCCTGTTCCTTTCCCGGCATTCGCTCGAGGTGCCGGGTTCCTGCGTGCTGTGTACCCAGGAAGGCACGCGGCCGCTGCTGGTCGAAATCCAGGCCCTGGTAGACGCTTCGCAATCGCCCAATCCCCGCCGGCTCACCGTCGGGCTGGAACAGAACCGGCTGGCGATGCTGCTGGCCGTATTGCATCGGCATGCCGGCATCGTCTGTGGCGACCAGGATGTTTTCGTCAATGCGGTTGGCGGTGTCCGCATCACCGAGCCGGCGGCCGATCTCCCGGTGTTGCTGGCGATCGTATCGTCGCTGCGCAACAAGCCGCTCCCCGGCAAGCTGGTGGTCTTTGGCGAAGTCGGCCTGGCCGGCGAGATCCGTCCGGCGCCGCGCGGCCAGGAGCGCCTGCGCGAAGCGGCCAAGCTCGGTTTCACCCATGCCATGGTGCCGAAGGCGAACGCGCCCCGGCAAGCCATCAAGGGCCTGGACGTGATCGCCCTCGACCGGGTCGAGGAGGCGATCGAGCGGATGCGCCACTGGTGATACCGGTTTCGCTTCGGCTGGCCTTGCGCATGCTTGCCCGCGATTGGCGCGCCGGCGAGCTTACCGTGCTCGGCGTCGCCTTGCTCCTGGCCGTGGCGGCGCTGACCAGCGTCGGCTTCCTCTCCGATCGGGTCGAACAAGCCTTGCGCCTGCAGTCGCACCAGTTGCTGGGCGGCGACCTGCTCTTGAGCGCCGACCATCCCTGGCCCGATGACTTCCGCCGCGAGGCGGCGTCGCGCGGGCTGCGGCTGGCCGAAAGCGCGACCTTCGCCAGCATGGTTAGCCTGGGCGAGGCCTCGATTCTGGCCGAGGTCAAGGCGGTGTCCGAAGGCTATCCGCTGCGCGGCAGCCTGCGCACCGCGCCGATCCTGAACGCGCCGGATGCCGATACCAGGGACGTGCCGCGACCCGGCGCGGCCTGGGGGGACGAGCGTCTTGCCGGGACGCTCAAGCTTTCGCCGGGGACCAACCTGGCGCTGGGGCGTATCACGGTGCGCAGCGGCCCGGTGCTTACCCTGGAACCCGATCGCGGCATGAACGTGTTCGCGCTGGCCCCGCGTCTCCTGATCAATCTTGCGGACCTGCCGGCCACCGGCCTGATCCTGCCCGGCAGCCGTGTCGGCTACCGCCTGCATCTGGCGGGCGATACCGGCGCGGTCAAGGCTTACGAGGCATGGGCGACGGCGCGACTGGGGCGCGGCGAGCGCCTCGAAAGCCTGGATAACGCGCGACCGGAAATCCGCAATGTCACCGAGCGCGCCCAGAGCTTCCTGCGTCTGGCGGCATTGCTGGCGGTGATTCTCGCCGCGGTCGCGGTGGCCCTGGCGGCGGAGCGTTACATGCGGCGCCATCTCGACGCCTGCGCGGTGATGCGCTGCATGGGGGCGCGATCCGGGCAACTGCTGCTGATCCACGGCGGCGAGTTTCTCCTCTTCGGATTTGCCGCCACGCTTGGCGGATGCCTCGTCGGCTACACAGTTCAGGCCGGACTGGAGCGCATGCTGGGCGGCTTGCTGGCGACGAATTTGCCGCCCCCGTCGGCGCTGCCTTTGTGGCAAGGCCTGCTGGTCGGACTCACCCTGCTGACCGGCTTCGCCTTGCCGCCGTTGTTGCGCTTGAAGCGGGTGTCGACGCTGCGCGTGCTGCGGCGCGAGTGGAGTGGGGCCGAGCCGGCCTCGGTCGGCGCCTACTTCATCGGTGCGGCGGTGCTGGCCGGACTGATGCTCTGGATGGCGGGCGAGCTGCGCCTTGGCATGATCGTACTGGCGGGTTTTGTCGTCGCGCTCGGCTTCTTTGCCCTAATGGCGAGGCTCATGCTTGCCGCGCTTGGCCGCTTGCGTCCGGCCGGACGCGGCTATGGCTGGCGCCATGGGCTGGCGAATCTGCGTCGCCGCCTGGCGGCCACCCTGGTCCAAGCCGTGGCGCTGGCGCTGGGCCTGACCGCGCTGTTGCTGCTCACCGTGGCCCGTGGCGACTTGTTGGCGGCGTGGCAGTCGCGCGTGCCGCCCGATGCGCCCAACCGTTTTGCCATCAACATCCAGCCCGACCAGCGTGACGCCGTCGCCGACTTCTTCCGCGTCCGCGGCCTGAGGGCACCGTTGCTGGAGCCCATGGTGCGCGGTCGACTGGTGAGGGTCAATGGTCGCGCCGTCGGCCCGGAAAGCTTCGTCGACGACCGGGCGCGACGCCTCGTGGATCGCGAGTTCAACCTTTCCTGGGCCGATCGTTTGCCATCCGGCAATGTCGTCAGCGCCGGGCGATGGCATGGCGCGACGACGGTTGCGGAATTTTCTGTTGAACAGGGGCTGGCCGAGACGCTTGAACTCAAACTGGGCGATCGCCTCGGCTACGACATCGCCGGCCAGGCCATGGAAGGCGTGATCACCAGCCTGCGCAAGCTCGATTGGGATTCGATGCGGGTGAATTTCTTCGTCATCGCGCCACCGGCGGCGCTGGACAGTTACCCGGCCAGCTACATCACGAGTTTTCACCTGCCGGCGGAGCAGGCGACGCTGATACCTGAACTGGTGCGGACCTTTCCCAACATCACGGTGATCGACGTCGCCGCGCTGGTTCGGCAAATTCAGTCCACCATTGCCCAAGTGGCGGGTGCCGTGCAACTGATTTTCGGCTTCGCGCTGCTGGCCGGCCTTGCCGTGCTGCATGCCGCTTTGCAGGCCAGCGCGGACGAGCGCCGCCACGAACTCGCGGTGTTGCGTGCGCTGGGGGCACGCCGCAGGCAATTGGCGTCGGCGCTGCTGGCGGAGTTCGCGGTGCTCGGCGCGCTGGCCGGGCTGCTTGCGGGCATTGCCGCGAGCCTGATCGGCTGGGGGCTGGCGCGCTTCGCGTTTCGCCTCGACTATCTGCCGCAGGCGGAGCTCTGGTTGCTTGGCGCGCTCGCCGGCATGGTGCTGGTGCTGGTGGCGGGTTGGTTGGGCGTTTCTCCCATGTTGCGCCAGTCCGCCATGCCGGCACTGCGCGGGGCGGAGTAGCAGTTTCGCAACCAGGGGGATTAAAATTCCTCTCTTCCCCCTGCCTGCAATTGAATTGACTCCTCCGACGGCTGACCACGACCGTAACGATGCCACGGCGACGCGCCTCCTGCGTATCGCCGCTGTGATCCTTGCCACGGCCGGCTTCCTCCTGGCCGCCTTGCTCAGTACCGACAACAGCATCCACTCCCTGCGCGTGCAGATGCATGTGGCGATCGGACTCGTCGGTTGCGTGGCCTATGTCATGCTGCACCACGGTCGATCCCATGCGGCCGGCATGCTGATGATATGGGGCTATTGGCTGACCGCCACCACCGTGGCGGCGATCAACGGCGGGCTGCGCGGCCCGAACCTGATCAACTATCCGTTGATCCTGGTGATCTCCGGCTGGCTGCTGGGAACCCGGCAGACGATCCTGCTGGCCGTGCTTACCGAAGCCGTATTCCTCGCGTTTCTTGCGGGCGATGCCTTGCACGTGATGCGGCCACCGAATTTTGACAACCTTCCGGCCTATCTTGTCTTTCTCACGGCGATCATCGTGATGACGGCGGCGGCCACGCTGATGTCGCGCCGGGGCTACCTGGCCAAGGTGGACGAAGCCCGGCGGATTGCGGCCGACCTGGCGTTGCGCGAAGACGAGTTGCGGCTGCATGGCGACCGGCTTGAAGACCAGGTGCGACTGCGCACCGCCGAACTGGCCACCGCACGGGACGCGGCGGACGCGGCGAATCGCGCCAAGAGCGCCTTCCTTGCCAACATGAGCCACGAGATTCGCACGCCGATGAACGGCATCATCGGCATGGCCAACCTGCTGCGTCGTGGCGGGCTCGATCCGGTTCAGGCCGGGCGCCTGGACAAGATGGATGCCGCCGCGCGACATCTGCTCGCGCTGATCAACGACATCCTCGATTTATCCAAGATCGAGGCCGGCAAATTCGTTCTTGAAGAAGCGCCGGTCGATATCGACGCATTGCTGCAAAACGTCGTCGCGCAGGTATCGGAGCGTGTTCACGCCAAGAATCTGCGCTTGCTGGTTGGTTCCGACCAATTGCCCGGCGGACTGATCGGCGATCCGACGCGCCTGCGCCAGGCGCTTCTGAACTACGTCGGCAACGCCATCAAGTTTACCGAGTCCGGACGCATCAGTCTGCGCGTACGGCTGTTGGCGACCACGGAGGACGAGGTCCGGCTTGGGTTCGAAGTCGAGGACACTGGCATGGGTATCGAGCCGGAGGCAAGGGGCCGCCTGTTCTCGGCTTTCGAGCAGGCCGACAACTCGACCACGCGCAAATACGGGGGCTCCGGGCTGGGCCTGGCCATCACCCAACACCTGGCCGCGCTGATGGAGGGCGAAGTTGGCGTCGAATCCACGCCGGGCGTGGGCAGCAGGTTCTGGTTCACCGCGCGCCTCAAGCGCGGCGCGGAGACCGCCGCGGCGTCGCACGGGCCGAGCCTCGACGCCGAAGCCGAGATACGCCGTCGTTTTTCGGGACGGCGCGTGCTCGTCGCCGACGACGAACCGATCAACCGGGAAGTGGCGCTGGTTCAGTTGGAGGCGGCGGGCTTGCTTGTGGATCAGGCGGCGGATGGCGCCGAGGCCGTGGACATGGCGGCGCGCAAGGTCTATGCGGCCATCCTGATGGACATGCAGATGCCAAGACTGGACGGATTGGAGGCGACGCGTCGCATCCGCGCCGAATCCGCCAACCTCGATACGCCGATCATCGCCATGACGGCCAATGCCTTTGCCGAAGACCGCAGCCGCTGCCTCGCCGCAGGGATGAACGATTTCCTTGCCAAGCCGTTCGTGCCGGACGCCTTGTTTGCCGCCGTCCTGCGCGGCCTGGAACAGGCAAGGGACGAAGCCGCTACGACGGCTTGCTGAGGGGCTTCTCGCCGGTCTCGATGTGCGCGATCGACCCGGCGTAGTAGTTGAGCAGATCGCATTGCGCCGGATCCGGGCGGTACAGGCCGTCCTCCTCGATGACCAGTCGGCGCAGCGTCAGCATTCGCAGGCCAACGCCAAAAGCATAGTCATGATCCTGGCGCGGAATGTAAAGGTGGGCGCCGCAGGCTTCAAGTTCGCGCATGCGCTCATGTGCCGCCGCCTTGAGTTCCAGTTCGCTCATCGCGCGCGGCGGATCGCGCATCAGTATGCCCGCGACCAGCGGCACCGGCAGCACCGGAATCACGGCGCCGATGTCCGCCATCAGGCGCTCGGCCAGCTTGCCGACCTCGGCGCGGCGGGCCTCGTCATCCATGGCGGGGAAGTGCAACCCACGTTCCCGGGCCCAGGAACGCATCGACAAGGGCGCGCCGAAATTCACGCAGGCATAGCCGAAACGGTGCCAGCCGCCACCCAGCATCAGTCCGGCATTGCGCAGCATGAAGCCGGCGGTGATTGCCATCGCGCCAAGGCCGCCGGGGCGGGGCGCTTGCGGGCGCAGCTTGAGCAACTGGCTGCGATCCTCCAGCACCCGGTCGTAGTTGAGCCCGACGGGGATGAAGACCAGGTCGCGGCGATTGTCTCCGGGGCGCTCGTCGAAGGTCTTCAGCATGTAGTCGAGGAGGCCGAATCTGGGCGCCCGCAGCTTGCCGTCTATGCTCAGGCCGCCCTCGGGAAACACTGCCTGGGTGACGCCGGCCTCGGAGGCCATCTGCACGTAGCGCTGCAGCACGATGCGGTACAGCGGGTCGCCCGAATTGCGCCGCACGAAGAAGGCGCCCATGGCGCGAATCAACTGCTGCAGCGGCCAGATGCGCGCCCACTCGCCGACGGCGAAGGAAAGCGCCGCGCGCTCGGCGGCGAGGAAGGCCACCAGCACGTAGTCCATGTTGCTGCGATGGTTCATGACGAAGACGATGGTCGACTTGCGGTCGATGCGCGCCAGGCCATCCTCGTCGACGAAACCGATGCGCACGCGGTAGAGGGCGCGCGCCGCCGCGCGAGCGACGGCGTAGCCGACGCGGTAATAGATGTAGGCATTGAAGGAGGGAACGATCTCGCGGGCATAGTGGTCGATGCGGCGCCAGACATCGCCCAGCCGCTCGTTTTTGGCATTGGCGTGATCGGTTGCGGCGGCCTGCACCTTCGGGTCATGGAACAGGCGGTCGATCAGCACCTGGCGCCGCGTCAGCTTGAAGCTCGGCAGTTCGACGGCGAGCCGGCCGCCGATCTGTCGTATTACGAGCTTGATGCGGCGGCGGAAGAACCAGCGCATGCCGGGCACCAGCAGCATCACCAGCACGGCCCAGCCTGCCAGTCCGGCGAGGATTGCGAAGGCCCACAGTGGCAGGGTGATCGTCTGACTCATCGCATCGGCTTCCCGCTAGGACGATGGCGGGATCATAGCAGCGAGTTGTCAGACGATATACGCGGCCTATGAGGGGATTCGGTCTGCGTATAATGCGCGCCTCGCTGGCGGACCACCTTCGCCGCGCGTCCAACCACCGGCGGCGCACCACGCCGCACCTAGCCAAAAGCGGAGAACGAAATGAGCGCAGCCCAGACCCCGATTCCAGCCACCCTGATCCCCGGAGACGGCATCGGCCCGGAGATCACCGACGCCGCCCTGTCGGTGCTGGATGCGCTCGGCGCACCATTCCAGTGGGACACGCAGGTGGCCGGCCTGGCCGGCGTCAAGGCGGCCGGCGACCCGCTGCCGCAGGCCACTCTGGATTCGATCGACCGCACCCGGCTGGCGCTCAAGGGCCCGCTGGAAACCCCCTCCGGCGGCGGCTATCGTTCCTCCAACGTGCGCCTGCGCGAAAAGTACAAGCTCTACGCCAACCTGCGCCCGGCCAAGACCCTGGTGCCCGGCGGGCGCTTCGACAACATCGACCTGGTGCTGTGCCGCGAGAACAACGAAGGCCTCTACATGGGCTACGAGCACTACATTCCGATCGATGGCGACCCCCATGCCGTAGCCATCGCCACCGGTGTGAACACCCGCCAGGGTTCGAAGAACATCCTCAAGTTCGCCTTCGACTATGCCGTCGCCAATGGCCGCAAAAAGGTCACGGTGGTGCACAAGGCCAATATCATGAAGGCGCTGACCGGCATCTTCCTCGAGACCGCGCAGCAGATGTACAAGGACGAGTACGCCGGCAAGTTCGAGTTCAACGACGTGATCATCGACGCCTGCGCCATGAAGCTGGTGATGAACCCCTGGCAGTTCGACCTGCTGGTGACCACCAACCTGTTCGGCGACATCCTCTCCGACGAGATCTCCGGCCTGGTCGGCGGCCTGGGCATGACCCCGGGCGCCAACATCGGCGAGCACGCGGCCATCTTCGAGGCCGTGCACGGCTCGGCGCCGGACATCGCCGGCAAGGGCATCGCCAATCCGACGGCGCTGCTGCTGGCCTCGGCCATGATGCTCGACCACGTCAAGCGCACCGACCTCGCCGATCGCCTGCGCCAGACCATCAGCGATGTGCTGAACAAGGACAATGTGCGCACCGGCGACCTCGGCGGCTCGGCCAGCACCGACCAGTACGCCAAGGCACTGGTGGCGCGCCTGCGCGGCTGAACCATCCGGCGGCCGCGCGCCGCGATGCAGGCCTCATTTTGCATCCGGGTGCATAATGAGACATGCGCGCGCCTTCGACACGCCTGTCGATGCTGGGCGGCCTGGCGCGGTTCTGGACCAGGCCAGCGGTGCTTTTTGTCATAGTCGCACTGGGGCTGTTGGGGTCCTTTGGTCTCGACTGGGTGCAGGCCGACGCCGCGATGGGCTCGGTGGCGCGTGAGCGCGGCGCCGCGCTGTTCCGCCTGATCGAGCTGACGCGCAACTGGAACGCCGGTCATGGCGGCGTGTATGTGCCGGTGACGCCGACGACCCCGCCCAATCCCTGGCTGGAACATCCGCGGCGCGATCTGCGCACCGACGACGGCCGGGCGCTGACCATGGTCAATCCGGCCTACATGACACGGCAGATTGTCGAGATCGCGCAACAGGCCGAGGGCATCCAGTTGCACATCACCAGCCTCAAGCCGATCCGTCCGGCGAACGCGCCGGATGCCTGGGAAGCCAGCGCACTGAAGCGCTTCGAGGCCGGCACCGCCGAAGTCATCGAGCTGATTCCGGGTGAGTCTCCGGTGCATCGCTACATGGCGCCGTTGCGCATTCGCGAGCCTTGCCTGCAATGCCACGCAAAGCAGGGCTATGCACTGGGGCAGATTCGAGGCGGCATCTCGGTGACCATGCCGGCAAGCCAGTTGCTGGAAATCCGGACTTCCGATCGAATACGTTCCGCGGCGGTGCACCTGCTCACCCTGGCCATCGCCGCTGCCTTGCTGCATTTGCTGTTCATGCGCAATCGTAGCCATGTCGCCGTGCTCGAGGCGTTGGCCGCGGATCAGGAACAGGTGATCCATGATCGCACGCGTGATTTGTCCCTGGCCAACCAGGAACTGGAGAGGCAACTGGCGGACCGCGAACTCGCCGCCGCGGTGTTCGAGAATGCCGGCGAGGCCATCATCGTTACGGACAAGGCCGGAAACTTTGTCGAGGTCAATCCGGCGTTCACCACCATGACGGGCTATACCGCCGACGATGTGCTGGGGCGGCCGGTGTCCATTCTCAAGTCGGGGCGGCATCCGCCCGAGTTCTACGCGGCAATGTGGCAGGGGGTAAAGGAGAACAACAGTTGGCAGGGCGAAGTTTGGAACCGGCGCAAGGATGGCGAAATTTTCGTCGTCCGGCTGTCGATCACGCGGGTGGCGCGCATCGGGCAGGCGGTGCGCTATGTCGCGACGCTGACGGACATCACCCACAGCAAGGAACTCGAAGAGGATTTGCGCCACCGCGCCTACCACGATCCCCTGACCGACTTGCCCAATCGCGCGTTATTCACCGACCGGCTGCGCGTCGCCATACTGCAGGGCGAACGCCATGGGCGCGGCTTTGCCCTGTGCTTCATCGACCTCGACAGCTTCAAGCCGATCAACGACACTCTGGGCCATGCCGCCGGCGACGAACTTCTGGTGGAAACCGCGCGCCGGCTGCGACTCGGCGTGCGCGCGGCGGATACCGTGGCGCGACTGGGCGGCGACGAGTTTGCCGCGATCCTCAGCGAAGTCGGATCGCGCCGCGAAGTCGAGGAGGTGGCGGAGCGCATCGTCGCCGATCTGGCGCGCCCATTTATCCTGCAGGCGGGTACGGCCGACATTTCCTGCAGCATCGGCATCGCCTTGTTTCCCGAGCATGGACAGGACAGCGATAGCTTGCAGCGCAGCGCCGACAAGGCCTTGTATGCCGTAAAGGACAGCACGCGCAATGCTTACCGCATAGCGCCCGATGGCGCTTCCGAGTCGACGCCTAGCCCCTGAGTTTGGCGAAGGCGGCCGCCATCGCGCCGGCTGGCGGAATCGATGGACGATCAGCCGCCGCGCGGCCACGTCGCGCCGGATTCGCCGTGTTACCAGCGCCGACTCTTGCTGCCGCCTTTTTCACCTCGTCCGTCAGCCTCATGGTCAGCGCGATGCGCTTGCGTGGCACGTCAACTTCCAGCACCTTGACCCTGACCACGTCGCCGGCCTTGACCACCTGGTGCGGGTCGCGCACGAAGCGCTCCGACAGGGCCGAGATGTGCACCAGCCCGTCCTGATGCACGCCGATGTCGACGAAGGCGCCGAAGTTGGTGACGTTGGTCACCACCCCTTCGAGCTGCATGCCGGGTTCGAGATCCTTGAGGTCCTCCACGCCGTCACGGAATGACGCCGTCTTGAACTCGGGGCGCGGGTCGCGGCCGGGTTTTTCCAGTTCCTGCAGGATGTCCTGCACTGTCGGCAGGCCGAAGCGCTCGTTGGTGTATTTGCGCGGGTCGAGACTGCGCAGGCGTTTCAGGTCGCCGATCAGATCGCCGATTTTGTCACCCCGGCCGGCCTTGATGTCGCCGAGGATGCGCTCGACCACCGGGTAGGCCTCGGGGTGCACCGCCGAGGCGTCGAGCGGGTTCTCGCCCTTGGCAATGCGCAGGAAGCCGGCGGCCTGTTCGAAGGCCTTGTCGCCCAGGCGCGGCACGTCCTTGAGCTGGGCGCGCGAAGCGAAGGCGCCGTGCGTGTCGCGCCAGGCGACGATGTTGGCGGCCAGCGTCGTGTTGAGGCCGGCGATGCGCTTGAGCAGCGCGGCGCTGGCGGTATTGACGTCCACGCCGACCGAATTGACGCAATCCTCGATCACCGCATCCAGTGCCCGCGCCAGACGCGACTGGTTGAGGTCGTGCTGGTACTGGCCGACGCCGATCGCCTTGGGCTCGATCTTCACCAGTTCGGCCAGCGGATCCTGCAAGCGGCGTGCGATGGAGACCGCGCCGCGCAAGGACACGTCGAGGTCCGGAAACTCCTGCGCAGCAAGTTCGGAGGCTGAATACACCGAGGCGCCGGCTTCCGAAACCGTGATCTTGCGCAGCTTCAGCTCCGGGTGGCGGCTCATCAACTCGCCGGCCAGCTTGTCGGTCTCGCGGCTGGCCGTGCCATTGCCGATGGCGATCAGCCCGGCGCCGTATTTCTGTGCCAGGTGGCGCAGGGCGGCGAGCGAGCCTTCCCAGTCACGGCGCGGCTCGTGCGGATAGAGCGTGGCGGTATCCACCAGCTTGCCGGTGGCATCGACCACCGCCACCTTTACGCCGGTGCGGATGCCGGGGTCGAGGCCGATCACCGTGTGCGGCCCGGCGGGTGCCGCCAGCAGCAGGTCGCGCAGGTTGCGGGCGAAGACGCGGATCGCCTCTTCCTCGGCGCGCTCGCGCAACTGGTTCATGAGCTCGGTTTCGAGGTGCAGCGAAAGCTTAACCATCCAGGCCCAGCGCGCGGTTTCCAGCAGCCATTTGTCCGCCGCGCGGCCCTGGTCGCGGATGCCGCAGTGCGCCGCCACCATGGCTACGCAGGGCGAGGCCTCGGGCGGATCGCGCAGCTCGGGTTCGGTCTTCAGCGCCAGGCGCAGGATGTCCTCGTTGCGCCCGCGCAGCAGGGCCAGTGCGCGGTGCGAGGGGATGGTCGCCACGGCTTCGCGGAAGTCGAACCAGTCGCGGAACTTGGCGCCCTCGGTTTCCTTGCCGGCGACCACGGTCGAGGCGAGCAGGGCGTGCTCGCCCAGATAGGTGCGCAGCTTGGCCAGCAGCGCCGCGTCTTCGCTGAAGCGTTCCATGAGGATCTGGCGCGCACCGTCCAGTGCCGCCTTGATGTCGGGCACGTGCTTCTCGGGCGGCTCGGTCTGCGTGTTGATGTACTTTGCCGCCTCGGCTTCCGGGTTAAGCGTCGGGTCGGCGTAGAGTGCGTCGGCCAGCGGTTTCAGCCCCGCCTCGCGGGCGATCTGGGCCTTGGTTCGGCGCTTCTGCTTGTAGGGCAGGTAGAGGTCTTCGAGCCCCTGCTTATTGTCGGCAGCGATGATCGCGGCTGCGAGTTCCGGCGTCAGCTTGCCCTGTTCTGTGATCGACGACAGTATTGCAGCGCGACGGTCTTCCAGCTCGCGCAGGTAGCCCAGGCGATTTTCGAGATTGCGCAGTTGCGTGTCGTCGAGGTTGTCCGTGGCCTCCTTGCGGTAGCGCGCGATGAAGGGCACCGTGGCGCCCTCGTCGAGCAGTTGCACGGCGGCAGCCACCTGTTGCGGTCGAACGGAAAGTTCTTCGGCGATGCGTTGCGCAATGCGTTTCTGGAGTTCGGCGGTCATGGGCGGCGAAAAGCGGAAGGGGCGCGCACCATAGCGGCAGGCGTCGGGCTTGGCAAGACTTGACAGGCGCCTAGTTCAGCGTCCGCGCCAGCGCGATGCGGAATTCCCTTACCAGGTCATCAAACTGCGCATCCCCGCCGAGTAGGGTGAACAAATCGAGCATGGCCTTGCGCGCCGCTTCATCCTGCCATTTGCGGTCGCGGCGGACGATGGCCAGCAGGTGTTCCAGCGCCGGGCGGTAGTCGCCGGACAAGGCCAGGGCATTCGCCAGTTGCAGGCGGGCGTCGGGGTCGTCGCCGTTGGCGGCGATGCGCGCTTGCAGCGCCGCGGCATCCGCGCCGCCGCCGGCGGCAACCAGCTTCAGTCGCGCCTGCAGCGCCTTATGGCGCGAGGCGTCGCGGGCCTTGTGTTCCAGCGCGTCGAGCAGGGCGCGCGCGGCATCGAGCTGGCCGGCGTCGATCCGGATTTCCGCCATGTCGAGTTGCACGGTTTCGTTGGCGGGATCGGCCTGGCTGGCGTCGTCGAGCAGCGACAGGGCCAGTTCGATTTCGCCGCTGGCGCGGGCTTCCTGGGCGGCGACGCGCAGCGGCTCGGCGGGCGAGGGCAGCAGCTTGTCGATGAAGGCGCGTACCTGGGCTTCGGGCAGGGCGCCGGTGAACTCGTCGACCAGGTGGCCGCCGACGAAGGCCTTGACGTTGGGAATGCCGCGCACGCCGCAACGGCCGGCGAGTTCCTGGTTCTGGTCGGAATTGACCTTGGCCAGCAGGAAGCGCCCGCCGTATTCGGCGGCGAGCTTTTCCAGCACCGGCTTGAGCTGGCGGCAGGGGGCGCACCACTCGGCCCAGAAATCCACCAGCACCGGCACGTGCTGCGAGGCGGCGACGACTTTTTCCTGGAATTCCGCGGTGCTGACATCGAAGGCATGGGGGCTCATGGGCGTGTTCCTGACAGTGCAAAGTGGGTACGAGGCGCGCAGTGTCTCAGGCTTGGCG
This sequence comes from Sulfuritalea sp., assembly GCA_016710465.1. Taxonomy (GTDB): domain Bacteria; phylum Pseudomonadota; class Gammaproteobacteria; order Burkholderiales; family Rhodocyclaceae; genus Sulfuritalea. Next base: position 377,688 of record JADJVS010000015.1, read on the forward strand.
CCGCCTGGCAAATCGCGGCCGCCGCCGGGCGTGGCGGGCGGCGACGGTATAATTCGGCCTTCGCACGCGCCGCCTTTCCAGTTTTCTTTCCGGTTGATTGATCATGGCTGAATTCCTTGCCCTGCGCGGTGCCGCCGCGTTTTCCGCGTCGCGTCTGGCGCGCCTGCAAAAGTCTGTCGGCGAGCAGTTCGCCGGGGTTACGCTGGCCGCCGAACATTGGTATTTCGTCGAGCTGGAACGCGCGCTGTCGGCCGATGAGCAATCGCGGCTGGGCGATCTGTTGGGCATTCCCTCGCCGCTGCCCGCCGCGCCCGCCGGCAGCCTGCTGCTGGTGACGCCGCGCCTGGGCACGATCTCGCCCTGGAGCTCCAAGGCCACGGACATCGCCCGGAACTGCGGTTTTGCGGCGGTGAAGCGCATCGAGCGCGGCACCGCTTACCACCTCGCGGGCAAAGGCCAGGAGTCGGCGCTGGCGACACGGCGAATTTCCACCCTGTTGCATGACCGCATGACCGAATCCGTGCTCGATTCCATCGACGCCGCGCGCGAACTCTTCCACCACGTCGCGCCGCAGCCGCTGACCACGGTCGACATCCTAGGCGGCGGCAAGGCGGCGCTGGTGGCGGCGAATACCGGGCTGGGCCTCGCCCTGTCCGACGACGAGATCGATTACCTGGTCGAGAACTTCGGCAAGCTCGGGCGCAACCCGACCGACGTCGAACTCATGATGTTCGCCCAGGCCAATTCCGAACACTGCCGGCACAAGATCTTCAACGCCTCGTGGACCGTCGATGGTGTCGACCAGCCGCTGTCCCTGTTCGGCATGATCCGCGAGACGCACAAGGCCCACCCGGAGGGCACGGTGGTGGCTTATTCCGACAATGCCGCAGTGATCGAGGGGGCGCAGATCCAACGTTTCTACCCCCGTGCCGACGGCAGCTACCAGTACCGCGAGCAACTGACCCACATCCTGGCCAAGGTCGAGACCCACAACCACCCGACGGCGATCTCGCCCTTTCCCGGCGCCGCCACCGGCTCGGGCGGCGAAATCCGCGACGAGGGTGCCACCGGGCGCGGCTCCAAGCCCAAGGCCGGTCTCTGCGGCTTCTCGGTGTCCGACCTGAAGATTCCCGGCTGGGTGCAGCCTTGGGAGTCCGACTATGGCAAGCCGGAGCGCATCGCTTCGGCGCTCGACATCATGATCGAAGGTCCGATCGGCGCCGCCGCCTTCAACAACGAATTCGGCCGGCCCAACCTCGCCGGCTACTTCCGTACCTACGAGCAGGAATTCAACGGCGAGATGCGCGGCTACCACAAGCCGATCATGATCGCCGGCGGTATGGGCAACATCGCCGCCGAAGATGCCTTCAAGATCGAATTCACGCCTGGCACCCTGCTGATCCTGCTCGGCGGCCCCGGCATGCTGATCGGGTTGGGCGGCGGCGCCGCCTCGTCGATGGCCACCGGCACCAACACCGCTGACCTCGATTTTGCTTCGGTGCAGCGCGGCAACCCGGAGATCCAGCGCCGCGCCCAGGAAGTCATCGACCGCTGTTGGCAGATGGGGGAGAAGAATCCCATCCTGGCGATCCACGACGTCGGCGCCGGCGGCATTTCCAATGCCATGCCGGAACTGGCCCACGGCGCCGGCTGCGGCGCGGCCTTCGACTTGCGCGCCGTGCCCTCCGAAGAACCGGGCATGTCGCCGCGCGAGATCTGGTGCAACGAGGCCCAGGAGCGCTACGTGCTGGCCATCGCCCCCGAGCGCCTGGACGAGTTCCGCGCCCTGTGCGAGCGCGAGCGCTGCCCCTTTGCCGTGATCGGGACCGCCACCGGCGATGGCGAATTGACGGTGAAGGACGATCACTTCGGCAACCAGCCCGTCGACATGTCAATGGATGTCCTGCTCGGCAAGCCGCCGCGCGTGCATCGCGATGCGCAGCGCAAGCCGGTGACGGCGACGGCGCTGGATGTCTCGTCGCTCGACATCCAGGACGCCGCCTGGCGCGTGCTGCGCCTGCCGGCGGTGGCTTCGAAGAACTTCCTCATCACCATCGGCGACCGCAGCGTCGGCGGCTTCACCGCGCGCGACCAGATGGTCGGCTCCTGGCAGGTGCCGGTGGCCGATGTGGCGGTGACCACGCTGGGCTATGACACTTTCCTCGGCGAGGCCTTCGCCATGGGCGAGCGCACGCCGCTGGCCCTGCTCGACGCGCCGGCCTCGGGCCGCATGGCGGTGGGCGAGGCGCTGACCAACCTTGCCGCTGCCGATGTCGGCGACATCCGCAAAATCAAGCTCTCGGCCAACTGGATGGCCGCCGCCGGCCATGGCGCGGAGGATGCGGCGCTGTTCGACACGGTCAAGGCGGTCGGCATCGACTTCTGCCCTCAGTTGGGCGTGGCGATCCCTGTGGGCAAGGATTCGCTGTCGATGCGCACCAAGTGGGAGGATGGCGCGACGCAGAAGCAGGTCACCGCGCCGCTGTCACTGATCATTACCGCCTTCGCCGCAGTGGACGACGTGCGCCGCACGCTGACGCCGCAACTGCGGCCGGATGCCGAAGTCGGCGAGACCGAGCTGCTGCTGATCGACCTCGGCCAGGGCCGCAATCGCCTCGGCGGCTCGGCGCTGGCGCAAGTGTATGGGGTCAGTGGCGACCTCGCGCCCGACGTCGAACCGGCCCCGCTCAAGGCCTTCTTCGGCGCGATCCAGGCGCTCAACCGCGCCGGGAAGATACTTGCCTACCATGACCGTTCCGACGGCGGCCTGTTCGCCACGGTTTGCGAGATGAGCTTCTGCTCGCACGTCGGCGTCTCGCTCAACATGGACGGACTCTGCTACGACCCGCTGATGAACGATGTCGATGGCAGCGAGCGTTTCCCGCAGATCGCCGGGCGCCTGCGGGAACGCATGATGGCGGCCCTGTTCACCGAGGAACTCGGCGCCGTGATCCAGATCCGTCGCGAGGAGCGCAGCGCCGTGATGCAGGTGCTGCGTGATGCCGGCCTGGGTGCCTGCACCCACGCCATCGGTGGCACTAACACGGCCGACGAAGTGCGCGTCTGGCGCAACGCCAAGCCGGTGTTCACGGCCAGGCGCAGCGAGCTGCAGCAGGCCTGGAGCGAAGTCAGCTTCCAGATCGCCAGCCTGCGCGACGACCCCGCCTGCGCCCGCGAGGAATTCGATGCGCTGGCCGATGCCGGCAACCCGGGACTCTCGGTCGTCACCACGTTCAGCGCCGCGCCTTTCGTTGCCACCGGTGCCCGGCCGAAAATTGCAATTCTTCGCGAGCAGGGTGTCAATGGACATGTGGAAATGGCCGCCGCCTTTGAGCGCGCCGGCTTCGCCCCCTACGACGTGCACATGTCCGACCTGCAGGCCGGGCGTGTGCATCTGGCCGACTTCAAAGGCTTTGCCGCCTGCGGTGGCTTCTCCTACGGCGACGTGCTCGGCGCCGGCCAGGGCTGGGCCAAGTCGGTGCTGTTCCACGAACGCCTGCGCGACGAATTCACCGCCTTCTTCCAGCGCGGCGACAGCTTCGCGCTGGGCGTGTGCAACGGCTGCCAGATGATGGCCCACTTCGCCCCCATCATCCCCGGCGCCGGGGATTGGCCCACGTTCCAGCGCAACCGCAGCGAGCAGTTCGAGGCGCGGGTGGTGATGGTGGAGATCCCCGAGTCGCCATCGATCTTCCTCGCCGGCATGGGCGGCTCGAAGCTGCCGGTGGTGGTGAGCCACGGCGAGGGTCGCGCCGAGTTTGCCGCCGGGGCGATGCAGGACAAGACGCTGGTGGCCTTGCGCTACATCGACAACCGCGGCGCGGTGGCGACGAGCTACCCCTTCAACCCCAACGGCTCGCCTGCGGGCCTGGCCGGCGTCACCACGACGGATGGCCGCTTCACCATCATGATGCCGCACCCCGAGCGCACCTTCCGCACGGTGCAGATGTCATGGCATCCGGATGCCCTGGGCGACGATTCTCCCTGGCTGGAGATGTTCCGCAACGCGCGGCGCTGGCTGGGCTGAAGGACATCAAGAGTCGGCGCTGACGATACGGCGCGCAAACGAAAACGGGAGCCTTGGCTCCCGTTTCTTTATTCCCGGAACGCAAGTCTAGGTCGGGGAACTGCTTATGACAGGTTTCTCGACAACCAAAGGCGGCAATTGTTGCTGCTGTTCCTGCTGTTGCTGCTGGACGGCTTGTGTAGCCGTAGCTATCTGCGTCGCCAGGCCCGGAGTTGCTGCCGCAACCGCCTGGTTGTTTGCCGATAACTGGGCATTGGCCTGGGTTGCGGCGGCGACTGTCGGGGCCGCTGCGACAACGGTCGGATTGGCGGCAATTTGAGAGGATGCCAAGGCAATTTGTCCGGCAACCGCAGGGGCAGCGGCCATAACCGCTGCATTCGACGCAATTGCTGAGGATGACAGGGCAATCTGCGCTGCTAACGCCGGTGATGTGGTGATAATCGAGGGAAGCAATGCAATTCGCGTAGCTGAAATTGCGATCTGAGCGGCTGCTGCCGGATTCGCTGCAATAACTGCAGGCCGGTTGGCAACGGCAGCCGACGCTTGTGCGCCGGCGGCGGCGGCGCGCGGGTTGGTCTGGGCGACAAAGCTGGCGGCACGTGCGACCAGACCGGCCAAGGTTGCGGCCTGCGCAGGATTGCCGCCGGAAAGGGTGGTGATCGCTTGCTCGATTTGGGCCGGATTGCCCGACAGCAGTGCGGCGCGCAGTGCCGGCGGCAGAGCTTGCAGGTCAGCCTGGGTGGCTGCGGCCTGCTGGGCTTGGGAGAGATAGGGGACTGAACCCAGCGCGATCAGGCTGGCGGCAATCAGCGTCTTGATTTTCATGTGTTTTCCCTTCTTTTGAGAGGACATGTCGCGCGAGCTTACTCCACCTTGGCCTTGGCGCGCAATTCGTCGATGTGCTTTTGCACCAGGCGCTGCGTCAGTTGTTGGCCGATCTGGCCCTTGGCTTCGTCGATGCCGGGCAGCTTGAGTTCGCGGGTGTCTTCGAGCAGGATCACGTGCCAGCCGAAATCGCTCTTGACCGGAGCCTCGGTGAACTTGCCCTTTTCCAGCTTGGTCATTGCGGCCGAGAACGGTGGCACGAAGGAGGCCGGGTTGGCCCAGCCAAGGTCGCCGCCGCGATCCTTGGAGCCGGGGTCCTTGGAATTCTTGGCCAGGTCGTCGATCTTCTCGCCCTTCTTCAGCTTCTCGATGATGGCCTTGGCGGCCTCCTCGGTCTCGACCAGAACGTGGCGCGCCTTGTATTCCTTGCTGCCGAGCTTGGCCGTGATTTCGGCGTATTCCTTCTTGATCTGCTCGTCGGTGACCGGGTGGGTCTTGACGTAGTCATTGAGGTAAGCGCCGATCAGCACGCCCTGGCGCGCGAGGTCGATCTGGCCCTGGACCTCGGGCTTCTTGTCGAAGCCCTTCTTCAGCGCCTCTTGCGTCAGCACTTCGCGGCGCACCAGCTCCTCGGTCACGGCCTTGCGCAGTTCCGGCGAATCGGGCTGGCCTTGCGCGGCCTGGCCGGCGATCAGGGCGTCGGCGCGCACCTTGGGGATGGCCTTGCCATTCACGGTGGCAAAGGTGTTCGCATCGGCCTTTTTTTGGGCGAAGGCGGGCGTGGCGGCAAAGGTGGCGGCGAGGCCGATGATGAGGGCGTGGTGGAAAGTGCGATTCATCGTGGTTCCTGAGAGGGAGGGTGGTTCAGAGTTCTTCGGGGGATTTGGCGTTGATGCTGACGGCGTGGATTTCGCGCTTCATCAGCGGACCGAGCGCATCATACACCAGGCGGTGTCTTTCCATGGTCCGCCGGCCGGCGAAGCGGGGCGAAACAATGCTCAATCGGTAATGGCCGCCGCCGGATTTTGCCCCGGCATGGCCGGCATGTTTGGCCGAGTCGTCGATGATCTCAAGCGAGCTCGGTTCCAGCGTCGCGAGGCTGGCGCGCATGGCGTCGATGACGTTCATGATTTGGGAAACACCTGCTTGAAAGGGCGCACCGTGACGTGGGCATAGACGCCGGCGGCGACATAGGGGTCGGCGTCGGCCCAGGCCCGTGCGTCGTCCAGGGAATCGAACTCGGCCACGATCAGACTGCCGGCGAACCCGGCCGGGCCGGGATCGGGACTGTCGATGGCGGGGCAGGGGCCGGCGAGCGCCAGGCGCCCGGCGGCATCGAGCTCGGTCAGCCGCGCCAGGTGGGCCGGGCGCGCGGCAAGCCGGCGCTCGATGCTGTCCGGGATGTCTTCGCCGACGATGGCATACAGCATGGGATTCTCCGGTGGCAACGACGTGGGATCAGCCCTTGCCCTGGGCGGGCGGACCGGCTTCTTCCTTTTCTTCGGGGATGTACTTGGCGAGTGCCAGGCCTTGCAGCACGATGAAAACGATCATCAGGCCCATGCTGCCGAAGAGCTTGAAACTGACCCAGGTATCGGTGCTGAAGTTGAAGGCCACCCAAAGGTTGAGCACGCCCATCACGGCGAAAAAACCGACCCAGGCCAAATTCAGGCGGACCCACAGCGGCTCGGGAACCTGCACCTGGGCTTTGAGCATGGCGCGAATCAGGTTCTTGCCGAAGAATTGCGCCGAAGCAAACAGGGTGACGGCAAACAGCCAGTAGAGCACCGTCGGCTTCCACTTGATGAAGGTTTCGTCACGCAGCAGCAGCGTGGCGCCGCCGAACACCACCACCAGGCCGAGGCTGACCCAGAGCATGGTGTCGACCTTGCGGTGGCGATGCCAGACCCACGCGATCTGCGCCATGGTTGCGACGATTACCACGCCGGTCGCGATGTAGATGTCGAAGACCTTGAAGGCGATAAAAAAAAGGATGACCGGGAAGAGGTCGAAGAGGAATTTCATGGGTGGATTGTACCGGGCTAACGCCCATGGCTTCGATGGGGAACGGCGCAAAATTAAGCACGTCGCTTTCCTGCCGCGGAGGGCTGCAGAGTCGCCCCCCCACCCCCGTCTCCGCCCCGGGGCGGGGCTACCAGTCAGTTCGCTGCGATCAATACCACCAGCGACAAGGCCGGCGTTTCAAGTTACTTCTTGTGCTCAAGGTTGATGGAGGCCGAATTTATGCAGTATCTAAGGCCCGTGGGTGCGGGACCGTCGGGGAAGACGTGGCCCAGGTGGGCATCGCAGCGGCTGCAGACGACCTCGGTACGGCGCATGAAGTGGCTGTTGTCCTCGTTTTCGGTGACGGCGGCCGAATTCAGCGGCGCGGTGAAGCTGGGCCAGCCGCAGCCCGAGTCGAACTTGCATGCGGATTCGAACAGCGGTTCGCCGCAGGCGATGCAGCGGTAGGTGCCGGGGTCCTTGCAGTTCCAGTATTCGCCGGTGAAGGCGCGCTCGGTGCCCTTCTCACGGGCGACGTGGTACTGCATGGGCGTGAGCTGGGCACGCCATTCGGCTTCGGTTTTCTTGATCTTGTCGCTCATGGGTCCTCCGGAGGGGCTGACTATAATTGGGCATATGCCCGTTCAGATCAAGCTCGCCGCAAAAAGGTTCAGCGTCCGTCGATGCACGTGATCGTTCTCGGTGCCGGCGTGGTCGGCGTTACCAGCGCCTGGTACCTGGCGGCGGATGGGCACCAGGTGACGGTGATCGACCGTCAGCCGATACCCGCGCGGGAAACCAGCTTTGCCAACGGCGGGCAGATTTCGGTGAGCCATGCCGAACCCTGGGCCAATCCCGGCGCACCGCTGAGGGCGTTGAAATGGATGGGGCGGGAAGACGCGCCCCTGCTCTGGCGCTGGCGCGCCGATCCGGCGCAATGGGCCTGGGGCCTGCGCTTTCTCGGCCAATGCACGCCGGCGCGGGCGAAGGCCAACATCCGTGCCATCGTCACGCTTGGCCTTGCCAGCCGTGGCGCATTGCAGGCGTTGCGGCACGAGCTGGCGCTGGAATACGATCAGCTCGAACGCGGCATCCTGCACTTTTATACGGACGCCGGCGAACTCGACCGCGCCTTGCCGCAGGCGGCGCTGATGCGCGAGTACGGTTGCGAGCGGGTACCGAAGACGGCGGCGGAATGCCTGGCCATCGAACCGGCGCTGGCGGATTCGCGCGCACCGATCGTCGGCGGTACCTACACGGCGGGCGATGAGTCCGGCGACGCGCGGCGTTTTACCGAGGCGCTGGCACGGCATGCGGCAGCTCGCGGCGTGGAGTTTCAGCACGAGGCGACGGTTGCATCGCTGCTGCGCGACGCCCGGCGGGTGAGCGGCGTGCGGCTGGCTTCGGGTGAAACCCTGACGGCGGATGCTGTTGTCGTTGCGCTCGGCAGCTATTCGCCGCTGCTGCTGAAGCCCCTGGGTCTGGATTTGCCGGTGTATCCGGCGAAGGGCTACTCGGCGACCCTGCCACTGCCCGATGGCGTCGTGGCACCGACCGTCAGCCTCACCGACGACGGCAGCAAGCTGGTGATCTCGCGGCTCGGTGACAGGCTGCGCGTTGCCGGCACGGCGGAGTTCAACGGCTACGACACGACGTTGAACGCGCCGCGTTGCGCGGCTTTGCGCCGCCGCATCATCGAGATATTCCCGTCGCTCGCCGCGGTGGATGGCATCGACTACTGGGCCGGTTTGCGGCCGTCGACGCCGGGCAATGTACCGGTCATCGACTCGCTGGCGGCACGTGGGTTCGACGGCTTGTGGCTCAACACCGGGCACGGTACGCTGGGCTGGACGCTGGCCTGCGGCTCGGCGCGACTGCTGGCCGATAGGCTCGCCGGGCGCGATCCGGGGCTCGACGCGGCGCCGTACCACTTCACCTGACCCCCGTGGTGCCGGCGCCGACTGTCAATGCAGGTGGCGCGGCGCGGCCTCGGTCTGTTCCTCGGGCAACTCGGCGTGCACCGGTTCGCCTTCCGGATTGGGATACAGCGGGGCGCCGCAGTCGTCGCAGAATTCGACCGGGAAGCGCTGGTCGAGCAGCATCACATTGGGCACGCCGGCTTCGCGCAGCGTGGCTTCGATTTGCGCAGGGATGTCCTGCTCGTCCTCGTTGTCGAGCAGCGGCCAGACCACGCCATGGACAACGTCGCTGGCATTGCGCAAGGTGAATCCGACGCGGTATTCCTCAAGCTGGCGATCATGAAACGGCGCCACCACGGCGCGCAGCTCTGTCGCCGGCTGGGTGAGCACGGTCTGCAGGAAGGCCACGGCGGAACGCAGCGACCAGGGGCGCGAGGCACGATCGGCGTCGCGCACGGCGGCATGGAAGGCCAGCACCGGCATGAATTCGAGGGCGCATGCCGGCAGCAGCGGGCGCAAGGCATCGCCGCCCTGCTTGGCCCACTGGCGGAAGGCTTCGGCGCCGTCGCCGTCGGCTTCCTGCCAGCGGAACATCGGCTTGTCGCGCGGTGCGGCGACGGCGCCGATCAGGTAGCGGGTATCGGAGAGAAAACTCATCGTTTCCGCAAGCTGGTCGGCATCGATCCTGAGGTTGCGCCCGTGGATGGCGGCCTTCGCCAGCTTTGCCGCGAGCTGCGCGGTGTCGACATAGTTTTGCGGTAACTGGTCGGGGCTGAACAGCACCTCCGCCAGGGCCAGCCGGGCTTCCCCGGCAAGCACATGGGCCTGCAATTGCACACGCAGGGCGTCGACCTGGGGTGCGGGGATCGGTCCCGAAGGAATCTGGAAGCGCGACCAGGCCAGCACGGGGGCGGCAAACATGACCACATCGAACCCGCCGGGTTCGGCGCCGCGGCGCGACTCGGCGCAACTTTCGACCATGTCAGCCAGTTCGTCGTAGGCGCGTGATTCGGCGCCGTAGAGCTGGTCGAGCACCGCGATCAGGGCCTCTTCGTTCTTGTCCTCCAGCAGGCGGTCGATATGGGCGGCCAGGCGGGCCTCCCACCAGGCGTCCTCGATGCGGTTCGAGGACTGGCTGAGGCCGGTGGCCAGCCGCACCAGGAGGTCGGAATCCGGTGTTTGCCGGGCGCGGCGCGGGTGGCGGTTGCGTTTCATTGGATAGGCTGGCGGTTGCCAACGGCGAGACGGCGGACCGCGATTTTAGCAGCAGGCCATTGGCGCGGCTTGCTGGCCTAAGCTGGTAAAATTCGCGCGTTTTTTCCCCGTGGCGGTGCCCCATGTTTTCCAAGCTGATGCCGAAGGAAGCGAAGTTCTTCGATCTGTTCAACGCGCACGCGGATTTGATCGTCAAGGGCGGCAGGCATCTGTCGGCGCTGGTGGCGGACCTGGCCCGCGGGCCCGAAGCCCTGGCGCAGCATGTGCAGGCCATCGACGAGATCGAAACCTCGGCCGACAAGATCACCCACGAGACGATCGCGCTGCTGCACACCTCGTTCAACACGCCGCTCGACCGCGACGAGATCCACCAGTTGATCATGCGCATGGACGACATCCTCGACCTGATCCAGGATTTCGCCGAGGCCATGTACCTCTATGACATCCGCCAGTTGACGCCCGAGGCGCGCCAGCTTTCCGACATCGTTTCCTCGTGCTGCGAACGCGTGCGCTCATCGGTGATCCTGCTCAACAAGATGGACAACGCGCCGGCCATGCTCAAGCTGTGCCGCGAGATCGACCAGCTCGAGTCCGACGCCGATCGCGCCATGCGCACGGGCATCACCAAGCTGTTCCGCGAGGAGGCGGATGTCCGCCAGTTGATCAAGATGAAGGGCATCTACGAGCTCCTCGAGTCGGTCACCGACCGCTGCGAGGACGTCGCCAACATCGTCGAGGGCATCATCCTCGAAAACTCCTGATCGGCCGCCAAAGCCATGCAAGCGGTCGAGATGAGCCTGACGGTGATCGTGGTGCTGGTGCTGCTGGCACTGGCCTTCGATTTCATGAACGGCTTCCACGACGCGGCGAATTCGATCGCCACCGTGGTGTCGACCGGGGTGCTGAAGCCGCAACAGGCGGTGGCCTGGGCGGCGTTTTTCAACGTCGCGGCGGTCCTGGTCTTTCAGCTCAAGGTGGCCACCACCATAGGCAAGGGCACCATCGATCCGGCGATCGTCGACCACTACGTGGTCTTCGGCGCGTTGATCGGCGCCATCGCGTGGAACGTCATCACCTGGTACTACGGCATCCCGTCGAGTTCCTCGCACGCCCTGATCGGCGGCCTGGCCGGCGCGGCCATCGCCAAGGCCGGCACGGGTTCGCTGGTGTGGTCGGGAATCGGCAAGGTGGTGGCCTTCATCCTGGTCGCCCCGGCGCTGGGCTTCCTCCTCGGCGGCCTGCTGATGGTCATCGTCGCCTGGCTGGCGAACCGCACCACGCCACGCAAGGTCGACAAATCCTTCCGCCGCCTGCAACTGGTATCGGCCGCGCTGTATAGCCTCGGCCACGGCGGCAACGACGCGCAGAAGACCATTGGCATCATCTGGATGCTGCTGCTCGCGGCGGGCATCACCAAGACCGGCGAGTCCGTACCGAACTGGGTGATTTTTTCCTGCTATACGGCGATGGGCCTTGGCACCATGTTTGGTGGCTGGCGCATCGTCAAGACCATGGGACAGCGCATCACCAAGCTGCGTCCGGTCGGCGGCTTCTGCGCCGAAACCGGCGGGGCGATCACCTTGTTCATGGCCACCGGCCTGGGTATTCCGGTATCCACGACGCACACCATCACCGGCGCCATCGTCGGCGTTGGCACCTCGCGCGGGCCGAGCAACGTGCGCTGGGGCGTGGCGGGCGGCATTGTCTGGGCCTGGGTGCTGACCATTCCGGCCAGCGCCCTGATCGCGGCGATGGCCTTCTGGATCGGCCGTCTGGTTTTGTGAGCCCCTGCCAGTCCTGCGGCGCCTGCTGCGCCAGCTATCGCGTGTCCTTTCCCTGTTACGAAGTCGATGACCTGCCCGGTGGACAGGTGCCCGCGACGCTGGTCGAATCGATCGGCCCCCACCTGGTCTGCATGCGCGGCACGGCCGGCGCACCGGTGCGCTGCGTCGCCTTGCGCGGCACGGTCGGGCAATCCGTATCCTGCGCGATCTATGAGTTCCGGCCAGGCGCCTGCCGCGAATTCGCCCCGCTGGCGGCCCTCGGTCGCGGCGACGAGGTCTGCGACGAGGCGCGGCGGCGCCACGGCCTGGCGCCGCTCCTGATCGCCGCCGCATGAACGCGCGCGTCGCGCCCGGGGCCGGGGCCTTCGCCCTGATGGTGCTGCTGTGCGCGGTCTGGGGTTTTCAGCAGGTGGCGATGAAGATCGCCACCGCCGAGATCAGCCCGATCATGCAGGCCGCGCTGCGCTCAGGTCTTGGCGCGGTGCTGGTGTTTGCCTGGGCGCGCTGGCGCGGCATGGTCCTGTTCGGGCGCGACGGCTCGCTGCGCCCGGGCCTGCTGGCCGGGCTGTTGTTCGGCCTGGAATTTGTCTTCATCTTCGTTGGTGTCGAGCGCACCACGGTCTCGCGCATGGTGGTTTTCCTCTACACCGCACCCTGCTTCACGGTACTCGGCCTGCATTTTTTCGTGCCCGGCGAGCGCATGGTCTGGCGCCAGTGGGCCGGGGTGATGCTGGCCTTCGCCGGCCTTGTGCTGGCCTTCATCGACAAGGCCTCCGGTGGCGATGTCCTTGGCGACTTCTTCGGCGTGCTGGCGGCGTTGTTCTGGGCCGCGACCACCGTCCTGATCCGCGCCACGTCGCTGGCACGGGTGACGGCGACCAAGGTGCTGCTCTATCAGCTCGTGGTGTCGGCGGCGGTGATGTTTCCCTTGTCCTGGCTGGTGGGTGAGCGTGGCATCGCCGTGTTGTCGGCGCCGACTCTTTGGGCCATGGCCTACCAGATTGTCATTGTCGCCTTCGCCAGCTATCTGGCCTGGTTCTGGCTGCTGACGCGTTACCTGGCCGGGCGGCTGCTGGTGTTTTCCTTTCTTACTCCGCTGTTTGGCGTCGGCTTCGGCATGGTGCTGATGTTCGATCAACCCAGCCTGCATTTCATCCTCGCCGCCGCCATGGTCGTCGGCGGCATCGTCATGGTGAACATGCCCTCGCGCAAATGACTCCGCGCCAGGCTTTCCTGCTTGGCCTGCGCTCGGTTCTGCCCCTGCTGCTGGGGGTTGCGCCATTCGGCGTGATCTATGGCGTGATCGCGCTGCAAAGCGGCATACCGGCGCTGGCGGCGGTGGCGATGTCCTCCATCGTCTTCGCCGGGTCCGCCCAGTTCCTGCTCGCGCAATTGGCGGGGGCCGGCGCGCCGCTGCTGCTCAGCGCGGGTGCCGTCGGCCTGATCAACCTGCGCCATGCGCTTTACAGCGCGTCAGTCGCGCCGCTGCTGGCGCGCCTGCCCCGGCGCTGGAAACTGCTGCTGGCCTACCTGCTGACCGATGAGGCCTACGCGGCGGCGATTCCCCACCTGCTGCCGGCGCCGGGCAGGCCGCGCCGGGAGTTCGCCCACTGGATACTGTTCGGCTCGGGCTTCGGGCTCTGGGCCGGCTGGCAGGTGTCAACCGTGGCCGGCGTGGCCATCGGCGCGCAACTTCCCGCCGGCCTCGGGCTGGACTTCGCGCTGCCACTGACCTTCATCGCCATCGTCGTGCCGATGATCGACAGTCGCGCATTGCTGGTCACCGCGCTGGCCGCCGGATGCGTGGCGATCCTGCTCGCGGCGCTACCCTACAAGCTGGGACTGTTCCTCGCCGCGCTGGCCGGGTTGATCGCGGGCGCCGCGCTGATCGGACGGCGGCAATGAGCATCTGGGCATTGATGATCGTCTGCGGCTTGATCACGTTCGCCATCCGCTATTCCTTCATCGCCGCGGAAGGACATTTCCAGCCGCCCGACTGGTTCGTGCGCCTGCTGCCCTTCGTGCCGGTGGCGGCCTTGACCGCGCTGACCGCGCCCGAGCTCCTGCTGGTCGACGGCGGGATCGAGCTGGGTGGCGGCAATGTCCGGCTCTGGGCGGGAGCCATGGCGATCCTTGCCGCTGCCTTGTGGCGCAACACCGTGCTGACCATAGGCATCGGCTTCCTTGCCTTCCACTTGCTGCAGCGCCTCTGACGGCGTGTGTTTTCGCCACGGGTTATGCTTGCGGATTCGGGCAACCGCGCGCGGATGCCGACGTTCCACCAAGGAAAACAGACCATGAACTCCCCGATACCGGCAATTAACCCGATCCGTCTCACCTCCTTCAGTCACGGCGGCGGCTGCGGCTGCAAGATCGCGCCGGGACTGCTCTCCGAGATCCTGCGCGGTTCGCGCGGCCTGCCCGTGCCCAAGGAGCTCCTGGTCGGCATCGAGACCAGCGACGATGCGGCCGTGTATCGCCTCAACGACGAGCAGGCGCTGATTGCGACCACTGACTTTTTCATGCCCATCGTCGACGATCCTTTTGATTTTGGCTGTATCGCCGCGACCAATGCGATCAGCGATGTCTACGCGATGGGCGGCACGCCAATCATGGCTCTGGCCCTGGTCGGCATGCCGATCGACAAGCTGCCGGTGGAGATCATCGGGCGCATTCTCGAAGGCGGTGAAAGCGTTTGCGCGGCGGCGGGAATTCCCATCGCCGGTGGCCACACCATCGATTCGGTGGAACCGATCTACGGCCTGGTCGCGCTCGGTCTGGTGCATCCCGACCAGGTCAAGACCAATGCCGGCGCCAAAGCCGGCGATGTCCTGATCCTAGGCAAGCCGCTGGGCGTCGGCGTGCTTTCGGCGGCGCTGAAGAAGGGCGCGCTCGACGCCGCCGGCTATGCCGCCATGATTGCCAGCACCACCAAGCTGAACACCCCCGGCCGCAAGCTGGCGCGGCTCGCCGCCGTCCATGCCCTGACCGACATCACCGGTTTCGGGCTGCTTGGCCATCTGCTGGAGGTCTGTCGCGGCTCGGGCCTCACCGCGCGCGTCGACATGGATAGCGTACCGCTGCTGGCCGACGTCGCGCGGCTGGCCGGCGCTGGCTATATCACCGGCGCGTCCGCGCGCAACTGGATGGGCTATGGCGGCGAGGTTGATCTTGCTGCGGGAATCGGCGAAATGCAGCGTGCGTTGTTGACCGATCCGCAGACCAGCGGCGGCCTGCTGGTGGCCTGCGCGGCGGATGCCGCGAACGAGGTGCTCGACGTCTTCCGCAGCGAGGGTTTTGCCGACGCGGCCGTAGTCGGCCGTTTGGAGGCGGGGCCGGTCCGGGTGGCGGTCGCCTGAGTCAGGCGGCCAGGATCAGGAACACCGTCGGCCGCTTGTCCAGCGCGGGCGGTGGGAGCGGCTTCCAGTCGCGGATGCGGCGCGAGGCGACGGTTTCGCTCGCCAGGCTCAGGTCGCTCGCCACGCAGAGGCGGGTCGCTGGCTTGCAGGCGGCCAGCAAAGCCGCGAACAGCGCCAAGTTGCGATACGGCGTTTCGATGAAAATCTGCGTCTGCCCCTGGCGCGCCGACTCCGCCTCAAGTTCGGCGATGCGCCGGCTACGGTCCGGCTCGCGTGCCGGCAGATAACCGTGGAATGCAAAACGCTGGCCGTCCAGGCCCGAGGCCATCAGGGCCAGCAGCAGGGAGGAGGGCCCGACCATCGGTTTGACCGTGATGCCCAATTCATGGGCACGGCGCACCAGCAGGGCGCCGGGGTCGGCTACCGCCGGGCAACCGGCCTCGGACATCAGGCCCAGGTCGTGGCCGGCAAGCAGCGGGGCCAGCAGGCGTTCAATATCAGCGGCGGTGAGCTTTTCCGGCAACTGCTCGATCGCCAGTTCGCGCAGCGGCCGCGGATGGCCCAGGCGCTTGAGCTCGGCACGCGCCGTCTTGGAGTTTTCGACGACGAAGTGATTGAGGCGGCAGGCGTCGTCGCGCGTGGCCGGCGGCAGGAAGCCTTCCCAGGCGGTATCGCCCAGCGCCACGGGAAGCAGCCAGAGACTGCCGCTCATGGGCGTCAGGGTAGCGCCACGCCGGCCTTGCGCAGCATGTCGCACAGCGCGATCAGCGGCAGGCCGATCAGGGCATTCGGGTCGTCGCCGCGCAGATAGGTCAACAGGCTGATGCCGAGGCCCTCGGATTTGGCGCTGCCGGCGCAGTTGAGCGCGTCCTCCTTGTCGAGGTAGGCTTCGATCTCCGCATCGCCAAGCTCGCGGAAGCCGACATGGATGTCGATGCAGCGGGCTTGCAGCATGCCGCTGGCGGCGTCGAGCAGGCACAGGCCGGTATGAAACACGATCTCCCGTCCGCGCATGGCGCGCAACTGGGCGACGGCGTTTGCGCGGTTTCCCGGCTTGCCATAGCGCTGGCTTCCCTGGGCGGCCACCTGGTCGGAGCCGATGATCAGGGCATCGGGAAAGTCATTGGCCACGGCGCGGGCCTTGGCTTCGGCCAGGCGCAGCGCGGTGGCCTCGGGGGCTTCCCCCGCCAAGGCCGATTCGTCGGTGAGGGGCGCAGCGGTCTCGAATGGTATCCGCAGCCGCCCAAGCAGCTCGCGGCGATAGGGCGAAGTCGAGGCGAGTACGAGGCGGCGAGCCATGATTCGGGCTTGAACAGAGAGGGGCCGGCATGATAACATTCGCCGTTTATGTCGCGCGAGCCTCGGCCTGTGTCTGATTCCCTTGATGGAACGGTCATCGACTCGCTGGAGTTCGCGCGCGGCGGGGCTTCCCTGCGGCGTAGCGTCGGTTTTGCAGCCATGCCGCGCCTGGCTGACCTGCTGGTTTCGACGGACGGCGCCCTGAATATCCGGGTGGACGGACGGCGCGACGCGCAAGGCAAGTCGTGGTTGTTGCTCGATATCGATGGGGCGCCGGAATTGCGCTGCCAGCGATGCCTTGGGGCAGTGCGGCACGAATTGAGGATCAAGAGCCGTTTGCAGTTGGTTGGGCCGGGAGAGGAGTGGCCGGACGAAGATCTGGCGGATGACAGCGCCGACGCCATCGAGGCGGAAAAAGAACTGGCGGTGCTGTCCCTGGTGGAAGATGAAGTGTTGCTGGCGCTGCCCATCGCCCCTCGCCACGAACAGTGCGAGGCGCCATCGGCGAACGCGGCAGGGAATGGATCATCGCCGTTTGCGGCGCTGGCCGCATTGAAGAAGGTTTGAACAAGGAGTAGCGAAATGGCAGTCCAACAGAACAAGAAGTCCCCCTCCAAGCGCGGCATGCATCGTGCACACGATTTCCTCGCCGCGCCTCCGCTGGCGGTCGAGCCGACCACCGGCGAAGTGCACCGCCGCCACCATATTTCTCCGTCCGGCGTGTATCGCGGCAAGAAAGTGGTCAAGGCCAAGGGCGAGTAATCCAATTCGTCGAAATCGGCCGGATGCGTAGCCCGCGTCCGGCCGTTTTTACATAGAGCTTCGCAACAGACTCCAGACGATGGCGATCACCCTCGCGGTGGATTGCATGGGCGGCGACCACGGTCCCTCGGTCACGCTGCCCGCCGTGCTCGATTTCCTGCGCCATGACGTCGACTGCGCGGCCATCCTGGTGGGGCGCGAGGAGGTGTTGTGCGCGCAGCTTGATGCCCTTCCGATCGGGCAACTGAAGGCGCGCCTGTCGGTGCGCCACGCCTCGGAAGTCGTCGGCATGGACGAGGCCGTGGCCAGCGCAATGCGCGGCAAGAAGGATTCCTCGATGCGCGTCGCCATCGACCTGGTCAAGGAGGGCAAGGCCGGCGCCGCGGTATCGGCCGGCAATACCGGTGCCCTGATGGCGATTTCCCGCTTCGTGCTGAAGACCCTGCCCGGCATCGACCGTCCCGCGATCTGCTCCATCCTGCCTTCGCAGCGCGGCAGCACCTACGTGCTCGACCTCGGCGCCAACGTCGATTGCAGCCCGGAGCACCTGCTCCAGTTCGGCATCATGGGCTCGGCCCTGGTTTCGGCGCTGGAGCGCAGGGAGCGGCCGACAGTCGGCCTGCTCAACATCGGCGAGGAAGAGATCAAGGGCAACGACGTGGTCAAGCGCGCCGCCGAGTTGCTGCGCGCCACCGACCTGAATTTCGTCGGCAATGTCGAGGGCAACGACATCTTCAAGGGCACCGCGGATGTCGTGGTTTGCGATGGTTTCGTCGGCAACATCACGCTCAAGGCCTCCGAGGGGCTGGCGCACATGATCGGCGGCGCGCTCAAGCAGGAGTTCAGCCGCAACATCTTCACCAAGCTTGCCGCGCTCGCGGCGATGCCCGTGCTCAAGGCCTTCCGCCAGCGCTTCGATCCGCGCCGCTACAACGGCGCCAGCCTGCTCGGCCTCAAGGGCATCGTGGTCAAGAGCCATGGCTCGGCCGACCAGTTCGCCTTCTGGCACGCGCTGGAAAAGGCGGCCGAGGAGGCGCGCCAGCGCCTGCCGGAAACCATCGCGGCGCGCATGGCCGCCGTCGCCCCGGCGCCGACTCTTTGCGATTGAGGACCAACGCGAAATGATCCATACCCGAGTCAGCGGTACCGGCGGCTACCTGCCCGGCGAGCCCATCGGCAACGCCGATCTCATCGAACGCTACAAACTCGATTCCACCGACGAATGGATCGTCGAGCGCACCGGCATCCGCACGCGGCACCTGGCCGCAACGGGCGTGGCCAGCAGCGACCTGGCGCTGGAAGCGAGCCGCCGCGCCCTGCAGGCGGCGGGCTGCGAAGCCAACGACCTCGACCTGATCATTGTCGCCACCTCGACGCCGGATTTTGTGTTTCCCAGTACCGCTGCGCTGCTGCAGCACAAGCTCGGCAACAACAACGGCGCGGCCGCCTTCGATGTACAGGCGGTATGCAGCGGCTTCGTGTATGCGATGACCATTGCCGAGAAGTTCATCCGATCCGGTTCGCACAAGCGTGCCCTGGTGGTTGGCGCCGAGGTCTTTTCGCGCATTCTCGACTGGACTGATCGCGGCACCTGCGTGCTGTTCGGCGACGGCGCCGGCGCCGTCGTGCTGGAAGCGGCGGACGTGCCAGGAATCCTCGCCAGCGCCTTCCATGCCGACGGCAGCCATCACGGCATTCTTTCCGTGCCGGGCCAGGTCTGCGGTGGCACGGTGACCGGCGACCCCTTCCTGCGCATGGACGGCCAGGCGGTGTTCAAGTTCGCCGTGCGTGTGCTGGCCGAGGTCGCCCACGAAGTGCTCGATGCGGCCGGCATGACCGCGACGCAGGTGGATTGGCTGATTCCCCACCAGGCCAATGTGCGCATCCTGCAATCGACGGCGAAAAAGCTGCACCTGGCGCCGGAGCACTGCATTGTCACGGTGGCGGAACACGGCAACACCTCGGCCGCCTCGATCCCGCTGGCCTTCGATGCGGCGGTGCGCGACGGCCGCATCACGCGCGGCCAGCACCTGCTGCTGGAAGGCGTCGGTGGCGGTTTCACCTGGGGCGCGGCCCTGCTCAAATTCTGATCGGTCATTTCATCTAGTCGCAACCTCGCACGCTCAAAATCCCACAACCATGAAATTTGCTCTCGTGTTTCCAGGCCAGGGTTCGCAGTCCGTCGGCATGATGGCCGCCTACGGTGATGCACCGGAGATCCGCGCCACTTTCGACGAAGCATCGAACGCGCTGGGGCGCGACCTCTGGCAACTCGTCGCCGACGGCCCCGCCGAGGCGCTGAGCCAGACCGTTAATACCCAGCCGCTGATGCTGACCGCCGGCATCGCCGTGTATCGCCTCTGGCTGGCCAGGGGCGGGCCCGTGCCGGCCATGGTGGCCGGCCACAGCTTGGGCGAATACTCGGCGCTGGTGGCCGCCGGGGTGCTCCAGCTCAAGGATGCCGTGCCGCTGGTCGAACTGCGCGCCAAGGCGATGCAGGCGGCGGTGCCGGCCGGCGTTGGTGCCATGGCCGCCGTCATGGGCCTTGACGCCGAGGGCGTCGTCGCTGCGTGCGCCGAGGCGGCGCAGGGCGAGGTGGTGCAGGCCGTCAATTTCAATGAACCCAAACAGACGGTGATTGCCGGCCACAAGGCGGCGGTCGAGCGTGCGGCGGAAGCCGTCAAGTCGCGCGGCGCCAAGCGGGCGCTGATGCTGCCGGTGTCGGCGCCCTTCCATTGTTCCTTGATGCAGCCGGCGGCCGACGCATTGAAGTCGCCGCTGGCGAACCTGCAGTTCATGCCGCCGCAATTCCCCGTGGTGAATAACGTCGACGTGGCGCAACGGATTGAACCGGACGCGATCCGCGACGCACTGGTGCGCCAGGCGGCATCGCCGGTGCGCTGGGTCGAAACCATGCAGGTCATGCAGGCGGCGGGCGTGACCCATGTTTTTGAGTGTGGTCCGGGCAAGGTGTTGGCGGGGCTGGTGAAGCGCTGCGTCGATGGCCTCACCGGCGGGCCGATGAACGATCTGGCCGGCGTCGATGCGGCGCTGGCCGCCGTGCAAGGAGCCTGAGATGTCTGAACTGAAGGGGCAGATCGCCCTCGTTACCGGTGCCTCGCGTGGCCTGGGCCGCGCCATCGCGCTGGAACTTGGCGCCCAGGGCGCCACCGTGGTCGGCACCGCCACCACGGAAGCCGGCGCCGCCGAGATCCAGAAGGCCTTCGAGGATGCCGGCATCACCGGCTGGGGCGTGGCGGCGAATGTGACGGACGCCGCGGCGTGCGAATCCCTGATCGGCGGGGTCGAGAAGAAATTCGGCCCGGTATCGGTGCTGGTCAACAATGCCGGCATTACTCGCGACAACCTCGCCATGCGCATGAAGGACGAGGAGTGGGACCTGGTGATCGAGACCAACCTCAAGGCGGTGTTCCGCCTCGCCAAGCTGGTGATGCGCGGCATGATGAAGGCGCGCTTCGGCCGCATCATCAACATCACCTCGGTGGTCGGCGAGGCCGGCAATCCCGGCCAGGCCAACTATGCGGCGGCCAAGGCCGGTGTGGCTGGCATGAGCCGGGCGCTGGCCCAGGAACTGGGCAGCCGAAACATTACGGTGAACTGCGTGGCGCCGGGATTCATCGATACCGACATGACGCGCGCCCTGCCGGACGCGCAGCGCGATGCCCTGTTGGGCAAGATTCCGCTGGGCCGGCTTGGCCATCCCGAGGAAATCGCGGCAACCGTGGCATTTCTGGCGTCGCCGCGCGCGGGCTACATCACGGGCACGACGTTGAACGTGAATGGCGGTATGTACATGGCCTGATTCCGGAATCAGGCCGGGCCTTTTTGGTAAAATAGCCAAGTTTTTTTCCAGCCGAACAATCAAGGGAAGGAGTAGTAAATGGAAAACATCGAACAACGCGTCAAGAAGATCGTCGCCGAGCAACTGGGCGTTAACGAAGCCGACATCAAGAACGAATCCAGCTTCGTCGACGACCTCGGCGCCGATTCGCTCGACACGGTCGAACTGGTCATGGCGCTGGAAGAGGAATTCGAGTGCGAGATCCCCGACGAGGATGCCGAGAAGATCACCACCGTGCAGCAGGCGATCGACTACGTCAACGCCAACGTCAAGAAGTAAATTCCACCCCCTGATCCGGAGCTGAACGTGTCGCGACGTCGCGTGGTGGTGACCGGCCTGGGAGTCATCTCCCCGGTCGGCAATACGGTAGCCGAAGCCTGGGAGAACCTTACCGCGGGGAAAAGTGGCATCGGCCGCATCACCAGGTTCGACCCCTCGGCATTCAAGGCGCAGATCGCCGGCGAGGTCAAGGGCTTCGACGTCACCGCCTACCTCTCGGCCAAGGAAGCCCGCCGCATGGATACCTTCATCCATTTCGGCATGGCGGCCGGCATCCAGGCCCTGCGCGATGCGGGGCTCGATGCGCCGCAGGCGGACGCCGAGCGCATCGGTGTCAACATCGGTTCCGGCATCGGTGGCCTGCCGCTGATCGAGGGGACGCACAACGATTTCCTCGCCGGCGGCCCGCGCAAGATCTCGCCCTTTTTCATCCCGGGCACGATCAGCAACATGATCTCGGGCAACCTGTCGATCATGTTCGGCCTCAAGGGCCCGAACATCGCCGTGGTCACGGCCTGCACCACGGGCCTGCACGCGATCGGCCTTTCGTCACGCATGATCGAGTACGGCGACGCCGACGTGATGGTCTGCGGCGGCGCCGAAGCCACCATCTCGCCGCTGGCCATCGGCGGGTTTGCTTCCGCGCAGGCCTTGTCCACTCGTAACGACGACCCGGCCACCGCCTCCCGCCCCTGGGACAAGGATCGCGATGGCTTCGTCATGGGCGAGGGCGCCGGCGTCATGGTGATCGAGGAGTACGAACACGCCAGGGCGCGTGGCGCGAAAATCTATGCCGAGCTTTCCGGCTTCGGCATGAGCGGAGATGCTTTCCACATGACGGCGCCGGACACCGACGGCCCGCGTCGCAGCATGGTCAACGCGCTGAAGAATGCCGGCGTTAATGCCGACCAAGTGAATTACGTGAATGCCCACGGTACCTCGACACCGCTGGGCGACAAGAACGAAACCGAGGCCATCAAGTTGGCCATGGGCGTCGATGCGGCGAAAAAGACCGTGGTCAATTCCACCAAGTCGATGACCGGCCATCTGCTCGGCGGCGCCGGCGGCCTGGAATCGGTATTCACGGTGCTGGCCGTGCATCACCAGGTCAGTCCGCCGACCATCAACATCTTCAACCAGGATCCAGAGTGCGACCTGGACTACTGTGCCAATACCGCGCGGTCGATGAAGATCGATGTCGCGCTGAAAAACAACTTCGGCTTCGGCGGCACCAACGGCACGCTGGTCTTCCGGCGCTGCTGATATCGCGGCGCGGGCGATGCAGCCGGGCGCGCCGCTGACGATACCTCTCAAGGCTTCACGGCGCCTGCTGGCGATCCAGCTTGCCGCGCATGGCATAGCCGCGGCTTCGGTACTGCTCAGTTCGATTCCTGGCTGGATGGCTGCCTTGACCTTGGTGCTGGTTGGCTATTCGCTGGCGCGCCTGCGTGCTGCCAGCTTTCCCGTCCGCCTGATCCTTCGCGATCAGGGACAATTCGAGACAGTCGGCGCTGATGATACGGTGACCGAGGCGCTGGTCCATCCGCAAACCGTGGTGATGGCGGCGCTGATCGTCCTGCTTTACCGCCAGGAGGGCCACGTCCGGTCGCTGACGCTGGCCAGTGACAGCCTGGCGCCGGAAGATGCCCGCCAACTGCGCTTGTGGTTGCGCTGGCGCGCGGTGCCGAGCCAGCCGGCCTGACCCGCCTCAGGGCTGGCGCGGGTGGAGCACCGTCTCCAGCGCGCGCGGCAGGGTTTCCGGGTAGTCCTGGCTGAAGTGCAGTCCGCGGCTTTCGTGACGCCGTTGGGCGCTCTTGACGATCAGGTGCGCCGTGAGCACCAGGTTGCGCAGTTCGATCAGGTCGTTGCCGACGCGGTAGTTGGCGTAGTACTCGTCAATTTCCCTTTGCAGCAGGCGAATCCGGTGGAGCGCGCGCTCCAGGCGCTTGTTGGTGCGCACGATGCCGACGTAATCCCACATGAACCGTCGCAGTTCAGCCCAGTTGTGGGAGATGACGATCTCCTCGTCCGGATCGCGCACGCGGCTTTCGTCCCATTGCGGCAAATGGGGCAGGGGAGCGGCCGGAACGCCGAGGATGTCGGCCGCTGCCGCCGCCGAAAACACCACGCATTCCAGAAGCGAGTTCGAGGCCAGGCGATTGGCGCCATGCAGGCCGGTGAAGGCGGTTTCGCCGATGGCGTAGAGGCCGGGGAGGTCGGTACGCGCGGCCAGGTCGGTGACCACGCCGCCGCAGGTATAGTGTGCCGCCGGCACCACGGGTATCGGCTCGCGCGTGATGTCGATGCCGAGTTCGCGGCAGCGCGAGAGGATGGTCGGGAAGTGCTCGGCGAGGAATTCCGGCGACTTGTGCGTCATGTCGAGGAAGACGCAGTCGAGGCCGTGGCGCTTCATTTCGAAGTCGATGGCGCGGGCGACGATGTCTCGCGGCGCGAGTTCGGCACGTTCGTCGTGAGCCGGCATGAAGCGCGAGCCGTCGGGCAGGCGCAACAGGCCGCCCTCGCCGCGCAGGGCTTCGGAGATCAGGAATGACTTCGCATGCGGGTGGTAGAGGCAGGTCGGGTGGAACTGGATGAACTCCATGTTCGCCACTCGGCAGCCGGCGCGCCAGGCCATGGCTACGCCGTCGCCGGTCGCCGTGTCCGGGTTCGTGGTGTAGAGATAGACCTTGCCGGCGCCGCCGGTGGCCAGCGCCGTGTGGCTGGCGCCCAGGGTCAGCACGCGGTCGCTGGCGACGTCGAGCACGTAGGCGCCGAGGCAGCGGTTGCGAGGCAGGCCCAGCTTGGCGGCCGAGATCAGGTCGATCGCGATGTGGCGTTCGAGCACCGTGATGTTGGGATGCTTCCTGACCTGCTCGGTCAGCGTGGCCTGCACGGCGGTACCGGTTGCATCGGCGGCATGGATGATGCGCCGCTGTCCGTGGCCGCCCTCCCGCGTCAGGTGGAAACCCAGTGGCGTATTGTCGTGGGTGAAGGGTACGCCACGCTCGATCAGCCAGTCGATGGCTTCACGACCGTGCTCTACGACGAAGCGCGTCGCGGTCGGATCGCACAGGCCTGCGCCGGCATTGGCGGTATCGCTGACGTGGGCGTCGACCGAGTCGGCCGGATCGAGCACCGCCGCGATGCCGCCCTGGGCCCAGGCCGAGGCCGAGTCCGTCAGTGCCCGCTTGGTTACCAGCGCCACGCGTCGGGTGTCGGCCAGACGCAGTGCCAGCGACTGGCCGGCCAGTCCGCTGCCCAGGATGAGCACGTCGAAATGCAGGATGGCGCTCGCTTTCATGGGGCGGGACTATATCACCGCCGCCAGTGGAACTAATTCACGGAGGGGGGGTCATTGTCCGCATCCGGAACGGTGGCAACGGGCCGGGCGATCAAAGGACGGGCCAGGCGACTTGGTATACTCGCTTGCGGTTGTTGGAAGCCGCACATTATTTCGGGCGGGTAAACAAAGTAAAGCTCATGGGAGATCGCGACGCGGACCGGTTGTTGGTCGAGCGAGTGCAGGCAGGTGACAAGCAGGCTTTCGGGCTGCTGGTCACCAAGTACCAGCGCAAGCTCGCCCGGCTGATCGGGCGCATGGTGCGCGACCCGGCCGAAGTCGAGGATATCGTCCAGGACAGCTTCATCCGCGCCTACCGCGCCCTGCCTGGGTTTCGCAACGACAGTGCTTTTTACACATGGTTGTACCGAATCGGCGTAAACACCGCGAAGAACTGGCTGGTCACCCATGGCCGCAAGGTCTCGGCAACCGACCGCATGGATGGCGAGGAAGCCGATTCGGGGGGGCAGGTCGAGTTGCTGCACGACAGCGACACGCCGGAGCACCTGCTGATGACCCGGCAGATCGGGGATACGGTGAATGCCGCGATGGAGGCCCTGCCCGAAGACTTGCGGACCGCGATCATGTTGCGCGAGATCGACGGCCTGTCCTACGAGGAGATTGCGCAGGTGATGGAATGTCCGATCGGCACGGTGCGCTCGCGCATATTCCGCGCCCGAGACGCGATTTCCGCCAAGCTCAGGCCGCTGCTCGACGCGGCGCCGGACAAACGATGGTGATGCCATGAAGACACGAATTTCGGCCCTGATGGACGGCGAACTGGAAGCACACGAAGTTCGCGAGACACTTGACGCCTTGCGTCGCGGCGAGGAGTTGCGCGACCGCTGGCGCGATGCCCATCTGATCGGCGAAGCGCTGCGCGAGGAAAGCCGGCTCGCTTTCGATGTTTCGGCCCGGGTCATGTCGGCGCTCGATCAGGAACCCACCGTCCTGGCGCCGCGGGCCCGGCCACAGCGCGACTGGTTGCGTCCGGCGCTGGCGTTGGCGGCCTCGGTGGCCGGCGTCGCCGTGGTGGCCTGGCTGGGTCTTGGGCCGAGCGCCGAACTGGGACCTGCCGCCCAGATGGTTCGCGCACCGGTCAAGCTCGCGCCGGTCGCCGCGGTGCCGTCGACGCCTCGCTTGCAGGAGTATCTGGTTGCCCATCAGGCGTATTCGCCGGCTGGCCCCATGGCGGGGGGGGCGCGCAACATCCGTACCGTCGCGGTGGCAGGCGAGGTTCGTTGATGCGGCGTTTCGTCCCCGTGCCGCGAAGCCATGCGGCTTTGCTTCTGTGCCTTGCGCTGGCGGCGGGCACGGTCCGTGCCGACGAGCCGCTGGCGATGTTGCAGAGAATCGCCGAGGGCTCGAGCCAGCTTACCTACAGCGGTACCTTCGTCTATCGCAGCGGCCAGCGCGTCGACACCTCACGCATCGCGCATTCAGTCAAGGATGGAGTCGAAATCGAACGCATCGAAGCGCTCGACGGCAGCCCGCGCGAAGTGCTGCGCTCGGGCAGCGAAGTCAAATGTTTCTTTCCCGACGAAAAGTTGCTGATCGTAGAGAATCGCGCCAGCCAAAGAGGTTTCCCCGCGCTGCTTCCGACGGGCCTGGGCAGCCTGCCCGAGTACTACATGATTCGCGAAAACGGCACGGCGCGCGTCGCCGGTGTGCAAAGCCGCGCACTGCGCCTGGAGCCGCGCGATGCCCTGCGCTATGGTCACGAGTTCTGGATGGACCACGCCAGCGGCCTGCTGCTCAAGGCCAACCTGATTGGCGAGCGTGGCGAAATCCTGGAGTCCTTCACCTTTACCCAGGTCAGCATCGGCGGGCCGCTTGAACAGGGCGCGCTTGCTCCTCGTTTCCAGGGCGAACGCCTGCGGGTGCAGCAGGTGCGTACCTCCGATCTCAGGGGGGATGACATGGGGTGGGCTTTTCGCAACATGCTCCCGGGATTTCGCAAGCTGGGCATGGTCAAGCGCCAACTGGCGCCCGACCAGCCGGAAAGCCTGCACGCGGTGTTTTCCGACGGCTTGGCTTCGATTTCGGTATTCATCGAGTCCGGCGGCATGGGCGGTGAAACCGATGCCGTGGCGAGCATGGGGCCGGTCAATATCTACCGCCGCCAGTTGGGCGAATATCGTCTCGTGGTCATGGGCGAAGTGCCGCCACTGGCGGTCAAGCGCCTTGGCGACGGCATCGAGCGGAGGCGCAAATGAGCCGTTGCGACGCCGTCGTCGTCGAAGTCTCGGGCGGAGAAGCCTGGGTTGAACTTCCGGCGCGTGCCGCCAGTTGCGGTAACTGCAGCAAGACCGAGTCCTGTTCCGAAGGCCTGGCCGGCAGCGCCGGCGTGCGCCGCTACCGGCTTGCCAACAGCATCGGCGCGCGCGTGGGAGATCGCGTCCAACTGACAATCGCCGATGGCGGTTTGTGGCAGGCGTCTCTTGCATCCTACGTCTTGCCGCTGCTGTTCGCCATTGCCGGCGCCATGCTCGGCCAGGCAATGGGTAGCGATGGTCGGGCCGCCGTCGGCACATTGCTTGGTTTGGCTGTCGGCCTGCTGCTGCTGCGCCGCCGCGAGCTGCGCGTGCGCCATGACCAGAACCTTGTTTCACTGCAATTCCCCACACAGGAAATTCGATTCGAGGAACCGAAATGAAAAAGCTCTTGACGATGCTTGCCCTTGCCACCGCCGCGCTGGTCTGGATGCCACTGACGGCGCAGGCCAAGGAACTGCCCGACTTCACCGAACTGGTCGAGAAGCAGGGTGCCACCGTGGTCAATATCAGCACCACCCAGGTGATCAAGGGCCGACGCGGCTTTCCCGGTTCGCCCTTCGGCGACGACGAGGCCGCGCAGGAGCTGCTGCGCCGCTTCTTCCCCGGCCAGATACCCAACATCCCCGGCATGCCGCAGGAGTTCAAGAACCGTTCCCTGGGCTCCGGTTTCATCATTGGCGCCGACGGCCACATCCTGACCAATGCCCATGTCGTCGAGGGCGCCGACGAAGTGATGGTCAAGCTGGCCGACAAGCGCGAGTTCAAGGCCAAGGTGCTGGGTGCCGACAAGCGCACCGACGTCGCCCTGATCAAGATCGAGGCCAGCAACCTGCAGGTGGCCAGGCTCGGCGACTCGGCGCGGCTCAAGGTCGGCGAATGGGTGGTTGCCATCGGCTCGCCCTTCGGCTTCGAGAATACCGTCACCGCCGGCATCGTCAGCGCCAAGGGGCGCTCGCTGCAGCACGAGAACTTCGTCCCCTTCATCCAGACAGACGTCGCCATCAACCCCGGCAACTCGGGCGGCCCGCTGTTCAACCTGAAGGGCGAGGTGGTCGGCATCAATTCCCAGATCTACTCGCGCTCGGGCGGCTCGATGGGTCTCTCATTTGCCATTCCGATCGACCTGGCGATGGACATCCAGACCCAGCTCAAGGTTAGGGGCAAGGTCAGCCGCGGGCGCCTCGGTGTCGGCATCCAGGAAGTGAACAAGGAACTCGCCGAGTCCTTCAACCTGAGCAAGGCGCAGGGGGCGCTGGTGGCCTCGGTGGAGAAGGGTGCTGCCGCCGACAAGGCCGGCATCGAGGTTGGCGATGTGATCCTCAAGTTCGACGGCAAGATCGTGAATGAATCCGGCGACCTGCCGCGCATGGTCGGCTCGACCAAGCCCGGCAGCAAGGTTACGGTGCAGGTCTGGCGCAAGGGCTCGACGCGCGAACTTACCGCCGTGGTTGGTGAAATTCCGGACGAGGAGGGTGGCATCCGGACGGCCGGTCGCGGCAGGCCGTCCGAACCGGCGGCCAACCGGCTCGGTCTGGTACTTTCGGTGCCCAGTGCCGA
This sequence comes from Sulfuritalea sp., assembly GCA_016710465.1. Taxonomy (GTDB): domain Bacteria; phylum Pseudomonadota; class Gammaproteobacteria; order Burkholderiales; family Rhodocyclaceae; genus Sulfuritalea. The sequence continues at coordinate 406,196 of JADJVS010000015.1, forward strand.
GCAGCGCAAACAACTGGGCATCCAGCACGGCCTGATTGTCGAGGAAGTCCGCAATGCCGGGACCCGCACTGAACTGCGACAGGGCGATGTGATCCTCTCGGTGATCAGCAAGGGCAGCCAGGTCGATGTCAAATCGGTGTCGCAATTCAATGATCTGCTGCAGTGGCTGGACAAGAACGCGACGATCACCTTGCTGGTGAGGCGCGGCGAGTCGCAGACCTTCATCACCATCAAGGGCACCGGCGACAAGTAAATGTCCGGTCGGCGACTGCGGCTCTACGGACGCAACTACTGCCACCTCTGCCACGACATGCTCGTCGCGCTGGAAGCCTTGCGCGACGAGCCCGGCGTGGCGCATTTCGAAATCGAGGTGGTCGACGTGGACGCCGATCCGGTGCTGGAATCGAAATACGACGAACTGGTGCCAGTGCTCGCCGACGAACACGGCCGCGAGCTGTGCCATTACTTCCTCGACACATCAATAGTGCGTGAGTATTTGGCTGGATTCCGCTAAAATCGCGGCCTTGCGTTTCAGGCTCAAAGGCGCTCAATAGCTTGAATGAGCGCCTTTTTTCTTGCCCCCATGGATCACATCCGCAACTTCTCCATCATCGCCCACATCGACCACGGCAAATCGACCCTGGCCGATCGAATCATCCATCGCTGCGGCGGCCTGTCTGATCGCGAGATGGAAGCCCAGGTGCTTGATTCGATGGACATCGAGCGCGAACGCGGAATCACCATCAAGGCCCAGACAGCGGCACTCTCCTATGTCGCCCGCGACGGCAGGACCTACAACCTGAACCTGATTGATACTCCGGGCCATGTCGACTTCTCCTACGAAGTCAGCCGCTCGCTCTCGGCCTGCGAAGGTGCGCTGCTGGTGGTCGATGCCTCGCAGGGCGTCGAGGCGCAGACTGTGGCCAACTGCTACACGGCCATCGAACTCGGCGTCGAAGTCGTACCGGTGCTGAACAAGATTGACTTGCCCGCCGCCGACCCGGACAACGCCCGCACCGAGATCGAGGACGTGATCGGCATCGACGCTACCGAGGCCATCCTCTGCTCGGCCAAGACCGGGCTGGGTGTCGATGACGTGCTCGAAGCGGTGATCGCGCGCATCCCGCCGCCCAAGGGTGATCCGGAGGCGCCGTTGAAGGCGCTGATCATCGACTCCTGGTTCGATAATTATGTCGGCGTCGTCATGCTGGTGCGCGTGGTCGACGGCACGCTGCGCGCCAAGGACAGGATCCTGCTGATGGCCGAGGGCTCGCAGCACCTGTGCGAACAGGTCGGCGTGTTCACGCCGAAGTCGGTGACGCGTCTCGAATTGCGCGCCGGCGAGGTCGGCTTCATCATCTCCGGCATCAAGGAACTCGATGCCGCCAAGGTCGGCGATACGGTCACCCTGGCCGACCGGCGCGCTGCCAATCCGCTGCCCGGCTTCAAGGAAATCAAGTCGCAGGTCTTCGCCGGCCTCTACCCGGTCGAGTCCAACCAGTACGACAGCCTGCGCGACTCGCTGGAGAAGCTCAAGCTCAACGATGCCTCGCTGCACTACGAGCCCGAGGTTTCGCAGGCGCTCGGTTTCGGTTTCCGCTGCGGCTTCCTCGGCCTGCTGCACATGGAGATCGTGCAGGAACGGCTCGAGCGCGAGTTCGACCAGGACCTGATCACCACCGCGCCGACCGTGGTGTACGAAGTGCTGATGCGCGACGGAACGATCGTGCAGGTGGAGAACCCGGCCAAGCTGCCGGAAGTGCAGAAGATGGAGGAGATCCGTGAGCCCATCATCACCACCAAGATCTTCGTGCCGCAGGAATACCTTGGCTCGGTGATCACGCTTTGCGAATCCAAGCGCGGCCAGCAGGTGAACATGGCCTACCACGGCCGCCAGGTGCAACTGACCTACGACATGCCGATGGCCGAAGTGGTGATGGATTTCTTCGACAAGCTCAAATCCGTGTCGCGCGGCTATGCCTCCCTCGACTACGAATTCAAGGAGTACCGCGCCGCCGACGTGGTCAAGCTCGACGTGCTGATCAATGGCGACAAGGTCGATGCCCTGTCCTTGATCGTGCATCGCGCCAACGCGCCGTACCGCGGCCGCGAACTCGCCGCCAAGATGCGCGAGCTGATCCCGCGCCAGATGTACGACGTCGCCATCCAGGCGGCGATCGGTTCGACCATCATCGCCCGCGAGAACGTCAAGGCCATGCGCAAGGACGTGCTGGCCAAGTGCTACGGCGGCGACATCACGCGCAAGAAGAAGCTGCTGGAAAAGCAGAAGGCCGGCAAGAAGCGCATGAAGCAGGTCGGCAGCGTGGAAATTCCGCAGGAGGCCTTCCTGGCCGTGCTGCGCGTGGGAGACAAATGAACTTCGCCCTGATCCTTTTTGTCCTGGTGGTGGCCACCGGCCTGGTCTGGGCCTTCGACCACTTTTACGCCCGCAAGAAGCGCGCGCCCGACGCGCCCGATCCCTGGTGGGTCGAATACGGCGGCAGCTTCTTCCCGGTGATCCTCGCGGTCTTCCTGCTGCGCTCCTTCCTTGTCGAGCCCTTCAAGATTCCTTCCGGCTCGATGATCCCGACCCTGCTGATCGGCGACTTCATCCTGGTCAACAAGTTCACCTATGGCATACGCATTCCGGTGATCAACAAGAAGGTCGTCGAGCTCAACACGCCGCAGCGCGGCGACGTCGTGGTGTTCCGCTATCCGCCCGATCCCACCCTCGACTACATCAAGCGCGTGGTCGGCGTCCCCGGCGACAAGGTGGCCTACAAGAACAAGAAGCTGACCATCAACGGCCGCGAAGTGGCGCAGCAGAAAGTCGAGGACTACCTCGACCGCGACCGCCTGTTCTATACCCCGCGCTTTGTCGAATCCCTGGGTACGGTGCAGCATGAAATCCTGGTCGAGGCCGATGCGCCGGCCTTCATCCCCATGGGCGGGCGCTTTCCGCTGGGCGAAAAATGTAACTACAATAGCGAGGGCATGAGTTGCGAGGTTCCGCCCGGGCACTATTTCATGATGGGCGACAACCGCGACAATTCGCAGGACAGCCGCTTCTGGGGCTTCGTCCCGGACGAAAACCTGGTCGGCAGGGCATTCTTCATCTGGTTCAATTTCAGCGATCTGAAACGGATCGGCTCGTTTCACTAGGGGATAGCATGAAATTTCAGCGTGGCTTCAGCCTCAATACAATGATGCTTGGCGGAGCAGCGGTGGCCGTCCTGGCCCTCCTGGCGATGAAGATCGCACCCGAATACATGGAGTACGGCACCGTGGTCAAGGCGGTCAAGGCCACCGCCGCCGATACCGGCCTCAAGGAGGCCTCGGTCGCCCAGGTCCGCGCCTCCTACGCCAAGCGTGCCGAGATCGACAATATCAAGAGCCTTTCGGAAAAGGATCTCGACATCACCAAGGAGGGCGGTGAACTGGTGATTTCCTTCGCTTATACGCGCAAGGTGCCCCTGTTCAAGAACGTCAGCCTCGTCTTCGATTTCGAGGGCGCCAGCAACAAGTAATGGGCGTCAGGCGCCTGGAGGCAGCGCTGGGCCACGGGTTTTCCCGGCCCGAACTGTTGCGTCAGGCGCTGACCCACCGCAGCTTTGCCGGCACCAACAACGAGCAACTTGAGTTCCTCGGTGATTCGGTGCTCGACTGCGCCATTTCCGCCAGCCTGTGCCTGCGCTTTCCCGGCCTCAGGGAAGGTGACCTCTCGCGCCTGCGCGCCAACCTGGTGCGCCAGGAATCCCTTGCCGAAATCGCCCTGGCCCTCGAACTTGGCGGCTACCTGCGCCTGGGCGAAGGCGAAGTCAAGAGCGGCGGCGCGCGCCGCCCCTCGATCCTGGCCGACGCCCTCGAGGCCGTGATCGGCGCGATTTTCCTCGATGCCGGCTTTGACGCGGCCCGCGCCGTGGTTGAGTGCCTTTACGGCACCGCGCTGGAGCGCATCGATCCGGCGAATGCCGGCAAGGATCCGAAGACCGCGCTGCAGGAAATCCTCCAGGGCAGGCGCCTGCCGCTACCGCGTTACCACCTGCTGGCCACGCGCGGCGAGGCCCACGCGCAGGAGTTCGAAGTGGAGTGCGAGGTGCCGGAGCTTGGCGTGCGCGGCACCGGCACCGGCGCCAGCCGGCGCATCGCCGAACAACAGGCCGCCGAACGCGCGATCGCCGCCATCGGAAAATGACCGGCAGCTTTCGCACCGGCTACCTGGCCGTCATCGGTCGGCCCAACGTCGGCAAATCCACGCTGACCAACCGCCTGGTTGGCGCCAAGATCAGCATCACCTCGAAAAAGGCGCAGACCACGCGCCACCGCATCCACGGCATCCTCACCACCGCCGACGCCCAATTCATTTTCGTCGACACGCCCGGCTTCCAGATGACGCACAAGAATGCCCTGAACCGGCTGATGAACCGCAGCGTCACCTCCAGCTTTGCCGACGTCGATGTCATCCTGCTGGTGGTCGAAGCCGGCAACTGGGGCAGCGGCGAAGCCGAGATCCTGCGCATGCTGCCCACGAGTACGCCGGTGCTGCTGGTGATCAACAAGATCGACCGCCTTGCCGACAAATCCGGGTTGCTGCCCTTCATCCAGAAGCTTGCCGCCCTGCATGGCTTCGCCGAGATCCTGCCGATCTCGGCCGAAAAGGGCCTTGGCACCGACACGCTGCTGGGCGCCGCGCGTGCCTACCTGCCCGAGGGCCCGGCGATCTTCGACGCCGACGACATCACCGATCGCAACGAGCGCTTTCTCGCCTCGGAAATCCTGCGCGAAAAGCTGTTCCGCAACCTCGGCGAAGAGCTGCCCTACGGCATCGCCGTCGAGATCGAGAAGTTCGAGCAGGAAGGCGAACTGCGCCGCATCCATGCCGCCGTGATCGTCGACAAATCCGGCCACAAGCCCATCGTCATCGGCAAGGGCGGTGAGCGCCTCAAGCGCATTTCCACCGATGCGCGCAAGGAAATGGAAACCCTGTTCGGCGGCAAGGTCTGGCTCGAAACCTGGGTCAAGGTCAAGGGCGGCTGGGCCGATGACGAGCGGGCCTTGAAATCTCTCGGTTACGATTGAGACGGTGGGCAAGAATCGGGTAGACGGTCAGGCCGCCTACGTCCTGCACCTGCACCCCTACAGCGAGACCAGCCTGGTGGTCGACGTGTTCACCCGCGACCACGGCCGCGTGCCTTTGCTGGCGCGCGGTGCGCGGCGGCCGCGCTCGGCCATGCGCGGCATGCTGATGTCCTTTCAGCCGCTGGAGCTTGGCTGGTTCGGCGGCGGCGAAGTGAAGACCCTGGCCAAGGTCGAATGGCTTGGCGGCATGCCGCTGCTGGGCGGGCGCTGCCTGCTCCTGGGCTATTACCTCAACGAACTGCTGCTCAAGATGCTGCCGCGCGAGGATGCCCACGCCGCGCTGTTCGATGCCTACGCCGCCGCCCTGCAGGCCCTGGCCGAAGGCGCCGCCGATGCACCGGAACTGCGCCGCTTTGAGAAGACCCTGCTCAAGGAACTTGGCTACGGCCTGACTCTGGACGTTGACGTTGAATCCGGCCGCCCGGTGGTGCCCGATGCCCACTATGCCTTTCTGCTGGAACGCGGCCCGGTGGCCAGGCCAGGAGTCGGCGCCGGGGATACGGCGATTGACGACCAAGGTTCCGCCCTGTCCGGCAAGACCTTGCTCGACATGGCCGCCGACGACTATTCCGACCCGCGCACGCGCATCGAGAGCCGGCGTCTGATGCGCCTGCTGATCTCGCATCACCTCGGCGGCAAGAGCCTGCAGTCGCGCCGCGTGTTCATGGAATTGCAGGAGCTTTAAACTGGGGCAGGGAGGCAAGACCAAGATGATCGAACTCGGCGTAAATATCGACCACGTCGCCACGGTGCGCGAAGCACGCAAGGGCCACGAACCCGACCCGGTCTGGGCCGCCGTCGAAGCCCACCTCGGTGGCGCCGACGGCATCACCGTACATCTGCGCGAGGACCGCCGCCACATCCAGGACCACGACGTGCGCCGCCTACGCGAACTGACCCACATCAAGCTCAACCTGGAAATGGCCGCCACCGACGAGATGGTCGGCATCGCTTGCGCGCTCAAACCCGAGATGGCCATGCTGGTGCCCGAAGGCCGCCACGAAATCACCACCGAGGGTGGCCTCGATGTCGCAGGCCAGCAGGCGCGGCTACGCGACGTGGTGGCGCGTCTGCGCGACGCCGGCATCGTCACCAGCGCCTTCATCGATGCCGAACTGCCCCAGGTCGAAGCCGCCGCCAGTATCGGCGTGCGCGTCTGCGAGATCCACACCGGGCCCTACGCACACGCCTTCTTCACCCAGGGCCGCGACAACGAGAGCCCCGCCGTGCTCGCCGAGCTGGAAAAGATCCGCAAGGCCGGTGCCGCCATACGCGCCGCCGGCATGCGTTTCAATGCCGGCCACGCCCTCAACTACTTCAACGTCCAGCCGGTCGCTGCGCTGCCCGGCATCCGCGAGCTGCACATCGGCCACGCCATCGTCAGCCGCGCCATCTTCGTCGGCATGCGCGAAGCCGTCGCCGAAATGAAGCGCCTGATGCGCGAAGCCCAATGCGGATAGGAAGCCGACTTCTTCCCGTTCCTCCGAACGGGCTGGTCAGTCGCCTTCCCCGCTTGGCGGGGGAGGATGGAAGGGGGTGCCCATCGGATATGAATCATGCGCGGCAAGGCCCGTCGCGTGCGACAGGCCGCCGCGCATGATTTTTGGAATAGGCACCGATATCGTCGCCGTGCCGCGCATGGCCGCCTACTGGCAGCGCCACGGCGAACGCGGCCTGGAGAAAATGCTGGCCCCCGCCGAGCGCGACGCCTGCCGCGCCAGCCCCGACCCGGGCCGCTTCCTGGCCAAGCGCTTCGCCGCCAAGGAGGCGCTGGGCAAGGCTTTCGGCAGCGGCGTACGCGCCCCTGTGCTGCTGCCAGAGATCGCCGTCGAACACGACGAGCTCGGCAAGCCCTCGTTCAGTTATTCCGCCACGCTCGCCGCCCACTTCGCAGCGCGCGGCCTTACCGCCCACCTTTCGATCAGCGACGAGCAGGACTACGCCGTCGCCTTCGTCATCCTGGAGAAGCCATGACCAACCTGCCCCTCGGCCCGCTGATGATCGACGTTGCCGGCCTCGAACTCACCGCCGCCGAGCGCGAGCGTTTGGCGCATCCGCTGATCGGCGGCGTGATCCTGTTCAAGCACAACTATCGCGACCCGCAACAGCTCACCGCCCTGTGTGCCGCGATCCACGACATTCGCCAGCCGGGCCTGCCCATCGCCATCGACCACGAAGGCGGTCGCGTCCAGCGCTGCCGCGAGGGCTTCACCCACGTGCCGCCGATGCGTCGCCTCGGCGAACTCTGGGATACCGATCCCGCCGCTGCGCGCGAGGCGGCATCCAGCCTGGGCTATCTGCTGGCCGCCGAGTTGCGCGCCTGCGGCGTCGATTGCTCCTTCACCCCCGTGCTCGACCTCGACTGGGGCCCCAGCGGCGTCATCGGCGACCGCGCCTTCCACAAGAACCCGCAAGCGGTCGCCGAACTCGCCGGTGCCCTGATCGACGGCCTGCGCGCCGCCGGCATGGGCTGCTGCGGCAAGCACTTTCCCGGCCACGGCTGGGTCGCCGCCGATTCCCACCTCGCCATACCAGTAGACGATCGCAGCCTCGCCGAAATGGAACCCGACCTCACGCCCTACCGCCGCCTCAAGCTCGACGGCGTGATGCCGGCCCATGTCATCTACCCCAGGGTCGATCCGCGGCCAGCCGGCTTCTCGCCGGTATGGCTGGAAAAGCTGCGCACCGAATTCAAGTTCGACGGCGTCATCTTCAGCGATGATCTCTCGATGGAAGGCGCCGCCTTCGCCGGCAACATGGTGCAGCGCGCCGAGGCCGCCTGGGCCGCCGGCTGCGACATGCTGCTGATCTGCAATGCGCCGGATGCCGTGGCCGAGGTGCTGGCCAACTGGGATCCGATACCCGATCCGCAACGTGCGGCGCGGGTCGCGCGCATCGCGCCGGACTCGGCTTGGAAACAGGATGCCGCGCGCTACGCGGCGGGCAGGACGGCGGTGGAGCGACTCACGGCTTGAGGATTTATCGCGCGGCCTCTTGAGGTTTGTCGCACTTCGCAGTTGAGTCAACGTAGTGATCAATGTTGACGACCGTCCACAAATAACCCATCTGCTGGAGCAATTCCTCTTCGAGCATTTCGCCGAGAGAAACGGGGGGGCGGTGCGCATGGTCATGCCCTCAGTGGAAATCCACGATCTCGACGATTTTTGGCGCGGCGGCGCCGGATCTACCCGGCAGCCTTTTTAAGCAAGGTCAGGCCGCGCGCGGCCTTCCCGTTGCCGCGTTGCGCCCGCAACTGGAATCGCGTCTCGGCATCGAATTCGGCGAGCATCAGCGTCGTCATTTCGTCGATCAGCCGGTTCAGCGGTGTGCCGCGGCTCTTGGCGAGCGCTTTCAGGCGCAGGTGCTTGTCGTCGGGCAGGCGAACGGTCAGTGCAGCCATCTCATATCTCCTTCAGAAAGGTTTCCGGAGCAACAATATGGAGCTGGGGGAAAAGCAGTTCCATGTTCCTCAGGTGACGCAGATCGCGTGTCACGATGTAGTCGGCGCCGCCAGCAACGGCAAGTTCCACCAGGTGGTTGTCGGCTTCGTCCGGCAGATTGGGGCGCCACGAGTAATACACCCGGGTCCATTGGCAGCAGGCGAAAAAGATGTCCATCAGTTCGATGCGCTCTGCCTGGGTGAGCTTGCAGCGTTTGAACAATTCCTTGCGGCTGAAGACGTCTTCGTACTCATTGAAAAGCGCATTGCCCGTCAGTGGCAGGCAACGACCGTTCAGGCAAGCCGCGATGACGGCGGCTGCGGCTCCGGTGCCCAGGCAGGCGCCCAAAAAGACGTTGGTGTCGACCACGATTTTCATGGGCAAATGGTAGCATAAATGCCACCACGTTCAAGCGTGCAAGTTGTCGCGGTCGCCGTCCCCCGGGCGCCGACTCTTCTCAGGCCACGCCGACCTGGTGTGCCTTGGCGCGCTGGTGGCGGTTGTTGGCGATCAGGGCGACGAGCACGATCACCGCGCCGGCGAGTTCAACGCCGTCGGGGCGGCGGCCCTGGGCAATGGCGATCAGGTAGGTGATGACCGGCGCGAAGTTGGCGAACAGCCCGGCCGAGATCGGGCCCAGCTTGGCCACGCCCATGTTCCAGAAGAGGATGCCGAAGACGCTGACGCAGAACACGGTGTAGGCCAGCTCCGGCCAGACGGCGACGAGCTGCGCGGTGGAGGGCGGGCTGCTGTGGCCGGCCTGGGTGGCGATGAAGACGGCGGCGGCGATGCCGATGCAGCCCAGCGAGCAGGACAGCGCCGTGTAGCGCACCGGCGACCAGCCGGCGAAGGCTTGCCCGCCCAGGGTGTAGGCGGTCCAGAACAGCGAGGCGAGGAAGACCAGGCCGTTACCCAGCGCGTCGCCGCCGGTCAGCCGCGCCAGTTCGCCCGAGGTCACCACCAGCAGTTCGCCGACCAGGGCCAGCACGATCATGGCCTGGGTGAAGTTGTCCGGGCGGATGCGGGTGCGCCACCACTGCACCAGGGCCATCTGGATCGGCCCCAGCGCCAGGATCATGGCGCTGACCTCGGGCCGGGTCAGGCGCAGGCCCTCGAACAGGCAGACGCCGAAGCCGGCAAAGCCGCAGACGCCGAAGACCAGGATCTTCCATGTCTGGCCTTCGGTGCTGATCTTCTCGCGGCCTTCGCGCAGCCAGAGCATGGCGAGGAAGACCAGCGCGGCGGTGGCAAAGCGCATCAGGGTCAGCCAGTAGGGGTCGACTTCGCGCAGCGCGGATTTCGCCACGGGCAGGAAGGCGCCCCAGATGGCGATCACCAGCAGCATGTAGAGCGTGCCCTGGCGATGGGCCTTTTGCGTCGGCGTCATGCGCGGCTCACAGTGTGAATACGCCCCCGGCGAGGTGGCGCGATTGCGCCAGGCGCGTCAGCGTCGGCAGCAGGTTGAGGCCGGTGTCGCGCTTCAGCCGCGTCGCGGCGGCCTTCAGTTCGCCCAGCGTGGCGGTCGGCGTCGGCGGGTTGGCGGCGAGCGCGATGGCATTGCCGCTGTCGCAGGAGCTGAAGGCCACGGCGTGGCCGTCGAAGGCCTCTTCCAGGCGCTTCACGCTGTGGCGGAAATCCTTGCGCCGCGACAGCAGGTTCACCGCCAGCAGTCCGTCCCCGGCCAGGCGGGCGCGGCAATCCAGGTAGAAGGGCAAGGTGTCCAGGCGTCCGGTGCGGGCCTCGGCGTCGAAACCGTCGACCAGGATAAGGTCGTAGTCGTGTTTCGCCGTGACCAGGAAGTCGGCGCCGTCGGCGTGGTGGATGGTGATGCGTTCGTCGTCATCAGGCAGCTTGAAGAACTGCCGCGCGGCGGCGGTGACGCGCGGCTCGATCTCGACCACGGTGATGTACGCCCGCGGCCGGTGGCGATACAGGAACTTGGTCACCGAGGCGGCACCCAGGCCGATCTGCAGCACGCGGCGCGGCCAGTCGGTGTCGTGCAGCAGCAGCGGCAGCATCATCTCGCGCGTGTAGTCGAGTTCCAGCGCCCAGGGCCGGGCGATGCGCATCGCTCCCTGCACCCAGCTTGATCCGAAATGCAGGTAGCGGACGCCCGCTTCCTCTGAGATGTCGATGGTCAATGGAGGGTGCGGCCTTCGGGCGGGAACAGCTCGTCGAGGATCTCCGGGCCGAAGCGGTATTCGTGGCCGCAGATCTCGTCTTCGACGGCGATTATCTCGGCATCGGCAAGCATGGATTCGATTTCCTCGCGGCCCAGCGAGAGCAGCATGTTGCGCACCTTTTCCACATCGCGCGGGCAATGCCATTCGGCCGGGCGCGGCGGGTAGAGGCGCACGCTCTCCTCGTGGAACAGCCTCTTCAGCAGGGTCTCCGGGGCCAGCAACAGCTCCTCGGGCTTTACGGTCGCGGCCAGGGCCACGATGCGGTCCCAGCCATCGGCGTCGAGCACGTCGGCATTCGGCAGCTTCTGCAAAAACAGGCCGCAGGCGGCCTCGGGCGAGGCCGTCAGCCACAGGCGCGAGGGCTGCTGCTCGGATTTTTCCAGGTAGTGCTCGAACACGGCGGCGACCGTGTCGCCGGTCAGCGGCACCACGCTCTGGTAGGGCGTCTCGGCATCCCTGGGCTGGAGCGTCAGCACCAGTTGGCCATCGCCGAGCAGGCCGGCGACGCCGGCGACATGGGAGGGTGCCTCGTCGGAGAGGATGCTGCGCGCCATGCCGCGTAGCTGCAGCTTGTCGTTGCAATCCATCACCAGCATCGATACCGGGCCGTGGCCCGTCATCTGGAAGCCGATGCGGCCGGGGGCCTTGAGGTTGCTGCCGATCAGCGCGGCGACGGCGGCCAGTTCGCCGAGCAGTTCGCGCACCGGCGCCGCGTAGCCGCGCGTGGCCGTCATCTCGGCCCAGGAGGACCCGAGTTGGACCAGCGCGCCGCGGATGTCGAGGTCTTCGAGCAGGAAGCGGTGGACGGCATCCATCACCGGACGAAACTGTCGAACAGCGTCGGGTCGAAGCCGACCAGTATCTCGCCGGCCTCGTTCTCGACGATGGGGCGGCGGATCACGCTGGAATATTCTTCCATCAGCGCCACGGCGGCGCCCGGCGTGGTGATCGCCTGCTGTTCGGGCGTGAGCTTGCGCCAGGTCGGGCCCTTGCTGTTCACCAGCGTCTGCCAGCCCAGCCGGCGGCACCATTGCAGCAGCTTGTCGCGCGGCACGCCCTGCTTCTTGTAGTCGTGGAATTCGTAGCGGATGTGGTTGGCTTCGCACCAGGCGAAGGCTTTTTTCATGGTGTCGCAGTTCTTGATGCCGTGAATCCTGATCATGGGGACGCGTGTTGTCTGTGTTGGGGTGCCGCGAATCATAGCAAAGGCGGCATAATGGAATCCGTTATGAACACGCCATTGCGCAGCGAGGCGCAGCAGCGCGCCGACGAGATCGCCGTCTTCCGCAAGGAGCTGGATCGCCTCGCGGCCGAGGGCGTTCTGTCGCTCGACGCGGCGCGGGCAGCCGCCGTGCGCGCGCACCATGATTCCCTGCTGGCCGGTTTCGCCGCGGCCTACGACATTGACCGCGGTGCCGGCGCGCGGCAGCTTTCGCTGGGCATGCGCGTGGCCTCTTTCCTCGGCGCGCTGGCGCTGGCGGCGAGCATCTTCTTCCTCTTCTACCAGTTCTGGGGCCATTTCGGCGAGGCCGCGCAGGTGGCGATCCTGATCGGCGCCGCGCTGGGCAGCCTGGGCCTGACGGTGGCCATCCAGGCGCGCGACGCCTCGGGTTACTTCGCCAAGCTGGCGGCGATGGTGGCCTTCGCCTGCTTCGTGCTGAACCTGGTGATGCTGGGCCAGATCTTCAACATCACGCCCACCGACCGGGCGCTGCTGCCCTGGGCGGCGCTGGCCTTCCTGCTGGCCTATGCCTGCGACCTGCGCCTCTTGCTGGCGGCCGGCATCTGCTGCGTGATCGCCTGGGTCGCCGCCCGCGTCGGCGAATGGGGCGGCATCTACTGGCTGCATGCCGGCGAGCGGCCGGAGAATTTCTTTCCGGTGGCGATCCTGCTGTTCGCCTTTCCGCCGCTGGTCGATCATCGCCGCATGACCGGCTTCGGCCCCATTTACCGCGTCTTCGGCCTGCTTTGCCTGCTGTTGCCGATGCTGGTGCTGGGCCACTGGGGCTGGGGCAGCTATCTGGCCGACCACGAGGGCATCCCGACCCGCGCCATCGAGCACGGCTATGAGGTGGCGGGCTTTATTGCGAGCGCGCTGGCGATCTGGGCCGGCGCCCGGCGCGGCTGGCCGGAGACGGTGAATACCGGCATTACCTTCTTTGTCATTTTCCTCTACACCAAGTTCTTCGACTGGTGGTGGGCGGCGCTGCCCAAGTGGCTGTTCTTCCTGCTGCTGGCTCTCTCCGCGATCTTTGTCCTGCTGGTGCTGAAGCGCCTGCGCCGCGCCGGGCTGGCGGGGGGCGCGCCATGACGCTGAGCCCGCGCACCACGCTGCTGGCCGGCGCGGCGCTGATCCTGCTGGTGAATGCTGTGGCCCTGGGCGGCGTTTACCTGAATCGCAGCGGCGAGCCGGAAAGCCGCCTGCGCCTGTCCGAGCGCGAACTCGGCCGGCCCTGGGACTGGCGCCGCGGTGGCGAGAACAGCGGGCTGGCGCTCAGCCTGACCTGGCGGGTCAACGAGGCCGATGCCGGCGAGCACTACGCCGGCGGCAGCTTCGGCTACAGCGGCGGCACGCCGGAATGGCTGGACGAGCCGCGCATGCGGGTGCTGGGTTTCGATACCGCGCCGGTGGCCGAAAATCATGAAGGCCGCCGCCGCTTCGAGCGCCAGCAGCGGCGCGAGGTGCTGCTGGTGATGGAACTGGCCGGGCCGGCCTGGCAGCAGGCGCAGGACCGGGCGCGGGCGAATGCCGCGCGGCACGACGCGGCGGCGCTGGCCAATGCCGGCAACAAGGAGTTCGCCGGCAAGGCCAAGCGCGCGCGGGAGCAACTCAAGGCCGAGGAAGAGTCGAACAGCCGCCTGTTCGCCATCGATGCCGGGCTGGACCTCGCCGCCTTGCGGGCGAAATATCCGGATCGCGCCCGCTTCCTGATTCTCAAGGCCCACGTCCGCCCGCGCCTTGGCAGCCGCGAGCGCAAGACGGTCGTCACCGGCTATGTCAGCGAGCTGGCGGTGCCGACGGTGAATGTGCCGCATGCGCTGCGGCCGGGGCTGGAACCGGCGCTGCGCGACACGGCGCGCACTCCGCTAGGTACGGGCCGGGGCTTCGAGGCGACCCTGGCCGTCGGCCAGCGCCTGGAGCCCTGGATCGAGGCGGTGGCGGTGGCGCCCGGGGCGCCGCGATAACCCGCATGGGGTAGGGCGCGGGGAGGGCAAACACGGCATAATTCCCGCGCCATGAATACTTCCTTTCTCCTGCGCCGCGTCTTGCCGGTGCTGCTCGTGGTCGGTATTGCCGCCGGCCTCTTCTTCTGGAAAACCCAGGCCAAGCCGGTGAGCGTGGTGTTGCGCTCGGTGGATCGCGGCAAGGTCGAGGCCACGGTGGTGAATACCCGCGCCGGCACCGTCGAAGCCTGCCAGCGCACCAAGCTGTCCACCATCATGGGCGGTCGCATCGAATACCTCGGCGTCAAGGAAGGCGACAAGGTCAAAAAGGGCCAGTTGCTGCTCAAGCTCTGGAACGACGACCAGAAGGCGCAGCAGGCACTGGCAGAGGCCCAGCGGGCGATGGCCGCGCAGCGCGTCAAGGAAGTGTGCACCACGGCCGCCAGCGCCCTGCGCGAGGCCGAGCGGCAGACCTCGCTGAAGAAGAAGGGCTTCGTTTCCGACGCCCGCGAGGATACCGCGCGCAGCGAGGCCGATGCGCGCAACGCGGCCTGCGAGACGGCGCGCGCCGATGTCGCCCAGGCCGCGGCGCGCGTCGCGGTGACCAAGGTGGAGCAGGGCCGCATGGTGCTCTATGCGCCTTTCGACGGCACGGTGGCGAAGATCGTCGGCGAGCTCGGCGAATACTCGACACCCTCGCCGCCGGGCGTGCCCACGCCGCCGGCCATCGACCTGATCGACGAATCCTGCCTCTACGTCAAGGCGCCGATGGACGAGGTGGATGCGCCCAAGATCCAGGCCGGCCTGCCGGTGCGCATCGCGCTCGACGCGCTGCCCAAACAGCCGCTGCCGGGCAAGGTGCGCCGCGTCGCGCCCTACGTGCTGGCGGTGGAAAAGCAGGCGCGGACGGTGGATGTCGAGGTCGATTTCGAGCGCCCGGCGAATGTGAACCTGCTGGTCGGCTACAGCGCCGATGTCGAGATCGTGCTCTCGGTGCGCGACAACGTGCTGCGCGTGCCGACCGCGGCGCTGATCGAGGGCTCGCGCGTGATGGTGCTGGGCGCCGACAGCGGCCGGCTGGAAGAGCGCAAGGTCAAGGCCGGGCTGGCCAACTGGGAATACACCGAGGTCATCGAGGGCCTGGCCGAGGGCGAGCGCATCGTCACCTCGCTGGAGCGCGAAGGCGTGAAGGCTGGTGCCCGTGCTGTCGTTGCGGACACCAAGAACGGCAAGTAGTGCTGCCACCATGAGCGTCATTCAGCTCGTCGGCATCGAGCGCGTGTTTCATCTCGGCGACAGCTCGGTGCATGCCCTGGACCACCTCGACGTCGCCATCGAGCCCGGCGAATACGTCGCCATCATGGGGCCGTCGGGCTCGGGCAAATCCACGCTGCTCAACCTGCTGGGCCTGCTCGATCGCCCCAATGTCGGCTCCTACCGCCTCGAAGGCCGTGACGTCACCACGCTCTCGCCCGACGAACAGGCCGAGGTGCGCAGCCGCCGCATCGGTTTCGTCTTCCAGAGCTTTCACCTGGTGCCGCGCCTTACCGCCGCCGAGAACATTGCCCTGCCGATGATGCTGGCCGGAATTCCTGGGGCCGAGCGCGATAGCCGCGTCGAGCGGGCGTTGAAGGACTTCGGCCTTGACCAGCGCAGCGACCACCGTCCGGACCAGCTTTCCGGCGGCCAGCGCCAGCGTGTGGCCATCGCCCGCGCCACCATCATGCAGCCCGCCGTGCTGCTGGCCGACGAGCCCACCGGTAACCTCGACCGCGCCACCGGCGAGGACGTGATCAACCTGCTTGAAGCGCTCAATGCAAAGGGCATGACGCTGATCATCGTCACCCATGACCAGAAGCTCGGCGCGCGGGCGCGACGGCAACTGGAAATGGAAGATGGAAGACTGAAGCACGACTCGGCGCGCGACGGCGCGCGGCCTGTCGCCTGAGCGGACCATGCGCTACCCCGACGTCCTGCGCTTCGCCCGCGACGCGGCGGCCGGCTATCCGCTGCGCACCGGGCTGTCGGTGCTGGCCATGGCCATCGGCGTCGCCGCCGTGGTGGTGCTCACCGCCCTGGGCGACGGCGCGCGGCGCTACGTGGTGGACCAGTTCTCGGCGCTGGGCAGCAATCTGGTGATCGTCCTGCCGGGGCGCTCCGCCACCGGCGGCTTCAGCCCGGCCAATGCGCTGACCACCACGCCGCGCGACCTCACTATCGACGACGCGTTTTCCCTCGGCCGCCTGCCGCTGGTGCGCCGTGTCGCGCCGCTGGCCGCCGGCACTTCGGAGATCAGCGCCATGGGCCGCCTGCGCGAGGTCGTGGTGGCCGGCACCGCCGCGCCCTATATCGATATCCGCAGTTTCAGGATGGCGCAGGGGCGCTTCCTGCCCGAGGCCGACTGGAACCGCGGCGCGCCGGTGGCGGTGATCGGCTCCAAGATCCAGGAGGAGATCTTCGGCAATCGGCCGGCAGTGGGCGAACTGATCCGCCTCGGTGACCGCCGCCTGCGCGTGGTCGGCGTGCTCAAGTCGGTGGGCCAGGGCCTGGGCATGAATACCGACGAGGTGGTGTTCGTGCCGGTGAGCCTGGCGCAGAGCATGTTCAACACCAATACCCTGTTTCGCATCCTGATCGAGGCCAGGAGCCGCGACGAGATCGAGGCGGTCAAGGCCGAGGTGCTGGCGGCGCTGAAGGCGCGCCACGGCGGCGAGGAGGACGTCACGGTGATCACCCAGGATGCCGTGCTTGCCACCTTCGACAAACTGCTGCGCGCGCTGACCGCCGCCGTGGCCGGCATCGCCGCGATCAGCCTGGCCGTGGCCGGCATCCTGGTGATGAACGTGATGCTGGTGGCGGTGACCCAGCGCACCGGCGAGATCGGCCTGCTCAAGGCGCTCGGCGCGCGCGGCACGACGATACGCAATGCCTTCATGGCCGAGGCGGCGATGCTCTCCCTGGTCGGCGCGCTGACCGGCTACGGCCTCGGCCTCTTCGGCGCCTTTGTGCTGCGCCAGATGTACCCGGTGTTCCCCGCCTATCCGCCGGACTGGGCGGTGATCGCCGCGCTGGGCACGGCACTCGGCACCGGCCTCCTGTTCGGCATCATGCCCGCGCGCCGTGCGGCGCGGCTCGATCCGGTGCAGGCCTTGATGAAGCATTGAGATGAAAGCGTTCACGCTATTGCGGCTGGCGCGGGATCGGAAGGGCGGGGCATTCTGCGCTGCTCATGTCACCCATCGGCGCCCTGCGGGCGCCGACTCCTTCTTTACTTCGCTGCGCAGAACACCCCACCCTCCCGATCCGGTGACGCCGTCGCGGGTTTGCGGTTGCAAGGCACCAGCGTATCCCGCCAAGGACGGCAGGGGTCCGTCTCCGGGAAGTAAAGGGGGAGGAGCGGGCGTAGCCGGCGACGGAGGACATGGACGGAGACGGACCCCTGCCGTCCTTGGCGCCCGCACAGCTTCGCCAGACAGCGAAAACTGACATGGGCATCGCTGACTTCCTCGCCCTCGCCATCCGCGCCATCGTCGCCCAGCGCCTGCGCAGCTTCCTCACCCTGCTCGGCATTGCCGTCGGCATCGCGGCGGTGATTTTGCTGACCTCGATCGGCGAGGGCATCCATCGCTATGTGCTGGCCGAGTTCACCCAGTTCGGCACCAATGTCATCGGCGTGCATCCGGGCAAGACCAAGACCGGCGGCGGTGCCATGACCGGCCTGCCGAGCAGCGCCCGTCCGCTGTCCCTCGATGACGCCGCGGCGCTGGGCCGGTTGCCCAACGTGGTGGCGATGACGCCCAGCACCTTCGGCAATGCCGAAGTGCATGGCAACGGCCGGGTCAGGCGCGTTTCGGTTTACGGTGTCGGCCCCGGCATGCTCACGGTATTCAAGGGCAAGGTCCGGAGCGGCAGCTTCCTGCCCGAGGAGGAAGCCGGCAGCGCGCGCGCCCAGGTGGTGCTGGGGCCGAAGCTGAAGGACGAACTGTTCGGCGCCGAGAACGCCCTGGGAGCCAGGGTGCGCATCGGCGGGCTGCAGTTCCGCGTCATCGGCATCATGGAGACCAAGGGCCAGTTCCTCGGCATCGACCTCGACGACACCGCCTTCGTGCCGGCCGCGCGCGCCCTCGAATTGTTCAACCGCGAGGGCCTCAACGAGATCAACGTCGCCGTCGCCGAAGGCGTGCCCGCCGCGACCGTGGTCGAGGCCGCAAAGCGCATGATGAAGGAGCGCCACGGCCGCGAGGACGTCACCATCATCAGCCAGGAAGAGATGTTGACGACGCTGAACTCCATCCTCGACGTGCTGACCATGGCGGTCGGCGCCCTGGGCGGCATCTCGCTGCTGGTGGGCGGCGTCGGCATCGTCACCATTATGACCATCGCCGTCACCGAGCGCACCAACGAGATCGGCCTGATGGTCGCGCTGGGCGCGCGCCGCCGCACCATCCTCGGGCTGTTCCTTGGCGAGGCCGTGGCGCTGGCGGCGATCGGCGGCGCCTTCGGCCTGGTGCTCGGCATCGGCCTGGCGCAACTCATCGGCCTGTTCCTGCCGGCGCTGCCGGTGCACACCCCCTTGTCCTTCGTCGCCCTGGCCGAGGTGCTCGCGGCGGCCATCGGACTGATCGCCGGCGTGCTGCCGGCGCGCCGCGCGGCGCTGCTCGATCCGGTCGAGGCGCTGCGCACGGAATAGCCCAAGAGTCGGCGCTGGCGACACGGCAATCCGCTGTTACGATTGCTCACAATCGTCCCCTTCAGCCGCTCGCTTCAGCCGCGATAATCCAGCCCATGAAGACCCTCAAGGACCTCAAGCTCTCCATGCTCGACCTCGTCGCCGTGCGCGAGGGCGGCGGTGTCGCCGATGCCCTGGCGATCTCGCTGCGCACGGCGCGCCACGCCGAGCAGCTCGGCTTCGCCCGCTACTGGCTGGCCGAGCACCACAACATGCCTGGCATCGCCAGCTCGGCGACGGCGGTGCTGGTCGGCTACATCGCCGGCGGTACCTCGCGCATCCGCGTTGGCTCGGGCGGGGTGATGCTGCCCAACCATGCACCGCTGGTGGTGGCCGAGGCCTTCGGCACCCTGGCCGAGCTCTATCCCGGGCGCATCGACCTCGGCCTTGGCCGGGCGCCGGGTACCGACCGCCTGACCATGCGCGCCTTGCGCCGCGACCGGGTCGAGACCGAGGATGATTTCCCCCGCGAGGTGGCGGAGCTGCAGCGCCTGCTCGGCGATCCGCAGCCGGACCAGCAGGTGATCGCCATGCCGGGCGCCGGTACCCGGGTGCCGATCTGGCTGCTCGGCTCCAGCCTGTTTTCGGCGCAACTGGCGGCCGAGCGCGGCCTGCCCTATGCTTTCGCCTCGCATTTCGCGCCGCGCCTGCTGCACCAGGCCATCGACCTCTATCGCAGCCGCTTCCGGCCGTCCGAAGTTCTCGCCCAGCCCTACGTCATGATCGGCGTGCCGCTGGTCGCCGCACCCGCCGACGAGGAAGCCGAGTTCCTCGCCAGCAGCGTGTTCCAGCGCGTGCTCGGCATACTCCATGGCGACCGCCGCTGCCTGCCGCCGCCGGTAGCCGATTTCATGGCCGGCCTGCATCCGCGGGAGCGTGCCGGGATTGCGGATTTCCTCGGCGCCGCGGTGATCGGTGGCCCGGAGACGGTGCGCGACGGATTCGATGCACTGCTGCAGGCCACGCAGGCTGACGAGTTCATCCTGGTCTGCGATATTTTCGATCCCGACCTGCGCCTGCGTTCGCTGGACATCGCCGCCGCCGCCGTCGCCTGAAAATGACCATCAACCGCGCCCGCCCTCTGTTGCTGGTCCTGCTGGCCTTCCTCGGGGCCTGCGCCACCAATCCGGTGACCCGGAAGTCGGAGCTCAGCTTCGTCTCCGAAGCCCAGGAAATCCGCATCGGCAACCAGCAGTACCTGCAAAGCCAGCAGTCCTCGGGCGGCAAGTACCTGCTCGATCCGGCGCTGGCGGCCTATGTTGCCGAGGTCGGCGGCAAGCTGGTCAAGGTCAGCGACCGGCCGAACCTGCCCTTCGAATTCGTCGTCATCAACGACTCGGTGCCCAATGCCTGGGCTCTGCCCGGTGGCAAGCTGGCGATCAATCGCGGCCTGCTCACCGAACTGAAAAGCGAGGCCGAACTGGCGGCGGTGCTGGGACACGAGATCGTGCACGCCGCCGCGCGCCATGGTGCGCGTTCGGTGGAGCAGGGCACGCTGCTGTCGGCCGGCGCGGCAATCATTTCCGTGCTCGGCGCCGACAGCCGGCATGCCGGCCTGATCGACTTTGCCGCCCAGGGCGGGGCGGCTCTGATCGGCCTGCGTTATGGACGCGAGCATGAGCTGGAGGCCGACCACTACGGTATCGACTACATGCTGCGTGCCGGCTACGACCCCAAGGCAGCCGTGGAACTGCAGGAGACCTTCGTCCGTCTGTCCGGCGACAAGGCATCGAACTGGCTTTCCGGTCTGTTCGCCACGCATCCGCCCTCGCAGGAACGCGTCGATGCCAATCGCAACAGGGCCGCCGGCCTGCCCGCCGGGCTGTTTCGCGGCGAGGAGGTTTACCGGCAGAAGATCGCCGGCCTGATGAAGGCGAAACCGGCCTACGCCGCCCACGACGAGGGCCGCAAGCTGCTGGCGAAAGAGCCGGAAAAGGCCTTGGCCAAGGCCGACGAGGCGCTCCGGGCCGAGCCGCGCGAGGCGCTGTTCCATGGCCTGCGCGGCGACGCGCTGAAGCGCCTGGGCCGCGTCGCCGAGGCCGAGCGCGAATACGACGAGGCGATCAAGCGCAACGGCGAGTATTTCGCCCACTACCTCAACCGCGGTCAGGCTCGCCAGCAACTGGGCAACAAGGCCGGCGCGCAAAGCGACCTGGAACAGGCCAACCGGCTGCTGCCGACCGCCGCCGCGCATTTCGCCCTGGGCAACCTGGCACAGGGGGCGAGCAACCCGGCCAGGGCCATCGAGCACTACCGGCTGGCGGCCGGGTCGGATTCGGAGGTCGGTCGGCGCGCCGGATCGGCCCTGGTGCGCCTTGATCTGCCGCGCAACCCGGCGGCCTACGTGCTGGTCGAGCCGGTGGCGGACAAGGCCGGCAATCTGGCATTGCGGATCACCAACCGCGCGCCGGCGGCATTGCACAAGCTGCGGGTGGCGGCAGTGGCGCCGGGCTTCGCCCGCGAATACGCGCCGCCGGGCACGCTGAAACCGGGCCAGTCGGTGCTGGTGGCGACCGGAGTGAGGTTGAGCGAACTGGGGAACACCGCAAGCCGTTTGCGCGGAGAACTGCGCGGCGCCGAGGTGGCGGAGTAGGTCGGGCCTTAGACGATCGCGGCCATGGGCTGCACAGTCACCGTGTCGCCAGCGCCGACTTTGCCGCGCTCGTGCTCGAGCACGATGAAGCAGTCGGCATCGGCCATCGAGCGCAGCACGCCCGAACCTTGCGCGCCAGTGGGACGCACGGTCCAGGCGCCGGACTCGTCGCGGCCGAGGATGCCGCGCTGGTACTCGGTGCGGCCGGGGCTTTTCTTCATCGGCTCCAGGCAGCGCGCCTCGAAGCCTGGCACCACGGGCAGCGGGGCCAGGCCGGCGAGCTTGAGCAGGGCCGGGCGCACGAATTGGTAGAAGGTGACCATCACCGCCACCGGGTTGCCGGGCAGGCCGAACAGCCAGGCACCGGAACGGTCGGGGCCGTCCGGGGCAATGCGGCCGAAGGCCATCGGCCGGCCGGGTTTCATGGCGATCTTCCAAAAGGCGACTTCACCCAACTGCGCCATCATCTGCTTGATGAAATCGGCCTCGCCGACCGAGACGCCGCCGCTGGTGATGATGACGTCGGCACAGGCGGCGGCGTCGCGGAAGGCGGCTTCCAGCGCCGCCGGGTCGTCCCTGACCACGCCCATGTCGATCACCTCGCAACCCAGGCGCGTGAGCATGCCCCACAGCGTGTAGCGGTTGCTGTCATACACCGCGCCTTCGGTCAGCGCCTGGCCGATGCTGCACAGCTCGTCGCCGGTGGAGAACAGCGCCACGCGCAGGCGGCGGCGCACCGAAACCTCGGCCACGCCGAGCGAAGCGATGATGCCGATCTCGGCGGGGCGCAGCTTGCGTCCGGCGGGAATGGCGGGTTTGCCGGCCTGCAGGTCTTCGCCGGCACGGCGCGTGTTCTGCCCGCGCTGCTGGCCGGCAGGAATGATCACGGCATCGCCCTCGACGCGGGTGACCTCCTGGATGACGACGGTATCGACGCCCTCGGGCAGCACGGCGCCGGTCATGATCCTCACCGTCTCGCCGGCGCCGACTCTGCCGTCGAAGGCGCGCCCGGCAAAGGCCGTGCCGATGTTCTTCAGGCGGGATTCACCGCCGGTGGCAAGGTCGGCGAAGCGCAGCGCCCATCCGTCCATGGCCGAGTTGTCGTGGCTGGGCACGTCGATCGGCGAAATCACGTCCGCCGCCAGCACGCGGTCCAGCGCCTGGCGGATGAAGACGCGCTCGATGCCGGTGACCGGCGGCAGCAGGCCGAGGATCAGCTCGCGGGCGCGTTCGACGTGCAGCGAGTTGGGATCGTAGTTGTCGGCGCAGGAAAGGGCTTGCAGAATCGAGGACATCTTGCGGGAAGGGGGGAAGGGAGAAGGGGGAAGGGGGAAGGGGGGCTCAGCCGCCGATGTAGGACATTTCGATTTTCTTGGCCGCCGGCAGGGCGGTTGCCGCCGTGCGGATCTCGGAATAGCGGTCGTCGCGGCCGCGCCAGATGGCGGCGATCTCGCGGCGCAGGGCCTCGCCGCCGCCGCCGCGGCGCAGCAGCGCGCGCAGGTCGTGGCCGCTCTGGGCGAAGAGGCAGGTGTAGAGCAGGCCTTCGGTCGACAGCCGGATGCGCGTGCAGGTGGCGCAGAAGGCCTGGGTCACCGAGGAGATGACGCCGATCTCGCCGCCGCCGTCGACATAGCGCCAGCGCTCGGCGACCTCGCCGCTGTAATTGGGGTCGATCGGCTCCAGCGGGAACTCGTCGTGGATGCGGGCGATGACCTCGGCCGAAGGCAGCACCTCGTCCATGCGCCAGCCGTTCGAGGAGCCGACGTCCATGTATTCGATGAAGCGCAGGATGTGGCCGCTGTGACGGAAGTGGCGCGCCAGCGGCAGCACCTGGTCGTCGTTGGCGCCGCGCTTGACCACGCAGTTCACCTTGATCGGCGCGAGGCCGGCGGCGGCCGCGGCGGCGATGCCATCGAGCACGTCGCCGACGGCGTAATCGACGTCGTTCATGCGCTTGAAGGCGGCGTCGTCTATGCCGTCGAGGCTGACGGTGACGCGGTGCAGGCCGGCATCCTTCAGCGTGCGCGCCTTCTTCGCCAGCAGGGAGCCGTTGGTGGTCAGGGTGATTTCGACCGGCAGCTTTGCCAGTTGCTCGATCAGGTTCTCGATATGGCGGCGCAAGAGGGGCTCGCCGCCGGTGATGCGGATCTTCTCGACGCCGAGATCGACGAAGACGCGGGCGACGCGCTCGATCTCCTCGAAGGAAAGCAGTTGCTGGCGCGAGAGGAAGACATGGTCATCGCCGAAGACTTCCTTGGGCATGCAATACACGCAGCGGAAGTTGCAGCGGTCGGTGACCGAGATGCGCAGGTCGCGCACGCGGCGCCGGCGCAGGTCGAAGAGCTCGCCCTGCGGCGGCGCGGCGAGGTCGCGCGCCGGCGGCAGACTGGCGCGGACGATGGGAATGATGCGGTCGGTCATGGGAGGCGAACTATAAGCCGCGCGGGACGGGCAGACAACTCCCGCCAAGACACTCCCGCCAATGCGGAATTGACCGCCCCGCGCACGCAAGGGATACTGCCTGGACGGGGCGGCGTGACGGCAATTGCGCAGCGGCATGTCGCCCCGGCAAACGAAAGGAGAACGCCATGCTTCGCTGGATGCTCATTGCGTTGACGGCCTTGGCTGTTGGGGGCTGTGATTCCGCCGATCCCGTCGATGGCAAGACCGAGGCCCTCAAGGCTGCCGTGGCGCAGGCCCACCGGCTGTTCGAAAGAACCCAGACCGATGCGATGGCCAATGTCTCGTTTTACGGCGTGCACCAGACGGGCGGCAGCGGCATTCACTATCTCCTCGCCAGCCTGCCCGAGCGGGGCGCGATCGAATGCTATGCGGAAGGCAAACCCTCCGCACCCTGGTGCGTGGTGGTGCGCGGTGGTCCCGGCAAGCTGGAAATCACCATCGACGGCTACGGCGCCCAGCTTGATCGCCCGCTCGTGACGCAGGTGGCCAGACTGGGCGAATACCGGCGCTTCTGAGCCGGGCCGCCGTCCCGCCAGCGCCGACTCTTGCCGTCGCGGCGCCCGCCGAAACATCGACTTACACATCGGCTGGGGCGTTCAACAAAGCGCTTACAAGCGTCGGCCACCATGCGGCATCCCCTCGCGGAAGCCGTTCATGAAACTGTCCTTGCGCCTCCTTGCTTGCCTTTTCGCCAGCGCATCGCTTGCCGCTTCGGCCGCACCGCTGGGACGGGATGACGCGCAGCACTTGCTGAACCGGGCCGGATTCGGCGCCCGTGCGGCGGATGTGGCGGACTATTCCGGCCTCAGCCGCGATGCGGCCGTGGCGCGCTTGCTCGGCGAAACACCGCGTGAAGCGGCGTCCCCGATTCCGGCAGAACTCGCCGACTATGTTTCTCCGGGACGGATTCGCCAGCTTTCCGACGAGGAACGTCGCGAGTTGCAGCGCAGGACCGGCATCGCCTTGCGCCGCTGGTGGGTCGATACCCTGTTCGCCGCGCAAAGCCCGGCCGAGCAGTTGCGCGAGCGCATGACGCTGTTCTGGCACAACCATTTCGTCTCCAGCGTGCAGAAGGTGAAAAGCGCCAGGCTGATGCTGGAGCAGAACCGCCTGCTGCGCCGTCATGCGCTGGGGCGCTTCGACGAACTGCTGCATGCGGTGGCCAAAAATCCGGCGATGGTGGTCTATCTCGACGCGGCGACCAGCCGGCGCGGCAGCCCGAACGAGAACTTCGCGCGCGAGGTGATGGAGCTGTTCACCCTCGGCGAAGGCAACTACGGCGAGCAGGACATCAAGGAGGCGGCGCGCGCCTTCACCGGCTGGAGCATCGATCCGGCGACCGGCGAGTTCCGTTGGCGGCCCATCGCCCACGACGATGGATTCAAGACCGTGCTCGGCGTCAGCGGCAATCTCGATGGCGACGCGGTGCTCGACATCCTGCTGGCGCAGCCGCAGACCGCGGAATTGCTGACGCGCAAGCTGTGGCGCGAATTCGTCTCGCCGACACCCGACGAGCGCGAGGTGAAGCGCATCGCCGGCCGCCTGCGGGCTTTCGGCTACGACATGCGCGTGGCCTTGCGCGAGCTGCTGCTTGGTTCCGCTTTCTGGGCCGAGGCCAACCGCCAGTCCCTGGTCAAGTCGCCGGTGGATTTCGTGGTCGGCAGCTTCAATACGCTGGGCATGGAGCCGCCCGATACCGCCGCCCTGGCCGGCCTGCTGCGCCAGTTGGGGCAGGACCTGTTCGCGCCGCCCAATGTCAGGGGCTGGCCCGGCGGCGAGGCCTGGATCAACAGCAGCACCCTGCTCGCGCGCAAGCAGATGGCCGAGCGCCTGTTGCGCCGCGAGGGCCGCGAGGACCTGCGCCAGGCCATGCTCGACCCGGCCTACCAGCTCAAGTGAGGATGACCGCATGAAGCGACGCGATTTCCTCGGCGGCATCTCGGCGGCGGGACTGCTTGGCTTGATGCCCGGCCTGTTGCCGGCCGTGGCGCTGGCGGCGGGGGCATCGCCTTACCGGCGGCTGCTGATCCTGGTCGAGCTCAAGGGCGGCAACGATGGGCTCAATACCGTGGTGCCCTACACCGACCCGAACTATTACGCGCTGCGGCCGCGCATAGCCATCCCTGCCGGCGAGGTGCTGCCGCTGGGCGAGGGCCATGGCCTGCATCCCGCGCTGCAGCCGCTGTTGCCGCTGTGGCAGGCGCGCGAACTGGCGGTGATCCACGGCCTCGGCTACCCGAAGCCGAACCTGTCGCATTTTCGCTCGATCGAGATCTGGGACACGGCATCCCGCAGCGACGAATACCTGCAACAGGGCTGGCTGGCACGCAGCTTCCTCGGCCGGCCGCTGCCGGCGGGCTTTGCCGCCGATGCCGTGGTGGTCGGCAGCCAGGACATGGGGCCGTTCAGCGGTGGCGGACGCGTCGTCGCCCTCAGCAATCCCGAGCAGTTCGCCTGCCTGGCGCGCCTGGCGCAGGAAGGCGGCGGCCGGGGCAGCGGGGCGCTGGCGCACATCCGCCGCGTTGAGTCCGACATTGTTTCCGCTGCGACGAAACTCAGTGCCCCGGCTTCCGGTTTTGCCCTGCGCAGCGAGTTTCCCCAGTCTGGCTTCGGCACGGCCGTGCGCACGGCCTGCCAGGTGCTGGGCAGCGGCGCCGAAGTGGCCGTGCTGCGCCTGAGCCTCGCTGGCTTCGACACCCACCAGAACCAGCCCGGCGTCCATGCCAGGTTGCTCGGGCAGCTTGCCGAGGGCCTTGCCGCCTTGCGTTCGGCGCTGATCGAACTCACACTCTGGGATCGCACGCTGGTGCTGAGCTACGCCGAGTTCGGCCGGCGCCCCAGGGAGAACCAGAGCAATGGCACCGACCATGGCACCGCCAATGTCCATTTCGCGCTCGGCGGTGCCGTGCGCGGCGGGCTTTACGGCGAAGCGCCGGACCTCGCGCGCCTCGATGCCGACGGCAACCTCGCGCACACCGTCGATTTCCGCCGCCTGTATGCCACAGTGCTGGAGCGCTGGTGGGGCATGGAATCCGCTTCCGTGCTGGGGGCTCGCTTCGAGCCTCTGGCCTTTGTAGTCTGAACCCGTGTCACCCACTCAAGGAGCAAGACCCATGAAACTTCGTTATCTTGTTGTTGCATCGATGCTGTCGCTCGGCCTCTCGGCAAGTTTTGCCCAATCGCCCGCATCCGGACCCGGGCATGGGGCCCGGCATGGGGGCCGCGCGGCCGCGCGGAGGAGCGTGAGAAGCGCTGCCAGGCCAACCCGGAGCGCTGCGCCAAGATGAAGGAAAAGCGGGAAAAGCGCCGTGAGGAGCATCAGGCCAAGCGCGCCGAACTGCGCAAGCTCTGCGAGACCGACGCCAAGGCCTGCGAGGCGAAGAAGGCGCAGATTCGCGAGAACGTGGAGAAGCGGCGCGAGGCGCGCAAGGAGCGGCGCGAGAACCGGCCGCCTCCGGGCGTCAAATAGCCGGCGGCGTCTCTTCAGGCGTCGGGTCGCGCAGCAGCAGCCACATCAGGCGCAGGCCGATCACCACGTTGCCGATGGCGAACACGGCGATGAGGATGGAGGCCGGCGTGCCGAGCGTGTAGCTGCGCACCACCCAGGCCAGCAGGGTCGACAGCAGGTTCACCGCGATCATCAGCCAGAAGGCGGGATTGCGCGGCTGCCAGAGGCGGCCGAGCTTCACGCCGCGCTGCCGGCGTAGCGCACCTGCCGGCGTGTCCGCGCCGGCTGGGTGAGGTGTTCGAGCGGCAGGACATGCGACTGCTTGAGCTTTTGCAGCGCGATCAGGGTCTTGACCTGGGCGACGCCGGGCAGGCGCAGGACCTGTTTCATCATCAGCTCCGAAAAAGCCGGCAGGTCGGACGCGACGATGCGCAACAGGTAATCCGCCTCGCCGCTGACGGAATGGCATTCGAGCACCTGGGGGAGATCGCCCACCGCGCGCTCGAATGCGTCGGACTGCGCCTTGCCGTGCCGCTCGAGCACGACCTGGGCGAAGGCGGTGACGCCGAGGCCGATGGCCTCGGGATCGAGCAGGGCGGCATGGCCGGCAATGATGCCGGCCTCGGACAGGCGCGTCAGGCGGCGGCTGACCTGCGAGGCCGACAGATGCACGGCCTCGCCCAGCGTGGCATTGGTGGCGAGCCCGTCGCGCTGCACGGCGTCGAGCAGGGCGAGGTCATGGCGATCGATGGTGATTGCTTGCATTGAACTAATTAAATGTGCACGGGACGTGCATATTATCGCCTTTTTTACGGCAAAAGCGAACACATCGTGGGCTGGTGGTGCGCGACAATACGGCATCTGCCCAGCCGAAGGAAGCTCCCGCCATGAACCTCGTCGAATCCCTGCTCCACGCCCTCAAGGATCATGGTGCGCGCCAGATCTTCGGCATCCCGGGCGATTTCGCCCTGCCGTATTTCCGCATCATCGAACAGTCGAAGATATTGCCGCTGTACACGCTGTCGCATGAGCCGGCGGTGGGCTTCGCTGCGGACGCGGCCTCGCGCGCCCATCAGGGTTTGGGCGTGGCGGCCGTGACCTATGGCGCCGGGGCGCTCAACATGGTCAATGCCGTGGCCGCCGCCTATGCCGAGAAGTCGCCGCTGGTGGTGCTCTCCGGCGGGCCGGGCAAGGGCGAGTCGCGCTCCGGCCTGTTGCTGCACCATCAGGCCAAGACCCTGGATTCGCAGTTCCAGATGTTCCGCGAGATCACCTGCGACCAGGTCCGCCTTGACGACGCGGCGCGCGCGCCGGCCGACATCGCCCGTGTGCTGGCCAGCGCCTTGCGCAATTCCGAGCCGGTGTATATCGAGATTCCGCGCGACATGGTGAATCAGCCCTGCGCGCCGGTGCTGCCGGCCGCCGCGCCGGAAATCGACGCCGAGGCCCTTGCGGCCTGCGTCGACGAGATCCTGGCGCGCCTGGCGCAGGCGGCCTCGCCAGTGCTGATGGCCGGCGTCGAGGTGCGGCGCTATGCCCTGGAAGACAAGGTGGCGACGCTTTCGCGCCGCCTCGGCCTGCCGGTGGTGACCAGCTTCATGGGCCGCGGCCTGCTCGCCGAGCACAATGCGCCCCTGGTCGGCACCTACATGGGCGTCGCCGGCCTGCCGGAAATCATGCGCCTGGTCGAGGAATCGGATGCCCTGTTCCTGCTCGGCGAGATCGTCTGCGACACCAATTTTGCCGTTTCGGAAACCCGGATCGACTTGCGCAAGGCCATACAGGCGTTGGACGGACGCGTCACCCTCGGCTACCACGTCTATCCGCAACTGCCGCTGGCGGCGCTGGTCGACGCGCTGCTGGCGCGCGTCGGCGAAGGCGAAGAGCCCTTCGCCGTGACGCGTCCGGTCTATCCGCATGGCATGATGGCGGACGACGCGACGATCACGCCGACCGACATCGCCACGGCGGTGAATGACCTGATGGCCGCCCACGGCAAGCTGCCGATCGCCGCCGACATGGGCGACTGCCTGTTTACCGCCATGGAAATCGAACATACGGCGCTGGTCGCGCCCGGCTATTACGCCACCATGGGCTACGGCGTGCCGGCCGGCCTTGGCTTGCAGGCCGCGACCGGGCAGCGGCCGCTGATCCTGGTCGGCGACGGCGCTTTCCAGATGACCGGTTGGGAGCTCGGCAACTGCCGGCGCTACGGCTGGGACCCGATCGTGCTGCTGTTCAACAACGCCAGTTGGGAAATGCTGCGCACCTTCCAGCCCGAGTCGGGTTTCAACGATCTGGGCGATTGGGGCTATGCGGCGATGGCGGCGGGTATGGGCGGCGACGGAGTGCGCGTCAGCACCCGCGCCGAGCTCAAGGCCGCTCTGGACAAGGCCGTGGCGACGCGCGGCCGCTTTCAGTTGATCGAGGTGATGATCCCGCGCGGGGTACTGTCATCGACGCTGCAGCGTTTCGTCGCCGGGGTGAAGCGATTGAGTGCCGGCAGATAACTGCGGTAAGTACGGCGTGCCGGCGCATGCGAAATGCCTTAGGCTGGCGACATGTTGATTGGACTGTCGCGCGTTTGCAGCCTGCTGGCTATCCTCTGGTTTTGGGTGGCGGCACCCGCGCTTGCTGTCGACGGCAACGCGCTGGCCTTGGAGGCGCCACGCGTTGTGGCCGCCCTGGAGCAGGGACTGGCCGCTGAACTCGGCACCGGGCTGCGGCGAAATCCGGAGCTTGCCCTCGCGCTGTACTGCGATGCCGGCGGCCTGGGCAGCCCCGAGGGCTTCTTCCGTGTTGGCCGGGTCTTGGCGATCGGTCCGCGCCATCTGCGCAATCCGGCCCTGGCCAATGCGTATTTCGCGCTCGCCGCGCGGTTGGGCCATGCTGCCGCGATCGATGCCTTCGACCCGGGCATCGAGAGTGCGGCACTCGAGGAGGCGTGCGGCGGCTTTGCCGCCGGGCTGGAGAAGCAGGGCTTTGATCTCGAAGGCTATATCTCGGGCCTTTCACCGGCACGTCGTCGCATTGCCGATCTGATCCGGCGGCACGCGGCGCGTAGCGGCGTCGACGAGCGTATTGCCCTCGCCGTGGCCCTGGCGGAATCGAACCTGAATGCCCAGGCCGTATCGCCAAAAAACGCCCAGGGCGTGATGCAACTGATCCTCGCCACCCAGGAACGCTTTGGGGTCAAGGATGGCTTTGATCCCGAAGCCAATGTGCGGGGCGGCCTGGCCTATCTGCAGTGGCTCAAGCAGCGTTTCGACGGCGATTGGGGGCTGGTGGTCGCCGCTTACAACGCCGGCGAGGGCGCGGTGGATCGCCACCGGGGGATTCCACCCTACCGCGAGACCCGTGACTACGTGCGGCGGGTACTTTTTTTCGCCGGCCTTGCGCCCTCGCTATGACGCTTCGCAATGTCGTACAAGCTTAAAATGATGGAATTGCCGAATTTGTGACTTGACTGAAAGTGCGTGCCTGATGACCAAGTTCTATGTGTTTTGGGGTGGCTTCGCGATCGTACTGGTCGGGATAGTCATCACGCTGATCGGAAACTATCGCCGCGCCCTGGCGCGGGAGAATGCGGTCGAGGCGCGCCGTGCCGAGCTTGCGGCTGTGGTTCCCGCCGCCGCGCCGATGGGTGCTGCCGCTGGCGCCAGTGAGTCGTCGGCTGCTTTCGATCCGGCGGCGACGCGTATTTATTTGCGCCCCGAGCCGGTGGCCCCGGCTCACGAATTGACCGATCGCGCGGGGCCGGCGGGGCCTTTGCGCGGTACGCCGGTGCTGACCTGTCTGGGTGGCCGACAAAAGGGTCATCGCTATCCGATCGCCGGGATCGGCCTGAGCATCGGGCGCGCCGACGACAACGATGTAGTCATCATCGATGGCCGGGTCTCGGCGCACCATGCCTGGATCGGCCTGGTGGATGGCAAGGTGGTCCTGCGCGACTACCAGTCGCTGAACGGCACCTTCATCAATGCGCGGATGGACGATTCGGTAAGCGAGGCGGCCTTGATCGACGGTGACACGATTTTCTTCGGTGGGCACGGCGGCGACCAGTACCGCTTCGTCCTGGAATAGCTCGCGCCGCGGCCTGCCGGGCTGCGCTAGTGAATTTCGCGGGTTTCCAAAAACACCACTTCCGGGTGGCGCTCCTGGGTCATCGACAGGTTCACCCGGTTCGGCGCCAGATACACGTAGTCGCCGGCGCCGTCCTTAGCCACGTTAACCCCGGACTTGTCGGCCAGGGCGCGGATCGCGGCATCGTCGCCGCGCAGCCAGCGCGCGGTGGCGACGTTGTAGGGTTCGAAGATGCAGTCGACGCCGTATTCGAATTCGAGGCGGTGGGCGACTACGTCGAACTGCAGGGTGCCGACCGCGCCGAGGATCAGGTCGTTGCTGTGGATCGGTTTGAACAATTGCGTCGCGCCTTCTTCGGCCAACTGCTGCAGGCCCTTCTGCAATTGTTTCATCTTCAGCGGATTGCGGATCTGGGCGCGGCGGAAGTGCTCCGGGGCGAAGCAGGGGATGCCGGTGAATTTGAGGTCCTCGCCTTCGCTGAAGGCGTCGCCGAGCAGCACCGTGCCGTGGTTGGGGATGCCGAGGATGTCGCCGGGCCAGGCCTCGTCGGTGGTGTTGCGGTCCTGGGCCATGAAGGTGATCGCGTTGTTCACCGCCAGGGTCTTGCCGGTCGAGCGCTGCCTGAGCTTGATGCCGCGCTCGAACTTGCCCGAGCAGACGCGCACGAAGGCGATGCGGTCGCGGTGCTTGGGGTCCATGTTGGCCTGGATCTTGAAGACGAAGCCGCTGAACTTCGGCTCGCCCGGCTGCACCTCGCGGGTTTCCGTGGCGCGCGGCTGCGGCGGCGGCGACAGGTCGACCACCGCGTCGAGCAGGGACTGCACGCCGAAGTTATTGATCGCCGAGCCGAAGAACACCGGTGTCTGCTTGCCCGCCAGGTAGGCGTTGCGGTCGAAGGAGTGTGAGGCGCCGCGCACCAGTTCGACTTCCATGCGCAGTTCCTCGGCCTGGTCCGGGATCAGTTCGTCGAGGCGCGGGTTGTCGAGGCCCTTGATGATCTCGGCGGTGCCCTTGTCCGCCTGCGGGTCGAAGAAGCTGATGCTGTCATCGTAGAGGTGGTACACGCCGCGAAAGCGCTTGCCCATGCTGATCGGCCAGGTCATCGGCGCGCACTGGATTTCCAGCACCGACTCGATCTCGTCGAGCAGTTCGATTGGCGGCCGGCCTTCGCGGTCGAGCTTGTTGATGAAGGTCAGGATCGGCGTGTCGCGCAGGCGGCAGACGTTCAAGAGCTTGATGGTCTGGGCTTCGACGCCGTTCACCGAGTCGATCACCATGACGGCGGAATCGACCGCGGTCAGGGTGCGGTAGGTGTCTTCGGAGAAGTCCTCGTGGCCCGGCGTGTCGAGCAGGTTGACCATGCACTCGCGGTAGGGGAACTGCATCACCGAGCTGGTGACCGAGATGCCGCGCTGCTTTTCCAGTTCCATCCAGTCCGAGGTGGCGTGGCGGCTGGCCTTCCTCGCACGCACTTCGCCGGCGACCTGGATGGCGCCGCCGAACCACAGCAGCTTTTCGGTCAGCGTGGTCTTGCCCGCATCGGGGTGGGAAATGATGGCGAAGGTGCGGCGGCGGGCGGTTTCGAGGTCGAGCTGGGACACGGTGGCGGCAGGCTGGGGGCGAAGGGCCGCGATTATACGGGTTGCGTGGGTCGGGAGTCGGCGCTGGCGACACGGTGAATCCGCCGGCACGCGGGGGTGGGGGCCGGCACATGGCTGTGTCCAGCGCGGATTCAGTGCGCCGCTTCGAAGTGCTCCAGCAGCAGTTGCACCGTCTGCGTGCCGTTCCATTCGTTGATATCGATTCGGAAGGCAGCCTCGATGCGGTTGGGCACACCGTTGGTCAATTCGTCGGCGCAATTGAAGCGGATGGCGTCGAAGCGCAGCCCGCCTTTTTGCAGCTTGAGCTTGAGGTGCTTGTCCTTGAGGATGCGCTGGTTCAGCACCTCGAAGCGGTCGGCGAACAGCGGCGCGGGAAAGCCCTGGCCCCATACCGCCTGCTGGATCATGCGTACCGCATCCAGCGAGTAGTAGCCGGATTCGAGCGCGCCATCGGTTTCCAGGGTGCGCGACAAATCCGCCGGCGCGAGCAGCTCGCCGCAGACCTGCTCGAAGGCGGCTTCGAAGCGCGGCAGTTCGCTTTCGCGCAACGTCAAACCGGCGGCGGCGGCGTGGCCACCGAAGCGCAGCAGCAGGTCGGGGTGGCGCTTGGCGACGAGGTCCAGCGCGTCGCGCAGGTGCAATCCGGAAATCGAGCGGCCCGAGCCCTTGAGTTCGCCGGCGTTGCCGCGCGCAAAGGCAAAGGTCGGACGATGCAGCTTTTCCTTGACGCGGCCGGCGAGGATACCGATCACACCCTGGTGCCAGGCGGGATCGTAAAGCGTCAGGCTGGCACGGCTTCCCGGATCGAGCGTAGCCAGCAGCAACTCGGCGTCCTCGCGCATGTCGGCCTCGATGCCGCGCCGCTCGCGATTGATGGCGTCGAGCTGCTGGGCAATGTTCATCGCGCGCGCCGCATCGTCGGTGATCAGGCACTCGATGCCAAGCGACATGTCGGCCAGACGGCCGGCGGCATTGAGGCGCGGACCGAGGGCGAAGCCGAGGTCGAAACCGGCGGCGCGCGCCGGTTCGCGCCCGGCGATGGCCAGCAAGGCCGCGAGCCCGGCCTGCATGCGTCCGCCGCGGATGCGCGCCAGGCCCTGGGCGACCAGGATGCGGTTGTTGCGATCCAGCGGCACCACGTCGGCCACCGTGCCCAGGGCGACGAGGTCGAGCAGGGCGGCGAGATTCGGTTCCGGCGCGGCGGCATAGGCGCCGCGCCGGCGCAGTTCGGCGCGGGTGGCCAGCATCAGGTAGAACATCACGCCGACGCCGGCCAAGGCCTTGCTCGGGAAGCGGCAGCCGGGCTGGTTGGGATTGACGATGGCGGCGGCAGCGGGCAATTCCTCGATGGTCTGGCTAGCCGGCAGGTGGTGGTCGGTGATCAGCGTGGCAATGCCCAGCCGTTTGAGTTCGGCAACGCCTTCAACGCTGGCGATACCGTTGTCCACCGTGATCACCAGGTGCGGATTTCGTGCCGCCGCCAGTTGCGCCACCTCCGGAGACAGTCCGTAGCCGAGCGTGAAGCGGTCGGGTACCAGGTAGTCCACCGTGGCACCCATCAGGCGCAGGGCGCGCAGCCCGACGGCGCAACCGGTAGCGCCGTCGCAGTCGTAGTCGGCGACGATCAGCAGGCGCTGCCTGGCGGCGATGGCATCGGCCAGCAGGGTCGCGGCTTCGCCCATGCCCTTGAGTTGCTCGGGCGGCAGCAAGGCACTATTGCGGGTATCGAGGTCGTCCATGCCGCGTATTCCGCGCGCGGCATACAGCCGCGCCAGCAGCGGGTGCACGCCCCCCTGTTCGAGCGTCCAGGCGGCCCGTGTCGGCACCTCGCGAACGGTGATGCGCGTCACCTCGACTCCGTCGCGGCGAAGGCGTCCATCAGTGCGCGCGGCTTGCGCCAGAATTTCCACAAGTCGCTGCGTCGGATGACGAATTCGACGCTGTTGCGCTCGCCGGGGGCCAGCAGGCACAGCGCGTCGAGTTCGCCGCTGCGGATGGCCGCCAAGGCCGGCGCCAGCCAGGCGGCTTCCAGGCTGGCCAGCGCGTCGCGCCAGGCCAGCGCGTCACCCAGCTTGGCGGGCGCGGCGAGGTCGTCGAACAATGCCAGGGTCGAGCTTCCCGGCGGTTTGAGGAAGCTGGAAGGCAGAAATTCCGAATCGATTCCCTGGGCCAGCGCGAGGCCGCGTATCACGGCATCGGATGACCAGACCGAATCCTGGCGGCAGGCCGTGCGCGCCGGCAGCCTGCCGCCGCCCCAGGGCCAGAGTGAATTGACCTGCGGCTTGCCGGCGGCTTCGCGCGCGCGGTTCACCGGGTGGGCATGCAGCACTATCTGCGCCTCGTTGAGGCAGTGCCGCCAGGGGGCATGGTCGGCGCTTGCCGGCAGCGGGGTCAATGCCTGCCCGAGTGCTTGCGACAAATCCTGGAAGGCGGGCGATGGCGCGGACAGCCGCAGGTTCCACGCATGGGCGTCAAGAACCCGGATGTCGCCGAGGGCGGCAAAAGTCGGCGCCAGTGCCACGGCGAGCGCCTCGGCTTCGGCGGTTTCCAGCGCCAGGCCGCGCGGATCGTCGAGCACCAGGCTGCGTTCCTCGAAGCGCAAGCGGACGGGATCGAGGCATAGCCAATCGTCGTCATCCGCCGGATGGCCGAATGCCAGGTGGCGCAAGGCGGCGGCGGGTAGGGGCGAGGCGACACCCAGGGCATCGGCCAACCTGGTCACGGTGGCCACCCCTGGCCCGTGTCGCAGCCGACCGCGCCCGAGCAGCAGCGCGAAGGCCGGCAGCGACAAGTCGCCGGCAAGGTCGGAAAGCGCCTGGCGCGGCCAGATCAGTCCGGGTACGACGAGGGTGAGCATGTCAGGGATCAGGAATCAGTGATCAGGGATCAGGAATCAGTATAAGTGTCCGGCGCATCGGTATAGTCTGATCCCTGACCACTGATCCCTGAATCCTGGCATGTACGAACTCCTCATCGGCTTGCGCTACACGCGTGCCCAACCGCGCGAAGGTGCCGGCAACCGCTTCATCTCCTTCATTGCGCTGATTTCCATGCTCGGCCTGGCGCTCGGCGTGGCGGCGCTGATCGTGGTGCTGTCGGTGATGAACGGCTTCCAGAAGGAGTTGCGCGAGCGCATCCTCGGGGTGGTTTCCCACATCCAGGTCAGCGGCGGCAGCGGCGAGCTGGAAGACTGGGGCAAGACCCTGCAGGGCGTGGCGCGGCACCCGCGGGTCAGGGCCGCCGCGCCTTACGTGCAGGCGCAGGGCATGCTCAGCTTCGACGGCCAGGTGCGCGGCATGATGGTGCGCGGCATCCTGCCCGAGGCCGAGGACAAGGTGGCCGATTTCGCCCGTTACATGAAGGCCGGCAAGCTCGACGCGCTGCGCCCCGGCGAATTCGGCATGGTGCTGGGCAGCGAACTGGCGCGCGCGCTGCGGGTGCGCCAGGGCGACAAGATCACCCTGCTGGCGCCACAGGGCATGGTGACGCCGGCGGCGATCCTGCCGCGCATCAAGCAGTTCCGCGTGGTCGGCATCTTCGAGGCCGGCATGTTCGAGTTCGATTCGGGCCTGGCTCTGGTGCACCTCAATGATGCGCAGAAGCTGTATCGCATGGACGGGCGCGTCAGCGGCGTGCGCCTCAAGGTCGACGACCTGTTCGCCGCGCCGCAGATCGGCCGCGAGCTGATGCGCTAC
The DNA here is from genome assembly GCA_016710465.1 of Sulfuritalea sp. Classification (GTDB taxonomy): domain Bacteria; phylum Pseudomonadota; class Gammaproteobacteria; order Burkholderiales; family Rhodocyclaceae; genus Sulfuritalea. The sequence goes on from JADJVS010000015.1 coordinate 442,735, forward strand.
CTCGACGGTGACATCTGGATCAGCGACTGGACGCGCAGCCACGCCAACTTCTTCCGCGCCGTCGAAATCGAGAAGCGCATGATGTTCCTGATCCTGCTCCTGATCGTCGCCGTCGCCGCCTTCAACATCGTGTCCACCCTGGTGATGGCGGTGCAGGACAAACGCGCCGACATCGCCATCCTGCGTACCCTGGGGGCGAGCCCGCGTAGCATCATGGGCATCTTCGTGGTCCAGGGCACGCTGATCGGCGTGGTTGGCCTGCTCGCCGGGATTGCCGGTGGCGTGGCGCTGGCGCTCAATATCGACGTCGTGGTGCCGGCGCTGGAGCGCGCGCTGGGCCTGCAGTTCCTCGCCAAGGATGTGTATTACATCAGCGATCTGCCTTCCGACCTGCACTGGTCGGATGTGTGGATCATCGGCGGCGTGTCCTTCGTGCTGACCCTGCTGGCGACCCTGTATCCGAGCTGGCGCGCCTCGCGCACGCAACCGGCGGAGGCGCTGCGCTATGAGTGATGCCGTGTTGCGCTGCCTTGCGCTGAGCAAGATTTTCCGTCAGGGCGCGAACCAGGTGCCGGTGCTGGGCGGCGTCGAACTGAGAGTCGGCGCCGGCGAGACGGCGGCCATCGTCGGCGCCAGCGGCTCGGGCAAGAGCACCCTGCTGCACCTGCTGGGCGGGCTCGACACGCCCAGCGCCGGGCGCGTCGAATTGCAGGGACGCGACCTGGCCGGCCTCGGCGAGCGCGAGCGCGGCGAGTTGCGCAATCGCGCGCTGGGTTTCGTGTATCAGTTCCATCACCTGCTGATGGAATTCACCGCCGTGGAGAACGTTGCCATGCCGCTGCTGATCCGGCGCATGGAGCGGCGCGAGGCACTGCGCCAGGCGGCGGCCGTGCTCGATCGGGTGGACCTCGGCCATCGCCTGAGGCATCGTCCGGGCGAGCTGTCCGGCGGCGAGCGCCAGCGCGTCGCCGTGGCCCGCGCCCTGGTCACGCAACCCGCCTGTCTGCTGGCCGACGAGCCGACCGGAAACCTCGATCGCGTCGCCGCCGATGCCGTGTTCGGCCTGCTGCTGGAACTCTGCCGCGAACGCAACTCGGCGCTGGTGCTGGTGACCCACGACGCCGAACTGGCGGCGCGGGCCGACCGGGTGATGATGCTGAAGGACGGCGTACTAAGTGGCTGACTGGCGGCCGGCGCGTTGGCGGCCGCGACGCCGCCAGGCGCGCACCAGGTAAATGCGCCAGGCGAGCTTGACCAGCAGGTAGCCCGCCACGGCGAGGATCGTTGCCAGCAGCACCAGGCCCAAGGCCAGCGGTGTCCCCAGTCCGGCCATCCAGTCGATCAGGCTTGCTATCCACGCCATGAAGCTTTCCTCGCCCCAGTCCGGCGGTGGCACGAAGCGCTGCGTCGGGCCCGGCAGCACCCATTGTCCGATCGCATAGGCAACGACATACAGCGGGACGATGGTGAAGGGATTGGTGTAGACCGTCGTCAGCATCGCCAGCGGCAGGTTGACGCGAAACACCACGGCGCAGATTGCCGCGCCGAGCATCTGTAGCGGCCCCGGGATCAGGCCGCAGAACATGCCGGCGGCCACGGCGCCGGCCGCCGAATGGCGGTTGAGGTCCCACAGGCGCGGATGCAGCAGGGTGTTCTGGAACGGCCGCAGCCAGCGGTTGCCGCGGATCGCCTCGTGATCGGGCAGGTAGTGGCGGATTTGGCGACGCATGGCTTACGGCAGTGTTCGGCTGTCAGGCGATGCCCGGTGCCGGCTCGCGGATTTGGCGACGCTCGTCGGCGTGCGGCATGCCGGGCCCGAATTGCGGTGCGGGTGGGGAACTCATGGTGCCGCGATTATCACCCACGCGCCATGGCAAATTGGCGGCTGACGCATTGCAGCATTTGGTGTTGATGCGAGTCGAATAAATGACCGAATCAAAAAATTGGTTTGGACAGCCTGTTGCCGAGGGGCGAACAATGCGCTCAGCCCGCCCTCGAAGGCGGATTCGAGAACAAGATAGGAGGATGGACAGATGCGCCAGTATTCCGTTTTGCCGCACCGCTCGCTTCAGCCGCATACATGTTTTCACGTACCCTCACAGCAGATGCCGCCGCGCGTCTCCTTCGACGATCCTGCCGAGAGCGTGATGACGGACTTCAAGAAGGTCACCGCCTTTACCATCGACCCCGATGTCAGCGTCGACACCGCGGCGCGCGTGATGCGCCGGCGCCGGGTGCATCTGCTGCTGGTGGTCGACGTCGACAACGAGGTACTTGGCATCATCACCTCCAATGACCTGATCGGCGAAAAGACCTTGCAATGCATTTCGGCGCGCGGCATTGCGCGCGCGGATGCCCTGGTGCGCGACATCATGACGCCCGAGAGCCGCATCGAGGTCATCAGCATGGACGACGTGGCGCACGCCCATGTCGGGCACGTGGTGGCTACGCTCAAGGCCACCGGACGGCGCCACGCCGCCGTGGTGGACGAGGACGCCGGCGGCAGGCAGGTGTTGCGCGGACTGTTTGCCGCCTCGCAACTGGAGCATCAACTGGGCGAGCCGGTGAGCACGCCGGAGATTGCGCAGACCTTCGCCGAGATCAGCGTCGCGCTGAAGTAGCCCCGCCCGCGCCGGGCATTCCAGGCGCATGGCCAGCATTATGTCCCTGGCTTGGCTGGGGACATATCCGCAGGTGATACCGTCCCCGGCCAAGCCGGGGACATAATGCCAACCATGCGCCTCTTTGTTCTGGCTTTTGCCGGCGGTATCTGGCTTTTGCAGCAACAGGTCCGCTTGCCGGGGGCGGACTCGCTGTTCGGCCTCGGCCTGGCGGCGGTGCTCGCGCTTTCGCTGGCCGGCATCGGCCGGGAGTCGGCGCCGGTGCTAAGGCGTTTTCTCGGACGTGGATGGCTGCTGGCCGGCGCGGCCGGCCTGGGCTTCGTCTGGGCGGCGGGCTTTGCCCATTGGCGTCTGGCGGACGAACTGCCGAAGGCACTCGAAGGTCAGGACATCGAAGTGAGCGGTGTGGTCGCCGGCCTGCCCCAGGAGCTGGAACGCGGGGTACGCTTTGCCTTCGACGTCGAGCAGGCCTTGCCCGGCGTGCCGTCGCGGGTGTCGCTGGCCTGGTATCGGGGACGTGATGCCGATGCCGATGAAAGCCCGCATGTGCCGGTGCGGGCCGGCGAGCGCTGGCGCTTCACGGTGCGCCTGAAGCGACCGCACGGCAACCTGAATCCCCATGGCTTCGACCACGAGGCCTGGCTTTTCGAGCGCGGCATCCGCGCCACCGGCTATGTGCGTCCCAAGGATATTGCCGAACGCCTCGACGCGCGCGTCTGGCGTCCTGGCTATGCCGTTGAGATGCTGCGCGAGGCGATTCGCGACCGCTTCCGCACGGCCTTGCCCGAGGCACCCCATGGCGGCATCCTGGTCGCCCTGGCGATCGGCGACCAGCAATCCATCGCGCCGGAGCTGTGGCAGGCCTTCGCCCGCACCGGCATCACCCACCTGATGAGCATCTCAGGTTTGCACGTGACCATGCTGGCGGGCCTTGCCTACGCCCTGGTCAATTGGCTGTGGCGGCGTTCGCCCTGGTTGCCCTTGCGCCTGCCGGCACAACATGCGGCGGCGCTCGGCGGGCTGCTGGCGGCTTTTGCCTACTGCCTGCTGGCCGGCTTTGCCGTGCCGGCGCAACGCACGCTTTACATGCTGGGCGTGGTGGCGCTGGCCCATCTCGCCGCGCGGGAATTGTCGGCATCGCGCGTGCTGGCCCTGGCTTTGCTGCTGGTGCTGTTGCTCGATCCCTGGGCGGTGCTGGCGGCGGGCTTCTGGCTTTCCTTCGGCGCCGTCGGCTTGCTGTTTTTCGTCCTCGGCGGACGGCTAGCTTCCGGGCATTGGCTGCGCGACTGGATGCGTACCCAATGGGCCATCACGCTCGGGATGCTGCCGGCGCTGCTGGCCTTGTTCCAGCAGTTTTCGCTGGTCTCGCCGCTGGCCAATGCGCTGGCGATTCCGCTGGTGAGCTTCCTCATCACGCCGCTGGCGCTGGCGGGCTGCCTGCCCCTGCTCGATCCCTTGTTGTTCCTGGCCCACGCCATCACCACGGGCATGATGCTGGCGGTGGACTGGATGGCCGCGCTGCCCCTGGCGGTATGGCAACAGGCGGCGCCGCCCGGGTGGGCGGTGCTGCTGGCGCTGGCGGGCGGCGCCTGGGCGCTGTTGCCGCGTGGATTTCCGAACCGCTGGCTGGGGCTGCTCGCCTTCCTGCCGTTGCTGACGATCGAGGCGCCGCGGCCGTCGTCGGGGACGGCGGCAATCACCGTGCTCGATGTCGGCCAGGGCCTGGCGATCCACGTCCAGACGGCGCGCCATGACCTGCTGTTCGATGCCGGGCCGGCGTTTTCCAGCGATGCCGACAGCGGCAACCGCATCATCGCGCCCTACCTTCGCGCGATGGGCGTGCGTCGCCTGGATGTCATGGTGATCAGCCATGCCGACAAGGACCACGAAGGTGGCGCAGCCTCGGTGCTGGCCGCCTTGCCGGTGGCTATGCTGAAGACCTCGCTGCCTTTCGAACACCCCCTCTCGGCGCAGCCGGTACGTCATGAACCGTGCAGGGACGGCGATGCCTGGGAGTGGGACGGCGTGCGTTTCGAGATGCTGCATCCCGCGTCCGGCCCGCAAGCGCGCAAATCCAACGACCTGAGCTGCGTGCTGCGCGTCGCCAGCGGCGACAAGGCCATGCTGCTGAGCTCCGATATCGAGGCCGTTTCGGAACAGGCCATGGTCGGTCGCCATGGCAAGCGCCTCGCCGCCGATGTGATGACCGTACCGCACCATGGCAGCCGCACCTCGTCGACCCCGGCGTTCGTCGCCGCGGTCGGCGCGCGGGAGGTGATCTTCCCGGTGGGTTATCTCAACCGCTTTGGTCATCCCAAAGAGGATGTGGTGGCGCGCTACGTCGCCAGCGGCGCGCGCCTGCACCGTAGCGACCTGCACGGTGCGCTGCGTGTCGATCTGGCGCCGCGGGGTATCGACGTTCATCGCCAGCGCGATGAAAGTCGGCGCTACTGGCACGGCGAAACGCCATAATCCCCCCGTGACGCCGCTTCCGAACCCGATCCCCTTCGCCGGCCTGGGCCCCGAGACCATCCTGGATGCCGTCGAGAGCATGGGCTTTCGCTGCAGCGGCGCCCTGCAGGCACTGAACAGCTACGAGAACCGCGTCTGGCAGATCGGCATCGACGAAGGCCTGCCGCTGGTCGCCAAGTTCTACCGTCCCGGGCGCTGGAGCGATGCGCAGATCGCCGAGGAGCACGAGTTCACCGCCGCCATGGCCGCCGAGGAGTTGCCGGTGGTGACTCCGTTGCTGATCGATGGCCAGACGCTGTTCGCCCACGGCGGGTTCCGCTTTGCGTTGTTTCCGCGCCAGGGTGGGCGTGCGCCGGAGTTCGACCGCGTCGAGACGCTGGAGTGGATGGGACGGCTGATGGCGCGCATCCACCAGGTGGGCGCGCGCGCCGATTTTGCCGTCCGTGAAACGCTGGATGTTGCCCGCTTCGGCATCGACCCGCGCGATTGGCTGCTGGGCAACGACGTCATACCAGCGGAACTCGAAAGCGTCTGGGGCGGTGTCGCCGACCAGGCGCTGGACGAGGTGGCCGCAGCGTTTGCGCGCGCTGGCGCCACCACGCATCTTCGATTGCACGGCGATTGCCATGCTGGCAACGTGTTATGGACGTCTGACGGGCCGCACTTCGTCGATTTCGACGACTCGCGGATGGGCCCAGCGATCCAGGATTTGTGGATGCTGCTCTCCGGCGAGCCGGAGGAGATGGGACGACAGTTCGGCCATGTGCTCGCGGGCTATGAGATGTTCCGCGAATTCGACGATCGCGAATTGCAGCTTGTCGAGGCCCTGCGCACCCTGCGCCTGATCCACCATTCGGCATGGCTGGCGCGGCGCTGGGGCGATCCGGCCTTTCCCGCCGCCTTTCCCTGGTTCGCCACGCGGCGCTACTGGGAGGAGCGCATCCTCGAATTGCGCGAGCAGGTCGCCGCGATGCAGGAGTTCCGCGGCCTGCGCGTGGTCATGCCCTGAGCATCACGCACGCCGCTCGCTAGAATCGGTGGCAAACAAACGAAGGAGCGATCCATGCGCGAAGCGCGAGTGAAGTGCCTGAGTGCCGCCGGCTTTCATCACATGGCCTATGTGGAGTGGGGCGACGCGGCCAATCCGCGGGTGCTGGTTTGCGTGCATGGACTGACGCGCAGCGGGCGCGACTTTGACTTCCTGGCCCAGGCCATGGCCGCCGACTACCGCGTGGTCTGCCCGGACATCGTCGGTCGTGGCCGCAGCGACTGGCTGCGCGACAAATCCCTGTACGCAATTCCCCAGTACTGCGCCGACATCGCCACCCTGCTGGCGAAGATCGGCGCCGAGAGCGTGGACTGGGTCGGCACCTCGATGGGCGGCCTGATCGGCATGGCCCTGGCGGTCCTGCCGGAAACACCGATCCGCAAGCTGGTGCTGAATGACGTCGGCCCGGTGATCACGGCGGCCTCGCTGGAACGCATCGGCATGTACCTTGGCCGCGCGTCGCGTTTCGACAGCATCGAGCAGATCGAGTCGGCGGTGCGCTTCGTCTCCCAGCCCTTCGGAACGCTGACGGACGCGCAGTGGCGCCACCTCACGGTGCACGTGACGCGCCAGGCAGCCGATGGCAAGTTCGAGTTCGCCTATGATCCTGGCATCGCCGAGCCCTTCAAGCAAGTCTATGCGGCTTGCGCAGGCAAGGATGTCGAAAGCTGGCCGCTTTACGACGCCATCACTTGCCCGACGCTGCTCTTGCGCGGCGCGAGTTCCGACCTGCTGACCGCCGGGTCGGCTCGGGAGATGACGCGGCGCGGACCCAGGGCGAGCTTGGTTGAAATCCCTGGCGTCGGCCATGCGCCGATGCTGCTCGACGATGCACAGATCGCTCCCGTGCGAGAGTTTTTGGGCGCCTGACACCGCACCATCATTTTCGCGGCAGCGCAACATCGAAATATTTCATGGGTGAATAGTTGTCGACCTAGAATAGGCAATGTTTCGCATATCTTGGATGGCGAAACTCGAACGACAAGGGGGCACCAAGCTGCCCCCGGCTCCAAACCTGCAAACAAACCAGGAGGCATCATGCAGAAATCGTTGCACATCGACCCCAATAAATGCACAGGCTGTCTGCAATGCGAGATGGCCTGCTCTTTCGAGAACCACGGGGTGTTCAACATCTCCAAATCGCGGATCAAGGTCTTCAATTTCGAACATGCCGGACGCAAGGTGCCCTACACCTGCACGCAGTGCGCCGAAGCCTGGTGCCTGAACGCCTGCCCGGTCGATGCCATCCGCATCGACGCCGGCACTGGCGCCAAGGTGGTGCACGAGGATGTCTGCGTCGGCTGCAAGGTCTGCACCATCGCCTGCCCGTTTGGCACGGTGAACTACGTTGCCGAGAGCGGCAAGGTGCAGAAATGCGACCTGTGCGGCGGCGAGCCGGCCTGCGCCGACGCCTGCCCGACGGGTGCGATCACCTACGTCGAAGCCGACTGGACCGGTCTGGACAAGATGCGGGCCTGGGCGGGCAAGACCGATACCCAACCGCGCGCTGCTTAAGGAGAGAACGACATGGGCTGGACCAAAAAAATTCTGCGCGTTGATCTCAGCAACGGCAGCATCAAGAGCGAACCCCTCAACATGCAATGGGCCAAGGACTACCTTGGCCAGCGTGGCCTCGCCACCAAATACTTCGTCGAGGAAGTCGACCCCAAGGTCGACCCGCTGGCGCCGGAGAACAAACTCATCATGACCACCGGTCCCTTGACCGGCACGGCGGCCTCCACCGGCGGGCGCTACTCGGTGGTCACCAAGGGCGCGCTGACCAACGCCATCGCCTGCTCCAACTCCGGCGGCTACTTTGGCGCCGAACTCAAGTTCGCCGGCTGGGACATGATCATCTTCGAAGGCAAGAGCGCGAAGCCCGTGTATCTGTCGATCGAAGACGACAAGGTCGAACTGCGCGATGCCTCACACCTCTGGGGCAAGACCGTGTTCCAGACCGAAGAGACCATCAAGAAGAGCCATCAGGACCCGCAGACGCGCGTCTGCTCCATCGGCCGCGCCGGCGAAAACGGCGTCAAGTACGCCTGCATCGTCAATGACCTGCACCGCGCCGCCGGCCGTTCCGGCGTCGGCACCGTGATGGGCAGCAAGAACCTCAAGGCCGTCGCCGTGCGCGGCACCAAGGGCGCTGGCGCCATCAAGGACCCGAAAGCCTTCATGGCCGCCACCAAGGCCGCCAAGAAAGTCCTCGCCGACAATCCCGTCACCGGCCAGGGCCTGCCCACCTACGGCACCCAGGTGTTGATGAACGTCATCAACGAAATGGGCGCGCTGCCGACGCGCAACCACCGCGACGTCCAGTTCGAGGATGCACGCAAGATTTCCGGCGAAGCCATGAAGGAAAAGCGGCCCACCGACGGCAAGACGCATCTGGTGACCAACGCCGCCTGCTTTGGCTGCACAATCGCCTGCGGGCGCATCAGCCGCATCGACGAGACCCACTTCAGCGTGGTGAACAAACCCGAGTACTGGGGCGCCAGCGGCGGCCTCGAATACGAAGCTGCCTGGGCCCTGGGTTCCGCCAACGGCGTGGGTGACCTGGAAGCCCTGCAATACGCCAACATCCTGTGCAACGAAGACGGTTTCGATCCGATCTCCTTCGGCGCCACCGTCGCCGCCGCCATGGAACTCTACGACCTGGGCATTCTGAGCAAGGAGCAGATCGGGATCGAGGCGCCCTTCGGTTCGGCACAGGCCTTGGTCACCCTGGCCGAAATGACGGCCAAGGGCGAGGGCTTCGGCAAGGAACTCGGCCTGGGCTCGGCGCGCATGTGCGCCAAGTACGGACGGCCGGAACTGTCGATGGGCGTCAAGGGCCAGGAATTCCCCGCTTACGACAGCCGCGGCATCCAGGGCATGGGCCTGGCCTATTCGACCTCGAATCGCGGCGCCTGCCACCTGCGCGGCTACACCGTGGCCTCGGAAGTGCTGGGCATCCCGGTCAAGACCGATCCGCTGGTCACCGAAGGCAAGGCCGATCTGGTCAAGGCCTTCCAGGACGCCACGGCGGTATTCGACTCCTCCGGCACTTGCGTGTTCACCACCTTCGCCTGGAGCCTGGCCGATCTGCAGCCGCAACTCGACGCCGCCTGCGAAGGCGAATGGACCATGGAAGGCCTGGCCACGCTGGGCGAGCGCATCTGGAACATGGAGCGCCTGTTCAACAACGCCGCCGGCTTCACCGCCAAGGACGACGACCTGCCACCGCGCCTGAAGACCGAGCCGGCCAAGACCGGCCCGGCCAAGGGCCTGGTCAATGGCATCGACAAGATGCGGCCGGAGTATTACAAGGTCCGCGGCTGGACACCGGAAGGCGTACCGACCAAGGAAACCCTGGCGCGGCTCGGCCTGTAATTCCTTCGTCGCATCCCCGGGGGATCGGCCTAGCCGGTCCCCCGCTTGTTTGAATTCGAGGAAACAACAATGACCCCCACGCTCGCTTCGTTCGCTGCCCCCCGAGGGGGCCGCATGTGGCAACTGAGCTCCCTTGGGACGGCCCGTCGGGAGGCGCCATGAAACACGTCATCATCGGTAACGGCCCGACCGGCCTGGTGGCCGCCGAAACCCTGCGCCGGCTGCAACCCGACGCCGAGATCGCCCTGATCGGCGACGAGAAGGAGCCGCCGTATTCGCGCATGGCGATTCCCTACTTCCTGCACGGCAACATCGGCGAGGCCGGCACCCACCTGCGCAAGGCGCACGATCACTATGCAAAGCAGCGCATCCATCTGATCGAAGGACGCGTCGCCAAGGTCGATCCGGCGGCGAAACAAATTGAATTCGACGGTGGCGAGAAACTCGCCTACGACAAGCTGCTGATCGCCACCGGCTCGCGGCCGATCATGCCGCCGGTGCCGGGCATCGATCTGCCCAACGTGCATACCTGCTGGACCATCGAGGATGCGCGCGCCATCGCCGCCAAGGCCAAGCCCGGCAGCCGCGTGCTGCAACTCGGTGCCGGCTTCATCGGCTGCATCATCATGGAGTCGCTGGCCGCTCGCGGTACGAAGCTCACCGTCGTCGAGATGGGCGACCGCATGGTGCCGCGCATGATGACGGCCAAGGCCGGCGCCATGATCAAGGCCTGGGTCGAGGCCAAGGGGGTGGCCGTGCATTGCAATGCGGCGATCACCGCCGTCACGCAAAAGGATGGCGCGCTCTCGGTCAAGCTGAGCACGGGCGGCGAGCTCGCCGCCGATCTGGTGATCTGCGCCGCCGGCGTGCGCCCCAACATCGAGTTTCTCCAGGGCAGCGGCATTGCCATGGGACGCGGCATCAGCGTCGACAACACGATGCGCACCAGCATCGCCGATATTTATGCCGCCGGTGATGTCACCGAGGCCCCCGGCTTCCATACCGGCCGGCCCGAGCTCAATGCCATTCAGCCCAATGCCGCCGACCAGGCGCGCGTCGCCGCGCACAACATGGCGGGCGGCGCGGCGGAGAGTGGCGGCAGCCTGGCGATCAACGTGCTCGATACCCTGGGCATGATCTCCACCTCCTTCGGCCAGTGGCAGGGCGTGCCGGCGAACGAGGGCGGCAGCGGCGTCGAGTGTGTCGACGCGGCACGGCACTGCTACCTTTCGTTGCAGTTTCAGGGCGACATCCTGATCGGTGCCACCAGCATCGGCTGGACGGCCCATGTCGGCGCCCTGCGCGGACTGGTGCAGACCCGCGCGCCGCTGGGCGAGTGGAAGGCGCGCCTGCTGGCTGATCCGACCCAGTTCATGGCGGCTTACCTGGCGACGGCGCAGAAGGCCGCCTGAGCGCATGGGCCAGCGCATCACCTTCAAGCTCTTCGCCACCTTGCAGGACTACCTGCCGGCGGAGGCGAAGAAAACCAATGCGCTGGTCCTCGATCTCGACGAAGGCACGACGGTGGCGCAGGTGGTCGAGCGTTTCGCGCTGCCGCTGAAGCTGGTCCATCTGGTGCTGATCGACGGCAACTTCGTGCCGCCGGCCGAACGCATCGGCCGCGTCCTCAAGGATGGCGAGACCCTCGCCATCTGGCCGCCCGTGGCGGGGGGATGAAGTTCCCGCGCAGCTACGACGCCACCGTCACACGCGCCGATTTTGTCCGCCTGCTGGCGGATGCCACGGGCCAGGACGATTTTGTCGAGTCCGGGGAGCTGTTCACCGGGCGCGGCTGGACGCTGCGCCTGTCGCCGATCGCGCCGCTGGAAATCGGCATGGTGCGGCTGGCACGTCATCGCGTCGACATCCGCTTCGAAGGCCTGTCGGCGGACGCCGAAGAGGCCTTCATGCGCCGTTTCACCCTGCATTACCAGCGCGGCGGCGGCTGAAAGTCGGCGCTGGCGGGACGGCGATGCGCAGCGCTGTTAGAATTCGCGCCGCGGCGGGTCTCCCCGCATTGAGGGGTGGTGAACCTGGTCAGGTCCGGAAGGAAGCAGCCACAGCCATTTTCCGCAAGTGCCGGGGGTCAGGCTCGCCGCCCCTTCTTCGCCCCGCCCGATCAATTTGCCGGCGGGCAACCTCCGCTTACAAACTCCCTGCGACGGACATACCTTGCTTACAGCGCTTGGGCTAAATGCATCTGCCATGAGGCATTTATCCAGGAGTTGAACATGAAACGCAGAAATCTGATGATGGTCGCGGTGGCGGTAGCCGGTATTGGCGGCCTTGGCGGCGCCTTCGCACAAGGCGGGGGCTGCGGTCCCGACGGCAGGATGGGCATGAAAAGCGGCATGATGCAGGGTGGGCCGATGCAAGGCGGCGCCATGGAACCCGGCGCTCGTGCCGAGCAGCACCTGTCCCGGCTCAAGGAGCAACTCAAGCTGAGCACCCAGCAGGAACCGCTGTGGCAGGCCTTCGCCGAAAAATCCAGGGCCGAAGCCGAGAAGGGCTTCAAGGCGATGCGCGATCGCGCCAGCCCGGACAAGTCGATCCCGGCACCGGAGCGCATGGCGCAAATGCAGGCCGCGATGAAGGACCGCCTGGCGTCGATGGAGACCGTCAATGAATCCTTCAAGCGCCTCTATGCCGCGCTGAGCCCCGAGCAAAAGGCGGCGGCCGACAAGCAATTCAGTGCGATGGGCGCGCCGGGTCACAAAGGACACGGTGGCCCCGGTCGCGGTGGTCCGGGAGGTCCCGGCGGTGCTCAGGAGCCGCGCAAGGGCTGAGCGCCCGCAAGCGGATTCAAGGCGGCCGGCGACGACCGGCCGCCCTGTCTTGGCGGCCTGATAAAATCGCCGCATGAGTTATCAGGTCCTCGCCCGCAAGTGGCGTCCGAAGTCCTTTGCCACCCTGGTCGGCCAGGAGCACGTGGTACGCGCGCTGACCCATGCGCTGGACCAGAACCGGCTGCATCACGCCTATCTCTTCACCGGTACGCGCGGAGTCGGCAAGACGACGCTGGCGCGCATCATGGCCAAGGCCCTGAATTGCGAGACCGGTGTCAGCTCGACGCCTTGCGGCACCTGCGCCGCCTGCACCGAGATCGACGGCGGTCGCTTCGTCGATTACATCGAACTCGACGCCGCCTCGAATCGCGGCGTAGACGACATGACGGCCTTGCTGGAGCGTGCCACCTATGCGCCGACCATCGGCCGCTACAAGGTCTATGTCATCGACGAAGTGCACCAGCTTTCCGGCCACGCCTTCAATGCGATGCTGAAGACGCTGGAAGAACCGCCCGCCCATGTCAAGTTCATCCTCGCCACCACGGATCCGCAAAAGATTCCGGTCACGGTGCTCTCGCGCTGCCTGCAGTTCAACCTCAAGCAAATGCCGACGACCCACATCGTCGACCACTTGTCGCGCGTGCTGGAGGCCGAGGGCGTGAGCTACGAGCCGGCGGCCCTGCGCCATCTGGCCAAGGGCGCCGCCGGCAGCATGCGCGATGCCCTGTCGCTGCTCGACCAGGCCATCGCCCACGGCGCCGGCAAGGTGGACGAGGACGGCGTGCGCGCCATGCTCGGCACCGTTGGCGACGAACACCTGTTCGCCCTGCTCGATGGGCTGATGGCGCAGGACGTTCAGGCCATGCTCGATGTGGCGAAATTGATGGATGCGCGCAGTCTGTCCTTCGACGGCGGTCTGCAGGAACTGGCGACGCTGTTCCATCGCATCGCCCTGGCGCAGTTCGCGCCGCAGGCCCTGCTCGACGAAGCCGAGCGCGAGCGTTTGACACCTTACGCGCGGACGCTCGATGCCGAGTACCTGCAGCTCGCTTACCAGATCGCGATCCATGGCCGCGACGAGCTCGCGCTGGCGCCCGACGAATACGCCGGTTTTGCCATGACCCTGATGCGCCTGCATGCTTTCCGTCCGGAACGCGCGGGGGTTCCAGCAGCGGCGACGCGTCCGCCGGCTGTCTCCGCGCCCGCGCGGTCCCAAGCCGCCGTGCCGTCAGCGCCGACTCCTCAGGCGCCGATTGCCGTGTCCAAGCCGCCGCCGGCACCAGTCGCGCCGGCAAGGGCCGCCGTCTTGGCGTCGGCCGACGACGATTGGCATGCCCTGGTCGCTCAATTGCAAATCACCGGCATGGCCAAACAACTTGCCCAGCATTGCGAACTCGCCGACCGCAACGATGGTGCGATCCGCCTGCGCCTTGCCCCCCTGCACAAGCACTTGCTGGGCAAGGCGCAGCAGGACAAGCTGCAAAGTGAGTTGCAGAACCATTTCAGCCGTCCGCTGCGGCTCGACATTGACGTCGCCGAACCGGCGACCGAGACGCCTGCCGAGCGCAGCCGCAATGTCCAGCGCGAACGCCAGGAAAAGGCCGTCGCCTCGATCGAGCAGGACCCCTTCGTGCGCGACGTGGTTGACCTGTTCGATGCCAGCATCGACGAATCGACGATAAAACCCGTTTAACTTGATGCGAGAGAGTGGTCACCTGGTGATATCGAGCGCAGCGAGCCAATCAGTACAGTAGCCTCCCCGTGAGGGGAGGATGGGAGGGGCGGGACCGCTTGCCCGCTTGTATGAACGTTAGTTCAAGGAGCACACAGCATGATGAAGGGTGGCATAGCCGGATTGATGAAGCAGGCCCAGCAGATGCAGGCCAACATGGAGAAGGCACAGGCGGAGCTGGCGCAGACCGAGGTCGAGGGCCAGTCCGGTGCCGGCGCGGTGAAGGTGGTGATGACCTGCAAGCACGACGTCAAGCGCGTCACCATCGACCCGTCGGTCATGGACGACAAGGAGATGCTGGAGGACCTGATCGCCGCGGCGATGAACGATGCCAGCCGCCGCGTCGAATCGACCACCGCGGAAAAGATGGGCGGCTTCACCGCCGGCCTCAACCTGCCGCCTGGAATGAAGCTGCCGTTCTGAAAGACGGCGAACCGGCTGCAGCGGACGTGACCGGCAATTTCGAGCGGAGCGAGCAATCCAGCAGCCCCTCCTCGGGAGGGGATGGGGGAGGTTATTCCATTGCGAGGCCAAGGCCTCGATGAGTTCGTCGCTGGACGAACTCATCGAGTCGCTGCGCTGCCTGCCGGGCGTAGGCCCGAAATCCGCGCAGCGCATGGCCTACCATCTGCTGCAGCGCGATCGCAACGGCGCCGAGCGCTTGGCGCGGGGCATCGACACCGCGCTGCGGACGCTGCATCACTGTGGCCGTTGCAACAACTACACCGAGGCCGAGGTCTGCGAGCGCTGCCTTTCGCCGCGCCGCGACGCCAGCCAGTTGTGCATCGTCGAAATGCCGGTGGATGCGATCAGCATGGAGCAGGCGCATGCCTACAACGGCTTGTATTACGTGCTGATGGGCAGGTTGAGCCCGCTCGACGGCATCGGCCCCAAGGAACTGGCCTTCAACCGGCTGCTGGCGCGGGCCACGGACGGCATCGTGCGCGAAGTGATCCTCGCCACGAATTTCACCAACGAAGGCGAAGCCACCGCGCACTACCTCTCGGAGCTGCTGCACCAGCGCGGCCTCAAGGTCAGCCGGATCGCACGCGGCCTGCCGGTGGGCGGCGAACTGGAATTTTCCGACGCGGCGACGGTGGCGCAGGCCCTGCGCGAGCGGCGCGAGTTCGTTTGATGGCCCAGCCGCTCGCGGGCGTGCGGGTGCTGGAGTTCGGCACCTTGATCGCGGGCCCGTTCTGCTCGCGCATCCTCGGCGAGTTTGGCGCCGAGGTCATCAAGATCGAGGCGCCTGGGGAAGGCGACCCGCTGCGCAAGTGGCGCAAGCTGTATCCGACGGGCGATGGCGAAACGTCGCTGTGGTGGTTCGTCCAGGCGCGCAACAAACAGTCGGTCACGCTCAATCTCAAGCATCCGAAAGGCCTGGAGATTGCGCGCCGGCTCGCAGCGGAAGCCGACATCGTGGTCGAGAACTTCCGTCCCGGCGTGATGGAAAAGCTGGGTCTGGGCTGGGACGTGCTGTCGGCGGCAAATCCGGGTCTGGTCATGGTCCGGCTCTCCGGTTTCGGCCAGACCGGTCCGCTGGCGCAACAACCGGGTTTTGGTGCCATTGGTGAATCCATGGGGGGCCTGCGCTACATCACCGGATTCCCGGATCGCCCGCCCGTAAAGACGGGCATTTCCATCGGCGATTCGATCGCCGCGCTGTGGGGCGCGCTGGGTGCGCTGATGGCGTTGCGGCATCGCGAGGTCAATGGCGGGGCCGGACAGGTGGTCGACGTCGCCCTGTACGAGTCCGTCTTCGCCATGATGGAAAGCATGGTGCCGGAGTTCGATGTCGTCGGTTTCATCCGCGAGCGCACCGGCAATGTCATGCCCGGCATCACGCCGTCGAATACGCATACGACAAGGGACGGCAAGCACCTGATCATCGGCGCCAATGGCGACGCGATTTTCAAGCGCCTGATGCTGGCGATCGGCCGTGCCGACCTGGCCGAGGATCCGCAATTGGCCAACAATGCCGGGCGCGACGCGCGTGCGAGCGAAATCTACGGCGTGATCGATGCCTGGGTCGGCAGTCGCGATGCCGACGAGGTCCTGCGCGTTGCATCCGAGGCCCAGGTGCCCTCAAGTCCGATCTTTTCCGTGGCGGACATGTTTCGCGACCCGCAATTCCTCGCTCGGGGCATGCTTGAGTCTGCCCAACTGCCTGATGGAAAAGACTTTCATCTCCCCGGGGTGGTGCCGAGGCTGTCCCTGACGCCGGGCGGAACACGCTGGATCGGACCGGCCCTCGGAGAGCACACCGTAGCCGTGCTCCGGGGCCTTGGCTACGCTCCGGACGAGATTGATCGCTTCCGGCAGGATGGTGCTATCTGATTGAATAAAAGGCGAAAAATTATCCCCATTTAATTCGGGGCGATAAGTCTCGCCTGTTCGGGACTTTAATCGCCTTGCAAGATTCGCTACAATGGCCGACTTTCAGTTGCGGCCGCAGCGCTTGATCTTGATCGAAGCAACGCTGGCCTTCAACGAAACTGCAGTGAAATCAATTTCCGTTTTCGCTTAGCGCGTTTCAGCATCCAGGGACTACCACCATGAGTTGTAACGAAAATGTCGATTGTGGGCGGCGTCGCTTGCTGGTTGCCACGGCAGCCGCCGGCGGGGTGGCCGGGGTGGCGGCCGCCGTGCCCTTCGTGGCCAGCATGCTGCCTTCCGAGCGCGCCAAGGCGGCCGGTGCTCCGGTCGAGGTGGATATCAGCAAGCTTGCACCCGGACAGATGATGACTGTCGAGTGGCGCGGCAAGCCCGTCTGGATCATCAACCGGACCAAGGAAATGCTCGACGGCCTGGCCAAGATCGCCGACCAGTTGGCCGATCCGAAGTCGGACAAGAAGATGCAGCCGGACTACGCCAGGAATGAGACGCGTTCGATCAAGCCGGAGATCCTCGTCGCCGTCGGCATCTGCACCCACCTGGGTTGTTCGCCGACCGATAAATTCAAGACCGGTGCCGATTCGGGCATCGATCCCAACTGGCCGGGCGGTTTCATCTGTCCCTGCCACGGCTCCACCTTCGACCTTGCCGGTCGCGTGTACAAGAGCAAGCCGGCGCCGGACAACCTCGAGATCCCTCCCCACATGTATCTTGGCGACGCCAAGCTCGTGATTGGCGAAGACAAGAAGGCCTGACGCGATGAGCAAAGTGAATGCACTGCTGCAAGGCACGCTGGACTGGGTTGACGCGCGCTTTCCGCTGACCTCGAACTGGAAAGCCCACCTGTCCGAATACTACGCGCCGAAGAACTTCAACTTCTGGTACTTCTTCGGCTCGCTGGCGATGCTGGTGCTGGTGATCCAGATCGTCACCGGCATCTTCCTCACGATGCACTACAAGCCGGATGCCGCGCTGAATGCCTCGGGCGTGCCCGTCGCCTTTGCCAGCGTCGAGTACATCATGCGCGACGTGTCCTGGGGCTGGTTGATCCGCTACATGCATTCGACCGGAGCCTCGGCCTTCTTCGTCGTCGTCTATCTGCACATGTTCCGCGGCCTGCTCTATGGTTCCTATCGCAAGCCGCGCGAGCTGATCTGGCTGTTCGGCATCGGCATCTTCCTCTGCCTGATGGGCGAGGCCTTCTTCGGCTACCTGCTGCCCTGGGGCCAGATGTCCTTCTGGGGCGCCCAGGTCATCGTGAATCTTTTCTCCGCGATCCCGCTGATCGGCGAAGACCTGTCGATCTGGCTGCGCGGCGACTATGTGGTCGGCGACGCGACGCTGAACCGCTTCTTCGCCTTCCATGTCATCGCCATGCCGCTGGTGCTGGTGGGCCTGGTCGGCGCGCACATCATCGCGCTGCACGAAGTCGGCTCCAACAACCCCGACGGCGTCGAGATCAAGAAGAAGAAGGACGCCAACGGCGTGCCGCTGGACGGCATCCCCTTTCACCCCTACTACACGGTGAAGGATATCGTCGGCGTGATCGTCTTCCTGATGGTGTTCTCGGTGATCGTGTTCTTCATGCCCGAGGGGGGCGGCTATTTCCTCGAGTACAACAACTTTGATCCCGCCGATCCGTTGAAGACCCCGCCGCACATCGCTCCGGTCTGGTACTTCACGCCCTACTACTCGCTGCTGCGCGCCGTGACCTATCCGCTGTTCGGCATCGATGCCAAGTTCTGGGGCGTCGTGGCCATGGGCGCCGGCACCCTGATCTTCGCCTTCCTGCCCTGGCTGGACCGCAGCCCGGTGAAGTCGATCCGCTATCGCGGCACGATGACCAAGGTTTTGCTCGCGATCTGGATCGTCGGCTTTTTCATCCTTGGCTTCCTCGGCACCAAGGATCCGGCCTACAAGTTCTTTGGCGCCATCCCCGGTGCGCCCGTCGCACAGCTCCTCAGCGTCTATTACTTCCTGTTTTTCCTGACGATGCCGATCTGGTCTTCCCTGGATCGTTGCCAGCCGGAGCCGGGCAGGGTGACAATGAAATGAAAAAACTACTCATCGCATTCCTGTTCGCGCCGATGCTGGCGTTCGCCGCGGGCGCCAAGCTGCACCTCGACGCCGCGCCGGACAAGGCCAATGACATGGCCGCGCTGCAGAACGGTGCCAAGGTTTTCGTCAATTACTGCCTGAACTGTCATTCGGCCTCCTACATGCGCTACAACCGCCTGAAGGACATTGGCCTGAGCGACGATCAGATACGCGATAACCTGATGTTCACCGCCGACAAGGTGGGTGAGCCGATGCGCATCGCCATGCGCCGTGACGAGGCCAAGGCCTGGTTCGGCGCCGCGCCCCCCGACCTGACGGTGATTGCCCGCGCCCGCGCTTCCGAGCACGGCAGCGGCGCCGACTGGCTCTACACCTATCTGCGCAGCTTCTATCGCGACGAGAGCCGGCCCACCGGCTGGAACAACGTGATCTTCGAGAACGTCGGCATGCCCCATGTGCTGTGGGATCTCCAGGGCGACCAGGAGATGGGGCCCGACCACAAGCTGAAGCTGGTCAAGCCGGGCACGATGAAGCCCCGCGAATACGACGCCATGGTTGGCGATCTCGTTGCCTACCTGAAGTACATGGGCGAGCCGGTGTCCGAGTTCCGCAAGCACCTTGGCGTCGTCGTGCTGATTTTCCTCGCTGTCTTCTTCGTCTTCGCTTATGCCTTGAAGCGCGAGTTCTGGAAAGACATCCATTAACCTGACATGGAATGCAGACCATGGGGCACAGAGAAATGAACGCACCACCCGTCCGCAAAGTGGTGCGTGACGCCGACTATTCGTGGGGCACCAGCGCCATGATGAACCTGTACTCGGGCACCACCTGCCCGTTCAGTCATCGCTGCCGCATCGTGCTCTACGAAAAGCAGATGGACTTCCAGGTGATCGACGTCGACTTGTTCAACAAGCCGGAAGATATCGCCATCATCAATCCCTACAACCGCGTGCCGGTGCTGGTCGATCGCGACCTCGTGCTCTACGAGTCGAACATCATCAACGAGTACATCGACGAGCGCTTTCCGCATCCGCAACTGATGCCGCCCGATCCGCAGACCCGCGCCAAGGCGCGCCAGTTGCTGTTCACCATGGAGCACGAGCTGTTCAGCCACATCGACGCTGTGGAGAAGAACCTCAAGTCGGCTGACAAGGCGCGCGGGCACATCCGCGATCGCCTGATCGAGCTGGCGCCGATGTTCAACAAGCAGAAGTTTCTGCTTGGCGAAGACTTCTCCATGCTCGACGTGGCGATCGCGCCGTTGCTGTGGCGCCTCGACCATTACGGCGTGGAAATGCCGAAGACCACGGCGCCGCTGATGAAGTACGCCGAGCGCATCTTCTCGCGTCAGGGTTTCATCGACGCGCTGACGCCGACGGAAAAGATGATGCGCCGCTGAGGCGCGTCATCCTTGCTCGCGCTGAACGCTTCGGCGCCGCCATGTTGTCCACCAAACCCTACCTGATCCGCGCCATCCACGAGTGGTGCTCGGATCAGGGCTTCACCCCCTACCTGTCGGTCAAGGTCGATGCCACCACGCGCGTGCCGCGCGAGTTCGTCAAGGACGGCGAGATCGTGCTCAACGTCGGTGTCGAGGCCACGCACCAGTTGCTGCTGGGCAACGAGGAAATCAGCTTCCAGGCCCGCTTTGGCGGCAAGGCCTTCCCGGTGGTGGTGCCGATCGCGCGCGTCGCGGCGGTCTATGCGCGCGAAAATGGCGATGGCATGGCTTTCGAGGTGGGCGAGGGTGCGGAGGTGGCTTCGGGCGAGCCGTCACCCGCTGCTGAGGAAGCGATCGAGTCGCCTGCGGACACACCCACGGACCGGCCGTCGGGCCGACCTTTCCTGACCAGGGTGAAGTGACGTGGCGACCTCCGGGGCTTTCTGGTGGCGGATGGGACGAAACTGGTAGTGCGTCTCCGCCGGGTATCGACCTTCGCCCTGGCCGTCACCGGCGCGATGGGTATGCCGGCATTGGCGCAGCAGTCGCGCATGGTGGAGGCCTACGAGGCGAAGCATGCCGAGCGCGTACTCGATCGCAGCGTGTTCTACGGTCCGCGGCACGGCGGAGTCTATCGCGCCAAGTTCGAGGCGCAGTTGCGCCACGACCCGAACGTCAAGGGCGTCGTCATCCATAACCACGGCTGCGGCGGAATGTGGGGTTGGGAAACCCATGTCGCACAGTTCTATTTCCGCCGCGGATTTGCCGTCATCACGCCGGAGTTCGTGACGAGGCCGCATAACCGAACTGGATGTCCGGGCAACAACAGTGACGACGCGCTGAAGGGGGGCGGCAGGAATTTCCGCGAAGGCATATACACGGCGCGCAATCCGGCTCGGCTCGATGCTCGGGTCGATGACACCCTGACACTGGTCCGCTACATCAAGGTGCTGACTGCCAAACCCATCCTGCTTAGCGGCCATTCGGAAGGTGCCAGGACGACTTACCGCTGGCCCTATCGCGACCGGCAGGTGGTCGGCGCCATCCTGCACAACCAGTCCTGTTCCGCCGGTTACGAGCACCTCTGGCAACTATCGCCAACGATCCCCACTTGGCAGGTCCTGGAGCGCAACGATCCCTGGGCGCCGGAGGCTGCCATGGGAAGCTGCGGGCACCACTTCGCCGGGGGCAACGAGGCCAACTTCACACTGTTGATGCAGGATGGGAACAACCACAACCCACTGGCCAACAAGGAGGCGCAGGACAGCCTTGAACGCTGGCTGAAGCGCATCGTGCCGGGGGCGGGGGAGTTCGTCGACACCCACAACGAGCACCTGCTGGAAGCCATACAGCGCAGCGTCTATCCGGATGCCTTCCCCGCGGCGAACGCCGATTCCGCAGTGCGCGAAAGCCGCTAGGGCGAACGGTCTATTTCGACTCCATCACCCAGAGGCAAAGGGTGATTTCACGTTGTATCACTCAATAGCAAAAACCCTTTAATATCCTTGCTGGTAGCGGATAATCCGTGTCGGCTTGCGTTATATCGTTTCATGTCATATCATCCTCGTATGGGTAGCAAAACGGGTAGCGCTACAGAGTTCAAGGGGGAGTCATGGCGAGGGCGGCAAATAAGCTGACAGATCTGGCGATACGCCAGGCGAAGCCATACCCGGACGGCCAGAAGACCAGGGTGTTGCCTGATGGCTATGGCCTTCGGCTGACGGTGACGCCGGGAGGCAGAAAGTTCTGGCAATACCGCACCGCTGTCGGCGGCGTCGAGCGGACCGCGCAGATCGGGGAGTATCCGGCCATGAGCCTGGACGCTGCACGGCAAAAGGCGGCTGAACTCCGGGAGCTTGGGCGCAAAGGAAGGAATCCTGTCGCTGAGCATCAAGCGGCCAAGCTGCGCAACCGAATCAGCGCCGAGACGACCTTTGAGGCGGTGGCCAACGAGTTGTTGGCGGGGAAGAAGAAGAGCGTTTCCGAGTCGCACTACGTCAAGATCAGCGGCGCACTCAAGGCGAACCTTTACCCAACCCTCGGGCCGCTGCCCATTCAGGAAATTTCACCGCCCATGCTGCGCGAGGCGCTGCGCAAGCTTGAGAACCGGGGCGCTCTCGACTATCTGGCCGGGGTCAGGCGCTGGGCCGGGGAGGTCTTCGACTTCGCCAAGGCTCACGGCTATTTCGTCGGCGACAATCCGGCGCACGCTCTGCGCAAGAACGTATTCGAGAAGCACAAGGGCGGCCACATGAAGGCGCTGGCCTGGGCTGACGTTGGGGCGTTCGCGCGCCAGGTAGATGCCTTGGAAGGTGATGGCGCCACCTATTTTGCGGTGCATCTGTTGCTACTGACCGCCTGCCGGCCTAGCGAAGTAAGGGAGGCGCGCTGGGCGGAATTCGACCTCGACAGAGCACGATGGACGATCCCGGAAGAGCGGATGAAGAAGCGAGAGATACATACGGTTCCGCTGTCTCGCCAAGCCCTTGCCACGCTTCGGAAGTTGAGCTCGATTACTGGCGACGGCGATTACCTTTTCCCGAGCCGAGCCGGATCGAAGGCGCGTTGCATGTCTGACATGGCGCTGCTCTACGCGGTCAAGCGGACAGCAGGAAAGGAAGTTCACGCCCATGGATTGCGCGCGACGTTCTCAACCCATGTCAGTGAATCGCTGCTGTGGGATGACAAGGTAAAGGAAGCGGCGCTCGCGCACCGCAAGGCCGGTAAGACCGAGGCGTCCTACGATCGCGCAACCCACTACGCTGAGCGTGTCAAGCTGATGCAGTGGTACGCCGACGAGATCGATGCCGCGGTAAAGGGTGCCGACGTGATACCAATTTCAGGCAAGACCGCCGCCTGACGGGCTCAGGCAAAGCGGGCCAGGAAGGTGCAACAACACCGACCAGGCCCTGACCACGAAGCAACCACAAGGAGTTACATCATGGCTACCGCAAATACTACCAGCAGCACCGCCGACCAGATGACGGAAGGCGGTGCAGCATGAAAGCCACCGCGAAAACCTTAAAGCTCGTGCAAACGACGCAGAAAAAGTCATCGGCACCACGTCTGCGAGCCGGAATCATAAAAGGCACACTGGGCAAAGACGCGGGACCATACCCCAAGGTATCTGCGGAGGTGCAAAGAGCGATCGATAGGAAGGCGCGGATATTGGCGGACGCAGCTTTCGATGTCATACGTGAGTCGCTGGTGCGCCAAGTCGGCAATAGGTGCTTCACGGGCAGACACTACGAGAACTTCCACGCCGAAGTAGCTCTTGAAATCGTCGGCGGCGCGACTCTCGATTCGGCCTTGGCGCCGTTGATGCGTCACGAGTTGGAGTGGGCCGCACAGACCGCCGACTTCCTATTGGAGAGGGCACGCAAGTGTCGGGACGAGATTGCTGGAGAACTGCGCCGCTTCAATCGAACAAGCGATGAGGGAAGCGCAGCATGAGCGCCAAGACAATCGAGGCCGCGCCGACATTGGCCATGGGCGACGCTACCACCGAACTTGTAATCGTCATCAAGCCCCACAACCTTGATTTTGTCGAGTTCCTTGGAACCCGCACCATGCTTGAGGCCGAAGGCATTCTTCCTGAAGATACCAAGCTCCCCACCGGCTACGACAATCTGTTCTGGCAAGCCGGGCAGTTCGATTACTGGCTCCGGCGCGAACGGCCGCCAGGAGCCCGGGGGCCGCGCAAGCAGTTTGCCGAATGCGACTGGTTTCGCCTGCGCATGAATCTGACGGACATGCCCACTCCTTCAGAGAGGGAGATTGCCCGCAAGGCGCAGGAACTTGAGGATGCCATCTACAGAAACAGCGCGGAAGGCAATGCGAAGCGGTGCGCCATGATTGAGGGCTGCGTCGTCGCGGACTGTGACGAGAAATTCCAAGCCTTCAAGGCATCAATCCCCGGCCTCGTCGCGCCCAAGCGCGGCGGCCGGCCGAGCAAGGCCATTCCGACGACCGAGAGCAGGCCCGAGCAATGACCAGGCCACGCACCCCAGCCGAGAAACAGGAGGCCGCGCTGCTGGCGGCTTTCCGCAGGATGGGGCCGCGGGCGCGATTCAAGCTACTGCGAGCGATACGCCCTTCAGGCATACAATCGGCATTCACGAGGGGGATGACGCCATGATTCGCGCCTTGCTGCTGCTCACCATAGTTTCCGCGCTATCTGGTTGCGCTACCGTTCGCCAACAAGACTTGGATGCATGGGTGGGCATGCCTGTGGAGGCCCTGGACACGCACTCGCTGTTCATTACGATCCCGATGTACAAGAGCACAACGCAAAGCGGAATGGAAGTGCGGAACTATGCCAACGGTGCGGATGTGGAATCGTGCTTCAGTAGTGCGGGCGCTTCTGGAAAAGGGAAGTACGCAAACGCGAATGCGTTCACCACCTGCTCAAGCAATCGAGTGGTCTGCAACAACATCTTCTACATCAGGGATGGGGTTGTAGTTGAGTACGCGCCTACCGGCCGCTGCTACACGGACGATTCGGTTCGTCCTCAATCTCGCTACCTGACGCTCCAGAAAAAATAGACAGCCGAGATTCGGCGCACCCTCAATACCGCCCCGGCTCCGGCCGGGTTTTTTCTTTCTGCGTGGCACTTGCGCAAAATACAAGGTTTTATATAATCTAGCCCATGAAAGAACTGCGTTTTCGCGGAAGCTCGCTTGACGATCTGCGCAAGTTCCCGGCGCTTGCCGTGCGGGAAGCCGGCTACCAGATGGACAAGGTGCAGAACGGCAAGGAGCCTACCGATTGGAAGCCGATGGAGACGATAGGCGCGGGCGTCAAGGAGATTCGGATACAGGACGAAGCCGGCACCTTCCGGGTGATCTACCTGGCGAAGCTGGCCGATGCGGTCTATGTTCTGCATTGCTTCCAGAAGAAGACGCAGCAGACCAGCGAGAAGGACATCAAGCTGGCCCGGAAACGATTCAAGGACTTGATGAAGGAGCAGCCATGAGCAAGGAACAACGATTCGCCAGTGTGTGGGATGCCATCGAAGACACGCCGCAGCAGGCGGCCAGCATGCGCGCCCGGTCGGCGTTGATGATGGAGCTTGAGAGCATCATCAAGCAGCGCGGCATGACCCAGGCGGAAGCCGCGGCCCTATTCGGCGTCACCCAGCCTCGCGTCTCTGACCTGATGCGCGGCAAGATCAGCCTGTTCTCGCTGGATTGCCTGATCGACATGGCGACCGTCGCCGGCCTGGAGCCTCACGTCACCATCAAGAAGCCGAAGGCGACACGGAAGCGGCGCGACGAGGAACTGGCTGCGGCCTGACGATGGACCTTTCGAAGATGGACAAGAAGGCGCTTTTTGACGAACTTGAGCGACAAAAGAAGCTCATGGCAACGCCTATCGACTTCGATCAGTTGGAACGCGACGGACTGGTCAAGCGGGTCAGAAAGGGCGGGGTGACGTTCGACGTGCCAAACCTTCACCTACTGCCTGAGCACGTCAGGGCTCATATTGTTGAGGCTTCCACCGGCCCGAATGGGGCGCGGGTGAAGTTCAGCAAGACGGCGCCCAGCAAATAGGACCTACCCCGGCAGCCGTACCGGCTTGAAGCCCGTCCCACTCGCCGCCGCCAGCGCGCGGGTGAGGAAATCGCCGCACGAAACCCCCAGCGGCACCGCCTCACAGTGGTAGCGATCCCCCATCAGCGTCTGAAAGACCGGAATCAGCTTCGGGTCGCGCTGATCCGGAGCGATGACGGCGACGTCGACTACCGCCTCGATCTTCTGCAGCCTGCGCTCGATCGGGTTCATTGCAGATCCTCCTGTTCGATCTTGGCCGGGACAACAACGACCGGGCCCCGCCCGTACTGCGCCCTATGCCGTGCAATCGCCTGGTCGCCGGTTTCGTCAGACAGGCGGCAGCAAACACGCCAGGCGCTGCTTGATGGATCGATACGGCGCGCGGCGCGCTCTACCCGCTCAAGCCGATTCGTGAGGCGGCT
>JADJVS010000016.1 GCA_016710465.1 Sulfuritalea sp.
GCAGGAGCGTGATGGACAGGTGCGGCATGGAAGCTGGAAACATCCACTTCGCTACGACGGCGACCCTACAGTTTGAAGTCAACGTTCTGCCTTCGCCCGGACAAGGCCATCACTGAGATCGCCATGCCATGCCCATGGCGCTAACTGCATGGGCTGGGACTGGCGTGCGCACCATCCCAGACATGGCGGCGACTGCAAGGCCATCCATCATGACGACAAGGGCAAGGTCACCAACCCTGATGAACGACGGGTGCTGCGTAGACCGGCCGCGGCATCGAAGTCATCTCCGATCTGATGCAGGTCCCGATCGCCGAATGAGCCTGCGTTCCTCGACATCGACAGCGATATCGAGGCCGTGTCGTCGATCTGCGTGGTGTTCGCCAAGTCGGAGGCGCTGGGCATGCTCAAGGCCGGTTACACCAAGAACAAGGTCATCGCCGCCTATTGCCTGGCGATGGCCGAGCGCGTGGTTTCGCTGGTCGAGCGCATCGGCGTCGAGGAAGGTTTCTCATCACCTGCGGCATCGCCAAGAATCCGGGCGTAGTCAAGCGCATCGAGAAGCTGCCAGTATCAAGGCGATGGACACCAAGATCGGCTAGCCAGATCGCCGGTGCCCCGGGTGCGGCGCTGTTCGGCTACCCAGCAATCGGAAAGCCGCGCCTGAAATAGCTGACGGGGCGGCCGGCAACTGCCACTAGGATGCGACCGGACCATCGGGGAACCGAAATGATCGCCAACTACGGATCAAGGACGGCTCGGTGAGTACTACATCAGCATCGACACCGACAAGTGCATCTCGTGCTCAGCCGGTCGCGCCTGCCTGACGGCCTGCCCGAAGTCGATGTTCAGGGACCATCACCGACGACTACGATGACGAGAGGTGACCTGGGTGAAGAAGCCGAATTGCGCACCTGGCCTACGATTGTGCTGCACAAGCCGTGGGCTGGCTACACCAGCCTACCCTGCATGACCGCCTGCACGCGGCGCCATCAAGCATTCGTGGTGATCGGGGGGATTCCTAAGCAACGACCAAGCGCGCGATTCCGATCGCCCAGGCCAAGACGGTCAGTCCGGAGGATGCCCTGCTCCGCGATGCTGGAAGCGCCAGACTACGATCGGCGAGCCGAGGCTCTCGAAATCGTCAAGAACTACCAGACGATGGGTTTGAGGTCCATGTCCAGGAGTACAAGGTCGAGGGGGATGGTTTGCAACACCTGTTTCGACGCCGGCCAGGAAATGGGGATTGGAGATGGCACGGTCTATGCGCAAGTCGGCGGATGCTGCCCCCGACGATGAATTGTTCGAGGATTAGGCGCGCCCCCCGGCGTCGCCTTTACAAACTAGGTTAAAGGAGGAAAGAAATGCCTGATCAGAAACGAGTGCTACGCGTGCTGCGCCAGAGCGACACGGACGCGATTGTTGCCATCGATGCCCAGCCACCGGCGAGGCGCGCCAGGAATACTACGAGCGCAAGATCGCCGGGATTCTCAACCGCGGCCAACATCAACACCTCCATCGTCTGCGGTCGACGGCAAGGTGGCCGGCTTCCATCATGGTTACGTGTTCTTCGGCGAGTTCGGCATTGCCGACAGCACCGCGACCATCGATACCCTGGGCGTGCATCCGGACTTCCGCAATTTGGCGTCGCCGCCGAGATGCTCGACCAGTTCATGATGAACATGAAGGCCGCCGGTGTGAAGAAGGTTTTACACCCTGGAGAACTGGAGCGACTCCCGCGCTGGAGAAGTCTCTTCTCGCGCAACAAGTTCGTGCCGTCCAAGCGTATCAACCTCGAGTACGAGCTTCCGTAAGCAGCGAAGGCGCGGCGCAAGCCCATGTGGATCGATACCCACTTGTCATACGAAGTATTCGTACGACAACTGGCTCGAACCGCTGGACCTGAT
The DNA here is from genome assembly GCA_016710465.1 of Sulfuritalea sp. Taxonomy (GTDB): domain Bacteria; phylum Pseudomonadota; class Gammaproteobacteria; order Burkholderiales; family Rhodocyclaceae; genus Sulfuritalea. The sequence goes on from JADJVS010000016.1 coordinate 1,905, forward strand.
ACGCCGCGCCAAGGCGCTGGGCCTCGACGGATCGGTGATCACCGAACACTATTCCTACGAGGCTTCGGCGCCGGTGGAGCAGGTCGGTCGCGATGAGGGCTATCTGATCCTGCGCAGGGTGGAGATTGCGACGGACAGGGGACACCTGTTGGCCTACGGGGTGGAAGACGATGGCTGGAACATCTGGGGGCGCGACAGCTATTTGCCGCTGGAAGAGGTCATCGAGCGCATCAACGACCTCGGCGGCATCTGCGCTCCGGCCCATCCCTTCCGCAACGTGGGGCTGGCGAGCCTGATGGAAGGACTGCTGGACTTGAAGGACATTGCCGCCGTGGAGTCGCACAACGGCGTCAATGCGGGAAAGCGACAACGACCTGGCGATCAGGACGGCCAGCCATCTCGGCCTGCCGACACTGGGCGGCAGCGATTGCCACAAGACCCCAGCGGTTGGCCGCTGTGCGACGGAGTTTTCGCAATCGGTGCATGACATGGCGAGTTTCATCGCCGCGGTGAAGGCAGGGGCCTGCCGTGGCGCGTATTACCGGGTTATCGGGCCGGCACTTAGAAGAGTCGGCGCTGGCGGTACGGCGACGAGAAAGCCAGAAAACGGCAGGAGGAGCGGACATGAACGCGGTGCAGGAAATCAAGTGGTGGAAGGCTGCCCGGCCCAAGGACATGGGCCAATTCGGCGAGACCGTTTGCATCCATATCGACTGCAACAAGATCGAGGTGCCGGCCGGTGCCTCGGTGCTCAATGCCGCGACCAATGCCGGCATTTACATCCCGGCCCTGTGCGCCCATCCTGACCTGCCGCCGGCCATGCAGCGCGGCGCCGGTGGTGCGGGTTGCAACCTGTGCATGATCGAGCTCGAAGGCGAGCCAGGCATGCGCAAGGCCTGCTCGACCACCGTGGCCGATGGCATGCGCGTGACCACAAAGTCCGAGAAGATCTTCAAGTCACGCCAGAAAGCCTGGCCAAGACCCTCGGCCCGCATCCGCACGTTTGCCTCACCTGCCCGCAGCGCGACGGCTGCAGCCGCACCACCTGTTCCTTCGGCAATCCGCCGGAGACGCGCTGCGACATCTTCCCGACCTGCGAGTTGCGCAAGATCGCCGATTTCGTCGGTATCCCCGGCACCACGCCGGGCTACAAGCCGGCCAGCCTGCCGGTGATCAAGGACGAGCCCTTCTTTGATCGCGACTACAACCTGTGCATCGACTGCCGCCGCTGCCTGACGGCCTGCAACGACATTCGCGGCGTCGGCTGCCTGGAAGTCAAGGAAGTCGAAACACCGCAGGGCAAGCGGACTTACGTTGGCACCATCGCCGAAACGCTGGTGGATTCCGGCTGCAAGTTCTGCCAGGCCTGCGTCACCGTCTGCCCGACCGGTGCCCTGACCGACCGCACGCTCGACCCCGCCAGGCGCGAGGAGTCGATGGTGCCCTGCAAGAGCGCCTGTCCCGCCGGCATCGACGTGCCGCGCTACGTGCAGCTCGCCGCCGAAGGCAAGTACGGCGAGGCGATTGCCGTGGTGCGCGAGAAGCTGCCCTTCCCCGGCATCGTCGGCCGCGCCTGCTTCGCCATGTGCGAAGCGGCCTGCCGTCGCGGCAAGCTCGATGATCCGCTGTCGATCCGCACGCTCAAGCGCGTGTCCGACGATAACGACACCGGCATCTGGCGCCAGTTCTCCAAGCAACTCCCGCCGAGCGGGCGCAAGGCCGCCGTGATCGGCGCCGGCCCGGCCGGCCTGACCGTGGCCTGGTACCTGGCGAAGAAGGGCCATGCCGTCACCGTGTTCGATGCCCAGCCGTCCTCCGGCGGCATGGCGCGCTACGGCATCCCCTCATATCGCGTACCCGGCGAAGTCATCGACCGCGAAGTCGGCGAGGTGGAAAAGTTGGGCGTCAAGTTCCAGTACGACACGCGCATCGAGAACATGGACGATCTGTTCGGCCAGGGCTACGAGGCCGTGTTTATCGGCATCGGCTGCCAGGGCGGCGACACGCTCGGCATTCCCGGCGATGACCTGGCCGGCGTGATCGACAGCCCGACCTACCTGCGCGCCGCGACCATGGGCCTGGTGAATACGCCGGATGGTCGATGCCTCCGGCCGCCGCCGCCCGGTCGATACCGGCGTGGAAGTCACCGAGGGTGTGGACCTGGTGGTCGCCGCCGTCGGCCAGCATCCGGACAAATTCGCGGGCTTCGGCGTCGAGACCGACAAGAAGGGCCGCATCATCGTGCGCGCCGATTCCATGCTGACCAGCCGGCCCAAGGTGTATGCCGGCGGTGACGCCGTGCTCGGCCCCTCGACCCTGATCGAATCCATCGCCCAGGGCCGCGTCGCGGCCGGCGCCATGGACAGGTTGCTGGGCGGCGATGGCGACATCGAAGAGAAACTCCTTCCCGATGGCTGGGAAACCGATCCGAAGATCGGCCGTCACGAGGGCTTCAACAAGATTCGCAAGTTCCACCCGATCATGCTGGCGCCCGAGAAGCGCGCCAACTGGGACGAGGTGGAACTCGGCTTCGACGATGCCACGGCACGTGCCGAAGCGGCGCGCTGCTTCAAGTGCAACCTGGCGCCGACCATTGTCAACGCGCCCTTGCCGCCCGAGTCCTGGCTGGCGCTGGATGCCGCGACCGTGGCCGGCGTAACCACCGAGTCAGGCGTGTACCAATTGCTCGACGGCGACAAGAAGGTGCTGGCGATCAAGGGCGTCGAGAATCTGCGCGAGGGGTTGGAGGCCATGCTCGACAAGGCCGAGATCGCGCCTTACTTCACGGCCGAGGAAGCGCCGTTCTTCAGCCAGCGCGAGAACCAGTTGGTGCAGGCCTACATGCAGCAGCACGGCAGCATGCCGCCGGGCGTCGGTGCCGATGAAATGGATGACCTCTTCTGATGGGCACCGTGATCGACTTTTACACCGCGCGCCCGCTGGCGCCGGTCGCCAAGGCCGAAGCACGTTGCCGCTGCACGCTGTGCGGCGCCGACCTGTGGCATATCAGCGCCTCCGGCGAGGTTTGCTGCGCCGATTGTGAAACCGTCTGTCCCTACCGCATCGATGCGACATCCGGCGGCCGCCGCGCCGAGTGCGCGCTGGCTGCCAACGAACAGGAGAACCACTGAACATGGCTGATTTCAAATTCATAGCCTGCGAAGAGCAGGGCGATGTACTGCGCATCGCGATCAACCGCCCGCCCTACAACGTGCTCGACATCGCCACCATGGAAGAGATGAACACCGCTCTGGACATGGCGATGGACAACAAGACCGCCAAGGTGCTGGTGATCACCGGCAGCGGTGACAAGACCTTCTCCTCGGGTGTCGATGTGATGGATCACACGCCGGACAAGGTGGTGAAGATGATCGACGTCTTTCACGGCCTGCTGAAGCGCCTGATGCTGGTGCCGATCCCGACCATCGCGGTGGTCAACGGTCCGGCGCTGGGCGGCGGCTGCGAGCTGGCGATCGCCTGCGACATGGTGGTCGCCTCGGAAAAGGCCAAGTTCGGCCAGCCCGAGATCAAGCTCGGCGTCTTTCCGCCGATCGCCGCGATACTCTTGCCGCGCCAGGTGCCGATGACCAAGGTCATGGAACTGCTGCTTGGCGGCGGCATCATCGATGCGAAGGAAGCGCACCGCATCGGCATGGTGAATGCCGTGTTTCCGGCGGAGAACTTCGCCGCCGATGCCGCCAGGTACCTCGAACAATTCACCACGCTGTCGCGCGTGGCGCTGCTGCACACCAAAAAGGCCGTCAAGGAAGCCGCCAACCGGCCCTTCTACGAAGCCCTGCACCACGTCGAGCACCACTACCTGCACGAGCTGATGGGTACCGAGGATGCGGTGGAAGGCCTGAATTCGTTCATGGAAAAGCGCAAACCCGTCTGGAAGAACAAATAGGAGACATGATGATTCCAAGCACCATCAAGACCTGGCAGATGACCGTACCGGGGACGCTGACAAAAACCGAAATCCCGGTGCCGCAACTGCAGCCCGGCGAAGTGCTGGTCGAGGTCAAGGGCTGTGGCGTCTGCCATACCGACCTGTCCTACTTCTACATGGGTGTGCGCACCGACCATCCGCCTCCGCTGTCGCTGGGCCACGAGATATCGGGTGTCGTCGTCGCCGCGCATGAGGCAACTGCGGCGAGCTACATCGGCAAGGAAGTCATCATTCCTGCCGTGCTTCCCTGCAACAAGTGCGAGCTGTGCAAGACCGGACGCGGCAATCGTTGCCTGGCGCAGAAGATGCCCGGCAATTCGATGGGCATCTACGGCGGCTACTCCAGCCATATTCCGGTGCCGGCGGTCGACCTGTGCATCGTCGGCAATCGCGGCAAGGTGCCGCTGGAGCATCTGTCGGTGATCGCCGACGCGGTGACCACGCCCTACCAGGCCGGGCGTCGTGCGCGCCTGGCGGCCGGTGATCGCGTCATCGTCATCGGCGCGGCCGGCGGCGTCGGCAGCTTCATGACCCAGGTGGCCAAGGGCATGGGCGCCGGCACGGTGATCGGCATCGATATCAACGAGGAAAAGCTCGAGTTCATGAAGGGCTACGGTGCCGACTTCACCATCAACCCCAAGGGCAAGACGCCCAAGGAAGTGAAGGAGATCTTCAAGGCCTACTGCAAGGAAAAGGGCATCCCCTCGAACTACGGCTGGAAAATCTTCGAGGTGACCGGTACCAAGCCCGGCCAGGAACTGGCGCTGTCGCTGCTTTCCTTTACCGGCATGCTGATGGTGGTCGGCTACGGCACCGACGAGACTTCCTACATGCTGTCCAAGCTGATGGCCTTCGATGCCGAACTGATTGGCACCTGGGGCTGCCCGCCGGAGTTCTATCCGCAGGTGCTGGAGATGTGCCTCGACGGCCGCATCAACCTCGGCCCCTTCGTCGAAACGCGGCCCATGAGCCAGATCGAACAGGTGTTCGACGAGGCCCACCACGGCAAGCTCAAGCGCCGCGTGATCCTGACCCCCGATTTCTGACGGCATCACATTTAACCGAATTCACAGAGGAGAAACAACATGGCATTGGAATGGCTACGCAGGGAAAATGACCTCAAGGATCACCAGCTCATCGACAACAGCCACTTCGGCACCGAAGCGCCGACGGTGATCTACGAAGAGCGTCCGGTGCTGGACGACAAGGGAGCCGCGGTTGCCGGCCTGTACTCGGCCTGGATCTGGCTCAACAATCCGACCCAGTACAACTCCTACACCACCGACATGGTCAAGGGCGTCATCGCCGGCATGCAGCGCGCATCGAGCGACCGCAAGATCGTCGCCGTGGTGTTCACCGCCGTCGGCGACAAGGCCTTTTGTACCGGCGGCAACACCGCCGAGTATTCCGCCTACTACTCCAAGCGCCCCAACGAGTACGGCGAGTACATGGACCTGTTCAACGCCATGGTCGACGGCATCCTCAACTGCAAGAAGCCGGTGATCAGCCGCGTCAATGGCATGCGCGTGGCCGGCGGCCAGGAAATCGGCATGGCGACCGACATCACGGTGACCTCCGACCTCGCCGTCTTCGGCCAGGCGGGCCCCAAGCACGGCTCGGCCCCGGTCGGCGGCTCGACCGACTTCCTGCCCTGGTTCCTGTCGATGGAAGATGCGATGTACAACTGCATCTCCTGCGAGACCTGGAGCGCCTACAAGATGAAGTCCAAGGGCCTCGTCACCAAGGCCGTGCCGGTGCTGAAGAAGGATGGCCAGTGGGTGAGAAATCCGCTGGTGCGCACCGACACCTATGTCGATGACGGCGATATCGTCTATGGCGAGCCGATTGCCGCCGACAAGGTCGCCGCCGCCAAGGCCCTGATGGCCGAGTGCAAGACCGATTTCGAACTGCTCGACGCCGAGGTCAATCGCCTGGTGTGGAAGTTCGCCAACCTGTTCCCGAATTGCCTGATCAACTCGATCGACGGCATCCGCGGCAAGAAGAAGTTCTTCTGGGACCAGATGAAGCTGCCGAACCGCCATTGGCTCGCCGCCAACATGAACCACGAAGCCTGGCTCGGCTTCAATGCCTTCGACGCCAAGAAGCCGACCGGCAAGGATGTCATCGACTTCATCAAGTTCCGCCAGTTGGTGGCCGAAGGCGCGCTGTTCGACGACAAGTTCGCCGAGCAGGTGATGGCCAAGCCGAAAGCCTGATCGTGCAGTTGAAAGACAAGGTTGCTTTCGTCACGGGCGCCGGGCAGGGCATCGGTGCCTGTGTCGCCACTGCATACGCCCGCGAGGGCGCCAAAGTCGCGGTGATCGACATGAATGGCGAAGCAGCGGAGAAAGTTGCCGCGGAAATAGTCGGCGCTGGCGGTACGGCGATCGGCATTGCCTGCGACGTGTCGAGCCGCGAGCAGGTCGAAGCCGCCGCGGCCAAGGCCAATGCTGCCTGGGGTCGCATCGACATCCTGGTGAACAACGCTGGCATCACGCGCACAGCGATGCTGCACAAGATGACGCCGGAGCAGTGGAACCAGGTGGTCGGCGTGCATCTGACCGGCGCCTTCAACTGCCTGCAGGCGGTGGTTGGCGGCATGATCGAACGCAAGTACGGCCGCATCATCTACGTAACCTCGGCCGCCGGGGTGCTGGGCACCATCGGCCAGATCAACTACAGCGCGGCAAAGGCCGGTATTCTTGGCATGACCAAGAGCACGGCGAAGGAATTGGCGCGCTACAACATCACCGCCAACGCCATCGCTCCGGGGGCGGCGACGCCGATGACGGAAGTGATCCGCACCGACGAAAAGTTCAAGGACAAGTACCTCGACCGCATTCCGCTGGGTCGTTGGGCCGAACCGGAGGAAATTGCGCCGGTGTTCCTGTTCTTCGCCTCGGATGCATCGGCCTACGTTACCGGCCAAATCCTCGCCGCCGACGGCGGCATGACAATTCACTGAACACTGAAGGAAGGAATCGCGATGGCCGGTAAAGCAAGTTTCAACTGGGAAGATCCGCTGCTGCTCGACCAGCAGCTCACCGAAGACGAGCGCATGGTGCGCGACGCCGCCGCCGCCTATGCCCAGGACAAGCTGGCGCCGCGCGTGCTGGAAGCCTTCCGCAACGAGCAGACCGATCCGGCGATCTTCCGCGAGATGGGCGAACTAGGCCTGCTCGGCACCACGATTCCCGAGGAATACGGCGGCGCCGGCCTCAACTACGTGTGCTACGGCCTTGCCGCGCGCGAAGTCGAGCGCGTCGATTCCGGCTATCGCTCGATGATGAGCGTGCAGTCCTCGCTGGTCATGGTCCCGATCAACGAGTTCGGCAACGAAGCAACCAAGCGCAAGTACCTGCCGAAACTGGCCACCGGCGAGTTGATTGGCTGCTTCGGCCTGACCGAACCCAACCACGGCTCCGACCCCGGCTCGATGGTCACTCGCGCCCGCGCCGTCCCCGGCGGCTACAGTCTGTCGGGTTCCAAGATGTGGATCACCAACAGCCCGATCGCCGATGTCTTCGTGGTCTGGGCCAAGGATGACGGCGGTCAGATCCGCGGTTTCGTGCTGGAGAAAGGCTGGAAGGGCCTTACCGCGCCGGCGATCCACGGCAAGGTCGGCCTGCGCGCCTCGATCACCGGCGAGATCGTCATGGACGAGGTGTTCTGCCCCGAGGAGAACGCCTTCCCCGAGGTGCGCGGCCTCAAGGGGCCATTCACCTGCCTCAATTCGGCCCGCTACGGCATCGCCTGGGGCGCACTGGGTGCGGCCGAGTTCTGCTGGCACACCGCGCGCCAGTACACGCTGGACCGCAAGCAGTTCGGCCGCCCGCTGGCTGCCAACCAGTTGGTTCAGTTGAAGCTCGCCAACATGCAGACCGAGATCACCATGGCGCTGCAGGGCTGCCTGCGTTTGGGACGCATGAAGGACGAAGGCACGGCGGCGGTCGAGATCACCTCGATCATGAAGCGCAACTCCTGCGGCAAGTCGCTCGACATCGCCCGCATGGCGCGCGACATGCTCGGCGGCAACGGCATTTCCGACGAGTTCGGCGTGATCCGCCATGTGGTCAATCTGGAAGTGGTGAATACCTACGAGGGGACGCACGACGTCCACGCGCTGATCCTGGGACGCGCGATGACAGGGATTCCCGCTTTCGGCGGATAGGCGTAAATTTGCCCTGCACCGGCCTGCGGGCCGGGCAGCGGATACCCCGTTGCGGAGCGGAGGAGGAGACATTCATGCCAGAACTGAGTAGTGCCGATCACGGCGTATCACCACCCCGGGTGCGCATCCCGCGCCAGTACAACGCCGCCTCGGATCTGATCCAGCGCAACCTGCTGGCCGGGCGCGGCAACAAGCCGGCCTTCATCGACGACGCCGGCAGCCATACCTACGGTGAGCTTGCCGAGCGCGTCAACCGCTTCGGCAATGTGCTGACCGGGCTGGGCATGCGGCAGGAGGAGCGGGTGATGTTGTGCCTGCTCGACAGCATCGATTTTCCCACCGCCTTTCTTGGCAGCATCCAGGCCGGGATCGTGCCGATCGCCGCCAACACGCTGCTGACGGCCAAGGATTACGACTTCATGCTCGGCGACTCGCGCGCCCGCACGCTGGTGGTGTCGGAGGCCCTCTGGCCGGCCTTCGAGGGCATCGTCGACAAGCATCCGACGCTGAAGAACGTCATCGTCTCTGGCAAGGACGGCAAGGGCCGCCTGCTGATGAGCGAGCTGATGGCCAAGGCCGGCACCTCCTTCGAACCCGCGGAAACGACCGGCGACGATTTCTGCTTCTGGCTGTATTCCTCCGGCTCGACCGGCGCGCCCAAGGGCACGGTGCATCTGCATTCGCACCTGATCCAGACGGCTGAACTGTATGGCGTCGGCGTGCTCGGCATCCGTGAAAATGACCTGGTATTTTCCGCCGCCAAGCTGTTCTTCGCCTACGGGCTGGGCAATGGCATGACCTTTCCCATGGCGGTGGGCGCCACGGCCATCCTGATGGGCGAACGGCCGACGCCGCAGGCTGTGTTCCAGCGCCTGCGCCAGCACCAGCCGACCATTTTCTACGGCGTGCCGACGCTTTATGCCGGCCTGCTGGCGAGCCCGGAGATGCTCAAGCGCGGCGAAATCGCGCCGCTGCGCGTATGCACCTCCGCCGGCGAGGCCTTGCCCGCCGACATCGGCAAGCGCTGGACGGAAACCCTCGGCGTCGAAATCCTCGACGGCATCGGCTCGACCGAGATGCTGCACATCTTCCTTTCCAACCGCGCCGGCGAAGTGCGCTACGGCACCACCGGCAAGCCGGTGCCGGGCTACGAGGTGCGCCTGATCGGCGAGGACGGCAATGTCGTGGCCTCGGGCGAGATCGGCGAGTTGCAGATCAAGGGCCCGAGCGCCGCCGCGCTCTACTGGAACAATCGCGAGAAGTCGCGCCACACCTTCATGGGCGACTGGACGCGCAGCGGCGACAAGTACATCGAGATCGAAGGCGGCTATTACCAGTATTGCGGCCGTTCCGACGACATGCTCAAGGTTTCCGGCATCTACGTCTCTCCCTTCGAGGTAGAGGCGGCCCTGATGACCCATCCGGACATCCTCGAAGCGGCGGTGGTGGCGCATGCCGATACCGACGAATTGATCAAGCCCAAGGCCTACGTGGTGCTGAAGCCGGGCATCGCGGCTTCGCCCCAACTGACCGAGGCGCTCAAGCTCCATGTCAAGGAGAAGCTCGCACCGTACAAGTACCCGCGCTGGATCGAATTCGTCGCCGAACTGCCGAAGACGGCGACCGGCAAGATCCAGCGTTTCAAGCTGCGTTGATCGGCGGCTGAGGCCTGCCTCATGCGCGTCCTGATCATCGAGGACGACCTCGACATTGCAGGCAACCTCTACGAATTCCTTGAGGGACGCGGCAATGTCGCCGATCTGGCGCGTGACGGCGTCACCGGCCTGCACCTCGCGGTGTCCGGTGACTTTGATGCCATCGTGCTCGACCTCGGGCTGCCCGGCGTCGATGGGCTGTGCCTGTGCCGCAAGCTGCGCGGCGAGGCGAAGCAGGACGTACCCATCCTGATTCTCACCGCGCGCGACCTGCTCGACGACAAGCTGGCGGCCTTCGAATGCGGCGCCGACGACTATCTGGTGAAACCCTTCGCCCTGCGCGAGGTGGAGGCGCGGCTCAACGCGCTGGTGGTGCGGCGGCGCGGGCGCGTGGTGAACAAGCGCCTGAGCTACCAGGCGATCGAATACGATCCCGACAAGCTGGCGGTGACGGTGGACGGGCGCTCGGTGCATCTTTCCCGCAAGTGCCTGCGCCTGCTGGAAATGCTGATCGCGGCGCCGCATCGCGTGTTTGCCCGCGCCGAGCTGGAGCGCGAGCTGTGGGGCGACGAGCAGCCCCAGAGCGACTCCCTGCGCAGCCACATGCACATGCTGCGCCGCGCCCTGACCGACACCCGCGGTCACGCGCCGATCGAAACCGTGCATGGCGTGGGCTATCGCTTCGCCGCGCAGGACGACCGCTGAGCGCCTGTGAATAAATCTACTGCGCGTGCCGGATCGGGGCTTGGGCGGTGCTCGCTATCCTCATGCACGACAAAGTGCATTCCGGTAGCTGCGCTCCGGCCGCACCCCGCTGCGGCCCGCTCGCTACGATTTCTTCACAGGCGCTGAGCGCGGCCGGCCGCGCATGTCCCGCAACCCTCGCCGCAGCCTGCGTCTCAAGCTGGCGTTGAGCTTTGCCCTGGCCGGCCTGGTGCTGGTGCTGATTCATGCCGTTGCCATCCAGCGGCTCAATCGCCAGCAGGAAGCCCAGCTCATCGACCAGATCGTTTCGGATGAAATGGAAGCCCTGCTCGAACAGTACGAGCGCCAGGGCCGCCTCGACGGCCCGCCCTATCGCGCCTTGCAGCGCTACCAGGTGCGCCCGGACACCGAAGCGCTGTCGCTGCGCAAGTGGTTCCGCGCCAGTTGGCTGGTGCAGGGTTTCGTCGCCCGCAACGAGGCCGAACGCGACCAGTTGCCGGACGAACTGCGCCGGCTCGCACCCGGCTTCCACGATGTCGGCCAGGGCGACGACCGCTATCGCGTGGAAGTGCGCGAGATTGGCAGCATTGCCTTCATCGTCGCCTACTCGGTATCGCTGCACGACGAGCGCGGGCGGCATTTCACCCTCGCCCTGGCGGTCAGCGCCCTGATCACCACGCTGGTCACGATGCTGGTCGGATTCTGGCTGGCCGGTCGGCTGACGCGCCAGATCGTCGATCTCGCGCATCGCGTGCGCCAGCTCGATGGCAAGCATGCCGGCGAGGCGCTGGAGCCTCACTATCCCGAGCGCGAGGTCGCCGAATTGGCGGCGGCCTTCGACGGCTACCACGAGCGCACGGTGCGCCTGCTGGAGCGCGAGCGCGCGTTCACCGCCGACGTCAGCCACGAATTGCGCACGCCGCTGACCGCGATCCAGACCACCTGTGAACTGATGCTGGAGGACGCCGGTTTGTCGTCCAGAATCCGGGCCCGCGTGGACAAGATTTCCGCGGCCACGATGCGCCTGACGGAGTTGGTGAATGCCTTTTTGTTGATGGCGCGCGAGGAGGCCGACGGCATCAGCAGCGAGGTGGATTTGCGCGAATGCATCGAGGAGGCGGCCGAGAGCGTGCGCGATCGCGCCGGGGCCAAGGGGCTGATGCTGGTGATAGATCCGGGTGAGACGGTGCGCCTGCGGGCGCCGCGGCGGGCGCTGCATGTCGTGCTGTCGAATCTGCTGGCGAATGCCGTGAGTTATACCGAACACGGCTCGGTGAACTTGAGCAGCCGCGGCGGCACCATTGAGATCACCGATACCGGCCCCGGCGTGGCGCCTGATCGCATTCCGGAGTTGTTTCGCCGTTTCCATCGCGGCGACGCGCGTGGTGGCGATGGCTATGGTCTGGGCCTGGCGATCGTCAAGCGCATCTGCGAGCAGGCGGGCTGGAAGATCGCCGTCGAAGCGCGCGACGAGGGTGGCACCCGCATCAAACTGATCCTGATTTGACAAGAATTTGACGTTCCCATGACGGGGATTTGATGTTCACTTCCTATACTGGGCCGCCATTCGGATCAATGTGCGAGTATCCGGTTCCAATCTCACGCGGGTTTGACGCCAGCGGATTGGGTGCTGTTATAGTCAGACGCGTTTCGCAATGGCCGAAAGACAGGCCGCACACACAACAACCATGGAGGAGTAACAATGAGCCAGAACGACAAGGATGTTTTTGCCCGCCGCGGGTTCCTCAAGGGAACAGCGGCCATCGCCGGCGCCACCGCGGTTGGAACGCTGCTGCCGGCAGCCGCCGCCGTGGCGCAACAGTCCAAGCTGAAAATCGGCCTGATGTTGCCCTACACCGGTACCTTCGCCCAGCTTGGCGTCGCCATCACCAACGGCTTCAAGCTGGCGGTCGATGAGCGTGGCGGCAAGCTGGCCGGGCGCGAAATCGAATTCGTCACCGTGGATGACGAATCCAACCCGGCCAAGGCGCCGGAAAATGTCAACAAGCTGGTGCAGCGCGACAAGGTCGATGTGGTCATCGGCACCGTGCATTCCGGCGTGGTGATGGGCATGGCCAAGGTGCTCAAGGAATCCGGCACGCTGTGGATCAACCCCAACGGCGGCGCCGGCGCGATGACCGGCGCGATGTGCGCGCCCAACTTCTTCCGCACCTCCTTCTCCAACTGGCAGACCACGCACGCGCTGGGCAAGGTGCTCAAGGCCAAGGGCCACAAGACGGCCGTCTTCATCACCTGGAAGTACGCCGCCGGCGAGGAAATGATGGAAGGCTTCAAGGAAGGCTTCGAGAAGGAAGGCGGCAAACTGGTCAAGGAGCTGTACACGCCCTTCCCGCAGGTCGAATTCCAGGCGCTGCTGACCGAGATCGCCAGCATCAAGCCGGACGCCGTGGTGGCTTTCTTTGCCGGTGGCGGCGCCGCCAAGTTCCTCAAGGATTACCAGGCCGCCGGCCTCAAGGGCAAGATTCCGCTGTATGGCTCGGGCTTCCTCACCGATGGCGTGCTCGATGCCGTGGGCGATGCCGGCGAAGGCGTGGAGACCACGCTGCATTATGCCGACGGCCTCGACACCAAGAAGGACAAGGCCTTCCGCCTCGCCTACGCCAAAACCTTCAAGCTGCAGCCTGATGTGTATGCGGTGCAGGGCTACGACGCCGGCCAACTGCTGGCGGCCGGTCTCGACGCCGTCAAGGGCAACGTCGCCGACAAGGCCGGCGTGATCAAGGGCATGGAAGCCGCCAAGATCGACAGCCCGCGCGGCGTGTGGACGCTCTCCAAGGCGCACAACCCGGTGCAGGACATGTATCTGCGCAAGGTGGTCGGCAAGGAGAACAAGTCGCAGGGCGTGGCCTGGAAGGCACTGGCCGATCCGGCTCGCGGCTGCAAGGCCTGACCCAGGCCGGACAATCAGGGCGGTAGGTGACTACCGCCCTTCTCTTGTCCGCTATTCGTAGCCATCGAGATACATCCGCCTTTTTGCTGAATCCCAATTCACCGTAGCGCCAGCGCCGACTCTTCGACCCAGCCACGCCATGGACCTCGCCTTCATCCTCATCCAGTTGCTCAACGGCCTGCAATACGGCCTGTTGCTGTTCCTGGTATCGAGCGGGCTGACGCTGGTGTTCGGCATCATGGGCATCATCAACCTGGCGCACGGCAGCTTCTACATGGTCGGCGCCTACCTCGCGTGGTCGCTGGCCAGCATGACCGGCAACCTCGCCACGGCCATCGCCATTGCCATCCCGCTCACCGTGGTGCTCGGCATGGCGCTGGAAAAACTGCTGTTCCGCCAGCTTTACACCCGCGACCACCTTTACCAGGTGCTGCTGACCTACGGCCTGATCCTGGTCTTCGAAGAGCTGCGCTCCATCATCTGGGGCGACGACGTGCATGGCGTCGCCGTGCCGGCCTTGCTCAATGCCTCGATCCCGCTGACCGAAAATCTTTCCTACCCGGTCTATCGCCTGGCGATCTCCGGCGTCTGCCTGCTGCTGGCCTTCGCGCTCTATGTGCTGATCCAGAAGACGCGGCTGGGCATGATGATCCGCGCCGGCGCCAGCAATCGCGACATGGTGCAGTCGCTGGGCATCGACATCAAGCTGATCTACACCCTGGTGTTCGCGATGGGCGTGGCCCTGGCGGCCTTTGCCGGCATGATCAACGCGCCGCTGTCCTCGGTGACGCCGAACATGGGCAGCCACGTGCTGATCATCTGTTTTGTCGTCGTGGTGATCGGCGGTATTGGTTCGGTCAAGGGCGCCATGGCGGCTTCCTTGATGATCGGTCTGGCCGAAACCTTCGGCCAGGTGCTGGTTCCCGAAGTCGCCGGCATGATCGTCTATGTGCTGATGGCCATCGTGCTGGTGTGGCGGCCGGAAGGCCTGTTCGGACGCAAGTGATGCCGGGGAACGCAATCAGCCGTGCCTTGCCCTGGGTCATCGTCGGACTGCTGGCGCTGTTTCCGGTGCTCGACAGCACCTTCTACACACAACTCCTCACCAAGGTGCTGATCATGGCCATCTTCGCCATGAGCCTCGACCTGCTGGTCGGCTATACCGGCCTCGTCAGCTTTGGCCATGCCGCCTACTTCGGGCTCGCCGGTTACGCGCTGGCCCTGATGGGGCCGAAGTACGAAGCCGCCAGCCTGTGGTGGACCCTGCCGGGCGCCATCGGTATCTGCGTGGTGTTTGCCCTGGTCACCGGCCTGGTGGTGCTGCGCACGCGCGGCATTTACTTCATCATGGTGACGCTGGCCTTCGCCCAGATGCTGTTCTTCGTCTTCCACGATACCAAGCTCGGCGGCGGCTCCGATGGCGTCTACATCTATGCCAAGCCGACCATGAATCTCGGCGAGACGGTGTTGGTGACCCTCGAAAAGCTCGACCAGTTCTACTGGCTGGTGCTGTTCTTCACCGCCGCAACCTACTTTTTGTTGCGCCGGATTCTTGGCTCCAGTTTCGGCCGCGCGCTGATGGGCATCAAGGTCAACGAGCATCGCATGCGCGCCCTGGGTTTCCCGGTGTTTCGTTACCAGTTGGCGAGCTTTGCCCTGGCTGGTGGCCTGGCCGGGCTCGCCGGTTATCTGGCGGCGGTGCAATTCGGCTTCGTCAATCCCGAGATCCTTTCCTGGCACCAGTCCGGGGCCGTGCTGATGATGGTCATCCTCGGTGGCATGGGCACGCTGCACGGCGCGGTGATCGGCGCCTTCGCCTTCGTCCTGTTGCAGGAGGTGCTGTCCAACCAGGCCTGGTTTGGCATCGCCGCCAAACACTGGCAACTGGCGATGGGCATCCTGATCATGCTGGTCGCGCTCTACCTGCCGCAGGGCCTGGCCGGGCTGATGGCGAAACTCCAGCGCAAGCCGCCGGCGGAAGCCGAGGAGGGCGCCGATGTCTGAGGCCATCCTGCGCACCGAGGGCCTGACCAAGCGCTTCGGCGGCCTGGTCGCGGTCAGCGACGTCTCGCTCGACCTGCACGTCGGCGAAGTCCATGTCGTGATCGGCCCCAACGGCGCCGGCAAGTCCACCCTGACCAACCTGCTGTCCGGCGACCTGCCGGCGACCTCGGGCCGCGTCATGCTCGACGGACGCGACATTGCCGGGCTGAGTTCCGACCAGATCTCGCGCATGGGCGTTGGCCGCAGCTACCAGAAGACCAACATCTTCCTGCCCTTCACGGTGTTTGAAAATGCCCGCCTCGCGGCGCAGTCGCGCACGCCATATGCCTTGCGCGTGTTCAGCCGCGCTGAAGCCTATGACGCGATCAATGCGCTGGCCAGTGCGGCGCTCGAATCCGCCGGCCTCGCGCATCGCGCCCAGCGCGTCGCCGCGACGCTGTCGCACGGCGAGCAGCGCCAGCTCGAAATTGCCATGTGCCTCGCCACCCAGCCGCGCGTGCTGCTGCTCGACGAGCCACTGGCCGGCATGGGGCCGCACGAGTCGCAGCGCATGGTCGAACTGATTAGCAAGCTGCGCAGCGATCACGCCATCATGCTCATCGAGCACGACATGGATGCGGTGTTCGCCCTCGCCAATCGCCTTACCGTGATGGTCAATGGCGAAGTGCTCGAAACCGGTTCGCCGGAGCAGGTGCGTTCCAGCCCGGCGGTGCAGGCCGCCTACCTGGGCGGCGAGGAGATGCTGCATGAGTGAACACCTCATCGACGCCAACGGACTACACAGCTTCTACGGCGTCAGCCATATCCTGCACGGCGTCGATTTCACCGTAAGGAAGGGCGAGACCATCGGCCTCATGGGACGCAACGGCATGGGCAAGACCACGCTGATCAAGACCATGCTCGGCCTGGTGCGGCCGCGCCAGGGCAGCGTGCGCGTGCGCGGCGTCGACATGACCCATGCCGCCCCGCACGCCATCGCGCGCAAGGGCATCGCCTACGTTCCCGAAGGCCGCGGCATCTTTCCCAACCTCTCCGTGCGCGAGAACCTGATCATGGCCGCGCGCCCGGGCATCGACGGCCGCCGCGAATGGGATTTCGACCGCGTGCTGCATACCTTTCCGCGCATCGGCGAACGCCTCAACAACGGCGGCGCGCAGCTTTCCGGCGGTGAACAGCAGATGCTGACCATCGGTCGCGCCCTGATGACCAATCCCGACCTGCTGATCCTCGACGAGGCCACCGAAGGACTGGCGCCGCTGATCGCGAAAGAGATCTGGAGCATCATCAAGACCATCCGCGCCTCGGGCATCGCCACCGTGATCGTGGACAAGAACTACGCCGCCGTCATGGCACTGTCGAATCGCAGCGTGGTGCTGGTGAAGGGCAGGGTGGTGTTCGCCGGCGAGTCGTCCGAGCTTGCCGGCAACCAGGAGTTGATGCACCGCTTCCTCGGCGTCTGAACCATGCACTCCGGTTTCCTCAACGCCGGCGGCCACCGCCTCGAATACCACCTGATTCCCGCGCACCAGATCAACCGCCCGACCCTGGTGTTGCTGCACGAAGGACTCGGCTCGGTGGCGATGTGGCGCGACTTCCCCTCACGCCTCGCCGCCGTCACGGGCTGCCGCACGCTGGTCTATTCACGCTACGGCTACGGCCAGTCGGATTTGCTTGAAGCGCCCTTCGGTACCGACTATATGCACCGTGAAGGGCGTGAAACCTTGTCCGAAGTGCTCGCGGCGCTGGAGATCGAAAGCCCCGTCCTCATTGGCCATTCCGACGGCGCCTCGATCGCCCTGTTGCATGCCGGGGCCGGTCATCCAGTGGCGGGCGTGGTGGTGATGGCACCGCACTGCTTCGTCGAGGACATCTCGATCAGCAGCATCGCCGCGGCCAGGGTCGCCTTCGAAACCACCGACCTGCCGGCCAAGCTGGGCAAGTACCACCGTGACGTAAACCGGACCTTCCGGGGCTGGAATGACATCTGGCTGCATCCGGATTTCCGCGCCTGGAACATCGAGGATTGCCTGCCCGGCATCCGCTGCCCGATCCTGGCGATTCAGGGCGAGGACGACGAGTACGGCAGCATGGCGCAGATCGAGGCGATCGTCGCCGGTGCGCGCAATTCGCCCAGTGTCGAACTGCTCAGGCTTGCCGACTGCCGCCATTCGGCGCACAAGGATCAGACGGTGGCGGTGATCGAGGCGATCAACCGATTCGTCGAGAACCTCGATCTCGCCGTCCCGTCAGCACAGACTCCTTGAGTTTTCGGCAGACCGCAGTCTTGTCAGGCACCCGAACTTTCTTCTTCATAGCCGACGTCCGATCGAGAATACGCGCTAGGTGCGCTGCTCGATCAGCACCACCCGCTGGCCTTTGAGCCGGTCCGCGATCGCCGCATCGTCCTTGGCCAGTTTGCCGGCATTGTGTGTTTCGGCTGCCTGAACGCTGACCTGACACCCCATGGCTTCCAGGCAGTGTGCGACGGCGGCCACGATATGCCCCTTGCCAGAATGATCCGGACCGCTTACGGTAATCATGACGGACTCTTTCAACATGGCCAAGCTCCTCAAATTGATAGTTGAACCTGAATACACGGCAGCTTCGTTGGCTGCTTCTGGCTGGGGACTGGCTGATGACAATCGCAACACAGCCGGGTGTCCCTGCTCGCCCTTGAGCGGAAACTGCCAAGCCGGGAAAGTGGATGTCCTATGCCGAGCTTGCTGGTCTTTACGTCGAACAGCGCACCAAGCATCCGGTGCGGCCACTTTATTGGCAGTTCGGCGAACAGGATAATCTTACTGCCCGATGCCGCTGCGCTCCATGGGGCTTCGACCATATTCTTGGTAGCGCTGATGCGAGCAGTGCCGTACGTCGAAGGCCGGGATATCCCTCGACAGCGGCGGCAGATCAAAGCCCAGCGAGACAATTGAGGCCAAGCAGTTCAAATTACGCGCTTAAAGCGTTGGATGAACTTCTTCGATATTCCAAGAACGAGCAACGCAACCTCTTCAAGAGCGGGTTGCGTGAGCTCATCAACAGGAATGCGATAGTCCTCCGATCCAAGACGCTGAATATTGGTTATCCGAAGGCGCATATCGCCTGTGGTGTAGTCTCCAATAAGAAGGAGACTGGCACGTACCTCGCGTTTGATTGCAAATCGGCAGCGAGCGACACGCCCAAGATTGTTTTTGAACTCGGTGACGTCCGCGATCAACCCATTGTCGTGCAACGATCTGGCAAACAACTCGATTCGTGGTGGTTCTCGTTCCACAATGATCGGATCTGTTCCCGTCAGTGTGTAGCTCAGCGTAACGCGCTCAAGCAGCCGATCGTCTGTCGCTCCAGGGACCAATCGGAAGTCGGTAAAGCCTTCCTTCCAGGTGAGCGCATCGAATTTCGCCAGATCGCTGAGGATATAAGCGCCCGGATAGTCGGGCTTGAGCACATTGACCTGCTTGGTGAAATCACACAAGTAGGCATAGGCATTTGAAAGGGCTTTGCTGAGCGCGGCCTTTTGTTGCTGCTGCATGCCGGATTGCTTGGCCTCGCTTGCCAGTTTCTCGGCGGCCTGCTGCTTGAGCCGGATAAGCAGGCTGCTACCTGAATCGAGTTCCGCGGAAGCCGACGTCGTCTCGGGTGGGGCGGGTTGCGGACTGGAGGCAGGCCGTTCCTCGCTCAGGGCCTTTGGTGGCAGTGCCGCAGCCTTGCCAATCGGGGATACCGGTGAACTTGCAACAACTATAAACAGATAGCGATCGCCACAGTTTGGACAATAGCCTGGCGAACCGATCTCCGGCCCTTTCGATACCTGTTTGCATCCGGAGCAGGTAATCGAAAATTCGGCAGGTGAAACCTGGCAGACGGGACATTTGGTCGAATCAATCCCAGTTAACGGGTTGCTGGAACCGCATGCTCGGCACCTGTAGATGTCGGCCATAATTTGAGAAGCACTATCGGCAAGTAGACAAAGATATTTTACTTTACTCGACTTGCCCGGCGGCCAGGTTGCATTGACTCTATGGCATCCATGGTCTTTATCAGAGTGCAGCTTGTTCGACCGCAGCGCTGTACAGCAGCCAGATTGGTTCCGACTTTCTGGGAGCTACATGCCGAATAGCTCGGTGAACTGCTGGCGGAGCCAGCGGTGGCCGGGGTCGTCGTGGTAGCGCTCGTGCCAGCACTGGCGGACGTCGAAGGCCGGGATGTCCACCGGCAGCGGCAGCAGCTTGACCGCATCCTGCGGCGAGATCTGGCTGCCCACGCTGTGCGGGACGATGGCGATCAACTCGCTGGCGGCGACGATGCTGGGCAGCACGAGGAAGTTCTGCACCCGCAGCGCGATGCGGTCTTCCAGGCCGCGGGCGACCAGGGTGCGTTCGATGATGCCGTGGCCGGTGCCGCCGGGCATGGCGATGGCATGGCTGGCGGCGGCGAACTGGCGCGCCGTGAGGCGCGTGCCTATGCTCGGGTGTTCGCGGCTGACGATGCAGACATAGCGGTCACGGAACAGGCGCTGCTGGTAAAAGCCGGCATCGAAATCCGGCAGGTTGCCGATGGTCAGGTCGGCCACGCCGCTGCGCAATGCCTCGCGTGCTTCATCGGTGGAAAGAGCCAGGGTGCGTAGGCGCACACGTGGCGCGATGCCGTTCAGGCGCGCCAGCAGCCGTGGCAGAAAGAAGGCCTCGCCGAGGTCGGTGATATGCACGGCGAAATCGCGCTCGGAGGTGGTGGGGTCGAAACCGTGGGGCGCCGCCAGAGATGTGCTTATTGTCCCCAGCGCGCTACGGATCGGTTCGGCTATGGAAGCGGCGTAAGGCGTCGGCACCACGCCATTGGCGAGGCGCACGAAGAGCCGGTCGCCGGTGCGCTTGCGCAGGCGCGCGAGGGCGTTGCTTACCGCCGGCTGGGATAGTTCAAGCCGGGCGGCGGCGCGGCTGATCGAGCCCTCGCTCAGCACCGCATCGAAGACCACCAGCAGGTTGAGATCGAAATCCTTGATATTCATGGTGTGAATGGATTGTATTCATGTCATTCACTATACGCAAACCCGCTTTTGTCCTAGAGTGACGTGATCAGAAGGCGGGATAACCCGGTACAAACGAGGAGACAAGCATGCTCGAAGGCTGCGTGCCCTGGCCCGCCGACGTGGCGGCCAACTACCGCCAGCGCGGCTGGTGGGAGGGCATCACGATTCCGCAACTCCTGGAGCGCACGGCCGCGCGGCTTCCGGACAAGACGGCGCTGGTCAGCGGCGATCTGCGCCTGAGCTACGCCGATCTGGTCGCCGGCTCGCGCCGCCTTGCCTGCGGCTTCCTCGACGCCGGCATCAAGGCGCGGGACCGCGTGGTGCTGCAACTGCCCAACGGCCCCGAATTCGTCTTCGCCTATTTCGCCCTGACGCGCATCGGCGCGATTCCGGTGATGGCGCTGCGCGCGCACCGCCACAGCGAGGTCCGCCATTTCCTCACGGCCTCGGGCGCCACGGCCTACGTCATTCCCGACCGTCTGGGCAGCTTCGATTACCGCGAGATGGCGCGCGAAGTCGGCTCCGACGCGACGGCCTTGCGCCATGTTTTTGTCGCCGGCGAGCCGGGCGCGGGGCAGATCGACCTGCGCGCGATGATCGCCGCGCCGCTGTCGGATACCGCCGTCGCGGCGCGGCTGGCGGACCACGATCCCGATCCGGCGGACGTCACCACCATGCTGCTTTCGGGCGGCACGACCTCGCTGTCAAAGCTGATTCCGCGCACCCACGAGGATTACGTGCTCAATGCGCGGCTGTGCGGCAAGGCAGGCGGCTTTGACGAGGCCACGGTATTCATGGCCATCCTGCCGCTGGGGCACAACTACAACCTGGCTTCGCCGGGCATGCTCGGCTGCTTCTATTACGGCGGCACGGTGGTGCTGGCGCCCTCGGGCGACGCGGCCGAGGTGTTTTCGCTGGTGCAGCGCGAGAAGGTCAGCGTGATCGCTGCCGTGGTGCCGCTGATCTCGAACTGGCTGAATTCGCCGGTTCCTGACGGCTACGATTTGTCGTCGCTGAAGGTGATCCAGAACGGCGGCGCGCGCCTGGCGCCCGAGCTGCGCGGGCGCATGCGCGAGCGCTTCGACTGCATCGCCCAGGAAATCTACGGCACGGCCGAGGGCCTGATCAACATGGTGCCGCTGGATGCGCCGGAAGACATGCTGCTCACCAGCTCCGGTGTGCCGGTCTGCGAAGACGACGAGATCAAGGTGCTGGACGACGACGGCAAGGAAGTGCCCGACGGCGAGCCCGGCGAACTGGTGACGCGCGGGCCGTATACGATCCGAGGCTACTACAAGGCGCCGGAAAAGCAGGCCGAGGCCTTCACGCCCGACGGCTTCTATCGCATGGGCGACATCGTGCGCAAACAGGGTCGCCACGTGTTCACCGAAGGCCGGCGCAAGGACCTGATCAACCGCGGCGGCGAGAAGATCAGTTGCGAGGAGGTCGAGAACCTGATTTTCGGCCATCCCAAGGTCAAGGCCGTGACCCTGGTGGCAATGCCCGACCCGGTGTTCGGCGAAAAGGCCTGCGCTTTCGTCATCGTGAAAGACGGCGAGACCCTGGGCTTCGAGGAACTGATCGCCTTCCTGCGCGCGCAGAAGATCGCCAGCTTCAAGCTGCCGGAGCGGCTGGAGGTGGTGAGCCAGTTTCCGCTGAGTCCCGTCGGGAAGATCCTCAAGCGACACCTGCGCGAGATGATCGCGGCGAAGATCGAAACGGAAAAGGCCGGGGCATGAAAATACGCATCATCGGCGGCGGTCCCGCCGGGCTTTACTTCGCGGCGCTGATGAAACGCGAGAACCCGGCGCATGACGTCGTGGTCTTCGAACGCGGCCCGCGCGACGCGACCTGGGGCTTCGGCGTGGTGTTCTCCGATCGGGCGCTGGAGTTCCTGCGCGCCGACGACGAGCCGATGTACCAGTTGCTCATGCCGCTGATGGAGACCTGGCCCAACCTGACCATCGTGCATAACGACACGCCGGTGCCGATCACCGGCAACGGTTTTGCCTCCATCGGCCGGCTGGAGTTGCTTGGCCGCCTGTATGCCCATGCCGAGTCGCTGGGCGTAAGCATCGAGTTCGACAGCGAGGTGACGTCGCTTGATGATCCGGCGCTAGCCGGGGCCGATCTGATAGTGGGCGCCAATGGCGCTTTTTCGTGGGTGCGCAACGAGCACGAGACCGAATTCGGCACCGAGGCCGACATGCGACCCAACCGCTTCATCTGGTATGGCACCGGCAAGATTTTCGACAGCCTGTCGCTGACCTTCCGCGAGACCGAGCATGGCGTGTTCTGCGCCCATCATTACCGCTACAGCCCGACCATGAGCACCTTCCTGGTCGAGGTCACCGACGCGACCTGGCAGCGCGCCGGATTCGCCGGCATGGGTGAGGCGGAAACCATCCGCCACTGCGAGCAGGTGTTCGCCAGCGACCTGGAGGGCCAGCCCATCCTCTCCAACAAGTCCTGGTGGCGTCAGTTTCCGGCGGTCACCAACCGCCAATGGAGTTTCGGCAATGTCGTTCTGATGGGCGATGCGCTGCGTACCGCGCATTTCTCGATCGGCTCGGGCACTCGCCTGGCGATGGAGGATGCGATCGCCCTGTGGAAGGCCTTGCGCGACACCGACGGCGTGCCGCAGGCCCTGGCGCTTTACCGGGAACGCCGCCTGCCGCCGATGAGCAAGATTCTCGACGCCGCCAGCGCCAGCATCCGCTGGTACGAGCGCATGGACGAACTGATCCGGCTCTCGCCGGTTGATTTTGCCTACAGCTACATGACCCGCACCGGGCGCGTGGACCACGAGGAAGTGGCGCGGCGCGACCCGAAACTGGCGGCGGCATGGGAGCGCGGCCACCCCGAAATCTTCGGCGCTTCGTATTGACGCTCCAATGGTTTGCACGTAATGTATACAGTATCCATTAACGAATCGCTCAAGTGTCAAGTCGTCATTCCGGCGAACGCCGGAATCCAGAACCATCACAACACTGGACACCGGCTTTCGCCGGTGTGACGTCCTATTCAGAATTCAACGCCCGCCGATCGCCGGGCCATCAGGAGAAACTGCCGTGACAACAATCGCCGTGAAACGACCGGGGGAAGCCAAGCTCAAGGATTTGTTCAAGCCGGGCACCGTGGGCAAATACACCGTCAAGAACCGCATCAAGTATGGCGCCTGCTGCGTCTCCAATTACAACGGCCGCGACGGCACCATCACCCCGCGCGAGCTGGCGCGGGTGCGCGTGATCGCCGGCACCGGCTGTGGTCTGATCACCAACCAGGGCGCCTATCCCGACCCGTGGGGCGAGGGCAAGGCCTATTTCCGCCAGGTCGCGATCCACGACGACAAGTTCCTGCCGCAGTTCGAAATGATCGCGCGCTACATCCACGACGCGGGCGCCATGGCCATGCAGCAGATCCTGCACGCCGGCCGCTACGGCGGCATCGACCTCGGCTATTGCATCCAGCCTTCGGTGGTGCCGCAGACCTTGCCGCATTTCCGTCCGCCGCGCGAAATGACCAAGGAGCAGATCGCGGTCACGGTCAAGCAGCATGCCGATGCCGCGCGGCGCGCCATTCGCGCGGGCTTCGACGCCACCGAGATCACCAGCTTCATGGGCTACCTGCTGGCCAACTTCAACTCGCGCTTCACCAACCAGCGCACCGACGAATACGGCGGCTCGGTGCAGAACCGCGGCCGCTTCATGCGCGAACTGATCGACGCCATCAAGCAGGCCACGCCGGACAATCCGCTCTCCGTGCGCTTGAACGGCGCCGAACTGATGGACAAATGGGGCGGCAATACCCAGGACGAATCCTTCGAGCTGATGCAGCAGGCCGTCGATTGCGGCGTGGACATGATCTCGGTCACCGTCGGCTGGCAGGAGGCGCCCGAGTCCTCATTCGGCCGCGATGTCGCGCCCGGCTACTGGAACTTCCTCTCCGAAAAAGCCAAGAAGATGTTCCCGAATACGCTGGTCGCCTTCGGCAACCGCCTGCCCGATCCGGCCATGGCCGACCAATGCGTGCGCGACAATATTTTTGACTACTGGGAAGTCTGCCGTCCGCTGCTGGCCGACCCGGAGATGATCCACAAGGCCGCCGAAGACCGCATGGAGGAAGTGCGCCCCTGTATCGGTTCGCTCAACTGCCTGTCGCGCCTGTTCCGCGACCTGCCTTACACCTGCACCATGAACCCGATGCTGGGCCACGAAGTCGAGCCCGAGTACCACGTCACCGAGGCGACCGAGAAGAAGCGCGTGATGGTCATCGGCGCCGGCCCCGCCGGCATGGAAGCGGCGATCACCGCCCGCAAGCGTGGCCACAGCGTGACCGTGTTCGACAAGGCCGACAAGATCGGCGGCAACCTGGCCGCCTATGCCGCCAACGACCTGGCGCGCCCGGCCGACCTGCAAAGCGTGATCGACTACTACGGCGTGATGGCGAAGAAGCTCGGCGTCGAAGTGCGCCTCAACACCGAGGCCAACGCCAAGTTCATGCGCAGCATCCTCCACGAATACGACGCTTGCATCGTCGCTGCCGGTGCCCGCACCGACCTCGACTCGTTCAAGTACATGCCGGGCAGCGAGACGCTGATCGATGCGCTGGAAGTCGCCCACGGCAAGAAGACGGTGGGCAAGCGCGTGGTGATGATCGGTGGCGGCATGATCGGCCTGACGATTTCCGAGTTCCTGCAGAAGGCCGGCCATGAAGTCACGGTGGTGGAAAAAGACAAGCGTGTAGGCGGCGACATCATGCCCACCTTCAAGTGGCGCCATACCGCCTGGGTCGATGAACTCGGCATCAAGACGATCTGCTCGGCGCAACTGCTCAAGGTCACGGCTGACGGCGCGACCGTAAAGACGGCGAAGGGTGAGGAGATCCTGATTCCCTGCGACAACGTCATCGTCTCCAGCCCCCGCCGCGCCAACCACGACCTGTTCTACGAGTTCCAGTGGATGATCGACGAACTGCACGGCGGCGGTGACGCCACGGTGCCGCGCGGACTCGACGCCGCGATCCAGGAGGGCTACAAGCTCGGCGTTCGCATTTGATCGGAGGCGGCCATGGCTTATTCGGCGCATGTCGATACTTTCACCGGCGACAACCTGCCGCCGCCCGCGGCGCAGCCGGAGTTCCTGTTTGACCTGCCGGAACTGAAGTTTCCCGAGCGCATGAACTGCGCGACGGAACTGCTCGACCGGCATGTCGCGGAAGGCCGGGGAGGGCGCGTCTGCATCCAGGCACCCAAGCTGCGCTGGACCTATGCCGACCTGCAGGAGAAGGCCAACCGCATCGCCAACGTGCTGGTGAAGGACCTCGGCATCGTCCCTGGCAACCGCGTACTGCTGCGCGCGCCGAACAACCCGATGATGGCCGCCTGCTGGTTCGCGGTGATGAAAGTCGGCGCTGTCGCCACGGCGACCATGCCGCTGTTGCGCGCGAAAGAGTTGAAACATGTCATCGCCAAGGCGAAAGTGAGCCACGCGCTGTGTGACTTGCGCCTGGCGGAAGAACTCAATCTCGCCGCCGCCGAATCGCCCGAGCTGAAACACATCCGCTGGTTCAACGACGCGTCGGCCGGTGGCCTCGAAGCGGCGATGGCGAAGCAGTCGGCCGAATTTAGAAACGTCGACACCGCGCGCGACGACACCTGCATCCTCGCCTTCACCTCGGGCACCACCGGCCAGCCCAAGGCCACCATGCATTTCCACCGCGATGTCATGGCCTCCTGCGTCTGCTGGCCGCCCCATGTGCTGCGGCCGACGTCCGACGACATTTTCATGGGCACACCGCCGCTGGCCTTCACCTTCGGCCTTGGCGGCCTGTTGCTGTTCCCGCTGCATATCGGCGCCTCGACGGTGCTGCTGGAGCAGGGTGCGCCGCAGGACCTGGTGGACGCGGTGCTCAAATACAAGGCCACCATCCTGTTCACCGCGCCGACGTCCTACCGCGCCATCGCTGCCATTGCCGGGCCCTTGCGTACTAGCACGTTGAGGAAATGCGTCTCGGCCGGCGAGGCGCTGCCGGCGGCGACGCGCGCGTTGTGGAAGGAGGCGACCGGCATCGAGATGATCGACGGCATCGGCGCCACCGAGTTGATGCACATCTTCATTTCCGCCGACGAGAAGGAAGCGCTGCCGGGCGCCACCGGCAAGGTGGTGCCCGGCTACGTGGCCTGCATCATGGACGACGAGGGCAAGCCGGCGAAGACGGGCGAGATCGGCAAGCTGGCGGTCAAGGGACCCACGGGCTGCCGCTATCTCGCCGACGAGCGCCAGGCCAGCTATGTGAAGAACGGCTGGAACTACACGGGCGACGCCTACGCACTGGATGCCGAGGGTTATTTCCACTACCACTCGCGTACCGACGACATGATCATTTCGGCCGGCTACAACATCGCCGGCCCCGAAGTGGAGGACGCGCTGCTGCGCCATCCCAAGGTGGCGGAGTGCGGCGTGATCGGCGCGCCCGACGAGGAGCGCGGCCAGGTGGTCAAGGCCATCGTCGTGCTGCGTCCGGGCAATGAGCCGACGCCGGAGACGGCCAAGGAATTGCAGGACTACGTCAAGCAGAACATCGCGCCGTATAAATACCCACGCCAGGTGGAGTTCGTCGCCAGCCTGCCGCGCACCGAGACCGGCAAGTTGCAGCGCTTCCGCCTCAGACAAACTTCCCAAGGAGACAGCAAGTGAAGGCAAAGACCCTGGTTCCCCCCGGCTGGCCATTGGCCAAGGGCTATGCCCACGGCGTCACCACACGCGGGCAGATGGTGTTCGTTGCCGGCCAGGTCGGCTGGGACGAAAACTGCGAGTTCCCCGGCGACGACATCGTGACCCAGGCCGAGCAGGCGCTGAAGAACATCGTGGCGATACTGGCCGAAGCCGACGCCAAGCCCGAGCACATCGTGCGCATGACCTGGTACCTCGGCAGCAAGGAGGAATACTGGGCCAAGCAGAAGGAACTCGGCGCCGTGTTCCGCCGCCTGATCGGCCATTACAACGCGGCGATGACCGCGGTGCAGGTCGCCGGTTTCGTCGAGCATGGCGCCAAGGTTGAGATCGAAGCCACTGCCGTGATCCCCGACTGATACGGATGGACGATGAGCGTTGGCAACGCATCCTTGCGCGCATGCCGGCGGTCGAGCCCGTGGCCGGCCGGCCGCTCGCCGTGGCCTTCATGGCAAGCGATGTCTTCGTCGCGAGGCAGGGCACGGCCTGGCTCTGGTGGCCCGGCAACAGCGAACAGGCAACCGGGCCGGTGCCCTTCGCCGGCAAATACCCGGATGACTGGGGCCTGCTACTGGTGATGAACGAAGCGGCCATCGCAAAAGTCGGCGCTGACGGCACGGCGTGCATGGCGCATCTTGCGCGCCTGCTCGACATCAAGCCCTTCGTCCTGCGACAGCGCGACGAGCTCGATGCATCGGGCGTGCTCGAATTCATTGAAACCCTGGAACTGGCAACCCCCAAGCACTGATGACCACAGTAATCGAAGAGACCGAACAGATGTTCGGCGACATGAGCCAGTGGCAGTCCATGCTCGACCGCCAGCGCGAGTTGTTCGTCGATATGGATTCCGGCGCGCGGCTCGGTTTCGTTTCGCGCGAGGCCTCGGGCATCCTGCCGGGCAAGCATCGCGAGGGTGTGCAGGTGGTGACCGAAGTGCCGATGATGGCCTGGGAGGTAAATGACGGGGCCATGTCGGCACGCATCGAACGCTTTGCCGGGCTCTCCGCGACCCGCGTCGACATCCTGCTGGTGGCGGATCGTGAGGCCATGGACACCATGCTCGCCGAGCTGGGCGGCGACATGCTGAGAACCATCAAGCGCCTGATCCGGCGCGGCAACATCATGTTCTTCCTGTTCAAGAACAAGACCCAGTTGCAGGACGCCGGCTATGAGGACTTCCTCGAGTCGCTGGGCCTGGCGTTCATCGGGGCCTGCCGGTGATTTTCATCAACCCGCGCGGAGCACCGGAACTGGCCTGTGACCATTGCGGCTGCCGCTGGGTCGACCGCCTCAAGGGCAAGGCCTACTGCTACGAATGCGGCGAAGAGATCAGCGATGAGGCGATCGCGGAATTCCAGAAGGCCGCAGCCGAATTCGCGGCGACGCATACGCCGCCGGCCGGCGACTGACACAGCTCGCCGTGTCGCCAGCGCCGACTCTTATCCGCCGCTGAACCATGTGGCAGCCGCCGCAGCGCATTGCCTTCAAAGCCACGCCGGGGCGCATCCCGACGCGTGAAGCGGCCGCCGCTTCGCGCCTCTTCAGCCCGCTGAGGCATGGGCCCTTGCAACTGACGTCGCGCACCTGGGTGCCGGCCATGGTGCCCTGGCGTGCCGATGCCAATGGCCATGTCACCGATGCCGTGGTCGACTGGTATGCGCGCCTCGCCGAGGGCCAGCCCGGCGCCATCGTGATCGAGGCCACCGGCATCCGCGACGTGCCCAGCGGCCCGCTGTTGCGCGTCGGCCACGACCGTTACGTGGCGGGCCTGCGCAAAGTCACCGAGGCCATCCATCGCCACAGCGACGGCCGCACGCGCGCCTATGTGCAACTGATCGACTTCCTTGCGGTCAAGCGGAGGCCGCCGCGGGCAAGCTTCCTCGAACGCTTCCTGCGCATCACCGACCGCCATGGGGCCGCGCTCGGCATGGCCGGCGCCGACGTCGATGCGGTACGCGCGCGACTGGCCACCCTCGACGACGCGGGGCTGCAAGCCGTGCTGGATGTGCGCGAATGGGAGGCCCTGCAAAAGGGCGCCCGCGAGCGGGTCACCGATGTCGACCTGCCGCACATCCGCGACCTGCCCCTGCTGCTGCCGGGGCTATTCGCCGATGCGGCGCAAAGAGCCCGAGCGGCTGGCTTCGATGGCGTCGAACTGCACTACGCCCACGCCTACACCATGGCGTCCTTCCTTTCGGCGACCAACACGCGCGCGGATGGCTATGGCGGCAGTGTTGCCGAGCGCGCGCGTCTGCCGCTGGAGGTGTATGCCGCAGTGCGGGCAGTGGTCGGGGCCGACTTCGTGGTCGGTTGCCGCATGTTGAGCGAGGAATGCATCGAGGGCGGCAGCGGCATCGATGACGCGGTGTTCTTCGCCTTGAAATTCGCCCGTGCCGGCATGGACTTTCTATCCTTCTCGCGCGGCGGCAAGTTCGACGACGCCAAGCAGCCGAAGCCGGGCGATGCCGTCTATCCCTATACCGGCGTCTCCGGCTACGAATGCATGCCCTCCTACCTGTCGGACGAGCAGGGGCCCTTCGGCCGCAACCTGGAGCCCACCCGGGCGCTGCGCGAGGCACTGCGCGACGACGGACTGGCAACCCCGGTTGTGGCAGCAGGTGGCATCCACAATTTCGAACAGGCCGAGCGCGTATTGGCCGAGGGCATCGCCGACATCGTCGGCAGCGCCCGGCAAAGCCTGGCCGATCCGGGCTGGTGGAAAAAGCTGCGCGAAGGGCGTGGTGCCGAGGTGCGCCAGTGCGAATACAAGAACTACTGCGAAGGCCTTGACCAGAAGCACAAAGAAGTTACCTGCCAGCTCTGGGATCGCGTCGGGCGCGACGAGCCCGGCGTCATGCGCAGCCGCGACGGCAAACGTCGGCTGGTGGCGCCGGAGGACTGGTAGTTGAGGAAGTTCGGGGCCAATGTCTGAGTTCGGCCACAAGCGGCCCGTGGCGGTTACATCTAAATTTCTCGTGTCCGGTGGAATCGAACGGCTGGTTTTCGGCGATCAAGTTGATCGGGAGAATTGCGGCCCCCAGCCATGACTGCCTTATCAGACGCTGATTCGTTCAACAAGCTCAGCGCACGAGGCAGCCTCTGCTGCGTCGCCGCTAAATGTAATCTGTCCGCGCTCCACCAGATAGAAGCGGTCTGTGAGTTCAAGTGCGGCATGCACATTCTGCTCCACCAGCACGATGGAAATTCCTTCATCCACCAGTTCGCGCATGAGCGTGAAAAGCTCCTCCACGATCATGGGTGCCAGCCCTTCGGTCGGCTCGTCGATCAGTAGCAGCTTGGGTGCCCCCGTAAGCACGCGGGCGAAAGCCAGCATCTGCTGTTCGCCGCCGGACAGCGTCGTCCCCATCTGATCACGACGTTCGGCTAGGCGACCAAAACGCTGATAGATTTTCTCGAGCTTGCGTTTTTGCTCTGCGCGCCCCACTCCTGGAGCCTGCATGAAACCCAGCCGGAGGTTTTCCTCGACTGTAAGACCGGGAAAGATGCGCCGATCTTCCGGAACAAGACCGATTCCAAGTCGGCTGACTTGATCAGCCGACATGGTGCTCAAGATACGCGATTCAAAAACGATCTCCCCCCGCGTGGGCTGCACCCAACCAGCGATAGTTTTGATAACGGTGGTTTTCCCGACGCCGTTGCGACCGAACAGACCGACCACTTCGCCGGGTTCTACGCGCAGATGGATACCCTGCAGCACATGGCTCAATCCATAGTGGGAATGTACATCCCGTAGTTCAAGCATGGTCTCTCCTAGCCGTGCTCGCCAAAATAGGCGGCCTGCACGCTGGCGTTGCTGCGCACCTGCGCGGGTGTGCCTTCGGCAAGCTTCTTTCCTTGGTGCATTACGACAACGTGGTCCGAAATATTCATCACCAGGTCCACGTCGTGCTCTACGAGGAGGATGCTCAAGCCGTGCTCAGAGGCAAGGCCCCTGATCATAATCTCGGTCTCTTTGGTATCGGCATGGCTCATCCCCTGTGTCGGCTCGTCCAGCAGTAGCATGCGCGGACGTGCCGCGAGTGACACGGCTATCTCCAGCCTGCGCTGCTCTCCGTGCGAGAGATAACCGGCAAGTTCAGACGCCTTGTCCTGCAATCCAAATTGGACAATCAACTCGTCGACCCGCGCATTCGCGCGTGTGCTGGCAGCCAACGGTCTAAACAGCCCGTGTCCCTGCTCAAGGAACTGCGCAGCCAATCGCAAGTTCTCCTGCACGGTGAGTTCGAAGAACAGATTGGTGATCTGAAACGAACGCGATAGTCCAACCTTGAGCATATGGTCGGGAGATGTCCCCGTTACGTCCTTGTTCTCGAACATCACTCGACCCCTCGTTGGGGTGACGGCACCGCTAATGAGATTGAACAGGCTGCTCTTGCCGGCACCGTTGGGGCCGATCACTGCGGTAATCTTGCCGGCCAGCGCATCAAAACTCACGTCATTTACCGCCAGCAAGGCGCCAAAGCGAACGCTTAGGCCGTGTATTGAAAGGATCGGCTCCATCATTGACCTCCACGGCCAGTCGCATGTCGAAACGACAGCCGTCGTTGCAACAAGGGCGACAAATACCCTATCAAGCCACGTGGAAACACGATCACCACCACAACGAACAACAAACCGATGACGATCTGGTGGTGTGCCGTGAACGAGCCCACCACCGATTTCAGACCGGTCAGTAAGGTCGACCCGTACAGGGAACCAATTAGCGTGCCCGTTCCACCCACAATCACATTGATCACCGCATTGCCAGACACCTGAAAGAACATCAGTTCAGGCGACACAAAG
Source organism: Sulfuritalea sp. (assembly GCA_016710465.1). Taxonomy (GTDB): domain Bacteria; phylum Pseudomonadota; class Gammaproteobacteria; order Burkholderiales; family Rhodocyclaceae; genus Sulfuritalea. The sequence continues at coordinate 33,866 of JADJVS010000016.1, forward strand.
CCTCGAAGCATGGGGTACAAGGCACCGCTGAGGCCGGCAATGCAGGCAGCCACCACAAAGGCCAGCAACTTGTAGCGCCAAGGATCAAACCCCAGGAAGGGAATCCGATGCTCGTTAGTTCGAATAGCCGATAGCTGGCGCCCGAAGGGTGTTTCCATCAGATAAGTCAGCCCACAGTAGAGACCAAAGATCGTCGCCAACGTAACCAGGAAGAAGCCGATCGGATCCGCAGAAGTTAGCCCGGGAAAAATGGCTGCACCCGGAACGCCGATGATGCCGTCGGACGCACCCAAATCGCGGGTGTTGAACACAACTTTGGATACCACCTGTGCCAAACCAAAACTGATGAGCGCAAAGTACACCCCCTTGGCACGGATGGCGACAATGCCGCCAACCAGCCCGGCCAGTGCGCTTGCCACTAGCGACACGGTGACACTTAGCCAGAAGGAGTTGTGCCATTCCTTGAGGACCAGCGCCGAGACGTAGGCCCCAAGGCCGAAGAACAAGGCCTGCCCCAGAGGTAGCAGCCCAACTCGCCCCAGCAACAGGTCCACCGACAGGGCAAGCCCACCGAAGATTAGTGCTTCGGTGGCCAAGCGCAAAAAGAAGACATCGCCCACAAGACCGGCCCCTAGGGCGAAAACAAGCGCTCCGAGGAAAAACAGCCATGTGAAATAGCGCGACGCGGAGGGCGCTTGCGCGGATGGCTTGGCTTGATCATGCATTGCCGAGTTTCCCGTACAAGCCTTGGGGGCGCCACATCAGCACCAGCACCATGATGCCGAACAGCAGCGGGTCATTCCATACCGGGGAAATAAATAGACTGGAGATCGACTGCACCTGCGTGAGCAGCAAACCGGCAAGCACCGCGCCCTTGATGGAGCCCATGCCGCCGATGATGACAACGCTGAATGCAATAAGGACGAAGTCGCGTCCCATCGTCGGAAACACCGAGTAGATTGGCGCCAGCAGCACTCCTGAGATGCCAGCCAAGGCAACACCAAAGGCAAAGGTTGCCGCATACACACGCGAGATCGGAACGCCCAGCGAGGCGCTCATGTAGCGATCAAAGGCGGCTGCGCGCACGATGGCGCCCAGCGACGTGCGAAATACCAGAACCCAGACCGCCACAATCAGCAGCCCGCCGACGGCCATCACGAACAGGCGGTAGTTGGGAAAGAACAGGCCTACGAGTTCGGTTGCGCCGGTGATGGGCGCTTCAACACGCAAGGGGTTAGCGCCAAACACGATCTTGAGCACATCCTCCAAGACAATGCCCACCCCAAAGGTCAGAAGTAGCGTGAGCGTATGCCGATCCTTGCTGTGAAAGACGCGCTGGATCAGTCCTCTTTCGGTGACGTAGCCCAGCACCGCCATCAGCAACGGAGTGAGCGCCAGCGCCCACCAGAATGACATTCCGAGGCCGATCAGGGCCACGGCGCCATAGGCGCCGATGGCGTAGAACTCGCCGTGCGCCATGTTGATTACGTCCAGCAACCCGAAAATGATGGTCAGCCCCAGCGCCATCAGGACAACGGCCACTCCGATGGACAGGCCGTTGACCATCTGGGGCGCCAGCACGAACTGCAACCAATCCAGTGCTGAGCTCATACCGGTTCCTTAGAACTTGGTGCAAGCATCGGGACCAATGGCTGTGGCCGCGGCTACCTTGCCAACGATCTCGAACTTGCCACCGTTGACCTTGACGGCATACATGTCCTGCATCGCCTGGTGGTCGCCGGCGCGCATGGTCTTAATTCCCTGCGGTGTAGCCCACTGAAGTCCACGCATGGCCGTACGCACCTTGTCTGTGTCCGTAGACTTGGCCTTCTCCACAGCCGCTTTGTAGAAGAACAACACCCCATAGCTGTCGGCGCCGTACAGGTCGGGCTGAGCCTTGTTGGCGGCCTCAAAACTGGCGACAAACTTTTTGTTCTCGGCGCTGTCAATGCTGGTCGAGTAGCCCACACCGGTCACGAAGCCGTCGGCGGCACTACCTATGGCCTTCAGGTTTTGTGAAGTGACCGTGCCCGACGCACCTACTACCTGTACATTGCGGTTCAAGCCGAACTCGGCCATCTGGGTAAACAGACGCACGGTGTCGTTGCCGGCCACCGACGTGTAAATCACGGTCGGACGGGCAGAACGCATCTGACCGAAGAACGGCGAATAGTCTTTGTTGTCCAGTGGCGCGAAGACTTCGCCTACCGTCTTGGCGCCTTTGCTCTCGGCTGCAGATTTGAAGGCCGCAACGGTGCTTCGACCCATCTCATAGTCCGGGCCCAGGTAGAACACATTGGCATTGGGCTTGGTCGAGGCCATCCAGTCAGCCAGCGCTGCCGACTGCATGCCGGCGCGGGCATTGACGCGGAACACATTGGCGGAGCATTTGTCCGCGGTGATCGAGTCGGCAAAGGACACGGTGGTGGCTATCAGGCGATTGTTGCGCTCGGCTACCTGTCCCACGGCCAAAGTGGATCCGGAGTTGACCGTGCCGGTAAGAAAGTCAACCTTGCCAACCTGGAACAGCTTTTCTGCCTTCTGCACCGCCACGGCCGGGTTGGCTTCCTCATCTTCATAGATGAGTTCGATTTGGCGGCCCATCACGCCGCCACCGCCGTTGATCTCCTTGGCGGCCAGGTCCAGGCCCCACTTCACCTGCTGGCCAATGCCGGCATAAGTCCCCGACAGAGGCGTAACCACGCCAACGCGAATGGGGCCAGTCTGTGCCTGCGCACCGACAGTGAAAGTGGCGGCAATCAAGGTAGTCATCAGCTTCGTTTTCATGTCATGTCTCCTTCGGGTCGTTATGGTTGTGGGTTGGAAAAAGTCGTCAGCCTTACAGTCCGACAAACTTGGGGGTACGCTTGTCGTTGAAGGCTTCTACGCCTTCGCGGAAATCCTCGGAGCTGCGCAGGCGCGAATAGCAGTGGCCCTCGAGCTCGATGGCAATCGAAAGCGGGGAATCTTCGGTGTCGTTGAGCAGTTTCTTTGCTGTGCGTTGCGCAATCGGGGAAAACGAACGCAGTTCGTCCACCAGTTCATCAGTGGTGTCCTCGAGTTCGGCGTCGGGCACGATGGCGGTGGCCACACCCCAGTCATATGCCTGCTGGCCTGGGATACGACGCGAGCGCATCACGATGTCCTTGGTTCGGGTGATGCCCACCATCTTCTGTAGGCGGGCCGATCCACCCGAGCCCGGTATCTGCCCAAGCTTTTGCTCCGGCAACGCGTACAGGGTGGTCGGGGTGACCAGTCGGAAATCACAGGCCAGCGAAATCTCGAAGCCCACGCCGAAGCAATAGCCGCGATTGGCTGCAATCACCGGCTTGCTGCAACGCGCCGGAGAGGCGATGTTCCAGGCCAGCTTGGAGACATGCTCCGGAGTGGCCTCAAGGAAGCCCTTGATGTTGCCACCGCTGGAAAAATGTTCGCCTTCGGAGCGCAGAACGATTACACGCACATTTTCATTGGCATCCAGCGCCTCAAAAGTGATACGCAGCTGCTCGCGCTGAAGCATGCTGATTACATTGAAAGGCGGGCGGGTCAGGACAATGTCGGCGCGCTGGCGGGGTGCGTCAATTTCGACGCGAAAGCCGTCAAGCTCGCTCGGCAAGGTGGCGGCGGGGTGGAGTAATTCATTGAGTTTCATAGGTGTCCTTCGTGGTGTTTAGTGAAATGAATAGAGAGCAGATCAGACCTTGGGCGCTTGCGCCGATTCGGGGACGAATTCGCCCGCGACCAGCTTGCGGCGCAGCACCTTGCCCACCGGCGACTTGGGGATCTCGTCCACAAAGACGTACTCGCGCGGACGCTTGAAATTGACCATGTCTGAGGTCCGACAGTGCTGGTCCAGGCCCTCCGGGGTCACGTCCTGCTTGCGCTTGACGAACGCCACCACGCGCTGACCCCAGCGCTCGTCCTTCAGACCCACCACGGCCACCTCGTCAACGGCTGGATGTAGTGACAGCACCGATTCGATGTCCACCGGGGAAATGTTCTCGCCACCGCTGATGATCATGTCGTCCACCCGGCCGGTGACGAACAGATCGCCATCCGCATCAACGTAGCCCGTGTCACCCGTGAAGTACCAGCCGTCTCGCAAGCTCTTGGCGTTGGCATCGGGACGATTGTGATAGCCTTCAAAGGCTTCGTCGGACAACAGGTCGGCAATGATCTGCCCTTCCTCCATGGGTGCTGCCAGCTGATTTATGGACTTACCGTCAAGCTTGACTACGCGTAGCCGGGTATTGATACCCGCGCGACCGGCCGAGCCGGGCTTGCCTACTGCATTCTGGTTGATGGAGAATGTGTAGATTTCTGAACTACCGTAGTGGTTGACGAACAGGTCGGGACGAAAGGCTTCCTGCAAACGCAGCAGTAGCGCGTCGTGCATGGGGGCACCTGCAAAGCCGAGGCGACGGACCGATGAAATGTCGGTCTCCGCGAACGAAGGGTGCGCCAGCACATCGTGATACAGCGTGGGCACCAGATACAGGTGACTGACTTTTTCGGCCTTGATGCAGCGTAGCGCCTGCGCCGCATCAAATCTGGGCATGCAGACGAAACACCCATCGACCAGTGCCAGCGCCAGCAGAGAACGCACACCCATCGTGTGATACAGCGGCATCACGCCCAGGGTGCACTCACCATAGCCGTATTGGTTCTGCGCCACGTGGGCCAGTGCAGCTACTCGTTCAGCTCGCTGACGCCGTGGTACACCCTTGGGGGCCCCCGTGGTGCCCGAGGTATAGAGCATGATGGAGAGGTCTTGTGCCTGCGCCTTGGGAAGCGGGTCCTGCTCGCTGTCAAAGCACTGGGCATAGTTCAGTCCTTCACCACCATCGTTGCCGACGTAGACCAATCGGGCCGGCTGAACCTGCAGGGCTTCGAGCACGGCAGATGCCGACGTCTTTTCATAGACCACCACACTCGCAGACGAATCCTTGAGGCAATGCACGATTTCCTCGGGCTTGGCGCGCCAGTTCAGCGGCGTCATCACAATGCCTGCGAACTGACAGGCCCAGTGCAGAGTGGCGGCTTCCATGCGGTTTTGAAGCACCGATAGCAAATGGTCGCCAGGCTTGAGGCCCAGTTCACGCAGCCCATGCTGTACCGCGCCGATCTTGGGTGCCCATTGCGAATAGCTCAGGCGCTGATCGCCGTCTACCAGGGCCGTAGCCCTCGGCGCGCGCTCAACGCTTTGCAAGAAAGTCCGCCCCAAGTCAAGCATGTGCCACCTCCATTAGGGCTTTTACGATGGGCGTATAGCCCGTGCATCGACAAATGTGACCGGACAACATTTCGCGGACCTCCTGTTCAGTCGGCTTGCGGCCCAACTCCCGCAGGCGCGCTAGCCAGTCGGCGCTGGACATCAGGATGCCGGGGGTGCAAAACCCGCACTGCAACGCATGGTGCCGCTTGAAGGCTGACTGCAGTTCAGACAGTACGCCACCCTCGCCGGCAAGTCCCTCGACGGTCTCAACCCGTCGTCCATCCGCCTGTACGGCCAATGTCAGACAGGAGCGGCAAGCCACGCCATCGAGTCGAACGGTGCAAGCGCCGCACACACCGTGCTCGCAACCTACATGGGTGCCTGTCAGGCCGAGCTCATGTCGCAGGTAATCGCTCAGTAGCATGCGTGGCGTGGCGTAGCCCCGCCGGGTCTGACCGTTGAGTTCGATCGTTATCGGATGCAATTTTTCTCGGCTAAGAATGTCATGAGTCATACAGAAGTCCTTGTCAGTAGAGCCGCCTCAACAGCCTGCTGGCCCAAGCGACGAGCTAGGTGACGGCGTGAGGCAGCACTCATCTGGGAGTCATCACGTGCATCCAGCGCCCAGGCGAACTCGTTGAGCGCGTCATCCAGCGCGCCGCCTTCCAGCAGCGGCCATTCGCGTGCCAGCGGTCGGTCGGCCACACCGCCCACGGCGACGCGCAGACCCCGGTCATCCGCCACAGCGGCCACCGCACAGATGGCGAAATCGCCATGGCGACGTGAAAACTCGCGAAAGCCAAAACCCTGTCCGGGCTTGGCCAGGGGAAAGCGCACCGCTTCCACCAGTTCGTCGCTGGCTCGGGCCGTGCTGAGCATGCCGGTGAAAAAATCCTCGGCCGCTACCACCCGCTGGCGCTTGCCGCGCAATACCACCTGGCCCTCCAGCACCAGCAGACTCAGCGGCAGTTCGGCCGAAGGGTCTGCATGCGCCACCGAACCACATACTGTGCCGCGGTTGCGGATCTGGAAATGCGAGATGTAGGGAAAGACCAGCTTGAGCAGCGGCAGCTCCTGCGCCAGCGAGTCACGCCACTCCAGCGCAGCCTGCGTTGCCGCAGCACCCACTTGCACACAGCCGTCACGCACTTCAATGCGTGCCAGTGCGGTGCTGCGCGAAATGTCCACCAACAGCGACGGCTGCGCCAGACGCATGTTTAGCACCGCCATCAGTGATTGCCCCCCTGCGAGGATGCGCGCGTCGTCGCCGTGACGCTGCAGCAACGTACAGGCATCCTCGACACCGTCAACGCGCACGTAATCAAATGCGGCGGGCTTCATACCCGCACTCCCAGTTTGCGCAGTATCCGGCGCCACCAGTTGGGTTCCACCGTCTTTCCCCCGGCCTGTCGGCCCAGCGACTCAAACAGCTGCGCCACGATGATGCGGGCAGCTCCTTCGAGCATGCGACTGCCCACCATCGCCGCCTTGCCACCAACCTGGGCGCTATAGTCGTAGCTCAGGCGCGTGCCGGTAGGCGTAGCCTGCAACATCACCAGCCCGCCGCCAGCACCGGTACCCAGCGAGGAACGGCCACTGCCGGCCAGGCGCAGGCTGTGCGGGGCGTCGATGTCGGACAGGATGATCTCGGCTTCGTAGCGTGCCTTCACCAGGCCAACGCCTACGGTGACATCGGCACGGTAGCGATTGGGGCCAATCGACTGCAACGAATGGCACCCCGGAATCACACGCGCTAGGGCCACAGGGTCGAGCAGCACGGCAAACACTTTCTCCGGCGTAGCAGGAATCTCCACCTCGCCCTGCGCCTTTAGGGCAAGCCCCTCACCCGCCGGAACGGCGGCTGCCGGATGCGGCATTTCCTTCGGCGCCGGATCAGACACCTGTAACAACGCCAGTACACGGCCAGGCGTCAGCGGCAATTGCACTTCGGCTAGGTCCATGTGCGGGCGCAAAGCGTCGGCAAAGGCATTGGCAATGCACACGGGTGTGCTCATGTTGTTGCCCTCGCCCAAGCCCTTGGCGCCCAAGGGCGTGACGGGCGATGGCGTTTCCATGTGCACGATCACCAGATCCGGCGTTTCACAGGCTGTCGGCATCAAGTAGTCGGCCAGCGTCCCGGACTGGAAACTGCCGTCGCCGCCATAACGGAACTCTTCCAGCAGTGCGGCGCCCAGCCCCTGCGAAAACGCACCTTGGATCTGACCGTCAGCCAGCGCAGGGTTGAGCAGCCGTCCGGCATCGTGGCCGGTGATGTAACGGTCCACGCGCACTGCGCCAGTGTTGGGATCAACTTCCAAGCCGCAGATGTCAAACACAAAGCCATAAGTGGCCGAGGGATTGACGCGGTCGGCCGCGTCGGGGGCACGCAGCACCTCGGGGGTCCAGAATGCGGTCTCGCGCAGGCCCGGGCTCACGCCCTTGGGCAGTAATGCGGGCGCCCAGTGCGGATTGGCGGCCAGACGTGTAAAGGGCTGGCGCTGCGCCGAATTGGCCATGTTGAAAATTTCGCCGCCTGCAAAGGCCACATCAGCCGGGGTACAACCAAACTGGTCTGCCGCGATCAGCGTCAGCTTGTCGCGCACCTTCATGGCCGCAAGATGCACAGCTCCTGCGACTGCACCGGCGAAGCGGCTGGAGTAGTTGCCTGCCGCCACCGACCAGGCGTCTTTCGCAGTGTCGAACTCGACGTTTACCATCACCTGAACCGGTTGCAGTCCCAGTGCATCGGCCACCACCTGCGCGCAGACCGTCATGTGGCCTTGTCCGGCTGGCGCCGAGGCAATGGTGACATTCACCCCACCCATCAGGTCCACGGCCACCGTGGCACTGGCGATCGCCCCGTTCTTCGGACCTGCCTTGGCCCGCTGCTCCGCCGTGAGCACGGTGCTGATGTAACCCATGTTGGACACCGAGGGCTCCACGATAGCTGCCACACCAATACCATAAAGCTTGCCGGAAGCGCGCGCCGCCAGCTGGCGTTCATGCAACCCTTGCTCGCGCGCGGCCGCCAGGGCCAGATCGGTCATCTTTTCGTAATCGCCGGAGTCAAGCACAGCACCGGCAGGCGCTTGGTAGGGAAACTGATCAGCCTTGACGTAGTTGAGGCGACGCAGCGCTACCGGGTCGATGTCTAGCTCGGTAGCTATGCGATCCAGCAGTCGCTCCAGCGCGTAATAGACCTGCGGCCCGCCAAAGCCGCGCACCAGCCCGGTGGGGGTCTTATTCGTCACCACCACGCGGTTTCGCACCTTAAGGTGCGCCACATCGTAGGCGCCAGTCAGACAGCCATGCATGCGATAGAAAGTGGCCGGCTCAGGCGCACGCAAATAGGCGCCCACCTCATCCACCTGATCCCAGTGCAGGGCCAGGATGCGGCCGTCGTCGCGCACGTCGGCAGTAATCGTGGCTAGCCGGGCGGTGGCTGAAGTGGCTGCGCTCAGATGTTCAAGCCGATCTTCTACCCACTTCACGGGGGCGCCAGCTTTGCGAGCTGCCAGACACATCAACACTACATACGGAAATACTGCCTGCTTGACCCCGAAGCTTCCGCCAGAGTCGCGCGGTACCCGGTGGCGCAATTTGTTACCCGGCACCTTCAGGGCCAAGGCCATGACTGCGTGCAACGAGAACGGGCCCATGAAGTTGGAGAGAGCGTCATAACCTTCATCTGCACCCAGGTACTCGGCTATCACCACCGCGCACTCCATTGGCGAGCAGCTGTTGCGTGGATAGCGCACGGTGGTGCTGATGCGCCGGCTGTCAGAAAAAAGCGCATCGGGCTCGCCATAGCTGAAGCGACGCTCGGACAGCACGTTACTGCCTACGGCTTCGTGCAACAGCTCACAACCTTCGGCAAGCGCGGCATCAATCTCCACCACCGCGCGACGGGGCTCGTAGTCCACACGAATCAGGTCGAGCGCGTCCTCTGCCGTGTAGCGATCCTCGGCCACCACCACGGCCACCGGCTCACCCACATAGCGCACGCGATCCACCGCCAGCGCCCAGTGCTGCATCGGCTGCTTGACGCCCACCACAAAGGGTTGCCCCCAGCGTTGTACATCTTCACCGGTAAGCACCGCACGGACCCCCGGCAATTGGAGGGCGGCATTGACATCCATGGAGCGCAATCCGGCGTGAGCATGCGGCGACCGCAGCACGGCCGCGTACAGTGTGCCAGGTTTGACTCCCAGGTCGTCGGCATAGGACCCGCGTCCCGTGAGCAGTGCCGTATCTTCCAGACGCTGCAGGCGTTGCCCAACAAAAGGGAGCCCACCCGGAATCTTAAATGGGGTTGCTTGCAAATCTGTCTCCTGTCATCCCCCTGCCAGGGGATTGCGTTGTTCTCGTCTAGCGAGTTTCGGCAATCAGGAGAAAAGACGTGAATCGCCGGGTCTGGACTTGAACCGCCCGGTCAGGAAACTATCCAAATAGTCTGGCGATTTCGCTCACAGCAGTTCTTCACTGCCCGGTGGCGGTTCGAACAGGTTGACCGCACGGCGGTAGTCCGTGGGGGTGATGCCCAAATGGGCGCGGAAAAACCGTGCGAAATGACTAGGTTCCGAAAATCCGAGATCGTGCGCAATGTCACCTACCGCCTCGCGCCCCTGTGTCAGGCGCTTAACGGCCGTCTCGAATCTCAAGACATTCGCATAGACCTGCGGCGTAACCTGCGTGTGACGCTGGAAGAGTGTGAAGAAGTGTGCCCGCGACAGGCCCGTCTTCTGGGCCAAGGCGTCAATATCGAATTCGCGCGCCACATCCTGCTTCATCAGGGCAATCGCTTGGCGGATGCGTGGATCCATGGACGCCGGTGGCCGGCTTTTGAGCAGGCTTGACAGGTCCCGCCATCCTGAGCATTTCTCGATCACCTCGATGATCAACTCAAACAGCAGATGCTCAAGCCGCCTTGGCGAAACCTCATCGGCCCACCAGAGCTCAAGCACAAACTCTTCCACGTTCTTGCGCGTTGCCGATTTGAGCGGTACGGTGGTCTGGGGAAAGAACCGGGGGTGCCCCGACAATGCAAGGGAACGCTGGATCTCGGCCAGCCAGGCGGGTTCGATGTACAGCGCCAGAATCAGCGTGCGCTCGTTCGGTTTGGTGTGCTCATAGGAATGATGTTCCCACGCGTTCACCAAGACCGCCAGGTCGTCGGTTAGCGGGGCGTGCTCCCCTCGAACGCGAAAAGCACTGTCTGCCCCGCCCGCCTTGATGAGAATATGGCAGTGATGATGGGCATGGCCAACCAATGGCGCGTTCATGTCGAGTAAAGCGACACGCCCAAACCGTCCCTGGAAGATCTTGACCGCAGAAGACACGTTAGAAATAGGTTATCAGACAAACCATCATAGGATAGCCGGTAGTCGCGTCCGGCGACAAGTTGGAATTACGATGCCGGCTGCGGTCCAGCAATATGAGTTCGCGCACTCATCTTGGAGCTTCTCTGGATCCAACGGCAACTAATTGCCTCATCGCCTACCGATTCGGATCGGCAATTCAATGTCCGTTACGGCCGAGATGCTGGAATTGGGTCAAGGGCAAGTTACGAAACGCTGCGGTCGCTCGGGTGGCCAGTTTGTGATCGCATTGTGCGGCAGTTCATGGCCGAACGTGCGAGTCCGCGAACGGCAGCTTTGTAGAAGCGAAACTTGGAAAAGCTGGTTATCCCGTGCGGCCGCTTCGGAGAAACTCGACGGTCGGGATTGGGCACTTAGCAGCCCAATTCAAAACACAAAAAGAAAGGGAGCTTGCGCTCCCTTTCTCGTTTGCCTTTCAGCGAAGATCAGGCGGCCTTCGGCGGCCAGTCGAAGTTCGGCAGGCTCTTCAGCGATGCCTGAAGATCGGCATCGGAGTAGGCGAAGTCCTGCATCTTGCCGGAGAAGTAGTTCTCGTAGGCGGCCATGTCGAAATGGCCGTGGCCAGAGAGGTTGAAAAACAGCGTCTTCGGCTCGCCGCTGGCCTTGCAGCGCAGCGCTTCGTCGATGCAGGCGCGGATGCCGTGGGCCGATTCGGGGGCCGGGATGATGCCTTCGGCGCGCGCGAACATGACACCGGCTTCGAAGGTGGCGGTCTGCGGCACCGCCACCGCCTCGATCAGCTTCTCGTGGTAGAGCTGCGAGATCAGCGGGCTGTCGCCGTGGTAGCGCAGGCCGCCGGCATGGATGCCGGGGGGCATGAAGTCATGGCCGAGCGTGTACATCTTCATCATCGGCGTGAAGCCGGACGCATCGCCGAAGTCGTAGGCATACACGCCTTTGGTCAGCGTCGGGCAGGACTCGGGCTCGACCGCGACCATGCGGATCTTCTGCGCGCGCTTGTCGCCCGCCGCGGCGTCGCCGAGGAAGGGGAACACCGCGCCGGCGAAGTTGCAGCCGCCGCCGCAGGGCGCGAACATCATGTCCGGGTATTCGCCGAACTTTTCAAACTGCTTCTTGGCCTCCAGTCCGATGATGGTCTGGTGCAGCAACACATGGTTGAGCACCGAGCCCAGAGCGTACTTGCTGCCGGGGTTGCTCACCACCGCCTCGATCGCCTCGGAAATCGCGATGCCCAGGCTGCCCTGGTTGTCCGGATCGGCGGCGAGGATGTCGCGGCCGGTCTTGGTGCGCTCGGACGGGCTGGCCACGACGTCGCCGCCCCAGGTCTGCATCATCAGGCGGCGATAGGGCTTCTGGTTGTAGCTGACCTTGACCATGAAGACTTCGACCGGGAGGCCGAAGATCTGGCCGGCAAAGGACAGCGAGGAACCCCACTGCCCGGCGCCGGTTTCGGTGACCAGGCGCTTGGTGCCGGCGATCTTGTTCAGATAGGCCTGCGGCACGGCGGAGTTGGGCTTGTGCGAACCGGCCGGGGAGACGCCTTCGTATTTGTAGAAAATCTTGGCCGGGGTGCCCAGCATCTGCTCCAGGCGCGTGGCGCGGCACAGCGGGCTCGGGCGCCACAGCGCGTAGATCTGGCGCACTTCCTCGGGAATCGCGATCCAGCGCTCGGCCGACATTTCCTGCTCCAGCACCGGGCCCGGGAAAATCGCCAGCATCTTGTCCGGGGTCACCGGATTGCCATCGCCGCCAAGGGGCGGCAAGGGCGGCGTCTTCAAGTCGGCGACGATGTTGTACCAGTGCGTCGGGATTTCGCTTTGGTCAAGAACGATGCGGGTTTGATTCATGAATGGTCTCCTTGAATTATGTCGTGGGCAGTCTAACCTGCAATGCCTGCTACGCTTCAATCCTGGATCAGGGATGGGTCGAAGGCGTATGGCGTACCGCGCGGTGCCTTCGTTCGGCAAGTCCAATACCGGATACGGTATACTGTATGCATTGACGCGCCGCAATGTCAATCCCTTGGGAATGGTTTTTTTGTGACGTGGCGCATGTGAGAATTCTTCAGCTCTGAAACACACGGAACACAAACATGCCGAGCAACGACGATTCACTGTTTGAAGTCCTGCGGCAATGGCGCGCGGCGGGAAAGCCGGCGGCGCTCGCCACCGTGGTCAGCACCTGGGGTTCCTCGCCCCGACCCGAGGGCAGTCATCTGGTGGTCGATGCCGACGGACTTTTTGTTGGCTCGGTGTCGGGCGGTTGCATCGAGGGAGCGGTGATCGAGGCGGCGCAAGAGGTGATGCAAAGCCGCCAGCCCCGACTTCTCGAATTCGGCGTCAGTGACGAGCAGGCCTGGCAGGTGGGTCTGGCCTGCGGCGGTCGGGTGCAGGTGTTCGTGGAGCCGGTGGAATGAAGGCCGCGACGCTGGCGCGCATTGCCGAGGCCCAGGTAGCTCGGCGCGCACTTGTGGTCGTCACGCGCCTGGGCGATGGCGCGCAGTGCATGGTGGATGCCGCCGGATGCAGCGGAGAACTTTCCCTGGCGCCCGCACAACTGGCCGAGGCGGCATCCCTGCTGCAGTCCGGACGCAGCGGAGCCCTGGAAACCCTGCCCGGCAGCTTTGCCCGCGCCTACGTGCCGTCGCCACGCCTGCTGATCGTTGGTGCCGTGCATATCGCCCAGGCCCTGGCGGGCATGGCGGCCACGGCAGGCTACGAAGTCACCGTGATCGATCCGCGCGGCGCCTTTGCTTCGCCGGAGCGCTTTCCGGGCGTGACACTCTGTGACGAATGGCCGGATGAGGCGCTGGCCCGGCTCGGGCTCGACGCGGCCACGGCACTCGTCGCGCTCGCACGATCCCAAGCTCGACGATCCGGCGCTCGAACTGGCCCTGCCGAGCAAATTGTTCTACATCGGTGCGCTGGGCAGCCGGCGCACCCACGAGAAGCGCGTACAGCGCCTCAAGGAGGCTGGCCTGGGCGACTACATCGCGCGCATCCATTCGCCGATCGGCCTCGATCTCGGCGGCCGCGCGCCGGCCGAAATTGCCGTGTCGATACTGGCCGAGATCATCCGCGTCCGCTATCAGGGCGCCGCCGCGTGATCTTCGGCGAATTTCCCGTCGCCGAGGCCGACGGCCTGCTGCTGGCGCACAGCCTGCGGCTGCCGGACGGAATTTTCAGGAAGGGCCGCCGTCTCACCAGCGCCGACTCCCTGGCATTGGCCGCCGCCGGCCACGCCACGATCCACGGCGCGCGCCTGGCCGCCGACGACCTGGACGAGGACGCCGCCGCCGCCGCCCTTGCCGCCGCGCTGCAAGGCGTGGGCATCGTCGCCCGCCGCGCCTACACCGGGCGCTGCAACCTGCACGCGACGCAGCGCGGCCTGTTTGCGGTTGATGCAAATTTCATCGACCGGATCAATGCCATCGACGAGGCGGTCACCGTCGCCACGCTGGCGCCGCTCTCGGCGGTGCGCGCCGGGGCGGTGGTGGCCACAGTGAAAATCATTCCGCTGGGGGTGGCCGGCACGGTCATCGAAAAGTGCATCGCCGCCGCGGGGCAGGGCGCGGCGCTCGGCCTGCTTCCCTTCGCCGAGAAACGCGCCGCGCTGATCGTGAGCGAGCAGCCCGGCGATCCGCACAAGAACTACGTCACCGCCGTGACCAGCAGCCGCCGCCGCATCGAGGAGCTCGGCAGTCATCTCGGCCTGGTGCAGCGCTGCGCCCATCGCCGCGAGGACGTGGCAGGCGCGCTGCGCGAGAGCCTTGCCGCCGGCTGCGACCTGCTGATGATCTCCGGCGCAACCGTGCCCAAGGACCGGGCCGACACCATACCCTCGGCCATCGTCGCCGCCGGCGGCGAGATTCTCCACTTCGGCATGCCGGTGGAGCCGGGCAACATGCTGCTGCTGGCCCGCATCGGCGAGGTGCCGGTGATCATCCTGCCGGGCTGCGCGCGCTCGCGGCGCACGAATGGCCTGGACTGGGTGCTGCAACGCCTGCTCGCCGGTTTGCCGATGGGCAGCGCCGAGATCAAGGCGATGGGTGTCGGCGGCCTGATCCGCAGCGCGCCGGAAGCCGGGGAGGATGCGGATGCGGTGGAACCGGCGCCGCCGCGAGTGGCCTCGGGCCGTCGCGTTGCCGCGCTGGTGCTGGCGGCGGGCAGCAGCCGGCGCATGGCCGGCGACAACAAGCTGCTGCAGCCGGTGGCCGGCGTGCCCATGGTGCGGCGCGCGGCGAACGCGGCGCTGGCCTCGCGCGCGATGGCCGTGGTCGCCGTCACCGGCTTCGCCGCCGATGCGGTGAAAGCGGCACTGTCCGGGCTGGACATTGAATTCGCGCACAATCCGGAACATGAAAGCGGCATGGCCTCGTCGCTGCGTGCCGGCCTGCGGGCGTTGCCGGCCGACACCGATGCCGTGGTGGTGGTGCTGGGTGACATGCCCCTGGTCAGCGCCGCCCACATCGACCGCCTGATTGCCGCCTTCGATCCGGCGCGCGGCAACATCGTGGTGCCGATGAAGGATGGCCGACGCGGCAATCCCATCCTCTGGCCGCGCGATCTGGTCGCGGAAATGCAGCAGGTGCAGGGCGATGTCGGCGCGCGCGGGCTGTTGCAGCTTCATGCGGATCGCATCGATGCCGTGCCCTGCGAGGACGATGCCATCTTCGCCGACGTCGATACGCCCGACGCCTTGCGCGCACTGGAATTGCGATGACGCCATCCGCCGGCCTGCGCGCCGAGTTTCCGCTGCTGGTGGCCAACCCCGGCCTGCATTACCTGGACAGCGCGGCCACGGCGCAGATCCACCGCTCGGCGCTCGACGCGGTGATTCGCTACGAATCCGGCAGCCGCGCCAATGTGCTGCGCGGCAGCCATCGCCTTGCCGAGGCGGCGGACCGGGCCTACGATGCGGCGCGGGCGAGCGTGGCGCGCTTCCTCAATGCGCCATCGGCCGACGAAATCGTATTCACCTCCGGCGCCACGGCGGCGCTGAACCTCGTCGCCCATGCCTTCGGCGCCACGCTGCGGCCGGGCGATCGCGTGCTGGTCTCGCAGGCCGAGCACCACAGCAATTTCGTGCCCTGGCAGATGCTGCGCGAGCGGGCCGGGATCGTCCTCGACCTGCTGCCGGTCATGGCGTCCGGCGAACTCGATCTCGCCGCCCTGCCGCGCCTGCTGACGCCGCGCACCCGCCTGGTCGCCGTGACGCAGTGTTCGAACGTCACCGGCGCCTGGACCGATGTCGCGGCCGTCGTTGCCGCGGCGCGCGCGGTCGGTGCACATGTCCTGCTCGACGGCGCGCAGGCGGTGCAGCACGTTTCCTCGGCGGCGGCGGCATGATCGATGAAGTCACGATCGAGGCCTCGTCGTGGGCGGCATCGCCACGGCGCTTCGAAGCCGGCACGCCGCCGATCGCCCAGGCGGTGGGGCTCGCCGCCGCGCTGGACTGGATGCGCGGCATCGACTGGCCGGGCATCCGCGAGCGCGAGGAGCGCCTGTGCGCCGAGCTCATCGCGGGCCTGCTGGCGGTTCCCGGCTTGCGCCTGCTCGGCCCGTCGGCGTCGGCGCGGCGCGCGCCGATTGTCTCCTCGACCTCGCCGGCCTGCATCCGCACGACATCTGCCAGGTGCTCGACCACCACGGGCTCGCCCCTGCGCGGCGGCCACCACTGCGCCCAGCCCCTGCTCGCCGCGCTCGGCGTCGATGCCTGCACGCGCGCCAGCCTGGCGCTGGCACAACGACGAGGCCGACATCGCCGCCCTGATCGAGGGCGTGGCGGTGGCGGCAAGGACCCTGGCATGAGCGAGGGTCTCGATCTCTATCAGGAGGCCATCAAGCAGATGGCTGCAGCCGCGCACGGTCACGGGCAACTGGCATCGCCGGATGGCGAGGCGAAGCTCAACAATCCCCTTTGCGGCGATCGCGTTTACATGCAGGTGGCCCTGCAGGACGGACGCATATCGGCGATCGCTCACCAGACCCGGGGCTGCCTGCTGTGCCGGGCGGCGGCCTCGCTGCTCGGCGCCCGCGCCGCCGGCCTGAACGCGACGGAACTCGATGCGGCCACGCAGACGCTCGAAGCGATGCTGAAGGATCCGGCCACAGCGTCGGCGGACTGGCCCGAGCTGGCGATGTTCCGTCCCGCCTGGGCCTACCCCAGCCGTCACAAGTGCGCGCTGTTGCCGTTTCATGCCTTGCAGGCGGCGCTGCGCGCGGCGGATGCGGCGCAATGAACACTGAACACTCTGCGGAAGGACCGGCCATGTCGGCTAGCGACGAACGAAAACTGCTGCACACCCGCACCATCACCTGCCAGGCCTTCCGCCTGGCCGATGGCGCGCTGGAAATCGAGGCCACGGTGACCGACCTCAAGGGCCAGGAAGTGCCCTTCCGCTCGCGGCCGCCGGTGCGCGAGGGCGAATACATGCACACCATGACGCTGTCGCTGGTGATGGACCCCGAAGACCGCATCCGCGACGTCAGGGCGAAAACCAGCATCGCGCCCTGGCCGATGTGCGGCGGCGTCGATGAGGCCTATCGCAAGCTGATCGGCCTGCGCATCGGCGGTGGCTTTTCCCAGGCCGTGAAAGAGCGTCTCGGCGGCATCGAGGGCTGCACCCACCTTACCGAACTGGTCACCCAGGCGGCCAACACCTACATGCAGGCTTCATGGCCCGACCGCATCGGCGCGCAGATGGCGATCGAGCCCGATCCGCGCAACTGGTCGCCGCGCAACACGCCGCGCTTCATCAACGGCTGCCACGCCTGGCGCCAGGATGGCTCGACCATCGTCCAGGAGTATCCGGAACTGGCGCCGCCCAAGGAGTAAGACAGCGGCACGCAAGAGTCGGCGCCGGTGATGCGGCGATTCAGCGGCCGGTTTCGTACCAGCCCTTGCTGGCGTTGACCACTTTCACCACCAGCAGCATGACGGGAACTTCGATCAGCACGCCGACCACGGTGGCCAGCGCGGCGCCGGACTCGAAGCCGAACAGGCTGATCGCGGCGGCGACGGCGAGTTCGAAGAAATTGCTGGCGCCGATCAGTGCCGAGGGGCAGGCAACGTTGTGCTTCTCGCCGACGACGCGGTTGAGCCAGTAGGCCAGGGCTGAATTGAAGAAGACCTGGATCAGGATGGGCACGGCAAGCATCGCGATCACCAGCGGCTGCTCGATGATCGCGTGGCCCTGGAAGGCGAACAGCAGCACCAGCGTGGCGAGCAGGGCGCTGATCGACCAGGGGCCGATCTTCTGCATCGTGGCGTCGAAGTGCGCCCGGCCTTTTTGCAGCAGCGCCTTGCGCCACCACTGCGCCAGCGCCAGCGGAATCACGATGTAGAGCACCACGGAAGTCACCAGCGTATCCCAGGGCACGGTGATCGCCGAGATGCCCAGCAGCAGACCGACGATGGGGGCGAAGGCGATGACCATGATCGTGTCGTTCACCGCCACCTGCGACAGGGTGAACAGCGGGTCGCCATTCGACAGCCGGCTCCAGACGAAGACCATGGCGGTGCAGGGCGCGGCGGCGAGCAGGATCAGACCGGCAATGTAGCTGTCGAGCTGCTCGGCCGGCAGGTAGGGCGCGAACAGGTGGCGGATGAATATCCAGCCCAGCAACGCCATCGAGAAGGGCTTCACCAGCCAGTTCACGAACAGGGTGACGCCGATGCCTTTGACATGCTGACGGACCTCGTGCAGCGCGCCGAAATCCACCTTGACCAGCATCGGGATGATCATCACCCAGATCAGCAGGCCAACCGGGATGTTGACCCGGGCAAACTCCATGCGCCCCAATGCCTGCACGGGTGCCGGCACGAATTGCCCGAGGCCGATGCCGGCGACGATGCAAAGGAAAACCCAGACCGTCAGGTAGCGCTCGAACAGCGACATGGGCGCGCCGGTAGCCTGTTTGGCAGTGACTTCGCATTGCGCGCTCATTGCCCGACTTCCGCGTGGATTCGGCGTGCTGCCAGCGCCAGCGCTCTGCGTCCCTCCGGGAACTCTTCGCGGCCCATGGTTTCCAGCGGCAGGGCGAGGAAGGCCTCGATGCGCCTTCTCAACGACTGATAGGCGATCTCGAAGGCTTCGCGTCGCGCCTCGATGGGTTCGACGTGTGCCGGATCGGGCAGCGCCCAGTGCGCGGTGCTCGGACGCCCGGGCCAGACCGGGCAGGTCTCGTTGGCGGCGTTGGCGCAGACGGTGAAGATGAAATCGAACTCGGGCGCGCCGGGGGCGGCAAACTCGTCCCAGCTCTTGCTGCGCGCGCCGGCGCAGGGAATGCCGTGCCGGGCGAGGGTTTCCAGCGCCACCGGATTGACCGTGCCGCCGGGCTTGCTGCCCGCGGACCAGGCCATTATCCGGCCGCCGCCGAGGTGATTGAAGAGCATCTCGCCGAGGATGCTGCGCGCCGAGTTGCCGGTGCAGAGTACGAGGACATTGAAAGGCATGGGGTCTCCTCAGGCCGCCTTGGCGCGCCGCTTCGCCGTGGTGGCGACGGCGGCTGTCCTGGGCAGGCATTGCCCGCCCTGGCAGCAGTTGTCGGTGAGATAGGCGATCAGCTCATCCATTGCCGCGAAATCGGCGGAATAGAAAATGTAGCGGCCTTCCTGGCGCGGCGCGACCAGGCCGGCGCGCGACAAGTGGGCAATGTGGAAGGAAAGCGAACTGGGGGCGATATCCACGGCTTCGGCGATGGCGCTGGCATTCATGCCGCCCGGCCCGGCCTGGACCAGCAGGCGGAAGATCCGCAATCGCGTGACCTGGGCGAGCGCGGCAAGCTTGTCGACGGCCTGGTCGGGTTTCATTTCGACGTTTCAACAAGTATTGAATTGTTGCCAGTGTAGCCGAAGCTGCCGCCGTCGGGAAGTAGCGCGGGCGCGGCGGGTAGTATGCTTGCGCCTTTGCGAACCGACCACGACGCGCCATGCCCGAATCCGCCCTTTCCCGCCAGTCCGCCCTCGACCTGATTTCCTTCATCGACGCCAGCCCCAGCCCCTGGCATGCCGTCGCCAGCGCCGAGCAGCGCCTGCAGGCGGCGGGGTTTGCGCGGCTGGAGGAGGGCGCGCGCTGGGCCCTGGCGCCGGGCGGGCGCTATTACGCGGTGCGCGGTGGCGCCTCGCTGATCGCCTTCGTCGTCGGTGCCCGCCCGCTGGCCGAGGCGGGATTCCGGATTGTCGGCGCGCACACCGATTCACCCGGGCTGCGCCTCAAGCCGCTTCCGGCTTCGGCCGGCGAGGGCCTGCTCCGGCTCGGCGTCGAAGTCTATGGCGGGCCGATCCTGGCGAGCTTCGCCGACCGCGACCTGGGACTGGCCGGCCGCGTCATCCTGCGCACGGCGGGCGGAACCGAGGCGCGCCTGCTTGACCTCAGACGGCCGCTGCTGCGCCTGCCCAACCTGGCGATCCACATGAACCGCGAGGTCAACCAAGCAGGGTCTGAAATTCGCAACAAGCAGATCGGACTGCCGCTGTTGCTGGGCCTGCTCGAGAGGACGAAAGCCCGGGGCGCGTTGGCGTGCGCTGCTGGCCGACGCCGCCCGGTGCGACGCGTCCGAGCTTTTGAGCTGGGAACTGGCGGCCTACGACGTGCAGCCGGGCAGCCTGTGGGGAGCCGACGGAGAGTTCATCGCCAGCCGCCAGCTCGACAACCTGGCGTCCTGCCATGCCGCCTTGTCGGCGCTGAGCGTCGCCGATGCGGCGCCCGCCACGTGCGTTGCAGCGCTGTTCGACCACGAGGAAGTCGGCAGCGAGAGCGCGGCGGGAGCCGGCGGCAGCTTCATCACCGACGTGCTGGCGCGCATCGGCTTCGCCGCCGGGCTCGACGATGAAGACCGACGTCGCGCGCTGGCGCGGAGCTACTTCATCAGCGCCGACATGGCGCACGCATACCACCCGAATTTCCCCGCCGCCTACGAACCCGACCACAAGGTCAAGGTCAATGGCGGCCCGGTGATCAAGACCAACGCCAACCAGCGCTATGCCACCGGCGCCGAAACCGCCGCGCGCTTCATGGCGGCCTGCGAAGCCGCCGGCGTGCCCTGCCAGCAGTACGCGCATCGCGGCAACCTGGGCTGCGGCAGCACCATCGGCCCCATCGTCGCCGCGCGCCTCGGCATCCCGACGGTCGACGTCGGTTCGCCGATGTGGGCCATGCACAGCGCGCGCGAAAGTGCCGGTGCGCTCGACCCCGCCTACATGGCCGCCGCGCTTGCCGCGGTCTTTGCCGGCTGACGCGGGACGTGCGCACTCGCGCCGGACGACCCACATGATTCCCGATGGCCTGATAAGGCCAGTGCTGCTGGCACTGGTGCTGGCAGGCCTCGGTGCCTGCGGACCGACGGCGCCGGTCGGCGGCAGTGCGGGCGATGCCCAGCCGGCGACGGTGGCCTGGAACGAGGCTTTCACCAAGGAACTCGACCTCGATCCCGCCGCCGGCCTGGTCGATGCAAAACGCGGCTTCATCGCCCGCCCCAGCGGCAAGATCGTCGCCGATGACGGCACGCTGCTGCACGACTTCGATGCCTACGCCTTTGTCGACGGCAAGGCGCCGGCGACGGTGAATCCGAGCCTGTGGCGGCACGCGATCATGAACGCGCAGGCCGGATTGTTCAAGGTCACCGAAGGCATCTACCAGTTGCGTGGGTTCGACATTGCCAACATCACCCTGGTGGAAGGCAAGACCGGCTGGATCGTCATCGACGCCCTGACCGCGCGCGAGAGCGCGGCGGCGGCGATGGCCTTCGCCAACCGGCATCTCGGCCCGCGCCCGGTGTCGGCGCTGATCTTCACCCACAGCCATGTCGATCATTTCGGCGGCGCCCTGGGCGTGGTTTCCGCCGCCGAGGCGGCGCGGCGCAAGCTGCCGGTGATCGCCTCCGAAGGCTTCCTCGAAGAGGCGACCAGCGAGAACGTGCTGGTCGGCACGGCCATGGCGCGGCGCTCGATCTACCAGTTCGGCAAGAACCTCGAACGCTCGGCGAAGGGCAACGTCGATACCGGCCTGGGCAAGAACGTTGTCTACGGTGCCGTCGGCATCCTGCCGCCGAACCTGATCATCGACAAGCCGACGCAGGAGGTGACGGTCGACGGCGTGCGCTTCATCTTCCACAACGTCCCGGGGGCCGAGGCGCCGGCCGAAATGACTTTCGCCATTCCCGAGAAGAAGGCCTATGGCGGTGCCGAGAACCTGGCGCAGACCATGCACAACCTGCTGCCGGTACGCGGCGCCAAGCTGCGCGACGCGCTGCGCTGGGCCAACTACATGCAGCAGGCGCTGGACCAACTGGGCGATGCCGAGGTGTATTTCGGCCAGCACAACTGGCCGATCTGGGGGCGCGAGCGGATTGCCGATTTCATCGCCAGGCACCGCGATGTCTACAAATACACCCACGACCAGACCGTACGCCTGATCAATGCCGGCAAGACGCCGAGCGAGATCGCCGAGACCGTGAGCCTGCCCCGGTCGCTGCGCGAACATGCCGGCGCCCGCGGCTATTACGGCGCGCTGCGGCACAACGTCAAGGCGGTGTACCAGTTCTACCTCGGCGCCTATGACGGCAACCCGGCCAGGCTCGACCCGCTGCCGCCGCGGGAGTCGGCACGGCGTTACCTGGAACTGCTGGGCGGTGCCGACAAGGCCGTGGCGGCGGCGCAGGCGGCCTTCGACAAGGGCGAGTACCGCTGGGCCGCCGAACTGCTGAACCATGCCGTATTCGGCGACCCGGCGCACAAGCCGGCGCGCGAACTGCTGGCGCGCACCTACGAGCAACTGGGCTACATGGCCGAGGCGGCCACCTGGCGCAACAGCTACCTCACGGGCGCCGACGAGTTGCGCAATGGCCCGCCGAAGAAGGGCATCGACCGCAGCGCGGTGATCGAGATGCTCTACCACACGCCGATCGAGCGCTTCCTCGAGGCGATGGCGGCGGCGCTGGACGGACCGGCGGCCGAGGGCAAGAACCTGAAGATCAACCTGGTGCTCGCGGACACCGGCGAAACCCACGTGCTCTGGATCGAGAACGCCGTCCTGCACCACAAGCGGGCCGCCGCCGCGGCCGATGCCAACGCGACCCTGACCCTGCCCAAGGAAACCTTCATCAAGCTCATGGCCGGAAGCGCGCGCCAAGGACACCCTGCTCAGCGAGGAGTTCAAGGTCGGCGGCAGCCGCATTGACCTGGTGCGCTTCTTCGCCCTGTTCGACAAGGCACCGGGCACTTTCGCGATCGTTACGCCTTAGCGAGCAGCGCCTGGCAGATGCGCTTCAGCGAGGCCAGCGCGGGCTGCGGATCGCCGTCGTACTGGGCGCGGATGATGGCACCGTCGACGGCGGTGGCGAGGTCCGTGGCCAGGAGTCGGCGCTGGCGGTACGCCGACGGAGAGCCCGAGCCGGCCGGCAGCAGCCTGGCGATGGCCTTGGCCATGTCGGCCTTGTGGCGGCGCGTGATTTCATTCACCTGCGGCAGGGCCTCGCCGAGTTCGCCGACGCTGTTGATGAAGGCGCAGCCGCGAAAGCCCTCGCTGCCGAACCATTCCGCCAGCGCCGGCATCAGGGCCTTTGGCGTGCCGCCATGGCGCGCCAGCGCCTCCTCGAACCAGGCCATCCAGCGCGTGTGACGGTGCTCGAGGAAGGCCAGCACCAGGTCGTTTTTGCTCGGGTAGTGGCGGTAGAAGCTGAGCTTGGCCACGCCGGATTCGGCGATCACGCGGTCGATGCCGGTGGCGCGGATGCCCTCGCGGTAGAACAGCTCGTGGGCGGCGAAGAGGATGCGTTCGCGCGCGCCCGGCGTGGCAGCGGGTTCGTTCGAGGCCTTCATGCCGCGATTGTAGACAGATCTGTCTACCTTGTATATCCTGCGCCGACCCCAACCCGAAAACAGCGAGGAGCGCCGCATGGAAACCAAGCCCCCACTTCCCCCTTCACCCCGGAAACCGCAGCGCAGAAGGTGCGCATGGCCGAGGATGCGTGGAACACGCGCGACCCGGACCGCGTGGTGCTGGTCTATACCGAGGACACGCGCTGGCGCAATCGCGCCGAGTTCCCGGTCGGCCGCGAGCAGGTCAAGCAGTTCCTGCAGCGCAAGTGGGCCAAGGAACTCGATTACCGGCTGATCAAGGAACTCTGGGCCTGCGCCGGCAACCGCATCGCCGTGCGCTTCGCCTACGAATGCCACGACGATTCCGGCAACTGGATGCGCGCCTATGGCAACGAGAACTGGGAGTTCAACGAGCAGGGCTTCATGATGCGCCGCTTCGCCAGCATCAACGACCTGCCGATCCGCGAGTCGGATCGCAAGTTCTTCTGGCCGCTCGGCCGCCGCCCCGACGACCACCCGGGATTGAGCGACCTCGGGCTTTGATTCGCCGGCGGGCGCGGCATTGCCGCGCCCTGTACTTCTACTTCAGGCTATCCGGATTTCTGATTGTCGATTCTCTGTGCAATGCACAATGTCATCTGGTTCGCGTTTAAGATGAAACTTGATGTCCCAGTTTGCCAGAAGCTGCCGGTGGCAAATTCTTCCACAAGCAGCCGCTCATAATGCTATAGGGATTGCAGCCAGAATCAAACGGCGGGAGAATTGACCCCGGACGCTCGCCGACAATGGTTGTCCAATTAAAATAGTAAACCGACAAATGTGCGAAATCAATGACATTTCCCGGATGCAAACGGACATGGCCGACGTAAACGGATATCCATGTCGTTTACTCACTAGTCGCTAAATAAGTGGACAAATATGGAACTTGCTTCGCGCATGCCAGTTTCATTTTCCATGAAGAGAGATGGGCGAACTTTTGACCGCAAGACGCTGGAAGAAATTCGGCTGATGGCCGTCGAGCGGGTGCGCGAAGGAGAGTCGGCGGCGAAGGTGATTGAAGCCTATGGGTTCAGTCGCACGACGATCTACAAGTGGCTGAATGCGGCGTTGCAGCCGGGTCTTGGTATTCGGGCCTTGCGCTCGACGAAGGCGACGGGTCGGCCGCGCACTTTGACACCAAGGCAGGAGAGCCAAGTATTCAGGTGGATCAACGGGCGAGATCCGCGGCAGTACGGTCTGGACTTCGGCTTGTGGACGCGTGCTGTGGTGGTTGAACTGATTGAGAAGAAGTTCGGCGTGAAACTGGGGCTGACCGCTGTTGGCGAATTGTTGGCCAGATTGGGACTGACGCCGCAAAAACCTTTGCAGCGAGCCTATCAGCGTGATCCGGAGGCCATCGAGAAATGGCAGCGTAACACCTTCCCTGCCATTGCCAAGCAGGCCAGGGCGGAAGGCGCTGAAATCTTCTTCTGGGATGAATCCGGATTCCGTGCCGACTCCGTGCATGGCAAGACCTGGGGGGTTCGTGGGCAGACCCCGGTGGTGCAACGTCCTGGACAGCGCCAATCTATCAGTGCAGCCTCGGCGGTGAATGCCAGTGGGGCGTTCTGGTTCTGCACCTACGAGGGCGGTCTCAACGCAGAGCTGTTCGTCGAGTTGCTGGGGGAGATGATGAAGTACCGCAGCAAGCCGATTCATCTTGTGCTCGATAGCCTGCCCGCGCACAAGACAGCGCTCGTGAAGAAGTACGTAGCCTCCACCGAGGGCCGCCTGACCCTGCACTTCCTGCCTGGCTATGCACCCGACTTGAATCCCGACGAACGGGTATGGAGTCACGTCAAGCGCACCGGCACGGCAAGACGTCCTTTGCAAAAGGGCGAAAAACTGCGCGAGAAAATCAAGGAGCAACTTGCAGCACTCCAGAAATTGCCCCACCTTGTTCGCTCATTCTTCAACGCTCCTTCTGTCGCCTATATTGGCGACTGCTGAGTAATTCAAAGTTATACCCGCGAAGGTAATGATCAATGAGTTCCCCGCCAAAGCTCTTCATTTCATACAGTTGGACGACTCCCGAGCATGAGCAATGGGTCGTAGACCTTGCCACCGAGCTCGTCAATAGCGGGGTAGATGTCGTTCTTGACAAGTGGGCACTCCGCGAGGGACACGATTCCATCGCGTTCATGGAGCAGATGGTTACTGACCCATCGATCACAAAAGTCATACTTATCTGCGATCACGTATATTCGTCCAAGGCCGATGGCCGTGTTGCGGGCGTTGGAACTGAAACTCAGATTATCTCAGCCGAAGTCTACGCAAAGCAGTCGCAAGACAAGTTTGTGGCAGTAATCGCTGAAAGAGATGAATCGGGTAAGCCATTCTTACCCACGTACTACAAGTCGAGAATCTACGTCGATTTTAGTGAGTCTGATCGCTACGCGGAGAACTTCGAAAAGCTCTTGCGATGGATATTCAATAAGCCTCTCTATGTTAAACCTGAGCTTGGTACGCCACCGTCCTTCATCGTCGACATAGATGCCCCGCTGCTTGGAACATCTGCGCTCGCAAAGCGTGTAATCGAAGGGATAAAGTCAGACAAAGCCTATACCAGAGGTGCCTTTGATGAGTACCTATCTGTTTACTCTGAGCGACTTGAGCGTTTCCGCATCACAGGAAATGACGGTGAGTTTGATGATCGAATTATTAAATCAATAGAAGACTTCACGCCCTCTCGCAATGAGTTCATCCAAGTTATTACTGCGTTGTCTCAATATGCGGACCCCGCCGACCATGTACCGCGGGTTCAAAGGTTCTTTGAGGCACTGATTCCATATCTCTCACGTCCATCGCACATCAACCAGTGGAATCCAGCCGACTTCGACAACTTCAAGTTTGTTGTCCATGAGCTATTTCTCCACACAGTTGCGATCCTCCTCCGCCACGAGCAATTTGATGCCGCGACACATCTACTCTCGCAGACCTATTACGTTCCCGGAAGCTCCGAGTATGGAAAGAACGCCACCGTAAGCTATACGGTATTTCGCGAATACATGGAGTCGTTGAAGGTCCGTAACCAACGGCTTGGTCTCAATCGCCTTTCCCTGAGGGCTGATCTGCTTGAGCAGCGCTCAAAGACATCGGGAGTGCAGTTTAGGCACGTCATGCAAGCAGACTTCATTTGCTTCCTTCGGGCCGATCTCACGCACACCGACCCCTACGACAGATGGTGGCCAGAAACTCTTTTGTACGCGAAGCGCCAGTATGGCCCATTCGAGTTGTTTGCGCGTTCCACTTCGAAAGCGTACTTGGCTCGCACGCTTAAGCTCCTTGGCGTCACTGACTTAGCGGAAATAAAGGCGAAGCTTGAGGAGTACGCAGCAGACCGATCATCTCTTCCGAGATGGCAATTTGAGTCATTTAGCCCGTCAGTTCTACTAGCCTATGACCAACTGGGCACAAAGGTATAACCCGGCGTTCGAGCGGCGCTGCGCAATAAGCCGCGCAGCGCCGGTTAGCTCTACTTCGTTAGACTCCAAACAACACCTCAGGGCCACTCCTCCATGTCTATTCAATCGTCCGACGCTTGGTCAGTTCGTGTCAGTCGTGTCTTCAACCCGAAGCCACGGATTGCGCAGGACAACGACGACAGATGGATGGATCGAAGCGAAGAGGCCCGGCTACGGCGCGCCATTGCTTCGATAGGAGTTCACGCCTGCCTTTACGGGCCATCCGGATCAGGCAAGACCTCACTTGCGCGCACTGTGCTCGCTCGGATGGGAAGAAAGGGCCGCAATCACATCTACGTTCGAATCAACAACTCAACAACGTGGAACTCCTTCAAGTCTCAGCTAATCGAGAACAAGCAGGCGAAAGCAGATACCGACGCGCCAACTGGTGTAAAGATCGGGATCAAGAACTTAATTCCTTACATTGAGTTCAGCGGAACGATAGACGAGACGAACCTTCGGGGTGCCCAGGATCGCGCGAAGATTGTCGAAGCGCTGACCTTGAGCCAAGTTGCAAGCTTGCTTGTGGACGCGGGAATTTGCCTGGTTGTAGACGATGTCAACTTCGCTAAACCGGAACTGCTTCGGGAACTAACCGATCTGGCCAAGGAAATCACGGACCATCCAACCGATTCAATGGCCAAGATTGTCTTCGTCGGTGCCGATGACATTTTTCTGCAGATCATTCGAACCGAGCGAAGCTTGAAGGACAGGATGGATGAGATCGCTCTGGGCTCCATTGACGACCCCGAAGGGGCACGAAAGCAGTTGAAACGCGATCGCGTCTGGCGGTTCATTGCAGATGGAATTGCGCAACTTGGACTCACTCGCCCGGACGCGGATAAGCACGTCAACGCAGAAGAACTCGCCTTGTGTATGCGGGCAATTGAGCATGCAGCAGATGGACTGCCTAAAAGCATCATCAAGCTCGGGCGTCTAATCGCAGAGAAGGGAGCAGGGCGAAGTCGTGTCTCTGTTTACGACATCAGACAGTCTGCGCAGGTAATGACACTACGGAACTTCCAGTACTATCGGTCCAACTATCGAACCCTAATTGAACACCTTAGAAAGGATAGGTTCCTCCCGGAGGTCTGTTCGTGGATGTTCAAGAACGGCGCCTCGCGCATTCATGAAGTTGATCAATTAGCTGAAGATCTGAGAGGTATCGCAAGCTATTTCGCTGTAGAAGAAGCGCTGCTTGCACTCAGTCAGCTTGACTTTCTAGTTTTGACAGGTAGCTCCGGGAACGTCTTCTTTGCCCGAGACCCACTACTTGCCCACACGCTCGGGGTGGCCCTTTCGCATCCAGAGCAATGCGGTATTGAATCAAGCTACTTTGGCGTTGACCAAACTGCGAAGCAGCTATTCCTTCGGTTCGCAAGCCCAAACGATCCAGAGAACAAAAAGACAGTTCTGAAGTAGGCCGGTGAGGTCTAACCCCTTGGTCGAGGCGAGGCCCAACGGCAAGGCAGCCCGCGCTTCCAGGAGTGGCCTATCATCCTTCCGGCGAGCGGGCTCCCTTGCCGTCGGCCCCGCCTCACCTCGAACGTTGAACGTCGGCTTTCGCAGGCTCGCTAGTTCTGCTTTGGGCACGCTGCGGTCGTCCATGATGCCAGCACGCTCAAACAACTTTCTACTAATGTGCTGTGTTGCGCAATGTAAGTTGGATATCAATCATGGCTGCCGGATAGCCCTATTTCATTTGGTCTTGCTGAAGTCCGGCGTGCGCTTTTCCTTGAAGGCCGTGATGCCCTCGCGCGCGCTGTCGAGGCAGGCCGAAAGGCCGAACGACCGGTAGCCGACCTCCAGCGCCTCGGCGAAGCTCGCCGCCGCCGCCGCTTCGAGGATGGAGCGCTCCATCAGTTCGATGCACTCGCGGCTCAGCACCTGGCCGCTGGCGGCGCGCGCCTCGACCGGGGCTATGCTCACCTGCACCGGGTTGTCGCCGATCGGCTTGACCTGGCCGACCAGCGCATGCACCCGCGCGACGGCGGCCGCCACGAGTTGTTCCGTATTTTCGGCCAGGCCGTCGACGATGCCCAACTCGTGGGCACGCGCGGCCTTCAGGCGTTCCGCCGTGCGCAGCATGGCGTTGAAGGTCGGCGCCGCATGCGGCCAGCGGCGGTAGGGCACGGCCATGGCGCCGATGCCGTGGGTGATACCCAGGGTCACCTCGGGCATCTGGATCCACGCCCGCTTCATGGCGACGATGCTGTGGCAGCGCGCGGCCAGTTCGAAGCCGCCACCCAGGGCGATGCCGTTGAGCGCCGCGACCACCGGCTTCTTCATCTGGTCGAGATGCACCAGCAGGCGCGAGCAGTCGCGCGCGTACTGCGCCGACGCATCGGCATCGCCCAGCATGTCCACGAAGCGGCCGATGTCGCCGCCGGCGCAGAACGAGCGCGTGCCGTAGCCGGTGATGACGAAGCCGGCGACCTTGGGGTCGTTCTCGAAGCGGCGGATCACCGACAGGACCTCGTTGTTCATGTCGTCATGCAGCGCGTTCATCGCCTCGGGGCGGCGCAGGGTGATGACTTTCACGTCGCCCAGGTCATCGACCAGGATGTGGCGCAGGAAGCCCTGGTAGGCATCGAAAGGGCGCGTCGGCATGGGCATGCCGGCGCGTTCGCTGCGCAGGCGGATCAGCGCCTGGCCGGTGGTCTGCTCGCCCAGGCTGCGCATCAGTTCCAGCGGGCCGTGCTTGAAGCCCAGCGCCAGGCGGCAGCCGAGGTCGAGATCGCCCGAGTCGCCGATCTGGCGGTCGACGATATCCACGCTTTGCGAGAACAGGATGCCCAGCAGGCGCTGGCGGATGGCCTGCGCGGTGGCCGGGGTGACCGCGACCTTCTTGCCGGGCGGCACCGTGACCCAGGTATCGACCGACTTGAAGATCGGCGCGGGATCGTAGTGCGAGCCTTCCATCTCGGCCTGCAGGGTGTTGGTCTCGGTGATGATGGGATTGCCGTGCGCCAGGTTGAGCACGAAGAAGGGGCCGGCATGGACGAACTCGGCGGCCACGCTGTCGACCTCGGCGGCCGTGGCGCGGTCGAGCAGCAGCGCGGATTCGTTGCACCAGTTGTCGAAGATGCGGTCGAGCATGAAGCAGGCGACGTCGGCGGTCAGCAGCGGCACCTTGCCGGTCATGCAGAAGGCCCAGCGCAGGTACTCGACCACGGCCGGGTCGGACTTCTTCCATTCGATGACTTCGACGGCCGGGTTGCGCCAGGCCGGTGCGAAAAAGTGGGTCACGGTGGCGCGCTCGGGACGCTTCATTTCGCTGAAGATCAGTTCCGCCGGCAGCGAGCTGGTGTTCGAGGTGATCAGCGCCTCGGGCCGCACCACGGCTTCGATCATGGCGAAGATCTTGCGCTTCAGCGGCAGGTTCTCGGTGGCGGCCTCGATCACCCAATCGGCATCGGCGATGTCGGCGTAGTCCATCGTGCCGTAGAGATTGTGGATCACGTCCCTGGCCTCGGCCTCGCTCATCTTGCCGCGCGCCACGGCCTTCTTCGAATACTCGGCGAAGCGCAGCAGGGCCGATTCCACGGCCTTCTGATTGACGTCGACGAGGTAGAGCTTGAGGCCGGGAATCGCGCTCTTCAGGTAATAGCCGATGTCCGGGCCGATGGTGCCGGCGCCGATGATGGCAACGGCGCGCGGCAGGGGGCGGGCGGGGGTGGCAAGCAGCGGATTGGCGTAGCGGGCGGTCATGTCGACTTCCTTGTATGCGGTATACAATGAATTATCCAACAAACCTGCGTCGCGCACAATCGGCTGCGCACGCCTTTCCCAGCGCACGAGTCGGCGCTGGCGCTACGCCGATTTCTGGCCGATGTAGCGCGGGTTCTCGAACAGCGAGGTGATGCGCACCTGCTTCACCTCGGGGTGGTCGGGGACGAGGAAGATCACCGGGGTCAGCATTTCCTCGAAGATGCCGCGCAGGCTGCGGGCGCCGACCTTGTATTCCATGGCCAGGTCGGCGATCTGCTCGAACACCAGCGGCTCGATCAGCAGCTCCACGTTCGAGTCGCGGAGAATCTGGCGGTACTGTTCGTAGATCGAGTTCTTCGGCTCGGTCATGATGCGCACCATCATCTCGCGCGACAGCGGCAGCAGCGAAGCCACCACCGGCAGGCGGCCGGCGAACTCCTGGATCAGGCCGTATTCGAACAGGTCGGTGGGCTTGATGCGGGCGTTGAGGCGGTCGAGCAGCTTCTGGTTGTCGTCCTCCGACGTGGAAATGAAGCCGAAGGAATGGGTGCGCGCAAGGATGCTCTCGATGCCGACAAAGGCGCCGCCACATATGAAGAGAATCTCGGTGGTGTCGATGTAGGCGGTTTCCTTGAGCTTGACCGGCGCGCCTTCCATGATCTTGAGCAGCGCATGCTGGACGCTTTCGCCGGAGGTGCCGCGCAACTGCAACTGCTGCGCCTCATTGACCTTGAGCTTGTCGATCTCGTCGATGAAGACGATGCCGCGCTGCGCGCGCGCGACGTCGCCCTCGGCCTTGTCGATCAGGCGTTCGAGGATGGCGACGATCTCGTCATTGACGTATTCGCTTTGCGCCAGCGAGGTCGCGTTGGCGGTGACGAAGGGCACGCCAAGCACGCGCGAGAGCGTCTCGCAGAGCAGGGTCTTGCCCGTGCCGGTGGGGCCGATCAGCAACACGTTGCTCTTGATGATGTCGAGCTTTTCCGGCGCCGCCAGGGCGATCTTGCGGTAGTGGGTATACACGGCGACGGCGAGCTGGCGCTTGGCCTCTTCCTGGCCGACCACGTGCTGGTCGAGGAACTTGACGATCTGGCTGGGGGTCATGCCGCTAGCTTACCAGCTAGGCGCGCCCGGCGAGCAGTTCGCGCAGCGCGGTTTTCAGGACCTTGCCGGTGTTGTTCTTGGGAAGCGCATCGACCATCACATAGCGCTTGGGCCGCTTGAAGCGGGCGATGTTCTCCAGGCACAGGGCATCGAGCTCGGCCGTGTCGGGCGCCGGCCCGCGCGGCACGATAAAGGCAATGACGATTTCGCCCCATTCGGCGTCGGCCGCGCCGACCACCGAGACCTCGGCCACTGCCGGGTTGCGCAGCAGCACTTCCTCGACTTCGCGCGGGTAGATGTTGGAGCCGCCGGAAATGATCACGTCCTTGCTGCGGTCCTTCAGCGTCAAATAGCCGTCGGCATCCATGCTGCCCACATCCCCCGTGTGCAGCCAGCCGCCGCGCAAGGTCTCGGCGGTGGCCGCCGGATTGTCCCAGTAACCGGCCATCACCGTGTCGCCACGCACCAGCACCTCGCCGACCTCGCCCGGCGGCAGCGGCGCGTCGTCCGCTCCGCCGACGCGGACTTCGACGCCGGTAAAGGCGGGGCCCACCGAGGCCAAGCGATCGAGGTGGCGCGGGTGGCCGCTGTCGGCGTGGTCGGCGCGCGACAGGCAGGAAATGGTCATCGGCGATTCGCCCTGGCCGTAGATCTGCACCAGCTTGTTGCCAAAGCGCGCCAGCGCGGCCCGGCAATCGGCGACATACATCGGCCCGCCGCCATAGACGATGGTCTTCAGGCCCGGCAGGGCGCCGCCGTCGCGGTGCTCGACCAGGCGCTTGACCATGGTCGGCGCGGCGAACATCGTCACGCCGCGATGCGCGCGCAGCAGCTCGAAGATTTCCGCCGGCTCGAAGCCGCCGGATTCCGGCGTCACGTTGAGCCCGCCGTGGGCGACGTGCGGCAGCATGTAGAAGCCCGAGCCGTGCGACATCGGCGCGGCATGGACGATGGCGTCGCCGGGCGTGATGGCATCGACGTCGGCGAGATAGTTGAGGATCGCCGCCATCAGGTTGCGCTGGGTCAGGGTCACGCCCTTGGGCCGGCCGGTGGTGCCGCTGGTATAGAACAGCCAGGCCGGGTCGGTTGGCGCCCGCTCGGCCGCTTCGATCGGCGCGGCGAACAGGGCATCCCAGGCGGCGCTGCCGGTTTCGATCGCCTCGACCAGGCCCGGCACGGCCAGCCCGGCCAGCGCGGGATGGAGGTCGGGCGTGGCGAAGCGCAGCCGGCAGCCGCTGTGGCCGAAGATGTATTCGAGTTCCTTCGGATGCAGCTTGGCATTGATCGGCACCGCCACCAGCCCGGCATGCCAGCAGGCGAACATCGCCTCGGCATACGCGGGGCAGTTCTTCATCACCAGGCCGACGCGATCGCCGGGCGCCAAGCGCGCCGCCAGCCCGCCGGCCAGGCGCGCGACGCGTGCGGCGAATTCGGCATAGCTGGCGACGACGCGGGTGCCGACCGCCAGCGCGGGGCGCTCGGCATGCAGGTGGGCGGCACGCGAAAGGAGGAGGGCGACGTTCATGGCAGCTCGTTGGCGCGCGGCAGGCTGGGCGCCAGCAGCACCTTGGCATAACAGCCCAGGTAGATGACAAAAGCCCCCGCCCAGAGCAGGGTGGCGTAGGAAATCGCCGTGCCGCCAGCGCCGACTCCTGCCGCCACGCGCAATGCGGCGGCGAGGAACATCGCGGCGCAGGCGACCATCATCGGCCACGGCATGGCCAGCGGACGGCCGGTATGGCGCTGGCTGACGCGCGTCATCAGGCCCAGCATCATCAGGCCGAGGCTGCCGACGGTGAAGGCGTGCAGCCAGCTTGCCTCCGGCACCCGGCCGCTGAGATCGGCCACCGCCTTCAGCGCGAAGGCCAGCAGCAGCCAGGCGAAGCCCAGGTGCATGGGCAGCAGCAGGGGTACGTCGGCGACGCGCCAGCCCTGCCAGCGCGCGCTGCGCCAGCCGTAGAGCAGCAGGCAGGCCAGCGCCGCGCTGCCGCTCCAGGCGGGTGGCGCGCCGCCGAGGTCGCAGGCGGCCAGCGCCAGCAGGGCGATGAGCGCCGCCGCTTCCAGCGGCATCAGGAAGGGCGGCTGCGCGCCGCGGCCTTTCTCGCGCAGCGCGTTGCCGGTGAAGATCGGCGCCAGCACGCCGCCCTTCAGCACGTAGAGCACGACGATGGCCCAGATCGCGCCGCGCAGCGCCAGCCCCGCCAGCGCCGCGTCGCCGCGCACGGCGGCCTGGTGGTAGGCCAGGTTGGCGATGAACAAGGCCGCGAGTATCGGCAGCAACAGCAGGTAGAGCCGGTTCTTCACGCGCAGCAACTGCGGCGCCAGCATGGCGATTGCCGTTGCATAGAGCAGGCAATCGAGCAATGCCGGCAAGGGCGCCGGCAGCCAGGGCGCGGCCCAGAAGCCGAAGCGCCCGGCCAGCCACAGTGCGACCAGCAGCTTGAGGCGCGCGCCGTCGATTTCCTCCGTGCCGGCCCAGCTCGGCAGCGCCGTCAGCACCACGCCGAAGATGATGGCGGCGGCGAAGCCGAAAACGAATTCGTGCCCATGCACCAGCTTCAGCGGCAAGCCGGCCGGCACCACCCAGTGCCCCAGCCAGGCCGCCAGCCAGGCCGCCGCCAGCAGCGGCGCATAGGCTGCACCGAGCAGGTAGAAGGGACGGAAGGCGCTGGACCAGACCGGTGCCGGAGTCATCTCAGCCGCCACGCTCCGCGTAGCCGGCCTCGCGTTGGCTGCGCAGGGCGAGCACCAGCACGATATCGGGAGTGGCAAGGTAGCAATACAGGGCGATATAGCCCCGCGAACGGCGACCGATCACCAGTTCGCGCTTGCCCTTGGCTACCGGTCGGCCGATCAGTGGGTTGTGCTCCAGCACGTCCAGTGCCTCGATGATTTCCCGGATGCGAGCTTCTGGTTGCTCGACCTGATGCCGCGCCAGGTGGTCGAGAATGCGCTCGAAGTCTTCGGAAATTTCCGGGGCCAGTTCGATGCGCGACACGCTCAGCGCGCCAGCTTGCGCGCGGAAGGGCGTCGGGCCGGGGTGCCGGCAAGGCGCGCTTCGAGATAGTCGCGCATGCTTGCCCAGGGGATGGTCTTGCCTGTGGCAAGAATCCTGGCGAGGCGGGCATCCGCCGTGGTTTCGAAATCGCCACGCAACTCGTCCTGCGTGGCTTTCTCGGCGATGGCTTCGAGGATAAAGCCGTGCGGCGTCGTGCCGGCGCGCTTGGCGGCGGCGGCGACGCGGGTCTTGAGTTCGTCCGGCATGCGTATCGTCGTGGTGCTCATCGAGGTGCTCCATCGCGGCAGTGGGTGACGAACTGTAGCACACCGGTGCTACGCGCGGATTCCCGGCCCGTCATGCGCGGTGCTTGCCCCGCCTCAGGTGCCGCAAAACGTGCGGTAGCGTTCGGTGTAGCCGGCCGGTGCGGGCTCGGCCCAGGGGCCAGCGCCGGGTCCTCGTCAAAGGGGCGGCGGATGGCCTGCAGCAGCGCTTCGAAGGGGCCGAGATCGCCCTCGCTGGATGCGGCTTCGAGGGCTTCCTCGACGCGATGGTTGCGCGCGATGATGCGCGGATTCACCTGCCGCATTGCCTGCGCGCGCTGCGCCGCGGGCCGTGCCTCGGCGGCGGCCCGCGCCTGCCAGCGCGCCAGCCAGGCGTCGAGCGCCGCCGTGTCGGCAAACAGCGCATGCAGAGTTTCCGCGCGGCCTTGCGTCGCGTCGGCCAGGTGGCGCCAGGCGAGGGTGTAGTCGATGCCGCCGTCTTGCAGCAGCGCCAGCCAGTCGGTGGCCAGTGCGGCATCGGCCTCGTCGTCCCCCGGTTCCTGAAGCCCGAGCTTGGCGCGCACGCCCGCCAGCCAGTGGCGGCGATAGCTGGCGCCGAAGCCGGCGAGGATGCCGGTG
The DNA here is from genome assembly GCA_016710465.1 of Sulfuritalea sp. GTDB lineage: Bacteria > Pseudomonadota > Gammaproteobacteria > Burkholderiales > Rhodocyclaceae > Sulfuritalea. The sequence goes on from JADJVS010000016.1 coordinate 69,460, forward strand.
GCGATGTCCACGGCCTGCTCCTCGTCCTCCGCCAGCAGCGGCAGGATGGCCTCGGCCAGGCGCGCCAGGTTCCATTGCGCGATGCCGGGCTGGTTGGCGTAGGCATAGCGCCCGTGCTGGTCGATCGAACTGAACACCGTGCCCGGGTGGTAGGCCTCCATGAAGGCGCAGGGGCCGAAGTCGATGGTCTCGCCGGCGATGCTCATGTTGTCGGTATTCATCACGCCGTGGATGAAGCCGACGTTCATCCACCGTGCCAGCAGCGCCGACTGTCGTTCGGCCACCGCGCGCAGCCACCGCGCGTGGCGATCCGGCGCGCCGGCCAGCTCCGGATCGTGGCGCGCGATGCCGTAGTCGGCGAGCTGGCGCAGCTTTTCGCGCTCGTCGCGCGCGGCGAAATACTCGAAGGTGCCGACACGAAGGTGGCTGGCGGCAACGCGCGTCAGTTGCGCACCGGGCAGGGTCTCTTCGCGATACACGGGTTCGCCGGTGGCGATCACCGCCAGGGCGCGCGTGGTGGCGATGCCCAGCGCATGCATGGCTTCGCCGACCAGCACCTCGCGCAGCATCGGTCCCACCGCCGCCTTGCCGTCGCCGTTGCGCGAGAAGGGCGTGCGCCCCGAGCCCTTGAAGGCGAGGTCGCGGCGGCGGCCGTGGCGGTCGATGAGCTCGCCGATCAAAAGTGCCCGGCCGTCACCGAGCTGCGGCGAGAAGTTGCCGAACTGGTGGCCGGCATAGGCCTGGGCGATGGGCGTGGCGCCCTCGGGCAAGGCGTTGCCGGAGAACAGCGCGGCCAGCGCCGCCTCGTCGTGCGCGCCCAGCGCCAGGCCCAGCTCGTCGGCCAGTGCATGGTTCACGAACAGCAAGCGCGGCGACTGCACCGGGGCGGGGGGCCAGGCCACGTAGCAACCAGGCAGATCGCGGGCATAGCTGTTGTCGAAATTGATCGCGGGTTTGCTCATGGTGTCGGGCATGGGTGGTCGGGCAGGCTTGGGCCGCCAAGCTTAATCGAGCTTGCGCCGGGGGAGGCCCCGCCAACAGAGTGGTTTTGGCGCCACCGCCGCCTGCGATAGATGCGGTCCGCGGTGGCAGAATCAAGGCTTTGCCGGAGAACCGCCATGAGCCTTTCGATGTACGACGCCAGCGCCCCGCGCTTCGCGCACATGCTGCGCAACCTCGATGCCATCCTCGCCAGGGCGCGGGACCATGCCGCGACGAAGAAGATTGATCCCGCCGTGCTGCTCGGCGCGCGGCTGTTCCCCGACATGCTGCCGATGATCAAGCAGGTGCAGATCGCCACCGACCACGCCAAGGGCGCCGTGGCCCGGTTGGCCGGTGCCGAGCCGCCACGCTACGAGGACACGGAGCAAAGTTTCGACGAACTGCGCGCGCGTATCGCGAAGACCATCGCTTTCGTCGAATCGCTCTCGCCTGAAAAAATCGACGGCTCGGAACAGCGGCCGATCGCGCTGCGCGTCGGCGGCAAGGACTGGTCCTTCACCGGCCAGGACTACCTGCTGGGCTTTGCCCTGCCGAATTTCTATTTCCACCTGGTCACGGCCTACAACATCCTGCGCCACAACGGGATCGAGATCGGCAAGGGCGACTACCTGGGCAATCCCTGAACGGCGCCGGACCATGGCCAGCGGCGAGAACTACGATGCCTTCCGTGCCCTGCAGTTCCAGTTATCGCGGCGCGGCCTGGAGTCCGAGGCGATCAGCCTCGAAGTGGCCATCCTCCGCGGCGGCAGCCGCGCCGAGCGGCTGGCCCTGGCCGGCAAGGCGCTGACGGCGATCCGCGGGTCCAACGCCGGGCTATGCGACAAGCTGCTGGCGCCCTGGATCGCGCCCTGCGTGGAGGATATCCGCAAGGAGTGGCCGGACTACGGCTGAGCGAACGGCGGGCGCGGAACTGTCGTGGCATCGCCGAATCGGCGGTGCTTGCGCTATGCTTGCAAGCTTGCAATACCAAATTCTTGAAGGAAGCGGCATGCCGAATCTGGTGGTCAGCACGAACGGTAAGGTACTCGGGGAATTCCCGGTCGATAAGGACCGGATTGTCATTGGCAGCAAGGCTACCAATGAGGTTCCCCTCGAAAACCTCAACGCCGACAAGGAGCATGCGGTCATCATTCGTTGCGGCGATCTCTGGGTCATCGAGGATCTTGGCAGTGCCAATGGCACGCTGGTGCACGACCGGAAAATATCCAAGCTGCTGCTCAGCGACGAGGATGTGATTTCGGTCGGCAACTGCCAATTGCGCTTTGTCGAGTCCGACACCAGGCGCAGCGATGCCGCGGTGGCGCCGACCAAGGCGCCGGCGGCGGACCCCGCCAAACCGGCCGCCGCGCCCCAGGCCAAACCGGCCGCTGCGCCGGCCGCCGCCAAGGCTCCCGTGGCGGCTGGCGAATGCCCGCACTGCGGCTACAAGCGCCTGCCCAAGGACGCCAAGGTGGCGGAAGACAGGTGCCCGTCTTGCAAGATGGGCTATGCCACCACGCCGGGCGCCCTGATGAGCGCCGAGTCGAAAACCGGCGACCGCCTCGAAGTCTATGACAAGGAGGTCGTGATCAAGCGCAAGCTGGGCGTCAAGGTGCTGTTGCAAAGTCTCAAGGGCGACCTGCTGGAGGGTCGCAAGGGTGACAAGAACATCCCCATCGAGCAGATTGCCTCGATCCAGCTCAAGCCGGCCAGCACCCTGCTGGCCGGGCACATCACCATCGTCCTGCCGGAATCCAAGGAGGGCTTCATGCTGGCCGGGCTGGACGATTGCACCGTCGAGTTCGTCAAGCGCGAGGAAGAGAAGTTCGTCGAGATCAAGGCCTTCCTCGACGCGAGGATCGGCCGCTAGACTCTGCCGGGCGCGGCCTCAGTACGCGGTGGCCAGTTCGCTGGTCACCTGCGCCAGGCGGTCTACCAGGATGTTCATGAACGAGCGGTTGAAGCGCAACTGGCAGTTTTCCGAGGCCTTGTGCAGGGAGTCGGCCTTGATCTTGAACAGCGTGACGGGCGTGTCGGCGAGGATCGTGGCGGTGCGCGTCAGCGCGCCCTGGCGGATGTAGCACATCTCGCCGAAGCAGTGCCCCTTGCCCAGCGTGGCCAGCTTCTTGTTGCCCTTGACCACGCCCACGCTGCCATCGGCGATGACGAAGAAGAAATTGCCCTTGGTGCCCTCGTCGACCAGGTAGGTGCCGGAGGGCACGCGGCCCCAGATGCTGATGCGCAGCACTTCCCAGAGTTCGATTTCGCTGAAGTCCTGGAAGAAGGGCAGGGCCTTCAGCATGTTGAAGCGCTGCGTCTCGGAATCGGCTTCCTTCGGCAGGTCCAGTTCGGCGATGGTCGACAGGTCTTCGGTGAACTCGCGCCAGTTGGCGTGCCGTTCCGGTGTATTGCGACGCAAGGCCTTGGTGACGATGTCGGCCAGCCGCGCCGACAGCGCGGGGCGGTGGGTGCGGATGCTGGGCGGGTCCTCGTTCAGGATTTTGTGCGTCAGCGCGTAATTGGTGTCGGCCTCGAAGGGCAGGCGGCCGGTGAGCAGCTTGTACATCACCACGCCCAGGGAATAGATGTCGGTCTGGTAGCTCAGGGTGTCATTCCTGACCTGCTCCGGCGACATGTAGGCGGGCGAGCCGACGCCGGTGAGCTGGGTCTCGTCGTTCTTGGCCAGGATCGCGGCGCCGAAGTCGGCGATCTTCACCACGCCATCCGCGCAGAGCATGATGTTCGCGGGCTTGATATCGCGATGGATGATGCCGTTGCGGCTGGCGAAATCCAGCGCCAGGGCGCATTTGAAGGCGATCTCGATCACCTTGTCCACGGGCAGCAGGTTCTCGACATGGCCGTATTTCTCGAGCGTTTCGCCCTGCACGAATTCCATGACGATGTAGCCGTCGTCGCGGCCGAGCAACGCGTCGTAGATGCCGACGATGTGCGGGTGGTTGAGGCGGCCGGCCAGCGCCGCCTCGTTGGCGATCAGCTTGCGGTAGGTGTTGCCGTGCTCGGTGTCGGAAAGTATCTCGGGCCTGAAAACCTTGATCGCCACGTCGCGATCGTTGAAGGTGTCATGGGCCAGATACACGATGCTCGTCGCGCCGCGGCCGAGCTCCCGGGTGATCTGGTACTTCTCGATGCCGCCTTCAGCCGCCTGTTCCATTGCCCGTGCACACCTGTTCAAAGTTGGGAAGTATGACCTGAAGGGCAGGAGTGTGCCGAGGCCGGGCGCGGTCGTCAATCATCGAAACTGGTCGGCCAGCGGATCCATCCTGCTTGGGTCGATCGCGATGCGGCAGGCTTCCGCCTCCGGATCCCATCTCACCTCGCCGATTTCCAGCAGCGATTCTTCGACCACCTGCGGATCGACATAGAGCAGCGCCGTCGTCGGAATATCCTCGAAAAGCCTGCGTGCCGCGCATTCGATGCGACCCTCATGGCTGCGCAAGGCAGGCGTGTCCAGCAGGTTTCCCTCGAAATAGATCAGCGCAAGGCCGTCGGGATTCGGTTTGCCGACGATCCCCGAGCCCGGCGCAATATGCTGCCCGAGCGAGCCGCCCTGGCGCAGTTGGTAGATCCTGGCAGTATCAATCCGGTTCACGGCTAGGTTTCCTCACACCAGAAAATAGGATCGGGAACCCGGAGCGTGGCAGGAGAGGGTTCCCTTCAGCGGCAGCGGCGTTGACCGGGTGACCACCCGGCGCGCAGCCGCCCCGGTATGGTAAGGGGTTCCGGGGCGACTGTGGCGGACTTGTGCGATCGGGTAGTGTGCTGACTTGTGCGTCTGCGGGCAGGGGGTGGTCTGGAAGAGGTTGACTGTGTCGACCTCGGGGGGCAGTTGGAGGGGGTGGTGGGCTTGGGGGTTGTGTGGGGGGGGGGGCGACAGGACGCGGCCTGCACCACGGCACAGGTCAACCAATACGATCCTGCCACACAACTTGCGATCGCTTTGGTTCTTGGGAACAGTCGCCGGTGGAAATACGGCGACTACGCAGCCACTGCCAGCCGTTGTGGCTGAATTCCTGACAGGCAGCAACGCAGCGTCAACGGCCGTTCAGGTCGATGGCTCCAGCGACGGTGATTTATCCGAAGAAGCAACCGTATGGGTCGGCATCCACTGCGGCAAGAAATTCATCAATTGTCTCGACCGTCGCTGCCGGCTCGTAACCATGCCACTTCAAGTTGGCTCGTTTCCAGAACACCCTCCAAAGATTCCGCGTTCTGACGTAGGTCGCCTTGGCAAACGGGTACTGGCAAATGACTGAGGGATCATCCCACTGCGGACGAATCTCGAATAGTTCAACACTCTGCTCATTCAGCCGATAGCCAATATCCAGTTCTGGACGAATGTGTGGCGGCGGACGACGCTTGGCAAGAAACTTGTCCATGCCCTTCTCGATGCGCTTCCTGTCGAGATCGTTGAACGCCACAACTAAGCCTTGGGACAGTGTGAAATCATGGCTACGCTTGGTACGGCAGACAGCCTGGGCAATACCGCTTCCTACGCTTGTCAGGCAAACACGACGGAGACGGCACCCTCTCCTTGTCGCTTTTTGCTTCTGGGGCGAACCACGATTTCGACATCCATGCCCAGTTTTGTCAGGAATCCGACCAGACGTTCCTGGGAGTAACCCTTGAAGTGACCGCGCAGGAGGGCGGATACCTTGGGCTGGTCGATCCCCAATAGTTCGGCGGCCTGAACCTGAGTCAGTTTCCGGGCCTGGATAATGCGGCCGATCTGGGCAACGATGCGTGCCTTGGCGAGCATTTCCCCGCGTCGGCGAATTCGAGATCGGCATACACGTTTCCGGTGCCGGCTTCGTATTCGATGTCTTTGGTGGTCTTGCGTGTCATGTTCATGCTCCTTCCGCGAGTCGTCGCGCATCGTCCAGTCGCTTGCGAATCAGTTCCATGTCCGGCTTGGGTGTTTCGCTGCCCTTGGTGGATTTCTTCTTGAAGCAGTGCAGGACAAACACCGCTTCGGAAAAACGTACCGTATAGACCGCCCGGTAGGTGTCTGTCGCATAGTCCTCGACAACCTCAAGCACGCCGGCCGAGCCGAATCCATTCAGCACCTTGGTGTTCGGATGCCGAGTGCCGATTTGCGCAAGGTGCAATGCAAAGCCGAACTCCCGCCGTACCGCCTTCGGCATGGCGAGCAGATCCTTCCGGGCACTGCCAATCCAGAACAGCGGTTTCTCGTCTGCGTTCATTGTCGCCTACTGTATGCCATTACTGGCATACAGTCCAGCGGTATTGTGCGATCCTCAAGGTAGATGCCACTCTCCAAGACATCGCTTGCCCCCGGGGCTGATGCTCAAGGGCCCGTTCCACTCTTGAATTTGCCGAAAGGCCTACGGAAGGACCTCGGCCAATCCCCGTTGGAAAAGAGTTTGCTCGGAACGGCAATGTCATTACCGGCCGTTCGCTTGCAAGTCATCCTGAATGACCTCATCCGGCAATGGCGGATTCACGATGCTCACCGGCTTCGACCGAACGTCGTTTCGACGACCAAAGGACGCATGGCAAAAATGTTGCGGAAGATGTGGTGCAATTCATCTGGAATTATGAACTCTGCTGGGTGTTGCTATACACTTGCGAGCGCTTGGCGTTCAACGAGAAGACGTCTATCAATTGCATCTGATGTGGCGCCGAGTTGCCATGACCATAGCGCGGCATATCGGCTTCCTCACCGAATCGTATGCCTGCGAGAGTTTTGTGGAGACGACTGCATTGCCATTACGGCTGCGATTTCTGCTCGATACGAATGTCCTGATCCCCCTACAGGACACGTACCAGGTACTCACCTCAAGTTTGGCGAACTTCATCCGTCTGGCGAATATCGGTGGGCATCAGTTGCTTTACCATCCGGCAACAGTCGCCGACTTTCGACGCGACCCGGACGAGGCTCGCCGGACGCGCAACTTGCAGCGTCTCAATCAATATTCTCAGCTCGACAATCCGGCCCCTTGCCCGTGGAATAAGGCCGATACATCTGATAACGACGCCTGCGATAACGAAATTCTCTACGCACTGGAATGTGACGCGGTTCATGCGTTGGTTACTGAGGATCGCGGCATACACGCTAAGGCACGCATATTGGGTCAGCGGGATCGAGTCTACACAATTCAGATGGCTGAGGACTGGCTGCGGCGTCTTCATGAGCCGCGACAGGTCGTACTTCCAAACATTGAGGATGTGCCCCTGCACAGTCTGACGCCTATGCTGTCCACCTCGTTCTTCAACAGTCTCCGAGACGGGTACGTGGAATTCGATAGATGGTTTCGAGAAAAGGCTCGTGAAGATCGGCGGGCGTGGATTTATCGGGACGATGAAGGGCAACTTGCCGCACTCTGCATCTACGACGTGCAGATCGATGAGCCAATCAATGATGCTCAGGCTCGGCTTTCAGGCAACGCATTGAAGCTCTGCACGTTCAAGGTGGGCGAAACCGTGAGGGGAAGAAAGATCGGCGAGCTATTCCTCAAGGCCGCGTTTCGATTTGCTACGGAGCGAGCTTGCGAGAACATATTCACCCATACCGATGCTGACGAACACGACTATCTCGTGAGGCTATTGGAGGACTTTGGTTTCGTCGAGAATGGGACTTATGGGAAAGACACAGTGCTGGTCAAAGCACACCCGCGATTGGCTCCGGAAGCGCCACGACTTACGACTTTCGAGTATGCCCGTCGGTACTTTCCTCACTACCAGCATGGCCCCGAAATCCAGAAGTTCATTGTTCCGATTCAGCCTCAGTATCACGATACGCTGTTGCCAGACTACCACCCACACCAAAGCCGGCTGTTTGGGGTGGAAAACAGCGCAGGGAATGCTATTAAGTTGGCCTATCTTTGCCACGCCCAGTCCAACTCGCTGCGGCCCGGCGACCTTCTGTTGTTCTACAGAACCGTGGATGAGATGGCGCTGACGAGCATTGGAGTTGTCGAGAACTTCACCACATCCCAGAATTCGGCCGCAATCGCCAGTTTAGTAAGTCGTCGCACCGTCTACAGCCGAGAGGACATTGAGAAAATGGCGGCTAAGCCTACAAAGGTGATTCTCTTCCGACTGCTGGAGCATCTCCCCAGACAAGTAAGCTATGCGCAATTACAACAGGGCTGCGGTGTCGCAGGGCCGATTCAATCCATTCGCAAAATTCAGCATGACCAATTTACGAGAATCCTTACAGCCGCAGGCAGGTAAGACGATTGTTCTTTCGATCAAGCCCAAGTATGTCGACCTGATTCTGGCCGGGACAAAGACTGTCGAGTTTCGTCGTGCATGGGCTGCGGAAAAGGTGGATATGATTGTCCTCTACGCAAGCGCGCCAATTCAAAAAATTGTTGGCGTCGCGCATGTGTCTGATGTCGTTGCAGCAAAACCGTCGCTGCTCTGGGGTTACTGCAAGGAGCGTGGAGGTGGGCTGAAGAGGTCAGAGCTATTCGCCTACATGGATGGTAAGGCAAAGGGTTTTGCCATACTCCTTGGCGACGTGAAACAGTTTGATCATAGTATTGCTCCTTCTCGTGTGATTACGAAATTCTCACCGCCGCAGTCCTTTCGCTACATGACCGCTACTGAAGTACGGAAATTGGAGAAGATCGCCATGCAGCCAAGGCCAGAGCGATGATTGTTTTCGTGGGCGGTATTCATGGAGTCGGCAAGACCTATCTTGGTGCGCCAGCGGCAAAACACCTTGGCATACGGCACGCTACAGCGAGTCAGTTGATCCGCGAAGAGCGGGGTTTGCAGACCTGGGGCGCTGACAAGCGCGTTGCCGGGATTGATGAGAATCAAGCCGCTTTGGTTTCGGCGACGACTCGCTTGAGGACGGACGGCCAAAGGTTGCTATTGGATGGTCATTTCGTTTTGCGCGAAGCCAACGGCAGTTTCGCCAAAGTGGATGTCCAAGTTTTTCGGGATTTGCAGATCGGCGCAGTACTGCTGCTCGCAACTGACCTTGATGTCGTGCTAAATCGGTTGCACGAACGGGGCGACCATTCTTGGTCGGAATCGGAACTTCGAACGTTCGCCGACCACGAGGAGATTCATGCACGTCGGATTTCGGCAGAGCTTTGCTTGCCGCTCAGGCGTTTGGTCAGCGCTACGCACGAGGAGTTCTTGAGTGCTTTGAGAGTTGCCCTGAGTTTATAGAAGCTCGTGGCGTCTGCTTACCAAACAGGATGAGACTAAACAGCGGCTAGGCTGACTGACGGTAGAAGCCGACCAGCCGCCGTATCTTCAGCGCCGACTCCTGCAAACGGCGCCCCGGCGGCTTTGCGTGTTCCCTACGCAGCCAGGGGGCGAGCGGCGTCCTTCCGCTCGAACGCCGCCATGAGCTCCCCGCGCTTCGCCTTCGCTGCCGCGACCGCGCGTTCCTTCACGGGTCCGTAGCCGCGTATCGTTTCCGGCAGGCGCGCCAGGGCGACGGCGGCGTCGCGGTTGTGCGCGGCCAGGCCTGACAGGATGGTTTCCACCGCTGCTTCGTAGTCGGCGATCAGCTCGCGTTCCTGCACGCGTTCGGCGCTGTGGCCGAAGGGGTTCAGCGCGGTGCCGCGCAGGAACTTGAAGTTCGCCAGCAGCTTCATCGCCGTCAGCATCCAGGGGCCGAAGCGCTGCTTTTTTGGTTCCGCGCCCGGCGTTGTGCCGCGGCTCCAGGGCAGGGTGAGGTGGAATTCCAGGCGGTAGTCGCCCTCGAAGGTGGCGGCGAGTTCGGCGGCGAATTCCGGTGCGGTGTAGAGCCGCGCCACCTCGTATTCGTCCTTGTAGGCCAGCAGCTTGTGGTAACCGCGGGCGACGGCTTCGGTGAGTGTCGCGCCGGCACCGGCCCCGGCTTCGGCGGCGCGCACGCGCTCGACCAGCGCCTGGTAGCGCTGCGCATAGGCCTCGTCCTGGTAGGCCGCGAGATGCTCGCGGCGGCGGGCGATGATGGCATCCAGGTCGCGGGCACGCGGAGGGGCGGCCTCGGCGGCGTCGCCGGCCAGCAGGGCCTCGACGCCGGCCGGGTCGTGGGCGGTGCGGCGGCCCCAGTGAAAGGCGCGACGGTTGTCCTCGACGGCGGCACCGTTGAGTTCGATGGCGCGCAGGATGGCCTCCAGCGACAGCGGCACCAGGCCGCGCTGGAAGGCATAGCCGAGCAGAAAGATGTTGGTGGCGATTGAATGCCCCATCAGGCGCGTGGCCAGGCGCGTGGCGTCGATCAGGCAGGTGGCGTCGCGGCCCACGGTGTCGGCGATCGCCTGTTCCATGGCGCCGCCGGGGAACTCACGATCCGGATCGCGCAGGAATTCGCCGGTGATGGTGTGGCCGGTATTGACGATGGCTTGCGTGCGCTTGGCCGCAGCCTTGGACAGGGCGTCCTCGGTGACGGTAACGACGATGTCGCAGCCGAGGATCAGCCGTGCCTCGCCGGTGGCGATGCGCGCCGAGTGCAGCTTTTCCTGGCGGTCGGCAAGGCGCACGTGGGACATCACGGCGCCGCCCTTCTGCGCCAGGCCGGTCATGTCGAGCACGGTGGCGCCCTTGCCTTCGAGGTGGGCGGCCATGCCGAGCAGGGCGCCGATGGTGACCACGCCGGTGCCGCCGACGCCGGCGATGAGGATGCCGTAGGGATGTTCCAGGCTGGCGGCGGCCGGCTCGGGAAGCGGCGCGGCATGCGCGGACTCGGCTTGCAGCGCCTTGCCCCGGCGCACGCTGCCGCCATGCACGGTGACCATGCTCGGGCAGAAGCCGTCGAGGCAGGAGAAATCCTTGTTGCAGGCGAACTGGTCGGTGGCGCGCTTGCGGCCGAACTCGGTTTCCACCGGCACCACGGCGAGGCAGTTGGACTTCACGGCGCAGTCGCCGCAGCCTTCGCAGACGGCGGTGTTGATGAACACGCGCTGCGCCGGGTCCTTGAAGCTGCCGCGCTTGCGGCGGCGGCGCTTCTCGGCGGCGCAGGTCTGGTCGTAGACGAGGGCGCTGACGCCCCTGGTTTCGCGCAGCTCGCGCTGGGTTTCGTCGAGCCGCTCGCGGTGGCGGATTTCGACGCCGGGGGCGAAGTCGGTGACGCCCTTGTATTTTTCCGGTTCGTCGCTCATGACGATGATGCGCGCAACATCCTCGGCGGCGAGCTGGCGCGTCAGTTGCGGCACGGTCAGCGTGCCATCCACCGGCTGGCCGCCGGTCATGGCCACGGCATCGTTGAACAGCAGCTTGTAGGTGATGTTCACCTTGGCGGCGACGGCGGCGCGGATGGCGAGCAGGCCGGAATGGAAGTAGGTGCCGTCGCCCATGTTGGCGAAAACGTGCTGCGTGCCGCTGTGGCCGGCAACGCCGAGCCAGGCCGCGCCTTCGCCGCCCATGTGCGAAATGGTCAGCGTGTTGCGGCCCATCATCACCGCCATCAGGTGGCAGCCGACGCCGCCCAGCGCGCAACTGCCCTCGGGCACCTTGGTGGAGGTGTTGTGCGGGCAGCCGGGGCAGAACCAGGGCGTGCGCAGCAGCGTCAGCCTGGGCCGCGCCTGGGCCTTGGCCTTGGCGTCGAGGAAGGCGATGTAGTCGCTGATGCGCGGCGAATCGTGGAAGCGGCCGACGCGCGCGGCGATCGCGCGGGCGACGATGGCCGGCGTCAGCTCGGCGGTGGGCGGCAGCAGCCAGCGGTGTTCGGGCAGCGGCCATTCGCCGGTTTCGTCGTACTTGCCGACGATGCGCGGACGGACGTCGCGGCCGCTTTCATCCGTCCAGTTGTAGAGCATCTCCTTCAACTGGTATTCGATGATCTGGCGCTTTTCCTCGACCACCAGGATTTCTTCCAGGCCGGCGGCGAAGCGGCGCACCGAGTCGGCCTCCAGCGGCCAGGGCATGCCGACCTTGAACAGGCGCAGGCCGATCTCGGCGGCGTAGGCCTCGTCGATGCCCATGTCGTCGAGCGCCTGGCGCAGGTCCATCCAGGCCTTGCCGCAGGCGATGATGCCCAGCCGCGGGCGCGGGCTGTCCCAGACCAGGCGATTGAGGCCGTTGGCGCGGGCGTAGGCGATGGCGGCATAGACCTTGTACTGCTGCAGGCGGTGTTCCTGCGCCAGTTGCGGGTCGGGCCAGCGCAGGTGCACGCCGTCGGCCGGCAACTGGAAGTCGTCCGGCAGGTGAAAGGCGTAGCGGTCGGCATCGACCTCGACCACGGCCGAGCTTTCGGCGGTGTCCGAGGTCAGCTTCAGCGCCACCCAGCAGCCCGAATAGCGCGACATGGCCCAGCCGTGCAGGCCGTAGTCGAGGTATTCCTGCAGGTTGGCCGGCGCCAGCACCGGGATGCCGCAGGCCGAGAAGATGTGTTCGCTCTGGTGGGCCACGGCCGAGGAGCGCGCCGAGGGGTCGTCGCCGGCGATCAGCAGCACGCCGCCGTGCTTCGAGGTGCCGGCATGGTTGCCATGGCGGAAGACATCGCCGCTGCGATCAACTCCCGGGCCCTTGCCGTACCACATCGAAAATATGCCATCGAACTTTGGCTGGGGAAACAGGTGCAACTGCTGCGTGCCCCATACCGCCGTGGCGGCGATGTCCTCGTTGAGCCCGGGCTGGAAGCTGATGTCGTGCTGCTTGAGGAAGGGCGCGGCGCTGTGCAGGGCGAAATCCAGGCCGCCCAGCGGCGAGCCGCGATAGCCCGAGACATAGCCGGCGGTGTGCAGGCCGGCGCGGCGGTCGAGTTCGTGCTGCAACATGGGCAGGCGGGCCAGGGCCTGCATGCCGGTGAGGAAGACCGTGCCGCGTTCGAGGCGGTACTTGTCTTCGAGGCTGACGTTGGCGATGCTCATCCGATGTTCCTCCGTGGTGCGGCGCCCGGCGAGGGCGTCTTCGTCACGCACGCGATCGCGGGGATCGCGGCTTCAGCGCGGGGCGGCGGAGGGCGTTCGGGCGCCGTCGGTGGTGGTGCGCCACCAGTGGCACAGGCGCAGTGAGATGCGGTGCGAGAGCGTCATGCCGCCGCCTCGGCGCCCGGCGCGGCGGCGCGCTTGTCGCGCGCGCGGCGGGCGAAGCGTTCGGCCAGCTTCGGCGCGCGCCCCGGCGTGCTCCAGGGGCAGACGGCGAGGCAGATGCCGCAGCCGTAGGTTTCGTTGAAATAGGCAATGCAGCGGTCGAAATCGACCGCCCATTTCACCGTGCCGCGCACCAGCACCTTGTCGCGGCTGATGGCATCGGGCGGGCATTCGTTGGCGCAGACCTGGCAGCCGGTGCAGAAGTCATCGGCGCCGAAGCTGTCGGGCGCGTCGAAGAGCAGCGGCAGGTCGGTCTCGACGGCGGCGAGGCGAAAGCTGGAGCCGTACTCGCGGTTGATCAGCGAGCCGTGCTTGCCGAGCTCGCCGAAGCCGCAGGCAATCGCCGCCGGCAGCAGATTGAGCGAGCCGACCCAGGGGCCGGCGTGCGGCTTGGCTTCATAGCCCTGGGCGCGGATCCAGTGCGCCAGCCAGTTCACGACGCGCGCGCCGCGGTTGTACTGGTCGCAGACTTCGAGCTGGCCTTCCGGGTCGTCGGCGCTCGAGGGCACGCGCGAGAGGCGGGCGTGGTCCATGGCGTTGCCGACGATGATCAGGTTGGGCAAGGTCGATTCGAAGCCCTCGTAGACCCATTCGGGACGAATCGCGGTGATGCCGACGAGTTCCGCCTCGCTGCCGGCGCCGGGATAGCCGGCGGGCCGTGCGCCCGGGTGGTTGAGCGCGAAGTCCTTGACCTGGGCGGTCCAGGAGTCGGCGCTGGCAACACGGCGATTTTCGGCCGGAGGCGGCAGTTTGCCCGGCCCGCGGTCGGCCAGGGCATAGACATCGCGGTAGGCGGGCACGGAAACGAAATGCTGCTTGACGGCATCGAGCAGGCGGCCGTACGGGTGGCCTTCGGATTTTCGCAGCCAGAAGATCTGGCGCGGACGGCGTGGGGTGGTTTCACCCCAGCCGTTGTAGTCATTGCCTGTGAAGGGTGGCAATAGCGCCGCGTGCGCTGCGGGGGGCGTCCAGGCGGGCTGGTTCTTGCGGCTCATGCGCAACGAAAGCGGGCGGCCGGATCAGGCAAGGCCGCCCGAGCTTCCTCAGTCCTTCACGCGCATGAATTTGCCATCCTTGACGGTGATCATCACCTGGCCGCGCAGGTCGTAGCCGGAGTGATCGGCGGCCGACATGTTGATCGGGCCCTGCGAGCCCTTGAGCTCCTTGGTGCTTTCCAGCGCGTCGCGCAGCGCGGAGCGGAATTCCTGTGTGCCCGGCTTGCCTTTCTTGGCGGCGATGGGAATGGCATTGGACAGCAACAGGCCGGCGTCATAGGTGTCGGCGGCGAAGATCGGCGGCTTGGCGCCGAAGGCCTTTTCGTAGCCCTTGATCAGGTCCAGGGTGACTGCTTTGGAGGGCGCAGCGTCGGGGATCTCGTCGGGCACCACCACCAGCGGTCCCATGATCAGCGCGCCTTCAACCTTCTTGCCGCCGATCTGCAGGAAGGAGCCGGAGGATGCGCCGTGGGTCTGGAAGATCGGGCCCTTGAAGCCGGAATCGACGATCTGCGAATGCGGCATGGCGGCGTCGGCGCCGACACCGGCCACCATCATGGCGTCGGGTTTGGCGGCGATCATCTTCAGCGCCTGGGCCAGGGCCGTGGTGTCCTTCGGGCCGTAACGCTCGTTGGCGACGACCTTGATGCCGGCCTTTTCCGCCATCGGGGCGAAGGTCTTGTACCAGTTTTCGCCGTAGGGGTCGGCGCGGCCGATGAAGGCCACCGTCTTGACACCGCGCTTGCTCATGGCGGCAACCAGGCCCTCGCTGACCACGTCGTCATTGGGGTGGGTCTTGAATACCCAGCGCTTCTTGTCGTCCATCGGCACCACCACGGCCGAGGTGCCGACCGGGGCCAGCATCGGGGTCTGCGCTTCGGCCATGAAGCCCAGCACGCCCATGGCATTGCCGGAGCCGGACGGCCCGATCAGCGCGTCGATCTTGCTTTCGCCGAGCAGCTTCTTGGTCAGCGTCACGCTTTGCGTCGGATCGCTGGCATCATCGAACACCAGGTATTCGACGTCGAAGCCGCCGATCTTCTTGGGCAGCAGCGCAACGGCGTTCTTCTGCGGGATGCCGACGAAGGGAATCGCGCCGGTCGAGGAAGCGATGACGCCGATCTTGACCTGGGCGTGCGCCGGCAGCGTGGCGGCCAGGGCGATTCCGGCAGTGGCCAGCAGGGTGGTGATTTTCTTCATTGTGTGACTCCTCCTTGAGTGGATTGTGGTGGTGTTGTTGTTTGTGTTCAGGCAATGATGCCCTGTTCGGCGAGGCTTGTGCATTCCGCGATGGAGTATCCCGCCTCGGCCAGCACGGACTGGGTGTGTTCGCCGTACTTGGGCGGAAAGCTCATTTTGCGCAGGGCGCCGGGCATGTCCACCGCCAGCGGCTGCATGCGCACTTCGCGGCCGTCGGGCGCCCGGGTGCGGGTCAGCGCGCGGGCGATGGCTTCCATTTCGCGCACGGCGGGGATGTCGTTGATCGCCGCATGCGGGATGGTGGCCTGGCGGAAGGCGGCGGCAATGTCGGCGGTGGCGACACGGCGGGTGACGGCGGCCATGTCGCGGTGGATGGCTTCGCGCTCCTTGACGCGACCCTCGTTGGTGGCGCGCACGGCATTGGCCACCGGCGCGAACCAGGGGATTTCGGTCAGGCGCCGCCATTGCACGTCGCTGCCGATGGCCATGTAGATGAAGCCGTCGGCGGTGGGATAGACATTGGTCGGGATGAACTTGCGGTGCTCGTTGCCGCAGCGCGTGATCTCGGAGGGATCGCAGTTGAAGTCGAGCAGCGGCAGGGTGGTGATCAGCCAGGAGGCGGCGGCCTGCAGCATCGAGACGTCGATGCGGCTGCCTTTGCCGGTTTCGGCGCGCTCGATCAGCGCCATCATGACGCCGGCGTAGACCTCGTCGCCGGCCTTGAGGTCGATCAGCGGCACGCCGGCGAGCGTCGGTGGGCCATCGGCCGGGCCGGTGAGTTCCATGTAGCCGGCCATGGCCTGGATCACCGGGTCGTAGCCCGGGGCGTCGGGATACTCCGGGCCCATGGCCGAAATGCCGGCCCAGATAAGGTCCGGCTTTACCGCCGCGAGGCTTTCGTAGTCGATGCCGAGCTGCTTGTAGCGCTTGGGCACGGTGTTGCAGCAGAAGACGTCGGCATCGAGCGCCACGATCAGCTTGCGCAATACCTCCTGGCCTTTCGGGTCCTTGAGGTTGAGCGCGATCGCCTCCTTGCCGACGTTGGGGGCGATGAAATAGCTGCGCCGGTCGTCATCGGCGACGCGGCCGCCGATGTAGCGGTTCGGGTCGCCCGGCAGGCCCTCGCCGCTGGGCGTGGATTCGATGCGGATCACGCGCCAGCCGAGCTGGGCGAAACGCAGCGTCGCATACGGTAGCGACAGCGCCTGTTCCATCGAGAGAATCGTGCGGCGCTTCATGCGCGCTCCATCGTCATTCCGGCGGACGCCGGAATCCAGGGGCTTTCGGCCAACCGTTCTGGATTCCGGCTTTCGCCGGAATGACAAGAAAAGCCTCCGAGCTGTGGCCGATCGCGACCCAGGCGCCTCATGCTATTCCGCCTTCCACGGCTTCCAATACCGCTTCGGCGTCTGGCCGTGCAGAGCGCGGTAGACCTTTTCCGGGGTGAAGGGCAGCTCGAACATTCGTGTGCCGGTGGCATTGGCGATGGCATTCGCCGCGGCGGCGGCCATGCAGATCGACGGTGCCTCGCCGACGCCCTTGGCGCCCTGCGGGCCTTCGCCGTCCATCGACTCGATGAAGGCGATGTCCATTTCGGGGATCTCCGGCGCCGTGACCAGCTTGTAGTCGCGGAAGTTGGGGTTCTTCATCTTGCCGTCTTCGATCATCAGGTCTTCGGTGAAGGCATAGCCCTGGCCCATGACCACGCCGCCCTCGATCTGGCCTTCGATCCCCAGCCGGTTGAGCACGCGGCCGACGTCGTGGGCGCCGGTGACCTTGAGCAGCCTGATGAAGCCGGTGTCGGTGTCGACCTCGATTTCCACCACCTGGTTGCCCCAGGCATAGGCGGCCGAGACGTCGCCCTTGAAACCCTTGTCCTGGTGCACGCTGGGCGGTTCGTAGTAGAACGTCGTCATCACGAGTTCGGCCTTCTCCTGGAAGTGCAGGTTGCGCAGCAGCTTGGAGAGTTCGACCAGGGCCTCGCCGCTCGCGGCGCGAATGACGAAGCCGCCGCGCAGGTCGAGGTCGGCTTCCGTGCAGTCGAACTTCTTTGCGGCGACGGCGAGGATCTTGCCCTTGGCTTTCTTCGCGGCGCCGATGGCCGAATTGCCGGCGATGAAGGTGGTGCGGCTGGCGTGTACGCCGACGTCCCAGGGGGTGATCGCGGTGTCGTTGTTGACCACGGTGATGGCCGAAATCGGCAGGCCGAGTTCCTCGCAGACCAGTTGCGAGAGCACGGTTTCCGAGCCCTGGCCGATTTCCGAGGCGCCGGTGATCAGCGTCACGTTGGCGAAGTCGTCCATCTTGAGGATGGTGCCGCAGCCGTCGGAGGGGTAGATCTTGGCGCCGCCGCCGACGTGCAGCATCGAGGCCATGCCGATGCCGCGCTTGATGTTGCCGGGCTTTTTCTGGTTGGCCTGGTTCTCGGCGAACTTGCGCGCGAAGTCGCTGCGGCTGGCCGCCGTGGTGATGCACTCCTTGAAGCCGCAGCTCTTGAAGCTCATGCCCTGGCCGGTGACTTCGCCGGCATCCTGGGCGTTCTTCATGCGGAATTCCAGCGGGTCCATGCCGATCTTTGCCGCCAGCATGTCCATGTGCTGTTCGATGGCGAAGGTGGCCTGCAGGTTGCCGTAGCCGCGGAAGGACCCGGCGTAGGGGTTGTTGGTGTACACCGCCGCTGTGTGGTAGTCGCAATGCGGCACGCGGTAGAGCGAGGAGAAGGTCTGCATCATCACAAACGGCGTGGTCGCGCCCCAGGAGGTGTAGGCGCCGTTGTCGTGCAGGGTGTGCACGGTGCGGAAAGTCAGCGTGCCGTCCTTCTTGCAGCCGGAACGCAGGGTCAGCAGCACCGGCTGGCGCGTCGGCGAGGCGAGGAATTCCTCTTCGCGGGTGAACAGCATTTTCACCGGGCGCTTGGCGGCGCGGGCGAGGTAAAGGCAGATCACCTCGAAAGGGTAGATGTCGAGCTTGGAGCCGAAGCCGCCGCCGATCGGCGGCTGGATGATGCGGATGCGCGCCGGGTCGATGTTGAGGTATTCGGCGAACTCGCGCTTGTGCAGGAAGGGCACCTGGGTGTTCGAGTACATCTGCACGTTGCCGGCGGCATCGAACTCGGCAATCATGCCCGAGACGCCCATGCAGCAATGGGTGACGTAGTGCAGCTTGAACGTGTCCTCGACCACCGCGTCGGATTCGGCCTCGCCCTGAACGACGTCGCCGTGGGCATAGTCGAAGCGCATGGCGACGTTGTCAGCCTTGCCGCGATGGGCGATCGAGGTGCCCTGCTTGAGGTGCAGGTGCGTGCCGTCCGCGCCATGGGGTTCGGGATGGATCAGGACGGCATCAGGCTTGATCGAGTCTTCGGGATTGCCGATCACCGGCAGGTCCTCGTACTCGACCTTGATCAGCTTCAGCGCGGCTTCGGCGATTTCTTCCGATTCGGCGGCCACCGCCGCGATCTCGTCGCGCTCGCTGCGCACGCGGCCCACTTTCAGCGGGAAGTGGTCCTTGGCGACGCCGATCGGGCGCTGGTCGGGGATGTCGGCGGCGGTGATCACCACATGCACGCCGGGCAGGGCTTTTGCCGCCGAGGTGTCGATGGACTTGATCAGGGCATGGATGCGTGCCGACCGGAGGATCTTGCCGTGCAACTGGCCGGGCAGGTCGATGTCGTGGATGTAGCGCGTGCGGCCGCTGGCCTTGTCGGGCGCATCCATCTTCGGGATGCGTTTGCCGATCAGCGAATCGGGCTCGATGATGCGGTGTTTCTTTTCGGCGACTGTCATGGCTTTACTCCGTCATTCCGGCGCACGCCGGAATCCAGTAAGGTGTTCGAGGGAATGGTGTCATTTCTGGACCCCGGCTTGCGCCGGGGTGACGCTGTCCCGGCCGCCGCAGGCAACCACGGCGTCGACGATTTTCTTGTAGCCCGTGCAGCGGCACAGGTTGCCTTCCAGGCCGCGCTTGACGCAGGCCGCGTCGGGATGCTCGTGTTTCGCCAGCAGGTGGTCGGCCTGCATCATCATGCCCGGCGTGCAGAAGCCGCACTGCACCGCGCCGTGTTCGACGAAGGATTCGCGCAGCGCTTCGCCGCGCGGCTGGTCGGTGAGCCCCTCGACGGTGGTGACATTGCGCCCGGCACAATCGACGGCGAACATCAGGCAGGAGTTCAGCGACACGCCATCGACCTGGATGGTGCAGGCGCCGCATTCACCTTCGCCGCAGCCGTACTTGGTGCCGGTCAGGCCGACCACCTCGCGCAGCATGTCGAGGGCATTCATCGTGACGTCCACCGCCAACTTGCGCTTCACCCCGTTCAGGGTGAATTCGATCTCATGCTTGAGCGACATTTTCCAGCATCCTTTTGGTCATGTTATGGATCATTTCCTTGCGGTACCAGGCCGTGGCGCGCACGTCGTCGATGGGATTGACCTCGTCGCGCGCGGCAACGGCGGCGGCCTCGATGGTGGCGGCGTCGAGGTGGCGTCCCTCCAGCGCCGACTCCGTTGCCGTGGCGCGCAGCGGCGTCGGGGCGACGGCGCCGAAGGCGACGCGAACATTGGAGAGCACGCCGTCCTTGAGATTGCCGGCGACGCCGATCGAGATGGTCGAGATGTCCAGCGCCGGCCGCGTTCCGTGCTTGTAGAAGCGTGACACATGGCCGGCGGCGGGCACCGGAATGCGCACCCCGGTAACCAGTTCGCACAGCGACTTGCGGGTCTTGCCGGAGCCGGTGAAGAAGGTCGAGATCGGCATGCAATGGCGGTATAGCTTGGTTTCCGGCATCGAGGCCAATTCGACGCAGGCATCGAGCACCAGCAGCGGGACCAGGGTGTCGCCGGCCGGCGAGGCGTTGCAGATGTTGCCGCCGATGGTGCCGGCATTGCGGATCTGGTCGCTGGCGAAGTGGTCGCAGGCCTCGACCAGTGCGGGAAGATGCTCACGCACCAGCGGGTGCTCCATGATCTCCGTGATCGTTGCCAGGGCCCCGATGCGGATCTCCTTGCCCTCCAGGGTGATGCCGGACATCTGCGGAATGTGGCGGATGTTCATCAGGGTCTCGCGGAACTTGATGCGGCCGGCCTGGCTTTGCGGTGTCAGGTCGGTGCCCCCCGCGAGTATCGTGACGTTGCCACCCTTGAGGCACTCGACCGCCTGGTCGAGGCTGGTTGGGGCGTAGTAGCGTTTCAGTTCGGTCATTTCATTTTCCTCAGAACTTGATTGGTTCCTGGTAGCGCCCGAAAACGCTGACCAGTTCCTTGGTCATCTCGCCGACGCTGGCATAGGCCTTGACGGCCGCCATCAGGGCCGGCATGACGTTGGTTCCGGCTGCCGCGTCCGCGCGCAGCCGGGCCAAGGCGGCATCCACCGCCGTGTTGTCGCGCTCGGCGCGGATGCGCTGGAGGCTTTCGATCTGCACCCGGGCATCGTCTTCGTTGTAGGGATGGAATTCGACCGGATGGTCTTCTTCCTGCTCATTCCTGTAGCAGTTGACGCCGACCTTGGGAAACTCGCCGGAATCGATCTTGCGCTGCATGCCGTAGGCCTGGGCCGAGACCTTGGCCTGGATCGTGCCCTCGGCCACCATCTTGACAATGCCGCCCTGGGCGTCGACTTCGGCCATGATTTCTTCCATCTTGGCGCGCATCTCGTTCGTCATTGTCTCGACGTAGAAGGAGCCGGCCAGGGGATCGACGGTTTCGGTGAGGCCCATCTCCGCGATCAGCAACTGCATGGTGCGCAGCGACAGTCGTGCCGAGTATTCGGTGGGGATGGTGTAGGCCTCGTCGTAGGAACACAAGGCCATGGTCTGTGTGCCGGAAAGCGCCGAGATCAGGGCGTAGTAGGCGCCGCGCACGATGTTGACCTCGGGTTGCTCGAAGGTGAGGCCGCCGCCGCCGCCGGCGGCGATCATGCGCAGCCACATCGAGCCGGGCTTCTCGGCGCCGTACTGCTCCTTCATGATCTTGGCCCACAGGCTGCGCCCCGCGCGGAACTTGCAGACCTGCTCGAAGATGTTGCCGAAGATGTTGAAGTTGTACGACAGCCGGCCGGCGAACTCGTCAACCGGCAGGCCGCGCTTGATGGCGTCGTCGGCATAGGCCTTGGCGATGCAGAAGGCGTAGGCCATTTCCTGTGCCGGCGTCGCCCCGGATTCGCGGATGTGGTAGCCACAGACCGAGACCGGGGTGTATTTCGGCGCCTCCTTGGCGCAGTATTCGATGGTGTCGCCGACGAGGCGGATCGAGGGTTCGACCGGGAAGATCCAGGTGCCGCGACCGATGAATTCCTTGAGGATGTCGTTCTGTGCCGTGCCGCGTAATTCCTTGATGTCGTAGCCGCGCTTCTCGGCCATGGCCAGGTACATGGCGATCAGGATGGCGGCGGCGCCGTTGATGGTCAGCGAGACGGTGATCTTCTTCAGGTCGATGCCGTCGAAGGCGATCTCGAAGTCGCGCAGGGTGTCGATCGACATGCCGACACGGCCGATCTCGCCTTCGGCCAGGGGATCGTCGGAATCGAGACCGATCTGCGTGGGCAGGTCGAAGGCGACGTTGAGGCCGGTCTGGCCGTTGGCGATCAGGTACTTGAAGCGCTGGTTGGTATCCGCCGGGTTGCCGAAGCCGGCGTACTGGCGCATGGTCCAGGGCTGCTTGCGATACATTTCGCGGTGGATGCCACGGGTGAAGGGGTAAGCCCCGGGCTCACCGACCATCGCCATGCCGCCGCTGGCTTCGACGTCGGCCGCGGTGTACAGCGGCTTGACCTCGATGCCGGATTCGTTGATGACCTTCTTCATTTCTGGCTTTTGTGGAGCGTTCATTTCACGTTGCTCCGGATGTACTCGGTGATGGCATCGAGCTTCGAGCCGGACGGGAAGATGCCCTTGAAGCCGAGTTCGCGCAGGGCGTCGTGGTCCTGCGCCGGCAGGTTGCCGCCGATGACCCACAGCTTGTCGGTGAGGCCGGCTTCTTCGAGCAGGGGCTTGAGCTTGCGGCAGAAGGGGATGTGCGAGCCGGCCATCGAGGACAGCGAAATCACGTCGACGTCCTCTTCGAGGGCGATGCGCGCGATCTGTTCCGGCGTCTGGCGCAGTCCGGTGTAGATGACCTCGAAGCCGGCGTCCATCATGGCGCGGGCGACAACCTTGGCGCCCTGGTCGTGGCCGTCGAGTCCCGGCTTGCCGAGAAGAATCTTGATTCTGCGTTGTGCATCCGTCATGCGGAGACTTCCTTGGCAATGATGAGTTTCAATATTTCGCTGGTGCCGCCACCGATCAGCGTGAAGCGCACGTCGCGCAGATACCTTTGCACCGGGTATTCCATGGCGTAGCCGTAGGAGGCGAAGGTGCGGGCGGCCTGGTCGCAGACCTTGGCCGCTGTTTCGGTGGCGAACAGCTTGGCCATCGCCGCCTCCTTGTGATACGGCTTGCCGGAATCGCGCCGCCAGGCGGCGTAGTACACGAGGTGTTCGGCGGCCTCGAGTTCGGTGGCCATTTCGGCCAGCTTCATCTGTATCGCCTGGTAGCGGTTGATGGCCTTGCCGAATTGCTTGCGCTCGCCGGCATAGCGCACCGCCTCGCCCAGCGCCGCACGCGCGACGCCGAGCCCCATGGCGCCGGTGATGATGCGGATCTCGCCGAGGGTCTTGCGCAGGTGGCCTTCGCCGTCGCCTTCTTCCTTCGACAGGCGATGGCTGTCGGGCACGAAACATTCGTCGAAGGCGACTTCCGAGGTCGGCAGCGCCCAGACGCCCATCTTGTGGATTTCGCGACCGACGGTGATGCCCTTGAAATGCTTTTCGACGAGGAAGATGGTCAGCTTCTTTTCCTCGCCGGCTTTGGCGAATACGGTGAAGAAGTCGGCCACCGGCGCCGAGGTGATCCAGGTCTTCTGGCCGTTGATGACATAGCCGCCGTCGACCTTCTTCGCCGTGGTGGCGATGGAATCGAGGTCGGAGCCGGCGTTCGGCTCGGTCATGCAGATGGCGCCAATCTTCTCGCCGCGCAGCGCCGGCTTGAACAGGCGCTCGATGATGTCCTCGTTGCCTAGCAGATGCAGGAACTTGGTGCCCATCAGCGACTGCATGGCCACCGCGCCCGCCAGCGACATCGAGCCGCGCGAGATTTCCTGCAGCGCCATAGCGAACTCGGTCAACGCCATCCCCGTACCGCCGACATCCTCGGGATAGCGCATGCCGAAGAAGCCTAGGTCAGCAAGTTCCTGGAACAGGGCGCGCGGATACTGCTTGGCTTCGTCGAGCGCGGCGGCCTGCGGCGCGATGCGTTCGTCGCAGAAGCGGGCGAAGGTGTCGCGGATCTGTTGCTGGTCTTCGGTGAGTTCGAAATTCATTTGTGTCGTGTTGTCAGACGTGCGTAGCCCGGGGCGCCGGGTGTCCGATTCCCTACGTGTCCCCCGGGCCGATGAAGCGCTGGCCCTCCTCCTTTACCTACGGGAATCGGACACCCGGCACCCCGTGCGGGATACGCCGGCGCATTGCGACCGAAAACCCGTGGGGCGTATCCGGATCGTGGCGGTAGGGAGCCCTGCTCTGCGCAAGTAAAGGAGGAGGGCCGGCGTCTTTTCGGCCCGGGGGACATGGAGCGGAGCAGGGCTCCCTGGCGGCACGATCGCGTGCTGGCCGTTGCGCATAAAGGTTTCATTTCCGTATTCACTTGACGAAACCGTAATCCCGCTTCGCCGCCTCGGGCGTGATCACGCCATTGCGGATTTCCTCTGCCAGCAGCTTGCGGTCGCGCTTTTTCGGATCGCCGTAGCCGCCGCCGCCGCTGGCGACCTGGTGGTAGCGGGTGCCCTTGGGCACGCCGGTGATCAGGTCCTTGTTCTTCGGTACCACGGTCTGGCCGTCGGGGTAGTGCAGGCGGATGAAGTTGAGGCCGCCTTCGCCGCCGCCGAAGAGGCCGAAGGCCGGCTCGAAATCGCCGTCGCCGAAGGTCACCAGTTGCGTGTCGTCGGAGCCGATGGTGAAGATGGTTTCGACGCCGAGGCCGCCGCGCCATTCGCCGGCGCCGGCCGAGTCCGTCAGCAGTTCGTGGCGGATCAGGGTGTGCGGCGTCTGCTGCTCGAACATTTCATAGTCCTGGTCGAGCACGCCGCCTGAGGCGTCGATCATGCCGATGTGGTCGTAGCCGTCGGTGCCCTGCATCGCGCCGGAGCCGCCCTTGAGTCCCATGAAACCGATGTCGACGTACTTCTCGTTGTTCTTCGGATCGAGGCCGGTCGTGAGGGACGCCAGCAGGTTGTTCCAGCCGGCGGTAACGCGGTCGGGCATCACAGGGGCCAGCGCGCGCTGGATGGCGTCGGCGTTGGGCGGGCAGAGGTGGTTGCCGAAGGTGGTGGCCTTCGGGTAGGCGGCATTGAGTATCGTGCCGCTGGGGATGACGATCTCGATCGGCTGCACCATGCCCTCGTTGTGCGGGATGTCCGGGTTCACCATCTGCAGCAGCGTGAGTATCGTAGCCGAGGCGCTGGAGGTGAAGGTGCCGTTCACGAAGCCATTGGTCTGCGGATCGGTCTTCGAGTAGTCGAACTTGATGCTCTTGTCCTTGACCTCGATGTCGACGCGGATGGTGTATTTCGAGCCGACGAAGCGGCCGTCGAAATACACGTAGCCTTCGCCCGAGTAGTTGCCGTTGGGGATCTTGGCGATCTCGGCTTCCATCATCTTGCGCGTGGCGTCGAACAGGGCCTGCTTGTGGCTCTCGTAGCTCTCGACGCCGTACTTCTTGAGCAGTTCCAGCAGGCGACGCTCGCCGACGGTACAGGCGCCCATTTCGGCCTTCATGTCGTGCTGCACGATGTCCAGCCGCACGTTGGCGAAAATCAGGCCCCAGACGTCCTTGCGCAGCTTGCCGCGTTCGACCACCTTGACCGGCGGGATGCGCAGGGCTTCCTGCCAGACCTCGACCGCATTCGGGTTGTAGCCGCCGGCGACATTGCCGCCGATGTCCGCCTGGTGGCCCTTGACCGCCGTCCAGGCCACCAGCTTGTCCTCGAAGAACACCGGCTTGAAGGCGGCGACGTCGTTGTTCTGGTTGCCCAGGCTGAACACATCGTTGTGGAAAATCACGTCGCCGGGATAGATTTCGTCGCCGAAATATTCCTTGATGTACTTGCACACCGGCGCCAGCGAGAAGGCCAGGATTGGCAGGTTCTCGGTCTGTTCCAGCATGTTGCCGTCGGCGTCGTAGAGTCCGGTGACGTAGTCCTTGGCTTCGCACAGGATCGGCGAGCGCGTGGTCTGCTCCATCGAAATGCTCATCTCGTCGGTGATGGACTTGAAGGTCCGTGCATAGACGGACAGCAGGATGGGATCGATCTTGGTGCTCATGCCGTTACCTCCTGTTTGTCTTTGAAGCAGGCTGCGGCGAGATCCTCGCGGCCTTTTTGCCAGATGACGAAGGAGCCCAGGGTATCCACGGCGCAGTCGTAGGCGTCGCTGACGAAGATGGCCGTGGTGACCTGTTCGATCATGGCCGGGCCGCTGATGCGGTTGCCGAAATGCATCTTGTGGCCGTCATAGACCGGGGTGTCGCGGAAGGTCTTGGTTTCCGGGATGTACATGCTGCGCTTGCCCTTCAGCGCCCCCGATGCGTCGGCCCCGGCCCAGGCTTCCCGGCGGTAGGTCGGCTTGTCGGTGATGCCGATGGCCTGGACGCGGACATTGATGATTTCCATCGGCGTCTTTTCGGCTTCCAGCGAATAGCCGTACAAGCGGTTGTGCTCGGCGTTGAAGGCGGCGGCGATGGCGACGGTATCGCGGGCGTCAATCAGTTCGCGCGGCACCGTGAAGGACACCTCGTGGTACTGCTTGATGTAGCGGCAGTCGAACTTGACCTCGTAGCGGCGACGCTCTTCGGCGATGCGCTCCTCGACCAGTTGCCGTGTGCCATCCGCCGACATCTCGTCGATCATGCCGGTCAGCTTCGGCCAGTCGATGGCATCGAGGCGGGCGACGAAGGTGCGCACGAAGTCGTGCTTGAGTTCGCTCATCAGCATGCCGAAGGCGCACAGCACGGAGGATTCACGCGGCACGATCTGCAGCGGGATTTCGAGTTCGCTGCAGATCAGGCAGGAATGGATCGGGCCGGCACCGCCGGCGGGAATGAAGGGGAATTCGCGCGGGTCGAAGCCGCGCTTGATGGTGACTTCGCGCACGCCCTGGGCCATGTTGTTGCAGGCGACGCGGTACATGCCGGCCGCGGCCTCCTCGACCGACAGGCCCATGGGTTTGGCGATGTGCTCCTCGATCGCCGCGCGCGCGGCGGCGGCATCGAGCTTCATACGGCCGCCGGCGAAGAATCCGGGATCGAGGTAACCCAGCACCACGTTGGCGTCGGTGGTGGCCGGCAGCCTGCCGCCCTTGCTGTAGCAGGCCGGGCCGGGATCGGCGCCGGCGCTTTGCGGGCCCATGCGCAGCATGCCGCCTTCGTCGAGCCAGCCGATCGAGCCGCCGCCGGCGCCGATGGTGTGGATGTCGAGCATGGGCAGGGCGATCTTGTGGCGGGCGATCTCGCCGTCGTTCTTGATCATCGGCGCGTCGACCGCGACCGATGCTTCGAAACTGGTGCCGCCCATGTCGGTGGTGATGCACTTGTTCTGGCCGTGCAGGCGCACGTAGAAGAGGCCGGCGCCGGGGCCGCCGGCGGGGCCGGAGAGCAGCGTCAGGGCGGCCTTTTCGCGCGCCAGTTGCGGCGAGATGACGCCGCCGTTGGACTGCATGATCAGCAGCAGGTTCTTGAAGCCGATGCCTTTGAGCCGGCCGACGAGCTGGTCGAGGTAATGGTTCAACTTGGGGCCGACGTAGGAATTCAGCGCCGTGGTGCTGACGCGCTCGTAGAAGCGGATCGACGGCAGCAGGTCGGTGGACACCGATAGGTAGGCATCCGGCATTTCCTTGCGCACCAGTTCCGCCGCCGCCTGTTCGTGGGCCGGGTTGGCGAAGGAGTTCATGAAACAGATGGAGACTGCCTGCACGCCTTCCTGCTTGTAGAGCGCGATGGCTTCCCGGATCTGCGCCAGGTCGAGCGCGGTCGTCTCCTTGCCGTCGCGGTCGAGGCGGCCGGTGATGCCGGCGCGCAGGTAGCGCGGCACCAGCGGCTTGACGTTGGTGTAGCGGTTGTTGTACTGCTCCTCGCGAATGCCGCGGCGCATTTCCAGTGCGTCGCGCACCCCTTCGGTGGTCAGCAGGCCGCATTTGGCGCCGGTGCCGGTCAGGGTGGCATTGGTGGTCACCGTGGTGCCATGCACGATGGTGTCGATGGTCGGCGCGAAGGCTTCCAGCGACATGGGCGGGTTCATGCTCGCCGCGATGTCGGTCAAGCCGTTGACCACCGCGATCGACGGATCGGACGGCGTCGAGAGCGTCTTGAAAATCGCCGGTTCCGCGTCGTCGCGGGTGACGACGAAGTCGGTAAATGTGCCACCGACATCGATGCCGATCTTAAGCGCCATGGGTTCTGCTCCGTGTTTGCATGAGTTTTTCAGCGCGCGAGCATGTGCCGCACGTCTTCCTTGCGTACCTTGCCCAGCGCCGTTTTCGGCAGGGCTTTGACCAGCACGACTTCCCTGGGATGCTTGAAGCGGGCGATGCGTCCTTCCAGCATTTTCAGTACCTGTTCGCTGCTGAGTTGCCGGTTGTCCTTCGGCACCACGACGGCCACCACGATCTCGCCCCAGCGCGGATCGGGCCGCCCGATCACCGAGGCTTCGGCGATGTCCGGAGACTCGATCAGCAGGTTTTCGATCTCCGCCGGATAGATGTTCTCGCCGCCGGAGATGATCATGTCCTTGCTGCGGCCGTCGACATACAGATAGCCCTCGGCGTCGAGGTGGCCCATGTCGCCGCTACGGAACCATCCGTCATCGAGCACGGCGGCGGTTGCCTGCGGCGCCTGCCAGTAGCCGCTCATGACATTGTCGCCCTTGATCCAGATTTCGCCGGTCTCGCCGGGCTCGACGTCATTGCCCTCGCTGTCGACCAGGCGCAACTGGCAGTGCCTGGCGGCGCGGCCGGTGGAGCCAGGTTTGCGCATCGCCTCTTCCGCCCTGAGATACACGGCGATCGGGCAGGTCTCGGTGGCGCCATAGACCTGGACCAGAGGGACGCCCTTGGCGTGCACCGCCTGGATCACGTGGCGCGGCACGATGCTTGATCCGGTGGTGATCATGCGCAGGCTTGAGAAGTCGGCGCTGGTCCAACGGCGATTCGCCATCATCATGTCGAGCTGCGCCGGCACCAGCACGGTCAGCGTGATGTCGCCACGTTCCAGGCAATCAAAAGTCGCCTCGGGGTCGAATTTGGCATGCAGCACCACGGTGCAGCCGGCCTGCAAAGCCGGTGTTGTCAGGTTGTTGAGTCCGCCGACATGAAACAGTGGCAGGGTGTTGAGGATCACGTCGTCGCCGCTCAGACCGTGCATGTCCTCGCTGTTGGCGGCATTGACTTCGATCGCGCGCTGGGTCAGCAGCACGCCCTTGGGCTTGCCGGTGGAGCCCGAGGTGTAGCAGATCAGCAGCGGCGCGTCGTCACTGACGGCCGGGTCGCGCGGCAGCGGTGTCGCGCCGAGGCCGAGAAACTCGTTCCAGGGTGTCCAGCCGGATGTGGGTGATCCAAACGCCACAAGGTGGATGCCGGCCAGCGTTTCACCGATGGAACGGGTCTGGGCTAAGAAGTCGGACTCGACAATCAGCACCTTGGGCGGGCAGTCCAGCAGCATCTGCTTGTGCTCCGGCGCGGCCAGCCGCCAGTTGAGCGGCATGAACAGCGCGCCCAGTTTCGCGCAGGCGAACAGCAGCGCCAGCATCTCCGGGCTATTGAAGCCAAGGTAGGCCGCGCAGTCGCCGCGCCTGACTCCGGATGCCGCCAGCGCCGAGGCAATGCGCTCGACCATGGCCGACAGTTCGGCATAGGAAACATCCCGCCCGGAAAAGCGGATGGCGGTCTTGGCCGGAACGCGTCCGGCGTTGTCCGAAATCCAGTCGGCCAGCATGCTTGCCTGCTTACCTGGCGTCGCCGACTTCCAGCACCACCGACATCGCCGTGTCGCCCGCCGCGCAGCCCGTGAACAGGCCGAAGCCGCCGCCCTTCATGGCCAGTTCCTCGATCAACTCGATGATCGCGCGGGTGCCCATCGGCGCCTGCGGATGGCCCCAGACCAGCGAACAGCCATGGTTGTTCATGTTCTTCAGGTCGCAACCCATCTGCTTTGCGAAGTAAAGGTCGTTCACCGCGAAGGGGTTGTGGGTCTTGATCGCCTTCATCCCGGCAATCGTCTTTCCGGCCTGATCCAGCGCGCGCTGCGCCGCCGGCACCGTGGCCTCGGGCATGAAGGCCACCGGCACACGGGCGAGGCCAAAGCCGTGCAGGCGCACGGCGATCTTCTTGTCGGTGGACAGTTCGCGCGCCTTCTCGCGGCTGGTGATGACGAGTGCCGCATTGCCGTCCGCCGGGTGGGTCTGTCCGCCGAAAGTGACACAGCCGCCGGGCATCACGGGCTTGAGCTTGGCGAGGCCTTCGGCCGTGGAATGCGAAATGCCTTCGTCGCCGGCCATGCTGCCCGCCGACTTCTTGAAGTTGGGGGTCGGGACGTCGAAGGGCAGGGTCATGAAGCGCTTGAGGAAGGCCGAGTCGTTCTCCTGCGACATGCGGTACTGCTCTTCGCGGCGCAGCACCAGTTCATGCTGTTCGACGGTGCCGATACCGTGCTTGGCGGCGACGTTTTCCGCCGTCTGCAGCATGGCGTGGGGGCCGAGCGGGTCACAGTTGAAACTGTCCATCACCCAGTTTTCGGAGTCCCCGGTGCCGCCCGGGCCCTTGGGGTTGGGGTAGAACATGTGCGGGCCGTTCGAGGTGCGGTCGCAATTGATGGCCAGCGCAACCGAGGCCATGCCGACTTCGATTTCCTGTGCGGCGGCGAGCAGGGTGCGCACGCCGGTGGCGCAGGCCTGCATCAGGGTCGGGCCGCCGGCCTGGCCGGCGCCGATCAGGCCGGTGAGCCAGGGCAGGCCGTAGAAGGAATGCTTTTGCGGCACCGAAAAGCCCAGGGCGCCGTAGTCGAACATTTTAGGGTCGATCTTGCGCTTGGCCAGTTCTGCTTTGGCCACATGGGCGGCGAACTCGACGCTGTGCAGGTTGGCAAAGCTGCCCTGCCAGCGGGCGAAGGGGGTGCTCCAGTAGGCGCCGTAGGGTATTTCTGCTTTGTAGTCCATGTCGGTAGGTAGGCTTCAGTGAGAAATCGTGATCCGCGGCGCCGGCTGGCGGGGCGGCTAGCTGCGTGCGCCGCGCCGTCCGCCCGTGTCGGCTTCGGCGGCCGGTGACGGGTTGGCTTCCGCCGCCTTTTCCTTTTCAATCTGCTCGATGGCGAGCACCAGGTAGTGTTTGGCGGTTTCGAGATGCTTGTGCATGGCGGTGGCAGCGGCTTCGGCGTCGCGCTTGCGGAAGGCCGCGTGGATGGCTTTCATGCCGGCCAGCGCGGCCTTGCGTGCCCCCGGGTCGCCAAGGGTCAGCACGCGCAAAAAGCGCACGTGGCCGACATACTGGTCCAGCAGCTTGGACATGCGGCGGTTGGGTACCAGTGCGCGCCAGGCATTGTGGAAACGGCTGTTGGCTTCGAGGAAGGCGCGGAAGTCACCATTCTTTTCGGCGGCCACGGAATCATCGACGGCCGAGGACATGCTGGCCAGATCCGTCGGGCTGCTAACCTCGGCCACGGCGATGCGGGCGGCGGCCGGCTCCAGCAGAAAGCGTAACTGGTAGATCTCTTCGATGTCGGCGTCGGTGAGTTCGGGGACAACAAAGCCGCGCCCCTCGACCACGATCATGCCTTCGCTTTCCAGACGGGCCAGGGCTTCGCGCACGGGAGTGCGGGAGACGCCAAGCTGGGCGGCAAGGCTGACTTCCTGCAGGCGCTCGCCGGGGCGGATCTGGTGGCTGCCGATGTTGTCGCGCAGTTCGTAATAGACCCGGTCGGCGAGGCCTGCAGGTCGTTCAAGGGGCTTGATTGACGTGTTCATGGCAGAATCGATCGCGCGCTTGCGCTCGCCTCATGGAATACTGGATACTGTATACGCAGTACATTGCGAGTGTCAATAGACAAAAGCGGGAACGAGCGCGGACCATGGGAATGTCACTGGAAGATCTGGCGCAAGGCGTCGTCGCCGGCGAAAGGCCGGCGCTGGCGCGCGCTCTGTCGCTGGCCGAACGTGACGCATCGGCGGCTGCCGCACTCATGGCGAAGCTTGCGGGGGAACGCGGCCACGCCCACATCATCGGCATCACCGGCCCGCCGGGCGCTGGCAAATCCACCCTGGTCGGTGCCCTGGCGCGCAGGCTGCTGGAGCAGGGGCGCAGCGTCGCTGTGCTGGCGGTCGACCCGTCCAGCCCGGTCAGCGGCGGCGCGCTGCTGGGCGACCGCTTCCGCATCGGTGAAGCCGCCGAGGGGCGCTGCTTCACCCGCTCCACCGCCACCCGTGGCAGCCTCGGCGGCCTGACCAGCGCGGCGCAGCAGATGGTGCGCCTGATGGACCTCGCTGGTTTCGACCTGGTGATGGTCGAAACCGTCGGCACCGGCCAGTCCGAAATCGACGTCGCGCGCCTGGCCGATACTTTGTGCGTGGTCTTCCCGCCGGCCCTGGGCGACGAACTGCAGGCGATCAAGGCCGGCATCCTGGAACTGGCCGACCTGCTGGTGGTGACCAAGGCCGACACGCCGCCAGCCGGCCCCGCCGTGCAATCTCTGCGAAGCGTGGCGCCGCTGTGGCGCACCGCGCCGCCCATCCACCCGGTCAGCGCCGTCAGCGGAGAGGGCATAGGTGAACTGGTCGCCGCGATGCTGCAGCGCGCCGACAGTGGGCTTTCGTCGCGGCAAAGTGCGGGGCATCAGCCGGGAATCGCGGGCGATGGGCTCGAAGCCGCATTCGAGCGATTGTGGGCAGATCTGTTGCGCCGGTTTCCGGCAAGCGCCAGCCTGACCCGGGAAGTTCAGCCATCGCCG
This sequence comes from Sulfuritalea sp., assembly GCA_016710465.1. Taxonomy (GTDB): domain Bacteria; phylum Pseudomonadota; class Gammaproteobacteria; order Burkholderiales; family Rhodocyclaceae; genus Sulfuritalea. Next base: position 101,673 of record JADJVS010000016.1, read on the forward strand.
GCCGGCAGTTTCACGCTGCGGCTGGTGTCGATCGAAGGCGCGTTCCAGCTCGGCGTGGCGGCTGGTGCATTGGCCCTCATGGCCGGGTCGGCGGGCTTGGCCTGCCGGATCGAAGATCAAACCGACGACCGATTGACGCTGATTTTTACCGCCGCCTGAAGGCGGCGGCTGCCGCTAACTGGCTCAGTCACTGTCCTTGAAGGACATCGACACACGGGCACGGAAGGCTACCACCTTGCCATCCTCGATCTTCATGTCGAGCTTGGTGACCTCCGCAATGCGCAGATCGCGCATGGTCTGCGCCGCCGTCTCAACCGCCGCCCGCGCCGCATCTTCCCATGAAGTCGGGCTGGTACCGACCAGTTCGACGATCTTGTGCACGGGCTTGGCTTCGGGAGTCTTGACGGACATGGCAGCGAGCAGGGAGTGGGGCGCGGCAGGCCTGAATCATAGCCGATGCAGGAGGCGTATGCCAGGGGTATTGATCCGGGCGGTGCTTGCAGGCAGGATGCGGGGACGAACAGGACGGTAACCGCGTCGGCCGCGCCAGTCTTGTCTGCAGGTGCGGCTTGCCGGGGGATGGCGCGGGCTTGGATTGAGGGGAGGGCGGCAATGGTGCGAATTGGAAAGACAAATGACTCTGACCCCTGTGGCTACCATTTTCCGCAAATCCAGAAGGGCAAATTGATCATTGTCGAATCATCGCATTGACGCCCGCGAGCGCGGGTTCATCAGGGAGAAAAGTAATGGCATTTGTGAATGAAACGCTCACTGAGCAAGACAAAGAGTGGTTCGTAGGTTTCCGCCTTGAATCGGAATTTCGAAAGGGTGCGCTAGTTCCATCGCCGACTAAATGGACAATCGACAAGGAGCGATTCGCCGTGCTTGTTGCGTTGGAGGGCCAAGGTGCCGATGGCTACGATGTTCCGCCTCTGTTTCTTGCCTTGTTCTGGCAGGGAAAGGTAATACGGATCGAGGCGTATACGAGGGGCAAGGGAAGCTACCAGACGGGAACAGAAAAATGGTGGCGCGTAACAAATATCCTCATTCCAAAGGAGTTACAAGACCAAGGTGACGGGGTGCTGCAGTTGATTCGCGAGGCATTGGATGCGCAGGGAACAGGCTATCGGCGAGATGTTGTGGAGGCTGTTCAAATCGAGCTTCCCAATCCTCGCTTCATCTGAATCGGAGTACCAAACCAACAACAAAACGGGTCAGAGTCATGTGACTTTCTGGAATATCCAGCGCACCGACTATAGCGCCGGCTTGGCAAGCTTCTTGAAGGCGTATGTATACGATAGTAGTATACGCAGATGTTTGAACTGCCGTCCATCCTGGGGTTTGAGTGGGACAAGGGCAATGCCCGCAAGAACGACAAGCATGGCGTATCGATGGCGGAGGCAGAACAGGTGTTTTTCAAGGTGCCCCTGCTGCCGTTGGAAGATGCTGGACACAGCCAGCAGGAGCCGAGATTTCATGCTTTGGGGCATACAGATCAGAGGCGTTTGCTGCACATCAGTTTTACGCTGCGAGCAGGCGGCACCTTGATTCGCGTGATTTCCGCGCGCGACATGCACAGGAAGGAGAAGGTGATTTATGCGCAAGCCTGAGAAGTCCATCCCCAAGTTCCGCAGCGAAGCCGAGGAGCGAGCCTTTTGGGAAAAGCACGACTCGGCCGACTACCTCGATTGGTCGGCGGCGCGCGCCGTTGTATTGCCGAATCTGAAACCGACGACCAAGACGATTTCCCTACGCCTGCCCCATCACATGCTGGATTCAATCAAGGCGGCTGCCAATGCGAGAGACGTGCCCTACCAGTCGCTGATCAAGGTCTGGCTGAACGAAAAACTGCAGGGATAATCCGGGTCTCTGGAGGGAGCGATCCAGGGCGCCAGGCTGTGGCCCCGTGCCCCAACCAAAGGCGCAGATCACATCAGGCCGGCAGGTTCGCTAGGCCTTCCGCCGCGCGGCACCGACCGCGATACGCGCCGGTGCCTCCCAGACGCCGCTGTCGAACCAACTGTCGCCGTCGAGCCAGGCGCGCAGCATGGGCAGGGAATCGAAGCCCCAGAACTGCCGACCATCGACGACGAAGGCGGGGACGCCGAAAATTCCCTGGCGGATCGCGGAGTCGGTGTTCTGCCCGAGTTCGACCTTCACCTCGCCGCCGGCTGGATCGCGCACGGGGGCCAGTGCCTGCGTCAGCGCGGCGATGCGCGCAGGATCGGTGGCATCGAGCCCGCCGCGCCAGACGTGATCGAAGATGGCCGTGCAGGCTTCGCGGCCGGGATCGCCAGCGGGCACCGTGGCTAGTGCCAGGCGCAGTAGGGCCAGCGGATTGAAGGGGTGGGCGGCGGGCAGGTCCAGTGCCACGCCATGCTCATGGGCCAGCCATTGCACCTGGCGGTAGGTCCAGTCGCGCTTGGCGGCAATCTCGGCCGGGCCGAGCTGGCCGTGGTGCTTAAGCAATGCGGCGAACAGCACCGGCTTGTAGCGGACATGGCAGTCGATGCCGGCCAGTGCTTCAGGTAACTTCGCGAAGGCCAGGTAGGCGTAGGGCGAGATGAAGTCGAGGTGGAAATCGATCTGCTTCATCGTCGATGGCGGGTGATGGGCCGAGTTCCTAGCGTCGGCTCAGCGGTGCTCGGGGAATACCTTCTGCAGCAGGGTGATGAAGGTGGCGTGCTCCTGCTCGCTGAAATTCTGCAGCAGGCGCTTCTCGTGCTGGACCACCTGGCGCTTGAGCTTCTTGAGCAGGACGCCGCCGGCCGCGGTGAGGCGAATGGCATTCGAGCGGCGATCGTGCAGGGCGACGCGGCGTTCGACCAGGCCGCGCTTTTCGAGATTGTCGATTACCGTGACCACCGTGGAGCGGTCGAGGTGCGTGGCGCGGGCGAGGTCGCTCTGCTTCATGTCCGGATTGGCCTCGATGATCACCAGCACGCCGAACAGGCCGGGGGTGACATCTTCTCCGCCCGGACCCTGGGAAAAATCCTTGAACAGGGCGATCTGCGCCATGCGCAACTGGTAGCCGATCAACTCGGGCAGCATGCCGAGCTGCGGATGCGTGCCCTTGGTGCTACCGGGGGGTTTGGCTGGACTCATGATTCGGCTTCATTCGACTTTGACGTGTCGCCGGAATGGCGATGCCGTCGGGGCCATCCCCGACGGCATCGCCATTTTACTTGGCATACTGCTTCAGCAGGGCAATTGCCGTTTCGCGCAGGTGAGAGTCCGTGAAAGCGTGGTCAGTGCTTGACGTGGAAGCGCTTGGCCTTCATTTCAAAGCGCGGCAAGGTATTGCGCGCCACGTGATGCACCCGTGGGCGGAAGGAAAGCATGGAATCCAGCTTGACCGCGAGCTGGTGCACCACTTCGGGATCGGCGCCTTCGCAGAGCTCGATCTCAATGTCCATCTCGTCCATCTGCTTGACCTTGTTCACCGTGATGCGGAACTCGTCGACCTCGACGAACTTGCGAATGATGTTCTCGACGCCGGCGGGGAAGACATTGACTCCGCGCACCGTGATCATGTCGTCGGCGCGGCCGAGGATGCCGCCCTCGAAGCGCATGAAGGTCCGGCCGCAGTCGCAGCGATCGAGATTGGTCTTGACCAGGTCGCCGGTGCGGTAGCGGATCACCGGGAAGCCCCAGCGGCCAAGGTTGGTCAGCACCAGCTCGCCGCGTTCGCCCGGTGCGACGACAGCGCCGGTCAGCGGGTTGATGACTTCGGCGATGTATTCGCTTTCGATCAAGTGGGTGCCTCCCGGCTGATGCTGGCATTCGAATGAATGGGCACCGACTTCCGAGGCGCCGGCGTGGTCAAAGCACTTCGCGGTCCACGAATCCTCGATGCGCTGCTTGGTTGACGGGATGCTGGCGCCCGGCTCGCCGGCATGCACCGTGGCCTTCATTGGAATGTTCGTCAGGTCGAAGCCGAGCTCGGTGGCCACTTCGGCCAGGCGCAGGGCGTAGGTGGGTGTGCAGCACAGCACCGTGGCGCCGACATCGCGCATCAGCTCCAGGCGCTGCTGCGAGTCGCGCCCGCCGCCGGGAATCATCACCGCGCCAATTTTTCGCGCGCCCTCGACGGCCGCCCAGAAGCCGATGAAGGGGCCGAAGGCGAAGGCCATGAACAGGCGGTCCGAGGCGGTGACGCCGGCACCGGCCAGGACGTGACCCCAGCAGCGGCCCCACCAGTCCCAGGACTCGGTGGTGTCGAGCACCTTGAGGGGGACGCCGGTAGTCCCCGAAGTCTGATGCATGCGCACGTAGGCTTCGATGGGATAGGTCAGGTTGGTGCCGAACGGGCCGTTGGCGGCCTGGTCATCCATCAGCTCGCCCTTCTTGGTGAAGGGCAGGCGGGCGAGGTCGTCGATGCCGCGGATGTCGTCGGGGGTGACGCCGGCGGCTTTCCACTTGGCGGTGTAGAAGCCGTTGCGGCCCCACAGTTCCTTCGTCATTGCCTGCAGCTTGCCCAGTTGCAACTCGGCGAGCTGCTCGCGCGGCAGGGTCTCGGTAGCCTGGTCGAAATAGCTCATGCTCAGCCTCCCGCGATGATCGGAACCAGGGCGACGCGGTCGCCGCTGGCGATGCGCCTCGACGCCTCGCCGGAGAGGACCATTTCGCCATTGACCGCCACGTTCCATGACTTGTCGGCGAGATCGTCGGCGGCTTCCGGCAGCTTGTGCTGGATGGCTCGGCGCAGGGCGGTGATGTCGCTCACCGGCTCGTCGATCACCACTTCCTTTTCCGGAGCGCCGGGCAGCGGCTTGGGCAGTTCGACGCGGATGGCGAAGCCGGTGATCAGGCGCGACAGCTTCTCGTGCCATTCTGCGGCTGGCAGGCCCTCGGCGTTGAGGCCGGTGACGCCATAGAAGCGCTGCTTCATGGCCTCGAACTGTTCGCGGTCGATCTTCTCGCCCTTGAACGGGCCTTCGGTCAGCGGCTCCTCGAACCAGCGTTTGGGCAGCGTATCGTCCTTGGCGCGCAGGCCGCGGCGGAAGTTGAGCATGTGTTCAATGCCCGAGATGTTGCGGCCGATCTCGTCCATGCCGGCTTCCTCGAATTTCTGGCCGGTGAGCGAAGTGAGCTGCACGGCGAAATCGCCGGGATCGGGCAGGGTGGGCGAATTAAACAGCTTTGTATTGAAGCGGCACATGCCGACCGAATCGCCGACGGCGTAGTTGTTCTCGCATTTGCGGACCGCGTGCTCCTTGCCTTCGTAGCTGTTCGGCGCGGCGGAAACGACGCCGTTGTAGAGCGCGGTCTTGAAGGCCGGATCGTCGTTGATGCGGGCATTTATTTCCAGCGTGACGCGGTTCCTGAGGTGGTCCATGCCGCGCGTGGCGACCGAGAGGCCGAGGGCAAAGGCCTTGAGGATGCGGGCGTCGTGCGGGTCGGACTGGAACAGGCCCTTCACCGTCAGGCGATAGTCGAGTGCGGCGGCCGGATACTTGCCGCGTTCAACGGCGCGCGCCGAATCGGCGATGGTGTCGCCGAAGCCTTCGCGCTTCGCGGTCATGAACAGCAGCTTTTCGATCGCCTCGTAGTTGCCCCAGGAGAGGTCCAGCCCGCCGGTATCCTTCTGCGTGATGATGCCGCGCTGGTAAAGCTCCATGGCCCAGGCGATGGACGAGCCGGTCGAAGAAGAATCAAGGCCGAGGTCGTTGAGGATGTTGTTGAGGCGCAGCACCTGCTCCGGTTCGGCGATGCCGATCAGCGGGCCGAACTTGCCCAGCGTGACGTACTCGGGACCGTCGCCCTTGTCGTACTTGTCGAATTTGCCGTCACCCTTGATGCCTTTGTAGTCGCGCGCCGCCGCATGTTCGACTTCGGCCTGGGCCTTGTCGTAGCTGGCGTTGCCGGTAAGGCCCTTGAGCGCCGCGGCGCCCCAGCCGCCATGGCCCTCGGGCAGCATGTCGTTCTGGTTGCGGCAGTGCACCGGGCAGAGGTAGCAGCCGTCCATGCCGGGCCGGTAGGGATCGAAATTGTCGGCGTCGAGCGACTCTTTCCAGCTTGTTTCCTGGTTGTTCTTGGCGCCCAGGGCGCAAAGCACGCGGCTGGGTTTGTAGAGGAAGGGCGTGCCGACCATTTTCAGCGCGTTCTTGATCACGCTGGTGGTGATGATCTTCTTGCCGATCACCTTGTTGTATTTGGCCATCGGCTCCACCGGCTGCAGCTCGCGCGGGGCGCCGTGCACCATGATCGCCTTGAGTTTGAGCGAGCCCATCTTGGCACCGCCACCGCCGCGTGCCCAGATCGCCTTGATGCCACCCATGATGCCGGCGGACAGCACCTGGTTTTCACCGGCCGTGGTGATGCGCGCCATGGCCATGTCCTCGCGCTCGGTGCACTTGAAGTCGCGCTCGATGGCGGCGGCGATCTCCAGGTTGTCCATGCCGACATAGGGCGCGGCATCGACGAATTCGACGTTTTCGTAGGCGATCTTCAGCAGCGTCCACGACGGCGCGCGGCCGAACATGACGAGGTGGTCGTAGCCATGGGTGCGCAGGAAGGACGGAAAGTAGTCGCCGCCGTTGGCGTCGAGGATGGCGTCGGACTCGGGCGAGATGCTGCTGAAATTGCCGCGCGTGGCCGAGGGCATGCTGCTGGTGAGGATGCCGGCGCCGAAGATCAGGGGGATTTCCGGATCGAGCGCGGCGCGCTCGTCTTCGAGCAGGTTGTAGAGCAGCCACATGTTGGCGCCGCGGCCGCCGAGAAAGTTCCTCATCACCTCCAGGGGCAGGTACTTCTTCAGCGTCGTCCTGCGTTCCAGGTCGACGAACAGCACGGCGCCCTGCGAGTTGTACTGCGGCACATCGTGCAGGCGCGCGGCCAGCCGGTCCAGCTTGTCCCTGATACCCATTCGAGTCTCCTTGTTGCCGTCGCCTCGTGGCGACTGTGCTTGTCCGTCGATGTGCGCGGCTTGGGGCCGCGCGGTTCAAAGCCGTGCCGGGTTCAGGCGGCTTTCTGCGCCTTCAGCCGTTCGTACTTGGCCTGAAGTTCATCCTTGCTTTCCTTGTGCGCCGGATCGGGGACGATCGCGCGTACCGGGCAGACCTTGACGCATTGGCTGATCGCGAAATGGCCAACGCATTCGGTGCATTTGTCCGGGTCGATGGTGTAGATCTCGTCGCCGGCGGTGATCGCCTTGTTCGGGCAGGGCGCGAGGCAGACGTCGCAGGTGATGCAAAGGTCGTTGATGATGAGTGCCATGTCGTTTCCTTTTTGGGGCTAAGTCGGTTCTATTCCTGTGAGAGGTCGGTTCTATTCCTGTGAGAGCGGAGGGTCGGGGTCGTCGAACGGCTTTTCGTCATCCGGCCCGCACTTGTCGCGCCACTCTTCCAGCCAGGCGACATGCTGCAGTTCCTCGTCGGCGAATTGCCTGGCGAGCCGTCTCACTTCGCCGTCGCTGGTCTGGTTGGCGACATGGCTGTAAAACCCATACGCCAGCTTTTCGTGGTGCAAGGCCAGCAAGACGGCACCCTTGACGCTCATCTGGTAGCTGACGCGGTCGACGGCGATGGCTTCGGGACTTTCGCCGCCCCACTTGAAATCCCAGGGCGCGATGTGCGGCAGGTCCATCTCGGCGCACATCTCCTCAAGCTCGTCGAGGTGCTTCTGTTCGGCCTTCGCGAGGCGGCGAAAAATGCCGGCGACGTCGGCCTTGCGATGCATTTCCATCTGGTCGGCCAGCTCGCCGTAGCGCTCGGCGGCGTCGGTTTCCATTGCCAGTGCGTGGGCCAGCAATACGCCCAGGCTGTTGATGGGCTGATCCTGCGTGCTTCCTTCACTCATGGTGCCATTCCCCCAGCCCCTTCCCAAGGAAGGGGGTGACTTTGGTGGGCCGCTGCGCGGCTACGTTAAATGACTTGCACCCCTTCGGGCGGCCGTGCGGAGTGCTCATAGTGCAAACCTCGCTTCGAGCTCGCCAATGGAGCCGTCGGTATTTTCAAACTCGGGGCGGTATGGGGGGCGCGAGCCCTTGTAGAGCACCTTGCCGACGTTGAAGCCGTCATCGGTCATCAGGCGGCGCGCGGCGCGGGCGGCGTCGTCGGTGTAGTCCACCACGGCCGTGCGCACGATGTCGCGCCATTCCTGCTGCTCGGGACGGAATGTGACGCAGGGGCTCAGCACCTGCACCAGCGAAAAGCCCGGGTGACGGATGGCTTCGACCATGATTTGCGCCATATTTACTGGATCGGAGCTCGACACGCGGGCGATGAAATTGGCGCCGGAAGCCAGACCCACCACCAGCGGCTGGAAGGGATTGATGCCGGTGCCCTCCGGCGTCAGTTTGCTGCCTTCCCAGTCCGGCGCCGTGGTCGGCGAAGCCTGGCCCTTGGTCATGCCATAGACCTGGTTGTCCATGACGATGTAAGTCAGGTCGACATTGCGCCGGCAGGCGTGGAGGAAGTGGTTGCCGCCGATCGAGAAGCCGTCGCCGTCGCCGCCGGTGACCAGCACCGTGAGGTCGGGGCGGGCGAGCTTGAGGCCGGTGGCGACAGGCAGGGCGCGGCCATGCACGCCGTGGAAGCCATAGACGCTGGTATAGGCCGGAATCCGTGACGAGCAGCCGATGCCTGAAACCACCGCCACTTCTTCCGGTGGCAGGGCCATTTCGGCCAGGGCGCGGGTGATGGCGTTGAGTACCGTGTAGTCGCCGCAGCCCGGACACCAGATCGGCTTCAGGTCGGACTTGTAGTCCTTGGCGAGGAACTTCTTCTTTTGCGCGCAGCTTTCCATCAGGCGCTCCCGGCGGTAAGTAGCTTCAGTTGATCGAGGATCTGGTTCGGGCCGAAGGGCAGCGGGCCGCCCTGGTGCAGCGACACTGTCTTTGCCGGCAGATCGTAGAAGGCGCGCAGCATGCGGTAGAACTGGCCGCTGTGCGACTGCTCGACGACCACGGCGCGTTTGATGCCCTTCAGCGCCTCGGCCATTTTTTCCGGCTGCACCGGCGCGATCAGGCGCAGCGAAATCAGGCGCGCCTTGCCGCCGGCGTCCGCGTGACGTTGCAGGGCTTCGCGCGCCGGGCCGGTGGCCGAACCCCAGGTGATGATCGCCGTGTCGCCAGCGCCGACTTCCGAGTCGATGATTTCGGCCCAGTGGTCGCCATAGTTGAAGCCGGTGATCTTGCGCAGGCGCTTGTCCATCTGCGCCTGGTGGTCCGAGGCCTGCGAGGAGGGGGTGCCGAATTCGTTGTGCTCGAGGCCGTCGGCGGTGTGCGTCAGGCCCGGCGTGCCGGGGATGGCCATCGGCGAAACGCCGGAGCCGGTCATCGCATAGCGCTTGTAGCGCTGGCCCTCGACGGCTTGCCTGGCGACCTCGCGCTGGCCGATGAAGGCCAGTTCGGCAGGCTTGGGCAGGATGGCGCGGGCCTGGCCCATGGCCTGGTCGGTGAGCACCAGGGTCGGCACCTGCATGGCTTCCGCCAGATGCACGGCCCACTGGGTGGTGAACAGGCAGTCGGCCACCGAGTTGGCGGCGACCACGACATGTGGCGCGTCGCCGTGCAGGCCGTAGACCGCGATGTTGAGGTCGCTCTGCTCCGACTTGGTGGCGATGCCGGTGGAGGGGCCGACGCGCATCACGTCGACCACCACCAGCGGCACTTCGGCGGCGACTGCCAGGCCGAGCGATTCGATCATCAGCGACAGACCGGGGCCGGAGGTCGCGGTCATCGATGGCGTGCCACCATAGGAGGCGCCGATGATCTGATTGATCGACGCCAGTTCGTCCTCGGCCTGCACCAGCATGCCGCCGACCTTGGCCAGGGATGGCGCGAGCCATTCGAGGACTTCGGTGGCCGGGGTGATCGGGTAGGCGGCGACGAAACGCACGCCGCCGCGGATCGCGCCCAGGCCTGTGGCCTCGTTGCCGGTGATGCTCCAGCGCGGCGTGGTGTCGACGGTGACGGCCGGCAGTTTCGGAATGGCGGGCAGGTTTGCGGCGGCATCGATGCCGGCGAAGAATGCGGCCATGCTGGCTTCGATCGCTGCCGTGCCTTTTTTCTTCAGCGCGCGTTCGACCACGATGCGCATGGCGGCCGGCGGCAGGCCGATCATCGCGGCGATGGCGCCCAGGGCGACCATGTTGGGGCGTCCGTTCTCGATGCCACCGGCGATCTCCGCCATCGGCAGCGCGGCCTGGCGCGGGTTATTCTTCAGCAAGCCGGCCGGGGCGTCGCCGTGGGCCGGGTCGCCGACAATCAGGCTGGCGGCAGTGAGCGGGATTTCGGCGGAGAAGCGCGTGATGTTGTCCCAGTCGATGGCCATCAGCAGATGGAAGCTGTCGTCGTGGGACATGATCGGCTCGGTGGCGAAACGCAGCATGGCGGCTGCTTCGCCGCCGCGGATCTGCGGCCCCGAGGAGCGGCTCATCAGCGCGTACCAGCCGGCGCGGGCGGCGGCATCGAGCAGCAGCGATCCGGCGGTGACGACTCCGGCGCCGCCGCTGCCGGCGATGGTGAGCGAGACACTTTGCACTGTCACGTGTTTCCTCCTTGTTCTGGCGCATCGGCGGTGCCGCGCGACGCGTGTTCGGCCCTTCGGTGAGTGTTGCTGTTTAACCCTGACAGGAACGCAGAATAACCGCTTGAATGGTGGAAGTCAAACGATTTGTAATCCATCAGAAAAGCCTGATGCAGCCCGTGGTGGAGCGGGTTGGCGGTGAAAATGTATAGACCTAAACTACCCGTGTTTGCAGAAAGTCGCGCTCCGCGCCGTCAAGCACGACACAGGTCAGCACGCCACTGTGGTAGGCGCCGGTATCGATGCCGATGCGATTGCGTCTGTCCTCCGGCTCGCGGCTGATGCAATGTCCGTGCACCACCACCGCCCCGTGTTCGGCGTCGGAGTTCAGGAAGGTCTTGCGGATCCAGATCAGGTCGCGCGGATTCTGCTGGTCGAGCGCGACGCCCGGCCGCACGCCGCCATGGACGAAGAAAAAATCGCCGGCGCGGTGGCTAAGCGGCAGGCTTTCGAGGAATTCGAGCTGTTCGAATGGCATGGCGGCGGCGAAGCGGTGGCACAGCTCGCCGATGCCCGCCTCGTCGCGGCTCAGGTCATCCGACACGGTGATGCCGTAACTGGCCATTGCTTCGATGCCACCGAAATCGAGCCAATGGCGCGCAGCGGCGAATTCGCCGGCATGGGTGCGTAGCAGCAGGTCCTCGTGGTTGCCGCGCAGGGCCACGCGTTCGAAGCCCGCGGGTTGCCAGGTTCGCGCGCGCTCGACAACACCGCGTGAATCGGGGCCGCGGCTGACCAGGTCGCCGAGGTAGATCAGCAGGTGCTGGCGGGCCGGGCGAACCGCCGCGTCGGCGAGGATGCGGCGGTGCAGTTCGTCGAGCAGGTCGAGCCGACCGTGGATATCGCCGATCGCGTAGATGACAACGTCGGCCGGGGTGCGTGGCGTCATTCGGCCATGTCGCGCATCTCCGCGTAGACCGCCGCTTCCATGGCCAGCATGGCCGCGCGCTGCTCGGCCGGCCATTCGTACATCAGCGCCGTGGTGCTGACGCCGGTCCAGGATTGGTCCTTGGCGCCCATCACATCCATTTCCCAGATCATGATCGCGTAGGGCGCGGCGGCATCGATGCGATCCTTGAGCAGACGCGACTTGCCCTTGACCAAAAAGCTCACGTCGCCCGGGCCGATGACCTGGATCGAGGCCAGGCCGGAGCGTTGCAGATTGCTCAGCGACGAGCCGCCGACATCGACGGCGAAGCGGATGCGCTTGTCGTCGAGCGCGATGGCCCAGGTATAGGCCGAGGTGGCGTAGCCATCGGCGCCGCTGCTCAGGAGCAGGGCGGGGGCGCCAGGCCGCAGGTAGCCGAGCAGCTTCGCCGGTAGCGTGGGGGTGATGTTGCCTATCATGGTGTTCTCCTCGTTAAGTGGTTCAAGCATGGGTTGGCCGCCAGTCGCGCAACGTGGTTGAAACCACGCCGTGGAACCAGAGGTCGGTGACGGTGCCGTCGTGGGGCGGCGGTTGGCGTGGCAGCATGTCCGGCGCGAACAGCCGCGCATCGCTGGCGTCATCCCCGGCGCACAGCGCGCCGCCGATGGAATGGGCGGCATAGGCGATGATCAGCACATCGACATCGGCTCGGGAATGCACGCCGAGCAGACCCTGGAGTTCAATCCGCAGGCCGCATTCCTCCTCGGCTTCGCGCATCACGGCATCCGGCACCGATTCGCCGCACTCGACGTAACCGGCGGGCGGCGCCCAGAAGCCGGCCAGCGGGGCTTCGCGGCGACGGATCAACACCAGTTCTCCGTCGTGTTCGATCAGGGCCATGCCGACTGGCGCCGGGTTGCGCCAGAGCACGAAACCGCAGGCCGGGCAGCGTGGTCGCTCCTTGCCGTTGATCATCGCCGGAGACATCGGCGTTGCACATTGGCCGCAGAAGCTCATGCGATCAGCATTTGCAGCGTGACGCAGTCGCCGTCGGAGAGGCGCAGGGCGTCGCGCACCGCGACAGGGGCGATGATCTCCAGCTTGTCGGCGGGATAGTCGGGTACCGCGGGGATGACGGCAGCGCCCTGGATGCGGCCGTCGATCACCAGGGTGAAGCACTTTGCCGCGCAGAAGCCGGGCGGGGGTTCGATGGCGATGCCCGGCGCCTGTTCCATTTCAGCTCGGGCGGAATCCCAGTCGCCTCCCCTCAGGCAGAGGTTGAGTGTGCCGGGGTAGGGGGCAAAGCCGAGCTTGGCGCGAAACTGCCGGTCGACCCAGTCCAGCGCGATGAAGCCGGCGCCTTCGCCAAGCCCGCTACGCAAACAGCCTTCGAGGACCGTGGCGCCGCAGTTCACGGCGATGACTTGGCTTTTTCGCGCTCTTCGTTGCCGGTCCAGCGCTTGAATAGGTTGAGCTCGACGCCGAGGTCAAACTGGTCGAGCGCCTTGTTCACCGACTGGTCGATGATGTCTTCCAGCGTTTTCGGCCGGTGGTAGAAAGCGGGCAGCGGCGGCACCAGCACGGCGCCGGCCTCGGTGACATTGCACATCAGGCGCAGATGGCCCAGGTGCAACGGCGTTTCGCGCAGCATTAGCACCAGCTTGCGGCGCTCCTTGAGGCAGACGTCGGCGGCGCGGACCAGCAGGTTGGTGTTGAACGAGCTTGAAATCGCCGAGAGCGTCTTGATCGAACAAGGCGCCAGCACCATGCCGGCGTGCTTGAACGAACCCGAAGAGATGCAGGCGCCGACGTCGTTGATGTCATGGACATGAGTGGCCAGCTTCTTGACCTGCTCGATGCTGTAATCGGTCTCGTAGACGATGGTGCGCTTGGCAGAGTCCGACATCACCAGATGGGTCTCGATGTTCGCCTGCTGCAACACCTCCAGGATGCGCAGCCCGTAGATCGCGCCGCTTGCTCCGGAAATTCCAACGACCAGCTTCATCTTCCTGTCCTCGCTTGGGGGCGTGTTGCGTGACGGCGCGCGCATGGTTCAGCCCGAAACACACCCGAGTTCGGCCAATACGGCCCTTGCTTTTGCCACCGCGGCGGGCGGCATGTCGATCTTGTCGAAGGCCTTGCCGCTGCCGCGCGTGGCGTCGAAACCGATCTTCGAGCCGCTGCCGCCGGACGACGATGGATCAATGATATAGCCTTCGCAGCCATCGACGACGACCGTGTCGCGCGCCGGCTGGAAGCGCGTCGACATGGCCCAGGCCACCTCGCGGGGATTGCGCGGGTCGACGTCGTCGTCGACCACGGTCAGCACCTTGAGGCGGCGATCGAGGTTCAGGGCCAGATGGATCAGGCGCCGCACCTCATGGGGCGGGCAATTCTTCACCACCGCCACGGCGGCAAAGCTGCTGGTGCCGGGCACCAGTTCCAGGTCGATCACGCCACGCACCTGGCTTTTCAACTGGCGCAGCAGTTCGGCGCCGCCGGCAAGCTGCAGCAGGGTGTCGACGTCGGCGGTCCAGGGCACCAGCGCGGGAAAGATGAAATCGCGGCGATGGGTGATTGCGGTGACCTCGACCACCGGGCTCTCGTTCGTGAAGTAGGCGCCGGTGTTCTCGCCGAAGGGGCCTTCCGGTTCGCGCAGGCCGGGCAGCACGCGGCCTTCGATGATCACCTCGGCGCGCGCCGGGATATCCAGGTCTACGGTCAGGGCGCGAGCCAGTTCCACCGGCGCGCCGCGCAGCGAGCCGGCGACCTCCATCTTGTCCGGTCCGAGTGGACCGGTCTTGACGATTGATGCCAAAAGCATGGCCGGGTCGACGCCCAGGGCGATCGCCACCTCCAGCGATTTGCCCGTGCGCTCGGCATTCGCCAGGTAGAGCGAGAGCGGCGGGTTGGCCAGCAGGATGCCGAAGCGATTGCCGCCCTTGTACATCATGCGATGCACGCCCATGCCGCGCATCCCCGTTGCGGGATCGCGTGCCAGCACCATGCCGCAGGTGAGGAAGGGCGCGGCGTCATTGGCATGATGGGTCAGCAGCGGCAGCAGCGCGCCGACATCCGGCGGATTGTGATGCACGATCTCCTGTACCGGCACCTCGGCGGCGATTTCCGGCGCGAGCCCCCGCGCGCCGCGCTCGGCATAGACCTCGAACAGCTTGTCCTCGCTGGTTCCGAGGGCCTTCGCTGCCAGGCGACGACTTGCCAGCAGGTTGCCGGCGATGCGCACGCCGGGACGGTCGGGTACCTGCTCGAAGAGCACCGGGCGGCCCAGCGCCGCCGCCTCACGCAGCACGCCGGCAACCTCGAACTTCGGGTCAAGCGGGGCGGACACGCGCAACAGTTCGCTGCCCAGGTCGTCGAGAAATGCGCGCAAGTCGCGGTAAGTCATCATTCGGCAAGAGTCGGCGCTGGCGCCACGGCGCCAGCGCCTCTCCCGCGCCTCCCTGATCAGGCGTACTTGGCCGGCATGCGCTGGATTTCCTCGATCACCTTGATCGAGAATTTCGCCGCGCTCAATTGACCTCGTCCCATGCGCACCTGCAGGCGATCCGGATGCTGGTCGAGATTGGACGAGACCTGGCACCTGACGTGCTTGTAGGTGTACTTGTGGTGGCCCGGATTCAGCGTGCGGATCGACAGCGCCAGATCCTTGCCCTCGGCCAGCTCGCTCATGTCCATGACGAACACTTCCCATTGGTTCATTGCATCGTCTCCTTATTTCGTCTGGGGATAGCCGTAGGCTGTCCAGTTTGCCAGTACGCGGTCCTGGATGTCCTGGGGATAGACATTCTTGAAGCTGACCGTGGTTGGCACGTCGTTGGTCTTGTCCCAGTCCACCGGCCAGAGGCAGTCGAACAGCACCTTGGAGCCGATTGAATACTTGCGCTCATGCGGCGTGGCATAGGGGTAGAGTGGGGTGCCGGTGGTGTTCTTGTAGATGTGGATGCCGTTGGCCGGATGGCAGCGCGTGCAGAAGGCGTGATAGACCTCGTCCCAGTTATAGATGTCGGTCTGGTCGTCGACCACCATCACCATGTGGAACCAGGGACCGAGCTTGGAACCGAAGGCCAGTTGCGCGATCTGCTGGGCGATGCCGGCGTAGGTGGGTTTGACGCCGACGATCATCATGTGGTGCGTCGAGCGCGGATGCATATACACGCCGGTAATCGGGATGCCCTGGCTGCGCAGCAGCTTTTCCAGCTCCAGGCCGAGCGAGAACGAGCGCAGCAACTGGCCCTCGTCCTGCGGCACGCCCATGTTGGAGATGGTCATGGTCGCGTTGTTGCGGTAGGTGATGCAATTCACCCGGAAGGTGACGCGGAAATCGCGCGGCGAGGTGCGGTAGCCGGTGTATTCGCCGAAGGGGCCTTCCTCGACCTTGTAGTCGGGGCAGATTTCGCCCTCGATGATGATCTCGGCATCGGCCGGCACTTCGAGGTCGTTGGTCTCGCACTTCACCAGCCGCGCTGGCTCGCCGGAGAGCATGCCGACCAGTTCCGGTTCCGGGATGGGTGAGGGCGCACAGGCCGCCATGGCCGCCAGCGGTGAAAGGCCGATGGCGGTGGCGAACGGGCAGGACAGCCCGCGCGGCAGGTAATACTCGGAGAGCTGCTTGCCGAGGTCGGAGAAGGGGAAGACCGCGCCCGACATGGTGCGCCCGTCGAACATCATCTGCCGGTACATTCCCCAGTTGACGTCGCCGCGCACCGGATGCTTGGTCACCACCGCGTGCCAGGTGCCGACATAGCGGCCGCCGTCGCCGTCATGCACCAGCGGCACCGGCAGCTTGCACAGGTCAACGTCGGCGCCCAGCAGGATGTTTTCCTTGCAGGGCGCGTCCTTCCGGTCGACCAGCACCGGCGCGATCGGCTCGCTGTTGGTGCGCTTGAGGTATTCCTTGCCGATCTCGGGCAGGCTCGACGCCGGGTCCATGCCCAGCGAGATCGCCATGCGGCGGTAGGTGGACAGGGGCGCGCCGAAATAGGAAAAGCCTGGATAGTCCTTGATCTTCTCCATGAAGGGCGCGGCGGCGCCCAGTTCGCAGGCGCGGCGCACGATGGCGCCGGCCTCGTTTTCCCAATCCACTTCCTGCTTGATGCGTACGGCATCACCGGCCTTGACGCAGGCCTCGATGAACTCCCGATTGCTCCTCGGTGCTGAAATTTTTGACACGGTCTACTCCCGGTAGGTTTGTTTGGCTCTGGGGGAAATGCTCAACTGATTTTTGACAGAATCTTGTCCCACTTGTCCTGGGCCTTGAGGATCATCTCGGCCGCTTCGCGCACCGCGCCGTAGCCGCCGCGCGCCTTGGTGACGTAGGCGGCGTGCTTCTTGACGTCCTCGACCGCGTCGCCGACCGCGATCGGCAGCCCGACGCGCTTCATCATCGACAGGTCGACCAGGTCGTCGCCGACATAGGCCACCTGGGCGTCGGTGATGCCCATTTCCTTGAGCATTTCCTCGTAGGGTTCGGTCTTTTTCTTGATGCCTTCGTGAAAGCGCTTGATCTTGAGTTCCTCGGCGCGGTGGCGCACGGCGCCGGATTTCTTCGAGGTGATGATCGCCACCTCGACACCGGACATCATCAGCACCACGACGCCCATGCCGTCCTTGATGTCGAAGTTGCGCGATTCCACGCCGTTGTCGTCGATCACGATGCGGCCGTCGGTCATGACGCCATCGACGTCGAGGATCACCAGCTTGATGTCTTTTGCCTTGTCCATAATATTGTCCTTGAGGTTCGCGGGTCATTCCCGCGAAGGCGGGAATCCAGAAGTCGCCTGGATTCCGGGTTCCACTGCGTGGCCCCGGAATGACGGCGTTGCAATCAGTCGATGCCGTACTCGGCCCAGCGGCCCTTGATCTTCGCCAGCATTTCCTCGTCCATGCGCGCCTCGACCGGCTTCTGCTTCCATTCATACGGAATGCAGGCGTCCATGATGATGCGCGAGGTGGTGAGCTTGTTCGAGTCGGGATCGAGGGCCGGGTCCAGCGGCGTGGAACGGCCGCGCTTCTGGATGTCGGTGCCGCGCGCGGCGTCGTAACGGCAGGACAGCGCCCAGAACACCCGCTGCAGGTCGTCGGCCATGATGTCGTCGTCGACCGTGATGATGCCCTTGATGCCGTAGGAACCCGTGTTGCTGCCGATCACGGCGTTGGCGACCTGGTTGGAATGGCCCGGGTACATCTGCTTGACCGAGACCACGGCCCAGAAGCGGCCGGCGGATTCCGGCAGCACGCAGACCGAACTGATGCCGGGAATCTTCATCTGTTCCAGCTCGGTCCACAGCGTGGCGGTGCGCGTGAACGCCAGCAGCATATGCACGTCGGTCACCGGGCGGCCCTGGCCGGTTGCCCACAGCACCGGGTTGTTGCGGTGGAGGATCTGCTTCACCTCCAGCGCCGGCTTGTTGATGACCTTGTGCAGTTCGTCGGTGTAGTAGCCGGTGTATTCGGCGAAGGGGCCTTCGGGACGGAAGTTGTTGGGGTCGATCTCGCCTTCGAGCACAATCTCCGCGCCGGCCGGAACCGGCAGGCCGGTCAGCGGCGCCATGAGGAATTCGGCGGGCTGGCCGCGCACGGTGCCGGTAATGTCGAAGTCATTGGCGCCCTTGTGCATCAGCGTGCCGGCCATGAAAATCAGCGGATCGCAGCCGATCACCGCGGCGGCGGGCATTTTCTTGCCCAGCTTGGCGTACTTCTTCATGATGCGCTCGCCGCGCTTGCCCGGCAGGATCTGCACGCCGCAGGTCTTGTCGTCGAGCATCTGCATGCGGTAGGTGCCCAGATTCGTCTCGCCGGTTTCCGGGTCGCGCAGCACCAGGAACACCATGGTGCCGATGTAGCGGCCGCCGTCGAGCGGGAAGAACTTCGGCACCGGGAACATGTTGAGGTCGACCTTGTCGCCGCTGATGATGTTTTCCAGTACCGGGCCGTCCTTGACCTCATTGGCCTTGATCAGGCCTTCGGAGGTGATGGTCTTCTTCATCCAGGCCCGCGCCGATTCGCACATTGTGAGGTGGTGCGGCAGACCGAGCATGATGGCCAGGCGCTTGGTGGTGGCGAAGGCGCCGGTAAACACGGGCGAGGAATAGCCCTTGATGTTCTCGAACAGCAGGGCCGGGCCCTTCTTTTCCTCCGTCAGTTTCGACACGTGGGAGATTTCGAGATTCCAGTCGACTTCGGCGGCGACCCGCTTCAGTTCGTTGGCCGCTTCGCATTGGTTGATAAAGTACCTCAGGTCCATCGGGGAGACTCCTCTGTTTGAAATTGCGGGGTGACGATGCCGGTTCAGTGTTTGGCCTGGACGGATTCGATGACTGGAAAGCCGGCGTCCTCGAGCGCCTTGACCACGATCGCGGTATTCGGACAATGGAAGCGGACGATGACGCGTTTGCGGTGGTGCTCCTGCGGATTGATGTCCTCGGGCTTGCCGATCGGGTAAATGGCCTGGACTTCGGCGCCAGCGCCTTCGACGATGTCGGTGATGCGGCCGATCATTCCGGGCTTGAGTTCGAGCGGCGCCAGGGTCACGCCGCTGCGCTTTTCCCAGGCACCGAGGAAGTGCGCGGCGAGCGAGAAGACCTCGTTGGCTGAAATGATGCCCACCACCTGGTCGTGATCCATCACCGGCAACTGCGCGACGCCGTGTTCCTGGCCGACCTGCAGGCAGTGTTCCATGGTGTCGTTGGCATCGATGGTGGTCGGATTGCGCACCATGAGGTCCTTGACCTTGAGCCGGGTGGAGAAGAAATTCAGTTCGTCGGTGTTCTGCGTGCGCAGCGCGAAGTGGGCCGCGCGCAGGCAGTTGGCGCGGGTGATGAGGCCGCGCAGGCGGCCGCCGTCAACCACCGGCAGGCCATGCAGGTTGTGTTCGGTGAGGACGCGCTTGGCTTCGGACAGCAGCGTGTCGCCGCTGACCACCATCGGATTGGCTTGCATCCAGTTTCTGACGATCATGCTGGCTTCTCCTAACTCAGTTTCTTGCCGGCGATCAGGCTGGAAACGATGAAATCCATCGCCGACATCGCGCCGCCGCTGGCGGGTGCTTTGGCCTTTTCGGCCCAGATGGTTTCCGGCCGCGCCTGGAGGATGAAAATGTTGCCGCCCGAGGGCAGGTCCTTGTCGATGGCCCACTCGATGTCCATCGGGCGGCCGTAGTGCTTCTCGATCTGCTTGCCCATCCAGGCCAGTTCGGTGATTTCGTCATCGACGATGGACTGGATGTTCTGCCGCTCGAAGGGCACTTCCAGCGCCACCGATTTCTGTTCCTTGAAGTCCACCGTGTAGCAGACGGTCTTGGTGGAAATGGTCCGCTCCATGATGTCCAGCGCGACCTTGTTGACCACGAAATGGTCGGGCGTCACCTCGCCCGACACCACCGATTCGCCGAAGCCGAAGTTGGAATCGATGACGATCACCGAACGGTCGCCATTGGTCGGGTGGATGGTGAACATCACGCCGGCGGTCAGCGAGTTGGCCATCTTCTGGATGCCGACGCTGATCGCCACCTGCTCGTGGGGGAAGCCCATTTTCATGCGATAGGCAATGGCTCTCCCGGTGTAGAGGCTGGAAATGCAGCGCCGCACGTGGTGCATCACGCTGTCGATGCCGCGGATCCAGAGGTAGGTGTCCTGCTGGCCGGCGAAGCTGGCGCCGGGCAGGTCCTCGGCCGTGGCGCTGGAACGCACCGCGACCGGCACGGCCGGGATGCAACTGCGCACCGACAGCTTGCGGTAGGACTCGGCGATCTGGTCCTCCAGCTCGATGGACATCGGGCGCGATTCGATCATCTCGCGGATCACGCGGGAGGCTTCCTCCAGCTTGTCCATGTCCTGGTGATCGAGGCCCGTGAGCAGGGCCGTGATCTCGGACTGGATGCCGGCATCGCGCATGAACTGCGCGTAGCCGTGCGTCGTCAGGGCGAAGCCCGGCGGCACGCGCACCCCGGCGTTGATGAGTTCCCCGAGCGAGGAGCACTTGCCCCCCACCAGGGCCACGGAGTCCTTGTTGACCTCCTCGAACCAGCACACGATCGGCTTGGCACCGTCCATTCCAGCCTCCAGTTGAGCTTCCACGACTGCCGAAACGCTACCCATGGTCATTTGCCCTTACGTCAGAACGACACTTCGTAGCCGTCATTCCCGCCAGCGCGGGAATGACGGAACGACAACGACTTAACGCGTGATGGTGATGGCGCCGGACGAACCGTCGACGCGCAACATCATTCCGGTCTTGATCACCTTGGTCGAATGCCCGGTACCCACCACCGCCGGCATGCCGTATTCGCGGCAGACGATGGCAGCGTGGCTCATGACCCCGCCGACGTCGGTGACGCAGGCCTTGATCTTGGCGAAGGCCGGTGCCCAGGACGGCGAGGTGGTCGGCGCGACGAGGATCTCGCCTTCCATGAGGTCGCGGATGTCCTGCGCGCTGCGGCAGACGCGCGCCTTGCCCTCGACGATGCCGGGGCTGCCGGCAAAGCCCTTGAGCTCGGTGATCGTGTCCGGATCGCCGGAGTCCGCAACCGAGGCCCAGTCGGCCAGGGACTTGTTGGTCACGCCCCAGAGCACGATGGTGAAGGGCTCCTGGATCACCTCGGGGGCGATGCCGATGGCCGGCGGCGCACTCCACTGGCGGAACTTCTCCATGACGCCCTTGCGCCACTCGATTTCCGGCGGCCAGGTGAAAGTGCCGCGCGGCTTGACGCCGGTGGCCCAGGCGGTGACGACGTCCCACAGCGCCTGCTTGATCTCGTCGCGGCGCAGGTACCAGATGTCCTCGATGTCGTTGATCATGCCGTGGTCCTTCATGATCGCGGCGACTTCGCGCATCTTGTTCCAGAACACCGAGTGGAACCAGTGCTCGACGTAGAACAGGTGGTTCTCGACATAGGGGAACACGGTCTTGGCGCAGCCCAGCAGTTCGTCGAACTGCTTGAGGTCGGCTTCGTTGGTGATCAGCGCGCGGTATTCGGCGGTGATGCGGTCTCGTTCGGCGCGCACGGCCTCGACCGGACGATCGATGCTGACGCCGGCCTTGATCTTGCCGATGTAGGTCTGGATGCCGGACAGCGGAATGTCGAGCGTGTCGTTCCAACTGCGGTCGGTGTGGAACCAGCCGGTGCCGGTCGAGATGTTGAACCACGGATAGCGGGTCTTCTCGAAGGCGGCCAGCCACTCGGCGCCCTTGGGCAGCTTTTCGACGGCGAGCTTGACGGCGACCCAGTCACGGTTGCCCGTGACGGCGGCGTCGACGCCCAGCGCCACGGCCTTTTTCGCCAGTTCCTTGAGCTCGTCGTCGGGCTTGTACATGATCACGTCGATGCCCGAGATCATCTGCGTGATGCGCTGCAACGGAATCGAGGGGAACAGCTTCTGCGTGAAGTCCATGAAGAAGACGTAGGCCGCATAGCCGAGGTTGAGGAACTCGAAGTGGTACTGCCAGCACTTGATGCCGAGGTTGATCAGGTCGTCATAGTTCTTGATCAGGTGATAGCCCTTGGATTCGCCGAGGGCGTCATTCACCACCGAAATGTCTTCCAGGTCGGGCAGAGGCGAGATCTTCAGGTCTTCCAATTCCTTGATGGTCGCCTCCATCTTGGTCTTCCACTTGGCCTCGAGCTGGTCCCAGTTCTTGTAGTAGTAACCGGCCCGCTCCATGAAATTGGGCACGCGGCTGCCGATCTCCGCGCCGTCCTTGACCGGCACCGGCGAGATATAGACATAGCCGTTGATCATGCGGTGGTCGACGCCGCGCACCGGCGGCACCTGGAAGATGCGGTTGTTGAACTGCGACAGGGCGAGGAACCAGGCTTCGTCCCAGATCGTGTCGAAGGGATAGAGCGGCTCCGGGTAATGCAGGCCGTCATAGAACCAGAAGGTTTCCTTCTCGTACTGGTGACGCTCGGCGTCGTCGGTGACGAACTGGTACTGGTACGGGTACATCCTCTCCCAGCCTTCGGTGCCGGGAATGGTTGCGGCCTTGACATCGTGCGGACTTGGAAACTTCATTGAGTGTCTCCTCGGTATGTTGTGTTTGGTCCCGGTCGTGTGGCCGGAGCGAGGGACCTAAGGCAAGTGCCGGGCCAGCCGTCCATGGTGCGCCGCCGCATCTCGTTTTGCATCGCCGCAGATCGATTCATGCATCAATGACTGCGGCAGCCTTGAGCAAACTTTGCGACCGCAGCAAAAATGACATGCAAGAGTCGGCGCCGGCGCCACGGCGATGCGGAAGCGTCGGATCGACCCTTGATCATTTGGTGAAATATTGGGGATGTCGAGGCGGGCCTTTTACCTTTCGATCAGCCCGCGGCGGCGCGTGTGGGCGAGGGCCGCGCACAGACCGTTTGACATCAATCAATGCGGGGTGCAGCATCGCTACGTATAAGGGCGGATTCGGGAGGAAACAGTGAGAGGATGGCAATGACCAAACTCCGCAGCGTGGTGCAGCCACCAGGGCATACCAACAGCGAGGATCTGCGTGCCCGCGTGCATTTCTGCGCCGAGACGGGGCAGATCTGGCTGCATGAGCATCGCATGCTGCTGGTGCATGCCGAAGCCCAGGCGGCGCTGCGCAAGGAACTCATCGACACGCTGGGCATGGAACGCGCGCGCGGCCTGCTGACGCGCATGGGCTATGCCTCCGGCGTGCGCGACGCCGAGCTGGCGCGCACCCGCGCCGAGGCCGCCAGCGACCTCGAAGCCTTCATGACCGGCCCGCAACTGCACACCCTCGAAGGCATCGTCCGCGTCACGCCGATCAAGCTCGAACTCGATCGCCACGCCGGCACGTATTACGGCGAATTCCTCTGGGAGCATTCCTGGGAGGGCCAATGGCATCGCCACCACTACGGCATCCACAGCGAACCGGTGTGCTGGACCCAGATCGGCTATGCCTGCGGCTACACCTCGGCCTTCATGGGCCGCACCATCCTCTACAAGGAGGTCGAGTGCACCGGCATGGGCCACAACAACTGCCGCATCGTCGGCAAGCCGGCCGAGGAATGGGACGATGCCGCCGAGCAGATGCGCTATTTCAACGGCCAGTCGATCGCCGACCAGTTGATCGAGCTGCAGACCCAGGTGGTGCAACTGCGCTCCTCGATCGGCGACCGCGACCAGATGCCGGAGGACGTCACCGGTGCATCGCCCGGCTTCCGCGCCGCCTACGACTTGCTCAAGCAGGCCGCCGCCAGCCACATCGCGGTGCTGCTGCGCGGCGAGACCGGGGTCGGCAAGGAAGTATTCGCCCGCAGCCTGCACGAGATGAGTTCGCGCAGTGGCAAATCCTTCATTGCCGTGAACTGCGCCGCGATCCCGCACGAGCTGGTGGAATCCGAACTCTTCGGCGTCGAGAAGGGCGCCTATACCGGCGCCCTGGTCTCGCGTCCGGGCCGCTTCGAGCGCGCCGACGGCGGCACCCTGTTCCTCGACGAAATCGGCGACCTGCCGGCCTCGGCCCAGGCCAAGCTGCTGCGCGTCTTGCAGGAAGGCGAGATCGAACGCCTCGGTGACCAGAAGACGCGCAAGATCAACGTCCGTGTCGTTGCCGCCACCAACGCCAATCTCCAGGAACTGGTCAAGGAGGGGCGTTTCCGCTCCGACCTGTTCTATCGGCTCAACGCCTTCCAGATCGTCATCCCGCCGCTGCGCGAGCGCAAGCAGGACATTCCGCTGCTGGCCAAACACTTTCTCGCCAAGCACTCGGCGATCCACGGCAAGAAGCTGCGCGGCTTCACCGACAAGGCCAAGCGCGCGCTGCTTTCCTACGCCTGGCCAGGCAACATCCGTGAACTGCAGAACGCCGTCGAGCGCGGCGTGATCCTGGCCCCCAGCGGCACGCGCATCGAGGTCAGCCACCTGTTCATGTCCTGCAGCGACATGCAGCCCCCCGAATTCGGGCTTGATCCCACCGGCGGACTCGACGTCAACTGCTGGGAGACCGGCAAGGACCTGCGCGAAGCCGTGTTCAACGGCGCCCTGACGCTGGACCAGGTCGAAGCCATGCTGCTGGAAACCGCCGTGGACAAGGCGCGCGGCAATCTTTCATCTGCGGCGCGCATGCTCGGCATCACCCGGCCGCAGATCGCCTATCGCCTCAAGCGCCTGCATGACGGCAGGGATCACCCCGCCGACCCGGCACTGGAATCCTTCGAGCCTGCTCGCGCCACGCCGGCCTGATGTCCGCCAACCTGCCGCCCGAGGTGGCCGCCTATCTTGCCGGCCATCACGTCATGACACTCGCCACCCACGGGCCCGAAGGTCCCTGGGCTGCCGCCGTGTTCTATGCCTGGACGGGCCGCGACCTGGTGTTCCTTTCCGCCCCGGCCACGCGCCACGCCCGCAACCTGGAGCAGGACAATCGTTGCGCCGCCACCATCCAGGACGACACGGCGGACTGGAAAGCGGTCAAGGGCATCCAGATCGAAGGCCGAGTCGAACGCCTTGCCGAAGAAGATGCCAAGCGCGCGCGGCAGGCCTATGCCGAAAAATTTCCGATCATCGGCCCCCTTGCGAAAATCCCGCCCGCCATCGCCGAGGCCCTGGCGAAAATCACCTGGTACCGCCTGCTGCCGACGCGGATGTACTTCATCGATAA
The DNA here is from genome assembly GCA_016710465.1 of Sulfuritalea sp. Classification (GTDB taxonomy): domain Bacteria; phylum Pseudomonadota; class Gammaproteobacteria; order Burkholderiales; family Rhodocyclaceae; genus Sulfuritalea. Next base: position 126,690 of record JADJVS010000016.1, read on the forward strand.
CAGCAAGGGCTTCGGGCATCGGGGCGAGTTTTTGCCCGACTGACCATCCGCCCACGCAATTTTCTGCATTTCTCGCCCAAAACCTGTCATTTCTGACAGGTGCAGTGGCGCCGGCGAGCGCGGCGAATTGGCAGTAGGATTCGGTCCCCGATGAAGCATTGCGACAGGGACCGAGAATGGACCAACTGACCCGATGGAACACCCGCTACCGCGACGCTGGTGAGGATTACTTGTTCGGCACTGAGCCGAACCGCTTCCTCGCCCATCGCGCCGAGCTGTTGCGCAATGGCCGCACGGCGCTGTGCGTGGCCGATGGCGAGGGGCGCAACTCGGTCTGGCTGGCGGAGCAGGGGCTGGAGGTGACGGCGGTCGAGATCTCGGCGATCGCCGTGGAAAAGGCGCGCCGCCTGGCCGCCGGGCGAGGTGTGCAGCTTGCTTTCGAGGTGGCCGACATGCTGGCGCCCGGCTGGCCGCCGCCGCCGATGCACGGGCTGTACGACTGGGTGATCGGCGTGTTCATCCAGTTCACCGGGGCGGCGGATCGGGCGCGCCAGTTCGCCGCGATGAAGCATCTGGCTTGCCGCGGCGGCCGTGTGCTCTTGCAGGGCTATACGCCGAAGCAGCTCGACTACGGCACCGGCGGGCCGGGGGTGCTGGAAAACCTCTATACGCCCGAGATCCTGCGCGGCGCTTTTGATGACTGGGATATCGAGGAACTCGTCGAGTACGAAGAGGATGTCAGCGAGGGCCGCGGCCACAGCGGCCGCTCGGCCTTGATCGGGATGGTGGCCCGCAAGCCCTGAGTCGCGGCGGCATGAGTGCCTTCGGACTCTGGTTGCGGCGCGGCTTTGGCTTGCTTGCGCTTGGCTTTGGAGCGGCCGGCCTGTTCGGTCTGGGCAGTACGCTGGTCGACGCGATTCGCGGCGGCGCAAGCATGCTGGCGCTGCTGCCGATGGTGGGAATCGCCATGGTCTTCATCCTGCCGATGCTGGTGGTCGGATGGCGTTGGCTGAAGAGTGGCCCGGTGTCGCCATCGACGGAACCCGCCGCGGCGGCGGACAGGGCCGGGTGGCTGGGCGGGCTGCTGGTCCTCGCGCTGGTCGCGGGGCTGGTTGTTGGTGGCGGCTACTGGTTCAAGAGCGCGAACCGTGACCTGATCGAGCTGACAAAGGCGCGCGAGGCCGATTTGGCCGCTGTCCGCCCGGCGGTATTGAGGTTCCGCTCCGAGCGCGGGCGCTACCCGGCGCAACTCGCCGACCTCGTACCCGACTACCTGCCCCGGCTGCCCGAGTCGCTGATCAATCGCGAGGGTATGGATTCGGTACTCAAGCTCGGCTATTGGGCAGACAGCGAGGTCGCCCGAGCACGCTTTCATCGCCATCGCGGGCCTGATTCGAGCGCGGAATACGATTTTGTCAAAGGCACGATGACGTATGACCAGTAAGTCGAGCGCACCGTTTTGGAAGCTGGCTGGCCGCCGGTTTGCCGCCCTCGGCGGAATGTTGCTGCTGGCCCTGCTGCTGCAGGGCTGCGGCACGCCCTGGGCGACGATGCGGAACTCGCAGGGCGAGGAGGTGATGCTGCTCGGTCACGATCCGGTGGCCTATTTCACGGTGGGCAAGCCGACTTATGGCGACCCGGCGATCAAGAGCACGCTGCCGGCGCGGACCTATTACTTCGCCAGCGCTGCCAACAAGCGCCTGTTCGATGCGGCCCCGGAGAAATACGAGCCGCAATACGGCGGCTTCTGCGCTTCGGGCGCGGCCTTCGCGCTGAAGCTGGGCAGCGATCCGACGGAATTCGAGATCGTCGGCGGCAAGCTTTACATCTTCGGCGACATTCTCGGCCACCAGGCCTGGAGCATCGATCCGGCGTGGAACATCCGCCACGGCGACGAGGTCTGGGCAGAGGCGCGCGATGTCGGCTGGCGCTGGCAGAGCCTCAAGCGTTATGCCAGCAAGGTGGCGTGGTACAAGAATTCGGCGGATATCCGGCGCGACTGGGAGGCGAAGTTTCCCGGCCGTGCGCCCGCCGCCTACGATCCGGGTGGCATGCTCACCAACCTCTTTCTCAAGGGGCCGGGCTGGCGCGCCCGCGAAGGCTTCGGCCAGCCGGTGGTCGGCTTCGTCGGCGAGGATGCCTGCCCGCCTGCCTGCGCCGGGCGGCATTCGAGGCGCTTTGGCGAGTACACGCCATAGAATGAGGCGGTCTTCCGTCACGGAGCCGCCCGATGTTTGAACTGGGGAAGCTGTTCTCGCGCAAGCCAGACCACCCGATGAACTCGGTGGACAAGGCGCGCGATCTGCTCGCCGTGGTCGACGAAACCGATCCGGTCACGGCGCTGGTCGAGATCGGCACCTGGGCCAATTCGCTGGCCGGCGCCGACGGCTTCGGCTGCGAGGATCGCTTCCTGATCATCAGCGAGATCGAGATCGCCGGCAGCCGCGTGGCGATGGCGGTGTTCCAGGAATTCATGCGCCACATCCACAAGCGCGACCAGGAACAGCGCAGGATCTACGAGTCGTTGCACGGCTACTGGGCGGCGCTGGCCGAGGCCTACGAGCGCTGCGTGCTCGACCACGAGGCCGGCCAGGCGGGCGCGGCGGCCTTCGACAAGCACCTCGGGCTGGCCATTGCGCGCGCGATCCGCGCCTGCGAGCGCGCCGAACGGACGCGGCAGATGCGCTACATCGGCTCCGGCGAGGAGCTCTGGCGCGCGCCCTACCGGCTGTTTGCCTATGCTGAAAAGCGCCAGCTCGACGAGTTGCCGATCGCGGTGCACGAGCGCGAAGTGCGCTCCACCATCCGTGCCGAACTGTTGCGCATGGCGGGCATGAGCCTGGCCGCCCTGCACGAGATGCCGCCGGAGCAGGTGGAACTGACCGGGCGCATCCTCGAGCGCTTCGCGATTTCGTTTTGCTGGTCGAAGGAGGCCGCGCCCGGGTGCAATTTCGTGCTCGACCTGGCCGGGCGCCTGCCGCCCCGGCAGCATGCCGTCGCCATGACGCCGGCGCCGGGCCTGCGTTATTTTGGCGGTGGCCCGGCCTTGCCCAAGCTGGAGGAGATCGAGGCGCTGATCGCCAGGGACCTGCTGGCCGAGGAAGCGCGCTTCGGCCCGGAGTTCAGCCAGGCGCAGATCGTCAGCGTCATACGCCATCTGCTGATCTATCTCGGCGCCGATCCGCCCAAGCGCCGCTTCGAGCGCGTCTCTGCTTCCAGCCCGGTGACCATCGCCCATGGCTTCGGCTCGGTGGCGCCGCGCGTTTCCACGCTCGAGGCGGGTTCCGGCGTGGTCATCGACGAGGATCTGAACGTCAAGCAGCGCAAGCAGGCGGGCGTGCAACTGGCGGCGGAGACGCCGGATTCGGAGCCCGAAACCTGGACCATGCGCGACCAGAGCGAATGGGGTATCGGCGTCGATATTCCGCAGGGCCTAGGCAGTTGGGCCGAGCCCGGCGTGCTTTGCGGCATTCGCGTGGACGAGAAGTCGCCGTGGTGGGTCGCCATCATCCGGCGCGTCGATGCCCCTGAATTCGGTCGCGTCCATTGCGGCCTGTGGATCATGTCGAAGAAGCCGATCGCCACCCACCTGCGCGCGATCGGCAGCGAGACCCATCAGGCCGAGAACTGGGAAACCTCGAGCGGCGGCTTCCGCTACCACTACATGCGCGCCCTGCTGCTGCCTGACACGGTCAAGGCCCACGATCGTCCGGTGATGCTGGTCGAGCGCCAGCCGATCTGGATCGGCGAGCTCTGCGAAATCATGGCCGGCGAACATCCGCGACACATCCGGATCATGGAACTGATCGAGGAAGGCGCGGATTACATGCGCATCGGCTTTTCCTGGATGCCGATGGTATCGGCGAAGTAGGGGGAGGGTCCGCTGCCGCCGGGCGGTTCAGCCGCCAGTCCAGGGATTCAGCAGGGTGACCCCGGTGGGCTCGAAGTCACTCATGTTGCGTGTGACGACCGTCATGGCGTGGACCAGCGCGGTGGCGGCGATCAAGCCATCACGCACGGGGCGAGGATCGGGTACGTGGAGCTGCGCGCTGCGCCTGGCAACGGCGGCATCGATCGGCAGTATCCGGCCGGCAAAGGCGGGCAGCACATGGGCATCGAGCCAGGTGCGGAGCATTGCACCTTGTGCGGGATCGCGACGCTCCGCGCGCAGGACACCGATTTCGAGTTCCTGGAGCGTGATGGCGGAGATAAACAAGTCGGCGGCATCCACTTCCTCGGCCCAGGCCGCCACGCCGCCGTCTGCCTTGCCGAGGCGGACCTTGCGCAGCTCGGAGACGATATTGGTGTCGAGCAGGTACATCAGGACAGGTCGGCCGCCGTGGCGAGGTCGGTGGCATGCGGCGGATCAAACTCGATGGTTTCGACACCGGGCATGGCAAGCAGGTCGGCGATTCGCGTGCGTCCGAAGCTAAGGCGCTTGTAGTCCTCGTAGGTCAGCAGCACATGCGCCGGTCGGCCGCGGTCGGTAATCACCACCGGGCCGGATTTCGCGGCCTTCTTGGCCTTGCTCGCGTCCTGATTGAACTCGCGGCTGGAAAATGTGGTGAGGGTCATGGCGGCTCCGGTGGGAGGGGAATGTAGGTACGTTACCACAGCGCCTTGGCTGGCGGCAAGGTGAGAATGGTACGTTGCTACATGGCTCGCCGGATCGCAATCGGCTCCCTCGGGATTCAGCGGCCAGGCAGGTCCTCGCGGGTCAGCACGAAGACCTTGCCGTCCGCGTGCTCGGTGTCGAGCCAGACGGCGGGCAGGTCGGGGAAGGCCTCGTTGACCAGTTCCTGGTTGTGGCCGACCTCGATGGCGATGACGCCACGCGGATTCAGATGCTTGCGCGCCTGGGCCAGGATGCGCCGCACCACGTCGAGTCCATCGCGCCCGGCGGCGAGTGCCAGGGCCGGTTCGTGACGGTATTCGGGGGGCAGGGCCTCCATCGCCGCCGCCGTGACATAGGGCGGGTTGCAGATGATCAGGTCGTAACGGCGCCCCTTGGCCTTGGCGAAGAGGTCGGATTCGATGGCATGCACGCGGTCTTCGAGGCCGTAGTCGGCAATGTTGCGGCGCGCGACCTCGAGCGCTTCCGGCGAGATGTCGATTGCATCGACGGCGGCGTTGGGGAAGGCGTGGGCCATGACGATGGCCAGGCAGCCCGAGCCGGTGCACAGGTCGAGCGCCGATGCGACGGACTCCGGGTTTTCGATCCAGGGCGCGAAGCCGTCTTCGAGCAGTTCGGCGAAATAGGAACGCGGCACGATCACGCGCGGATCGACATGGAAGCGGAACTCGCCGAGCCAGGCTTCGTTCAGCAGGTAGGCCGCCGGCAGGCGATGCACCACGCGCTGCTGCAGGCGTTCCAGCAGCGCGTGGCGCTCGCTGCCGGTAATGCGTGCATCGAGAAAAGGCTCCAGCGTGTCGCGCGGCAGATGCAGGGTGGCGAGCACGATCCACGCCGCCTCATCCCAGGCATTGTCGGTGCCGTGGCCAAAATGCAGGCCGGCCTCGTTGAAGCGGCTGACGGCCCAGCGCAACCAGTCGCGGACGGTGATCAGTTCGTCGGTGGCGCCGTGGATCATGGTGAAAGCAGCTTCTCGAACGTGAGTTCGTAAATTTTCGCCAGCGGTTCGAGGTCGGCGACGGCGATGCATTCGTCGAGCTTGTGGATGCTCGCATTGACCGGGCCGAATTCGACCAGTTGCGGGCAGATGTCGGCGATGAAGCGGCCGTCCGAGGTACCGCCGGTGGTGGAAAGCTGCGCGGCGACGCCATTGGTGGCGGCGACGGCGGCGGCGAGCGCCTCGCAGAGCTCGCCGCGCGGGGTGAGGAAGGGCTTGGCGCCCAGGGTCCAGGCGATGTCGTACTCAAGCCTGTGCCGATCGAGCAGTTGATGCACGCGGTCTTGCAGGCCGTCTACGCTGCTGGCGGTGGAGAAGCGGAAATTGAAGTCAATGACGAAGCTGCCCGGCACCACGTTGCCGGCGCCGGTGCCGGCATGGGCGTTGGAAATCTGGAAGCTGGTGGGCGGAAAGTAGTCGTTGCCGGCATCCCAGGTCGTGGCGGCAAGTTCCGCCAGCGCCGGTGCCGCCAGGTGCACCGGGTTCTTCACCTGTTCGGGATAGGCGACATGGCCCTGCACGCCGCGTATCGTCAGCTTCGCGGAGAGCGATCCGCGGCGGCCGTTCTTCATGGTGTCGCCGAGCCGGCTGACGCAGGTGGGCTCGCCGACGATGCAGATGTCGATCACCTCGCCGCGCGCCTTGAGCGCCTCGACCACCCGCACCGTGCCGTCGATGGCGTCGCCTTCCTCGTCGGATGTGAGCAGAAAAGCCAAGGAGTTATGCGAAGCGGTATCCCCTGGTGGGACGGCGCTGACGCCACGGCGGTGGATCAGGTTTTCCATGGCGACGACGGCGGCGGCGATCGAGGATTTCATGTCGGCCGCGCCACGGCCGTAAAGGAAGCCGTCGCGGATCGTCGCTTCGAAGGGCGGCGACGTCCATTGCTCCAGCGGCCCGGTGGGCACCACGTCGGTATGGCCGGCGAAGCAGATCAGGCGGCCGGACTTGCCACGGCGCGCCCAGAGGTTCGATACGCCGCCGGCATCGATGCGCTCGATGCCGAAGCCCAGCGGCGTCAGCCAGGAGGCGATCAGGTCCAGGCAGCCGGCATCCGCCGGGGTGACCGAGGGCCGTGCAATCAGTGCTTGTACTTTGTCTAGAACCGTCACGACGGACCCATGTCGAGCTTGAAGTCGCTGAAGGAGCCGGGGGCCACCGACTTGGTCATGTCCTGTGCCGGCTTGTCACCGTCGGCAGCGGGTGCCGGCGCCGCCGCGTTGTTGATCACCTGCTGCAGGTTGTTGGCCGAGTCGGCGTTGTTCAGCGCTTCTTCCAGGGTGATGATGCCGGAAGCGTAAAGCTGGTAAAGGCACTGCTCGAAGGTCTGGCTGCCGGGCACCATGGACTTTTCCATGGCGTCCTTGATTTCGCCGAGCTCGCCTTTTTCGATCAGTTCGGCGATGTAGCGCGAATTGAGCAGCACTTCCACGGCCGGGGCGCGACCGCCGTCGGGCTTCTTCACCAGGCGCTGCGAGATCACGCATTTGAGCGTGACGCCGAGGTCGGCGAGCAGGGACGGGCGGTTTTCCAGCGGATAGAAGCTGATGATGCGGCTCATCGCGTGGTAGCTGTTGTTGGCGTGCAGCGTCGCGATGCAGAGGTGGCCGGACTGCGCGTAGGCGATGGACTGGCTCATGGTGTCCTTGTCGCGGATCTCGCCGATGAAGATCACGTCCGGCGCCTGGCGCAGTGCGTTCTTCAGCGCGATGTGGAAGGCCTTGGTATCGGAGCCGACCTCGCGCTGGTTCACGATGGATTTCTTGTTCTGGAAGATGAATTCGACCGGGTCTTCCAGGGTCAGGATATGGCCGGCCTTGCGCGCGTTGCGGAAGTCGAGCATCGAGGTCAGCGTGGTCGACTTGCCCGAGCCGGTGGCGCCGACCATCAGGATCAGGCCGCGCTTTTCCATGATCACTTCGGTCAGCACCGGTGGCAGGTGCAGGGTTTCGAAGGCCGGGATGTCCACCGGGATGTAGCGCACCACCATCGCCGGCGAACCCTTCTGGCGGAAGCAGGAAAGGCGGAAGTTGCCGGTGCCGGGCATGTTGTAGGCGCCGTTGAATTCGAGCTCCTCGTGGAACTCGTTCATCTGCTTCTCGGTCAGGATTTCACCGAACAGGCCCATGATCGTGGCCGAGTCCATGATCGTCTGGTTGATCGGCACGGCGTTGCCGTTGATCTTGATGTTGATCGGCGAACCGACCGAAACGAAGAGGTCGGAAGCCTTCTTCTCCGCCATCAACTGGAACAGTCGCTGCATCGTGCCCATGGTGTCCTCCCGGTTTTCGCCGCGTGTCAGTCGCGCAGCAACTCGTTGATGCTGGTCTTCGAGCGCGTCTGCGCGTCGACCTTCTTGACGATCACCGCGCAATACAGGCTGTAGCTGCCGTCCTTGGATGGCAGGTTGCCGCTCACCACCACCGAGCCCGCCGGCACGCGGCCGTAGATGATTTCGCCGGTGGCGCGGTCGAGGATCTTGGTGCTCTGGCCGATGAAGACGCCCATCGAGATGACGCAGTTGTCTTCGACGATGACGCCCTCGACGACTTCCGAGCGCGCGCCGACGAAGCAGTTGTCGCCGATGATGGTCGGGTTGGCCTGCAAGGGCTCCAGCACGCCACCGATGCCGACGCCGCCCGACAGGTGCACGTTCTTGCCGATCTGGGCGCAGGAACCGACGGTGACCCAGGTGTCGACCATGGTCGCCTCGCCGACGTAGGCGCCGATGTTCACGAAGCTCGGCATCAGCACGGCATTGGGCGCGATGAAGGAGCCGCGGCGGACCACGGCGCCGGGCACCACGCGGAAGCCGCCTTGCTGAAACTGCTGTGCATCGTAGTGGGCGAACTTGGTCGGCACCTTGTCGTACCAGCGCTGCGGACCGCCGTCGAGCAGCACGTTGTCCTCGAGGCGGAAGGAGAGCAGCACGGCCTTCTTGATCCACTGGTGGGTGGTCCACTGGCCGTCGATCTTTTCGGCCACGCGCAGGGCGCCGGCATCGAGCTCGGCAAGCACATGGGCCACGGCCTCGCGGATGCGCGCCGGCGCGGTGGATGGGCTCAGGCTGGCGCGGTCTTCCCACGCCTGGTCTATGGTCTGCTGGAGTTCGGACATGTTGAAAGCCTTCAGAGGGATTGACAGAAATCGTTGATGCGGGCGGCGGCCTCGCGGCATTCCTCGTGGCCGGCGACCAGCGCGATGCGGATGAAGCCGGCGCCGGGGTTCACGCCCGCGTTGTCGCGCGCCAGGTAACTGCCGGGCAGGACGACGACATTCTTCTGCCGCAGCAACTCGCGGGCGAAGTCGGTGTCGGCGATCGGCGTTCTTGCCCAGAGGTAGAAGCCGGCATCCGGAATACGGCAGTCGAGGTGGCGCGCGACCAGCGGCGTCACCTCATGGAATTTCTCGGCATACAGGCGGCGGTTGTCGCGCACGTGCGCTTCGTCGTTCCAGGCGGCGATGCTGGCGGCCTGCACCGCCGGGTTCATGGCACTGCCGTGGTAGGTGCGGTAGAGCAGGTAGTTCTTGAGGATCGCGGCGTCACCGGCGACGAAGCCGGAGCGCAGGCCGGGCACATTGGAGCGCTTGGAAAGGCTGGAGAACATCACCAGGTTGCGGTATTCGCTTCGCCCTAATTGCGCGGCGGCCGAGAGGCCACCCAGCGGGGGCTGCTTTTCGTCGAAGTAGATCTCCGAATAGCACTCGTCCGAGGCGATGACGAAACCGTGCCGGTCCGAGAGTTCGAACAAATCCTTCCATGCGGCGAGGTCCATCACCTTGCCGGTCGGGTTGCCCGGCGAACAGACATAGACCAGTTGCACCTCGCGCCAGGTGGCCTCGGGCAGGGACGCCCAGTCCATGGCGAAATCATCGTGGGGCAGGGTGTTGAGGTAGATCGGGCGCGCGCCGGCGAGGAGGGCGGCGCCTTCGTAGATCTGGTAGAAGGGATTCGGGCAGACGACCTTGGCGCGGCCGCCGCTGCGGTCGATCACGGCCTGGGCGAAGGCGAACAGGGCTTCGCGCGAGCCATTCACCGGGATCACCTGGGTGGCGGCATCCGGCGCCGGCACGGCGTAACGGCGCGCGATCCAGGTGGCGATCGTCTGGCGCAGGGCGTCCGTGCCCTGGGTGGTCGGGTAGTTGGCCAGGCCGCCGAGATTGTCGGCCAGCGCCTGCTTGATGAAAGGCGGCGTCTCGTGCTGGGGCTCGCCGATCGAGAGCTTGATTTCGCTCAAAGTCGGCGCTGGCGCCACGCCGGCAAACAACTGGCGCAGCTTTTCAAAGGGGTAGGGCTGCAGGAGCTTGAGGTCGGAATTCACGAAGGCGGATAGGCAGGAAAACAGGCGGTCATTATACGAGGGCCGCATGTCGTCGATTGCCGCCGATTTCCGGTAAATTCCGCTCTCTTGCACCCGACGGAGGACGGCATGGGACAGATGATCGATTTCAAGCGGCCGGACGGCAGCGCCTGTCGCGGCTGGCTGGCGAGCGCCGGGCAGGGTCGCCCCGGCGTGGTGGTGATCCAGGAATGGTGGGGACTCAACGACCAGATTTGCGACATTGCCGACCGCTTTGCCCGTGCCGGCTACAACGCCCTGGCGCCGGACTTGTTCAAGGGCCGCGTGACGCAGCAGCCGGACGAGGCCAGCCACCTGATGAACGGGCTGGATTTCCCCGGCGCCACGCACCAGGACATCCGCGGCGCCGTCGACCATCTGCGCGCACTGGCTGACAACAGCGGTGGCAAGGGCGGCGGCAAGGTCGCCGCGATGGGCTTTTGCATGGGCGGCGCGCTGGCCATTGCCGCCGCCGTGCATGTGCCGAAGCTCGCGGCCGGCGTCTGCTTCTACGGCATCCCGCCCAAGGAGTTCGCCGACCCGGCCAACATCCGCATTCCCTTCCAGGCGCATTTCGCCAGCAAGGACGACTGGTGCACGCCCGCGGCAGCCGATGAACTCGAAGCCGCGATGCGCGCCGCCGGCAACCCGCCCGAGATGTACCGTTACGAGGCGGACCATGCCTTCTTCAACGAGCGCCGCGCCGAGGTCTATGACGCCGACTGCGCCAAGCAGGCCTGGGAACGCATGCTGGCCTTTCTCGCCAGGACGCTGGCCTGATGGCTACGCCCGATCTCACGCCCGCCGACTGGGTCAATATCAGCCTCACCGAGGCGATGCTGGCGCGCGATGGCCCGCCGCTCTACGTGGCGGCCAAGCTCGGATGCGTCGCGGCGACGCGCGTGATGTGCGAGGCCGGTACCCACCTCGAAGTGCTGGGCCCCAAGCGCGACCGGCCGCTGCATGCCGCCGCCGCCGGCGGCCACACCAGCGTCGCGGCGACGCTGGTCAGCGCCGGATGCGAGATCGATCCGCAGGACGAGGACGGCAACACGCCGCTGATCACCGCCGTGCTCCATGGCCAGGCCGGGCCGGTCGAACTGCTGCTGGCCGTGGGCGCCGACATGGATGTGGCGCGGCTGGACGGCATGACGGCGATCCACATCGCTCAGTTGCCGGGCACACCCAAGGTGATTTACGACCTGATGATGCTTGGGCAGGAAGAACCGATCGGGTGAGCCGGCATCGCGCCGCATGAAGCTCTACCTCGCCGGGCCCGATGTGTTTCGCCCCGATGCCGCGCGCTGGGCCGCGTCAGCGCGTGCGCTGTGCGCTGCCGCCGGCCATCTGGCGCTGCTGCCCCTGGAGCAGGAGGCGGCGACGCCCGCGGCGATCTACGCCGGCAACCTGCGCCTGATCACCGAGGCCGACTGCGTGATCGCAAACCTGAATCCGTTTCGCGGTGCCGAGCCCGATTCCGGCACCTGCGTCGAAATCGGCTATGCCCTGGCGCTGGGCAAGCGCGTGGTCGGCTACGCGGATGACCTGCGGCCGCTGCGGGATCGCCTGCAGGCCGCCTCGGGCGACCTGGGCTGCCGCGACGCGGCGGGTTGGACGGTGGAGGATTTCGGCCTGCCGCTGAACCTGATGCTGGCGGTGCCGCTGCGTCTGGCGCAGGGTGGGCTGGAAGCTGCGCTAGGCCTGCTCGCCGAGCGCGCCGTTTAGCACGCGCGGAGCCACATGCAGGCTTTCGCCGTCGGCGATCAGCCAGGCCTCGTTCTCCTGCAGGGTGCACTGCAAGCTCATGCCGCGCTGTGCCAGTGCCGCCAGTGCCTGGGTTTCGTTGGCGGCGAGATCGATCACTGTCAGCTTGTCGAGCTTGCGCAAGGCGGCCTGGTTCTGCTGCCACCACATTTCGGCGACGCGACCGCCGTAGGTCAGCACCACGACCCGATCGGAACGGCCGCAGGCGCGGCGCAGGCGCTTCTCGTCGGGCAGGCCGACTTCGATCCAGAGTTGGACCGCGCCGGTCAGGTCCTTGCGCCAGAGGTCGGGCTCGTCGTCGGCGGACAGCCCCTTGCCGAAGGTCAGCGCGTCGTCGGCATGGAGCATGAAGGCCAGGATCCGCACCATCATGCGCTCGTCGGTTTCCGAAGGGTGGCGGGCGACGGTCAGCTCGTGGGTCGCGTAGTAGTTGCGGTCCAGATCGGTGATCTGCAGCTCCGCCTTGAAAATGGTCGATTTGAGGGCCATGGGGAACCGCCGATTAGACTACAGAAGTGCCAATCCAAGGTCGCGGATTTTACGATTGACTTTGCCCGGCCGCAGGCATACAGTGAAATTGCTTCCAGTTTGGAGCGACTCCCGGAGGACCTTAGCGCTGAATCCCATTCCGCGATTAATGCTTCCAAAATTGGTCCGGTAGCTACCGGACTTTGGCCCGCAGGGGCCGCGCCGATTTGAGACACAGCTTGCGGGCGCAATACAAGTTCAGCTAAAGCGAAAAGCCCGTTTCGGCTTCGGCCGCAACGGGCTTTGTCCATTTTTGAGTCGGTGCCGGGCAATTGACGGGCATGTCGGCAGCGAGGGATACTTCGCCCCCAAGCGATCGGCGTAGCCGGGGAGGATCATGCGCCGACGAAGCACAGTGGGAGAAGATTCGCATGAGCGTGATGCATTGGAGCGTGAGCTACTACACCGGCCTGCCGGAGGTCGACCGGCAGCACGAGGCCTTGTTCGGGTTGGTCAATCGCCTGTATGACGCCAGGGGGCATCGCGCCGAGCTCCTCGAACAGGCGTTCGCCGATTTACGGGATTACGTGCGCGAACATTTTTCGCTCGAGGAAGCGCTCATGGCCGAGAGTGGAATCGATGCCGGATACATCGCCCGCCATCATGCCGCCCATGAGAACTTCGTGATGCGGGTGGACGAACTGTGGAATTTCCATCGCGCCGGGAGCGAGTCCGCCGCCGATGAACTGCTCGGCTTCCTGATGGCCTGGCTGCGGGAACATATCCTGCACACCGATCGCAAGATGGCGCTGGAGATCCACGCCCGGATGGGTACCGAGGCGCCGCACAACCAGTTCGCCCATTTCTGAGCGCCACGCCATCAATGCAGGGTGGGTGACACGCTCACCAGTCGCGGCCCGGTATTGACCACCAGTACGTCGTCCCCGAGCATCACCAGGCTGCCGCGTCGGCGATTGTCGCCTGTGTCGCTGTAGTCGAAACCATAGGCGCGGCGCAGGCACAGGCGGCCTTCGTCGTCGCGCCCAAGGCTGAGGCTGGCGATAGCCACGGTATCGTCCAGCAGTTGCAGCTCGTCGGCGGCGCAGGCCGCCTTGGCTGCGCGGATGCCGATGTCGCGCACATGCACGCTGTCGTACCAGAGCCAGGCGATGGCGCCGAGGACCAGGATGCCGAGGAGTTCCAGCGTGGGCATGGTCAGCCGGCGGCGGCGCGCGCCAGCAAGGCGGCGCCGCCGGGGTAGTTGTCGCGCGTCAGCGCGGTCTTGACGCTGAACGGGCTGGTCGATTCGCCGCGTTTCAGCGCGTCGACGAAGCCGGCGCCGTCCCGGATCCAGTTGCCGCCGACCAGGGTCACGCCGCGGGCGAACAGGGCGTCGGGCAGGCAGCCGGCACTGGGGCCGACCATGGCGAACCAGCGCGCGTTTCTGCAATGGCCGAGCATCTGGTCCAGCGTGTCGTTGAGCAACAGCGTGCTGGTCGATACCACCTTGGCGCAGGTTTCGAGCTCGCGGGCATCGACGGTGACGCGATAGCCATCCGTCGCGCCGGCCAGTTCGGCCTTGAGCTCGACCACGGTGAGCCGTGCGTCGCTTTCCAGCACGCGGTCCAGCAGCGGGCGAAAGAGGCCGATCATGCCGATGTGCTCGCCTGAGGCGGGGTTCATCTCGCCGATCGAGTCGCGGCTGGCCGGTGGTGCGAAGCCGGCGCGATCATACAGGCAGCGTGTCAGGGCGTTGGCCGTGGCGAAGCCCAGCGCCTTGCCGAAAGAGTCGGCGCTGGCGTAACGGCGAGCCAGCGCAAGCGCGTCGCCGCCGGCCACGCCGAGATCGCCGCCGGCGGTGCGCAGGCGCGCCAGGGTGTCGTCGAGCAGCACGTAGGAAAGCCCAAGCGAGCCATCATCGAGTTCGAGTGCACAGAATTCGCCCTTGTTCTCTCCGGGGTCCCCCGTCGGCGGCGGTGGCAGGTGAAGTGCGCGCACGCGCGGCAGCGGGCCTTGCGCGGCAAAGGCTGCCAACTGGGCCAGGTAGTCGTCGGCAAAACTCATTTTCGGCTTGTCGGTTTGGGGGATAAATGGGCCGCCGAGGCTTCGGCACCCGAGACCGTGGCCTCGCGCGTCGCCTCGTTTCTCAGCGCTCCGGGAAAGTAGAGCGCGGTGAGGCGGTGGCTGTGGATCGGTGACTCGGCACTGCTGCCGCCAAAGCGACGCCAGTCGCGCACCGGATGGATGTGGTCGGCGATTTCCAGCAGGCCGATGGTCTCGCGGTCGGCGATCAGCACGCCCTGCACGCGCAGCCCGAGTTCGCGCTTGACCGCCGCCAGGCGCGCGGCCAGTGTGGGCGTGGTGCCGAATTCGCCATCCGTGGCGATCAGCAGGTCGGCGCGCTGCCAGCGTTCCTGCTCGACCTGGGCGATCACCTTTTCCAGCGGCGCGCAGATGTCGGTGCCACCGCTGAAGGACTGGCCGAGAAAGCGCGTGGCGATTTCGATGCCGGCGCGGTCGACGGGCAGTTCCATCTCCACGACTTCCTCCGCGCCGCCGAAGGCGAAGACGTGGCAGGCGCGGTTCTGGGCATGGGCGGCGCGCATGGCTTCGAGCACCACCGCCTTGGCCACGGCCTCGGCGCCGCCCTGCATCGAGCCCGAGGTGTCGACGCAGACCAGCATCGGGCCGCGTTCCAGTTTCCTGGCCGGCATCAGGCCGGGCCGGGGCTGCATCACCGGCGCCGGATGCAGGCGGGTTTCCGTCATGCGGTCATCGTCTTCATAGCACAGCAGGCTGCGTTCGGCGCGCCGCGCATGCCAGACCAGGCGCATGCGCGGATGCCCGAGCAGCATGGCTTCGGCCGGCAGCATGCGCGCGATGCGATCGGAGCGGTGGATGCCGCGTGTTTCGCCGGGCAGGTCGGGAACGCGCACGTGGCGTGTTTCGCTGCGCCAGGCGACGGCCTCATCCATGACCTCGACCAGCGACTGGCTGGCGGCGTCATCGGCATCGGTCGGCCGCGAACGCCCCAGTTCGCGGATGATCCTGACCAGTTCGGGCAGGTCGGCCAGCAGCCGGCGAATCCGCAGCACCTCCTGCCAACTGGCCGAGCGCAGCAGTCCGCGCAGCTCGTCCCAGCGGCTGTGCTCGACATCGTCGGGCACCATGCCGAAGACTTCGACCAGTTCGTCGATCTCGCCGCAGTGCCGGCGCCAGTCCTCGCTGAAGGCCTCGATCGCCATGCGCAGCGCCTGCGCCTCATCGGCGCCCCGGTCGACGTAATCGACGATCAGGTCGAGATGGAACAGCACGCTGGCCAGCACGGTATCGGTGAGCTCGCGCTGGTTGTGGCAATAGCGCGCCAGCCCGAGCTCGGCGATGGCCTCGCCGAGCGCCAGGGCCAGCGGTGGTGACGGCCAGCGGCAGTCGTGCGGCGCCGGAACGCATCCGGCAATCAGCGCGGAGTGAAGCTCGCCCAGCGCGTCGAGACGGGATTCCAGCGCGCCCTGCGAGTTGGTCATGCCGCCCAGCCAGAGGCGACGCGCCAGTGCGTCGAGTGTCGCCAGGCGCGCTTCCGCGCCGGCAAACAGCAGGGATGGAGGGAGTGGCGGCGGACTTGGGGCCGTGGCCGTGTTCACGCGGCGAGGTCTTCGTGCGCCACGGGTTCCGGTTCGCGGCCGTTATCGTGTTCAAGGCGCGGCAGGTCGAGGAAGCCGGCGCGCGCGGCGCGCGCGCGCTCGGCAAGCAGGTCGACGGCGGCGGCGGTGGTCGCCAGGTTGTGTTCGGCGCGCGCGGTGAGGGCGGCGTTGAGCCACAGGCTGCGACGCGCAAAGTCGGCGAGGCCGGTGCGCTGGCGGCCTATTTCATCCGCATAGCCGGCGATGCGGACCAGCAGCTCGTCGATTTGCCGGATGCGGGCATTGACATGGGTGGCGCCGTAGTGCCGGCGCCGACTGTAGATCATGCGCGGGGCGGCGGAACCGCCCTTGGCATCGCCGATTTCCTCGGCCAGTTCGACGGAGGAAAACTTGAGCCGACCGGAGTCGTCGTAGTCCAGGTCATTGGCCTGAAGTTCAGCCTGCAACTGTCCCTCGAAGGCCTCGACCACGCGCGTCAGGCGCGCCGGCGAGAAGGCCTCGCGCACGCCGAGGCGCGCCGCCAGCCAGTCGGCCACCTGCGCCTGGCGCGCCGCGTCGGGCGCGGTCAGCCAGGGCAGCAACAACAGATCCCACAAGGCCGGCGCGGCGCGTCCGTCGCTGGCCGCGGCGACGCGCAACAGCCAGACGATCTTGACCCAGCGCCGGTCGGAAACCGCCAGCGGCAGGGTGGCGAAATGCTGGCGCAGTTCCGCCAGCACGGCAACGAGCTCGCCCGGCAGCGCGATGGCGGCGGCCTCGCGGGCAAGGCCGGCGAGTTCCGCGGCGTCGAGGCGGAGTTCCGCCGGCGGCCCCGTCCAGTCGCGGACGCCGTTGGCGTCAAGCAGGGCGCGGAATCCGTCCGCGCTCACCGCGGAGATCGGCAGGCGCACCAGGAAGCGGTCGAAGAAGGCTTCGCCGACCTCGTCTTCGGGGACGTCATTGGTGGCGCCGATGGCGCTGATCAGGGGGCAGGCCTGGCGGCCGGAGCCGTTGTCGAATTCGCGTTCGTTGAGCAGCGTCAGCAAGGCGTTGAGGATCGCGCTGTTGGCCTTGAAGACTTCGTCGATGAAGGCAACCGAGGCTTCGGGCAGGAAGCCGGCGGTGTGGCGCTCGTAGCGATCTTCCTCGAGCGCCTTGATCGAGAGCGGGCCGAAAAGTTCCTCGGGCACCGAGAAGCGCGTCAGCAGGCGCTCGAAATAGCGTGCGTCGCGGAACACGGTATGCAGGCGTCGCGCCAGTTCGCTCTTGGCGGTTCCCGGCGGGCCGATCAGCAGCGTGTGTTCGCCGGCAAGGGCGGCGAGCAGGCACAGGCGGACACTCTGGCGGCGTTCGACCAGCCCGGTTTCGAGCGCGTCGAGCAGGGCTCGCAGGCGGGTCGGGAAATCGGTATTCATGGCCGGGATTTTAGGCAAGGGCCGGGCCGGCGTATACGGGAGTCGGCGCTGGCGGTACGCCGTTCTTGACTCGGATCAAGTCGCGGTCCCGGAGGGGCGTGCCGGTGCATGGGCGATAATCGGCCGAATGAACTTCCTTTCAGCGGTTTTCACCCGCGCCCTGTCTTCGCGCAACTACCGCATCTATTTTGCGGGGCAACTGATCTCGCTGGCCGGCACCTGGATGCAGCAGATCGCGATGATCTGGCTGGCCTGGCGCCTGTCGAATTCGGCGGCGGTGCTGGGTCTGGTCGGCTTCGCCAGCCAGATTCCGATCTTGCTGCTCGGGCCCTTCGCCGGCGTGGTCACTGACCGCTTCGACCGCCAGCGCATCCTCATGGCGACCCAGTTCGCCGCCATGCTGCAGGCCGTGGCGCTGACGGTGCTGACCTGGCTGGGCCAGGTGTCGCCGACCTGGCTGATCGGGCTGGCGCTGCTGCTGGGCACCATCAATGCGCTCGACCTGCCGGCGCGGCAGGCCTTCTCCGCGCAATTGGTGGACAAGCGCGAGGACCTGCCGAATGCCATTGCCCTGAACTCGCTGCTGATGAACTCGGCGCGCTTCGTCGGCCCGGCGCTGGCCGGCTTTGCCGTCGCCACCATCGGCGAGGTCTGGTGCTTTGCCATCAACGCCGCGAGCTACCTGGCCGTGCTGCTGGCCCTGGCGGCGATCAGGGTGGCGCCGCATCGGCCCAACCCGGCGCCAGCACTGCAGGCCTTTCGCGAGGGCATCGCCTACGTGCTCGGCCATCCCGAAATCCGGCCGCGCCTGATGACCGTGGCGGCGGTGAGTTTCCTGGTCACGCCCTATGCGGTGATGATGCCGCTGTTCGCCAGCGAGATCTATGGCAGCGATTCGCGCGCCTATGGCCTGCTGATCGGTAGCGCCGGCGCCGGCGCGTTGTTCGCCGGGCTTTACCTCGCCAGCCGGCAGGGCACCGAACGCCTGCCGCGTCGGGTGGCCGACGCCGTGCTGGTGGCGGCCGTGGCGCTGACGCTGTTCTCGCTGAATTCGCTTCTGGCGCTTGGCTTTGCCATCGTCATGGTGCTGGGCTTCGCCGTGATCGCCTTCATCGCCGGCAGCAACACCCTGGTGCAGATGCAGGTTGATGACGCCTATCGTGGTCGCGTCATGGCGATTTTTTCCATGGCCTTCCTCGGCATTGCGCCGCTGGGCAGCTTTGCCGTGGGCAACCTGGCGCACTGGGTCGGCGTGCAGCCGGTGCTCTTCGTCTGCGGCCTGGCCACGCTGGTGGTGGGCGTCGTCGGCCGGCGGCGCCTGGCGAGGATCGCCGCCTAGGGTCTGTCGGGGGTCAGCGCAGCAGTACCCGCAGCACGCCCCAGAACGCACCGAGCCACAGCCCGACAAAGACGAGGACGGCGATGCCGAACGCGGCACTGCGGGTCTTGGGGTCGCGCTGGTAGGCGATCGCGTACCAGATCCGCGCCACCAGCCAGACGACTCCCATCATTCCCGCGCCACGATCGCCAATGAATCCGGCATAGAGCCAGAGTGCCGGCAGCATGACGGCCGCACTTTCCAGGGTGTTCATCTGCACGCGGAATGCGCGATCGAACATTTCGTGGCCGGTCACCGCCGGCGCCTTGATGCCATACAGGCCGCGGGCGCGTCCGACGTTGAGGGCCGTGGCGAACATCAGCAGGACGACGAACAAGGTGATCAGCGAAGTCAGGGGTAGGGCGGTCATGCGTTTCTCCTGGCACTGGCGAGGGGGGGCTGGGTTGGCGTCTGCCGGGCGCAGAATACAATGGCTTTCCTCCCAGCGATCGATGCCATGACCAGCCTGAAGACCCCCGCCCGCGTTGCCTGGATGCTGCTGCGGCCGCATCGCGGCCGTGTCGTCCTCGCCGCCATCGCCCTGGTGGTCGCGGCGCTGGCCATGCTCGGCGTCGGCCAGGGCCTGCGCGCGGTGATCGATCGCGGCTTCGCCGCCGGCGACCCGGCCTGGCTGGACCGCGCCCTGCTGATGATGTTCGGCATCATCGCGCTGCTGGCGGCGGCAACCTACACGCGCTTCTACAACGTCTCCTGGCTGGGCGAACGGGTTACGGCCGACCTGCGCCGCCGCGTCTTCGACCACCTGCTGACCCTGCCGCCCTCGTACTTCGAGGCCGGGCGCACCGGCGCGGTGATCTCGCGCCTGACTTCGGACACCACGCTGATCGAGAACGCGGTCGGCTCCAGCCTGTCGATCGCGCTGCGCAACCTGCTGATCCTGATCGGCGGCCTGGTGATGCTGTTCACCACCAACCTCAAGCTGACCCTGCTGGTGCTGGGCGGCGTGCCGCTGGTGGTGGCGCCCATCGTGCTCTTCGGCCGCCGCGTGCGGCGCTTCGCGCGCATCAGCCAGGACCGCGTGGCGGACCTGGGCAACCGCATCGACGAGACCATCCACGAGATCCGCATCGTCCAGGCCTACGGGCACGAGGCCGCCGACCGGCGCGAATTCGCCGGCCTCATCGAGCGCGGCTTCGACACCGCGCTGGCACGCATCCGCAACCGCGCCACCCTGGTCGCGGTGGTGCTGGTGCTGGTGTTCGGCGCCATCTCGCTGATCCTCTGGGTCGGCGGCCACGACGTGCTGGCGGGGCAGATCACCCCCGGCCAGCTCTCGGCCTTCGTCTTCTATGCCGCACTGGTTGGCGGTTCGGTCGGTGCGCTGTCCGAATCCTGGGGCGATTTGCAGCGCGCCGCCGGCGCCACCGAGCGCCTGCTCGAACTGCTCGACGCGCGGCCCGATGTCGCCGTGCCGCCAGCGCCGACTCCTTTGCCCGATCGTCCGCGTGGCGAAATCGTGTTCGAGGATCTGGGTTTCCGCTATCCCTCGCGGCCCGATACCCCGGCGCTGGAAAACTTCAGCCTGCGCGTGGCGCCGGGCGAGACAGTGGCCCTGGTCGGCCCGTCGGGCGCCGGCAAGACCACGGTGTTCCAGTTGCTGCTGCGCTTCTACGATCCGCAATCCGGGCGGCTGCGGCTCGACGGCCTGCCGCTGGCCGAGGCCGACCCGCTGGCGGTGCGCCGCGCCATGGCGCTGGTGCCGCAGGAGGCGGTGATCTTTGCCACCAGCGTGCTGGAGAACGTGCGCTACGCGCGGCCCGAGGCCAGCGCCGATGAAGTGCGCGCCGCCTGCGCCGCGGCCTATGCCGATGACTTTGTCACGCAATTGCCGCAGGGCTACGACACCGACCTCGGCGAGCGCGGCGTGCGGCTCTCTGGCGGCCAGCGCCAGCGCATCGCCATCGCCCGCGCCCTGCTCGCCGACCGGCCCATCCTGCTGCTCGATGAGGCGACCTCGGCGCTCGATGCCGAGAGCGAGCGCCTGGTGCAGGCCGCCCTCGAAGGCCTGATGAAGAACCGCACCACCCTGGTGATCGCCCACCGCCTCGCCACGGTGCAGCGCGCCGACCGCATCGTGGTGATGGACCAGGGGCGCATCGTCGAGACCGGCACGCACGCCGAACTGGTGCTGCGGGACGGCCTCTACGCCCACCTCGCGCGGTTGCAGTTCGCCGCCTGAGTGCGCTTGCCGCAGCCGATGCCATCGCGGCGCGCCTGAGCGATGTGGCCGATGCGCTGGTGATAGCCGCCGGTGCCGGTATGGGCGTCGATTCGGGCCTGCCGGATTTTCACGGAACGGATGGCTTCTGGCGCGTCTACCCGGCGCTCGGCCGCGCGCGTATCCGCTTCGAGGAGATCGCCGGCCGGCCGCCTTTCGCGCCGACCAGGAACTGGCTTGGGGCGTCTACGGCCACCCCCTGAATCGACACCGAGTTCTGCGGCATCGTCTGTCTCATGCTGCGCCGCCCGCATTGCGGCGGCCTGGCGCAGCCCGCCATCCTGATGTTCGGCGATCGGGCCTGGATCGAAGGCCGCAGCCGTGAGCAGCAACGACGGCTAGACACCTGGCTGCGAGCCGTGGCGCGGCCGTTGGTAGTGGAAGTCGGCGCTGGCAGCACGGTAACGACGGTGCGGGCCTACGTGCATACCCTCGACGCGCCGCTGATCCGTATCAACCCGCGCGAATGGCAAGTGCCGCACCGGCGTGACGTCGGGTTGGCGGTCGGTGCGCGTGAGGGAATTGAGGAGATTGAGAATGCGCTGCGGGGACACCTGGATCGGCAAGGCTGACTGTCGTATGGCGTTGTGGCAATGGGTGAGGCATCGCTGAGGTGCTCACGGTTCGACTCAGCGACGACATGGCCGTTGCATTGTCCATCCGGCCTTTGTGGCATGGCAATCCTTAGGACATAATATCGATGGCATGAGCCCACACGATAGATGAGAGGGAAGCAATGGAGGAGATTTCGGCTCTGATCACCAATGTCGAAAAGGTGATCATCGGCAAGCGCGCTGTTGTGGAATTGGTAGTGGTGTCGTTGCTTTGTCGAGGACACGTGCTTCTTGAAGATGTTCCCGGCACTGGCAAGACAATGCTCGCGCGCGCACTTGCGCGTTCGGTGGCTACCGAAATGAAGCGCATCCAGTGTACGCCTGACCTGTTGCCATCCGATGTCACTGGCGTTGCCGTGTTCAATCAGAAGACCGGCGATTTCGAGTTTCGTCCCGGTCCGGTGTTTACCAATCTCTTGCTCGCTGACGAGATCAACAGAGCCACGCCACGCGCGCAGTCAGCGCTGCTCGAATGTATGGAGGAGTTCCGGGTCAGTACGGATGGGGTTACCCATGATCTGCCAAAGCTGTTCATGGTGTTGGCTACGCAGAATCCCATTGATATGGCGGGTACCCATCCGTTGCCGGAGGCTCAACTCGACCGCTTCTTCGTACGCCTCGAAGTCGGCTATCCGACCCCTGCCGAAGAGATCAGAATTATCGCGGCGCAATCGCAGGCACATCCGATTGACTCGCTCGGCCCGGTAACGACTGCCGCTGGTATCCTGGCCGCTCGCGAGCGGGTGAAAGCAGTGCACCTGGCTCCGGAAATCGCGGAGTACGTTGTCAAGATTGCCGCTGCCACCCGTGAACATGCCGATTTACGGTTGGGCGCCAGCCCTCGCGGTGCCCTCGCACTCGCCCGTGGCGCACAGGGTCTTGCCTTCCTGCGCGGGCGTGATTTCGTTACACCCGATCTGGTGAAGGCCATGGCGGTGCCCGTGCTTTGTCATCGATTGATCTTGCGCCCGCAGGCAGCCGCACTTGGACATACCGCTCACGAGGTGCTGCAGCAAATACTCGACACTCTGGCTCCTCCAACCTGATGGCCGATCAGATATTGGCTTGGCTAGAGGCGCGTCTGCGCTTGCTGGTGTTTTGCTCGCTGACCGTCGTGGCCTATGTGGCGGCGGTCAGCCGTAACCAGATCATGCCTTGGGTTATCGCCGCGCTGATGCTGGCGGGTGTGGTCGTCGGCGTGATTTGGCCACGTTTGTTGGTGCGAAGCCTCTCCGTAACCAGGCTGGCTCCGGATCGGGCTGAAGAAGGGGAAACAATTCGCTTGGAGATAACGGTAGCGAATCACGGATTTTTGCCCCGCTTCATGATTGAGTTGGTGGATCGCCTGCCCTTTATCGAAGCTACACATGGCGAGTTCGTGTCGCGAGAACATACGATCGGCGTTATTTCGTATGTGCCAGGTGGCGCTACGCGTCAGATCGCGATACCGGTGACCTGCGCGAAACGCGGCTTCTACCGGTTGGGACCAATGGATATCGCTTCCGGCTTTCCTCTGGGGCTAGTCCGCGCGCGTCAATGTCGTGAGTCAGTGACGAGGACACTTACCGTCTACCCCGACATCTTCCCAATTCTCGAACTACCCCTGCAAGGTGCACCCAGCCAGATCCATCGCGGAGGTTATCTGCTCCCCGAGGGAGTCGGTGCCGCCGAGTTCTCTGGATTGCGCGAATACCGTCGTGGCGACAGCCCGCGACACATTCACTGGCCGAGTTCCGCGCGCCATAACGAACTGATGGTGAAGGAGTATGAGCCATTGGCCTCGGCGTGCTTGTGCATCGCTCTCGATATGTCCGCCGATGGCAATTTGGGCGGCGGCAAAGAGTCGACCTTCGAGTATTCGATTCGCATTGCCGGTTCAATCGCCAGGCATGGGTGCGAAAGGAAGCTTCGTACCAGGATGCTGGGCGAGGGGAAGGTGCGGCTCGACATTCCCGCCGGCAGCGGACAAACGCAGTACCAATCAATCCTTGATACCTTGGCCGTGATAGAGGCGGACGGTGATTTGCCTTACGCGCGCATGATTCACCGAATTGCGCCGCAAGCGGTTGCCGGGGAGACGGTAGTCGTCTTTCTGAATACGGCGGGAAATCGTTTTGCCGAAACGCTGCAGGCGCTTGGCATGCTGCGGGCGCGACGTGTGCACCTGCTCTCCATACTTTTCGACGCCAGGTCGTTTGGTGGCAGCGGGAAGATCACCAGCGATCAGGAGGGGGCCTTGCTTGCTCTGGGGGTCCGTTGCATTCATGTAAGACGTGGGGATAGTCTCTTGCGGACATTCAATCCATGAGTCAGGGGCTAAATTCCCTTCCGGCGTATCTGGGGTCATACGCTGCCATGCTGTTGGCCCTGGTCTGTAATAGCTACCTGGACATCGAGTATGGTGCGTTCGGGATCGAGGTCGGTGTGTGGGCGATAGTGTTTGCGGTCACCTTGGCGATCGGCTGGCTTCAGCAGGGCGAGGAAAAGCCCTATGGAAAGATCATTCGAAACGTCGTGATTGCGATTGCACTCATTGCGACGCTGAAGATATTCCTGCCGGTGTTTGGTGTTCCGCGCACGGGGGTATATCTGTTGGCCGGCCTACAGGCTGCAAACAATTGTGTGACCACGACCCGGCAACGCTTTTACTTGAGTCTGCTGGTTTCGCTGGTGTTGGTGTTGTTTGCCACGAATCACTTTCGGGCGGACTGGTCAATGCTGTTTTATCTCCTGCCCTATCTCGTTGCCCTTGTGTTCGCGCTAGTTGCGGAGCAGGTTTCGCAGCGGATCAGGGAAATCGGCCGAGCAGCAGGAGCGCAAACCGCCTTGAGTGGCCAAGGGGCCGCGATTGCGGCGGCTACGGTCGCGATTCTCTTTCTCGCCACGCTGCTGTACTCGCTTACGCCGCAGATCAACATGCACTATCTGAAATGGCGTTTCGGGCTGCAGACGCCAAACATGCAGGGGTACCAGGACGGGACGGCTGGCCGGTTGCCCGGCAGGGTCATGCGTCAAGATCATACGGCTGGTGATGGTTCCGACATACCCGATGCTGGCGAGATTGCGAACTTGGGCCCGGGGTCGGGGAGTGGAAGCAGCAAAGCACAAGGTAACAAGGAAGGTGCACACGGGGGATCTGGCAACGAGCGAAAGGATGGGCCTCGACTTTGGCAATACCTGCCCAAGGGTTTGCCGTCGCCGGACGAGATGCGTGATAAGGCCGCCGAGGACGGAATGCCGAAGTGGCAGGCTGAGGCGATTCATCGGCTGGCTGGAGCGGCCGAACGAGCGGGGAACTTAACCAAGCCAGTGATGCAATCAATCGGTGACCATGTCGCCAAGCTTTCCGAGGAGGTGGAGCGCCTGATTAAGGCAATTCAGGACAACTCGATTTGGCTGATCCTTTTGGGACTGATGGCCTTGCTGTGGATGATGGGGCGCAGGTTAAGGATTGGCCTGCGGGCACGTGTGAACTTTGACTATATGTGGTTGGGTATATTGGGTCGCCATGCAGGGGGTGCTGTTGGCGCGCGACAGTACTTCCTTGCACTTGGGCGCATTCTCAGTCTGCGCAATGTAGGACATAGACCAAATGACAATACTCGCGAGTATCTGGCGCAGATAGCGCGGTGGTATGCCCCCTTGAGAAGGGAGTTCGCTGAACTCATTCTGCTTTACGAGCGGTCGCGTTTCAGTGCACGGCCTGATGACGCTTTCATCCCGCCTCGAATGCGCGCGCTTTATCGAGTCGCCTTTTGCAAGCTGAAATAATTAGCCCTGCCAGCGGGTTTTTAAACCAGCTTGCGATAGATCCGCGCGAAGCGTTCCTGCCCGGCGACGCCGAAATCGCCTGGGCCGTATTGCAGCAGCCAGTCGCCGGCCTTGCCCTGGAGGCGGTCGCCGCCGGCGGATCGCTCGGCGCTGAAGGCTTCGTTGATCTGCCGCGCCAGCACCGGCACCGGGCGCGCGGCGTAGCGGCCGTCGTCCCCCATCCGTGTCGGGGGCAAGGCTTCGTATTTGGCATCGAAGCGATCGCGCGAAACGCTCCAGCGCGAGCCGGTTGACCCGGTGATCAACGCGTCGCCGACCTGATAGCGGTTGGGGCCTTCGAGGCTGATCAGATCGCCGGCCTGGCGGGCGAACTCGACGTCGACGATTTCCTCCTTGACGTAGCGTGCCGCCAGCGGATCGGCGGTCAGGTCGATGTTGCGCAGTTCCAGCATGCGGCTCAGGCCTTCGGCCAGAGGATCATCTGGGTGCAGCGGAACAGCGCGATCTTCTTGCCGCCGGCTTCATCGGTGACCACCGCATCCCAGACCTGGGTGTTGCGGCCGAGATGCTGGCCAGTGGCGACGCAGGCGATGCCGCCTTCCATCACCGTGCCGAGGTGGTTGCTTTTCAGTTCGATGGTGGTGAAGGATTGCGCGCCCTGGGGTAGGTGGGCCATGGTGGCGTAGCCGCAAGTGGTGTCCGCCAGCGCCACGATGCTTGCGGCATGGAGGAAATTGTTCGGCGCGAAATGCAGCTTCTTCACCGTCATGCGGCTGCGCAGGGTGTTTTCGGTCAGTTCGACCATTTCGATGCCAAGGTAGCCGGGCAGGTATTCGCCGCCGCGCTGGTTCAGCAGGTCGATCGTCACGTCGTCGCGAAGTCGGTTCATGGTGCTGTCCTCAGCCCCGCCACGGCGGGTAATCGGTATAGCCCTTGGCACCCGGACTGTAGAACGTCGCCGGATCGATGGCATTCAGCGGCGCGCCGGCCTTGATCCGCGCGGGCAGGTCCGGGTTGGCCAGGAAGGCGGTGCCGAAGGCCACGGCGTCAAGCTTGCCGTCGGCAATGGCGGCCTCGGCTTCGGCCGGGGTATAGCCCATGTTGCCGACCAGCACGCCCTTGTAGTTGGCGCGTACCGGGGTCAGCACGTCGCCCTGCTGCTTGCCGAAGAAGTCGCCGCGCATCAGGTGCAGGTAGGCGAGCTTGCAGTCGTTGAGGCGCGTGGCCAGCCAGGTGGCGAGGCCGACCGGGTCACTGTCGATCATGTCGTTGTAGCTGTTGAGCGGAGAGATGCGCAGGCCGACGCGATCGGAGCCCCAGACCTGGCTGACCGCATCGAGCACTTCCAGCATCAGCCGCGCGCGATTCTCGATCGGCCCGCCGTAAGGGCCGCTGCGCTGGTTGCTGCCGTCGCGCAGGAACTGGTCGAGCAGGTAGCCGTTGGCGCCATGCACCTCGACGCCGTCGAAGCCGGCGGCCCTGGCATTCTCGGCGGCCTTGCGGAAACCATCGATGATGCCGGGAATCTCGGCGTCGTCGAGCACGCGCGGCACGACGTAGGGCTGCTTGCCCTGCGGCGTGTGCACGCTGTCGTTGCGGATTGCCAGCGCGCTGGCGCTGACCGGCTGCTGGCCGTCGTTGAGCAGCGGGTGGCAGGCGCGGCCGCCGTGCCAGATCTGCAGGAAGATGCGCCCGCCGGCGGCATGGACGGCATCCGTCACCAGCTTCCAGCCGGCAACCTGGGCCGGGCCGTAGATGCCCGGTTCGCGCCAGAAGGCCGAGTTGCCCTGCACGGCCATCGTCGCCTCGGCGATCAGCAGGCCGGCCGAAGCGCGCTGCGCGTAGTGCTCGGCCATCAGGGCGTTGGCGATGTGTTCCTCGCCGGCGCGGCAACGCGTCAGCGGTGCCATGAAGATGCGGTTGGGTGCGTCAAGGGCGCCGAGGCGCAGTTCGCTGAAGAGATTGGGCATGGTCGGATTCAGGTGGTTGGCGGGGTAGGCGGCAGGGTAGGGCAACCGAAAGCATCTGGGCATGGACCGCCGGATTTCAATGGGTGCTGCCCGAGATTCCTTGCCTTTCGGTGTTTGCCGTGGGCGATAATCGCCGGTCTGGATTTTTTGGATGTATCCCTCTTGGCGCAAACGACTACCTTGATCGACAGGCTGCGACCCTTGCTCGCGGCGACCGCGGGACGGCTCGTTGCCGCGTGGCTGGTCATCGGGCTCGCGGTCGGCGGCGCCAATGCCCTGGGCTGGCTGGAGAAGTTCGAGTTGCTGTTCTACGACACGGCGATTGCCCTGAGCAGCGCGCCGGCGGCGGATGCGCCGGTGGTTCTGGTCGGCGCCACCGACGTCGATCTGGGGGACTACGGTTGGCCGCTGCCGGATGATCGGCTCGCGGCGGCCATCGAATCCCTGGCGGCGGCCGGTGCCGTCGCGGTTGGCGTCGATCTTTACCGCGATCGTCCCGTGGGCGGTGACGAACAGGTGCTGGCGGAGGTGCTGGGCCGACGCGGCAACGTCGTCTTCGTTTCCAAGCTTTCCTCCGGCAACCTGGCGGCCATCGATGCGCCGCGCGTGATTCGCGGCGGCAGCCAGGTGGGGTTCGCCGACATTCCGGTGGACGACGATGGCATTACCCGTCGCGCCTTGTTGTTCGCCGAGGACAGGGGCGCGATGCAGTTCAGCCTGGGCTTGCGGCTGGCGCTGCGGGCGCTGGAAGCGCGCGGCATCAAGCCCGAGCGCGTCGGCGACAGCACGCGGATTCGCTTGGGCGCCACCACGATCCGGCCGATCGGCGAGAGCGAGGGGCCTTACCAGAACGCGGACAGCGGCGGTTACCAGTTGCTGATCGACTTTCGTGAAAGCGGCACCGGGTTTCGGCGTTTCAGCATCGCGGACGTGCTGGAAGGCCGGGTGTCGCCGGCGCAGATCAACGGGCGCGTGGTCATTGTCGGCACCACGTCGCAGAGCGTGAAGGATTCCTTCTCAGTTCCGTCCAACCGGATCAGCGGCGACCGTCCGGCGTTCGGCATCGAGCTGCACGGGCAGATCGTCAGCCAACTGCTGCGCCTGGCGGAAGGCCGCGACGGCCAGCTCCTGAGCCCGCCCGCCGCGCTCGAATACGTCTGGGTGCTGCTCGTTGCCGCGCTGGCCATCGGCATCGGCTGGCGCGGTCGGCGACTGCCGGTCCTGATCGGCGCCGGGCTGGTCGGGCTGGCGCTCATCGTCCTGATCCACTGGCTGGCCTTCCGCGCCGGCTGGTGGGTGGCGCTGACGCCGGCGGTGGCGGCCTGGATCGCCGGGCTGGGATGGTCGATCGGCGATTCGATGCAGTCGCAGTCGCGCCAGCGCGCGCAGTTGATGTCCTTGTTCGGCCGCTATTTCTCGCGCGATGTCGCCGAGCAGATCTGGACGCGACGCGCCGAAGTGCTTGGCAGCGGCGGCATGCCGGCACCGCAGCAACTGGTGGCCACGGTGTTCTTCAGCGATCTCGCGGGCTTCACCTCGAAGGCCGAGGTGCTCGCGCCCAAGGAACTCACCGAACTTCTCAACGCCTACTTCGAGTCGGCGGTATCCATCATCCACCGCAATGGCGGTTCCATCGACAAGTTCATCGGCGACGCCGTGATGGCGGTTTTTGGCGTGCCGATCGCGCGCATGAGCAAACAGGAAATCTTCGAGGATGCGCGCCGGGCGGTGCGCTCGGCGATCGAGTTCGCGGCGGCCATCGAGGGCCTGAACCAGGGCTTTGTCGCCGCCGGCCTGCCGGCGATCGCCGTGCGCATCGGCATCCATACCGGCCCGGTGGTGGCCGGCAGCATCGGCAGCACCCAGCGCATGGAATACACCGTCATCGGCGACAGCGTGAACGTCGCGGCGCGGCTTGAGGGGCTGGACAAGGCGGGGCGGGGCGATGCCGCGTGCCGCATCCTGGTCAGCGAAACCACGCGGCATTGTCTCGACGAGAGCTTCAGCGTGCAGCGCCTCGGCGAATTCAAGCTGCAGGGCAAGCGCGAGGCCGTCGAGGTGTATCACGTGCTCGGCTTCGCCAGCCCGGCGGAAAGGGCGAGCGCATCATGAGCGGCGCCTCCGTCGTCCACGGAATGCTGCGGGAGCGCGGCTATCGCGTGGGTCGGCAACTTGGCAAGGGCGCCAGCGGCACGGTGTTTCTGGCGACGACCGAGAAATCAGGCCGCGAGGTGGCGATCAAGGTCATCGCCGGCGGCGGCGAGGTCAGGGATGCCGAGCATCGACGCGTGCTGGTGGCCAACGAAACGACGCTGAGCTGGAAGCTGTTTCACCCCTACCTGATCACGGTGTTCGAGACGTTTGCCGATACCGAGTTCGACTATGTCGTGATGGAATACGTCGGCGGCGGCGACCTCCAGCCCTACACCACGCCGGAAACCCTCCTGCCGCTCGCCGAGGTGCTGGAGATTGCGCGCAAGTGCTGCATCGCGCTGGGCTATGCCTCGCGCTGCGGCGTGATTCACCGCGATCTCAAGCCGGCCAACATCCTCCGCGCCGGTGCCGGTGAGATACGCATTTCGGATTTCGGCGGCGCCATCTTCCGCAATCTCGACAAGTCCGCCATCGCCAATTTCGGCTCACCGGCCTTCATGTCGCCGGAGCAGATACGCGGCGACAACCTCGATTCGAAATCCGACATGTTTTCCTTCGGCGTGGTGCTATACCAACTGCTGACCGGCCAGCTTCCGTTCGATGCGCCGGACTCGCAGGCCGTATCCTTCCGCATTCTGTATGACGCTGCACGACCCGTCGCCGAGTTGCGGCCGGATCTGCCGCCCCGCTTGGCGGCGGCGGTCGACCGGGCGCTGGCGAAGTTGCCCTCGGACCGCTTCCCGGGTTGGGAGGCATTTGGCAATGCCTTGCAGCCGCAAGCGCCGGCCGACGCTTCGGCTTCCGTGGCGGAGGCCGATCGCGAGAATCTTCGCGAATTGGGTATTGCCCTGTTCGATGGACTTGAGCCGACGGAATTGCGGGCCATCGCGGCGCGCTACCGGCCATGGAGCGCGGGCGACGTCGCGGTGTTCCAGCCGGGGCAATCCGATATCGCCTTCATGATCGACGGGCGCGTCGATATTTCCACGCGCAACGGCAGTTTCTGCGCCTCGCGCGGGGACATCGTCTGGATCTGCGGCACCCAGCCGCAAGGCGCGCTGCCGGGCGGTTTCCAGCCCACGCCGAGCGCCCGGATCGGCATCTTGTCCTTGCTTGATCTATGCGAGAATCCGGCCCTGTTGGGAAAACTTCTGCCGAGGTTGACGGCGTTGCTCGGTGCCCAGTCGAAGAGGGCGGGTGGGCCCGAGACGGGCGACGCGGGTCAATTGGCGAAGGCGCTGGTGGCGGCTCGCGATCAACTCGTGCGAGTCGTCAGTCAACTGGACGAAAGCTTGAGAAACTAAGGGAATGACAATGAAACGCATCGCGACGATATTCGCCTCCTCCGCCCTGCTGGCGCTGTCACCGGCCATCGCACAGACCGCCAAGGAATCCGTGCCGAAAGCCGCTGGCGCCGACGCCTCCGGCGGTTTGGCGCCGACTTCCGTCGGCAAGCCCGCCAGGACCGTCGGCGGCGCGACGCGCGGCGTCAAGAAGAGCGAACCCAAGGATCAGCAGCCCGCGGGCGCGAAAGAAAAATCCGAAGACCCGAAAGCCGCCGCCGCCGCCACGACGGCAAAGTAGTCCTGGTCGGAACATTGCGGCATGAATTGAAGTCCCGGCTTCAAGGCACGCTCGTCGCGCTGGCGACGATCCTTGCCTCCGTCGCGCTGCCAGCCAGTTCGCGGGAGCCCGCTGCGCTGGCGGAAGCCGAGCTTGCCGAGGCGGGCGACGAGGCATCACGGACGGCGCTTCAGCAACGCCTGGTTTCGCTGGCCGAGGGCGGTGGCCCCGGCGCGTTTCGCGCCGCGCTGCAGTTGCGACAGATCTATGCGGACCTCGGCAACTCGAGCAAGGCCCTGCAGTTCGCGCAACGCCAATTGGCGCTGGCAAAGGGGCCCGTGCAGGCGCATGGCGCCCTGACGGGCATAGTCAGCCTCCACTCGGCGTTGCACCAGTTGCCCGCCGCCAAGGTCGCGCTCGATCAGTTGGAACAGACCATGGAGAGCTTGCGCGCGACGCGCCGCTGGGCGCAAAAGCGCGACTGGTGGCAGGCCGGGCTGGCCATGGCCAGGGCGAGCTACGAAACGCAAGCGGGCCACCTCGACAAGGCGGAGCCGGCCTGGCAGGCCTGTGTTACCGCGGCCACGGCGGCGCTGCAATCCGATCCCGAAAAGGAAGGCAGCCCCCTGGTGCTGGAATGCAATCGCGGATTGATCGGAGTGCTCCTGTCTACCGGCCAGATCGCCGCCGCGTCGCAGGTGGCCGACCAATTGCGCATGACGGCGGACCGTACTCACGAGATCAAGGGCCGTCCCGGCGTCATGATTCGCGTCAACCAGGCTCTGGCCCGGCTGGCGCTGGAGCAGGGTCGGTTCGACCAGGCCGAGGCGATCATCAATGCGACCCTGAAGACCATCGATGCCGGCGGCCGCACGGCACTGTCCTTGCGTGCGATCAACCTCTACAAGATGCTGGCCGAGCTCGACATGCTGCGCAATCGCTGGGATCGGGCGCTCGATGCGCATCGCCGGCGGGAAGCCACGCTGCGAAGCTTCGACGGCGAGCGCGGAAATTTTGGCGTTTTCTCCGTGGAGTACGCCTATACGCTGGTACGCCTGAACAATGCCGCGCAGGCGGTGGCGATGCTGCGACCGATTGTTGCCTCCCGCGCCAAGCTGTATGACGAAGACTCGCTCAGTCTCTGGGAAGCACGAGCTTTCCTCGGCGTGGCGTTGGCCGCCAGCGGCCAACGCGCGGAGGCCCTGACCGAGTTGCAGCGCGCGATACCCCGCGTGCTGGATATTGCACGGGGCGAGCGCGCTTCCAGCGAGGCCGGCGTGCTGCGCACCGCGCGCCTGAACTGGCTGCTCGACGGCTACATCAATTTGCTGGCGGACCACGCCGTGGCGGGCGACCAGAAGGCGCTGGACGAAGCCTTTCGCATGGCGGACCTGGCCCGCGGTTCGACCGTGCAGCGAGCGCTGGCGGCCTCGGCGACCCGTGCCGCCATCGATGATCCGGAACTGGCGGCTGTTGCGCGCACCGAGCAGGACCTGCAGCGCGAAATCGGCGCTCTTGCCGATAGCATAGGCAATCTGCTGGCGCGCGGACGTGTCGCGGAGCAGGACAGGATCGTGGCGGACATGCGCGCCGAGCTTTCGCGCCTGCGCAAGGAACACTCCGCCACGCAGGCCGAGATCGACCGTCGCTTCCCTGGCTATGCGGCGCTGCTCAATCCAAGGCCGGTAGGCATTGCCAGCCTGCAGAAGCTGCTGCGCGCCGATGAAGCAATGGTGTCGATTTTCACCGGCAGCGAGCGGACGCTGGTCTGGTCGGTGGCGGCGTCCGGGGCGCCGGCCTTTGCGGTGGTGCCGCTGAACGCGGAGCAGGTCAATTCCATGGTGCGGACCCTGCGCAAGGCGCTGGATCCTGCCGCCGAGGCCACGGGGCGCTTGCCGAAATTCCAGTTTGATATCGCCCACGAGCTATACCGGCGGCTACTGGTTCCGGTCGAGGCCGGCTGGAAGGGAGCGAAAGAGCTGATCGTGGTGCCGCACGGAAGCCTGGGGCAGTTGCCCTTCAGCGTGCTGACCACCGCGCCGTTCGAGCCGCCACCGGCGGGCCGGCTGGCCTATGCCGAGTTGTCCGCGGCACCCTGGCTGATCCGGCAACTGGCGGTTTCGCAACTGCCGGCGGCGATCGCGCTGCCGGCCTTGCGATCCGGACAGGCTCGGCGCGCGGAACGCGCCTTCATCGGGTTCGGCGATCCGCTGTTTTCGGCCGCTGTCGAACGTTCCGGGGCCACGCGCGGTGCCGGCAATCTCGTGCGTCGCGGCCGGGTCCCGGAAACTTCCGGGCAGCTCGGTCCGGATGGTCTTGCCGATCTCTCTCCCCCGATCGATTTCAGTTTGTTGCCCCCGTTGCCCGACACGGCGCAGGAAATCCAGGAGGTCGCCGCGGTGCTCGGGGCGAACACCAGCCGCGACATACATCTGCATGGACGCGCCAGCGAGGCTCGGGTCAAGAAGCTCGAACTGCTGCCGTATCGGGTGATCATGTTCGCCACCCATGGTTTGATGAGCGGCGAAATTCCCGGTCTGCACCAGCCGGCGCTGGCGCTCTCCAACCCGGCGATTACCGGCGATGGCGGCGACGGCATGCTGACCATGGAGGAAATCCTCGGCCTCAAGCTCAACGCGGACTGGGTCGTGCTTTCAGCCTGCAATTCGGCCGCCGCGGGTAATGGTGGCGAGGAGTCGGTTTCGGGTCTGGGACGCGCATTTTTCTACGCCGGCGCGAAATCGCTGCTGGTGACGGGTTGGGCCGTCGAGACCGAGTCCGCGCGTTTGCTTACCACCGAGGCTTTCCGCAAGCAGGCGGCCGATCCCGGCCTTTCGCGGGCGCGGGCTTTGCAGCAGTCGTCGTTGTCGCTGATGGAAAAGACGGTGGCCGAAAGTTTCAGCTATGCCCACCCGATGTTCTGGGCGCCCTACGTTCTGGTGGGCGACGGCGGTTAACTCTTTTTCACGAACTCCGATTTCAGGGACATCGCGCCGATACCGTCGATCTTGCAGTCGATGTCGTGGTCGGCATCGACCAGGCGGATGTTCTTGACCTTGGTGCCGACCTTGAGCACCAGGGATGAGCCCTTGAGCTTGAGGTCCTTGATCACGGTGACGCTGTCGCCGTCCTTGAGCAGGTTGCCGACGGCATCGCGTACTTCCCTGGCCGGCTCGGCGCCATCGCTTGCGGCCGTCTTCGACCATTCGTGGGCGCACTCCGGACAGACGTACATTTCGCCGTCTTCGTAGGTGTATGCGGATGCGCATTGCGGGCAGGGGGGCAGGGTGCTCATGGGGTATTGAGTCGCTGGGAATGAAAAGATTGGGAGGGCCGCGGGCGCTCCGCCGTCAGCGGAAGGCCGTTTCTTCGCCCATCAGGCGTCGTTGCGCGGCAGCAGGGTGCCCTCGACGACACGGGTCTCCTCGACGACGACTGCCTCGCCTTCGATGACCTGTCCTTCCGCAGTAGTCGCGCGGGCCGTGTGGGCCTCGTTGGCCGCGCGACGCAGCTTGCGCGTCTTCCACCACAGCCAGGCCCAGAGCCCGAGGCCGAAGACAGCGACGACAACGAGCACGACTACCGAGAACAGGAGGCCAAGCGCCAGGAGAACGGCGCCGGCCAGCAGGGTGGGGAGGCTTCTGAGCACCGCCCGATGCGCGATCAGGCGTCGATGCCAACGACGTCGTCAGCCTCGAACTCGTCGGGGATCGTGCCGTCACCGATGCCGGTGACCATGGCGGCCATGGTCTCGCTCTGCTTGACGAAGTATTCGGCGCTGATCGGGTCGTAAAAGCGCTGGCCAAGCGCAAGCTCGCTGAACTTGATGCGGTGGCGGGTGGGATGGACGGTCATGGTCGGCGGGTCGTATGGTCTGTGGCATTCAAAGCAAAAGCCCAACCTTGGGCTGGGCTTGATGCATGGGCAAAACTGAATTCTTTGGCTCCTCGACCTGGGCTCGAACCAGGGACCTACGGATTAACAGTCCGGCGCTCTACCGACTGAGCTATCGAGGAATTGAAGCGGGGCGAATTATAGGGGCTTCCGGCCCGTGCCGCAACAGAAACGGCTTACTTGATCACGGTGGCGATGGCCTTGGCGACGTAGTCGATGTTGCGCGTGTTGAGCGCGGCGACGCAGATGCGGCCGGTGCTGACGGCGTAGATGCCGAATTCGGTTTTCAGGCGCTCGACCTGGGCCGCCGTCAGTCCCGTGTAGCTGAACATGCCGCGCTGCACCTTGATGAAGTCGAAGCCGGTGGCGCCGGCGGCGGTGAGCTTGTCGACCAGGCTCATGCGCATGGCGCGGATGCGCTCGCGCATGCCGGCGAGTTCGTCTTCCCACTGCTGGCGCAGTTCGGGGCTGGAGAGCACGGCGGCGACCACGGCGCCGCCGTGGGTGGGCGGGTTGCTGTAGTTGGTGCGGATCACACGCTTGACCTGCGACAGCACGCGCGCCGATTCGTCCTTGCCGGCGGTGACGATGGTCAACGCGCCGACGCGCTCGCCATACAGCGAGAAGGATTTGCTGAAGCTGCTGGAGACGACGAACTGCAGTCCGCTGGCGGCGAACAGGTCAAGGGCGACGGCGTCGGGCTTGATGCCATCGGCAAAGCCCTGGTAGGCCATGTCGATGAAGGCGACGAGATCGCGCTGCTTGACGAGGTCGACGACCTCCGCCCACTGCGCGGCCGAGAGGTCGGCGCCGGTCGGATTGTGGCAGCAGGCGTGCAGCACGACGATGGACTTGGCCGGCATCGCCGCCAGCGCGGCCTTCATGCCGGTGAAATTGACACCGCGCGTGGCGGCATCGTAGTAGGCGTAGTTCTCGACCGTGAAGCCGGCGGACTCGAACAGGGCGCGGTGGTTTTCCCAGCTCGGATCGCTGATGTAGACCTTGGCCTCGGGCAGCAGGCGCTTCAGGTAGTCGGCGCCGACCTTCAGCGCGCCGGTGCCGCCCAGGCATTCACAGGTGATGGCGCGGCCGGCGGCGAGCAGTGCGGAATCCTTGCCGAAGAGCAGGTTCTGCACCGCGTTGTTGTAGGCGGCGATGCCCTCGATGGGCTGGTAGCCGCGCGGCGGCTGGGTTTCCAGGCGGGCCTTCTCGGCGGCCTTGACGGCGCCCAGTAGCGGAATCTTGCCATCGTCGCCGAAATAGACGCCGACACCGAGGTTGACCTTGGCCGGGTTGCTGTCGGCGTTGAAGGCTTCGTTGAGGCCCAGGATGGGGTCGCGGGGGGCCATTTCGACGGTGGCGAAGAGTGAGGACATGAGAGCTCCGGATACGGTATGAATGGAAGAGTCGGCGCTGGCGGAACGGCGAATTTATGTTGCAGCGCAAAGCGCGCAATAATACCCGATTGGCGCGTCCGGTTTCATCAGGATTTCGCCGGGTTTCCATAAATAAACAAGCGGGTAGGGCGTGGCCGAGATACATGAACTGAAGGGCAGGGTAGTCGAGTTTCCGGGCAGTCCCCGGCGCCTGCACCAGCCTTTTCCGCCGGCCGGTGACCAGCCCGAGGCCATCCGCCTGCTGACCGAGGGCTTCAACGACGGCCTGTCGTTCCAGACCCTGCTCGGCGTCACCGGTTCGGGCAAGACCTACACCATGGCCAACGTCATCGCCCGCCTGGGCCGGCCGGCCCTGGTGCTGGCGCCGAACAAGACCCTGGCGGCGCAGCTCTACTCCGAATTCCGCGAGTTCTTCCCGGAGAACGCGGTCGAGTATTTCGTTTCGTACTACGACTATTACCAGCCCGAGGCCTATGTGCCCTCGCGCGACCTGTTCATCGAGAAGGATTCCTCGATCAACGAGCACATCGAGCAGATGCGCCTGTCGGCGACCAAGAGCCTGCTGGAGCGGCGCGACGTGGTGATCGTAGTGCACGGTTTCGGCGATCTACGGCATCGGCGATCCGGTGGATTACCACAGCATGATCCTGCACCTGAAGCAGGGCGAGAAGATCGGGCAGCGCGAGATCATCAAGCGCCTGGCCGAGATGCAGTACGAACGCAACGAGATCGAATTCAAGCGCGGTGTGTATCGCGTGCGCGGCGACGTGATCGACGTCTTCCCGGCGGAAAACGCCGAGCACGCGGTGCGCATTTCGTTGTTCGATGACGAGATCGAGGGGCTGACGGTGTTCGATCCGCTGACCGGGCACACGCGGCAGAAGCTGGGGCGCTTCACCGTGTTTCCGTCCAGCCACTACGTCACGCCGCGCGCCACGGTGCTGCAGGCAATCGAGAAGATCAAGGACGAGCTGCGCGAGCGCATCGAATTCTTCCAGTCCCAGCAGAAGCTGGTCGAATGCCAGCGCATCGAGCAACGCACCCGTTTCGACCTGGAGATGCTGGATCAATTAGGCTTCTGCAAGGGCATCGAAAACTACTCGCGCCACCTCTCCGGGCGCCAGGCCGGCGAGCCGCCGCCGACGCTTTACGACTACCTGCCGCCGGACGCGATCATGTTCGTCGACGAGTCGCATGTCACCATCCCGCAGGTCGGCGGCATGTACAAGGGCGACCGCTCGCGCAAGGAGAACCTGGTCGACTATGGCTTCCGCCTGCCGTCGGCGCTGGACAATCGGCCGCTGAAGTTCGAGGAGTTCGAGCGGTTGATGCCGCAGACGGTGTTCGTTTCGGCGACGCCGGCAGACTACGAAGAAAAGCACCAGGGCCAGGTGGTGGAGCAGGTGGTCCGCCCCACCGGGCTGGTCGATCCGGTGGTCGAGCTGCGTCCGGCCAGCACCCAGGTTGACGATCTGCTGGCCGAGGCCAAGAAGCGCATCGCCGCGGGCGAGCGCGTGCTGGTGACGACGCTGACCAAGCGCCTGTCGGAACAACTGACGGAATACCTCGCCGACAACGGCATCAAGGTACGCTACCTGCACTCCGACATCGACACCGTGGAGCGCGTCGAGATCATCCGTGACTTGCGCCTCGGCGAGTTCGACGTGCTGGTGGGCATCAACCTGCTACGCGAGGGCCTCGATATTCCCGAAGTCTCGCTGGTGGCGATATTGGACGCCGACAAGGAGGGCTTCCTGCGCTCGACGCGCTCGCTGATCCAGACCATAGGCCGCGCCGCGCGCCACCTGAACGGCACGGCCATCCTCTATGCCGACCGCGAGACCGATTCGATCAAGCGCGCGCTGGCCGAGACCGAGAGGCGGCGGACCAAGCAGATCGCGCACAACACGGCGCACGGCATCACCCCGGTGGGCGTCAAGAAGCGCATCAAGGACATCATCGACGGCGTCTACGATGCCGACAGCGCGGTGCGCGAGCTCAAGGTGGCGCAGGAAGCGGCGCGCTACGAGGCGATGAGCGAGAAGGAGATGTCACGCGAGATAAAGCGCCTGGAAAAGGCCATGCACGAGCACGCGAAGAACCTGGAATTCGAGGAGGCGGCGGCGGCGCGCGACGAGCTGTTCCGCATCAAGCAACTGGCATTCGGCGGCGAGGCGCACGACGCGCCGGGGGATGCGGCGTGAAGCAACAGCGCGTGCTCTTTGTCTGCACCGGCAACACGCATCGGAAGCCCTATTGACGGGGCATTGCGTCCGAGTTGGGTGCACGTGTGGTAACACATTGGCGGTGGACGCAGAAAGCCCGCCACGCGGGCGGGTCGGTGTTGCGCAGTAAGGCGGTCCCATCCTGAAATGACAAATGCCCGGAATCCGGGCATTTGCAATTGCGGGGTGGCAGCGTCTACTTCCCCTCAGGAAGGAAGTACCGGAGCTGCCTCGCCTGGTGCCAGCCGTCACCAGGCCCGTACTGCTCTCAATTCGAAAAATTTACTCCGTTGCGCTTCATGCGGTGCATGGCCGGGCCCAGGGCGTGAGCATTGGCCTTGAAATAGTCACGCATGCTGCGCGCATCCATGGCGTTGATATTGATTGTGGCGCCACCCTCGCCACCGCCACCGCCATCACCATTCTGCACACCCACCAGGCCGCGAATTACGTTGGCGTATTTCTGCGGCAGGACCATTTCTTCTTCATGCAACTGCGTCACGGGGTTGAGCCCCCTGGGTATGTCGTAGCCGCGCGCAGCCGAGGCAGTGACAGCGGCGCCGTAAGACGCTGCAACAGCCGCCATCGCGGCGCCGAACTCCGGTGCATACAGATTGAGCGGGAAGGGCGCCGCAGCCATCGAGGCGACCCCTCCAGCGCCCGCTTCGGCGGCCTTGGCCTTAATAGTCGTTGCCGCCGTGGTCTTGACACCAATGAGCTGCAGTAGTTGTTGCAGCAGCCAACTCGCAGCCTGCGCTGCCAGCATATTGACGACCGCGTCGCCGACCGCACGGAACAGGCCGGTGATGGTCTGGCCGATGGTCTGCGCCCCTGTCGCGAAATTCTTGAGCACCGAGGCAAAGCCAGTCTCGATGCTGGCGTACATGTCGCGATAGTTCTTGCTCGATTCAAGAATCCGTTGGCGCTGGATATCGCCCAGCTCGCGCTCGTAGTTGCGCTCGATTTCGAGCTGCTGTTGCCGCAATTTGGCCATCTCCACCGGGTCGTCGCCGTTGATGCTGGCCAGCTCCTGGCGCTGCATCGCGGCCAGCAGCTCGATCTCGTAGCGTTGGGCGAGAAACTGCTGCTGCTGCGCCAGGAGTTGATCCTTGGTGATCTGGTCCTGCGCCTGCGCAAACTTGGCCTCTTCCTCAAGCGCCTCGATCTTTGCCTGCGATGCGGCGCGCTGACCTTCAATTTCAATCCCGGTCAGCGCAACACCCTGCCGGGTCATCTCGCGGCGGATCTCCAATTCGAGGGTCGCGGTACGCTTGGCGATCGCGAGCTGGTCCTTGCTGTTGATCTCATAGGTGGCCTGCAGTTCGCGCCAGTAGGCCAGTTCCTGTTCCTTGCTGAATTGGCGCAGGGCGTTTTCCTGCTCGTAGAGGTTCTTGCGCTCGGCCAGCGCTGCCTCGTAGGTGCCCATGTGGCTGGGGTCGGCGGCTTCCTTCTTGTCCTTCTCGCCGTCCTTGACCAGGTTGCCGGCGCCCTTGCCGCCTTTGCCTGGCGCGGCCGTCGGCGTGCCGTCGGCAAACAGGTTCCATATTTTTGCGCCAGCCGCAGCGCCTTCGGCCTGCATGTTGCGGAACGCGGTTCGCCAGGCCGTCTCTGTTGTTACGGCCATTTCCTTCATGCGACTCGCAGCGCCTGCGAAGTCACCAGTCAATGCCCGTGCCATCGCCTGCCCTATAGCGATAATTGGCTCAGCTATCGTAATGACCGTAGCATTCAACACCTCCGAGACCTGAATCAAGGCTGCTTTGAGCAGCCAAAACATTGAAATCAGACCACCCACGGCGCCCTTTAGCACCACCACGGCGGCCGGGCCGATGGCGGCGAACCAGTTGCCGAGCGTCGTCAGCACCGGCAGCAGGGCATTGCCGATGGTGGCCTTGAAACCGAGCAGGGTGAGCGCGGCGCTGTCGCTGGCATCGTCGTAGGCTTGCCAGGCGGCGACGCTCTCGGTGCTGGCCACCAGGCCCAGCGCCTTCATTTGCTCCGCGACCTCGCCGACGGCCTGTTTGTTCAGCAGCGCCAGGTTGCTGGTCATCTCGAAGCCTTTGCCGAACAGCGCCTGGCCGGCGATGGCGCGGTCGGTGCCGGCGCGGTAGCCGTTCAACACGCCGATGGCATCGAGCGTCAGCTCGTTCAACGGCCGCAACTGGCCGGCGGCGTCACGCGTCTTGAGGCCCATGGCCTGCAGGCCGTCTTCGTTGTCCTTTACCTGTTTGGCCAGCTTCTGCGCGGCGCCGACGAACTCTTCCTGCGAGGTATTGCCGGCGGTAAGCGCCTCGCGCAGGATGCTGGCTTCGCTGGTGGAAATGCCCAGGGCGCGGGCGAGCTTGGTACTCTCTTCGGTCAGCGTGATGGTCTGCGTTACCGCTTCACGGAACACGGCGCCGCCGGCCAGCACGGCACCGATGGCGACGAACTTGGCCTGCACCGCGC
This sequence comes from Sulfuritalea sp., assembly GCA_016710465.1. Classification (GTDB taxonomy): domain Bacteria; phylum Pseudomonadota; class Gammaproteobacteria; order Burkholderiales; family Rhodocyclaceae; genus Sulfuritalea. Next base: position 167,580 of record JADJVS010000016.1, read on the forward strand.
CGAGCGGACCGGTGAGGCCACCGATCGCGCGCTCGCCATCGGCGCCGAAGCGCTTGAGGTCGGCGGCGGCTTCGCGGAGCTTCTGCCGAAACGGCGAAACATCGCCGTCGAGGACAATTTCCGGGCGGTTATCGTTGCCCATGATCAAAGTCGTCCGTGGTTGTACAGATCCCACTCCGCCCGATCGAGGGCGGCGGAATCCGTACCGGCGGTGGGTATCGGTTCCTCGCTAACCACGGCCGGAAGATCCATACATGCAATGCGCGTCAGGATCGAGTGGGTAGGCGTGGACAGGCCGGAACGCGCTGCCTGATGGCAATGCTTGATCAACGCCACCAAGGGCAGTGCGAGGCGTTCCAGGTCCGACTCCAACAGCTTCGCACGGTGCGCCCAATAGGCACGCCTGGCCTGTTCGCGGGCATTCCAGGCTTCGTCGCACTCGCGGTCGGCGCGCTGAGCGCGCCTGTACTCTGCGGTTACATCGGCGTCAGTGGCCCGCGCAGCCGCCAAAGCATCCAGGGCCGGTGCCAGCGCCGCCTCGGCCGATTGAAATTTCTTGGCCGCGCGCATGTAGATATCGATCAGATGGCTTGTCGTTTTCATTACGCGGTCCTCCCTTTGTATATCCCGACGCGCCCCACCGGGACTGCGCCGACATCGAAGCGAATGCCCAGGGCGATACCGTCACGCATTTCTTGCCCAGGCTTTGGGCGAGCCCTGCCGACCACGGCGCCGCGCGAAGTGCCTTTCAGATACAGAAGGCTTACGGTCGGTGCAATTTGCGGATCGCTTACGAGATACCAGTTCGTGCTGGTAATCCACGGCGCCACAATGACCCGTATGGATTCGACTCCCGCGTCCTTCAAAATGCCCTTTGCGTAAAGCTCGTAACCCGGCGAAACGACCATGAACCTGGCTTCCAGGTTGGCTTTTTCGCCCGACGGCAAAAGCATGTTGCGAAGCGCTTCCGTGCCCGCCGACAATGTCGCCAGCGCCATGGGTGCGACAGCACCCAGGTTGCCGTGATCTTCATGGAACATTGCCATTTGATCGCCAAGCAGCGGGTTGGACTCGATGAGGTCAAACACCAGCTTTGCCTCCAGGCGCGCGGCGGCAGACCCGATATTCCCGACGAATCCAAACAATAGGCCGATATCGTCGTTCCTGATCAGCACGCGCGAGCAGTAAACATTCTTGCCGAAGCTGCGCACACGGGCCTGCAGACCCGCCAGGGCAGTCACGAAGACTTCGTGGGGAATCTCTTCGTTCTCCGTGATTTCATCCAGAAGCGGATCGGTATCGATCACCGGGAAATCATGATTCTGAAAGTTGTGAAGCTCGCGGCTCGCGCAGAAGAGGCGATGCTCGCCGAAGGTGGTAAGGCGTGAATTGAAAGCGCTGAGCACCTTGTCGCTAAGCACGGCGGCGAAACGATCACTGTTCAGGCCGGCAACAAGTAGAGCGGAGGGGCCGGAGCCCTTGCGAGGACTCAGTTCGCCAAAGGCCTCCGCGAGATTGAGCAACACATTCCCATTGGCAAATTGTTCTGCAGCGGGATGCACCAGGATGCTGTTGTTCTTGATGCCGGCGCGAATCACCAGTGCGTCGGTCAGTCCTTCGATACTGTCTTGCAGGTTCATTTCGTGCTCCTTGGTTGTTGGAAAACTCAGAGTACGGAACACGCGCTGACAATTCAGGATGAGTTTGTCAGCGACAACAAATCGTAGAGGCGACGACGTGAGCGAAGCGGTCTCACGCCCGAGCGCCACGCTTCCAACAGGCGCTCATTCAAAGGGGAGAGCGAGGTACTGATACCCCGCTTGAATTGCACAAGCGCGCCCGCCTCGAACCGTGCCTGTGCCTTGCTCAGAAGATCGGACAATTCCCAGGCAGTGAGGCCGCGCCCGTCATCAAGAATCAATGCCGCTGCCAACAGGGCGCGATTGCGGCTGGCCAGGAATGCGGCATCGTTCAACTGCAGGGCGATCACCAGGTCGGCCTCATTCAGCAGCCACCGCCGCAAGCCGGAGCGTAGCCAGGCCGCAGCTTCTGCCGGCAATGGCTCGCCATCGCCGGCAAAAGCGATCTTATGGGCGAGGGCAACGGCATCCATGCGCGGCAGGCCTGCAACCTTTCAGCCGGTTAAGCCTGCGCGGCCGGCGCCAGGGTGCGCGAGATTATGAAGCGTCGTTCGCTGCGGCCTTCTCGCAGGAAACTGCATTCGATTTCAACGGAACAACCGCGGATCACAAAGTTGAACCCGACGCCGATCGCCCCCTGCTGAATCGCGAGCCAGTCATCGGCGGTAATGGTCCGCTCCATTTCACCCATGAATTCCGGCGCCATTGCCGCCATTGCCATTACTGACAGGTCTTCTACGTTCATTTCCTTTTTCCTTTTTTCTTTTGGTTGATTGTCCAAACGTCTGCACTCGTCGCTGCTAATCCATCTCTTATGCGTCATCCTCATCGACATCGGCTTTGGCCCAATCGGCCACGCGATGCAGGAAGGCCTCGAACTCGGCCTGCAGCGCCAGCTCGCGCTCGTCGGGATCGGCGGGCAGTTCGCGCGCCAGGCGCGGGGCGGTAGCCGCCCAGGCGGCGCGCGCCACGGCGAATGCGGCCTGCAGCTTTGGCGCCAACTGATCGGCCGGGATCAGCAGGCGGCGGCGCCGGGCGTTCTCCATTTCGATCTTGTCGGCCTGCACTCGCGCCAGCCGGTTCTGCGGCCGGTCGCCCCGCGCCTTGCACACTTCGGCCGCGAGGCGCCAAGCGATGCACTCCATCGAGTCATACACGCTCGGCACCCCAGGGCCGCCGCGCACCTTCACCGGCATGCCGGCGTCCTGCCATACGTTGACTGTCTCTCTTGAGACGCCAAACAGGTCTGCAATACCTTGTTGCCCTGTAATGTCCATAGTCAGTAAGGTTCCTTATGTGCGTAGAACTGGCGTTTTCCCGAGGTCTTTTAGCGCCGTGTGACAGGAGGCAGCGGAGTACCTTGGTGCTTGGCGACAGTGACAATGCCTGCATTGGATAGCCAACGACCTTCCACGGTCGCGGCCATCCCGACGAGTTCAACACGGTGTTGCTGGTTGCGGTGAATGCGGTGAATGCGGGGTTGTTTTTGGCTATACATATATATTTGTCACTCTCTGACACTTTCTCACGTCATAAGAAAAGAACTACGCATTCACCGCATTCACCGCACTCGCGACTTTCCAGCGAGGAACCTTGGCGTGTCCATCGCTGCCCACCTGGCGCAACTGCAGACCGTCGACGATCTTGTCGCGATGCCCGCGCAGCCAGTTGCCGAGGCGGCGGGAGTTGATCTTTTCCGAGCAGACAACCTGCAGCGCCTCGCGCAGCTCATGGTCGCCGTCTGACGTCAGCACCACATCGGCCGCCGTGCATGGCCCGAGGGCAAGATGGTTTGATGCGCGCCAGGCTGAGAACAGCACGCGCATGGCTTCGAGGTCTGGGTCCTGATCTCGCAGGCTCTCCGCAGCCAAGAGGGGGTCGGGGAGGTCTAGCCAGGCGAGCGGGCGGCGCACCAAGCGGTCCCACGCCTCAAAGCCGCCATAGTCATAAAGGCCGGAAATCTTGGGCTCGCAGGCGGCCAGGTAGGCGCCGACGATGGTCAACGCATCGGTGATGATTGCGCCGCGCTGGGCCTTAATCTCGTCCAGGTGGTTGCGGTCGAAGCTGCGCTGTTCCGGCCGCTCGGTGTGGGCATCGAGGCGCACCATCAGCACGCGCCGCTTGAGGTCGCCAATGATGGCGAGGTTGTTGCCGGTCGCCACCAGGAGCGCATGCGTCGGCACGTTGAGCATTCCAGATCCGCCCAGGGGACGCAGCCGCACGAACTGCTGCGTGGCGATCTGGCAGAGCAGGTCGCCGCGCAGGGCGCGCTCGATGTTGTCGATTGAAATCACCGCATCGCCGGCCAGCAACACGCCGCCCAGGCGTTTCTCGAATTCGGCGTCGTCATGGCCAAGGCTCATCACAGATGCGCGTCGGTCTGTGGCGACAATCGCCAGGGTCTCGCAGAGCAGGGTCTTGCCGGTGCCGGGCGACGGCGCCGTGATGGCAAACAAAGGGGCGGCGGGTAGTACGCGCCGCAGCAGTGCGGTAATGATGCCGGCCACCAAGGCAACCTGATCGGCAGCGTCAACGAACGGGAAGCCGTCGAACATGGCGCGCAGCCGCTCATAGGCTTTCAGCGCCTGGCTGCGGGTCGGCTTGGATGGTGGGCGAATATATCCAGTGATCTGCCCAAAGGCGCAGAACAGACCGCTGGCGGCGTCATAGCCGGGCTGATCGATGATCCGGCCATCGGGCGCCAGCAAGGGTGCCTCGATGAAGCCGGTCAGATCGGGCAGGAGCGGCCAATGCTGTCGCGCCAGGAAGCTGTCGGCAGTGCTGCGCGGGCAGTTGCAAGGGCGATCCGCATTCGTCCGTGCGTCGTACTTGAACTGTTTGGCGGCAAGGCCGACCAGTTCGACCGCGTGCGCCGACTCGACTGGGTGCACCACCACCGGACCGGCCGGGCGGGGTACGTTTTCATCATCCGATTTGACGGCCTGGTGTATTCGCGCAAGCCTTCCGGAGTAGCGATAAATATTGAGTTTCGGACTCAACGAAAAGGCGAGCTCGATGCCGTCGAGGATCTCCGGCAGCTTGCCGTTGTCGTGATGGATGATCGGCATGCCCTGCGCGTCAAACTCGACGACAGGGCGTTTGGCGACTTCGTTCGAAATTGGTTTGGCCGCGGCGATCTTTTTGCGCATCTTGTCGGCGGCGATCACTTCACCCATGCTCTCGCACCTCGTCGTTGAGGTCGCAGCCATCAGCATCAGCGGATATCACGCGCACAGCGGTATGCGGGGACCAGCGCCGGGCGCATTCGTCGGCGGCCTTGCGGCCGGCGTCGTCGTTGTCGGCGGCGATGATCAGATCCTGCACGCCAGCGAGAACAGGAAACTTCGCCAGGTGGCCGGCGTCGATGCAGGCCCAGACCGGCGTGAACCCGTGCGCCAGTGACAAGGCGGTCTCGATTCCTTCGGCGATGCCCAGGCCGGCCGTCACGGCCTCGTCGGGCCAAAGACGGATCACGCCGCCCGCAATCGGGTGGTCCTTCAGCAGCAGGCGCGGCGGGGTTACGTCGGCCTTTCTGCCGTCCGGTCGAATCCAGGTGCGATGCAGGGAGAGTGGCGCACCCGTGCAGACGTCTGTAATCAGCGCGACCAGGGCCGGGCACATGTAGCCGGATGGGTGCCTGAGTGCGGGCATGCAGCGCAGATCGCTGTCGGTTGGCGGCAGCATGCAGGCCCGCGCCTGCAGGTAGTCCGTCGCCGCGCCGGAAACGGGCTCTGTAGCCGCCCAAAGCGCACGAGCGGAGTCGGATAGCCCGCGCGGCCGTTCGGCGGCTTGTGGGGGCGTCTGGCGCGGACGTGGTGGCGTTTTGGGGTCGCGGGAGCGGCTTGACCCATCCGTACCGCATAGGCGATGGCAATGCCATACGATCACCCCGTCAGGCTCCAGGCGAACCGATAGCGCGGTGTCTTTCGGGCCCCTGTCGCAGGTCGGGCAGGGCAGGCGGTTTTCGCCGGGCTTGAGGCGGGCGAGGTCGACCGCCAGTAGAATTTCGTTGGCATCTGCCGCACCAGTCATTCTGCGGCCTCTATGGCGTTGCCATTGTGATAAGCCTCAACAGCCGCCAGGAATCCATCACAGCTTTCCCCGCCGCGCTGGTGCAGCACCAGGCAGGCACCACAGACGCGATAGCTAAAGACCACGGGCAGCAGCAGATCGGGGCTGTAGAGGCGTATCGACTTACGCGGCCGGCGGACCATGCTGAAGGGCTTGCGGCAAGCGGCGCAGTCCGCGTTCGGCTCGCCAAGGTGGATTTCGCCTTTTATGCCAGCAAAGACTGACAGGACATCTCCGATGGTCTTGCCTGCGGGAAGGGGGACCATTCGATGCAGCTGGCTTTTCATGGCCGCCCCACGCCTTTAGGGCCCGATTCGACCGCGCTCGCCATCACGGTATGCCGTTTGCGCCATTCAGCCGCGCCTTCGGTTGTAATCAAAATGCGCCTCCCGACCTGCATAAAGGTCGGGGCCTCGCCGCGGTGCCTGAGTAGGTTGAAGAATGCGCGGGATATTTGATGCGCATTGCAAAACTGCTCGATAGTCATGACTGGCGCCATGACGTCGGGTGTTCTATGTTGTTTCATTGTGCACCTATACCGGTAGTGGTCATGGGTGCATGATCCTGATCGCGCCGCATTGGCGCGATTCCATCTATTCGCTATTTCTTGGGATTGAACCGGCCGTAGTGGCGCTTGATCGTCGTTACCGAAAGTCCGCGTTCATTTGTATTGCTCATTTTTTTGCGAAGCGCGATCGTGTCGTCAACAGCCTGATCGAGGGGGGATTTTGCGCCCCGCATTTTCTTGGCTGTTCTCGTCGTTTGGTGGCGACTCAGAAAGAACTTAACCAACGAGGCGTTTGTTTCCTCCCACCAGTAATCAGTAATGCTTGTTGACTCGGGGTGACCCTTCCCTTGCTTTCCGAAGAATGCATCGTCCAATGAGTTCGAGTCTATTGATCGGAAAACGCAAAGGCGTTCGTTGATGGCCTCAATAAATGCGGTCGGCGGTGTTTTCCCTTGCCTGACGAAATCATCGAATCGGGCGAAGATCAACATCCAGGCACTGCGGTCTGCGTTGGTAGCAGCATAGTTCACCATGACCTTGGCGCACGCCTCAGGATCTGTTGCCGCATCCCGCAATTTCACGATTCTGGCGCGCAGGGTCTCAACTTGCGCGGGAGTCATGCCGGCCGAGAGATGCGCTTGCTCATCCAGCTCGGGGCTGCCAAATGCAGCGACCAGCAGCGCATCGTGCGCCTGGGTAAAATCGTTTGCCGTGGTCATATCAGGCCCCTTGTGCGCCCCTTGAAGATCGCCGCGCCACCTTTCCCACGGTAGGCGCGGCTTCACTATGCCTATACCGCCGCCATTTCCTTCAATGCACCGGAGACAACAATCAGGCGGTCCGGTATCGCCTTAAGCCGATCCAGTTGAGGGCGCACCGCTTCCAAGAGGGCGTATATCTGCAGGTTTGCCCGCTTGCAGGACTGGGGGTCGTCAATTAGAAATTCATTTGCCTTGAGCAATAGGTCGCTGTAGCTGTTTAGCAAACAACTCACCTCCTCCACTTCGGTGGCCGCGTCGAAAATGTCGCTGCGGATCAGCTCAGCGGAATGATTACAATTGATGTCAGCCATGATGAAACTCCTTATAAGTTGCGTCTTGGTCAGGGCAGGGGAGGCGCTGTATCGCCTTCCCGGCCCGCTTTTAGCATGATTCCGTCATGCTGCGGTTTTGCTCTTCTTTGCTCGCTTGAACGGCTTTACCTCGGTCGTCTTCTTGACCCCGGCGGCTTCGAGGATCGCCGATGATGCCCCATTCAGCAGCCTTGCGATTTCATCGGCCCAAGCCTGCGCGGCGCCGATGCGCTCGGCCTCGTAGTCGGCGCGGTTGTAGATGCCCATGACGCCCTGCATGCGATGGTTCAAACATTTTTCGATGATATGCGGCGCGATACCCATGCCAGCGAGCCTGGTGGCGAACGTCCGGCGCAGATCGTGTGGCGTGAATGCGGCGACCTGCTCGCGCTCGCACCAGCGGCGCAGCCAGGCTTGTACCGCGGTCGGCGAGGTGTCGAAGCGGTCGACCTGCTCGATGGCCAGCGGCGGCAGATAGACCCAATGCGGGTCGCCGTTCTTCGTGCGATCCATGATGAAGCGGTCGCCGTCGCGGTAGCCTTGCTGGGCTTCGCTGATCCTCAAGCCAGTCAGCAGCAGCAGGCGCAGCAGCTTGTGCCCGGAGGCCCATAGCGCCCTGATTTCGTCGTCTGTCAGATGCCGGTCGCGCGTCCGTTCCTCGCCGCCTATGACCCGAAGCGTAACTTGCGCGAGCGGGTTTCGGTCGAGATAGCCGCACTCCACGCCATAGTTCAGCGCCAGCTTCAAGGTCGAGGCGCAGCGGTTTGCTGCGACCGGTGCCGACTCGGCATAACGCTGCATCCAGCGCACCAGTTGAGGTGCGCTCAGCCTCGCCAGCGCGACGGTGCCAAACTCATCCTTGGCGCGGCGGATATACACTTGAGCGTTCTTCGTGACTCTGTAGCGCGGTTCGATGCGCCGGGAGTACCATTCATCCAACAATTCGGCGAAGGTCAGGCGGGCCAGGTTTGGCGAGAATGAACGCTTGGCGAACGCTTGGCGCGCTGCTTTGCAGTCCATGGCGGGATACTCGCCCAAGGTCTCGGTGGTGGTCTTGCCGCCACGCTTGCGACGAATGACCCAAGTCCTGGTGCCGTTCGGGCGGATGCGAATATTGAGGCCGTCGCCGTCACTGATCCACGTATCGACGGCGCCAGGCTTCAGGTCACGAATGATGCGGTCGGATAGTTTTGCCATGTTTGCATTTGCCCTGGTAACACCGCTTTTGGAAACACCTTGGTAACACTTCGGCAGTATATACCCGTGAACATTGATATACAAACATTGACAATAGTAGATAATAAAACAATGAGATAGTGTAAGTATGCTCAAGAAAAAAGTGTTATTCGTTTGCACCGGCAACATCTGCCGTTCGCCTACCGCAGAAGGCGTAGCGCGCGGCATGGCGCGCAGCCTGGGGCTGGAGGATCGCTTTCATTTCGAGTCGGCCGGCACCCATGGCTACCATGTCGGCGAAGCGCCCGATCCGCGCACCGTTCGCGTTGCCCGCGCGCGCGGATATGATCTCTCGGCGCAGCGGGCGCGACGGGTCTCGGAGTTCGACTTTCTGAGTTTCGATCACGTCCTGGCGATGGGGCGCGACCACCTCGACTGGCTGCGGCGGGCGTGCCCGCGCGAGCATCAGGGCAAGCTGCGGTTGCTGCTCGAGTTTTCCGATGGCGACCTGGCGGGCGAGGTGCCCGATCCCTATTACGGCGGCATGGATGGCTTCGAGCAGGTGGTCGATCTGGTCGAAAACGCCGTGGCGGAAATGCTCAAGGAATTGTCCGCGCCGCAGGGTCGCACATAAAACGAAACGGGCGCCCTTGGGCGCCCGCTATCGTGTCGCGGCGGATAGTTAGTCGCGACGCGTTTCCACCATCTGCAGCGGTTCGCTGGCGGCCACTTGGGTTTGGCGCGGTTTGCGACCGAGCCTGGGCGCTTCCTCGACCGCCATCGGGCGCGGCGCGGCATTGCTGGTTTCAATCATCACCAGGCCGGCCTGTTGCAGCGAAGCACCGAGGTCAACCGGAGCCGGCGCGGGCGTCGGTGGCACCACGATCGGCTCGGGTGCCGGCGTCGGTGCGGGGGCAGCCTCAAGCACGGGTGTGGTTTCGATCACGGTGGCTGGAGCCGGCGGCGGGGGGGCCGGCTCGACGGCTACCGGGTCCTGCGCAACGGTAACGGGCTCGGGAGTCGGCGTTGGCGACACGGCGATGGCCTCGATCGGGGCGGTTTCGGTTGCGGGCGCAAGCGCCGTCGGAGCCGAGGTCACCGGGGTCGGCGTAGGATGCCAACTGGATACCGGCGTGGCCTGCGCCGCTGCGGGCTGATCGGCGGCCTGCGCTGGCTCGGAGGTGACGGCAGTACCGGCCACGGCAAGGCTCGCGCCGACGGCGTCAAGTTGCGTAGCCTCGTCGCCGCCACGGCCACGGCCACGGCCGCGACGGCCGCGACGGCCGCTGCGGGCCTCGCCCTCGCCGGACTGGCCGTTCTCGCCATTGGCAACCGCCGCCGGCGTGCCGTTCTGCGGCGCGGTGGCGTCATTGCGCGGCGGACGCGGCTCGCGCGGTTCGCGGGGTTCGCGCGGCGGGCGCGGCTCGCGTGCTTGCGAATCCTTCGGCTCGCGGGCTTCGCGATTCTTGTCGCCGTCGCGCGGCTCGCGTGGCTCACGCGGTTCGCGCGGCTTGCGGTTGCCGTCGGCTTGTTGGTCGTCGCGTTTGGCTTGCGGAGCGCGCGTTTCGGCTTTGCGCTCGTCGCGGCTGTCGCGTCCCTCGCGCCCCTCACGGCGTCCATTGCGATCGCGGTCGCGACGGTTGCCATTCCGGTCGCGACTGCCCTCGCGGCCACCTTCGCGGCGTTGCGACGCGGTCGCCTTGGTTTCGGCGGGCGCGGGCTCCGCTTCCTTCTTGTTACCGGTGAGAAAGGAGAAAAGACGGGTGAAGAAGCCGCCTTCGCTGGCTGCCGCCTGTTGCGCTACCGGAGCCGGTGCGGCCTTGGGCTCGACGATGGGCGCCGGCTGATCCGGGGTGATGCCCTTGACGGCGGCTTCCGCCTTGGCCGGCTTGGCGTCAGCGGCCTGGGCCGAAGGCGGCTGGTAGGCTTCCTCGACCGGCTTTTCGGCCATCTGGTAGCTTGCCAGGGCAATTCCATCAGCATTGAGCTGGTCATGGCGCAGGCGGACGATTTCGTGGGCCGGCGTTTCCAGGTGGCGATTGGGCACGATCACCAGATTGACGCGATGGCGCATCTCGATGCGAGAAATATCGACGCGCTTCTCGTTGAGCAGGAAGGTGCCGACATCGACCGGGACCTGGCAGTGCAGGGCGCCGGTGTTTTCCTTCATCGCTTCCTCTTCGAGGATGCGCAGGATGTGCAGGGCGGCCGACTCGGTGGAACGGATGTGGCCGGTGCCGGTGCAGCGCGGGCAGGTGATGTAGCTGGTTTCGGCGAGTGCCGGGCGCAGGCGCTGGCGTGACAGTTCGAGCAGGCCGAAGCGGCTGATCTTGCCGGTCTGGACACGGGCGCGATCATGGCGCAGGGCGTCGCGCAGGCGGTTTTCGACCTCGCGCTGGTTCTTGGTCGACTCCATGTCGATGAAGTCAATCACGATCAGGCCGCCGAGGTCGCGCAGGCGCAGTTGGCGGGCGATTTCGTCAGCGGCTTCGCAGTTGGTGCGGAAGGCGGTTTCCTCGATGTCGCTGCCCTTGGTGGCGCGGCCCGAATTGACGTCGACCGAGACCAGGGCCTCGGTGTGGTCGATGACGATGGCGCCGCCGGAGGGCAGGGTGACCTGGCGCGAGTAGGCCGATTCGATCTGGTGTTCGATCTGGAAGCGCGAGAACAGCGGCACGTCGTCGCGATAGCGCTTGACGCGATTCACCGTGCCCGGCATCACGTGGCTCATGAACTGCTGGGCCTGTTCGAAGATGTCGTCGGTGTCGATCAGGATCTCGCCGATCTCGGCGTGGAAGTAATCGCGGATGGCGCGGATGACGAGGCTGGATTCCTGGTAGATCAGGAAGGCGCCGCCCTGGGCCTTGGCCGCGCCGTCGATGGCGGTCCACAGTTGCAGCAGGTAGTTGAGGTCCCACTGCAACTCTTCGATGTTGCGGCCGATGCCGGCGGTGCGGGCGATCAGGCTGGCGCCCGAAGGCACCACGAGCTGGTCCATGACTTCGCGCAGTTCCTGGCGGTCCTCGCCCTCGACGCGGCGCGAGACACCGCCACCGCGCGGGTTGTTGGGCATCAGCACCAGGTAGCGGCCGGCCAGAGAGACGTAGGTGGTCAGCGCCGCACCCTTGTTGCCGCGCTCGTCCTTTTCAACCTGGACGATGAGTTCCTGGCCGTTGGAAAGGACGTCCTGGATGCGCGCCTTGGCGACGTCGACACCCGGCTTGAAGTAGCTGCGGGATATCTCCTTGAACGGCAGGAAACCGTGGCGCTCGGCGCCGTAATCGACGAAGGCGGCTTCGAGGCTGGGCTCGATGCGGGTGATGACCGCCTTGTAGATGTTGCTCTTGCGTTGTTCCTTGTTGGCCGATTCGATGTCGAGGTCGATCAGTTTCTGACCATCGACGATCGCAACGCGGAGTTCCTCGGCCTGCGTCGCATTGAAAAGCATGCGTTTCATGTGTGCTCCCGCGCGCAATGGCGACGGAAGGGCACGACAAGTCGCACGCCACCGGCGCTAGTGCGCGGGCGGTGTGCCTCGGGTTTGCTGTTGCAGCGGCAGTTTCATGGTGCCTATCGTGAGCCTTGCAAACGTTTCTTGAACTTGTCTTCGGTAAAGCGGCCGCTGAAGGTCATTCAGCGTCCGGCAATCTGTGCCCAGCCGTGTGTTGCGCGCAATCAAGTAGTATCGCTCTTTCGGGCGAGCGAAACACCCTGAGGTCGGCTGGCTGAGTCGTTCGCCGGTTTGTAAGTCCCGGCGGCGGTATTCCTGCAAGCCCTCGTCGCTGCGGCGCATCCGTCACCTTCAGGTGACTCGGCATCGGCGGCGGCGACATCCCGGGAGCAGTGCCACCGACGCCACTTCGGGCCGCCGGGCACACCGTCACGGGACGGCTAACCAAGCGGTCAGTATATTGGAAATGAAGGACTTAAGCAAAGATTCGGTTACCTGGCTTGAGGTTGGCGACGAGGCCGAGGGGCAGCGCATCGACAACTACCTGCTGCGCATCGCCAAGGGTGTGCCGAAGAGCCACATCTACCGCATCCTGCGGAGCGGCGAAGTTCGCGTGAACAAAGGCCGCGTAGCGGCGGAGTACCGCCTCCAGGCCGGAGACAAACTCCGTGTACCACCGATGCGTACCGCCGAGCGCCCGGCGCAAGCCGCCGTTCCGCCACGGGATTTCGTGGTCGCCTACGAGGATGAGGCGCTGATCGTGGTGGACAAACCGGCCGGCACGGCGGTTCACGGCGGCAGCGGCGTGTCCTTTGGCGTCATCGAACAACTGCGCCGGGCGCGGCCGCTGGCGAAGTTTCTCGAACTGGCGCACCGGCTCGACCGTGAGACGTCGGGCCTGCTGATCATCGCCAAGAAGCGCATGGCCCTGACCCGGCTGCATGACCTGTTCCGCGATGGCGGCATCAGCAAGCGCTACCTGGCGCTGGTGAAGGGCCGCTGGCGCAACGAACTGCAGCACGTGCGCCTGCCGCTGCACAAGTATCTGACCGCTGACGGCGAGCGCCGCGTCAGCGTCGATGCCGAGGGCAAGGTGGCACATTCGATCGTGCGCCTGGTGGCGCGCTGGGAAAATTTCAGCCTGGTGGAGGTCGAACTCAAGACCGGGCGCACCCACCAGATTCGCGTGCATCTTTCGCATCTGGGCTTTCCCATTGCCGGCGACGACAAATACGGCGATTTTTCACTCAACAAGAGCTTGCAGAAGGCGGGCCTGGGACGCATGTTCCTTCACGCCGCCAATCTCTCGCTGGCGCATCCGCTGTCGAACGCGCCGCTGGCACTCGAGTCGCCCCTGCCCGCCGATCTGCGTGGTTTCATCAATGAACTGGAAAGCAACGAAACACGAACCCATGGCCAAGCGCTTTGATCTGATCGTCTTCGACTGGGACGGCACGCTGATGGATTCCACCGGCGCCATCGTCGCCAGCATCAAGGCCGCCGCGGCCGATCTGGGCATAGCCCCGCCGACCGACGAACGGGCGCGGCACATCATCGGGCTCGGCCTGATCGACGCCTTGCGCCATGCCTTGCCCGACCTGCCGCCAGAGCGCTACCAGGAGGTGGCGCTGCGCTATCGCCATCACTATCTGTCGATGGATCAGGATCTGCTGTTGTTCGACGGTGCGGAAGCGATGATCGATGAGTTGATGGCCGCGGGTTACATGCTGGCGGTGGCTACCGGAAAGACCCGGGTCGGACTCGATCGCGCATTCGCCGTCAGCGGCCTTGGTGCGCGCTTCCACGCCTCGCGCTGCGCCGACGAATGCCATTCCAAGCCGCATCCGCAGATGCTCGAGGAGTTGATGGTCGAGTTCGGCGTTGGCCCGGATGCGACGTTGATGATCGGCGATACCACGCATGACCTGCTGATGGCGAAGAATGCAGGGGTCGCGGCGTTGGGTGTGGCCTACGGGGCGCATCCGCGCGCGGTGCTGGAGGCCGAGTCGCCGCTGTTCTGCGCCGGCGACGTCGCTGAACTGGCGCAATGGCTGCGGGCCCGCGCATGAACTCACGCCGAATCTGCCCATCCGCCGGCCTGGTCGAGGGCGGCGACGGATTCCGCTTCACGGTGACTGAAAATGGGACCGAGGTGCCGGCCTTCGTGGTTCGCTTCAAGGGGCGCGCGCATGGCTGGTTGAACCGCTGCAGCCACATGCCGGTCGAACTCGACTGGCAGCCGGCCAGGTTCTTCGATACTTCGGGCTTATACTTGATTTGCGCCACGCACGGCGCGCTGTACGCGCCCGACACGGGGCGTTGCGTTGCCGGGCGTTGCATGCACGCGGGCTTGGTTCCGGTGGCCGTTGTCGAACGGGACGGATGGATCGAATTGAACGAGGAAGGTGGGCAAGGTGTCGGACGGCAATGAAGCGAACTGGGAACGCAAGGTGCTCGAAAAGCTGGCGCTGGAGGCGCTGGCGGAGCAAAAGCGGGGGCGCCGCTGGGGCATCTTCTTCAAACTGCTGGGCTTCGGCTACCTGGCCTTGCTGCTGGTGGTGGCGCTCGATCTCGGCAAGGGCGATCACGTCGCCGAGGGCGCAAAATTCACCGCCCTGGTCGACCTGCAGGGCGTCATCAAGGCCAAGGGCGACGCCAATGCCGAGCATGTGACCAGCGCCCTGCAGGCAGCGTTCGAGGACAAGCATACGGCCGGCGTGATCCTGCGCATCAACAGTCCGGGCGGCAGTCCGGTGCAGTCCGGCATCATCAACGACGAGATGCGTCGCCTGCGCGGAAAATATCCGGCGATTCCGCTGCATGTGGTGGTCGAGGACGTCTGCGCCTCGGGCGGCTATTACGTTGCCGCGGGTGCCGACAAGATCTTCGTGGACAAGGCCAGCATCGTCGGCTCGATCGGCGTGCTGATGGATGGCTTCGGCTTCACCGGCACCATGGAAAAACTGGGCGTCGAGCGCCGCCTGCTGACCGCCGGCGAAAGCAAGGGCTTTCTCGATCCATTCTCGCCGCAGAACGAACACCACAAGGACCACGCGAAGCAGATGCTCGGCGAGATCCACCAGCAGTTCATCGACGTGGTGCGCAAGGGGCGCGGCAAGCGCCTCAAGGAAACGCCGGAGATGTTCTCGGGCCTGATGTGGAGCGGCGCCAGGAGCATCGAGCTGGGCCTGGCCGATGGCTATGGCACGGTCGAGAGCGTGGCCCGCGACATCATCAACGCGTCCGACGTGCGGGACTTTACCGTCAAGCAGAATTTCGCCGAGAAGTTCGCCAAGCAGCTCGGCGCCCAGGCGGGCCAGAGCTTTGGCGCGTTTCTGTCCGGATTTACGCTACGTTGATGGCGCCGACGCACATGTCGGCCAACAGCAGCTCCTGGGCGCAGATGCGGCTGCGGCGCGACTGTTTCACGCGGTAGCCGCCATCGACGTCCATTTGCCAGGCTTGGGCGTTGTCGGTCAGGTAGGGCTTGAGACCTTCCTTCAATACGCGTCGCTTGAGCTTGGGTTCCAGCACCGGAAAGCAGATTTCGATGCGGCGGAAGAAGTTGCGCTCCATCCAGTCCGCGCTTGACAGGTAGATGTTCTGCGCGCCGTCGGCGTGGAAGTAGAAGATCCGGTGGTGCTCCAGGAAGCGGCCGACCACCGAGCGTACCCGGATGTTTTCCGAGAGGCCCTTGACGCCGGGGCGCAGGGAACAGACGCCACGCACGATCAGGTCGATGGTGACGCCGGCGCCACTGGCTTCGTAAAGCGCGGTGATGATCTCCGGCTCCAGCAGCGAGTTCATCTTGGCGATGATGCGTGCGGGCTTGCCTGTCCTTGCCGCGTCGATCTCCCCATGGATTGCCGCCAGCATGTTTTTATGCAGCGAGAATGGCGCCTGCCACAGATGCTTGAGCGCGCTGGCCTTGCCCAGTCCGGTGAGCTGCTTGAACACTTCGTTGACGTCGTCGCCGATCTCCGGATTGGCGGTGAGCAGGCCGAAGTCGGTATAAAAGCGCGTGGTGCGCGGATGGTAGTTGCCGGTGCCCAGATGCACGTAGCGCCGATAGCCGTGGTCCTCGCGCCGCAATACCATGAGCATCTTGGCGTGGGTCTTGTAGCCGACCACGCCGTACACCACGTGGGCACCCACCTCTTCCAAGCGCGCGGCGATCGAAAGATTGGCCTCCTCGTCGAAGCGCGCCATGAGCTCGACCACCACGGTGACTTCCTTGCCCTTGCCGGCGGCGCGCAGCAGATGCTCCATGAGCACGGAGTCGGTGCCGGTGCGATACACCGTCATCTTGATCGCCACCACCTGAGGGTCGTCGGCAGCCTGCTCCAGCAACTGGATCACCGGGGAGAATGACTGGAAGGGGTGGTGCATCAGGATATCCTGCTTGCGCATGCTCTCGAAAATGTCGTAGCGCTTGGACAGCACCTTCGGCAAACCGGGCAGAAAGGCCGGATACATCAGGTCCGGCCGGTCCACGCTGTCCGGCACCGACATCAGGCGCACCAGATTGACGATGCCGGGGGCGCGGTACAGGTCGGTGCGGTCGAGCGAGAACTGCTGCAGCAGGAAATCGGTCATTGCTTCGGAACAGTTGTCGGCAACCTCCAGCCGCACGGCGTCGCCGAAATGGCGTTGCGGCAATTCGCCCTGCAGCGCGATGCGCAGGTTCTTCACTTCTTCGTCATCGACGAACAGGTCGGAGTTGCGCGTGACGCGGAACTGGTAGCAGCCGAGCACGTTCATGCCGCTGAACAGTTCACCGACGCAGGCGTGGAGCACGGAAGAGAGGAAGACGAAGCCGTTGGCGACGCCGCTCAGCGCCTCGGGCAGGCGGATTACGCGCGGCAGCGCGCGCGGCGCCTGGACGATGGCGGCGCCGGAACTGCGGCCAAAGGCGTCGGTGCCTTCCAGCTCGACGGCGAAGTTCAGGCTCTTGTTCAATACCCGCGGGAAGGGATGCGATGGGTCCAGGCCGATCGGCGTGAGCACCGGCATGACTTCGCTGATGAAGTAGTCGCGAATCCAGGCGCGCTGCTGGTCGGTCCACAGGCTGCGCCGAAAGAAGGCAATCCCCTCCATTTCCAGCGCGGGGAGGATCACGTCGTTGAGCAGGGCGTACTGCTCGCGAATCAGTTCGTGCGCCTGGTCGGTGACGCGGCGATAGACCTCGTGCGGCGACATGCCGTCGGCGCCGACGGCATGGCTGCCCAGTTTGAGCTGTTCCTTGAGTCCGGCGACGCGGATTTCGAAAAACTCGTCGAGGTTGGACGAGACGATGCAAAGAAAGCGCAGGCGCTCGAGCAGCGGCACGCGATCATCGGCAGCCTGGGCCAATACACGCCGGTTGAAGGCAAGCAGGGAGAGCTCCCGGTTGAGGAAATGCTCGGTGGCAAAACTGCGGGCAGCGGACATGGTGCGTTCCGAGAATGGCGGTGTACCGATTATGTGTCAGTTTGATTGCGACTTCATGACGGATATCAAGCAAGCATGGGGGTTAGAATTCCCCATGGCCTACGAACTCATCGCCGCCGTGGATCTCGGCTCCAACAGCTTCCGGTTGCAGGTGGGTCGGATTGTCTCGAACCAGATCTATCCGCTCGACGGACTCAAGGAGTCGGTGCGCCTGGCGGCTGGCCTCGCCGCCGACAAGCGTCTCGATGCGGCATCCCAGCAGCGCGCACTCGATGCCCTGGCGCGGTTTGCCGAGCGCCTGCGCGGCTTCGATGCCGACGCGGTTCGGGCAGTGGCCACCAACACCTTGCGCGTGGCCAAGAATGCGCCGTCCTTTCTGGAAAAGGCCGAATCGGCGCTGGGGTTCCCGATCGAGGTCATCGCCGGGCGCGAGGAGGCCCGCCTCATCTACCTTGGCGTGGCGCATACGCTGGCGCGTCCGGAGGCGCGCCAGTTGGTGGTCGATATCGGCGGCGGTTCAACCGAGTTCATCATCGGCCAGAACATCGATCCGGTGCGGCTTGAGTCGCTCTACATGGGTTGCGTCAGCTTCAGCCTGCGCTTCTTCCCCGATGGCAAGGTGGACAAGCGCGCCTTCAAGGAAGCCGAGCTCGCGGCGCGGCGCGAGCTGCAAGCCATCGTGCATGAATTTCGCGAAGCCGGCTGGGACGAGGCGATCGGGTCGTCCGGTACTGCCAAGGCCCTGGCGGATCTGCTGGAACTGAACGGATGGTCGGATCATGGACTGACTCGCGACGGGCTGGAAAAGTTGCGTGCCGCACTGATCGATGCCGGCGGCGCGTCGCGGCTGAAACTGGAAGGCCTGCGCCCGGATCGGATACCGGTATTGCCCGGTGGCCTGGCCATCATGTCGGCGGTATTCAAGGAGTTCGGCCTTGAACGCATGGTGTTTTCCGAGGGCGCCTTGCGCCTCGGGGTGCTCTACGACCTGCTGGGGCGCCACCACCATGACGACTTGCGCGAGACCACGGTCAACCGTTTCATGCAGCGCTACGACGTCGACCGGCGCCAGGCGGCACGGGTCGCCCACACTGCCGGCACGCTGCTCAAGCAACTGGTTCCCGCCAGCCGCGCCGCCGAGCATCCGGATGCGCAGTTCATGGTCTGGGCCGCGCGCCTGCACGAGATCGGCATCTCCGTGGCGCACTCGAGCTACCACAAGCACAGCGCCTACATCCTTGCCAACGCCGACATGCCCGGGTTCTCGCGGCGTGATCAGGGTCGCCTTTCGCGCCTCGTGCTGGCCCATCGCGGCAAGCTGGAACGCGCCCAGCCCCTGCGCGGCGAGGCGCTGGAATGGACCCTGATCTTCTGCCTGCGCATCGCGGTCCTGCTGCATCGCTCGCGCGACGACAGGCCGCCACCGCCTTACGCCGCCGAGTTCACGCGTAGCGGCTTCCAGCTCACCCTCGGCGGCGAGGGGCTCAACGTCCTGCCGATGACGGCGGCGGCGCTGGAGGATGAGGCACAGCAATGGGCCGGCATCGGTGGCGAGCTCAAGCTCAGGGGGAGCTCCTGACGGCGCGGGCAAGGTTCGAGATTGCATCGCTTGTTCCGTCGCCGCACCGGTAGAATCCGCCCTTCCCATCTTTTGGCAGTGATCCCCAGCCCACGATGTCCCTTGCACGCATCGAACTGACCGAGCAGCAGGGCGGGCGATTGATTCGCCTGGCGGGGCGATGGACGCTGGCCACGACGTCCCTGCGCGCCACCGAGCTGGCGGCTGAAATGGACGTGGCGGCAAACGGCGACGGTACCTGGGATTGCACGTCGATCGAGGCCCTCGACAGTGCTGGTGCCATGCTGCTCTGGCGTGGCTGGGGGCGCACCTTCCCGCCCGTGCTGCTGATTCGTCCCGAGCATCGCCGGGTCTTCGAACGCATCGATCACGCAGACCATGAGCCGCGCGCCAAACCGCCGCCGCTGTCGCCACTGCATGGCGTGATGGTGATCGGTTCCGCAAGCATCGGGGTGCTGCGACACCTGCTGGATTTTGTCGCCCTGATCGGCCAATTCGGCCTCAACGTGGTGCATGTCTTCCGCTTTCCGGCCGAGTTGCCACGCCGCGAGATTTCGGCCAATCTGTTCAAGAGCGGGGTGAGAGCCATGCCGGTGACGGCACTGGTCGGCTTTCTCATCGGCGTGGTGCTTTCCTACCTTTCAGCCTTGCAGCTCAAGCAGTTCGGTGCCGACATCTTCATCGTCAACATCATCGGCCTGGGCATCGTGCGCGAGCTCGGCCCGGTGCTGGTGGCGATTCTGGTCGCCGGGCGCTCGGGATCGGCGATGACCGCGCAACTCGGGGTGATGCGCGTCACCGAGGAAATCGATGCCCTGGCCACCATGGGCGTGCCCCGCGGACTGCGCCTGATATTCCCGAAGGTCGTGGCACTGACCATCGCCATGCCCTTGCTGGTGCTGTGGGCGACGTCGATCGCCCTGATCGGGGGCATGGTTTCCGCGCAAATGCAGCTCGATATATCCTACGGTTTCTTCTTCCAGACCCTGCCGCGCGTGGTGCCCGCCGCCAATCTCTGGATCGGGCTGGCCAAGGGCGCGGTATTCGGCATGTTCGTCGCGCTGGTGGCCTGCCACTTCGGTCTGCGGGTGCGGCCGAACACCGAAAGCCTGTCCTCGAACACCACGGCCTCGGTGGTGTCGGCGATCACCGTGGTGATCATTCTCGATGCGATTTTCGCCATTGCCACGCGCGGCATTGGCCTGCCGAACTGATGAACGCTCCCGTCATCCGCATCGAGGACCTGGCGACCCGTTTCGGCGAGGTCTGGATCCACAATGGCCTGAATCTTGAAGTGGCGCGCGGCGAGCTGGTGTCGCTGGTTGGCGGTTCCGGCAGTGGCAAGACGACCCTGCTGCGCCAGGTGATCGGGCTCCTGCTGCCGAATCGCGGCAGCATCGAACTCTTCGGCGAGCCGCTGTTCGGCGGCGGCGTCGCCCGCGAGCGCGCGTTGCGGCAGCGCTTCGGCGTCCTGTTCCAGCACGGCGCGCTGTTTTCCGCATTCAATGTCTTCGACAACATCGCCTTCCCCCTGCGTGAGCTGAAGCGTTACGACGACGACGCCATCCACGACCTGGTGATGCTCAAGCTGTCCATGGTCGAGTTATTGCCGCGCCATGGCAATCTAATGCCATCGGAATTATCCGGGGGTATGGTCAAACGCGTGGCGCTGGCTCGTGCCCTGGCGCTGGAGCCGGAACTGCTCTTGCTCGACGAACCCACGGCCGGTCTTGATCCCGACCGGTCGGACAGTTTCGTGCGCCTGATCCGCATGCTCTCCGAGGAACTCGGCCTGACCGTGATGCTGGTGACCCACGATCTGGATACCCTGGCCGCGCTATCCACGCGGGTCGCGGTGTTGGCCGAGCAGCGCATCCTCGCCTATGGCTCGACCGACGAGATCATGCGGATCGACCATCCCTTCATCCGCAATTTCTTCCTTTCCGAGCGCAGCGTTCGGGCCCTGCAGCATTCCGGGTTCGCTCCGCTGCCACATTGAAAGCAACGCCTCATGGAAAATCGAGCACATGCATTGGCCGCGGGAATATTCACCATCCTGCTCGGCATCGCCGCCGCCATCGCCATCTGGTGGCTGGGGCAGACCGACGAGTCGACCACCCGCTACGTCCTGGAAACCCGGCGCAACGTCACCGGCCTCAACGTCCAGGCCCAGGTGCGCTATCGCGGCATACGCGCGGGCAAGGTGCAGGCCATCGAGCCTGATGACGGCGATCCGCGGGTGATCCTGGTGACCATCGACATGGATAGCCGCTTCAAGCTGACCCGGGGCGCCACCGCCGAGCTCGGCTATCAGGGCGTGACTGGCCTGGCCTACGTCCAGATCGAGGATGACGGCTCCTCGGCGGAGCCGCTGAACGGCAAGAATGGCGAACCGGCGCGCATCGCGCTCAAGCCGACGCTGTTCGATACCCTGGGCGAGAAAGCGGGCGATATCGTTGGCCAGATCAGCACTGTGTCGATCCGCCTCGGACAACTCCTTGATGACAGGAACGTGAAGAATCTGGCGCGAACCATCGACAACGTGGCGACAGCATCCGACGGCCTGCGCGAGATGCCGGTGATCATGGCCGCGCTGAAGGAGGCGCTGTCCGAAAAGAACCTGCGCGGTTTGCGGCAGATTCTTGCCCATGTCGAGAAAACGGCGGGCGAGGCCGCGCCGCTGGCAGTGGAAATGCGCGACCTGGTGAAATCCATGGGCACGCTCTCGCGACGCCTAGAACACGTCGCCGGCAGCGCCGGCGACGAGCTGACGGCAAGCACCTTACCCCGCGCAAACGCCCTGATCGATGAACTGGCGGGCAGTTCGCGGCAATTGTCGAGAATTCTGGATGGTCTGGAAAGCAATCCGCAAATGCTGTTGTTCGGCCGCGATGGGGCCTCGCCCGGGCCGGGAGAGGCTGGCTTTGCGGTGCCGGCGAAAACGGGAGAAAGCAAATGAGCAAGCTGTTATTGACGCTGTTGGCCGGAGCCCTGTTGTCGGCTTGCGGGGGCGGTCCGCGGGTTTCCGAGCCCACACGCTACGATCTTGGCGTTACGGCGGGTGCCGCCGCGACATGGCAATTGCATTTAGGGGCGACCGATGTCCAGGCCGCGTCGTGGCTGGCGTCGACGGCGATGCACTATCGATTGGCTTACGCCGAGCCGCTGCGACGGCAGAGCTACGGCGAAAGCCGCTGGGTCGCGCCGCCGGCCGAGCTCCTTGAAAGCGTCCTCAAGCGCCGGCAGGTCGCCGCGGAGACGAACGGTCCCGGCTGCCGACTGCAATTGGTGCTGGATGAGTTCGAGCAGCGCTTTGATACTCCGCAAAGCAGCCAGGTGGTCCTCGAAGCCCGAGGCGTCTTGTTGCCGGCGCGTGGCGGCGATATGCTGGCGCGACGCGGTTTTCGCATCCTGAAGCCGGCCAAGACCGCCGATGCGCGCGGCGGCGCGGCGGCGGCGCGCGAGGCCGCGATGGCCTTGGCCGACGAGCTTGCCGCCTGGAGCAATGAACTGGCGTCCGCCAGGGCCGTTGTCGCGGAGCGCTGCCGGAACTGATCACTTTCGCCGAAAGGAAACGCATGGCCAATCCCTACGCCGCCGGTCTGGACAAGAATCCGGCCAACTACGTACCGCTGACGCCGCTCTCCTTCATCGAGCGTTCGGCGTATATCTACCCGGACCATGTCGCCACCATCCACGGCGCGCGGCGCTATACCTGGCGCCAGGAATACGAGCGGGCGCGGCGCCTGGCCTCGGCCCTGTCGAGCCTGGGAGTCGGCGCTGGCGACACGGTGGCGGCGATGCTCAACAACACGCCGGAGATGTTCGAATGCCACTTCGGCGTGCCGATGACCGGGGCCGTGCTCAATACCCTGAACACGCGGCTGGATGCCGAATCGATCACCTTCATGCTCAACCACGGCGAAGCGAAGGTCCTGATCACCGACCGCGAATACTCGCCGACGGTAAAAAAGGCGCTGACCGATCTCGGTCGCGAAATCGTCGTCATCGATGTCGACGATCCGGAATACAGCGGACCGGGAGAACGGCTGGGGAATCATGAGTTCGAGGCCTTTATCGCCTCAGGTCGCCCCGACCATGCCTGGAAGACGCCGGACGACGAATGGGATGCGATTTCACTCAACTACACCTCGGGCACCACCGGCAACCCCAAGGGCGTGGTCTATCACCATCGCGGCGCCTACTTGAATGCGCTGTCGAACATCGTTTCCTGGGGCATGCCGCCGCAGGCGACCTACCTGTGGACGCTGCCGATGTTCCACTGCAACGGCTGGTGCTTTCCCTGGACCGTGGCGGCGAACTCGGGCACCAATGTCTGCCTGCGGCGCGTCGATCCCAAGCTGATCCTTGATGCCATCCGCGAGCACAAGGTCAGCCACTACTGCGGCGCCCCGATCGTGCATTCGATGCTGGTCAGCGCCCCGGCGGCCTGGCGCGAGGGCATCGACCACAAGGTGTCGGCGCTGGTTGCCGCCGCGCCGCCGCCGGCGGCCGTGATCGAGGGCATGAACCAGATCGGCTTCAACATCACCCATGTCTATGGCCTGACCGAAACCTACGGCCCGGCCGCGGTCTGCGCCAAGCACGAGGCCTGGCTCGACCTGCCGCTCGATGAACAGGTGCGCCTCAACGGCCGCCAGGGCGTGCGCTACCACTGCCAGGAAGGCATCACCGTGATGGACCCGCAGACCATGCAGCCCGTGCCCTGGGACGACCAGACCATGGGCGAGATCATGTTCCGCGGCAACATCGTGATGAAGGGCTACCTGAAGAATCCGCAGGCCACCGAGGAGGCTTTCCGTGGTGGCTGGTACCACACCGGCGACCTCGCCGTGATGCAGCCCGATGGCTACGTCAAGATCAAGGACCGCAGCAAGGACGTGATCATCTCGGGCGGCGAGAACATCTCCTCGATCGAGGTCGAGGACACGCTCTACCGCCACCCGGCGGTGATGGGCGCTGCCGTCGTCGCCACCCCCGACCCGAAGTGGGGCGAGGTGCCCTGTGCCTTCATCGAGCTGCGTGAGGGCGCGACGGTGACGGCCGAGGAACTCACCGAGTTCTGCCGCGAACGCATGGCGCGCTTCAAGGTGCCCAAGCGCTTTATCTTCGAGCCGCTGCCGAAGACATCGACCGGCAAGATCCAGAAGTTCGTTCTGCGCGAGAAGGCCAAATCCACCGCGGCCATCGAATAGGCCCGGCGACACCGAGGAGACTCACCATGAATGCACCCGAATCCCTGGCTTCCCTGCTGGTGCGCGAAGATCGCGACGGCGTGGCGACGCTGACGCTGAACCGGCCGAGCCAGTTCAACTCCCTGTCCGAGGAGCTGCTCGGCGAACTGCAGGTCGCGCTCGACGCCATTGCCGCCGATGCCGCGGTGCGCGTGGTGGTGATCGCCGGCGCCGGCAAGGCCTTTTGTGCCGGACACGACCTCAAGCAGATGCGCGCCAATCCAAGCAAGGAGTACCAGCAGAAGCTGTTCAAGCAGTGTGGCCGCATGATGATGAAGATCACCGAAATGCCCCAGCCGGTGATCGCACGCGTACACGGCATCGCCACCGCCGCCGGCTGCCAGCTGGTGGCGATGTGCGACCTCGCGGTGGCCGCCGAGGAGGCGAAGTTTGCCGTCTCCGGCATCAACCTCGGCCTCTTCTGCTCGACGCCTTCGGTGGCACTGAGCCGAGCCATGGGCCGCAAGCAGGCCATGGAAATGCTGCTCACCGGGGACTTCATCGATGCCGCCGAGGCGCAGCGGCGCGGCCTGATCAATCGCGTCGTGCCTCTCGAACAACTCGATGCCGAGGTGAACAAGCTCACCGATTCGATTTGCGGCAAATCCGCGGTCGCTGTTGGCATGGGCAAGCAGATGTTCTACAAGCAGATCGAAATGGGCCTCGATGGCGCCTACCAACTGGCGTCGGAGACCATGGCCTGCAACATGATGGCCGAAGATGCCGGCGCCGGCATCGACGCCTTCATGGAAAAGCGCAAGCCGGAGTGGAAGCATCGCTGACACCCCGGATCGGCTGCTCGCCCTGATCGATCAGCTCGCCGCCGAGCTTCGGCCTTCGGCCAGGCTTCGGGCACGACTCGACAGCCGGCTCGACAAGGACCTTGGACTGGACAGCCTCGCACGCGTCGAACTGCTGGCGCGCGTCGAACGCGCCTTCGGCTGCCGGCTCGATGAAGCCCTGCTCGGTACCGCCGAGACGCCGCGCGATCTGCTTGCCGCAATACACGGCGGCGATTCGGCGGCGCCATCGGCTGAACACTTCCGTCGCGAGGCGGTCGCCGCCATCGATGAGGAGCGTCCCGAAGGTGCCCAAACCTTGGTCGATGTCCTTGAGTGGCATGCGCAGCGCCATCCGGATCGACCCCACGTGTTGTTCCAGCGCTCCGCCACCGAGACCGAAACCTTCACCTATGGCCAACTGCTGGCGAGTGCGCGCCAGGTTGCGGCCGGCCTGCGCGGGCGCGGCGTGTGCGCGGGTGACTTTGTGGCCGTGATGCTGCCGACCGGGCTGGAGTTCTTTCAGTCCTTCCACGGCATCCTGCTGGCCGGCGCCGTGCCCGTCCCGATCTATCCGCCGACGCGCCCCGGGCAGATCGAGGACCATCTGCGCCGCCAGGCGGCCATCCTGCAGAATTGCGAGGCTGTCGCCTTGCTCAGTTTCGATGCGGCGCGGTTGGCGGCACATATCCTTTCCGGCCTGGTGCCCAGCCTGCACCACGTCGCGACGCCCGAAGAGCTGCGCGGCGAGGGCGCGAACCTGCCTGCGGGCGCCGACCATCGCGGCGCCGCCGGCGAAGTTGCCTTCCTGCAATACACCTCGGGTTCCACCGGCAGCCCCAAGGGCGTAACACTCGACCACGGCAACCTGCTGGCCAACATCCGCGCCTGGGGCCGCGCCGTGGCGCTGACGCCGGCCGACGTGGTGGTTAGTTGGCTGCCGCTGTACCACGACATGGGCTTGATCGGCGCCTGGCTGGGCAGTCTCTACCACGCCTGTCCGCTGGTGCTGATGTCGCCGCTGGATTTTCTTGCCCGGCCGGAACGCTGGCTGTGGGCCATCCACGAGCATCGCGGCACGGTAACGGCGGCACCCAATTTCGCCTTCGAGCTGTGCCTGCGTCATGCCGATCCGCAGCGGCTGGAAGGTCTCGACCTGAGTTCCTGGCGCTATGCGGCGAATGGCGCCGAGCCCGTTGCCGCCGATACCCTGGCGCGCTTCGTCGCGACCTTCCGTCCCTACGGCTTTCGTGCCGAGGCCTTGGCGCCGGTATATGGGCTTGCCGAGTGCTCGGTTGGACTGGCGGTCTCGCCGCCGGGGCGCGGCCCGGTGATCGACCATGTGCGCCGCGAGGCGCTGGCTGGGGGCGAGGCGGTTCCCGCCGTGGACGATGACGACAGTGCGCTGCGCCTGGTGGCCTGTGGCGTGGCCTTGCCAGGCCATGAAGTGCGCGTCGTCGATGAGGACGGAGTCGAACTGCCGCCGCGTCGCGTCGGCCGCATCGAATTTCGCGGGCCTTCGGCGACGCGAGGCTACTACCGCAATGCCGAAGCCACGGCACGGCTGATCCGCAATGGCTGGCTGGATTCCGGTGACCTCGGTTATCTGGCCGACGGTGACATCGTGATCACCGGACGGCTCAAGGACATGATCACCCGGGGCGGGCGCAATCTCTATCCCTATGAACTCGAAGAGGCCGTGGGCGGAATTGCCGGGATACGGCGGGGATGCGTGGCGGTGTTCGGCGCCAACGCGGCGGGGGACGGAACCGAGCGCCTGGTGGTCGTTGCCGAATGCCGCGAACGGGATGGCGCCGCGCGCGGGGAACTGGTTCGCCGGATCAACGCGCTGGGGGTCGATCTGCTCGGCACCCCACCGGATGATGTGGTGCTGGCACCACCCCACGCCGTGCTCAAGACATCGAGTGGCAAGATCCGTCGCGCCGCGACACGCGAGGCCTATCTTGCCGGAAGCCTCGGCCGCGCGGGCCGGGCGCCGTGGCGCCAGATCCTGCGGCTGGCACTGTCCGGCGGGCTGAAGCGACTGCAGCGGAGCGCCGATCTGCTGCACGGCATCCTGGCCTGGGTCGTCTTCGCGCTGCTGATGCCGCTGGCCGCCGCCGGCATCCTGCTGCTGCCGGGGGTCGGTGCGCGCTGGCGCTGCGCCGCCTTGCTGGTTCGGCTGGGTATCCGGCTGTGCGGCATACGGCTCGACGTGCGCGGTCGCGAGCGGCTCGTGGCGGGCCCCTGTGTCTTCGTCGCCAATCACGCGAGCTACATCGATGCCTTCGTCCTGCTGGCCGCATTGCCGGAACCCGTGCGTTTCGTCGCCAAGCAGGAACTTGCCGCGCAGCCCCTGATCGGCGGCATCCTGCAACGCCTGGGGACGCTCTTTGTCGAACGCGTCGATGCGCGTCAGGGCATCGCGGACTTGCGCCGCTTCGGCGATAGCGCCGCGAGCGGATCGCTGCTCCTCTTTCCCGAGGGAACCTTCACGCCGCGCGCGGGCTTGCGGGCCTTCCGGCTGGGCGCCTTTCAGCTCGCCTCACGCACTGGCCAGGCCGTCAGCCCGATTGCTCTGGCGGGCACGCGACAATGCCTGCGGGATCAGAGCTGGTTACCGCGCCGGGGTGCGGTGCGCGTCACGTTTGCCGCGCCGATCATGCCACTGGGCGACAGGTGGGCAGAGGTACTGCGCCTGCGCGACGCGGCGCGCGCCGCGATCCTGCGTGACTGCGGCGAGCCCGACCTGGAGCCTGTCGCGGCGGACTGTTCCTTAGGCACGGATTAGCGGCAAGCCGCGGCGACGCGGCGCAGCTTTTCCAGCACGGTCTGCGCTTCCTCGATTCCGGATACCGGGATCCTTGCCTCGTGGCCGGCGCCAAAGGCGCCACCGCCGTAGACCAGCCTCACTTCGCGGGCGGTGGCTTCGACGTACTGCACGA
The DNA here is from genome assembly GCA_016710465.1 of Sulfuritalea sp. GTDB lineage: Bacteria > Pseudomonadota > Gammaproteobacteria > Burkholderiales > Rhodocyclaceae > Sulfuritalea. The sequence continues at coordinate 195,486 of JADJVS010000016.1, forward strand.
TTCCGAGGTTCAGCCAGCGTCGCTTGCCGTTTTCGTCGACCGGTACCTCATACAGGCAGAACGCCGTGGAACCGGGTATCACCGGTTGCGCATGCACCGCAGGGGCGGACCCCAAGGCCAGCGCAAGGCCAACGACGATCAGCGTGCGACGATGATTCAATCCTGAAACCTCCCCTGGGCGCAAGCGCATACGGCCAAATCCACCGCGCAAGTGTAGCCCACGCGGGGCGGGGTGAAATGTTGCAGCGCTTCCTTGCGCGATGCTTTAGGTCACAGCATAATCGTTCGCCACAACGATTGGTGCCGACCACGGTGCCGCACCCACCCCCCGACGAAATGAGCCTGATGGCGGACGACTGCATACTCGAAACGACCGGCCTGGTAAAGGAGTTCCGCGGCTTCGTCGCCGTGAATGGGGTCAACCTGAAGGTGAAGCGCGGGCATATCCATGCGCTGATTGGGCCGAACGGCGCCGGCAAGACCACCTGCTTCAACCTGCTCACCAAGTTTCTCGAACCGACACGCGGCACGATCCGCTTCAACGGCGAGGACATCACGCACGAATCACCGGAGCGCATTGCCCGGCGCGGCATCGTCCGCTCTTTCCAGATTTCCGCCGTGTTTCCGCATCTGACAGTGCTGGAAAATGTGCGAATTGCCTTGCAGCGCAAGCTTGGAACCAGCTTTCATTTCTGGAAATCCGAACGCAGCCTGGATGCGCTGAATGACCGTGCCATGGAACTGCTGGCATCCGTCGGGCTCGACGAGCATGCCGCCATGATTACCGTGGAAATGCCCTACGGCCGCAAGCGGGCCCTGGAGATCGCCACCACCCTGGCGCTTGATCCGGAACTGATGCTGCTCGACGAACCGACCCAGGGCATGGGGCACGAGGATGTCGCCCGCGTCATGGCGTTGATCAAGAAGGTGTCTGCCAATCGCACTATCCTCATGGTCGAACACAACATGAAGGTGGTGGCCGGCATATCCGACACGCTTACGGTGCTGGCACGCGGCTCGGTGCTGGCCGAAGGCCCTTACGCCGAGGTGGCGGCAAATCCGCTGGTGATCGAGGCCTACATGGGTAGCGAGGCGGGCGAACTCGCCTCGCCCGCGGGACACTGATGAGCGCGACGGAATACCTGAGAGTCTCGGACCTGCACGCCTTTTACGGCGAATCGCACGTGCTGCACGGCATGGACTTCACCGTGCGCCGCGGTGAGTGCATATCGCTGCTCGGGCGCAATGGCGCGGGCCGCACCACCACGCTGCGCGCCATCCTCGGCCTGACGGGACGCCGCACCGGCTCAATCATGCTCAACGGCCGCGAAGTGATCGGCATGGCGACGCATCGCATCGCCCAGCTCGGGGTCGGCTACTGCCCCGAGGAACGCGGCATCTACGCCAGCCTCTCCTGCGAGGAAAACCTTTTGCTGCCGCCACAGGTTGGCAGCGGCGGCCTGAGTCTGGACGAAATCTACGCCATGTTCCCCAACCTCAAGGAGCGCCGCCACAGCCAGGGTACGCGCCTGTCCGGCGGCGAGCAGCAGATGCTGGCGATGGCGCGCGTGTTGCGCACCGGTGCCCGCCTGCTGCTGCTCGACGAGATATCCGAAGGCCTAGCGCCGGTGATCGTGCAGAAGCTGGGCGAAGTGATCCGCAAGCTCAAGGAGCGCGACTACACCATCGTGCTGGTGGAGCAGAATTTCCGTTTCGCGGCGCCGCTGGCTGACCGCATGTTCATCGTCGAGCACGGCCAGGTGATGGCCGAGATCGCGCAAGGCGAAATAGCCGAAAAGCAGAATCTGTTGCAGGAGTACCTTGGGGTCTGATGTTTGCCCCGCCATTTTTCATACGAGGAGGCACCATGATGAAACGCAAACTGTTGGCCCTGGCCATTTCCGCATCGCTCCTGCCGGCCGCCGGTTCGGCGCTGGCGCAGGCCGGCAAGATCTCCGGCGACGTGGTCAAGATCGCTGTCCTGACGGACATGTCCGGCGTGTACTCGGCGCTCGGCGGCAAGGGCTCGGTGCTTGGGGCCGAAATGGCCATCGAGGATTTCAAGGCCCAGTTCAAGCCCAAGTTCAAGATCGAACTGGTCTCCGCCGATCACCAGAACAAGGCCGACGTCGGATCCAACAAGGTGCGCGAGTGGTACGACACCCAAGGTGTGGACATGGTCACCGACGTGCTTAATTCGGGTGTCGCCATCGCCGTGGCCAAGGTCACCACCGAAAAGAACAAGATCATGCTCAACACCGGCGCCGCGTCGACGCGCCTGACCAACGAGGACTGCGCGCCGAACAACGTGGTGCACTATGTCTATGACACCTATGCGCTGGCCAATGGCCCGGGCAAGGCGGTGACCAAGCAGGGCAAGGACTCCTGGTTCTTCCTGACCGCCGACTACGCCTTCGGCCATTCGCTGGAGAAGGACACCTCGGACGCGGTCAAGGCCAATGGCGGCAAGGTCCTCGGCGCTGTTCGCCATCCGCTGAATGCCTCGGATTTCTCGTCCTTCCTGCTCCAGGCCCAGGCCTCGAAGGCCAAGGTGGTCGGCCTGGCCAATGCCGGCGGCGACACCATCAATTCGATCAAGGCCGCCAACGAGTTCGGCCTCACCAAGAACCAGACCGTGGTCGGCCTGCTGACCACCATCGTGGACATCCACGCGCTGGGCCTGCCAACCACGCAGGGCATGATGTTCACCGAGGGCTTCTACTGGAACCTGAACAAGGAGACGCGCGAGTTCAGCCGCCGCTTCTTCAGCAAGCACAAGGCCATGCCCAACATGCTGCCGGCGGGCACCTATTCGGCGGTGCTGCACTACCTGAAGGCGGTACAGGCCGCCGGAACCGACGACACGGCGGCGGTGATGAAGCAGATGAAGGCGACGCCGATCAACGACGCCTTCGCCAAGGGCGGCAAGATCCGCGACGACGGCCGCATGATCCACGACATGTACCTGGTCGAGGTGAAGAAGCAGAGCGAGTCGAAGGAGCCCTGGGACTACTACAACGTGAAACAGGTGATTCCTGCCGAGGAAGCCTTCCAGCCGATGGCGCTGTCGCGGTGCGCGGCGGTCAAGAAGTAAGCCCAGCGAGATGATGTTCGCATGACCGAGATATTTGGCATTCCGCTTCAGGCACTGCTCGGGCAACTCATGCTCGGGCTGGTCAATGGCTCTTTTTATGCCATGCTCAGCCTCGGGCTGGCCGTGATCTTCGGCATGCTGAACATCATCAACTTCGCCCATGGCGCCCTCTACATGACGGGCGCCATGCTGGCGTGGATATTCCTCGAATACCTTGGCGTCGGCTACTGGTGGTCGCTGCTGCTGGCGCCGGTTTGCGTCGGCCTGATCGGCATCGCCATCGAGCGCCTGATGCTGCAATGGCTGTACAAGCTCGACCATCTTTACGGCCTGTTGCTGACCTTCGGTCTGGCGCTGATGATCGAGGGCCTGTTCCGCGATCTGTATGGCGTCGCCGGTCAGCCCTACTCGATCCCCGAGGAATTGTCCGGCGCCTTCAACCTCGGCTTCATGTTCCTGCCCAAGTATCGCGCCTGGATCGTCGTTGCTTCGCTCTCGGTCTGCCTGCTGACCTGGTACCTGATCGAAAGGACGCGGCTTGGTGCCTACCTGCGCGCCGCCACGGAAAATCCCCGGCTGACCCAGGCCTTCGGCATCAACGTGCCCCTGATGGTGATGCTGACCTATGGCTTCGGCGTCGGCCTCGCCGGTTTTGCCGGCGTGCTGGCCGCCCCGGCTTCCCAGGTGGGACCGCTGATGGGGTCCAACCTGATCATCGTCGTCTTCGCCGTGGTGGTGATCGGCGGCATGGGCTCGATCCTCGGCTCCGTCGTGACCGGCCTGGGCCTCGGCATCATCGAGGGCATGACCAAGGTGTTCTGGCCCGAGGCCAGCGCCACCGTCGTGTTCATGATCATGGCAGTGGTGCTGATGATCCGCCCGGCCGGCCTGTTCGGGAGGGAAAAATGAGCCGGCGCGTCAGCATTGCCTATCTGGTCGGTCTCGGCCTGCTGCTGCTGGCGCCGATGTTTATCTATCCGATCCTGGTGATGAAGGTGCTGTGCTTCGCGCTGTTTGCCTGCGCCTTCAACCTGCTGCTGGGCTATACGGGGCTGCTTTCCTTCGGCCACGCGGTGTTCCTCGGCAGCGCGGCCTATGTCACGGGCCACGCGCTCAAGGTCTGGGAGCTGCCGACCCTGCTTGGCCTGCTCGCCGGCACCGGCGCCGCGACCCTGCTCGGCTGGGTGATCGGCAGCCTGGCGATACGTCGCCAGGGCATCTATTTCGCCATGGTGACCCTGGCGCTGGCGCAGATGGTGTTTTTCTTTTTCCTGCAGGCGCCCTTCACCGGTGGCGAGGATGGCTTGCAGGGCGTGCCGCGCGGAACCCTGTTCGGTCTCGACCTGGCCGACGACATCAAGCTCTACTACCTGGTGCTGGCGATTTTTGCCGGCGCCTTCTGGCTGATCCAGCGCACCATCCACTCACCCTTCGGCCAGATCCTCAAGGCGATCCGCGAAAACGAACCGCGGGCGATTTCCCTGGGCTACGACGTGGCCCAATACAAGTTGCTGGCCTTCGTGCTCTCGGCCGGGCTGGCCGGGCTTGCCGGCGCGACCAAGACCCTGGTATTCAAGTTCGCCACGTTGACCGATGCCCATTGGCATACCTCGGGCGAGGTGGTGCTGATGACGCTGCTCGGCGGCATGGGCACGGTATTCGGCCCGGTGGTCGGTGCCACGGTGATCGTCACGCTGCAGAACGAACTCGCCGACAAGGTGGGTTCGCTGGTGACGGTGATCATGGGCGCGATTTTCGTCATCTGCGTGCTGGCCTTCCGCCGCGGCATCGTCGGCGAATCGATCGCGCTCTACCAGCGCATGATCGGGCAGAAGCGCTAGGGTCTCAAGAGTCGGCGCTGGCGACACGCCGATACGCCGCTTCGATGCCCGCAGGTCAGCTCGACCTGGAGCTCCGCAGGATCGCGATCATTGCCACAGCCATTGCGGTAAAGGCGACCAGCGACCATTCGGCAATCGACAGGCCGAGAAGCTTCCATCCGGCCTCGGAGCACAGGCCCGAGGCCTCGAACAGCAGCGGTAACTGGCTGCCAGCCCAGCTTACGAAAGCCTCCCACCAGGGTTGGTCGGCCGTGCAACTGACGCCCTTGGCGAAGCGTTGCAGCCAGGTTTGATAGGCGGCGATGCCGGCGCCGGTCAGGGCCGTGGCCGCCATGAGCAGCGCGGCGAGGCGAATCGAGCCTGCGGTACGCGCCAGTGACCACCCCAGCAAGGCCTCAAGCGCCAGCAACAGGTAGAGCATGCGTTGCAATACGCAGAGCGGGCAGGCGGCAAGATTCAGGGTTTGGGCCAGAACCACGCCGCCACCGACCAGGCCCACCGCCACCAGTCCGGTCGCCGCGATCAAGCCGCGCGGCGCAAACAGACCCGTTCGCGCAGTCGGCACGGCTTACTTGCCCTTGCGGTCCTGGCGCGCCTTGGCGATCACGGTTTCGGTAATGCGCAGCAGGTCTTCGTAGCTGCCCGCGGCTTTGCTGTTGACCAGATACTTGCCGTCAACCGCGAGCGAGGGCACGCCCTCGATCTGGGCCGCGCTGGCATCCTGGTCGCCACGTTTGACCGTGTTCGCCATGGAAAAGCCGTTGAAGGCGTCGGCGAATTTCTTCGCATCCGCTCCCTTGCCGGCAACCCAGGAGAACACGGCATCGTCGGTCTTGAAGTTCACGCGTTGTTCGTGGATGGCGATGAACACCGCGGCATCCAGTTTGGCAAGGTCACCGGTGGCTTCGAGGGCGTAGTAGATCTTCGAAAGCCTCGCCCACTCGGGCCGGTTGAAGCTGACCGGAATGCGGCGAAAGCTGACGTCCTTCGGCAGCTTTGCCGCCCACTGGCTTATCAGGGGATGAAAATCGCTGCAGTGGTTGCAGCCGTAGGAAAAGAACTCGATGACCTCGATCTTGTCCTTGGGTGAGGCCAGCGGCGGGTTGATCGGCTTGAAGTCGCGGCCGGCCTGTGCGTCGGCGGCCTGGCTGGTGCCGATCAGGCCGAAAGAAGTGATGAACGTGGCGCAAAGCAGGGCAAGCAGTCGTTTCATGTATATCTCCATGGAAAGGCCATTGGAGCGGAATTTTAAGGCAGCGTTCCCCATACAATGCCCGCGACGTGAAATTTTTGGCGGGGAGAGGCGATGGACCGATTGGCGGCGATGCAGGCCTTCGTGCGCGTGGCCGAGGCGGGCAGCTTCACGGCGGTGGCCGACCAGATGAATGTCGCGCGCTCGGCGGTAACCCGGCAGATTGCCGCGCTCGAAGCCCATCTCGGCGTCAAGCTGATGGCACGCAGCACCCGCCGGCTGTCGCTGACGTCCGCCGGCGCGACCTATCTCGAACAATGTCGGGAGATTCTCGACCGCATCGGCGCCGCCGAGGGTGACCTGGCCGGCGAAGGCCAAACCCTGCGCGGCGCAATACGTGCCACGGTGCCGCTGAGTTTCGGACTGCTGCACCTGACGCCGCTGATTCTGGAGTTTGCCCAGGCCCATCCCGACATCCGCATCGACGTCGATTTCAATGATCGTCGCGTAAACCTGATCGAGGAGGGCATGGACCTGGCGCTGCGCATCACCGACCATCTGCCCGATACCACGGTCGCCAGGCGCCTGACGGCCTGTCGCTTCGCCGTCGTGGCCTCGCCCGAGTATCTGCGCCGGCACGGCACGCCGCGGCATCCGGACGAACTGACGCGACACGCCTGCCTCGCCTATTCCCTGGCGGCGCGCGGCAGTTGGGTGTTTCTGGTGGATGGCCAGGCCAGGCAATTTGAAATCGCCAGCCGGCTGACGGCCAACAACGGCAATGCCCTGCATGAGGCCTCCTTGCGCGGCATGGGCATTGCCTACCAACCGACCTTCATGGTGGCCGACCGGATTCGCGACGGCAGCCTGGTTCCCCTGCTCAAGGCTTTTCCCACGCCGGCGGTGGATATGTGCGCGGTGTTTCCCGGCAACCGCTTCGTCCCGCGCCGGGTGCGGACGTTTGTCGATTTTCTTGCTTCCCGCCTTGGTCCCGAGCCTTACTGGGACCGCGGGCTTGCCCTGGAGTAGCCGAGCGATGGATATGCCGAGAAACAGCTTCAAGCGCCGGCTGGCAACGCGGCAGTGGCAGGTCGGCCTGTTCGTCGGCATGGCCAATGCCTGCGGCATGGAAATCCTCGCCGGCGCCGGCTTCGACTGGCTGGTGATCGACGCCGAGCACTCGCCCAACAACCCGGCCAGCGTGCTGGCGCAACTGCAAGCCGCCGCCCCCTATCCGGTGCAGATGCTGGTGCGGCCGATGAGCCACGATCCGGCCCTGATCAAGCAGTACCTCGATGCCGGAGCGCAGACGCTGCTGCTACCCATGGTGGATGACGCTGCCCAGGCCATCGCCCTGGCGCGGGCCATGCGCTATCCGCCCGAGGGCATCCGCGGCGTCGCCGCTTCGATGGCCCGCGCCGCCCACTGGAATGGCGTCACGGGCTACGTCAAACAGGCCAACAGCGAGGTTTGCCTGGTGGTTCAGGTCGAGACCCGACAGGGGCTGGATAAGCTCGACGGCATACTTGCGGTCGAGGGTGTGGACGCAGTTTTCATCGGCCCCGCCGACCTCGCCGCATCGCTCGGCCATCTGGGCGAGTCCGGCCACCCGGAGGTCCGCGCGGCGATCGAGGATGCGCTGCGCCGCATCGTTGCTGCCGGCAAGGCGGCGGGCGTTTTCGTCACGGATCCGGATCTGGCGGCGCGGTATCGCGAGCTGGGGGCGAGTTTCGTTGCCGTCGGCGGCGATGCCATGCTGCTGCGCGGCGCGGCGCTGAAACTCGCGGCGGCTTTCCGCGATAATTGATGCTTGTTCCTTTCCCCGGCGGTTTGCCATGAAGAATCCCGAACTCCTTCGCGACGCCTGCCTGATCGGCGGCGAGTGGCACAAGGCCACCGGCGCACGCCTGGAAATCCGCAACCCGGCCAACGCTGCGCTTATCGGCAGCGTCCCCAGCTTCGGCGCCGCCGAAACGCGTCGCGCCATCGAGGCAGCCGAGGCCGCCTTCGGGCCATGGAAGGCGAAGACGGCGGCAGAGCGGGCGAAGATCCTCAAGCGCTGGTTCGAGCTGATGATGGAAAACCAGGAGGACCTGGCGCAACTGATGACAGCCGAGCAGGGCAAGCCGCTGGCCGAGGCGCGCGGCGAAATCGCCTATGCCGCGTCGTTCATCGAGTGGTTTGCCGAGGAGGCGCGCCGTGTCCATGGCGAGGTGATTCCCTCGCCGCTGCCCGACCGGCGCCTGATCGTCATCAAACAGCCGGTCGGCGTCTGCGCGGCGATCACGCCGTGGAATTTCCCGGCGGCGATGATCACGCGCAACGCGGCGCCGGCCCTGGCCGCCGGTTGCACCATGGTGGTCAAGCCGGCCGAGCAGACGCCCTTGTCGGCCCTGGCGCTGGCCTGGCTCGGGCAACAGGCGGGGATTCCGCCCGGCGTGTTGAACATCGTCACCGGCGAGCCGGTGGCGATCGGCGGCGAACTGACCTCCAGTCCGAAGGTGCTGAAACTTTCATTCACCGGCTCCACCGAAGTGGGCCGCCTGCTGATGGCGCAGTGCGCGCCGACCATCAAGAAAATGTCGCTGGAACTCGGCGGCAATGCGCCTTTCATCGTCTTCGAGGATGCCGACCTCGATGCCGCGGTGGCCGGGGCGATGGTGTCCAAGTACCGCAATGCCGGCCAGACCTGCGTCTGCGCCAACCGCTTCCTGGTTCAGGAATCGGTGCGCGAGGCCTTCGCCGAAAAGCTCGCCGCCGCGGTGGCCGCGCTCAAGGTCGGCGACGGCACGGAGGAGGGGGTGACGCAAGGCCCGCTGATCGACCCCCCGGCGCTGGCCAAGGTCGAGGAACTGCTGGCGGATGCCGTTGGCAAGGGCGCGCGCGTGGTCTGCGGTGGCAAGCGCCACTCACGCGGGGCGACCTTCTTCGAGCCGACCGTGGTGGTCGGCGTGACACCGGCAATGCGCATGGCGCGCGAGGAAATTTTCGGCCCGGTGGCGCCGATCTACTCGTTCAAGGACGAGGTCGAGGCGGTGCGCATGGCCAATGACACCGAGTTCGGCCTCGCGGCCTATTTCTACAGCCGCGACATCGCGCGCGTCTGGCGTGTCGCCGAGGCGCTGGACTACGGCATGGTCGGCATCAACTCCGGACTGATCTCGAACGAGGTGGCGCCCTTCGGCGGCGTCAAGCAGTCTGGCCTGGGCCGCGAAGGGTCGCGCCACGGCATCGAGGAATATCTGGAAATCAAGTATCTGGCCATGGCCGGCCTCTGATTCACGGACTTGCGGACCTACATTCGATGATCACGACGGAAGTTCTGTTGGCCTTTCTCGCCGCCTCGGCCCTGGTCACCATTGCGCCGGGCCCGGACAACCTGATGGTGCTCTCGGTGGGCATCAGCCGGGGTCGCGAGGCCGGCATCGGCTTCGGGCTGGGCTGCGCGCTGGGCTGCTTCGTCCATACGCTGTGGGCCGCGCTCGGCATTGGCGCCGTGGTGATGGCCTCGGAAGGCACGTTCACCGTGCTCAAGATGGCCGGTGCCACCTATCTGGTGTATATCGGCGTCATGGCCTGGCGCCATGCCGGGGCGTCAACGCTGGTCAGGCTCGATGAGGGCAAGGCCGAGCCGATAACAGCCCACCTGCGACGCGGCTTCATCGCCAATGTCATCAACCCGAAGGTGGCGCTGTTCTTCATCGCCTTCCTGCCGCAGTTCGTCGATCCGGCGCGCGGCGCGGTCTGGGCGCAGATGGTGCTGCTGGGCGCGCTGTTCGCGGCGCAGACGGTGCTGATTTTCGGCGGCCTGGGCTGGTTTGCCGGCGGCATCGGGGCGCGCTTGCAGCGCCAGCCCGGCCTGGCGGTGTGGCTGGACCGCTGCGCCGGCGCCATTTTCATCGCCCTGGCCCTGCACCTGGCGACGGCCGGCCGCTGAGCGCCGTAGCGCCAGCGCCGACTCTCAGCCGCGGGTGTTCGACTGCGGCGCGAACCCGGCCAGTTCGACGCGCGGCGCCGGTTGCCAGCCTTTTTTGCGGTGTTCGGCGACGACATTGGTGAAGATGCCGCCGCGCACGTAGAAGCGCGCGGTGAGGCGCATGAAGCGCGGCTTCACGGCCCGCACCAGATCGTCGAGGATGCGGTTGGTGACGTCCTCGTGGAAGTGCCCCTCGTCGCGAAAGCTCCAGATGTAAAGCTTGAGGCTTTTCAGCTCGACGCAGAGCTTGTCGGCGACATAGTCCAGGGTCAGCACGGCGAAATCCGGCTGCCCGGTCTTGGGGCAGAGGCACGTGAATTCCGGGATTTCCATGTGGATCTGGTAATCCCGCCGCGGGGCCGGATTGGCAAAGGTTTCCAGCGCCTTGGCGCGGGCTTCTGGGGCGGGTTTTGGCATGCTCCGGGACCACGGTATGAGGGGCGGGACGGATTATAATGGCGCACCTGCCAAGCGGCATTGTCGTCCTCACTTTCAGGTCCCTCCCTCGTGCGTCTGAACAAGCTGAAACTCTCGGGCTTCAAGTCCTTTGTCGAGCCCACCACGGTGCTGTTTCCCGGCCAGTTGGCGGGCGTGGTCGGCCCCAACGGCTGCGGCAAGTCGAACATCATCGATGCGGTGCGCTGGGTGCTGGGTGAATCGAAGGCGTCGGAACTGCGCGGCGAGTCGATCCAGGACGTGATTTTCAAGGGCTCGGGCAACCGCAAGGAAGTCAGCCGCGCCAGCGTCGAACTGTTCTTCGACAACGCCGAAGGCCGTGCCGCCGGGCAGTGGAGCCAGTACGCCGAGATCACGGTCAAGCGCGTGCTCGACCGCGAAGGCAACTCCAGCTACTACATCAACAACCTGCACGTGCGCCGCCGCGACGTGATCGACCTCTTCCTCGGCACCGGCCTCGGTCCGCGCGCCTACGCCATCATCGGCCAGGGCATGATCTCGCGCATCGTCGAGGCCAAGCCGGAGGAACTGCGCTTCTTCCTCGAAGAGGCGGCCGGGGTCACCAAGTACAAGGAACGCCGGCGCGAGACCGAGCACCGCCTCGAAGATGCGCGCGAAAACATCGCCCGGGTGGATGACATCCGCAACGAGCTGGAAAGCCAGGTCGGCCACCTGCAGGCCCAGGCCGCCGTGGCCCAGCAGTATCGCGGGCTGCACGAGGAGATGTCGCGCAAGCAGACCCTGCTCTGGCTGAAAAAGCGCAACGATGCGCGCGGCGATGGCCAAAGGCTGACGCGGCAGATTGAGGAAGCCGTGAACCGCGTCGAGGGCGAGACCGCGCAACTGCGCGAGGTCGAGGCCCGCGTCGAGCACGCGCGCGAGAACCATTACGCCGCCTCGGATGCGCTGCATGCGGCACAGGCGGAGATGTATGCCGCCAGCAACGAAGTCAACCGGCTCGAAAGCGAGCTGGGCCATTTGCGCGATTCGCGCAGCCGGCTGGAAGCACGGCTCGCCCAGTTGGCGGCGGAGCAGGGCCATTGGCAGGGGCAGCAGGCGAGCCTGGCCGAGGACGCCGCGCGCTGGAACGCCTTGCTGGAGAATTCGCGCGCCCGTGTCGCCGCCGCCGCCGCGCGCCACGAGGAAGCCGCCGCCAGGCTGCCCGACTGCGAAGACGCGGTGCAGACAGCGGGCAGCGAAGTCACCGAGGCCCGCCGCGCGCTCGGCGAAGCCGAACAGGCCCTGCGCCTGGCCGAGGCCGACCGTGGCCACGCCCAGCGCGCCCTGGAAAACCTGGCGCAGCGGCGCGGCCGCCTGGAGCAGGACAGGCAGGCGCTCGGCGCGCCCGACCCGGCCTTGCTCGCCGCGTCGCAAGAGGCCGAGGCGCTTGGCGCGGCACGTCTCGACACCGCGCAGGAAACGCTGGCCGGGCTGCAAACCGCGGTACCCGGCGCCGAAGCCGCGCTGCGCGCCGCGCGCGAGGCTTTGCAGGCCGCGCACCGCGGCCTGACCGAAACCCGCGCCCGCCACGAGGCGCTGTCGCAGTTGCAGGCCAAGGTCGCCAAGAGCGGCGAGATCGGCGATTGGTTGAAAGCGCGCGGGCTTGCCGACGCCCGACCCCTGTGGCAGGCGATCCAGGTCGAAGCCGGCTGGGAAACCGCGGTCGAAGCCGTATTGCGCGAGCGCTTCTCGGCGCTGGCCGCCGATGCCGATGTCCTGCGCGCCGCGTTATTGTCGCCACCGCCCGCGATACTCACGCTGGCGCTGCAGCGCCCATCGGCGGGTGTCACTCCGGCCGCCGAGTCCCTGCGTGGCAAAGTACGCTGCGATGATGCCGGCTGGGCCGGCGTGCTCGACGAATGGCTGGCCGATGTCGCGGTCAGCGAGGACCTGCCGGCCAGCCTGCCGCTGGGATCGGGCCGTCGCGTGTCGCGCGCCGGCCATCTGCTGACGCCCGCCGGGCTGACCCTGTATGTCCCCGACGCCAAGACCCACGGCGTGATCGAGCGCCAGCGCGAGATCGACGAACTTTCCGGGCAAGTGGAAATGCGGGCCCTGGCCGAGGATGCGGCACGCACCCGGCAGCAGGCGGCGGAACAGGAGCTGGCGGACTTGCAGGCCCGCCTGACGGCTGCCCGCCGGGCTGTCCAGGAAGCGCAGCAGGCCTTGCACGCCGCGCAGGTCGAGGCGCTCAAGCTGGCCCAGGCCCAGGCCCGTTTCGAAGAGCGTTCGGCGCAGATCGACCGCGACCTCGCCGAGCTGCAGCGCCAGGATGAAAACGAAACGGCGCGCATCGAGCGTGCCGACAACGAAGGCGAATTGCAGCGCGATCGATTGGGCACGGTGCGCGAACGCGTCGAGCGCGCGATTGACCTGCACCGGCAGAAGGACATGGCGCTGCGCGACGCGCGCGGCGTCGAAAGCCAGCTCGGGCGCGAGGTTCAGGAGGCCGGCTTCTCCGAGCGCGAGTGCTTTTCAAAGCTTGACGACAACGACCGCGCCGCGACCACGGCCCGCAGCCAGTTGCAGCGTATCGAGGCGGACGGCGTGGCGGCTCGTACCGAGCTCGCCGGCATCAGCGACAGCGTCTTGCAGGAACAGTTGCACGCGGCGCTGGACGCGCGCGGGCTCAAGGAGTCGGCGCTGGCGGAACGCCGCAACGTGCTCGAAACCATGGCCGCCGACCTGCGCGGCCTGGACGAGCAGCGCCTGCGCCTGGAGCAGGGCCTGAGCCCCTTGCGCGAGCGCATCAACGACTTGCGGCTCAAGGCCCAGGCCGCCCAGCTCAACGAGGAGCAGTTCCGCGAACGCCTGGCCGAGGTGCGCGTGGTCAGCGAGGAGGATGAGCTTCCCTTCGCCGCCGAGCTCGCCGCCGGCGGCGCCGAGCGCCTCAAGGACAGCGTGCTGCAAGGTGACATCGCGCGCCTGGCGGCCGAGATCGAGGCGCTCGGCCCGGTCAATCTGGCGGCGCTGGAAGAGCTGGCCACGGCCGCCGAGCGCAAGGGCTTCCTCGACGCGCAATCGACCGACCTGGCCGAGGCCATCGGCACGCTCGAAGATGCCATCCGTCGCATCGACCGCGAAACGCGCGAGCAGTTGCAGGAAACCTACGACACCGTCAATCGCCATTTCGGCAGCCTGTTCCCGCAGCTCTTCGGCGGCGGCGAAGCGCGCCTGATCCTCACCGGCGACGAGATCCTCGACGCCGGCATCCAGATCATGGCCCAGCCGCCGGGCAAGAAGAACACGACCATCCACCTGCTGTCGGGCGGCGAGAAGGCACTGACCGCGATCGCCCTGGTGTTCGCCATCTTCAACCTCAATCCGGCGCCCTTCTGCATGCTCGACGAGGTCGATGCGCCGCTCGACGATTCGAACACGGTGCGCTTCTGCGAGATGGTCAAGCGCATGTCGGTGCAGACCCAGTTCGTCTTCATTTCGCACAACAAGATCGCCATGGAAATGGCGCAGCAACTGATCGGCGTCACCATGCAGGAGCAGGGCGTGTCGCGCGTGGTGGAAGTCGATATCGAGGAGGCCTTGCGCCTCGCCGACGACCAGAAGGTGGCCTGAACATGGCATTGAGCGAATTGCATCTTGCCCTCATCGGCGCCGGCACCGCCGGCGTGTTGCTGGTCTGGGGCTATAACGTCTGGCAGGACCGCAAGCACCGCCGGACAGCGGATCGCATCTTCAATGGCGGCGCCGGCGACGCCATGGACGCCGCACCCGCCCCCGAGCTTGCACCTGATGCCGAGCGACAGGAGCCCACCCTGGGCGAGGGCGCTGTGGAGGATGGGATTTCGTCCGCGCCGGAACCCGCGGTGGAGCATGTGGAGTCAGCCGCTGCCCGTCCGACCCCGACGTCCGACCTTGCGGCAGAAAGCGACGATCCGCCCGCGGGCGGGATCGACGACATTGCCGACCTGACGCTGCGCTTCAGCGCCGCCGCGCCGATTGCCGCGCCCATCGTGTACAGCGTGCAGCGTGGGTGGGCGGGTGACATTTCCAAGCCGGTTTCCTGGCTGGCGCGGGGCGGCGACGGCGGCCGCTGGCGGCCGATCATGGCCGACGACGAGGGCGGCTATCGCGAATGGGCGGTCGGCGTGCAACTGGTGGATCGGCGCGGCCCGCTGGGCGAGGGCGAACTGGCGGCGTTTGTCGCCGGTGTGCAGGCCCTCGCGCAGCAGACCGGCGCCGTGCTGGATGCGCTTCCCGATCTCGACGAGATTGTCGCCAACGCCAATGCGCTCGACCAGTTCTGCGCCGCTGTCGACATCCAGTTCGTGCTCCATGTGGTGGATGCCACGGGCGGCACTTTTGCCGGCACCAAGTTGCGCGGCCTGGCCGAGGCCGCCGGCCTGGCGCTGGAAGCCGATGGTCTGTTCCACGCCCGCGACGAGGCCGGCGGCGAGCTGTTCAGCCTGGGCAATCTCGGCAGCGAAGGCTTCAATGCCGAATCCCTGCGCACCATGGCCACCCACGGCCTCACCTTCAGCCTCGACGTGCCACGCGCAAGCGACGGCCGCGCCGCGTTCGAAAAAATGCTCGGCGCGGCGCGCCAGATCGCCGGGGCGCTGAACGGCGTGCTGGTCGATGCGCAGCGCGCGCCGCTGGCCGACGCCATGATCGCCGCCATCCGCGCCAAGACCGTCGAACTGCAACAGCGCATGCGCGACGGCGGCATCGACCCGGGCAGCCCGCGGGCGCTTCGCCTCTTCTCCTGATGCAGCTCGCGGCGGCGGCGGCGCGGGCGGAAGTCTTGCGCCGCGAGATCGAGCGGCACAACCACGCCTATTACGTGCTCGACCGGCCGACGGTTCCCGACGCCGAGTACGACCGACTGTTCCGCGAACTGCAGGTGATCGAGGAAGAACATCCGCCACTGCGAACCGCCGATTCGCCGACCCTGCGCGTCGGCGGCAGACCGCTCGCCATGTTTGCGCCGGTCCGGCATGCCGTGCCCATGCTGTCGATCCGCACCGAGACCGACACCGAGCCGGCCGGAGCGCGCGCCTTCGATGCCCGTGTTCGCCGCGAACTCGGCCTGGCCGATGCCGAGGCTCCGGTCGAGTACGCGGCGGAACTCAAGTTCGACGGCCTGGCGATCAACCTGCGTTATGAGCATGGCCTGCTTGTGCAGGCGGCCACCCGCGGCGACGGTGAGACCGGCGAGGACGTGACGCAGAACATCCGCACCGTGCATTCGATTCCGCTGCGCCTGGCGGGGAATCCGCCGCCTTTGCTGGAAGTGCGCGGCGAGGCCTACATGAGCCGTCCGGATTTCGAGCGCTACAACGAAAGGCAGCGCGCCCTGGGCAAGGCTGGCCTGGTGAATCCGCGCAATGGCGCCGCCGGCAGCATCCGCCAGCTCGATCCGGCGATGGCGGCCGAGCGGCCCTTGTCCTTCTATGCCTACGGCCTGGGAGCGAGCGAGGGCTGGACACTGCCCTCAACCCATTCCGGCGTGCTGGCCGCGCTCGCCGCCTTCGGCCTGCCGGTCTGCGAGCATCGCGCCGTGGCGCAGGGCGCCGAGGGCCTGATCGCATTTCACGCGCGCATGCGCGCCCTGCGCGACAGCCTGCCCTTCGATATCGATGGCGTGGTGTACAAGGTCAATTCGCTGGCCTTGCAGCAGCAGCTCGGCTTCGTCACGCGCGAACCACGCTGGGCCGTGGCGCACAAGTATCCGGCGGAGGAAATGCTGACCACCGTCGAAGCCATCGAGGTGCAGGTCGGACGTACCGGGGCGATCACGCCGGTGGCGCGCCTGGCGCCGGTCTTCGTCGGTGGCGTGACGGTGACCAATGCCACGCTGCACAACGAGATCGAAGCGCGGCGCAAGGATGTGCGCGTCGGCGATACCGTGGTGGTGCGGCGTGCCGGCGACGTGATTCCCGAGGTGGTGTCGGTGGTGATCGAGCGCCGGCCGAAGCGCGACCTGCTGGGCGATGAGCCATTGCATCCAGCTTTCGAATTGCCCAAGCTCTGCCCGGTCTGTGGCTCGGCCATCGAACGCCCCGAGGACGAAGCCATCGCGCGCTGCAGCGGCGGCCTGATCTGCCCGGCGCAACGCAAACAGGCGTTGCTGCATTTTGCCGGGCGTCGCGCCATGGACATCGAGGGACTGGGCGACAAACTGGTCGAACAACTGGTCGACAATGCCATCGTCAAGACCCCGGCCGATCTCTACAAACTCGGCCTGCTGGCGATGGCCAATCTTGAGCGCATGGCGGAAAAGTCGGCGGCAAACCTGCTGGCGGCAATCGGGAAGAGCAAGTCGACGACGCTGGCGCGCTTCATTTTCGCCTTGGGCATCCGCAATGTCGGCGAGGCGACGGCGAAGGATCTGGCGCGCTTCTTCGGCGGTCTCGACGCGCTGATGGCGGCTGACAGCGACCGTCTCCAGCAGGTGCCCGATGTCGGTCCGGTGGTGGCGGCCTCGATTGCGCGCTTCTTCGCCGAGCCGCACAATGTCGAAGTCATCGAGCAGTTGCGCGCGGCAGGTGTGCACTGGGTCGAGGGCGAGCCCGCCGCCGTGGTCAGCTCGGCGATTTCGGGCAAGACCTTTGTCCTCACCGGCACGCTGCCGACGCTGACGCGCGACGAGGCGAAAGACATGATCGAGGCGCAGGGCGGCAAGGTGGCCGGTTCCGTGTCGAAGAAGACCGATTACGTGGTGGCCGGGGCCGAAGCCGGCTCCAAGCTGGAAAAGGCGCAGGCCTTGGGCGTCGCCATACTCGACGAGGTTCAGTTCAGGGAGTTGATGAAAACATGACGATAAAAAAAGTCAGCAAGGCCGTGTTCCCGGTGGCCGGGCTCGGCACCCGCTTCCTGCCGGCGACCAAGGCCAGCCCGAAGGAAATGATGCCCATCGTGGACAAGCCGCTGATCCAGTATGCGGTCGAAGAGGCGGTGGCCGCCGGCATCACCGACATGATCTTCGTCACCGGCCGTTCAAAGCGCGCCATCGAGGACCACTTCGACAAGGCCTACGAACTGGAGAGCGAGCTCGAACATCGCGGCAAGACGCAGATGCTCGAATTCGTGCGCAACATGATCCCGAAGAACATCAACTGCATCTACATCCGCCAGCCCGAAGTGCTGGGGCTGGGCCATGCGGTGCTCTGCGCCTATCCGGCGGTGGGCGATGAACCCTTTGCCGTGCTGCTGGCCGACGACCTGCTGGACAACGATCCGCCGGTGATGAAGCAGATGGTGGACGTCTATTCCAGTCACGGCAGCTCGGTGATCGGCGTGCAGCAGGTGGCACGCGAGGAAACCCGGAGCTACGGCATCGTCGACAGCGCGCCGATCTCCGAACGCATCGAGGAAATCCAGCGCATTGTCGAAAAGCCGAAGCCGGAGGAGGCACCGTCGACGCTCGCGGTGGTTGGGCGCTATGTGCTGACGCCGCGCATTTTTCACCACCTGGCGCGCATCGGCAAGGGCTCCGGCGGCGAGATTCAATTGACCGACGGCATTGCCGCGCTGCTCGACGAGGAACAGGTGCTGGCCTACCGCTACCAGGGCAAGCGCTACGACTGCGGCGCCAAGCTCGGCTATCTGGAGGCCACCGTCGCCTTCGGCCTGCGCCATGCCGAGGTGGGCAGCGAGTTCGCCGCCATGCTGAAGAGGATGTCATGAGCCCCGATGAGGCGCGCCGAATACTGGCCGAGGCCGACCTGCTGTGCTCGGAACAGGAGTCGGCGCTGGCGGTACGCCGCGTCGCCGGCGAAATCGCGGCGCGGCTGCGCGACGCCAACCCGCTGGTGCTGGCGGTGATGGGCGGCGCCGTGGTGTTCACCGGGGCCCTGCTGCCGCAGCTCGATTTCCCGCTGGATTTCGACTACCTGCATGTCACGCGCTACGGCGATGTCACGGTGGGCGGCCGGCTGCACTGGGTGGTCGAGCCGCGTACCGAGGTGGCCGGGCGCTGCGTGCTGGTGGTCGACGACATCCTCGACGAGGGCGTGACCATGGCCGCCATCGTCCAGCGCCTGCGCGACCAGGGCGCGGCGCAGGTGCTGAGCGCGGTGTTCGCGGAAAAGGATCTTGGCCGCGACAAGCCCATCGCCGCCGATTTCGTCGGCCTGCGTTTGCCGAACCGCTATGTCTTTGGTTACGGCATGGACGTCAAGGGTGCCTGGCGCAACCTGCCGGCGGTGTATGCCGTGAAGGGAATGTGAGCGCGGCGGCGCAACACCGCCAAGGTTTTTTTCACCGCAAAGGCCCGCAGGGCTTGCATCCCGCGCGCGAATAGTGTTTCAATGCGGCTTTCCAAAACAACGAGGGGAACCAGATGAACAAGTCCGAACTGATTGACGCCGTTGCCGAGCGTGCCGAACTTTCCAAGGCTGCCGTAAACAAGGCGATCGACGCCATGACCGAAGTGATCACCACCGTCATTGCCAAGGGCAACCCGGTTGCGCTGATCGGCTTCGGCACCTTCAAGTCCGTGATGCGTTCCGCGCGCACCGGCAAGAATCCGAAGACCGGCGCTCCCCTGAAGATCGCCGCCAAGTCCGTGCCGAAGTTCACCGCCGGCGCCGGCCTGAAGGCCGCCGTTGCCGGCAAGAAGCCCGCCGCGAAGAAGGCCGCGCCGGCCAAGAAGGCTGCTCCGGCCAAGAAGCCCGCTGCAAAGAAGAAGTAAGCTTTCTTCGCCCAACAAAAAGGCAACCTGCGGGTTGCCTTTTTGTTGGCTGTTCAGGTTTCAGTCAATCACGTGGGACACCAGGCCATCGGCCAGCTTGGGCTCGAACCAGGTTGATTTCGGCGGCATCACCTCGTTGCTGTCGGCCACCGCCATCAACTGGTCCATGCGCGTGGGATGCAGCGCGAAGGCCACCGCCATCTCGCCCGAGTCGACCCGCTTCTCCAGTTCCGCGAGGCCGCGGATGCCGCCGACGAAGTCGATGCGCTTGTCGCGGCGCAGGTCGGCGATGCGCAGCAGCGGACCCAATACGTAGTCCGAAAGCAGGGAGACATCGAGGCTGTCGACCGGATCGGTGGGCACGCGCTCGGGCTTGATCGTCAGTTTGCGCCAGCGCCCGCCGAGGTACATGCCGAACTCGCCGGGGCGTGCCGGATGGACGCGGCCGGCGCTGTCCTCGACGGCGAAGTCGGCGCCGAGTCGAGCGAGCAGTTCGTCTTGCTCCAGGCCGTGCAGGTCCCTGACCACGCGGTTGTAATCGAGGATCTTCATCTGGTGGTGCGGATAGATCACGGCGAGGAAATAGTCGGCCGCCTGTTCCTGCCCCTGGCGGTGCCGCGCCGCCGCGACGCGCGAGGCGGCGGCCGAGCGGTGGTGGCCGTCGGCAATGTAGAGCGCGGGCATGGCGTCGAATGTCCGCGTGATCGCATCGGTTTGCGCGGTGTCGCGCAGCACCCAGATCTGGTGGCGGATGCCGTCGGCGGCGGTGACGTCGGCGGCCGGTTCGCCCTGGGCAATCGCGGCAATCAGCGTGTCGGCAGCGGGCGAGGACGGATAGGCGAGTAGCACCGGGCCGGTCTGGGCGTTGAGCGCCTCAATCTGGCGCACGCGGTCGTCTTCCTTGTCGGGCCGGGTGAACTCGTGTTTGCGGATGCGGTTGCTGTCGTAGTCGGCAACACGCGCGGCGGCGACCAGGCCGGTCTGCACATGCGCGCCCATGGTCAGCCGATAGGCGTAGTAGCACGGGCCCTCATCGCGCACCAGCACGCCGGCATCGAGCATCTTCCGCAGGTTCTCGGCGGCTTTGGCGTAGACCTCGGGCGAGTAGATATCGACCTCGCGCGGCAGGTCGACCTCGGGCTTGGATATGTGCAGGAAGGACCAGGCCTTGCCGGCGCCGGCGCCGTGAACAATCTGGCGCGCTTCATCGCTGGACAGCACGTCGTAGGGTGGCGCGGCGACTTCGCCGGCGCGGCCGGGGGCGGGGCGCAGGCCGCGGAAGGGGCGGATCAGGCTCATGGGCAGGCTTTCGGGATCAGGCGTTGAGTGCGCGCAACGCGGTGGCGGCGTCGCGGATCATGGTTTCGGTGGTCGACCAGTCGACACAGGCGTCCGTGACGGAACAACCGTATTTCAGTTGTGACAGGTCGGCGGGAATCGGCTGGTTGCCGGCTTCGATGAAACTTTCGATCATCAGGCCGACGATCGATCGATGGCCCGCCTTGCGCTGGGCGATGACCTGATTGACGCAGTCCTGCATCACCAGCGGCTGCAGTTGCGGGTTCTTGTAGCTGTTGGCATGCGAGCAATCGACCACCAGATTGTTGGCGAGTGTCGCCTTTTTCAGCGCCGCCTCGGCCAGGGCAACGCTGACCGTATCGTAGTTCGGTCGGCCACCGCCGCCGCGCAACACCAGGTGGCCGTAGCGGTTGCCGGCGGTGCGCACCACGCAGGAGCGGCCCTGCATGTTGATGCCGAGGAAGCTGTGTGGGCTTGCTGCCGAGATGATGGCATTCACCGCCGCGTCGAGCGAGCCGTCGGTGCCGTTCTTGAAGCCGACCGGGGTCGACAGGCCCGAGGACATCTCGCGGTGGGTCTGCGATTCGGAGGTGCGGGCGCCGATCGCGGTCCAGGCGATGAGGTCGCCCAGATACTGCGGCGCAATCGGATCGAGCGCCTCGGTGCCGGCCGGCAGGCCGATTTCATTGACCGCGAGCAGGAATTCGCGCGCCTTGTGCAGGCCTTCCTCGATGTGGAAGGAATCGTCCATGCGCGGATCGTTGATGTAGCCCTTCCAGCCGGTCGAGGTGCGCGGCTTTTCGAAATACACCCGCATCACCAGCAGCAGGCTGTCGGCGACCTCGTCGGCGAGTGCCTTCAGGCGTCGCGCGTAATCGAGGCCGGCCACCGGGTCGTGGATCGAGCAGGGACCGACGACGACGAACAATCGCGGATCGGCGCCGTCGAGGATGCGCTCCAGGCCGCGCCGTCCGGCCAGCACCGACTCCGCGGCTTTCTCGGAAAGCGGCAGGCGGGCATGCACTTCCTCCGGCGTGGGCAGGAGGTCGAATGCGTCAATATTGAGGTTTTCGGTTTGTTGCATGATTCAGGCGATCAGGGGGTTGGCGACGGAAAGTTTGGGAAAGCGGCCGAAGTCGCGGTCGGCCGACCAGAGGGTCTGCACGCCGTGCTGCAGGCACAGCGCGGCAATCCGCGCATCATGGACCTGGGCACCGGCAAGCTGCGCGACGCTGATCAGCGATCGCAGCTCCGACCAGTGGGATTCGGATTCCGCCAGCAGCATCAGCGAGGGCGATTCGAGCCAGGCGTCGATCTGGTCGAGCGCGCGCTCGCGCGGGGTCGGCGGCGCATAGATGCGCGGATGGGTGACGATGGCGAAGAACTCGTGCAGGCAGGGCCAGGGAATCGCCCAGGTGGCACGGTCCTCGGCCAGCCCCGCGACGCAGGCGGCGGCACGCTGGTGGAATGGCGAGTCCTCGCGGTGGGCGTAGACCAGCAGGTTGGTGTCGACGGCAATCACCCGCCATGGTCCTCGTAGGCCATCTCGCGCAGGCGATCCCAGCCGGCGCCGGCGACCGTCGGCTGCAGGCCCTTGCCCTTGAAGCTGGCCTGGCGCAAGCGAAAACCGTCGGGTCGGCGGTTCTCCGCCACCACCTTGCGCAGGCCTTCCTCGACCAGCGCGCGCAGGGTCGTGCCCTGGCGGGTTGCCAGCTTGCGGGCCTGGTTCAGGAGGGGGACGGAAATCTCTATGGTGGTCTTCATATGGGTACCCATATCATGATAGCCATACCGCCATATTACTAGCCTGCAAAAATGCCGTCAATGCGCCGGCTTGCGCCGTCTGGCGGGCCACAGCCGGAATCCCGGGCCTTGGCTTCAGGGTCATGGCCGGATGCCTGAAAGCTTGACCTGGGAGCGGGTGCTGCGCAACATGCGCGGAATGACGCCGTGCCGGATTGAAATTGATTCGGCTTCCGTGCGTTAATCGCGTTTCCCGCGAGAGGCGGTTTTCGTGGATCATCCTCCCTTGCACAATCGGCGGTCGCAAACCCATGCCAAGAACAAGAGAACCTGCCCAGGCCAACCTGGAAAGCCTTTACCGGATATTCACGATTCCGGAAGCGCCCGACTCGACGCTGGGCCGCATCGACCAGGCCATTTCAGACAACCTGGCCGGATTCTTGCAGGAACACATCGTCGCGGTGGAGCGCGACCTGGTCGAGATCGAGCGGGACTTCTCCCAGTCGCGGATACCCGAAGAGCCGATGTACGTTTCACACTACACGGACTTCCTCAAGGAGAAGCTCGTCTCGCAATCGGTTCACACGGCTTCACCGGGCTTTGTTGGGCACATGACCTCGGCTTTGCCCTATTTCATGCTGCCGCTGTCGCGCATCCTTACCGCGCTCAACCAGAACCTGGTCAAGGTCGAAACCTCCCGCGCCTTCACGCCGATGGAGCGGCAGGTGCTGGGCATGCTCCACCACCTGATCTACAAGCGCGAAGGTGCTTTCTACGACCAGTGGCTGCAGAACAGCCGCCACGCGCTGGGCGCCTTTTGCTCCGGCGGCACCGTCGCCAACCTCACGGCCCTTTGGGCCGCGCGCAACCGGCTGTGCGGGCCGGCGGATGGCTTTCGAGGAATCGCCCAGGAAGGCCTGCCCAGGGCCCTGCAGCACCTGGACTGCAAGGGGCTTGCGGTGCTGGTGTCGCGCCGCGGGCACTACTCGCTGGGCAAGGCCGCCGACGTGCTGGGCATCGGCCGCGACAACCTGGTGGCGGTGGATACCGACGAACGCAACCGCATCGACATGGCATCACTGCGCGAGCAGTGTGCCCGCCTGCGCGGAGAGGGCATCCGGCCGCTCGCCCTGATCGGGGTCGCCGGCACCACCGAAACCGGAAACATCGACCCGCTGGACGCGCTGGCCGCCCTGGCCCAGGAGCTGGGCTGCCATTTCCACGTCGATGCCGCCTGGGGTGGCGCGACCCTGCTCTCCAACAATTACAGGAGGCTGCTCAAGGGCATCGAAAGGGCTGACTCGGTGACCATCGACGCGCACAAGCAGATGTACGTCCCCATGGGGGCCGGCATGGTGCTGTTCAAGGATCCCACCGCACTGGCGGCAATCGAGCATCACGCCGCCTACATCCTGCGCGAAGGCTCAAGGGACCTGGGCAGCCACACCCTCGAAGGCTCGCGACCGGGCATGGCCATGCTGGTGCATGCCGGGCTTTCCATCATCGGGCGCAAGGGCTATGAAATCCTCATCGACCGGGGCATCGAGCGCGCCCGGCGCTTCGCCCAGATGATCGCGGCCCATTCCGACTTCGAACTCGTCACCGAGCCCGAGCTCAACATCCTGACCTACCGCTACAACCCGGCCTGGGTGCAGCGGGAACTGGTCGCAGCCACGGCGGAAAAGGCCGCGCGCATCAACGAGGTGCTGGACAAGGTGACCGAAACCATGCAGAAGCGGCAGCGCGAAAACGGCCGGACCTTCGTTTCCCGCACCCGCCTGGCGCCCGGCCGTTATCGCGGCGACAGGATTACCGTGTTTCGCGTCGTCCTTGCCAACCCGCTGACGACCGACGGAATCCTGTCATCGGTCATCGATGAACAGTGCGAAATGGCCGGGCAGGAAGAGAACCGGGTCCTGCTCGATCAGATCCAGGCGCTCTGCGCGCAAAGCGTCCGCCTGTCTGCCTGAGCCGGACGGCCGGGACGGGCCGCAGCCGGCGTCACGCTTTCGGCCGGTGCAGCGCGCATAACTTGTTGCCGTCCGGATCGCGCACATAAGCCAGGTACATCGCGCCCATCTTGCCCTCGCGCAGGCCGGGCGGCTGTTCAATCGAGGTGCCGCCATGCGCCACGGCGGTGTCATGAAACGCGCTTACCTGCTCGGGCGAACTGCACTTGAAGCCGATGGTGCCGCCATTGGCGGCACAGGCCGCTTCGCCGTTGATCGGCTCGCTGACGCAGAAGGTGCTTCCATCGTGCCGATAGAACAGGCGCTGGTGACCGGTGCCAGCCGTGTTGCGCAGCGGTTCGCCGGCGCCAAGCACGGCAAGCACTGCATCATAGAAGCGTTTGGAGCGTTCGATGTCGTTCGATCCGACCATCACGTGACTGAACATGCGTATCCTCCCGGGTTGATTGGCGGAGTGCCAGCCTCCTGAGTGTACCCGTCGCCGTAGCGCCAGCGCCGTCCGCAAGGGATACCGTCTCCGGCTTTGCCGCAGACATAACTATTCACATCACGGCTTGAGACGGCGGAAGAGGTCCTGCACGGCTGCCACGCGCTGGTCGAGCGCGGCGGTCGGTTTCTGCCAGGTCAGCTTGTCGGGGCCGGCAAGCTTGAAGCTGCGGTCGGACTGGATCAGAAGGATGATGTCGGCCGGGTCGAGCGGCGGGTTCTTGACGAATTGCACTTGTATCGCCTGCGGCCCGGCATCCAGCTTGGCCAGCCCCAGGGCGCGGCCGGCCAGGCGCAGGCGATGGGTCTCGACCAGGGCCAGGGTCTGCGCCGGCATCTCGCCGTAGCGGTCGATCAGTTCCTCCTGCATCGCGCGCAAGTCGTCCTCGCTGTCGCAGTTGGCGAGGCGCTTGTAGAGTGTCAGGCGCTCATGCACGTCAGGGCAGTAGTCATTGGTCAGCAGCGCCGGAACGCGCAGGTTGATCTCCGAGGTGACGGCCAGCGGCTGGGTCAGGTCGGGAATCTTCTCGCCGGCCTTCAGCGCGCGCACCGCGGCATTCAGCATGTTGGTGTACATGGCGAAGCCGACTTCGTGGATCTCGCCGCTTTGCGATTCGCCCAGCACTTCGCCGGCGCCGCGGATTTCCAGGTCGTGCATGGCAAGGAAAAAGCCGGAGCCGAGCTCCTCCATGGCCTGGATGGCCTCCAGCCGCCGCTTGGCCTGGGCGGTCGGCTTGGCGTCTTCGTGGGTCAAGAGATACGCGTAGGCCTGGTGGTGGCTGCGGCCGACGCGGCCGCGCAACTGGTGCAATTGCGCGAGGCCGAACTTGTCGGCGCGGTTGATGACGATGGTGTTGGCGTGCGGGTTGTCGATGCCGGTCTCGATGATGGTCGAGCACAGCAGCAGGTTGTGCTTCTGCTGGGTGAATTCGCGCATCACGCGCTCCAGCTCGCGCTCGGGCAACTGGCCGTGGCCGACGACGATGCGCGCCTCGGGCAGCAGGGCTTCGAGGCGTTCCTTCATGTTGGCGATGGTGTCGACCTCGTTGTGCAGGAAGTACACCTGGCCGCCGCGCTTGAATTCGCGCAGGCAGGCCTCGCGCACCTGGCCGTTCGACCATTGGGTGACGAAGGTCTTGATCGCCAGGCGTTTTTGCGGCGGCGTGGCGATCACCGAAAAATCGCGCAGGCCTTCGAGCGACAGGCCCAGAGTGCGCGGGATCGGCGTAGCCGTCAGGGTCAGCACGTCGACCTGCGCGCGCAAGGCCTTCAGCGCTTCCTTCTGGCGCACGCCGAAGCGGTGTTCCTCGTCGATGATGATGAGGCCGAGGCGCTCGAATTTCACGTCCTGCTGCAGCAGGCGATGGGTGCCGATGAGGATGTCGATCTTGCCCTGGCCCAATAGCGCCACGGCCTCGTCCTGTTCCTTCGCCGACTTGAAGCGCGAGATCTCGGCCACTTTCACCGGCCAGTTGGCGAAGCGGTCGCTGAAGTTCTGGTAATGCTGCTCGGCCAGCAGCGTGGTCGGGCAGAGGATGGCGACCTGCTTGCCGTCGGCCACGGCGACGAAGGCGGCGCGCATCGCCACCTCGGTCTTGCCGAAGCCGACATCGCCGCAGACCAGGCGATCCATCGGCTTGCCGGATTTCATGTCCTCGATCACGGCATTGATCGCCGTCTGCTGGTCGGGCGTTTCCTCGAAGCCGAAACCGTCGGCGAAGGCTTCCAGGTCGTGCGGCTTGAACTCGAACTTGTGGCCTTTGCGCAGCGCACGCTGCGCGTAGAGGTGCAGCAGTTCGGCGGCGGTGTCGTGCACCTGTTCGGCGGCCTTCTTTTTCGCCTTCTCCCACTGGCCCGAGCCCAGCGTGTGCAACTGGACGGATTCGGGATCGGCGCCGCTGTAGCGCGAGATCACCTGCAATTGCGCCACCGGCACGTAGAGCTTGGCGCCGTTGGCATATTCGAGGTGCAGCAGCTCGGTGGCGCCGTCGCCGAAATCCATGTGCGCCAGGCCGAGGTAGCGGCCGATGCCGTGGTTCTCGTGTACCACCGGGTCACCGATTTTCAGCTCGGAAAGATCGCGCAGCCAGCCGTCGAGGTTGGCGCGGCGCGCATCGGAGCGCCTTCCGCGTGGGCGCGCGGTGGCGGCGTAGAGCTCGTTTTCGGTGATGACGGCAAGGTCATCGAGGACGAAGCCACCCGACAGCGGCCCGACGCCGAGCATGAAGCGCTCCGGCGCGGCGAGGAAGCCGGCGAAGTCCTCGCTGGCGGCTGGCAGCATGCCGTACTCGGCGAGGAAGTCGGCCAGCGTCTGGCGACGGCCCGGCGATTCGGCCAGCAGCAGCACACGCCCGGCGAAGCGGCCGAGAAAGCCGCGCAGCAGGGCCAGCGGATCGTCGGCCTTGCGATCGACGGCCAGCGGCGGCAGGTCTTCCGGAGCAGTCGCCGTTACCTGCCCGCGAAGCGGAATCCCAGGTACGCAGAGCGCGTCAGCGCCGACTTTCGCTTTCAGCAGATACTGCGGCAGGGCCTTCGCGGCGATGAAGAATTCCTCGTCGCGCAGGAACAGGTCGGCGGGCGGCAGCACCGGCCGCGAGCGGTCGCCGCCGAGCATCTTGTAGCGGCCTTGCAGGTCGGCCCAGAACTCGGCGATCGCGCCGGGCACGTCGCCATGCAGCAGCAGCGCGGCATCGGCCGGCAGGTAGTCGAACAGCGTTGCCGTCGCGTCGAAGAACAGCGGCAGGAAGTACTCGATGCCGGCCGGCAGGATGCCGTTCGAGACATCCTTGTAGAGGCCGATGCGCGAGGCGTCGCCCTCGAAGCTTTCGCGGAAGCGCTGGCGGAACATCGTGCGCCCGGCCTCACCGGTGGGGAACTCGCGCGC
Organism: Sulfuritalea sp.; assembly: GCA_016710465.1. Taxonomy (GTDB): domain Bacteria; phylum Pseudomonadota; class Gammaproteobacteria; order Burkholderiales; family Rhodocyclaceae; genus Sulfuritalea. The sequence continues at coordinate 223,080 of JADJVS010000016.1, forward strand.
CGGCAGCAGGCGGATTTCGGGTACCGGGTACAGGGTGCGCTGGCTATCGACGTCGAAGCTGCGGATGGTCTCGATCTCGTCGTCGAAGAGTTCGATGCGGTAGGGCAGTTGCGTGCCCATCGGGAACAGGTCGATCAGGCCGCCGCGCACGCTGTATTCGCCGGCGGCAACCACCTGGGTCACGTGCTGGTAGCCGGCCAGGGTCAACTGGCTGCGCAGTGCATCGAGCCCGAGGCGCTCGCCCTTTTTCATGAAGAAGGTATGGCCGAGCAGGAAGGCGGGCGGCGCCAGACGCGTGACGGCCGTCGCGGCGGCGACGATCAGCAGCTCGCATTCCTGGCGCGAGACGGCGTGCAGGGTGGCGAGGCGCTCCGAGACCAGGTCCTGGTGCGGCGAGAAGGCGTCGTAGGGCAGGGTCTCCCAATCCGGCAGCAGGTGGGTACGCAGTTCCGGCGCGAACCAGGCGATTTCCTCGGCGAGGCGCTGTGCCTCCAGCGGGCTGGCGCTGACCGCCACCAGCAATCGGCCGCGATGGGCGAGCCGGGACAGCGCCAGGGCGTCGGCGGAGGGCGGATACGGCGGCAGGTCGAGGCGTTGGCCGGGCTTGGGCAAGCCGGGCAGCGACAGCAGGGACTTCATCGGAAAATCGGGCGCTGGGGGCGCGAATTATACGGGGCGGCGCCGTGTTGCCAGCGCCGACTCTGTTTGATCTTCGCCGGGAATCCGCTGCCGGACGCGGTCTTGCGGTTCTCGCGGGCGGCGGCGCAAGCTTGCCGACTGCCGCCAGACCCGGCGGCCTGCATGGGTGGCGCTGGCGTTGGGCATTTACGCCCTTTTTATATCGCCGGGCGTAGCATCGATTCATGTCCGAGACCAATCCACCGCCGGTGCGCGGCGGTTACCTCAAGGCGGCCCTGGCCTGCGCCGTGACGACCGTGCTGACGCTGCCCCTGCGCGGCGCCGTCGATGCCGCCAACATCGTCATGATCTTCCTGCTGGTGGTGGCGCTGGTGGCGGCCAGGCTGGGCAGCGGGCCGGCGATCCTCGCCGCCTTCGGCGGTGTCGCCCTGTTCGATTTCTTCTTCGTGCCGCCGCATTTCTCGATGGCGGTGGCCGATGCCCAGTACCTGATCACCTTCGCCGTGATGCTGGTCGTGGCGCTGGTGATCGGCCAGCTTGCCGCGCGCCTGCGGGAAAAGGCCCGGCTTGCCACGCAGCGCGAGGACGAGATGCGCGCGCTCTACGACATGGCGCGGGAGCTTTCGGGCGCCGTCGCGGCGGAGCAGGTCGCCGACATCGTGCGCGGCTTTCTGGGGCGGCGGCTGGGTATCGAGGCCGTCCTCTATCTGCCGCGCGCCGACGAAACCCTGGTTGCGATTCCGGCGGCGCACGGTGGCGAGCGTTGCCATGACCACGTGCGCGCGGTCCATGAGCAGGGCCGGTCGATCTTCCTCGCCGCCGAGGAGAGCGGCTACCGCCCCGCGCTGGCGCTGCCGCTGGCCTCGCCGCTGCGCACACGCGGCGTGCTGCTGGTGTTCGCCGAACATGCCGAGCAGGTCTGCGCTGCCGAGCGGCGGCCGCTGCTCGATGCCGTCGCCTCGCTGACCGCCATCGTCGTCGAGCGCCTGCATTACGGCGAGGTGCTGCAGGAGGTCACGCTGCGCATGGAATCCGAGCGCCTGCGCGGCGCGCTGCTGTCGGCCGTTTCGCACGACCTGCGCACGCCGCTGACGGTTCTGGTGGGCATGGCCGATGCCTTGAGCCTGACACGCCCGGCGCTGCCGGCGGCGGCGCGGGAATCGGCGGCGGCGATCCGCGAGCAGGCGCTGCAACTTTCCGAGCAGGTCCACAAGCTGCTCGACATGGCCCGCTTGCAGACCGGCAAGGTCGTCCTGAACAAGGAATGGCAACCGCTGGAGGAAGTGATCGGCAGCAGCCTCCATGCCATGGCGGGCACGCTCGCCGGACGCGAGGTTCGCGTCGAACTGGCGACCGGCCTGCCGCCGCTGGAGTTCGATGCCGTGCTGCTGGAACGCGTGTTCTGCAATCTGCTGGAAAACGCGGCGAAACATGCGCCGCAGGGCGCCATCGAAATCACGGCGCAGGCCGTCGGCGAGGCGATCGAAGTCGCGGTGGCCGATACCGGTCCGGGTTTGCCGCCGCAACTACGGGAAAGCGCCTTCGATCCCTTTGAGCGTGGCAGCGAGTCGGGCACCGGTGTCGGTCTGGGCCTGGCGATCTGCCGCGCCATCGTCGAGGCCCATGGCGGCGGCATCCGGGCGCAAGCCGGCGTGCGGGGCGGCACGCGCATGGTATTCACGCTGCCGCGCGGCATGCCGCCGGTGCTGGAGGAGGAAGCCGGTGAGTGAGCACCTTCCGCTGATCCTGGTGGTCGAGGACGAGCCGCGGATCCGCCGCTTCGTCTGCACCGCGCTGGAAGACGAGGGCCGGGTCGGCGAGGCCGCGACCGCCGCCGCCGCGATCGAGGCCTTCAGCGGACCGGCACCGGCATTGGCCATCATCGACCTTGGCCTGCCGGACCGCGACGGCGTGGAGCTGATCCGCGAACTGCGTGGCTGGAACCCCCTGCCCATCCTGGTCCTGTCGGCGCGCCTGGCCGAGGCGGAGAAGGTGGCGGCTCTGGATGCCGGCGCCGACGACTACCTGACCAAGCCCTTCGGCGTGCTCGAACTCAGGGCCCGGGTGCGGGCGCTGCTGCGGCGGCGGAAAGTCGGCGCTGGCGAGACGGCGATCGAGTTCGGCGGCATCCGCGTCGACCGCGTGCATCGCACGGTGACGCGCGATGGCGCGGCGGTGCACCTGACGCCCATCGAATACCGCCTGCTCGGCGTGCTGCTGGCCAATGCCGGGCGCGTGCTGACGCACCGGCAGTTGCTCAAGGAAGTGTGGGGCCCCGGCCACGCCGAGCGCGGCCACTACCTGCGCATCTATGTCGGCCACCTGCGGCAGAAGCTGGAAGCCGATCCGGCGCGGCCGCAATTCCTGCTGACCGAGACCGGGGTCGGCTACCGCTTTCAGCTTGGAGATGTCGCGTCATGAGCCACGAAGAACAAAATGACAGCACCGCCGTCCTGGCGCTGGCCGCGCTCGGCGTGGTCTATGGCGACATCGGCACCAGCCCGCTGTATGCCATCAAGGAAGTCTTCGGCAATGCCCACCATCCGGTGCCGATCACGCCGGAGAACGTGCTGGGCATACTCTCGCTGGTGTTCTGGTCGCTGATCGTCGTGGTCTCGTTCAAGTACGTGGCGCTGATCCTGCGCGCCGACAACAAGGGCGAGGGCGGCATCATGGCGCTGATGGCGCGGGTGCTGGCGGACGACAGCCTGAGCGGCCGCACGCGCCAGGCGGTGATCCTGCTGGGTCTTTTCGGCGCTGCCCTGTTCTATGGCGACGGCCTGATCACGCCGGCGATTTCGGTGCTTTCGGCGGTGGAAGGGCTGGAAGTGGCGACGCCGGTGTTCACCCCCTACATCGTGCCGATCACGCTGGGCATCCTGCTCGCCCTGTTCTGGATCCAGCGCCACGGCACGGCGCGGGTCGGCGTCGCCTTCGGGCCAATCACCTGCGTCTGGTTCGCGGCGCTGGCGGCGCTCGGCGTGATGCATATCCTGCGCAATCCCGCCGTGCTGGCGGCGCTGTGGCCGGGCCACGCCATGGCATTTTTTTTCGCCGATCCGACGCTGGGTTTCCTTGCCATGGGCAGCGTGTTCCTGGTCGTCACTGGGGCCGAGGCGCTGTATGCCGACATGGGCCACTTCGGCCGGCGGCCTATCCGCCTGGCCTGGTTCGGCCTGGTGCTGCCGGCCCTGCTGCTCAACTATTTCGGCCAGGGCGCCCTGCTGTTGGCCGACCCGGCGGCAATCAAGAACCCCTTCTACCTGATGGCGCCGGACTGGTTCCTGCTGCCACTGGTGGCCCTGGCCACGGCGGCGACGGTGATCGCCTCGCAGGCGGTGATCACCGGCGTGTATTCGATCACCCAGCAGGCGATACAGCTTGGCTATGCGCCGCGCATGGAACTGCTGCACACCTCGGGCAGCCAGATCGGGCAGATCTACATGCCCGGCGTGAACTGGTTGATGCTGCTGGGCGTGATCGCGCTGGTGCTGGCCTTCAGGTCATCGACCAACCTGGCGGCGGCCTACGGCATAGCGGTAACCGGCACCATGATCATCACCTCGCTGTTCGCCTACCTTGTCGCGCGCCGCCAGTGGGGCTGGCGCAAGCGCCTGGCGCTGCCGGTGTTCGGCGCGCTGCTGCTGCTCGACCTCGCCTTCCTTGCCGCCAACTCGACCAAGATCCTCGACGGTGGCTGGTTCCCGCTGGTGTTCGGCGCGGCGGTGTATCTGTTCCTGACGACCTGGAAGCAGGGCCGGCGCCTGCTTCACGAGCGGCTGCATACCCAGGCTTTGCCCCTGCGCGATTTCATCGCCGCGATCGAAACGCCGGATACCATCACCGTGCCCGGCAGCGCGGTGTTCATGACGCCCTACCCGGAACACGTGCCCCATGCCCTGTTGCACAACCTCAAGCACAACAAGGTACTGCATCAGCAGGTGGTGCTGGCGACGGTAAGCGTGGAATCGGTGCCGCGCGTGCCGGCGGCACAGCGCGTGGTGGTGGCGCGCCTGAACCCGCGCTTCCATCACGTCGGCATCCATTTCGGCTTCATGGACACGCCCGATGTGCCGGCGGCACTGGAGTGGTGTGCCGAGCAGGGCCTGGAAATCGATCCGATGAACACCTCCTTCTTCCTCGGCCGGGAAACCGTGGTGCCCAGGGTGGGCGACGAAATGCCCTACTGGCGCGAATCCCTCTTCGCCCGCATGTACCGCAATGCCGGCACCGCCGCCGACTTCTTCAGCCTGCCACCGAACCAGGTGGTAGAACTCGGGACGCGGGTGACGCTGTAGCACCGTATCGGACGCTGTCTGCCGGGATTTCGCTTCGCCGGCCGGCAAAGGGCGTGTGCAGCGGGATATCCGCATTGGTGCCCACTGCTGCCGTTCGGTACTCTTGGACCATTTGCTGATGATCCGGCGCTCGAAGCTGATCCTGCCTGACGGAAGGAGCGTCGCGTCAATGCCGACACTTGTCGATATGCAGAAATTCTGCAATACTGAAAACATGAAAGCCACTCTAACCATTTCCGAACGCGGCGTCATCACCCTGCCGGCCAAGCTGCGGCAGGCTTTGGGCCTGTCCGCCAACGACCAGTTAATCGCGGAAACCACGTCCGACGGCCTGTTGCTGCGCCTGGCAGTTACCTTGCCGGTCGAAATCTACAGTGATGAGCGTTTGCGCGAATTCGACGAATCGGAAGCCGAACTGGCCGTCGTTCTCGAAAACAAGTCGCACTGAACAGTGCGGGTTTTTCTCGACGCCAACATCATCTTCTCAGCCGCTCGCGCCGACGGCGCCATGCGCCGCCTGCTCGCTCTTGCGGAAGCCGCCGGGCATGAACTATGGGCGGATGTCTACGTCTTCGAAGAGGCACGCCGCAACCTCGCAGCGAAAACCCCCGAGGGGCTTGCCGTACTTGACGCCATCGCCCGCCGCATCCGCGTCGGCAGTCTGCCTGCCACGCAAAACCTCGCGCAGGAAGCAATGGCGCTGCCCGAAAAGGATCGTCCGGTACTCGCCGCCGCCATCCATCACCGCTGCGATAGGCTCGTCACTGGCGACCGCACGCACTTCGGGGCGTACTACGGCAAACAGTTACACGGGGTGCGCATTGTCTCGCCAGCGATGCTGGCAGAGGAATTGCTGAACTGATCCACCACGCCGTTGGTCGAGCGCCGGCATTTCATGTGAATGTCTTGGTTAAGTCCTGTTCCGCCTGCGCAAATGAAAGTCGGCGCTGGCGAGACGGCGATTTCATGCGCCCGCATGCAGCCTGACCGGTATCCGCTGCGGACCGAAGGGCTTGCCGAACTTCTCGTAGCGGCCTGCGACGGCGGCACCACATTTGCGGCAATGTCCGCTGTCGTCCAGCGCGTAGCTGAGTATGCGGTACCAGTCGCGCTGGATCACCACCTCGCCGCAACCGGGGCAGTGGGTAGCGTCGCCGGCCTTGTCGTGCACGTTGCCGGTGTAGACATAGCGCAGGCCGGCATCCATGGCGATGCGGCGGGCGCGGGCCAGTGTCGCCGGCGGCGTGGCGGGGATGTCGCTCATCTTCCAGTCGGGGTGGAAGGCGGAGAAATGCAGGGGCACGTCCGGCCCAAGCTCCTTGGCCACCCAGGCGGCCAGCGCTTTCAGTTCGTCATCGCCGTCGTTCTTGCCGGGGATCAGCAGGGTGGTGATCTCCAGCCAGCAGTCGGTTTCGTGATGGATCATCGCCAGGATGTCGAGCACCGGCTGCAGCTTTGCGCCGCAGAGCTTGACGTAGAACTCGTCGGTGAAGGCCTTGAGGTCGACGTTGGCGGCGTCCATTTTCGAATAGAACTCACGCGCCGGTTCGTGGTGCATGTAGCCGGCCGTCACCGCCACGGTCTTGATGCCGAGCGCATGGCAGGCGTCGGCGGTATCCATCGCGTACTCGGCAAAGATCACCGGGTCGTTGTAGGTGAAGGCGACGCTGCGCGCACCCGTGCGCCGGGCAGCCTGGGCGATGGCCTGCGGCGTGGCGTCGTCCATCAGCCGGTCCATGTCGCGCGACTTGGAGATATCCCAGTTCTGGCAGAACTTGCAGGCCAGGTTGCAGCCGGCGGTGCCGAAGGAGAGCACGCTGGAGCCGGGATAAAAGTTGTTGAGCGGCTTCTTTTCGATCGGGTCGATGCAGAAGCCCGAGCTGCGGCCGTAGGTGGTCAGCAGCATCTGGCCACCCTGCATGGCGCGCACGAAGCAGGCGGCGCGCTGGCCTTCATGCAATTTGCAATCGCGCGGGCAAAGGTCGCACTGGATGCGGCCATCGTCCAGCGTGTGCCACCAGCGGGCCGGCACGCCGCTTATGGGATCGGCGCTTCTTTCCATTTGCGCACCTCGTAGCGTTGCAGTTCGACTTCGGCCGACCAATAGTCGGCGGGCAAACCGGCCTTCTGCTTCAGGTGGGCCATGAATTGGCGGGGGGCGGGCAGTTGTTCCCAGACCTGGGGCAGGAAGGTGCTGCGGTGATTGCCGATGCTGAAGATGATGCCATCGACATGGGGGCGTAGTTGGCGCAAGGCGTCGGCCTCATCCGTGAAGCGCATCGGCACCGGGGCGGTCAGCAGCGAGACTTCGACCCGGGTGCGCGGCAGTTCCTCGACCGTCAGGGGCGCGAAGCGCGGATCGCGGAAAGCAGCGGCGACGGCATTGGCGCGCACGTCCTGGTCCAGCACGCGATGCGCCTGCAGCGAGCCGATGCAGCCGCGCAAGGCGCCGTTCTGCGTCAGCGTGACGAAGGTGGCGCCGGGCTTTTCGAGCAGCGGATGCGCCGGCTCGGCTTGCGGCGCCAGCTTGAACTGGGCGGCGATGGCATTGCGCGCGCGAACCAGCAGGGCGGGGCCGGGATCGTCGCCCGCGGCGGCCACCGGCGGCTCGTAGAGCGCGAAGCTGGCGTAGCCGACGACGCGCGACTTGTCGCCGGCCGTGTCGCCGGAGTTGCACTGGGCCACGCGCTCGATGCGCAGGCCGCGCTGCCGGGCCACGGCGAGCAGGCCGTTGATCGGCAACGCACCGCAGGCCTGGTCGAAGCTCGTGAGCTGGTCCAGGGCGAGGATCTGCGCTGCGGTATCGCCGTCGATGCGCCGGGCTTCGGCATGGGTGTGGAAATGCGAAAGATCGGAACTGATGACGATCAGGGTTTCGGGGCCGCCCCAGAGGCGGGCAATGACCTCGGCGACTTCACGCGCCCCGGTGCGGCCGACGGCCAGCGGCACCAGCCTGAATTCGCCGAGCACGGTTTGCAGGAAGGGCAGTTGCACCTCCAGCGAATGTTCCTGGGCATGGGCCGCATCACTGGCGACCACCTGCGGCAGGTCGGCCAGCGAATCGAGCGCGGCGCGGTCGAGGGGAACGCTGCCCAGCGGCGTGGCGAAGGCCTGCACCGTCGGTGCGGCAAGCCCGCTCACCGCGACGCGGTGGCAGGGGCCGAGCAGGACCACGCGACGGATGCGCTGCGCCAACGGCGCAAGCAGCGCATAGCCTTTGCCCGCTGTGCCCCCGGAATAGACGTAGCCGGCGTGCGGCACGATCAGGGCCTTGAGCCGACCGGCCTCAGGAGTCGGCGCTGGACCGCTTTGCGTGCCTGGACTTCCGCTTCGCGGGACGGCAGCGGCGAGGCAGCTTGCCAGTTCGTCGCGCAGGCTGGCGGCATCGCCCGGATAGAACATGCCGGCGACGGCAGGGGCGCGCTGGGTGGTGGCAGTGATCATGATCCGCTCATCATCAGGAGTAGCCCACCGACCAGCCCGGCGGCAATGGCGAGGAAGCCAGGCAGCGTGAAGCGCGCCAGCGCCTTGCCGCCGATGACCACCACCAGGCCGGTCTTGAAGGCGAGATTGGAAAGTGTCGCCAGTGTAATCGCCGTCACGGTCTGCACCGCGCCGAGCTTTTCCATGCCGAACATGCGCAGCGAAGAGAGCGTGATGGCATCGACGTCGGTCAGCCCCGAGGCCAGCGCCAGCAGGTAGAGGCCCTGGCTGCCGGCGATGTCCTGCAGCCAGGCCGACAGCACCAGCACCAGGGCGTAGAGCGCGCCGAAGCCGACGGCAGTTTTGATTTCCGTGGGGTTGGCCACCTCGGGCAAGGGTAGGGAGCTGCCGGATTCCAGGTGGCGCCAGCCCCACAGGGTGGCCGCCACGCCCAGCAGCAGGCCGAGGCTGAGCACCGAGACCAGCGGCAGCAGCACGCTCGGCGCGACGACGAAAGTCACCACCGAAAGCCGCAGCAGCACCACCATGTTGGCGAGCAATACCACCACCATTGCCGTGCGCGCCATGGCTTCATGGGCGCGGGCATGGCGGGCGAAGATCAGGGTGGTCGCGGTGGATGACACCAGGCCGCCAAAGACGCCGATCAGTGCGGCGCCGTGGCGCGCGCCGACAATGCGCAAGGCGGCGTAACCGGCCAGCGACACGCCCGAGATCAGCACCACCATAAGCCAGATGTTGCGCGGGTTGAGCGCATCGTAAGGGCCGAAATCGCGATCGGGCAGGATGGGCAGGATTACCAGTGCGAGGACGCCGAACTGCAGGATGGACAGCAGGTCGACGCGGGTCAGGCTTTTCGAGATGCCGTGCAGTTCAGCCTTGAAATAGAGCAGCACGGTGGTGGCGACGGCCAGCATTACCGCGCTGCTGCCATGGCCGAACCAGACCATGGCGCCGAGCACGTAGCACACCAGCAGGGCCACCACGGAGGTGGTGCCGGGGTCCCCGGTGTCGAGCGGATCGGACACATGCGCGGTGATGATCATCGCCGCGATCGCCAGCAGGCCGGCGGCGAGAATCCAGCCGCTGCCGATGATCTGGGTCAGCAGCGCGCACAGGCAACCGAGCAGGCCGACCAGGGCGAAGGTGCGCAGCCCGGCCTTGATGTCGGACTGCCGTTCGCGTTCCAGCCCGATCAGCAAGCCGATGCCGATGCTGGTGGCGAAGGCTTGCAAGGCTTGGTATCCGTTGTCGGCGAACATGGCGTTTCCTGATGGGAGGCCCTCAAGCTCATTATAGAATCGGGCCATGAACTATCACGCTCTGGTCCCCGCTGCCGGCACGGGTTCGCGGATGGGCGCGCTTTCCGGACGCGCCACACCGAAGCAGTACCTGCCGCTGGCGGGCAAGCCGATGATCTGGCACGCGCTGGCGACGCTGTGCGCCGCGCCGGCGATTGCCGACGTATTCGTGGTGCTGGCGCCGGACGACGATTCCTGGCCGGCAGAAGCGATGCAGGCCCTGGGCGATAAATTGCATGTCCTGCGCTGCGGTGGCGAGACCCGCGCGCAAAGCGTGACCAACGGCCTGCGCGGCATGTCCGAAGTCCTGGGCGAACTCGGCGACGATTGGGTGCTGGTGCACGACGCGGCTCGGCCCTGCCTGAGCCAGGCGATGATCGAACGCCTGATCGCCGAAGTCGGCGACGACGATGCCGGCGGCCTGCTCGCGGTGCCGGTGGCCGACACCCTCAAGCGCTGCGACGAGCATGGCCGCGCGCGCCAGACCGTGGCCCGCGACGGGCTTTGGCAGGCGCAGACGCCGCAGATGTTCCGCCATCGCCTGTTGCTCGACGCGCTGGATTTCGCCCCGCAGGTGACCGACGAAGCCAGCGCCATCGAGGCCTTGGGGCTGTCGCCGCGCCTGGTGGCCGCCGATATCAGCAACCTCAAGGTGACCTTTCCGCTCGACTTGCAACTGGCGGAGTGGATACTGCGCAACCGCCCACCGCATGCATAGCCGCCGTGCCCATGGATGAGCCTGCGCCAGAAGCCGTCGCCGGCATCGCCGGTGCGGCCATGATCGAATTCGGTACCGGTTGGTGCGGCCATTGCGCGGCTGCCCAGCCGCTGATCGCGGCAGCCCTGGCGCGGCATCCGACGGTGCGCCACGTCAAGGTCGAGGACGGACCCGGCCGGCGCCTCGGTCGCGCCTATCGCGTCAAGCTGTGGCCGACGCTGGTGTTCCTGCGCGACGGCCAGGAAGTTGCGCGTATCGTGCGGCCGCCCGACGCGCAAGCCATTGACCAGGCGTTGGCGGGAATCGAAACGACGCAATGAAAGGACGCCGGACATGAACACAGACTTCCGCATCGGCCAGGGTTACGACGTGCATGCGCTGACGCCGGGCCGCAAGCTGATCCTCGGCGGCGTCGAGATTCCCCATTCGCGCGGCCTGCTCGGGCATTCCGATGCCGACGCGCTGTTGCATGCGATCACCGATGCGCTGCTGGGCGCGGCGGGCCTGGGCGACATCGGCGGCATGTTTCCCGATACCTCGTCCCAGTGGGAAGGCGCCGACAGCCGCACACTGCTGCGCGGCGCGATGGCGGCGGTGCGCGAGGCCGGCTGGCGGGTCGGCAACGTCGATGCCACGATCATCGCCCAGGCGCCGCGCATCGCGCCGCATGTCGCTGCCATGCGTGCCAACATTGCCGCCGACCTCGGCATCGATCCCGGCGCGGTCAACGTCAAGGGCAAGACCAACGAGCGCCTTGGCTTCGAAGGGCGCGGCGAAGGCATCGCCGCCCAGGCAGCGGTGCTGCTGCAGCGGGATTCCCGCTGAATTGGAAGAACCGCGTTCGCATCGCGTCTTCTTCGCCCTCTGGCCTGACGCGGAATCCGCATCGCACCTGGCCGCGCTGGGCCATGCCCTGGCCTCGGGCGGTGGCCGCGCCATGCGGCCGGCGACGCTGCACCTGACCCTCGCCTTCATCGGCTCCGTTACCGGCGCGCAATGCGAGGTTCTGCGCGGCGTGGGCGAAAGCGTTCATGGCGAGCCCTTCGATCTGAGCCTCGATCGCCTGGGTTTCTGGCCCCGGCGCGGCATACTCTGGGCCGGTTGCCGCCAGCCGCCGTCTCTCCTGCACCGACTTTCCGCTGCGCTCGACAGTGGGCTCGCCGCCGCCGGCTTCGCGCCCGACCGCCCTGGCGGGGCGAGCCTGGTGCCCCATGTCACGCTGGCGCGCCGGGTACGCTGCCGCGATCTGCCTCGGCTTGAGACGCCCATCCGCTGGCGGGTCGGCAGCTTCGCCCTGGTTGAAAGCCACCTGCATCCAAGCGCCGCGAGCTACCGGATCCTGGCGGAATTCCCGCTTGGCGCGAGGGCATGAATTAGAATCGCGTCGTTCCAACGGAGTCATCATCGTGGTCAAGCTTTTCGGTTCGCAAAAATCCTCGCCGCGCCTCGACCGCCTGCATGGTCTGAGCCTGTTCGTCAATCTGACGCCGGCCGAGCTGCGCATCGTCGATGGCTTGCTGCATGAACGCAGCTACCTGGCCGGTGAAGTCATCTTCGACGAAGGCGAGGAAGGCCAGGCCATCTACATCATCGCTTCGGGCGAGGTGCTGATCTCCCGCCTCGAACAGGGCGATGCCGAACGCTTCACGCCCGCCGGCGGCAACGGGCTTCCGCGTCGGCGCCAGGGCGATTCCGGGCGCGTTGCCGAGCTTGGGCCGGGCACCTTTTTCGGCGAACTGGCGCTGCTCGACAATTCGCCGCGCTCGGCCCAAGCCCGCGCCGCCACGGGCTGCCAACTGATCATCTTTTTTCGGGACGATTTCGTCGGCCTGCTCGATACCCACGCGCGCATCGCCTCGAAAATCTCGCGGCAACTGGCCTGCCACCTCGGCGCCCGGATGCGCGTCATGGCGCAGGCCATGGGCAATCACCAGCACGCCGTCTGAACACCGTGAATTACGCGCCCCGGGCCGAGCATGCCGCGCCCAGCCATGCCCACAATGGTTCCGGGCCGGTTGTGTGGGTGGCCATCATCGCCATTACCTGCCTGTTGCTGCTGGTGTTCCAGAAGGTGCTCTGGCTGGTGGTGCCGGTCCTGCTGGCCCTGATCCTCTACTACTTCCTGTTTCCGGCGGTGCGCGCGCTGATCTATCGCGGCATGAGCCGCGATGCCGCCGCCAGCGTGGTGACGCTGGCCTTCCTCGCCCTGGTGACGGTGGCGGGGATCGGCCTGATGCCCAAGGTGGCCAGGCAGGCGGCGCAATGGCAGGACACGGTGGATCGCTACGTGCAGGGCGGCACCCTTCTGCTCGACAGTTCCCTGCGGGCGATGGAGCGCCACTGGGCCACGCTGGAGCGCGCCAAGCTGGCGGATACCGTCGCCGCCCGTCTGAAGCACGGCGCGGGCAGCATCACCGACCATATTGAACCGGTGGCCTTCGGCATCATGGCCTGGACACCGTCACTATTGCTGGCGCCCTTCCTCGCCTTCTTCTTCCTGCGCGACGGCCGCCGCTTCAAGCGCTTCCTCGGCGCCGCCGTGCCCAACGCCTTTTTCGAGCGCACGCTCTACCTGCTGCACGAAATCGACCGCACCGCGCGCGCCTATTTCCAGGGCCTGATCAACCTCACCATCCTCGATACGCTGACATTGGCCGCCGGTCTCTGGCTGCTCGGCATTCCCGGGCCGCTGACGCTGGGCCTGATCTGCGCCGTGCTGGCCTGGGTGCCCTATGTCGGTTCCATCCTCGGCGGGCTGCTGGTAGTGCTGGTGGCGGCGACCGATTTTCCCGGCGATCCGTCGATGGCCTACTGGGCGATCGGCCTGTTCGGCCTGGTGCGCCTGCTCGATGACTTCTTCTACATGCCGATGACCATCGGCAAGAGCCTGGAGCTGCATCCGCTGATCACCGTGCTGATGATCTTCGCCGGCGGCGCGGTGGCCGGCATCTCAGGCCTGATGCTGGTGCTGCCGGTGCTTGGTGTGGTGATGGTGATCGGCGAGACCATCGGCGTCATCGTCTCCGATCCCCGACTGATGGCGCGGCACCGCCACGCGCGCGCCCTGCGCCAGCAGCAGGCCAGCGCCGATCTTTGATTCCGGGCCTCAGGCCGGGTCGCGGTTGCGCATGAAGTGGGCGAGGTCGTTGAGGGCCTTGTCGAGCGTGGCGCGCAGGGCGTCATCCTCGATCACCTCGGCCATGGCCTGACGCATGCACAGCATCCATTGTTCCGCTTCGTCGCTGCCGATCGCGAAAGGCAGGTGGCGCGAGCGCAGGCGCGGGTGGCCATATTTCTCGACATACAGTTGCGGGCCGCCGAGCCATCCCGTGAGGTACAGGTAGAGCTTCTGCTCGGCACTGGCGAGGTCGGGCTGGTGCAGCTTGCGGATGGCATAGGCCTCGGGCAGGCTGTCCATCAGCTCGTAGAAGCGGGCGACGAGGCGGCGCACGGCGGGTTCGCCGCCCATGCGCTCATAGGGAGTCTGCGGTGCGTTCATGTCTATGTCGATTTCGTGTGGGCAAGCACCAGGCGGGCGCACAGGCCACCCCCGGTGCGGGGCAGAAGTTCGAGGCGGCCATTATGCGTGCGCGCGACGCGTTCGACGATGGCGAGGCCGAGGCCGGCCCCCGCCGTGTTGCTGCGCGCCGATTCGAGGCGGGCGAAAGGGCGCTTGATCCGTTCCACCTCGCCGAGCGGAATTCCCGGTCCCCGATCGAGGACCTCGATGACGACTTCCTCACCCTCGATACCGGCGCAAAGCATTACGGTCTGGTCGGCGCCGGCATACTTCAGGGCATTGTCGATCAGGTTGCTGATGGCGCGGCGCAGCGCCTGCGGCCGCAACGGGACCGCTTGCATGAGAGTCGGCGCCGGCGGCACGGCGATGCCGGCGTCCAGCTCGACCGCAAAGCCGCGCCGCCGATATTGCCCGGCGATCTCGGCAATCAGGGCGCCGACATCGACTTCCGCGGGTGCCTCGCCGCCTTCTGAGCGGGCGAAATCGAGGAACTGGCCGATGGTCTTGTCCATTTCCTCGACATCGGCGCTCATGCCTTCGCGCAACAGTTCGTCGCCGGCCATTTCGATGCCCATGCGCAGGCGTGTCAGCGGAGTACGCAAGTCGTGCGAGATGCCCGCCAGGATCAGCGCGCGATCCTGGTCGATGCTCGCCAGGTCGGCGCTCATCTGGTTGAATGCGTGCGCCACGGTGGCGAGCTCGGTCGGGCCGCCTTCGTCGAGCCTGGCCGGCGTGGTGCCAGCGCCGACTTCCCGTGCCGCCTGCTGCAGCGCCTTGAGCGGCCGGGTGATGCGAAACACGATTAGCCATGCGCCAAGCAGCGAAAGCAGCATCGCGGCCACGGCCCAACCCAGCCAGCCCAGCGGAAACACGCGCTCGATGCGCTCGCGCGGCATGGTCAGCCAGTAGTCGCCCTCGTCGCTGTCATCGATGCGGAAGCTGAGGAAAAGGGCGCGTTCGCCTTCACGCTCCAGGGTCAGCCGGGTGTTCGGCCCCAACTGCTCGCGCACCAGTTCCTCGACGCGGTGCAGAAAGGGACGGTCGGGCAGGGGCTCGACGCGATCGCCGGCTTCCGCCGGATAGATGTGGATGCCTTCGCGGTCCGACAGTTCGCGCAGCAGATCGCGGCGTGAATCGGGATGCGCGGAGACCAGCGCCGCGCGCGTCAGGTTGGCGACGCTGACCAGGGTCTGCGCCAGTTGCCGGGCGCGCGGCTCGCGCTCATAGGCGCGAAAAATCGCGAACCACGCCGCCACCGAAATCAGCATCAGCACGGCGAGCAGGAGGAAGGTGCGCCAGAGCAGCGAGCGCGGCAGAAGCTTCATGGCCGGCCGCGACTACTCGTGTTTCTTGCCGTCAGGAACAAACACATAGCCGAAGCCCCAGACGGTCTGGATGTAGCGCGGCTTGCCGGGGTCTTCCTCGACCAGTTTGCGCAGGCGCGAGATCTGCACGTCGATGGCGCGGTCGAAGACTTCGTATTCGCGGCCGCGCGCCAGTTCCATCAGCTTGTCGCGGCTCATCGGCTGGCGCGGATGCTCCAGCAGCACGCGCAGCAGACCGAACTCGCCCGAGGTCAGCAGCGTGGTTTCGCCCTCGCGCTCCAGTTCGCGGGTGCCGAGATTGATCGCGACCTTGCCGAAGCGCACCACTTCCTCGGTGATCGCCGGCGCACCCGGCGGCGGCGGTGCCGCACGGCGGCGCAGCACGGCACCGATGCGGGCTACCAGTTCACGCGGATTGAAGGGCTTGGGCAGGTAGTCGTCGGCACCGATCTCGAGGCCGACGATGCGATCGACCTCGTCGCCCTTGGCCGTCAGCATGATGATGCTCACCGTGTTGGCTGCGCCGCGCAGGCGGCGGCAGATCGCCAGGCCGTCCTCGCCGGGCAGCATCAGGTCGAGCACGATAAGGTCGTAAAGCTCGCGCTCCAGCGCGCGGTCCATGCCTGCGGCATCGGGTACGGCCTTGACCGCGAAGCCCTGGTCGGAGAGATAGCGCTCGAGCAACTGGCGCAGCCGCAGGTCGTCATCGACGACCAGAATCTTGGATCGGTTCTCGTTCATGGGCGCCAATCCTAGCGGGATCGCCGGCGGCCTGCCAGTGGATTTAACAAAGCCTTACAAAGGCGGGACCGGCGCAACAATTGGCTTACAGCGCCCGTCGAGAATGCCAGCGTGCCAAAAGAGCGGCGAACAAACCGATGGAGACGATCATGAAAGCCCTGTTCCTCAGCATCGCCCTTGGATTGGGTCTCGCCCTGTGGGGCGCCGAACCGCAGGCCGGGATCGACCACCTGATGGCAGCCGGCAAGATGGCCGGCGAGCAGGTTTACAGTATGCTTCGCTGAGTGAAGCGAAAGGAAGTGAAGTGAGCGCGGGACGCGGGACACGATGGATAGGAATCACGGCAAGCCTGCTGTTGCTGGCGGCGGAGGTATCCGCCCAGGGCATGCCTAGACCGGCGCGCGACCGTGACGGCCCGCGACCGCACCGCATGATGCCGGATTCCCGCCCGTCGCAATTCGCCGCCGAGGAAGCCTCCGGCCAGCGCCAGCGCATGACCCCGGAAGAACGCCGCCAGTTGCGGCGCGACGTGCACGACGCGGGGCGCGACCTGTACCCCGAACGCGAACGCCTGCGCGAGCAGCGCCGCGCCGCGCGGCGCGGAGAATAAATAGGCAGGAGTCGGCGCTGGTGACACGGCGCCAAACAAAAAGCCCCGCCGCAGCGGGGCTTCTTGCTGCCTGGAACCCGTTCAGGCCGTCACGCCATCCGCCACTTCCTTGAACTCGGCGATCTGGTCGAAATTCATGTAGCGATAGACGTCGGCGGACTTGGCTTCCAGCGTCTTGACCTGCTCCATGTACTCGGCCACGGTCGGGATCTTGCCCATCAGCGCGCAGACCGCCGCCAGTTCGGCCGACGACAGATAGACACGGGTTTCGATGCCCAGCCGGTTGGGGAAGTTGCGTGTCGAGGTCGACACCGCCGTGCTGCCCTTCTTGATCTGCGCCTGGTTGCCCATGCACAGGCTGCAACCGGGCATTTCCATGCGCGCGCCGGACTTGCCGAGCACCGCGTGAGCCTTCCTCGTTGAGGATCATGGCATCCATCTTGGTCGGCGGCGCGACCCGGATAGAGTGGGTTTCGAGCGTCGTGCTACGATCTCGCAATCATCCAGGTGGATTGATCGCCATGCCAAAACTGTATGAATATTTTGGATTGATCGTCATGTTCTACGCAAACGAACACGACCCGGTCCATGTTCATGGCAAATGCCAAGGGCGTGAATCCCGTGCGGAGATCGTTGTTGTCAATGGTCTCGTTACGACCATTCGCTATAGCGGAGTCGTCGGACGTCCGCCACTCGAGACGAACGAAATGCGATACTTTGAAGAAGTTGTAGGCGCGAGGGCAGACGATATCGTTGGCAAGTGGATCGATTTCTTCGTGCTTCACAAACCCGTCAAATCCGAGCGCATTACAAGGAGGCTGGGATGAACCCGAGCATCATCAATATTGTCACTGCGGAACTGACCGGAGAATTTCGGATTCGGCTGACTTTCGACGACGGTACGGTGCAGGTGGTCGATTTCAAGCCATTCCTTCAACGCTCGCAACATCCTGACATTCGCGCCTATATGGACGCGCCACGCTTTGCCGGGTTTCGCATTGAGCATGGTGAACTGGTATGGGGTGATTGGGATCTGTGTTTTCCGGTGATAGACCTCTATCGCAATCAGTTGGAAAAGGGCGTCTCGCTGGAGGCGGCGGCGTAAGCGATCGTTGCCCGATTTTCATTTCGCGCCACCAGTGAAAACGCCCCCGTGGATAGTTCCACGGGGGCGCTTGGCAAGAGTCGGCGCTGGTACTACGGCGCCTCGAAGCCGACTACGCCGTCACGCCATCCGCCACTTCCTTGAACTCGGCGATCTGGTCGAAATTCATGTAGCGATAGACATCGGCGGCCTTCGACTCCAGGGTCTTGACCTGCTCCATGTACTCGGCCACGGTGGGGATCTTGCCCATCAGCGCGCAGACCGCCGCCAGTTCGGCCGACGACAGATAGACACGGGTTTCGATGCCCAGCCGGTTGGGGAAGTTGCGTGTCGAGGTCGACACCGCCGTGCTGCCCTTCCTGATCT
Source organism: Sulfuritalea sp. (assembly GCA_016710465.1). Classification (GTDB taxonomy): domain Bacteria; phylum Pseudomonadota; class Gammaproteobacteria; order Burkholderiales; family Rhodocyclaceae; genus Sulfuritalea. Next base: position 241,144 of record JADJVS010000016.1, read on the forward strand.
GCGCCTGGTTGCCCATGCACAGGCTGCAACCGGGCATCTCCATGCGCGCGCCGGACTTGCCGAGCACCGCGTAATAGCCTTCCTCGTTGAGGATCATGGCATCCATCTTGGTCGGCGGGGCGACCCACAGGCGCGTCGGGATGTCGGTCTTGCCGTCGAGGATCTTGCCGGCGGCGCGGAAGTGGCCGATGTTGGTCATGCACGAACCGATGAAGACTTCGTCGATCTTCTCTCCCTGCACGGCGGAAAGCGGCTTGACGTCGTCCGGGTCGTTGGGGCAGGCGAGCAGCGGTTCCTTGACGTCGGCGAGGTCGATCTCGATCACGGCCGCGTACTCGGCGTCGGCATCGGGCTGCAGCAGCGTACCCTTGGCAATCCAGTCTTCCATGGCGGCGATGCGGCGCGCCAGGGTGCGCTTGTCCTCGTAGCCCTCGGCGATCATCCACTTCATCAGGGTGATGTTGGAGCGCATGTACTCGACGATGGGTTCCTTGTTGAGGCGCACCGCGCAGCCGGCGGCGGAGCGCTCGGCCGAAGCGTCGGTGAGTTCGAAGGCCTGTTCCACCTTGAGATCGGGCAGGCCTTCGATTTCGAGGATGCGTCCCGAAAAGATGTTCTTCTTGCCTTGCTTGGCGACGGTCAGCAAGCCCTGCTGGATGGCGTAGTAGGGAATCGCATTGACCAGGTCGCGCAGCGTGATGCCGGGCTGCAGCTTGCCCTTGAAGCGCACCAGCACGGATTCCGGCATGTCCAGCGGCATGACGCCGGTGGCGGCGGCAAAGGCGACGAGGCCGGAGCCGGCGGGGAAGGAAATGCCGATCGGGAAACGGGTGTGGCTGTCGCCGCCGGTGCCGACGGTATCCGGGCAGCAGGAAGCGGTTGAGCCAGGAGTGGATCACGCCGTCGCCGGGGCGCAGGCTGATGCCGCCGCGCGCGGTGATGAAGGAGGGCAGGGTGCGGTGGGTCTTGACGTCGACCAGCTTCGGGTAGGCGGCGGTGTGGCAGAAGGACTGCATTACCAGGTCGGCGGAAAAGCCAAGGCAGGCGAGGTCTTTCAGCTCGTCGCGGGTCATCGGGCCGGTGGTGTCCTGGCTGCCAACCGAGGTCATGCGCGGTTCGCAGTAGGTGCCGGGGCGCATACCCCGCTGTTGTCCACTGAGTTCGGGCAGGCCGCAGGCACGGCCGACCATCTTCTGCGCCAGCGAGTAACCCTTGCCGGAATCCTTGGGCGGCTGCGGCAGGCGGAACAGGGTGGAAGCGGCCAGACCGAGGAACTCGCGGGCCTTGGCAGTGAGGGCGCGGCCGATGATCAGGTTGATGCGGCCGCCGGCACGCACTTCGTCGAGCAGCACTTCCGACTTGTAGTCGAAGGTCGAGATTGTCGCGCCGCTCTTCTCCACCTTCTTGTCATAGGGGAAGATGTCGACCACGTCGCCCATGGCCATCTGCGCGACGTCGCACTCGATGGGGAAGGCGCCGGCATCTTCCTGGGTGTTGAAGAAGATCGGGGCGATCTTGCCGCCGAGGCAGAAGCCGCCGTAGCGCTTGTTGGGGACGAAGGGAATGTCGTCGCCGGTCCACCAGATCACCGAGTTGGTGGCCGACTTGCGGCTGGAGCCGGTGCCGACCACGTCACCGACGTAGGCAACCGGGTGGCCCTTCTTTTTCAGGTCCTCGATCAGCTTCATCGGGCCGCGCTCGCCGGGCTTTTCAGGCGTGATGCCGTCGCGCGCGTTCTTCAGCATGGCCAGGCCGTGCAGCGGGATGTCGGGACGGCTCCAGGCGTCGGGGGCGGGCGAGAGGTCGTCGGTATTGGTTTCGCCGGTGACCTTGAACACGGTGACGGAAATCTTTTTCGGCACTTCGGGACGCGAAGTGAACCACTCGGCATCAGCCCAGGACTGCATCACGGCCTTGGCGTTCACGCTGCCAGCCTTGGCTTTCTCGGCGACGTCATTGAAGTAGTCGAACATCAGCAGCGTGCCCTTGAGCGCCTTGGCGGCGGCTGCACCGCACGCGGCGTCGTCGAGCAGGTCGATCAGGGGCTTGACGTTGTAGCCGCCGACCATGGTACCCAGCAGTTCGGTGGCCTTTTCGCGGCTGATCAGCGGGCAGGCCGTCTGGCCAGCGGCCACCTTGGCGAGGAACTCGGCTTTGACCTTGGCGGCATCGTCCACGCCGGCGGGCACGCGGTGCGTGATCAGGTCGACCAGAAAAGCTTCCTCGCCCTTGGGAGGGCTTTTCAGCAGTTCGACCAGTTCGGTCACCTGCTGTTTGGTCAGGGGCAGGGGCGGGATGCCGAGGGCGGCGCGTTCGGCGACGTGTTGGCGATAGGCTTCAAGCATGGCGGGGTCCTCTCGTTGGAATCGTGTTTGACAGCGTTTGGGGCTAGTGGTTGCCTTCGGCCCCGAAATTGAAGAAGCGGTTGCGCGCCTCGGCGGGCAATGCCGCACCGGTAGCATGGGCACGACGCAGCAGCTCCCAGTAGTAGCGGTAGGAGGCGCGGTCATGCAACTTGCCTTGCCAGGCAATCGGTCCCCAGTGGGCATTCTGCGCGGCAAGCAGGATGCCCGAGGCTTCCGTGACCTCGGCGAAGTCGGGGCGCATGGCTTCGACGATGGGTTGGATCTGGCGCGGATGGATGCTCCACATGCGCAGGAAGCCGAATTCGCGGCGGGCGCGTTGCGCATCGTCACGGACGATGTCGGGATCGTTGAGTTCCGTGGTCACGTTGTGCGCCGGCACCACGCCGTTGCCCAGTGCGGCGGCGGCGATTTCACACTTGGCGCGCACCACCAGCGGGTGCGTGAACTGTCCCGGTGAGCGCATCGCGCTACCGGGTATCGCGCCGTGGTGCGCGCTGACGAAATCCATCAGGCCGAAGTCGATGGTTTCGACATGGGGCAGGGCGGCGATCTTCCAGGCCTCATGCAAGGCGCCGGGCGTTTCGATCAGCACATGTACCGGAATATCGCGGGCAATGCCGTGGCGCGCGCGAAGGTCATCCAGTGCCTCGATCTGGGTCAGCGCGTCGTCGGCACACGCCACCTTGGGCAACACGACGTAGCTCAGCCTGCTGCCGGCGCGACCGACGATGATTTCAAGATCGGCCCGCCAGTGCGCGTGCGTGACGTCATGAATGCGTGCGCCAAACCGACCATGGCGATTGGCCGGATCGAGCAGCAGGTCGGCGATCATGCCTGCGTGCTCGGCCTCGCGGCCAGCCGGGGCGCCGTCTTCGCAGTCGCCGGTGATGTCGAATACCGAGCGCTCGTCGATGGCAAGTTCCACTTGCAGTTGCAGGGCCTTGCGCAGGTTCTTTTCCGATCCCGCGTAGTGCTCGCAGGCGGGAAGGGCGGGGAAGGGCTTTTCCCCGCGATACAGAACCTCGGCAGGATGAAGCGCCGCGTTCACCGTGGTTTGACCTCGGCGCCAGCGTTCATCCCGCCGCCCTCCATCAGCCGAGCAGGCTGGCGACGCCGGCTTGCTCTTCCTGCAGCTCGGCCAGGGTCTTGTCCATCATCGTGCGCGAGTAGTCGTCGATGGCCAGGCCTTCGACGCGCTTGTACTCGCCGTTCTCGCAGGTGACGGGAACGCCGTAGATGATGTCCTTGGGGATACCGTAGGAACCATCCGAGGGAATACCCATGGTGACCCACTTCCCATTGGTGCCCAGGGCCCAGTCGCGCATGTGGTCGATCGCGGCATTGGCGGCCGAGGCGGCGGACGAGGCGCCGCGGGCGGCAATGATGGCGGCGCCACGCTTGCCGACGGTGGGGATGTATTCGTTCCTGTACCAGGCCTCGTCATTGACGGCGGCGGGGGCGGCCTGGCCGGCGACGGTGCAGAAGCGCAGGTCCGGATACATGGTGGGCGAATGGTTGCCCCAGACGATCATCTTCTCGATGTCGTTCACCGACTTGCCGGTGCGGCTGGCCAGTTGCGATACGGCGCGGTTGTGGTCCAGTCGCAGCATGGCGGTGAAGTTCTTGGCGGGCAGGCTGGAAGCCGACTTCATGGCGATGTAGGCGTTGGTATTGGCCGGGTTGCCGACCACCAGCACCTTGACGTTGCGCGAGGCCACATCGTTCAGGGCGCCGCCTTGCTCGATGAAGATCTTGGCGTTGTCCATCAGCAGATCCTTGCGCTCCATGCCGGGACCGCGCGGCTTGGCGCCGATCAGCAGGGCGTAGTCCGCATCCTTGAAAGCCACTTTTGCATCACCCGTGCCGACGACGCCGGCCAGCAGGGGGAAGGCGCAGTCGTCGAGTTCCATCATCACGCCCTTGAGGGCGGCCTGGGGTTTCTCGGAAGGATGCTCCAGCAGTTGCAGAATCACGGGCTGATCCTTGCCCAGCATGTCGCCGGCAGCAATGCGGAAGATGGCGGCATAACCAATTTGACCGGCGGCGCCGGTCACTGCGACACGTACGGGGGCTTTTGCCATTTGTAGGACTCCTGTATCAGTTTGAATCGATTGGTCGAGACTGCAGTTCAAATAAGGTGGTGGCGATGCGGATTCACTGGATGCGGACGGGGATGATACGTCAGGCGACTTGAGGATGTTAAAACTGATGCTGCGCTGTGTCAATATGTATGTGATGTCTTATATAAGACATAAGACAAAGGGTGGACATGCGTAGAAAAAAGTGCTCAAATGGACATCATGCCTGAATCCAGCGTCTCGCCATCGCCGACTTTCAGCCCGCTGTATCGCCAGATCAAGAGCCTGCTGATGCAGCGCCTGGAGTCTGGCGAATGGCGCCCAGGCGAGGCCATTCCCAGCGAGTCGGAACTGGCGATCCGCTTTAACGTGAGCCAGGGCACGGTGCGCAAGGCAATCGACGAATTGGCGGCGGAAAACCTGCTGTTGCGTCGGCAGGGCAAAGGAACGTTCGTTGCGTCGCACGATGATCCCCGGGCGTTTTTCCGCTTTCTGCGCCTTGTGCCCCTTGCCGGTGGCATCGAGCAAGCGGAAAGCGTACCACTGGAGTGCTGGCGCGCAAAGGCCGGTCCCGAAGTGGCCCGCATGCTCGAGCTCAATATCGGCGACCCGATCAACATCGTCCGCAGATTGCTGCAATTCGCCGGCAAGCCGGTCGTGGTCGATGAAATCTACTTGCCAGGAAGCATATTCGGCACCCTGACGCTGGAGATGCTTCGCGATTTTGATGGGTCGCTTTACAGCTTTTTTGAAAACCGGTTTGGTGTCCGCATGATTCGCGCCGAGGAGCGCTTGCGTGCGGTGCCTGCCGATCGCGCCAGCGCCGAATTGCTCAAGGTGTCCGAAGGCAGTCCGCTACTGTCGGTGGAGCGGGTCAGCTTCTCCTACGGCGACAAGCCGGTCGAATGGCGCCGCGGGCTCTACCTGACCAGCGAGCATTGCTATTTCAACGAGCTGGGCTGATCCAGCATAAATATTGTTTAGCTGCAACACGTTTTGATTTATAGTGCAGCGCGTCAAAAAAGGAGAACGCTTTATATGTCCGAGATGACCAAGCAGCGACCAAAGCACCTGGCGTTACATGAAATCCGATTGCCCCTGGCCGGCTTCGCGTCGATATTGCATCGCGTCAGCGGTGCCGGATTGTTTCTGTTGCTGCCGCTGCTGATCTGGCTACTGCAACTCTCCCTGGGTTCCACTCAGTCCAGTGCAGAGATGTTTGCCGCGGTTACCGGCAACTGGCTGGTCAAGCTGATCCTGCTGGGCTTGCTCTGGGCGTTCTTCCACCACTTCTGCATGGGCATCCGCATACTCCTGATCGATGTCCATGTCGGCGTCGAGAAGCAGCAGGCGCACGCCTCGGCGATGGCGGTGATGGTGATCAGCCTGGCGCTGACCGCGATCTTCGGCCTGAAACTCCTGGGAGCCTACTGACATGCAAAGACTCGTTGTCGGGGCCGGTTACGGCCTCAAGGACTGGCTGGCGCAGCGCGTTACCGGCGTTGTCATGGCGGTATTCACGCTGATCATCTTCGCCGCCGCGCTCGGTGGCGCCATGTCCTCGCGCGAAGCCTGGCAGGCCTTCATGGCCAACGGCTTCATTCGCTTCCTCAGCTTCCTGTTCATCGTCAGCCTGTGTTGGCACGCCTGGGTTGGCGTGCGCGACATCTGGATGGACTATCTCAATTCCGCGGCGCTGCGTCTGTTCCTGCATGTGATGACGCTTCTCGCCCTGGTCGGCTACGCCGGCTGGGCCATACAGATCATCTGGAGGCTGTGATGATGGACATTTCCCCCAGCCCCTTTTCCATGAAAAGGGGTGACCACGGTTCGCTTCGCTCCGGTTTCAATGAACGGCCTTCCTTGGGACGGCCCTGCGGAAGGCAATCATGACTTACACCGTTCGCAAATTCGATGCGGTCATCGTCGGCGCCGGTGGCGCCGGCCTGCGTGCCGCGATCCAGCTCTCCGAAGCCGGCTACAAGACGGCCGTGCTGACCAAGGTTTTCCCGACCCGCTCGCACACCGTCGCGGCGCAAGGCGGCGTCGCCGCGAGTCTGGGCAACTCCGAGGAAGACCACTGGCACTGGCACATGTACGACACCGTCAAGGGCTCCGATTGGCTCGGCGACCAGGACGCGATCGAGTTCATGTGCCGCAAGGCCAATGAAGTCGTGGTCGAGCTCGAACACTATGGCATGCCCTTCGACCGCCTCGACAACGGCAAGATCTACCAGCGTCCCTTTGGCGGCCACATGTCGAACTTCGGCGAGAAGCCGGTGCGCCGCTCCTGCGCCGCCGCCGACCGCACCGGCCACGCCATGCTGCACGCGATGTACCAGCGCAACGTCAAGGTGAATACCCAGTTCTTCGTCGAATGGCAGGCGCTGGACCTGGTCCGTGATGCCGAGGGCGACGTCATGGGCGTCACGGCGATGGACATGGAAACCGGCGAGATCGTCGTCTTCCATGCCAAGGCGACCATTTTCGCCACCGGCGGAGCAGGGCGCATCTACTACTCCTCGACCAACGCCTTCATCAATACCGGTGACGGCGTCGGCATGGCGGCGCGTGCCGGCATCCCGCTGGAAGACATGGAGTTCTGGCAGTTCCACCCGACCGGCGTTGCCGGTGCCGGCGTGCTGATCACCGAAGGCGTGCGCGGCGAGGGCGGCATCCTGCGCAACTCGGCCGGCGAGCGCTTCATGGAGCGCTATGCGCCGAACGCCAAGGATCTCGCCTCGCGTGACGTCGTTTCGCGCGCGATGACCACGGAAATCAACGAGGGCCGCGGCTGCGGTCCGAACAAGGATTACGTGCTGCTCGACATCACCCACCTGCCGCCCGAGACCATCATGAAGCGGCTGCCTGGCATCCATGAAATTGGCATCCAGTTCGCCGGCGTCGATTGCCTCAAGGAACCGCTGCCGGTGGTGCCGACCTGCCATTACCAGATGGGCGGCATTCCGACCAACTATTCCGGCCAGGTGGTGGTGCCCAAGGGCGGCAAGCACAGCGAGCCGGTGCTCGGCTTCTACGCCGCCGGCGAGTGTGCCTGCGCCTCGGTACATGGCGCCAACCGCCTCGGTACCAATTCGCTGCTCGATCTGCTGGTATTCGGCAAGTCGGCCGGCGAGACGGCGGTCAATGACCTGAAGAACAGCGTCAAGGCACACAAGCCGCTGGCACAGGATGCCATCGACCGCAGCCTGGCTCGCGTAGATCGCCTCAACCATCAGAAGGATGGCGCCGACGTGCACGAAACGCGCCTGGCAATGCAGCGCACCATGCAAAAGCACGCTGGTGTGTTCCGTTTCAAGGACATGCTGGCCGAGGGTGTCTCGCGCATCAACGAGATTGCCGGCCAGGTGGCACAGACCCAGATCAAGGACAAATCGATGGTGTTCAACACGGCACGCATCGAGGCGCTGGAACTGGATAACCTGATCGAGGTCGCCAAGGCCACCATCGTTTCCGCCAATGCCCGCACCGAATCGCGTGGCGCCCACGTCCGCGATGACGCGGTGGATACGCCGGAGACGCCGGATGGACGCGACGACAAGAACTGGCTCAAGCACACCCTGTGGTACCGCGACGGCAATCGTCTTGACTACAAACCAGTGCAGATGAAGCCGATGAGTGTCGACACCATCGAACTCAAGAAGCGCGCCTACTGACAAGGAATGACGATGACGAATGCCACCCGTACCGTCCACTTCAAGATCTATCGTTACGATCCGGACAAGGACGCCAAGCCCTACATGCAGGATATCTCGGTGGAACTCGAATCCACCGACCGCAAGCTGCTCGACGCCATGGTCAAGCTCAAGGCGCAGGACGATTCGATTGCCTTCCGCCGTTCCTGCCGCGAAGGCGTCTGCGGTTCCGATGCGATGAACATCAATGGCAAGAACGGACTTGCCTGCCTGACGGCGATGGACAGCTTCCCCGAGGGCAAGCCCGTGGTACTGCGCCCGCTGCCCGGCCTGCCGGTGATCCGCGACCTGATCGTGGACATGACGCAGTTCTTCAAGCAATACCATTCGATCAAGCCCTACCTGATCAACAACGATCCTCCGCCGGAGCGCGAACGCCTGCAATCGCCGGAGGACCGCGAGGAACTCAACGGCCTCTACGAGTGCATCCTCTGCGCCTGCTGCTCGACTTCCTGCCCGTCCTTCTGGTGGAACCCGGACAAGTTCGTCGGTCCGGCCGGCCTGCTCGCGGCCTACCGCTTCATCGCCGATACGCGCGACCAGGCGACCAGCGAGCGCCTCGACAACCTCGATGATCCGTATCGCCTGTTCCGCTGCCACACCATCATGAACTGCGTTGACGTTTGCCCCAAGGGCCTGAATCCAACCAAGGCGATCGGCAAGATAAAGGAAATGATGGTCCGGCGAGCAATCTGACGATGGACGAAGACCGCAAGGCACGCATCAACCGCCTGAAATGGCATTGCCGGCGTGCCTTGCTGGAGCTGGATTTGGTGTTTGACCGCTTCTGGGAACGTTACGAAGATAGCCTTGACGAACAAGGTGAGGCGGCACTGGAAAGCTTGCTGGAGTTGGAGGACCACGACCTGTGGGCACTGGTCAGCGGACGGGAAGCCGCCGATGATCACCGACAGGCGGCAATGATTGAGCGGCTAAGGGAGGTTTCGCCCGCAGCCAATTTTTGAGTGGTATCGCATCAAGGACCTTGAAAAGGATCTGAACATGAGCACGAATCGCACCGCAACCCTGACCATAGACGGCAAGACCGTTGAATTCCCCGTGATGGTTGGCACCCACGGCCAGGACGTGATCGACATCCGCAGCCTGGGCGCCAAGACCGGGCTATTTACCTACGATTCCGGCTTCCTGTCGACTGCCAGTTGCCAGTCGAAGGTCACTTTCATCGACGGCGACAAGGGCGAATTGCTGTATCGCGGCTATCCGATCGAGCAGTTGGCGGAAAAGTGCAACTTCCTTGAAGTCGCCTGGCTGCTGAAGCACGGGGAACTGCCTAGCGCCACGCAGAAGACTGAATTTGAAAGCACGATCAAGAACCACACCATGGTGCATGAGCAACTGGTGAAGTTCTACCAGGGCTTCCGCCGTGACGCGCACCCGATGGCGGTCATGGTCGGCGTCGTTGGCGCGCTGTCGGCCTTCTACCACGACGTCACCGACTTCTCCGATCCCGAGCATCGCACTATCTCGTTCAATCGGCTGATCGCCAAGCTGCCGACCATCGTTGCGATGGCCTACAAGTACAACACTGGCCAGCCCTTCATGTATCCGCGGAACGATCTCGACTACACGGCCAATTTCATGCACATGATGTTCGGCACGCCCTGCGAGGAATACAAGCCGAATCCGGTACTGGTGCATGCCCTCGACACGATCTTCACGCTGCACGCCGACCACGAACAGAACGCCTCGACCTCGACCGTGCGCCTTGCCGGATCAAGCGGTGCCAACCCCTTCGCCTGCATTTCGGCCGGCATCGCCTGCCTCTGGGGCCCGGCACACGGCGGCGCCAATGAGGCCTGCCTGGAAATGCTGGAAGAGATCGGCGACGTCTCGCGTGTTGGCGAGTACATCAAGCGCGCCAAGGACAAGAACGACAGCTTCAAGCTGATGGGTTTCGGCCACCGCGTGTACAAGAACTTCGATCCGCGCGCCAAGCTGATGGGCAAGGTCTGCGCCGATGTGCTGGGCGAACTCGGACTGGAAAACGACCGCCTGTTCAAGCTGGCCAAGGAACTGGAAAAGATTGCCCTGGAAGACCCGTATTTCGTCGAGAAGAAGCTGTATCCGAACGTCGATTTCTACTCGGGCATCGTGCAGAAGGCGCTCGGCATCCCGACCTCGATGTTCACCTGCATTTTCGCGCTGGCGCGTACCGTCGGCTGGATGACGCAGTGGGAGGAGATGATCACCGATCCGGAATACAAGATCGGCCGTCCGCGCCAGTTGTACACCGGTGCGGCCAGGCGCGACGTCAAGGCGCTGGCGCAGCGCTGATCCGGATACGGTCAAGACGGGGGGCGGTTTACGCTCCCCGATTTTTTTCCCCAAACATGAGCAGGTGACGCAATGATGAAGCAGATGCTGTCCAACTCGTATCTGTTCGGCACCAATACGCCCTACATCGAGGCCCTGTACGACGCCTACCTTGCCAACCCGGCCTCGGTCGAGCCGGTGTGGCGCGACTATTTCGACAAGCTGGGAACGCTGCCCGGCGCCGGCAATTACACCGGGCCGGACGTGGCTCACTATCCGGTGATCACCTCCTTCGCCCAGCGCGCCAAGGACGGTACGCTGCAGGCCGGGCGCACGACGGCGCAGTCCGACGGCAAGCAGATCAAGGTGCTGCAACTGATCAATGCCTATCGTTTTTTGGGTAACCGCTGGGCCCAGCTCGATCCACTGAAGCGCGCCGAACGTCCGGCTGTCGCCGAGCTTGAACCCTCGCATTACGGTTTCACCGAGGCCGACCTGGGCCAGGTATTCCAGTCCGGTTCGTTCGCCGCCGTGCCGGAATCCGCGACGCTGCGTGAAATCCTCGAAGCATGTCGCCAGACCTTCTGCGGCACCATCGGTGTCGAGTTCATGTACCTCTCGGATGTGGGCCAGAAGCGCTGGCTGCAGGCCAAGCTGGAGCCGATCCGGTCAACCCCGGCGTGGTCTGCGGAGGACAAGAAGCGCTTCCTGGTGCAATTGACCCATGCCGAAACCCTGGAGCGCTACCTGCATACCAAGTATGTCGGCCAGAAGCGCTTCTCGCTCGAGGGCGGCGAGGCGCTGATCCTCGCCATGGATCAGTTGATCCGCACCGCCGGCGGTGTCGGTGTGCAAGAGATGGTAATCGGCATGGCCCACCGTGGTCGCCTCAATGTGCTGGTCAATACGCTGGGCAAACAGCCCTCGATGTTGTTTGCGGAGTTTGAAGGCAAGAAGAAGTCCGAGCTTTCAGCCGGTGACGTCAAGTACCACATGGGCTACTCGTCCGACGTCGGTACCCCCGGTGGCCCGGTGCACCTGACCCTGGCCTTCAACCCCTCGCATCTTGAAATCGTCAACCCGGTGGTCGCCGGCTCGGTGTATGCGCGCCAGGTACGCCGCGGCCCCGAGGGCAAGAAGCAGGCGCTACCGGTACTGATCCACGGCGACGCGGCGGTGGCGGGGCAGGGCGTCAACCAGGAAATGCTCAACTTTTCCAACACGCGCGGCTATGGCACGGGCGGCACGGTGCATATCGTGGTGAACAACCAGATCGGCTTCACGACTTCCGATCTCCGCGATTACCGTTCTTCGCTGTATTGCACCGACATCTTCAAGATGATCGAGGCGCCGATTTTCCACGTCAATGGCGACGACCCGGAAGCCGTGGCGCTGGTGACCCAGATCGCCATGGAATATCGCCAGGAGTTCAAGAAGGACGTGGTGATCGACATCGTGTGCTTCCGCAAGCTTGGCCACAACGAGCAGGACGAACCGATGGTGACCCAGCCGCTGATGTACAAGAAGATCGCGCAGCACCCCGGCACGCGCAAGCTTTACGCCGACAAGCTCGCGGCGCAGGGCGTGATCGCGGACGGCGACGCCGACCGGATGATCAAGGACTACCGCACCGCGCTGGACGAAGGCCGTCACCTGATCGATCCGGTAATCAGCGATTACAACAGCAAGTTCTCGATCGACTGGTCGCCCTATGTCGGCGTGCCGTATTCCGAAAAATGCGACACCACGGTGTCGATCAACGAATTGCAGCGTCTGTCCAAGCGCCTGACCGAGATTCCCGCCAACTTCACCCTGCAATCGCGCGTGCAGAAGATCATCGATGATCGCCGTCAGATGGGGGAAGGCAAGCTGGCGGTCGACTGGGGCATGGGCGAGAATCTGGCCTACGCCTCGCTGGTCGCCGCCGGTTTCAATATTCGCGTTTCCGGTGAAGACGTCGGTCGCGGTACCTTTTTCCACCGCCACGCCGCATTGCACGATCAGAACCGCGAAAAGTGGGACGAAGGCACCTACTGGCCGCTGCAGAACATCCAGGAGAACCAGGGCCGCTTCATGTGCTTCGACTCGGTGCTCTCCGAGGAGGCCGTACTGGCCTTCGAATACGGCTTCGCCACGGCGGCGCCGAACGAGCTGGTGGTATGGGAAGCGCAGTTTGGCGACTTTGCCAACGGCGCCCAGGTGGTGATCGACCAGTTCCTGTCCTCGGGCGAAGCCAAGTGGGGCCGTGGTTGCGGTCTGGTGCTGCTGTTGCCGCACGGCTACGAAGGGCAGGGCCCGGAGCATTCCTCGGCACGTCTTGAGCGCTACATGCAACTCTCCGCCGAGTTCAACTGGGAAGTTTGCGTACCCTCGAACGCGGCGCAGGTCTACCACATGCTGCGCCGGCAGATGCTGCGCAAGCAGCGCAAGCCGCTGATCGTGATGACGCCAAAGTCTTTGCTGCGCCACAAGGACGCCACGAGTTCCCTGGAGGAGCTTGCCAATGGGACGTTCCAGACCATCATCGGCGAGATCGACAAACTCGATCCCAAGAAGGTGACGCGCCTGGTGGCCTGCGCCGGCAAGATCTACTTCGACCTGCTAGCCGCGCGACGCGAGAAGAAAATCGAGAACGTCGCGTTGGTGCGTGTCGAACAGTTGTATCCCTTCGATGACCGCCGCCTGTTCGACGAAATGGAGAAATATCCGAAGCTCAAGGAGTTGATCTGGTGTCAGGAAGAACCGATGAACCAGGGCGCCTGGTATGCCAAGCATCACCGACTGGAACGCCTGATCAAGCCGGGTCAGGTGCTCGACGCCATCGCGCGCCCCTCATCGCCGTCCCCGGCCGTCGGCTATGCCTCGAAACACGCCCAGCAGCAGAAGGAAGTCGTGAACGCTGCCCTCGGCATCAAGGAATAACGGAGAAACCATGATCATCGAAGTCAAAGTCCCCCAACTATCCGAATCGGTGGCCGAAGCCACGCTGTCCGCCTGGCACGTCAAGGAGGGCGATGCTGTCGCCCGCGACCAGAACCTGATCGACATCGAGACCGACAAGGTCGTGCTCGAACTGCCGGCGCCCGATGCCGGCGTGATCGTCAAGATCGTCAAGCAGAACGGTGAGTCCGTCGCCTCAGGCGAGGTCATCGCCCAGATCGATACCGAGGCCAAGGCCAGCGCAGCGGCGCCAGCCACCACCAAGGCGGCCACGGCACCCGCCGCCGCCCCGGCGACCGCCGCGCCGACGGCCATGCCGGCCGCACGCAAGATCATGGCCGAGAAGGGCATTTCCGCCGCCGAGGTTCAGGGTTCCGGTCGTGGCGGTCGCATCCTCAAGGAAGACCTTTCCGGTGCGTCCAAGCCGGCCATCACAGCTCCCGCCGCCGTGCCGTCAGCGCCGACTCTTGCCGCCAAGCCGGCGCTGCCGCAGCCCAACGTGGTCAGCGCCGACGCCATCGTCGCCGAGCGTCCCGAGCAGCGGGTGCCGATGTCGCGCCTGCGCGCCCGCGTCGCCGAGCGCCTGGTGCAGTCGCAATCCACCAATGCCATCCTGACCACCTTCAACGAGGTCAACATGGGCCCGGTGATGGAAATGCGCAAGAAGTACATCGACAGGTTCGAGAAGGAGCATGGCGTGCGCCTCGGCTTCATGTCCTTCTTCGTCAAGGCCGCGGTTGCCGCACTGAAGAAGTACCCGGTGCTGAACGCCTCGGTCGACGGCAATGACATCGTCTATCACGGCTACTTCGACATCGGCATCGCCGTCGGCAGCCCGCGTGGCCTGGTGGTGCCGATCCTGCGCGATGCCGACCAGATGAGCCTGGCCCAGATCGAGAAGAAAATCGCCGAGTTCGGCCAGAAGGCCAAGGACGGCAAGATATCGATCGAGGAACTCACCGGCGGCACCTTCTCGATCTCCAACGGCGGCGTTTTCGGTTCGATGCTCTCCACACCGATCATCAACCCGCCGCAGTCGGCCATCCTCGGCATCCACGCCACCAAGGACCGTCCGGTGGTCGAGAACGGCCAGATCGTGATCCGTCCTATCAACTACCTCGCCATGTCCTACGACCACCGCATCATCGACGGACGCGAGGCGGTGCTGGGCCTGGTCACGATGAAGGAAGCGCTGGAGGACCCCGCGCGCATGCTGCTCGACGTTTAAGGGACGATGACCATGGCAAACAAACAATTCGACGTCGTCGTCATCGGCGCCGGCCCGGGTGGCTACGTCGCCGCGATCCGTTGCGCGCAATTGGGTCTGTCCACCGCCTGCATCGAGTCCGAGTCCTATGCCGATCCCAAGGGTGAGGTACGCCTGGGCGGCACCTGCCTCAACGTCGGCTGCATTCCGTCCAAGGCCTTGCTGCGTTCCTCCGAACTCTACGAGGAGGCCCAGCACGGATTCCAGATGCACGGCATCTCGGCGCAGGGTGTGAAGATCGACGTGGCGACGATGATCAAGCGCAAGGACAACATCGTCACCCAGCTCACCGGCGGCATCAAGGGCCTTTTCAAGAAAAACAAGGTCACCCTGTTGCCGGGTCACGGCAAGTTCGTCAATCGCGAGAACGACAAATGGCGCGTCGATGTCAATGGTGAAATCGTCGAAGCCACACATGTCATCGTTGCCACCGGGTCGAAGGCGCGCCACCTGCCGGGAATTCCGGTCGACAACAAGGTCATCTGCGACAACGCGGGAGCGCTCGATTTCGATTCCACACCCAAGCGCCTCGGCGTGATCGGTGCCGGCGTCATTGGCCTGGAACTGGGTTCGGTATGGAAGCGCTTGGGTTCCGATGTCACCATCCTCGAAGCCATGCCGGATTTCCTTGCCGCGGCCGATCAGGCCGTATCCAAGGAAGCATGGAAAACCTTCACGCAGAAGCAGGGACTCAACATCCAGCTCGGCGTCAAGATCACCAAGGTCGAGACCGGGAAAAAGGGCGTCACGATTGACTACGAACTAGGCGACGAGCCCAAGACCCTGCAATGCGATCGACTGATCGTTTCGGTTGGCCGCGTACCCAATACGCAAGGCCTTGGCGCCGAGAATGTCGGCCTTGAATTGCGGCCGAGCGGTTACATCAACGTCGACCACAACTGCCGCACCAACCTGCCCAATGTCTGGGCGGTGGGCGATGTGGTTCCGGGCCCGATGCTGGCGCACAAGGGCATGGAAGAAGGCGTCATGGTCGCCGAATGCATCGCCGGCCAGAAGGGGCATGTCAATCTCGACGCCGTGCCCTGGGTGATCTACACACATCCGGAGATCGCCTGGGTCGGCAAGACCGAGCAGCAACTGAAGAATGAGGGCGTGGAGTACCGCGCGGGACAGATACCCTTCCTCGCCAATGGCCGCGCGCTGGGGCAGGGCGACACCACGGGCTTCGTCAAGATGCTCGCCTGCGCCAGGACGGACCGCATCCTCGGCGTGCATATCATCGGCGCCAATGCCTCGGAGTTGATCGCCGAGGCCGTCGCCGCGATGGAATTCAACGCCTCGTCGGAAGACATCGCACGCATCTGCCACGCGCATCCGACCCTGTCGGAAGTCATGCACGAAGCCGCATTGGCGGTCGACAAGCGCCCGCTGCATTTTTGATTTTCGGAGGGCGCGGGATCGGAGGCGGTCCTATCCGCGGCGCGTGGCGCCGAAAACCTTCCGTCTTCCGTTCCGACTCGTCGCAATGCCGCACACAATTCTCCGGGTCCCCAAGGACGGCATGATCGAGGGCTTCAATGCCGCGCTCGCCGAGCGTGGCATTGTTGCCGATCCCGCCCAGTTGGTTGCCGCCATGCGGCTGCAGAAGTTCTACGACGACCTGCTTGCGTTCAAGGCGGCGCGACGCAACAAGCTGCGCAAACTGCTGGTGCATCCGGAGTTGCCGCGTGGCGTCTGGTTCTGGGGCGGAGTAGGACGTGGCAAGAGCTTCCTGATGGACTGCTTCTTCGCCGCCGTGCCGTATCAACGCAAGCGCCGCGTGCACTTCCATGCCTTCATGCACGAGATACATGAATCGCTGCGCAAGCAGCGCAACGAGCCGGATCCGCTGGGCAAGGTGGCGGCGCGAATCGCGCGAGAAACGCGCCTGATGTGCTTCGACGAGTTCCATGTGTCCGACATCGCCGATGCCATGATGCTGGGCCGCCTGATGCAGGCCCTGTTTGACGCCGGCGTATTGTTCTGCATCACATCCAATTACCCGCCGACCGGCCTATACCCGAACGGCCTGCAGCGCGACCTTTTTCTGCCGACGATAGACTTGTTGGCGAAAACACTCGACGTGATCGAAATCGATGCCGGGATCGACTATCGCCTGCGTGCACTGGAACAGGCGGAGGTATTCCACGCGGCGGACAAGCCCGAGACCTCGGCCGCCATTCAACGCACCTTCAACACGATTGCCGGTGGCGCCGGCCACGCACGGCCGGTGCAGGTGCTGGGGCGAAGCCTGCCGGTGCTGCATCGGGCACCGGGCGTCATCTGGTTTGACTTTGCAACCCTGTGCGAGGGACCGCGTTCACAGAACGATTACCTGTGGCTGGCCAACCGGCACCACACGTTATTCCTCACCGGAGTGCCGCGGATGGGCCGCGATATGGCGAACGCGGCGCGCCGCTTTACCTGGCTGGTCGACGTGCTTTACGATCATCGCGTCAAGCTCATTGTCGGTGCCGCGTGCCGCCCGGAGGAACTGTACACCGAGGGCGTACAGGCCCGGGAGTTTGCCCGCACGGTGAGCCGGCTGATCGAGATGCGCTCGCTCGAATACCTTGCCAGCCCGCATCGACGGGAGGATTTCCTGGATATCGAGGATGCGCCGACCGCGACTTGATTTCTTCCCGGAACTTCCGGTTACAATGAATCGCGATGGCTGTCGGAGGAGAGCGAATGCTGCACGCAGGGGAACAGGCACCCGAGTTTTCGTTGCCCGATGCCGATATGGAGTGGTTCGATTTCGGATCGCTGCGCGGTCGGCAACACGCGGTGCTGTTCTTCTACCCGCGCGATGGCACGCCCTACTGCACCCTCGAAGCCGCCGATTTCTCCGATCACGAAAACGACTTCACCAAGCTCGACTGCGTGGTCCTCGGCGTTTCGCGCGATGACTGCCTTTCACATGCCGATTTCCGCGACAAGCACGGCCTGTCGATTCGCCTGCTCTCGGATGAGGAAGGCGACGTGTGCCGCAAGTTCGGCGTTTGTCAGTATCGCGAGCGCGATGGCCACAAGAAGCTATTTGTCATAAGGTCGACCTTCGTGGTCGACAAGGACGGAATCGTCCGTCACGCCCTCTACGATGTGAATCCCAAGGGACATGCCGCCGAGGTCTATCAACTGGTCAAAGGCCTCAATGGCAAGGGAAAGCACCATGCTCATCGCTAGGAACACCGTCGTCACCCTCAAATACCGCGTTCGCGACACCGACGGCGACGCGATCGACGAGGGCAACAATCCGCTGGTTTATCTGCATGGCGGATACGGCGGAATATTCGACCGGATCGAGGAAGAGCTTCAGGGCAAGGCGACCGGCGATTCGCTCGAAGTCCGCTTGGAACCCGAAGAGGCCTTCGGCGAATACGACGCGGATCTGGTCGCAATCGAACCGCGCCAGCTTTTTCCGGACAACATCGAGGTAGGGATGCAGTTCGAACGCGGCGCCGAGGACGGCGAGAGCGAGGATGGCCTGTTCACAATCACCGATATCGCCGACGACAAGGTAGTGGTCGATGGCAACCACCCGCTTGCCGGAGTCTCGCTGGTATTTGCTTGCACCGTGGCCAACGTGCGTGCCGCCACACAGGAAGAAATTACCCATGGCCATGTGCACGGCGAGCACGGGCATCACCACTGATGCGTGGCCTGGCACGTGGCGACGGGCATGCTGCAGGCACATTCCGGGGAAGCGGCCGCGACCGTAAATTGGCCGGACGTCCCGGCGTGCCATGGTTGGCTCTCACTCGATAGGCGCGGCAACTGGCGCCTGAAAGGAGAGCAGGTGCGCCATGCCGGCCTGGTGGCGTATCTCGGGCGCAACTACCGCCACGATAGCAAGGGCAACTGGATCGTCGAGAATGGGCCGCAGCGGGTATATGTTGCTCTTGATTACACGCCTCTGGTCTTCCGCATTGAATCCGACGGAAAATTGCTTGCGCATACCGGGGCCTTCGCCGGGAAGGCGGAGGCCGCGTGGCTAGATGATGAAGGCTGCGTACTTCTGGAAACCCCGTCGGGCGTCGGTCTCATCGATGACCGGGACCTGGGAAGATTCCTCGCCGATTGCACGACAGGTAATGATGGGGCGCTTCCGGTGGACTGGCTGAGCGCTTTCCGCGAGGCGACGCTGGCTGTCGTTTGGCGTGGCCTGCCGTTGGGACAACTTCGTTCCGATGAAGTTGCCAGTCGTTTTGGATTCAACCCCGCGCCCGCGGCTTGAGGCCGCTATTCGCGGTCAGAACATTCACGCACAAGAACCGTCGCGCGTGTCGTTGAGGATGGGCCACAAATGCTCCCAGGCATTGCCTGAACACATCTTGCGGCATTCATGGAAGGCAACGGTGACACGCTCGCCTTGTTCCCAGACCCTGACGACGCAGGCGTCGCGTCGGTGGCTGAGCTCGACGGTGGGCAAGGCCTGTGTCTGGCGAAAATTCTTCAGATCGAAGCGACACACCCCGCGCCTGGGGATATTGACGGCGGCCTCAAACGTTTGAACCTTTGCCTTTTCGATGGTCAGTTTCATGTTGCCGTTGTATCCGGTCTCGTCGCGAAAGCGACATTCGGCGGCGACATTCAATGCGCGGGTCGGGATCGGGCCGGGGCGCTTCGCCTTGGGTGCCGGCAACGCAGGTGTCGTCCGCGCTGGTTTGGCTTCCGCCCGGGGTGCGACGGGCTCTGGCGATGGAATCGACAACGGGGGTGGTTCTGGCGTCGCGCAGGCGGCCACGGTCAGGGCGAGAAGGAGGTAGGTTCTGCGGCACATGGTCAGATCGGTGTTTTGGTACCGGGCAATCATGCAAGCAAGTCTTTTAGTAGACATAATGCCAATTATCGGCACTATCAACAAGGCTGAACCGCTTATTCCACAGCGCCGCTCTCAAGCAGAAAACCGGCAATTTCCATATGTCCGGCCCGCTTTGCCAATGCCAACGCGGTCAGGCCGTCATAGTCGGCAAGATCCATATCCGCGTCGGCCTCGATCAGTTGTTTGACGTAGTCGAGATTCCCCAGTTTGGCGGCGAACATCAACGCGGTTTGTCCATTCGGTGCGCGGGCGTCGAGCTGGGGCTTCCGCGCAATCACCCAGGCGAGCAACTCAGGGCTCTTCCCGAAAACGGCATAGTGCAACGCACTCCAGCCACCAGGCTCAAGCTGGCCGCCTCGTTCATGAATCAGCTTGAGGGCCTGGATCTGGCCATTGGCGGCGGCAAGCAACGCCGCCGTGTCACCAAACCGGTTCCGCCGATTGACTGCCGCGCGACTGTTCAAGAGAAAGTCGATCAGTTCGACATTTCCCGTGCGGGCAGCAATCATGGACAAAGAATTTCCACGCTGATCGGCCGTATTTACATCCATCCCCCGCTTGATCAGATTAATCACCGCCGGGGTATCCCCGCGCTCGGCCGCTTCGAGGATGTCTTCATAAGCCCCCCCCAGGGCGCTGCCCGTGACCGCGATAATCGCCAGCGCAAGCAACAGCTTACGCATGCAATTGGATTCCGAAAAGGCGCTGGAAATTGGCGGATGTTGCGTTCGCCAGCGTTTCAATCGATATGCTTCTCAGTCGCGCGACTTCCTCTGCAACATGACGGACCAGCGCCGGATGGTTCAGCTTGCCGCGATGCGGTACCGGTGCCAGGTAGGGTGCGTCAGTTTCTACAAGCAATTTGTCCTGCGGTACAAGGCTCGCGACTTGATGAACCTGAGTTGCCTTTTTGAAGGTCACTATGCCGGAAATAGATATGTGAAAGCCCAGCGCCAGTGCCTCCTGGGCGACTTCCCAGGTTTCAGTAAAGCAGTGGAATACGCCTCCAACCTGTCCGGCGCCTTCTTCGCGAAGAATCCGCAGGGTGTCGTCGGTCGCTTCTCTTGTATGAATAATCAACGGCCTGCTCGCACGAATTGCGGCGCGGATGTGGCACCGGAAGCGCTCTCGCTGCCATTCCAGATCCCCTTTCAGTCGGTAATAATCCAGCCCGGTTTCGCCGATGGCAAGTACCTTCGGATGCGTTGCCAGTCTAACCAGCGTGCCCTCGTCGGCCTCGCTGCCGTCAAGAGTATCCGGGTGAATGCCGACGGCGGCATACAGGTTGGCATGCCGTTCCGCCAGAGCCAATACCGATGGGAATTTTTCCATGGTGACGCCCGCCACCAAGGCGGCAACCACGCCGCTGGCAGCCATGGCCGCTAGCATCTCCTCTTCCCGACCCTGGAACTCCGGAAAATCGAGATGGCAATGCGAATCTATCAGCGCCGGATTCACGTGGGGTCCGGACGCAGCGCGCGCAAGAAATGAGCCGCAAGGCTTTCAAGAAAAAGCAATTGATTCAGCGGATGACGTGAACTTCGTCGAAACTGCATTAGCTGACGCCAAGCGCCCATGAGTGCCACCGGATTGAAATTCACTTGCGAAACCTTGGATCTCGGCCAGCCGGCGTGATAGCGCATTGATCCCGTCAGGCGTTCCTGGGCAAGATCAAAGAGCCAGCGCTGAAGTTCCTCGACCAGATGCTCCAGCGTAAAGCCCGGTTCGGATTTCAGGAGTCCATCCCATCGCGCAGCCAGGCCAATGGGATCCGCCGGCGGGTTCTGGAGCATTTCGATCAGCGAATTCAGCGGCGCAATCAAGCCGGCCTCGCTCCATTTGGCAACTCGCAACGGCGCCCCCGCCGCCAAGTCAAGGTAGCGCGCTACATCGTTTCCGGGCCCGATATTGGCGAGCATGGTCGTGGAAAGCGCAGCCTCCGGCACGGAAAACGGAATGCTTTGACAGCGGCTGCGAATAGTCGGCAAAAGGGATTTCTGTCTAGATGAAACTAATATAAAATAAACAGATGCAGGTGGTTCTTCTAGTATTTTAAGAAGTGCATTTGCCGCCGGGCCGTTCATCGTTTCGGCTTCGGTCAAGAGCACCACGCGGGCTCCCATGCGATGGCTGCCGATAAATACGAAAGATTCCAGCTCCCGAATCTGATCGATCCGGATGATCCCCTGGCCGCGCTTCTTGGTCTTTTCCTTGGCGCCCTCCTCGCCTTCGTCTTCCGAGTCCGGCTTGACGTGGCGGAAATCGGGATGATTGTCACTGGCCAGCCAGCGGCAAGCCTGGCAAGCACCGCAGGCCGAGTAAGCCTGGGGCGACTCACAAAGCAGCAGATGGGCGAGCCGGATTGCAAAAGCCGTCTTGCCGACACCCTCCGGCCCGGTGAGCAACATGGCGTGAGGCAAGCGCTCAAGCCCACCGGCAAGGAGTTGCGCAAGCTGCTTATCGAAAACAATATTGTTATAATTATCAGATAGTAGCAATTATTTTCTCAAGTTCTTTATTAATTTCATCGGGATGCTTTGTGGCGTCGATCAGCCGTACTCGCCGAGCTTCGGCGTGGGCGATGCGCAAGTAGGCGCCACGCACCCGCTCAAAAAACTCCGCGTGCTCCTGCTCGAAGCGATCTGGCTTGTCGGTTGCCGCGTGAAGTCTTTTTTGGGCAACCGCGACCGGCACGTCGAATATAAATGTCAGGTCTGGGCGGAGCGATCCCAGGACCCAGTCGGCAAGTGTTTTCAGCTTGCCCCAATCCAGCCCGCGGCCGCCGCCCTGATAAGCAAATGACGCGTCGACGAAGCGGTCGCAGACAACCCAATCGCCGCGTGCCAGGGCGGGTTCGATTACCGCGGCAAGGTGCTCCCGCCTGGCGGCGAACATCAGCAGGGCTTCGGTTTCGAGGTGCATCGGTTCGGCCAGCAGAAGCGCCCGCAGTTTTTCCCCAAGCGGCGTGCCGCCGGGTTCCCGGGTTGCCACCACCTGCCGTCCCTGGCTCTTCAGATGCTCAACGAGCCACTTGTGCTGAGTGCTCTTGCCCGCACCGTCGATGCCTTCAAAGCTGATGAAGCGACCGCGCGACATCTCAGCGCTTCTGGTATTTGGCGACAGCCGCGTTATGTTCGTCCAGTGAGGCCGAAAACTCGCTCGACCCGTCACCGCGGGCGACGAAATAGAGCATGTCGCTGGGTGGCGGCTTGGCGGCAGCCATAAGCGAGGCAATTCCGGGGGCGGCAATCGGTGTGGGTGGCAAGCCGACGCGCGTATAGGTGTTCCATGGCGTATCGGTCACCAGATCGACTTTGCGCAGGTTGCCGTCGAAGCGCTCCCCCAGGCCGTAGATCACGGTCGGATCGGATTGCATCAGCATGCCGCGACGCAAACGGTTGACAAAAACCGCCGCGATATGGGGTCGGTCTGTCGCCAGGCCGGTTTCCTTTTCCACGATCGAGGCCAGAATCAGCAGATCGTAAGGGCTCTTGAGCGGTATCGTGCTTTCGCGCTTGGCCCAGGCTTCGGCGAGCTTTGGCTGCATTGCCTTGTAAGCTCGGCGCAGCACGTCAAGATCGCTGCTGCCCTTGCCGAACAGATAGGTATCCGGGAAGAACAGGCCCTCAGGGTGGGGTTCTTTCGCGCCAATGCCCTTGAGAATCTGCTGATCGCTCAATTTGAGCGTGTCGTGCGACAAGTCCGGGTGCTCATTGAGCGCGGCGCGAAGCTGGCGGAAGCTCTTGCCTTCAACCAGCGTCAATTCGCTGAAGAGAACGTCACCGCGCGTCAATTTGTCGAGCAAGGCGGTTGCGGTCAGGCCGCTTTCGAGTTCATAGCTGCCGGCCTTGATCTTGGCCGAACGACCCATGACGCGCCCGAGCAACTCGAGCTGCCACGCCGGCAAATCAACGCCGGCGGATTCGATGACCTGGGCAGCGGTGCGCAGGCTGGCGCCGGCAGGGATGGAAAACGTTACGGTATCGCTGCGCATCGGCAGGTGGCGCACCGTAAACCAGCTTGCGCCGACGATCACGCAGAGAAATCCCACAATCACCAACAACAGGAGAATCTTGATGGTACGCATGATGACCTTGAAGAATTGATGATCCGTCGCAACGTGCAGGCTTGCCGTGATAATAGCACCGCGCACATTTCAAACCGGACGGACATTATGACCCAGGAGTGGACTTCGTTTCTCGCCGGCCAAGGCTTTGCGGCCGATGGCGGCACATTCGGCGACCTTTCCGGCGAGTTGGCGGCGGCACGCGACGCGAGCGTGATTGCCCCCCTCGCCGATCAAGGCGTGATCCGCGCCAGCGGCGCGGATGCCGCCGATTTCCTGCACAACCTGATGACCAACGACATCAAGGGAATCACCGCTGGCAGCGCGCGGTTTGCCGGGCTCTGCACCGCCAAGGGGCGGTTGCTGGCGCTATTCCTGATCTGGCGCGATGGCGAGGATTTCCTGCTGATGCTGCCGCGAGACATTCTGCCGGCCATTCTCAAAAAACTCTCGATGTACGTATTGCGCGCCAAGGTCAAGCTCAGCGACGCCAGCCAGGAATTCGCCCTGGTCGGATTGTCCGCCACTGACGCCGTGGCGCCAGCGCCGACTCTCATTGCCGCTTCCGGCGATTTGCCGCGCTTTGGCGCCACCGGCATTCCAGGTGGACGTGCCATTCGGCTTGACGATC
Organism: Sulfuritalea sp.; assembly: GCA_016710465.1. Taxonomy (GTDB): domain Bacteria; phylum Pseudomonadota; class Gammaproteobacteria; order Burkholderiales; family Rhodocyclaceae; genus Sulfuritalea. Next base: position 265,307 of record JADJVS010000016.1, read on the forward strand.
ATCGCTGGCTGCTGGCCCTGGACCCGGCACTGGCCGCCACGACGTGGCAAGACAGCAAGGCATCCGCCCGCCCCGTCGGCCTGGCCGCCTGGAACTGGCTGGAAATCGCCGCCGGCCAGCCGCGCATCGTCGCCGCGACGCAGGAAGCCTTCGTGCCGCAGATGCTGAACATGGAGCTTCCCGCCGTGGCCGGGGTGAGCTTCACCAAGGGCTGCTATCCGGGCCAGGAAATCGTCGCCCGGACCCAATACCTCGGCAAGGTCAAGCGCCGGAGCTTCCGAGCGCGAATCGGCATGGCGGCAATGCCCGGAACACACGTCTTCGCGCCGGAAACCGGCGACCAGCATTGCGGCGCCATTGTCAGTCTGGCGCCCTCCCCGTCAGGCGGCCACGAGTGTCTGGTCTGCGTCCAGATCGGCGCGCGCGAAGCCGGCGACGTCCGTGTCGGCAGCCTTGACGGCGAGCGCCTGGAATTCCTGACGCTGCCCTATGCAACAAACGACGACCAGGCCAACGCCTGATCAGTCATGTGTATTGTCTTCATCGCCTGGCGCGTACATCCCGACTATCCGCTGGTGGTCGCCGCCAACCGCGATGAATTCTTTGCCCGGCCCACCGAACCGGCCGCGTTTTGGACCGAGGCTCCGGACGTGCTGGCCGGGCGCGACCTGGAAGCCGGTGGAAGCTGGATGGGCATCACGCGTGGCGGTCGCTTCGCGGCGCTGACCAATTTCCGTGATCCGGCGCAAGTGCGGAACGGAGCCCCATCGCGCGGTACCCTCGTTTCAGGTTTTCTCATCGGCAATGCGGCGCCGGATGCTTATCTCGAACAAATAGCCGTCGTCGGCCGACAGTGCAACGGTTACAACATTCTGCTGGGCGACGGCGAGAGCCTCTGGTGGTCTTCGAACGTCAGCGGCGAATCGAAAGCGTTGCCGCCGGGCGTGTATGGCGTATCCAACCATCTCCTCGACACCCCCTGGCCGAAAGTCGGCGCTGGCAAGACGGCGCTCTCCGCCGCCATCGACGAGTTACCGCATGAACACGGCCTGTTTGAACTGCTGTGTGACGACAGCGTGCATCCGGACGAGCACTTGCCACGCACCGGTGTACCACTGGACTGGGAACGCTTGCTGTCCGCAGCCTTTGTCAATTCGCCGACCTATGGCACGCGCAGTTCCACGATCCTGATTCGGGATTCCGCCGGCCGCGTTGTCTTCGACGAGCAAACCTGGCTGCCCGGCGCCCTGCGCGGGCCGCGACGACGCTACCGCCTGTTGCCCGCAAGCTGAAGCCGGGTCAGAGTGTTCGCCGCATGGCCTGGTGCGGCAACCCGGCTTCGACGAATTCGGGGCCGTCCTCGGCAAAGCCGAATCGACGATAGAAGCCGAGTGCCGTTGTCTGGGCGTTCAGCGCCAGTTGCGTCATGCCACCGGCGGCGGCCTCTTCGAGAAGCCCTTCGAACAGCGCCCGGCCAACCCCGCGCGCGCGCCACTCGGCCAGTACCGCCATGGGTCCGATGTGGCCGTCTGGCAGCAGCCGGCCGGTGCCGATCGGATTGTTCTGCGCGTCGCGGGCCAACACATGGCGGCTCTGCACGTCGTGGGCGTCCATTTCCAGTTCGCGCGGCACCTTCTGCTCCCGGACGAAAACCGCTTCGCGCACGGCGCGTGCGTCCGAAGCCAATTGCGGCCAGCCTCCGGCTTCGACGCCGAACTCGACGATATCGACCGGCGTATAGGGCGGCACCAGGTCAAACAACTCGATGATGTCCCGATTGCGCATGCGCACGCAGCCGATCGATCCGGGGCGCCCCATGGGAGCGGTATCCGGCGAGCCGTGCAGATAGATGTAACGGCGCATCGTGTCGACATTGCCAAGGCGATTGCGCCCCGGCTCCTTTCCCGAAAGCCAGAGAATGCGCGTGAGCATCCAGTCGCGATCGGGAAACTGTTCCGCCAGTTGCGGCGTCCAGATTTCACCTGTCGGGCGGCGCCCGCGAAAAACCGTGTTGGATGCCGCCCCGGCGCCAATCTTGGCGCGCACGACATGCCTACCCCGAGGCGTACAGTGGCTGCCTGACAGCTCCCCTGCCCCGTTCGAGGCCGTTGATACGGAATAGCGCCTCAGCAGTCCGCCGCGTCCATCAAGTAGTTCCAGTGTCTGCCTTGGCAGGCTGACCCGGATATGCAGGCCCGGCATCACGCCACCTCGGTGCGTCCGCGCCGCGCGGCGAAGAAGGACGACAGCAGCGCGCCGCAGGAGTCAGCGAGGACGCCACCGGCGACGGTCGCGTGATGGTTGAGGCGGGACTCGGCAAAGAGATCGATGACGCTGCCGGCAACCCCCGTCTTGGGGTCGAGCGCGCCGAACACGACGCGCCCGATGCGCGCATGCATGATGGCGCCGGCGCACATGGCGCAGGGTTCGAGCGTCACGTAGAGCGTGCAGCCCGGCAGCCGGTAGTTGCCGAGCCGGTCGGCGGCATCGCGCAAGGCCATGATCTCGGCATGCGCGGTCGGATCATGGCGGCCGATCGGCTGGTTCCAGCCGCGGCCGACGATTTCGCCATCATGCACCACGACGCAGCCGACCGGCACTTCGCCGGCGGCACCCGCCTGGCGTGCCAGGTCCAAGGCCCGCCCCATGAAATCATCGTCATCCATGGGGCGATTATGGCATCAGGCGTTCTTCGTGACCTTGCCCCCGGCATCCTGCAGTTGCGCCTGGGCGGCGGCCAGGCGGGCGATGGGAACGCGCGGACCGGAGCAGGAAACGTAGGTCAGACCGATGCCGTGACAGAACTGGATCGAACCGGGATGACCGCCATGCTCGCCACAGATGCCGATCTTCAGTTCGGGATTGGTCTTGCGCCCCTCGTTCACCGCGAGCTTCATCAGTTCGCCGACGCCCTTCTGGTCCAGCACCTCGAAGGGGTTGTCTTCCAGGATGCCGGTCTCGATGTAGGCGGGAAGGAACTTGTTCTCCGCATCCTCGCGGCTGAAGGAAAACGTCGCCTGGGTCAGGTCGTTGGTACCGAAGCTGAAGAACTGCGCATCCTCGGCCATGCGGCCGGCGCGCAGGCAGGCGCGCACCACTTCCAGCATGCTGCCGAATTTGACGCCGACATTGATGCCGTGGGTCAGTTCGACCACCTTGTGGATGCGTTGCACGTAGCCGTGGATGCGCTTGAGCTCCTCAACGGTGGCAACCTGCGGCACCATGATCTCGGGATGGACCTCGATGCCTTCCTTGGCGCAGAGCGCCGCAGCTTCCAGGATCGCCTTGATCTGCATTTCGTAGATTTCGGGGTAGGTGACGCCCAGGCGCACGCCGCGATGACCCAGCATGGGGTTGACTTCGGACAGCGCGCGCACCTTTTTCAGGGTCTTCTCCTTCTTGTGGATCACGTCTTCCTCAAGATGGCTGTCCTTGAATTCTTCCATGCCGCGACCGAGCTTGTTCAGGCCATCCGCATACTGCTGGTAAAGGCGCGGGCTAAGCAGTTTGAGGGTTTCCGGCAATTCCTCCACCGCCTTCAGCGAATCGCGCAAGTGGTGCAGGTGGGCGATTTCCAGTTCGAGCTGGGCGGCCGTCGGCAGGAACTCGTGCAGCGGCGGGTCCATCAGGCGCACCGTCACCGGCAGGCCCTTCATGGCCTTGAAGATGCCCTTGAAGTCGGCCCGCTGTATCGGCAACAGGCGGTCAAGCGCGGCCTGGCGTTCCTCGCTCGACTCGGCGAGGATCATCTCCTGCACGATGGGCAGGCGATCGGTGGCGTTGAACATGCGCTCGGTGCGGCACAGGCCGATGCCCATGGCGCCGAAGCCGCGGGCCTTGGCGGCATCCTCCGGCGTGTCGGCGTTGGCCATCACCTTCAGCCGTGCCACCTGGTCGGCCCACTTGAGCAGGGTCTCCATGTACTCGTTGAACTCGGCCTGCACCGTCGGCACCTCGCCGGCGTAAACCTTGCCGTTGCCGCCGTCGATGGTAACCACGTCGCCTTCATGCAGCGTGGTGTCGCCTATCGTGGCGCAGCGCTTGATGTCGTCGATGTGGATCGCGTCGCAGCCGGAAACGCAGGGCTTGCCCATGCCGCGGGCGACCACGGCGGCGTGCGACGTCTTGCCGCCACGACTGGTGAGGATACCCTGGGCCTGGAAGAAGCCGTGGATGTCCTCGGGCTTGGTTTCCTCGCGCACCAGGATGATGCGTTCGCCGTTGCGTCCGCGCGATTCCGCGGTATCCGCGTCGAACACGATCTTGCCCGAGGCAGCACCCGGCGAGGCCGGCAGGCCAATGGCCAGCGGCTTGCCCTTGAAGTCGGGCGAGAGCTGCGGCACCAGGAGTTGCTCCAGCATCGCCGGATCGACGCGCAGCAGGGCCTTTTCCTTGGTGATCAGGCCTTCCTTGAACATTTCCACCGACGTCCGCACCATGCCCTGGGCATTCATCTTGCCATTGCGGGTCTGCAGGCAGTACAGGATGCCGCGCTCGATGGTGAACTCGAAGTCCTGCACCTCCTTGTAGTGCGACTCAAGGCGGTTGTGCAGTTCAAGCAGTTGCCGGTAGATATCCGGCATGTCGTGTTCCATGTCGGCGATCGGCTTCGGCGTGCGGATGCCGGCGACGACGTCCTCGCCCTGGGCATTGACCAGATACTCGCCGTAGATCAGGTTCTCGCCGGTGCCGGGATTGCGCGTGAAGCCGACCCCGGTGCCCGAATCATTGCCCATGTTGCCGAAGACCATGGTGCAGATATTCACCGCGGTGCCATTGGCCTGGTCGCGCGTGATCTTGAACTGCTTGCGGTAATCGATGGCGCGCTTGCCATTCCATGAACGGAACACCGCCTGGATGGCGATTTCGAGTTGCTTGTAGGGGTCTTCCGGAAACGGCTTGCCGGTGTTGGCCTCGATGATCCTGGCGAACTGATCCGCCAGTTCCTCGAGATGCTCGGCCTTGAGGTCGACGTCCTGCGACACGCCGACCTTCTTCTTCATGGCCGCCATGGCGTCATCGAAATGCTTGTCCTCGACGCCCAGGGCAATCTTGCCGTAAAGCTGGATGAAACGCCGGTAGGCGTCGTAGCCGAAGCGCGGATTGTCGGTCAGCTTGATTAGACCCTGCAGGGTGGTCTTGTTCAGGCCCAGGTTGAGAATGGTGTCCATCATGCCCGGCATGGACATCGACGAGCCCGAACGCACCGAAACCAGCAGCGGATTGTCACCGCCGCCGAACTGCTTGCCGGTCTTCTTTTCAAGATCCTTCATGTATTTGAGGATCTCCTCCCAGGCCCCGGGCGGCAGGGCATCCTGATCGAGATAGGCGAGGCAGGCGTCGGTGGAAATCGTGAATCCGGGCGGGACATTGAGACCGATCTGGGTCATTTCGCAAAGATTCGCGCCCTTCCCTCCCAGCAGCATCTTGTTCTTGCCGTCACCCTCTTCGAATGCAAACACCCATTTCTGTTTCATTCCGGTTTCTCCCCTTTGGTCGTGCGCTGAAATGACGCCCTGCACAAAAATGGAAGTCTAGCCTTTCCTTGGCTAGTTATTGCAACGAAAAGGTCTATTCGACGGATAAAGAAATTGCATTGCCTCGCCTGCCCGGCATCCCGGCGCGTCAATGCTGCGGTTCAAGGCCGTTTGATTTAGACTGCATCCCGGTTTTCACATCCGCGCCGGGGATTGCCATGGATATCGTTCGCCAGAAACAAGTTCGGGAATGGACCCTGCTTGGCCTAGTCGCCACCATGGCCCTGGTGGCAAACCTGCCACGCGCGGCCCTCGAATCGATAGGCATCGAACAAGGCTTGCTGATGGCCATGCTGGGCCTGATGGTCGTGTTTGCCTTGTTCCTGTATGTCCGGTTTTTCTTTTTCCTGATCTATTTCCTGCTGGCGATCGGCGCCAACCTGCCGGAGCAGTGGGCAGCCTCGCTCGGCATCAGCCAGACCCCGATGCTGATCGCCCTGATCGCCATGGTGGCCCTGTCGGTGCTCAATTACACCGCCAAGGCGCTGCCGACCGGCCTGGAGCCGAAGAAGCGCAAGGAAAATCCGGAAGCGACGCAAATGCTGGTCGACGCCATCGACAAACGCAACCTGTCGTATTTCAAGACGCTGTTGACCATGGACTTCGATGTCGACCTGCCCAGCCCGGATGGCATGACGCCCTTGATGAAAGCCGCCCAGAAGGGCGAATTCAAGATGGTGCAGATGCTGATCCGGCGAGGGGCGTCAGCCTTGATCGAGGGGCCTTCCGGCCGTGCCTCGGATGTCGCGCTGAAAGGCAATTTCCCCAAGGTGGCCGAGTTCCTGACGCGGGTGGAAACAGTGCATGCGGCCGAGGCCGAAAAGCACCAGAGCAAACAGCCCGAGGCCGCGCCGGCGATCGCCTGATCGCCAGGAATGATCGATTAACGCGATGCCGCCGGGGTTGCGGTGGCGCTCTGGACTTCCTCGGCACCCTCGACTTCCACGCTCTTGCCGTCGGCCAGGATCGCCTCTTCAGTGCGCTTGTTCATGATGACGATGCTGATCCGTCGGTTGATCGGGTTGTAGGCGTCCTGCTTGTCGTAGAGCACGGTCGACGCCAGGCCGACCACGCGCATCACCTTGGAATCGATCATGCCGCCCGCGATCAGCTCGCGGCGCGAGGAATTGGCGCGGTTGGTCGATAGCTCCCAGTTGCTGAAGTCGCGGTTGCCGCCGGCGAATGGCTGGGCATCCGTGTGCCCGGACAGGCTGACATGGTTCTCGACCTTGTTCAGCACCTTGCCGATCTCGCGCAGGATCACCCGGGTATAGGGCTTGACCTCCGAACTCGCGGAATCGAACATCGGCCTGTTCTTTTCATCGACGATCTGGATGCGCAGGCCTTCGCTGGTCAGGTCCAGCAGCAACTGGTTCTTGAACTGCTTCAGGGTCGGATTGGCGTCGATCATGTTCTCCAGATCGGCCTTCAGCCCTTCCAGGCGCTGGCGTTCCATCCGCTCGTATTCGGCCTTGAGCTTCTGCAGGTTGATGGTCTTGCGCGGGGCCTCGACATCGCCGGCCTTCACCTGGCCGACCGATGCCGTGAGGTCCTTGCCGCCGCCCTGAATGATCGATGACGAATCGCCGGAGCCGGAACCGCCGGCCATCGAAACCTTGAGCGGATTCTGGAAGTAATCGGCGATGCCCTGCAGGTCGGCCTGGGTGGTCGAGCCGAGCAGCCACATCAGCATGAAAAAGGCCATCATCGCCGTGACGAAGTCGGCATAGGCGATCTTCCAGGCGCCGCCGTGCGACCCGGCCGCCGTCTTCTTGATCTTCTTGACGACTATCGGTTGCTGGGTATCGTCGCTCATGACTCAGCCCTGCGCGCGCCTGCCGGGCTCATTTGCCCTTGCGCGCCTTCAGGTCTTCCTCGAGTTCGATGAAGCGCGGGCGATCGCCCGAGAACAGCACCTTGCGGCCGAACTCCACGGCCACCTGCGGCGCGTAGCCGTTCATGCTGGCCAGCAACACCGTCTTGATCACCTGATAGATCTTGCCCTCTTCCTCGACCTTCTGCTCCAGTTGCCCGGCGATCGGAGCGACGAAGCCGTAGGACACAAGGATGCCGAGGAAGGTGCCGACCAGGGCGCCGCCGATCATCTTGCCCAGCACCGCCGGTGGCGCGCCGACAGAACCCATGACGTTGACCACGCCCATCACCGCCACCACGATGCCGAAGGCCGGCGTCGCGTCCGCCATCTTGGTCACGGCATGCACCGGCACGTGGGCTTCCTGGTGATGGGTCTCGATTTCGACATCCATCAGGTTTTCTATCTCGAAGGCATTCAGGTTGCCGCCCACCATCATGCGCAGGTAGTCGCAGATGAACTCCATCACATGATGATCCTTCACGATCGCCGGGTACTTGCCGAAGATCGGGCTTTCGTCGGGATTCTCGATGTCGTTCTCGATCGACATCAGGCCTTCCTTGCGCACCTTGGACAGTATCTCGAACAGCATCGCCAGCAAGTCCATGTACAGCGCCTTGTTGAGATGCGAGCCCTTGAACACGGTGGGCAGCGCCGCCAGCGTGGCCTTGACCGCCTTGATGCCGTTGCCGGCGATGAAGCCGCCGATGGCCAGCCCGAGGATCGCCACGTATTCCATGGGCATCCACAGCGCGGCCAGGCTGCCGTGCACGGCATAGGTGCCGACCGAGGCCAGGAGGATGACGACGTAGCCGACAATCAGGAGCATGGGAAACGGATCCGTATGTCGCCGGGGAAAAATCCGGCTGCTTGATTTTGCCCGCAATCATAACGGCAAAACCTCCCGCATCACCTGCGGCAAGTACGGAGCGCAACTCCGTAGTTGACGCAGTCCGCCGTGCCCGACAGGGGCGCTGTCATGCCGCGGGCCAGTCGCAATCGCAGGGCCGGCCGGTGTTCGAACGCACCCCAAGGCCAAGCCGACCCAGCGTCCATGCCCCGCCCGCCAAGGCTCCGGCTACGTATATCCCGCAAGTTGTCGCGTAATTCACGGATAAACAAAAGCCCGCTGCTTTGAGACGATGCCTCGGCGAAAAGAAAGCGGGAGCGGCGCCGTGCGATCCGGCCCGGCCCCGCCCTGACCGATGCGGATATTGAGGACTGGACTATGAGCACAATCATGCTGGTGGACGATTCGGCGACGATCCTGCTGTCGATCTCGAACATCCTGACCAAGGCGGGCTATGCGGTGGAGAAGGCTGGCAACGCGGCCGAGGGGCTGGCCAAGTTCAAGGGCGGGATCAAGGTGGACCTGCTGATCACGGACCTGAACATGCCGGGGATGAACGGCATCGAATTCATCAAGGAGGTGCGCGGGCTGCCGAACTACAAGTTCATGCCGATCCTGTTCCTGACCACCGAGTCGCAGCAGGCCAGGCGCATGGAAGCCAAGGCCGCCGGCGCGTCGGGCTGGCTGGTCAAGCCGGCCACGGCGGACGAACTGCTCAACACGATCAAGCTGGTGCTTCGATAATGAACCGCCAAGCCATGTTCCTGCGATCACTGGCGGTGGCACTCGGCACCGGGCTAGCCGTAGCCGTCCCGGTATTCCTGCTGCATGACTGGTTCCATGGCAGCCTGCTGCCCGCGCTGGCAATTCCACCCAACTGGGGCGATGCCCTGGGAACGTTCGCGATAGCGTTGGCGCTCTTCGTCGCGCAGCATCTGGTCTCCGTGGCGGTGTATCGCGATTGGGAATTCGGGCGGGCCAACGCCGAGAAGGACGCCGCCGAGCGCAATGCCAAGGTGGTGGCCGCCGCCGACCAGGTGGCCGGCGAGCTGCGCGGCGTCCAGGGCTTCAACGACGTGGTGCGCGGCCAGCTCAGCGGCGTCGTCTCGGAAACCGAGAAAGCGGCATTCGATATTGCCGAACGGCTGCAGTCCATCGACGACATCATTTCCCGACTGGGGACTTACGTCGAAAGCACCACCAATGAATCCTCCCGCCTGTTGCAGTCCGCCGAGGAGCGCATTGCCCGCAATCGCGACTTGATCCAAACCCTCGAAAGTTACATCCGCGAGCGGGTGGCCTCCGCGCTGGAGGATCGCGAGCGGATTTCCCACGTCGTCAAGGAGGCGCGCTCCCTGAGCGCCCTGGTCGACCTGATCCGCAACATCTCCGGCCAGACCAACCTGCTGGCCTTGAACGCCGCGATCGAGGCGGCCCGCGCTGGAGACGCCGGGCGCGGCTTCGCCGTCGTGGCCGACGAGGTGCGCAAGCTGTCGCGCGCCACCGACGAGGCCGTCGGCCAGATCAGCAGCGGTATCGAGGCGGTTGCCGACTCGATCGAGGCCCAGTTCGAGGAGAAGCTGTCCAAGGACAACGCGGCGAACGAGCGCGAAGCCCTGGAGAGCTTTGCCACCCAGCTCGACGATCTAGGCCGCAGCTACAAGGAAGTGACCGAGCATGGCGCCGGCGTGATGGCGACGATCACCGAGAGCAGCCGTCAACTCGCCGACATGTTCATGTCCGCCCTGGCCAGCGTGCAGTTCCAGGATGTGACGCGACAGCAGATCGAACAAGTGGCGGATGCCCTCAATCGCCTCGACGGACACACCCGCATGCTGGCCGAACGCCTGGCCCAGCTTGAAGATCCCGCGTTCGAACTGCAACCGCTGGCGGCCCATCTCGACCAGATCTACAGCAACTACGTGATGGATTCGCAGCGCAACACGCACAACAGCGTGGCACACGGCGGCAGCGCCGAAGTCAAGGCCAATCCGAAAGTCGAACTGTTCTAGGAGCGTCCCGATGGAATTCATATCGCAAACCACCGCCGCCGGAGCCACGCGAATCACCGTGGAGGGCGACCTCGGCATCTACCACGCGGACGAGATCAAGCAGCGCCTGATCGAGGGCGTTCGCGCCCATCCGGTGCTTGAACTCGACTTGTCGCATGTCGGCGAAATGGATACCGCCGGTTTCCAGTTGCTGGCCATGGCCAAGCGCGAAAGCGAGCGCCTGGGCAGCGTGTTGCGCATCGTCGGGCACAGCGCCGCGGTGCGCGAGGTGATCGAATTTTTCAACATGGTGGCCTTTTTCGGCGACCCGCTGGTGATTCCCGCCGGCGAACAAGGCTGACAGGGAGCAGGCAATGGACGAAATTCTCAGCGTGTTTTCCGTCGAGGCCCGCGAGCAGCTCGAAGCCATGGAAAGCGGCCTGATGCAGCTCGAAAAAGGCGATCACGACGCCGAAACCATCAATGCCGTGTTCCGCGCCGCGCATACCATCAAGGGCGGCGCCGGGGTGGTCGAAATCCATTCCGTGGAAAGCTTCACCCACGTCCTGGAAAACGTGCTCGACCGCCTGCGCAACGGCGAGATCGCGGTCAGCGGTGAAATGATTTCCGCATTGCTGCTGGGTTGCGACCACATTGGTGCCCTGCTTGACCTGGTCGCCAGGGGCCAGCTTGACGTGGACCCGGATCTGGCGGCGGCGGGCGCGGCGATCAGCGACTCCCTGCAGCCCTTCCTCGGCGAACGCAAGCCGGCTGCCGTCAAGGCCGTGCTGGCCGAAGCCGAGGCGGATATCGAGCGCGAGGATGCGGATGCCGCCGTCAATGACTGCTGGCACATCTCGATCCGTTTCGGTCGCGATGTCCTGAAAAACGGCATGGATCCGCTGGCCTTCCTGCGCTACCTGCTGAATCTCGGCGAGGTCGCCCACATGACCACGCTGATCGATGCCCTGCCGGATGCCGAGGCGATGGATCCGGAGCTGTGCTACCTGGGATTCGAGATCAGCTTCCGCAGCCACGCCAGCAAGGACGCCATCGAGCGTGTGTTCGACTTCTGTCGTGACGACTGCGACCTTCACATCCTGCCGCCCAACAGCAAGGTCGAGGAGTATCTCGGCCTGATCGAGTCCTTGCCCGAGGAGACCATGCGCCTGGGCGAAATCCTGGTCAAGAGCGGCGCCCTGACCCGTGAGGAACTTGACACCGGCCTGCGCCGGCAATCCGAGGTGAAAGTCGGTGCCGAGGACACGCCGACGCCGACCCTGGGCAACATCCTGATCCAGCAAAACAGCGTGCAGCCGGAGATCGTCGAAGCCGCCGCCGCCAAGCAGAAGACCATATCCGAAAAGAAGGCCGCCGAAGCCAGCCTGATCCGCATCCACGCGGACAAGCTGGACCAGCTCATCGACCTGGTGGGCGAACTGGTGATCGCCGGCGCATCGGCCAACCTGCTGGCCCGGAAGAGCGCCGAAGGCACCCTGGTCGAGGCCACCTCGGTCCTCACCCGGCTGGTCGAGAGCATCCGCGATTCCGCGCTGGCCCTGCGCATGGTGCAGATCGGCGAAACCTTCAACCGCTTCCATCGCGTTGCCCGCGACGTCTCGAAGGAGCTGGGCAAGGATATCGAACTGGTGATCACCGGCGCCGAGACCGAACTCGACAAATCGGTGGTGGAAAAGATCGGCGACCCGCTGATGCACCTGGTCAGAAATGCCATGGACCACGGCATCGAGCCACCGGCCGCGCGTGCCGCCGCCGGCAAGCCGGCCAAGGGCCGCGTTGAACTCAACGCCTACCATGATTCGGGCAGCATCGTCATCCAGGTGGTGGACGACGGTGGCGGCCTCAACAAGGATCGCATCCAGGCCAAGGCCATCGAGAAAGGCATCATCCAGCCCGGCGATACGCTGTCCGACCAGGAAGTGCTGAACCTGATCTTCGAGCCGGGGTTCTCCACGGTGGAAAAAGTCACCAACCTGTCCGGTCGCGGCGTCGGCATGGACGTGGTGCGCAAGAACATCACAGCCCTGCGCGGCATGGTGCATGTCGAAACCGAACCGGGCGCCGGCTCGCGCTTCACCATCCGCCTGCCGCTGACCCTGGCCATCATCGACGGCTTCCTTACCGGCGTTGGCAAGGCCTCTTACGTCATTCCGCTGGACATGGTCATCGAGTGCATCGAACTGGCCGGCACCAGCGGCGAACGCGACTACATCAACCTGCGCGGCGAGGTGCTGCCCTTCGTTCGCTTGCGCGAGCTGTTCGAAGTGACCGGCGAACGCCCGACGCGCGAGAACGTCGTCGTCGTGCAGTACGCCGGGCAAAAGGCCGGCATCGTGGTCGACCAGTTGCTGGGCGAGTTCCAGACGGTGATCAAACCGCTGGGCACCCTCTTCCGCAACATGCGCGGCATCGGCGGCTCGACCATCCTCGGCAGTGGCGAAGTCGCCCTGATCCTGGATGTGCAGGCGCTGGTCAGCCGCAGTGCCAACACCGAGGAACAACTCGCACGCGCCGGCCACGGCGTTTCCCTGCTCACGGCGCACTGATCCGCCATGGTGAAGTTGAAATTTTCAAGCGACGATCAAAGGAGAACCCAATGCTCGGCAATCTGAAGATAGGCACGCGCCTCGGCCTCGGCTTCGCCATTCCCCTGGTGCTCCTGGTGACGATCGCCACGGTGGGCTATGTCCGCATCAAGCTCCTGGATCACGAGCTCGAATCGATGGCCGGTGAAAAATTTCCCAAGGTCGTTCTGGCCAACAGCGTCATCGACCGGGTCGCCTTCACCGCGCAGACGCTGCGCAACATGGCCCTGCTCAATGAAACCAAGCCGCAAATGAAGGAAAAGCAGCGCCTGCTGGCCGCGCGCAAAACCGCCGATGAAAGCATCGAGAAACTGAAAGGCATCATCAGCTCCGATCAGGAACGGGACCTGATGAAAGCGCTGACCGACGCGCGCGCGCCCTTCGTCAAGGTCCAGAACGAAGTGATCGACCTGATCGAAGGTGGCCGGCTGGATGAAACGAACATGCTGCTGTTCGGCGACATGGCAACACGACAGGACAATTTCACGCGATCGATCGAGGCACTGGTCAAACATCAGACCGAGTTGATGAATGCGGCTGCGAAAGATGCCGACGAGAAGGCCAGCCTGGCGCTGACCCTGCTGCTCGCCCTCGGAGCCATCGCCAGCCTCCTGAGCGTGCTGATCGCCTGGTTTGTCACCCGTGGCATCACCCGCCCCGTCACCGAGGCGCTCGATGTCACCCAGCGCATGGCCGATGGCGATCTGACGATACGCATCGACAGCGCCGGCAAGGACGAGATCGGCCAAATGCTAACCGCCCAGCAAAACCTGATCGCCCGGCTGAACCAGATCATTGGCGACGTAAAGGGGGCCGCCGACAACCTGTCCAACGCTTCGGGCCAGGTCTCCGCCACCGCTCAATCCCTCTCGCAGTCGAGTTCCGAGCAAGCTGCCTCGGTCGAAGAGACCACCGCCAGCATCGAACAGATGACGGCCAGCATCACCCAGAACACCGAGAACGCCAAGGTCACCGACAACATGGCCACGAAGAGCTCGTCCGAAGCCGAACAGGGTGGCAAGGCGGTCAAGGACACGGTCGAAGCCATGAAGTCCATCGCCGGCAAGATCGGCATCATCGACGACATCGCCTACCAGACCAACCTCCTGGCGCTCAACGCCGCCATCGAAGCCGCCCGCGCGGGTGAGCACGGCAAGGGCTTTGCCGTGGTCGCCGCCGAAGTCAGGAAGCTGGCTGAGCGGAGCCAGGTTGCCGCCCAGGAGATCGGTGAACTCGCCGGCTCTAGCGTCAAGATGGCCGAACAGGCCGGCCGGCTGCTCGACGAAATGGTGCCCAGCATCCGCAAGACCTCGGATCTCGTGCAGGAGATTGCCGCCTCGAGCCAGGAGCAAAGCCAGGGCGTGGGCCAGATCAACGGCGCCATGGGCCAGTTGAACAAGGCCACGCAGCAGAATGCCAGTGCCTCCGAAGAGCTCGCCGCCACCGCCGAGGAAATGGGTGGCCAGGCCGCGCAACTGCAGGAGCTGATGGAGTTCTTCAAGATCGAGGCGCAAGGAAGAGTCGGCGCTGGCGCTACGGCGAAGAGCGCTGGCTCGCTCTGCGTACCTGGGACGCCGCTTCGCGGGCAGGTAACGGCGACCAAGCGTGCTCGCGGCAATGCGTCCGCCGCCCCCGCGCGCACGGTGAAAGCGAAGGCCGCGGCGATGGCCGAGCCCGTCGCCAGCGGTGATTTCGAGCGCTTCTGAACCAAACGACCAAATCATGAATACCTCGTTCCCGAATTTGCACGAGTTGCTCGAAGTCAGCGGCGAAGTCGCCCGGATCCTGGATGTGCAGGCGCTGGTCTGCTGCTGCGCCAACGCCGAGGGACAGCTCACGCGCGCCGGCTACGGCGTTCGCCTGCTTGAAACCCAGGGCGGCTGATGCCAAGGAATTCATGCACCACCAGTTTTTTGCAATTACCTTGGGAGATAAGAACATGTTGAACAATCTGAAAATCGGCGCCCGCCTCGGTATCGGCTTTGCTGTCACGCTGGCGCTGCTGATCGCCATCGCCGTATTCGGCGTAACGCGCATCGCGGCGCTCAATTCCGAGATTGAAAATCTCGTGAATGACAAATATCCAAAGACTGTTCAGGCCAACGACATCGTGGATGCAATTGGTGGGATCGGCCGCGTCATGCGAAATTCTCTTCTGGTCAAGGGTGATGACAATGTTCAGAAGGAACTTGACCGCATTCCAGGGTTTCGCAAGACCATCGACGAACGCCTTGAAACGCTAAGCAAGACGGTGGTGTCGGACGAAGGCAAGGCGCTATTGAAGCGCATGGAGGAAAGCCGGGTGACGTATCGGGTCAATCAGACCAAATTCCTCGATTTCATGAAAGCCGGAAAACGCGACGAGGCCGCCGAAACGCTCATGGGCGAAACGCGCAAGACCTACAACGAATACCTAAAGGCCACCAACAACCTGATTGAATACCAGTCCAAACTAATGCAAAAGACTGGCAAGGACGCCGACGAAATGGCCGACAACGCCGAGCGCTTGCTGGCGATTCTTGCCGTGTGCGCGGCCTTGTTGAGTGCACTGTTCGGCTGGTTCATCACGCGCAGCATCACCAGACCGGTCAACGAGGCACTTGCGGTTACAACGCAACTGTCGGAAGGTGACCTCACGGTACAGGTCAGCGACATCAGCAAGGACGAGATCGGCCAGATGCTGGCCGCGCAGCAAGGCTTGATCGCCAAGCTCAACCAGATCATCGGTGAGGTCAAGGGCGCCGCCGACAACCTCTCCAATGCCGCGGGCCAGGTTTCCGCCACCGCTCAATCCCTCTCGCAGTCCTCCAGCGAGCAAGCCGCCTCGGTCGAAGAGACCACCGCCAGCATCGAGCAGATGACCGCCAGCATCACCCAGAACACGGAGAACGCCAAGGTCACCGACAACATGGCCACCAAGAGCTCGTCCGAAGCCGAACAGGGCGGCAAGGCGGTCAAGGACACCGTCGAAGCCATGAAGTCCATCGCCGGCAAGATCGGCATCATCGACGACATCGCCTACCAGACCAATCTCCTGGCCTTGAACGCCGCCATCGAAGCCGCCCGCGCGGGTGAGCACGGCAAGGGCTTTGCCGTGGTCGCCGCCGAAGTCAGGAAGCTGGCCGAGCGCAGCCAGGTGGCCGCCCAGGAGATCGGTGAACTCGCCGGCTCCAGCGTCAAGATGGCCGAACAGGCCGGCCGGCTGCTCGACGAGATGGTGCCCTCGATCCGCAAGACCTCGGATCTCGTGCAGGAGATTGCCGCCTCGAGCCAGGAGCAAAGCCAGGGCGTGGGCCAGATCAACGGCGCCATGGGCCAGTTGAACAAGGCCACGCAGCAGAACGCCAGTGCCTCCGAGGAGCTCGCCGCCACCGCCGAGGAAATGGGCGGCCAGGCCGCGCAACTGCAGGAGTTGATGGAGTTCTTCAAGATCGATGCTCAATCCGGCGCAAGAGTCGGCGCTGGCGCCACGGCGACCAAGCGTGCTCGCGGCAATGCGTCCGCCGCCCCCGCGCGCACGGTGAAGGCGAAGGCCGCTGCAATGGCCGAACCCGTCGCCAGCGGTGATTTCGAGCGCTTCTGAGCCCAGGCCCCGACCAAGGAGATCGACATGGGACAACTCGCACAACAAACGCCCGCCACGCGCGGCAAGCCGCCCCTGGTGGCGGCCGCGCTCGGCGGCGTCGACATCCAGCAGTACCTGACCTTTCAGCTCACCGGCGAGATGTACGCCGTGGGCATCCTCAACGTCAAGGAGATCATCGAGTACGGGAGCCTCACCGAGATTCCGATGATGCCGGCCTTCATTCGCGGCGTGATCAACCTGCGCGGCAGCGTGGTGCCGGTGATCGACCTCGCGGCGCGCTTCGGCGGCCGCGCCACCGAGACCTCGCGGCGCACCTGCATCGTGATCATCGAGCTGGCGCACGAGGACGAGCGCCACGATATCGGCATCGTGGTCGATGCCGTGTCCGAGGTGCTGGAAGTGTCCGACGCCGAC
Organism: Sulfuritalea sp.; assembly: GCA_016710465.1. Lineage (GTDB taxonomy): Bacteria > Pseudomonadota > Gammaproteobacteria > Burkholderiales > Rhodocyclaceae > Sulfuritalea. The sequence goes on from JADJVS010000016.1 coordinate 282,164, forward strand.
ATCGAGCCGGCGCCGGCCTTCGGCGCCAAGATCCGCGCCGACTTCATCGCCGGCATGGGCAAGATCGGCGGCAAGTTCGTGATCATCCTCGATATACAGAAGGTGCTCTCGGTCGATGAGATCGCCAATCTCGCGGCGATCAAGGCCGAGGACGCATGAGTTTCCATTTTTCATCCGCCCGGCATTCGCCGGGCACAACACGCAAGCAGGCAAACCAACCAAGGAGATAGCAACATGAAACAGCACATCGCAACGGCACTGATCGGATTGACCCTCGGCACCGCGGCCTACGCGGCAGCCGACTACGGCGTCGCCAAGGATGCCGAAGTCTTTGTACAGAAGGCGGTAAAGCACTTCGCGGCCGTCGGCAAGGACAAGGCCTTCGCCGACTTCGGCACCCCGGCCTGGGTGGACCGCGATCTCTACATCGTGGTTCTGGATTTCGGTGGCCATGTCGTCGCCCACGGCACCAATCCCAAGCTGATTGGCAAGGACATGTCCGCCGCGCGCGATCCCGACGGCGTTGCCTTTACGACCCTGATGGTGGATTCGGCCAAGGTCAAGGGCAAGGGCTGGACCGACTACAAGTTCACCGACCCGGTTTCCAAGAAGGTACTGCCGAAGGCCTCGTATTGCGAAAAGCAGGGCGACTACGCGGTATGCGCCGGTATTTACAAGCGCTGAACCACGGCGAAACAAGCGTCTATTTGCTCACCCCCCTCCAGCAGAAAGGACACTCCATGAAAACCATTCTGAGCAGCATCCTCATCAGTGCCGGCCTGATCGGCAATGCCCTCGCCGCCCCTGACTTTGCCACCGCCAAGGAAGCGGAGGCCTTCGTGCAAAAGGCCGTCAAGCACCTGGCTGCGGCGGGCAAGGACAAGGCCTTTGCCGATTTCGCGGGCGCCGAATGGCGCGATCGCGACCTGTATGTGATTGTTTTGGACAAGGACGTCAACGCCCTGTTTCATGGCGCCAACCCCAAGTTCATCGGCAAGAACATGGCAGGAGCCGCCGACGTCGATGGCGTCAAGTTCGCCCAAGCCATGACGGATTCGACAAAAGCGTCCGGCAAAGGCTGGACTGAATACAAGTACACCGACCCTGTGTCGAAGAAGATCCTGCCCAAGGCGGCGTATTGCGAAAAACAGGCCGAGTTCATTGTTTGCTCGGGCATTTACAAGCGCTGAATTCCACCGGGCCTTGGCGCCCGGTCTCCCCTACCAAGGACGACCCAACATGAAACTCCTCTACAAGATACTGATGGCACCGGCGGTGGGCATCGCACTGCTGATCGCGGTGGGCGCGCTGATGCTGCTCGCCATGAGCGATCAGCGCGCGGCACTCGACAACGTCGTGGGCGAACGCTTCGAGATGTTCGAGTCCAGCGTCAACGTCCGCTCATCCCTGGATGGCGCGCATACCCGCACCTATCGCCTGTTTACCAGCATCGGCGCGCTCGACGAGGCCAAGATCAAGGCCAGGACCGACGAGATCCTGGCCCAGGTCGACACCGCGATCAAGCTTGCCGATGCCCAGTCCAAGCGTGAGAGCCATGCCGAGACACGCGCCGTCCTGACCTCCATCCTCAATGAGCTCAAGGGCTATCGGAAGACGGTGATCGACGCCATCGACGTCGGCCAGGCGGATGTCAATGCGGCAGCGGCGATGATGCAGGCCGCCGACAAAGCCTATCTCGCCATCAACGACAAGGTCACCACCCTGGTCAAGGGCGAGAAGGCGGAGATGTCGGCGGTCTATGTCGACGCCAAGGCGCGCGCGCAGAGCAAGCAATGGACCGCGGTCGCCCTGCTCTGCCTGGCCGTGATCATCAGCCTGGCGATCAGCCTGCTGATGGCACGCCGCATCGTCACGCCGCTGCGCTCGGCGGCGGCGGCGGCGGCGCGCATCGCCGATGGTGACCTCACGGTGAAGATTGATTCCAGCGGCAAGGACGAAGTCGCGCAGATGATGCAAGCCTTGCACAACATGGTCGAGAAACTGGGGCAGATCATCGGCGAGGTGCGCGGCGCGGCCGACAACCTGTCCAACGCTTCCGGCCAGGTCTCCGCCACCGCCCAGTCGCTCTCGCAGTCCTCCAGCGAGCAGGCCGCCTCGGTCGAAGAGACCACCGCCAGCATCGAGCAGATGACGGCCAGCATCACCCAAAACACCGAGAACGCCAAGGTCACCGACAACATGGCCACCAAGAGCTCGTCCGAAGCCGAACAGGGCGGCAAGGCGGTCAAGGACACGGTCGAAGCCATGAAGTCCATCGCCGGCAAGATCGGCATCATCGACGACATCGCCTACCAGACCAACCTCCTGGCCTTGAACGCCGCCATCGAAGCGGCCCGTGCCGGCGAACATGGCAAGGGCTTTGCCGTCGTTGCCGCCGAAGTCAGGAAGCTGGCCGAGCGCAGCCAGGTTGCCGCCCAGGAGATCGGCGAACTCGCCGGCTCCAGCGTCAAGATGGCCGAACAGGCCGGCAAGCTGCTCGACGAAATGGTGCCCAGCATCCGCAAGACCTCGGATCTCGTGCAGGAGATTGCCGCCTCGAGCCAGGAGCAAAGCCAGGGCGTGGGCCAGATCAACGGCGCCATGGGCCAGTTGAACAAGGCCACGCAGCAGAACGCCAGTGCCTCCGAAGAGCTGGCCGCCACCGCCGAGGAAATGGGCGGCCAGGCCGCGCAACTGCAGGAGCTGATGGAGTTCTTCAAGATCGAAAGCCAGTCCGGCACAAGAGTCGGCGCCGGCGGTACGGCGACCAAGCGTGCTCGCGGCAATGCGCCCGCCGCTCCCGCGCGCACGGTGAAAGCGAAGGCCGCGGCAATGGCCGAACCCGTTGCCAGCGGTGATTTCGAGCGCTTCTGAGGCCAGGCCCCGACCAAGGAGATCGACATGGGACAACTCGCACAACAATCGCCCGCCACGCGCGGCAAGCCGCCCCTGGCGGCGGCCGCGCTCGGCGGCGTCGACATCCAGCAGTACCTGACCTTTCAGCTCACCGGCGAGATGTACGCCGTGGGCATCCTCAACGTCAAGGAGATCATCGAGTACGGGAGCCTCACCGAAATCCCGATGATGCCGGCCTTCATCCGCGGCGTGATCAACCTGCGCGGCAGCGTGGTGCCGGTGATCGACCTCGCGGCGCGCTTCGGCGGCCGCGCCACCGAGACCTCGCGCCGCACCTGCATCGTGATCATCGAGCTGGCGCACGAGGACGAGCGCCACGATATCGGCATCGTGGTCGATGCCGTGTCCGAGGTGCTGGAAGTGTCCGACGCCGACATCGAGCCGGCGCCGGCCTTCGGCGCCAAGATCCGCGCCGACTTCATCGCCGGCATGGGCAAGATCGGCGGCAAGTTCGTGATCATCCTCGACATACAGAAGGTGCTCTCGGTCGATGAGATCGCGACCCTGGCCACGGTTTCCGACAACGCCGCGAAAGTCGGCGCGGAGGTTTGACACGTCAGAAGAATTAAGGGAGAAGACCATGAAGCTCACATCGATACGCGTCCGCCTGCTATTGCTGTTCGCCACCCTGGCGCTGGGTCTGGTCTGGTATCTGTTCGCCAATGTTCGCGGCGAACTGCAGAAGATCGGCGAAGGCAATCGCATCGCGGCGGTGGGCGACGTGGCCGTGGCCGCCAGCGCCCTGGTGCATGAGCTGCAAAAGGAACGCGGGCTGTCGGCCGGCTTCATCGGTTCCAAGGGCGAGAAATTCAAGGAGGCGTTGCTCAAGCAGCGCGCGGATTCGGACGCGCGACGGAAAGTCATGCTGGACAACTTTGCCGCCCGCGCCGACGACTTGCCGGCGGTCTTTGTCGAGCGCATGCGCAAGGCCAACGATGCCATAGCCGCCCTCGAAGGCAAGCGCGGCGAGATCAGTGCCTTGAAACTGGCCGGCCCCGACTCGTTTGGCTTCTATTCCGCGTCCATCGAGAATTACCTGGTGGCGGTCGGCTCGATCGCACCCAGCCTGGGCGAGGCCGGGATGATGCGCAAGTTCTCGGCGTATGTGATGTTCCTGGGCGCCAAGGAACAGGCGGGGCGGGAACGCGCGACGGTCAATGGAATATTCGCCGCCAAGGAGGCGATCAAGGTTCCTGTGTTCCAGCGCCTGCAAGGCCTGATCACGGCGCAGGATTTGTATCTGGCACAGTTTCGCGGCCTCGCCGATCCGGCGTCGGCCACGGCGCTGGCCGATCTGCTGGCCGCCAAGCCGGCGCAGGAGACCTTGCGCATGCGCGGCATCGCCATCGAGCAGGCGTTCCTCGGCAATTTCGAGGTGGAACCGGCGACCTGGTTTGCCGCCATCACCGCCAAGATCGATGCCATGAAGCTCATCGAAGATCAGTTGGCCGCCGACATTGCCGCCAACGCCGCGCAACTGATAGCCAACGCGCGTCGCGGCCTGGGAATCGCGGTGGGCACGACGCTGATCCTGATCGCGCTCTGCGCCGGCTTCGTCCTGCTGCTGACCCGCATGCTGCGCGACATGCATGAGCTTTCGGAAGCGGCCCGCCACCTCGCCGAAGGCGATCTGCGCGTGAAGGTACGGGTAGACCGCAAGGATGAAATCGGCGAACTCCAGGATTCGATCGCCCAAACGGTCGAACGGCTGGTCGGGACGATCGACGAGGTCCGGATTGCCGCGGATTCGTTGGACAGCGCCGCAGGCCAGGTCTCCGCCACCGCCCAGTCACTGTCTCAATCGTCTTCCGAACAAGCCGCCAGCGTCGAAGAAACCACCGCCAGCATCGAACAGATGACCGCCAGCATCACGCAGAACACCGAAAACGCCAAGCTTACCGACAGCATGGCCACCAAGAGCTCGTCCGAAGCCGAACAGGGTGGCAAGGCGGTCAAGGACACGGTCGAAGCCATGAAGTCCATCGCAGGCAAGATCGGCATCATCGACGACATCGCCTACCAGACCAACCTGCTGGCCCTCAACGCCGCCATCGAAGCCGCCCGCGCGGGCGAGCACGGCAAGGGCTTTGCCGTGGTCGCCGCCGAAGTCAGGAAGCTGGCCGAGCGCAGCCAGGTGGCCGCCCAGGAGATCGGCGAACTGGCCGGCTCCAGCGTAAAAACTGCCGAACGCGCCGGGAAACTGCTCGACGAAATGGTTCCCAGCATCAAGAAGACCTCCGACCTGGTGCAAGAGATTGCCGCCGCCAGCCAGGAGCAAAGCCAGGGCGCGGGCCAGATCAATGGCGCCATGGGCCAGTTGAACAAGGCCACGCAGCAGAACGCCAGCGCCTCCGAAGAGCTGGCTGCCACCGCCGAAGAGATGGGTGGCCAGGCCGCGCAACTGCAGGAGCTGATGGAGTTCTTCAAGCTGCCGGAGCAAGCCGGCGTCGACGCGGATCTTGTGGACTGAGGGCCGGGAGCTTTCATGAAAGGTTTCACCACGATGCCTGTCTGGCTGCGCCTCACGGCCCTGGTTTCGCTGATGATGGTCCTGGTATTGGCTGGCACCATCGCGTGGCAGAGCCGGCTCAATCACGAACACGCCATCGCGCAGGCGGGCGACGTCGCGCACAGCATTCATGAAATGACCATGGCCGGGCTGACCGGAATGATGATCACCGGCACGATAGAGCAGCGCGAAGTCTTCCTCGACCAAATCAAGGAGCTGGCGGTACTCAAGGACCTTGCCGTGCTGCGCGCGGATGCCCTGGTTGCGACATTCGGCCCCGGCAAGACGCGGGCGCCCGATGCCCTCGAAAAAGAAGCCATGGCCAGCGGCAAGGAAATTCTGCGCGTCGAGCACGATGCCAAGTCAGGCAGCTTTCTGCGCGTGATCAAACCCACCCTGGCCTCGAAGAATTACCTCGGCAAGGATTGCACGACCTGCCATCAGGTCAGCGTCGGCACGCCCCTCGGCGCGGTCAGCATGAGGATTTCGCTGGACAAGGTCGAGAGCGCGGCAAACGGCTTTCTGGTCAGCAGCGTGCTCATCGCGGCGCTGGTTTCGGTGCCGCTGCTGGCCCTCCTCGCCTTCGCCATCCAGCGCTTTCTGCGACGCATGCTGGGCGGCGAGCCGGATTACGCCGTCGAGGTAATGCATCGCCTGGCCGATGGCGATCTTGCCGAGGACATCGCCTTGCGCGAAGGGGACACGAGCAGCCTTCTGTTCGCGATTCGCAAGACCGGCGAAAGCCTGAGCCGCATCATCGACGAAGTCAGGCAAAGCGCGGACATGCTGGTGAACTCCGCGCAACAGGTCTCCGACACCGCCCAATCACTGTCTCAATCGTCTTCCGAACAAGCCGCCAGCGTCGAAGAGACCACCGCCAGCATCGAACAGATGACCGCCAGCATCACCCAGAACACCGAGAACGCCAAGGTCACCGACAACATGGCCACCAAGTCCTCCAGCGAAGCCGAACAGGGCGGCAAGGCGGTCAAGGACACGGTCGAAGCCATGAAGTCCATCGCCGGCAAGATCGGCATCATCGACGACATCGCCTACCAGACCAACCTGCTGGCGCTCAACGCCGCCATCGAAGCCGCCCGCGCGGGTGAGCACGGCAAGGGCTTTGCCGTGGTCGCCGCCGAAGTCAGGAAGCTGGCTGAGAGGAGCCAGGTCGCCGCCCAGGAGATCGGCGAACTGGCCGGCTCCAGCGTCAAGATGGCCGAACAGGCCGGCCGGCTGCTCGATGAAATGGTGCCCAGCATCCGCAAGACCTCCGACCTGGTACAGGAGATTGCCGCCGCCAGCCAGGAGCAAAGCCAGGGCGTGGGCCAGATCAACGGCGCCATGGGCCAGTTGAACAAGGCCACGCAGCAGAACGCCAGTGCCTCCGAAGAACTCGCCGCCACCGCCGAAGAAATGGGCGGCCAGGCCGCGCAACTGCAGGAGCTGATGGAGTTCTTCAAAGTCGGCGCTGACAGCACGGCGCACAGGCACGGAGACGATTGACGCCATGAACAGCCCGCTCGACTTCAATGCCGGTGATCCGGCGTTGTCCAACGATGCCGTAAAAGGATCGCTGATCCTGATCGTCGACGACGTACCGGCCAACCTGGGCGTCCTCGGCGACCTGCTGCACGAAGCCGGGTACCAGGTGAAAGCCGCCACCTCGGGGCGTGCCGCCCTGCGCTACGCCGTCCAAGACCCCCAACCTGCCCTGGTATTGCTCGACGTGATGATGCCGGAGATGGACGGCTATCAGGTGCTGGCCGCCTTGCGCAAGGACCCGGCGACCCAGGACATCCCGGTGATATTCCTCACCGCACTGGACAACGCGCGCGACGAGGAACGCGGCTTCCAGCACGGCGCCGCCGACTACATCGCCAAACCGATCAAGCCGGACGTGGTGCTGGCACGCGTGCGCAACCAGCTTCTGGCAAGGATCGCGGCCAACTGGCTGCGCGACCAGAACGCCGCACTGGAGGCGGAGGTGGCGCGGCGCATGGAAGAAAACGAGCTGATCCAGGCGGCCAGCATTCGCGCCCTGGCCCATCTCGCGGAAACCCGCGATCCGGAAACCGGCAACCATATTCTGCGCACCCAGGGCTACGTGCGACTGCTGGCGATCAAGCTGCGGGACCACCCGCGCTTTGCCGAAACCCTGAACGACGGCTACATCAAGATGCTGGCCGACTCGGCGCCGCTGCATGACATCGGCAAGGTTGGGATACCGGATTCGATCCTGCAGAAGCCGGGCAAGCTCACCGCCGAGGAATGGGAAATCATGAAGACCCATTCCCGCCTCGGCAGCGACGCCATCGAGCAGGCGGAACGCGACCTGGCGCGCCCGGTGGAGTTTCTCGCCCTGGCCAAGGAAGTCGCCCGCTGGCATCACGAGCGCTGGGACGGTCGGGGCTATCCCGACGCATTGATCGCGGAGGCGATTCCGATTTCCGCGCGGCTGATGACCATCGCCGATGTCTTTGATGCCCTGATTTCAAGGCGGGTGTACAAGGAAGCGATGCCGATCGACAAGGTTCGCGAGATCATTGCCAGCGAACGCGGCAAGCAGTTCGATCCGGATGTAACCGACATCTTCCTTGCCAGCTTCAGCGAGTTCGCCACGATCGCCGAACAGCACAGCGACGGCTGAGATGACCCCACTTACGTCCAATTCGTCGCTGGGTCGCGCCGGCATCGCCGCCGTGGTGCTGGGCTATGCCGCACTGAGCGGGTTGTGGGTCCTGGCTTCGGACCGTGCCGTCGAATGGTTGCTGGCCGATCCGACGCATATCGCGGTGGCGCATACCCTGAAGGGCTGGGGCTTCATTGCCGTCACCTCCCTGCTGCTCTACCATCTGTTGCGCGGGCGCGCCGGTTCGGCAATCGCAAAGCCGGCGGAAGAAGCCGCCCGGCGCTCGTCGATGCTGCTTCCACTGGGATTGATCGCGCTTGCCGTGCTGGTGGCGACGGCGTCCGCAATCATCGTTCAGTTCCACCACCAGCGCGAAACCGAGGCGACGCGGATGCAGGCCATCGCCGAGGTGAAGACCCGGCAGATTGCCGACTGGCTGGCCGAGCGCCAGGGTGACGCCAACGCCATGACCGTCGATCGTCGAATCGCGACCAGCCTTGCGCGCTGGTCGCGTCAGGGCGACCGCGCCAGCCGTGACGAACTCATGGGACAACTGCGCCAGTTCGGCAACCTCAAGGGATACTCCAGCCTGACGCTGGTTGACGCCGAGGGACGCATGATCTGGGACTCGGCGGGTGAAGATCAGCCGATAGACGCCAGGCTGGTGGCCGTGGTGCGTGAGGCGATCACAATGAACAGCCCGAGCCATCCGCCGCCCTATCGCGATGCCGATGGCCGCCTCCGGCTGGATTTTGTCGCTCCGCTGGCCTTGCGGGACGGCGAACCGTCTTCCGCCGTGATCCTGCGCACGAACCCGTCGTCCTACATCTTTCCCTTGCTGCGGTCGTGGCCGGTACCCAGCACCTCGGCGGAAACCCTGCTGTTCCGCCGCGACGGTGGCCAGGTTCTGTACCTGAACGATCTGCTGTACCAATCCAATGCAGCCGCCAAGTTCAGCGCGCCGCTGTCGACATCGAAGCTACTGGCGGCGCAGGTGCTGCGCGGCGAGATCACACCGGGGACGCTCTTCGAAGGCGAGGACTATCGCAAGGTGTCCGTGCTCGGCGTGGCTCGCCCCGTGAGCAACACGGACTGGTACGTGATTGCCAAGATGGATCGTTCGGAGATGTTTGCCCAGGCCTGGCGCGACAGCCTGTGGCTGGGCTTCGGCGGCTTGCTGACCCTGTTCATGATCGTGGCGGGAGCCTTCATCCTGCGGCAGCGCCAGCGCCTGAGCGCAAGCCAGCGTCAACGCGAGACCCAGGCCGAGAGGCTGCGTTCGCTGGAGTTGCTCGACCACCTGGTGCGCAGCTCGGACGACATCATCTATGTCAAGGATCACGAAGGACGCTACCTGCTGTTCAATCCGGCCGGCTGCCGCTTCTTCGGCGTGAGTGAGTCCGACGTCATCGGACACGACGCCACCCTGCTCCTGCCGGCGGCGGAGGCGGGAGAAGTTCTTGCTCTCGACCAGCGCCTGCGCGAGGAAAACCGGACCACCACGGTGGAAGAACAGCTCAGTGGCAGCGACGGCCAGCGCTTCCTGCTATCGACCAAGGGCCCCCTGCATGATGCCGAGGGCCGCGTGATCGGCAGCTTCTGCATTGCCCGCGACATCACGCAACGCAAACAGACCGAACTCAGCCTCAAGGAAACCGCCACCTCGCTCAAGGCATCGCTGTCCCACGCGCAACTGCTGGTGGAATCCGCCCTCGACGCCGTGATCGGCATGGACCACCGTGGCCGTGTGACAACCTGGAACTGCACCGCGGAGTCGATATTCGGCTACCCGGCCGAGCAGGCGCTGGGGCAAGATCTCGCCGAGCTGATCATCCCGCCCGCCCTGCGCGAGCGACATCGTGCCGGCCTGGCGCGGTTCATTGCCACCGGGCAACGCCGGGCCATCGGCAAGCGCCTGGAACTTTCCGCCCTGCGCGGCGACGGCACCGAATTCCCGGTCGAGCTGACGATAGGCGTGCTGCAAGAGGGGGAGCATTCCATATTCACCGCCTATATCCGCGACATCACCGAACGCAAGCAGGCCGAACTGGTGCTCAAGGCCTCGGAGCGTCGCTTCCGCGACCTGGTCAATTCGACGGACGGCATTGTCTGGGAGGCCGAGGTCGAGAACTTCGGATTTACCTTCGTCAGCGAGCAAGCCGAACGCTTGCTGGGGTATCCGGCGGCGGAATGGTACCGGCCCGGATTCTGGGTGGAACACATGCACCCCTTTGACATCGGCTGGGTGCCCCAATACTGCGCCGCCTGCGCCGCCCGGCCCGAACCGCACAAGTTCGAATACCGCCTGATCGCGCGCGACGGCAGCACGGTCTGGTTGCACACTACCTTGACCATGGTCGAAGAGGATGGCAAGCCCCGCTGGCTGCGCGGCATCATGCTCGACATCACCGAGCGCAAGCAATCCGAAGAGATGCTGAGCAAGCTTTCGCTGGCGGTCGAACAAAGCCCGGAAAGCATCGTCATCACCAATGTCAACGCCACGATCGAGTACGTCAATGAATCCTTCACCCGCACCACCGGCTACGAACGCGACGAGGTCATCGGCAAGAATCCGCGCATCCTGCATTCGGGCAGAACACCGCCGGAGTCCTATGAGGAAATGTGGGGGAACCTGAGCCAGGGCAAGCCCTGGAAGGGCGAATTCTTCAATCGGCGCAAGAATGGCGACGAGTATGTCGAGTTCGCCATCGTCACGCCGATCCGCCAGGCCGATGGCAGCGTCACCCACTATGTGGCGGTGAAGGAAGACATCACCGAAAAGCAGCGTGTCGCGCGAGAACTCGACGAGCATCGCCACAATCTTGAAAACCTGGTCGCCAGGCGCACGGCCCAGCTCGATGAGGCGCGCGAGAAGGCTGAAGCGGCCAACGTGGCGAAAAGCGCCTTCCTCGCCAACATGAGCCACGAAATTCGCACGCCGATGAATGCCATCGTCGGCCTCACCTACATCCTGCGCCGCACCCAACCGTCCGCCGAGCAGGCCGACAAGCTGAGCAAGATCAGCGAAGCCGCGGAGCACCTGCTTTCGATCATCAACGACATCCTTGACCTGTCGAAGATCGAGGCCGGCAAGCTGGCCCTGGAGCAGACCGACTTTTCGCTGGCCGCGATAATGGACCACACCCGCTCCTTGATCGCCGAGCAGGCCCGTGCCAAGGGCATTGCCGTCAGCGTCGACTGCGAAGGCGTGCCGGACTGGTTGCGCGGCGATCCGACCCGGCTGCGCCAGGCCCTGCTGAACTATGCGGGCAACGCGATCAAGTTCACCCAGCGTGGCGAGATTGTCCTGCGTGCCCGTTCGCTCGGCGAAGACGAAAATGGCGTGCGCATCCGCTTCGAGGTCAAGGACACTGGCATCGGCATCCCGGCCGACCAGTTGGCCAGCCTGTTCCAGGCCTTTGTGCAGGCCGATACCTCGACCACGCGCAAGTATGGCGGCACCGGCCTGGGCCTGGCGATCAGTCGGCGCCTGGCCGCCATGATGGATGGCGACGCCGGCGCCGAAAGCGTCGTCGGCCAGGGCAGCACCTTCTGGCTTACCGCGCGCCTGCAGCGCGGCCATGGCGCCGGGCCTTTGCCGCAGGCCGACGTCGCGCCGGTCGATGACAGCCTGGAGGGACGGCTGCGGCGTCAATACGGCGGCGCGCACCTGTTGCTGGCGGAGGACAACGCCGTGAACCGCGAGGTGGCGCTCGAGTTGATCCATGCCGCCGGCCTTACGTCCGACACGGCGGCAACCGGCCGCGAGGCCGTGGCCAAGGCCACGAATATCGCCTATGACCTGATTCTGATGGATGTCCAGATGCCGCAGATGAACGGGCTCGACGCCACGCGGGCCATCCGCGCGTTGCCCAGCCATGGCGCGGTGCCGATCCTGGCAATGACGGCCAACGCATTCAGCGAGGACCGCCAAACCTGCATGGAGGCAGGAATGAACGACTTTATCGCCAAGCCGGTGAATCCGGAGCTCTTCTATGCGGCCTTGATGAAATGGCTACCCATGCAGGCCCCCACGGCGGAGCAGGCGGAACCCGAATCGCGCCCCGAACTCAGCGACGAGACCCGCAAGCGGCATTTGGCATGCATACCCGGCCTGGACCTGGTGGCCGGGCTGGCAACCATGCGCGGCAACGTCGGCAAGTACAGTCGACTGCTGGTGCTGTTTGCCGAGGGCTACCATGCTCACGGCGAGCAGATTTTCGACATGCTCGCCGCCGGCAAACCCGAGGCCATCGAACCCATCGCGCATTCGCTGCGCGGCGCGTCCGGCATGCTGGGGGCGACGGGCCTGTCCGACGCCGCAAACGCAGTGCTGATGGCGCTGGAAAACGACACCGGCGCGGAAAGCCTCGGCAAGCTTTGCGCCACCTTGAACGACAATCTTTCGCGGCTCATCGAGGGTATCCGGCTGCATGCGGTCGATGAGCCACCCGAATCCGCACAAACCCTGACGCCGGCGCGCTTCGCCGAGATACTGGCGCGCCTCGAAACACTGCTCGACCAGGGAGACCTGGCGGCAAGCTACCTTGCCAAGGAGGAGTCGGACCTGCTGGTGACGGTACTCGGCGAATCCGCCAAGACGCTCCATGCACGCATCGAGGCTTTCGACTACGAAGCGGCGGGTTCGATACTGCGCGAGTTTCGGCGGCACAGCCACGAAACCGCCTGACGCCGGGACGACGATCCACCGCCGAAGCGGGACCGGACTCAGGCGTCCTTGGCCGGGGGAAGCTTGCCGGCGAGGCTGTTGCCGGGCATGAACTCCATGGTCAGGCGCACCAGTTCGGCGATCGATCCGGCCTGGAGTTTCTGCATGATCAGGTGCCGATAGGTCTCCGCGGTACGCTGGCTGATGCCAAGCTCGTGGGCGATGACCTTGGTCAGTTTGCCTTCGAATACGCCTTCGAGCACTTCGCGCTCGCGCGGCGTGAGCAGGGCCATGCGCTCGCCGATGTCCCGGCTGCGGGCCTGCATTTCGGAGCGCGCCTTGTCGATACGCAGGCCGTCCTGAACGCGATCCAGCAGACGCTGGGTCGAAAACGGCTTCTGGAAAAAGTCCAGTGCCCCGCCGCGCATGGCGCGCACCACGGACGGCACCTCGGCATAGCTGGAAATGAAGATGATCGGCAGGTCGATGCCCTGATGGCGCAGTTCATCCTGCAGTTCGAGCCCGCTCATGCCGGGCATGCGGACATCGGTAACGATGCAGCCGGCGAGTTCGGAAAGATCCTGCTTGAGAAAGCTCTGAGCGTCATTGAAGACCGCATAGGGCAGCGCCACCGATTCGACGAGGTCAACCAGCAGGAAGGTGATGACCGGGTCGTCATCGATGAGATAGACCTTCGGCTGCGCGCGGCTGGGTTTCTTGAGTTGCATCGAGAGAGCCGGATTCCTTAAAGCCGTGAAACAAAAGCGGGCGGCCGCGCGTCGCGCGTCACCCAGCAAACCTACGTAGATACCGCAGTTTGTAGCGTAATTCCCGGATGCACAAGCTCAGGTTGCTTTGAGAAGATAGCCGAAAGTACCCTGAATCGTTTTACTTATTTGTGCCGCATTTTAGCTGCGTTTGGGGCCGTCGTGGAAGTCGAAATCGTCAAAAACTTCAACGGCCCCGGCGCGCCCGAGAGCAATGTCCGCCTACGAAAACGCTGAAATCACCACTGCCGAGTTTGCCCAGTTCCAACGGTTGATATACAGGATCGCCGGGATCAGTCTGGCCGACTCGAAAATGACCCTGCTTGCCGGTCGCCTCGGGAAGCGCCTCCGTCATCTCAATCTTTCAAGTTTCGGCGAGTACTACCGGCTGGTCTCCGGCGGCGACGAGGAAGGGGAGCTGCAGACCATGGTGGACCTCCTGACAACCAACGAAACGTATTTTTTCCGCGAGGAAGCGCATTTCGATTTTCTCAAGAACGTGATCCTGGCGGATCACCGGGCGGCGAACCCGTTCCGCATCTGGAGTGCCGCCTCATCCACCGGCGAGGAGATCTATACCCTCAGCTTCGTTCTCGCCGATACCCTGGGCCTCGAATCACCCTGGCAGGTCACCGGATCGGACATCTCCACGGCGGTGCTGGCGACCGCCGAACGAGGACTCTACTGGCTTGACCGTACTCGCGGCCTGCCGCTTTCCTACCTGAAAAAGTACTGCCTCAAGGGCGTGCGCAGCCAGGAAGGCAGCTTCATGATCGCCCCGGAAGTGAAGCGCCACACGCGCTTCCTGCAGGTCAACCTGAATCAGACGCTGCCGGCCCTGGGCAAGTTCGACGTGATCTTCCTGCGCAACGTGATGATCTATTTCGACGCCGACACCAAGCGCCAGGTGATCGGCCGACTGGTCGAACAACTGGCGCCCGGCGGTCATTTCATCGTTGGCCATTCGGAAAGCCTGAACGGCCTGACCGATCGGCTGAAGCCGGTCAAGCCCACCATCTATCGCCTGCCGCCCTGACCATGACCCACAAGATCAAGGTAATGATCGTCGACGACTCGGCCGTGGTGCGCCAGGTCAATCGCGAGACCATCGAGCGCGAGCCGGACATGGAAGTCATCGGCGTGGCGTCCGATCCGATCTATGCGCTGGAGAAGATGAAGAGCCAGTGGCCCGACGTACTGGTGATCGACATCGAGATGCCGCGCATGGACGGCTTGACCTTTCTCAAGAAGATCATGAGCGAGCACCCGACACCGACCATCGTCTGCTCCTCGCTGGCGGAAAAGGGGGCGGCGGCGACCATGGAAGCGCTGAGCGCCGGCGCCCTGGCGATCATCACCAAGCCAAAGATGGGCGTGAAGCAGTTTTTGCAGAGTTCCAGCGACGACCTCGCCGGCGCCGTGCGCGCCGCGGCTCGCGCCAACATGAGCCACGTGGCGCGCCGCGCCACGGCGGGTGCGCCGCCACCCAAGCTGACGGCCGACGTAATGCTTGCCGCGCAGGCGGCGAGTACCCGGGCCATGGCCGAAACCACCGATCGGGTGGTGGCGATCGGCACCTCCACCGGCGGCACCCAGGCGCTGGAGGCCGTGCTGACGCGGCTGCCCAACGTCGGCAGCGGCATCGTGATCGTGCAGCACATGCCGGAAAAATTCACCGCCATGTTTGCCGAGCGCCTCGACAGCCTGTGCAAGCTCGAGGTGCGCGAGGCCAGGAATGGCGACCGCATCATGCCCGGGCGCGCGCTGATCGCCCCCGGTGGCCGCCACATGATGCTGCGCCGTAGCGGCGCCCAGTACCACGTCGAAGTCGCCGACGGCCCCCTGGTCAATCGACACAAGCCCTCGGTGGACGTTCTGTTCCGCTCGGTGGCGCAGATCGCCGGGCGCAACGCGCTGGGCGTGATCATGACCGGCATGGGTGACGACGGCGCGCGCGGCATGAAGGAAATGCACGACGCCGGCGCCCGCACCGTCGCCGAGGATGAATCGACCTGCGTCGTGTTCGGCATGCCCAGGGAAGCCATCAAGCTCGGCGGCGTGGACCGCGTCGTTCCGCTCGACGCCATTCCGGGCGAAATCATCGCCTACGGCTGAACCGCGGCAACCGGAGACCCTCATGCCTGCCCCACTGATACACGACCCCAAGGAGCTCGAACGCAGCGCGCGCAACATCAATCCTGGCGGCTGGGCGGTCGAAACCGACAAGCCGATCACCACGCTGCTCGGCTCCTGTGTCGCGGTCTGCCTTTACGATCCCAAGTTGCGCCTCGCCGGGATGAACCATTTCCTGCTTCCCAGTCGCTCCAAGACGGCCAGCGACGATTCGGACGTGATTCTCGCCGGTGACTATTCGATGGAAGTCCTGCTCAACACCATGCTCAACAAGGGCGCGGCCAAGCAGCGCATCGTCGCCAAGGCCTTCGGTGGCGGCACGATCGTCACCTCGATCCTGATGGCAATCGGCCAGCGCAACGCCGAGTTCACGAAGGAATGGCTGCACCGCGAAGGCATCCCGCTGGCGGCCCAGGACTTCGGCGGTGCCTGGTCGCGCAAGATTCTGTTCACTCCGGACACCGGAGACGCCTATTGCCGGCGCCTGCCGATCAGCCAACCGGGCGTCCAGGCGGTGGTCAGCGCCGAGCGCGACTACGAGCAGTCGCTGATTCGACCCAGCAAGCCCGGCGCCGAAAAGAAGATCGAACTCTTTTGAGGACGAAGCCATGAACTCCACCCCTTCCGAGTCCTCCCCCACGGCCGTGAAACAGCCGATCGACGTACAGGCCATGCTGGCCAGCGTCGCCGCCGCCGCCGAAAGCGGGAATCTGGTCTTCCCCACCACGGCGGAACTGGCTTTGAAAGTCCAGCGCCTGGTCGACGATCCGGACTGCTCGATCGATGGCCTGGCGAAGCTGGTCCAGGCCGATCCGGTGCTCGCCGCGCGCGTTGTCGCGGTGGCCAACTCGGTGGTCTACAACCGTTCCGGACGCGCGCTTGCCGACGTGCGCAGCGCCGTATCCCGCCTCGGCTTCAATACCCTGCGCGTGCTCGCCGCCGCGGTGGTCGTCCGCCAAATGGAGAACATGGCCGGCACCCCGGATCATCGCAAGCTGGCCCTGGCGCTTTGGGAGCACACGGCTCACGTGGCGGCGCTGGCCCAGGTCATCGCCCGTCGCGTCACCAAGGTCAATCCCGATACCGCGTTTTTTGCCGGCATCATTCACGAGATCGGCGGCTTCTACCTGATCGCCCGCGGCGGCGCCTATCCGGGTCTGCTGGATTCGCCCAACGGCAGCCTGTTGCCCTGGGACGAAGGCGGCGCCGCCGCGGTCGGCCGCGCCGTGCTCAAGCATCTCGGCGCGCCGGCCGCCGTGGTTGAAGCCATCGAGGGCATGTGGGCGGGATATCTGGCCATGCCGCCGCAATCCCTGGCCGACACCCTGCTGCTCGCCGACCACCTGGCTCCGATCGAGTCTCCCTTGTCGCAGTTGGCCGGGAACGGACGCGAAGGCACCGCCGTCGATATCGATGTCGCCCTGGACGATCAAACCCTGACCAGCATCCTCGATGAATCGAAGCTCGAAGTCGAGTCGCTGATCGACGCGCTGCGAGCCTAGCTTCATGGCCCTGAGCGACGAAGCCGACCATCGATGCGGCGAACAAGCCCAAACAGGAGATCCGTCATGACATCACCGCAATCCCGCATCCCGCTCTTGCATGTCGCGGTGGGCCTGCTCATCGCCGGTGGAGGCCCCCTCCTCATCGAGCAGGCCGGCGGGACTTCCGGTATCGCGGTGATAGTGGCCTGCGTTGTGTTCGGCGCGATCGTGGCGATCGTGCCAGGAATGCATTTCCGCCATCGCGTGCAGGCTCCGCTGAACGCATTGCGCGACGTGATCTCGTTGACGCGCAATGACGGCGACCTGACGCGGCGCCTGGATCAACCACCGGATTCGGTGATCGCGCCGAGCACCGAGGCCTACAACGGCCTGGTGGCGACCCTGCGGGGAATCATCACCCGCATCCTGTTTGCCTCGAATCAGGTCGCGCGGGTGGCGGATCGCCTGGTGCTTGCCGCGCGCGAGACGGCGCAAGGCTCGGAGCGACAGATCGCCACGGCGCGCGAGGCCGCCGACGGGGTTGCGGAAGTGGTTGCCGGCGTTGATCACGCGGCGACTCGCGCCGAGGAAGCGGCGCGCATCGCGCGCGCGGCGCGAGAGGATTCGGCGCGCGGCGCGGAAATCGTCCTCGAAGCCTCGGCCGAGATCGAATTGATCGCGCGCACGGTGGAAGAGTCGGCCCAGGTCGTTGCCGCCCTCGGCGAGCGATCGAGCGAGATTTCCGGGATCGTCAAGACCATCCATTCGATCGCCGACCAGACCAACCTCCTCGCCCTCAACGCCGCGATCGAGGCGGCGCGGGCCGGGGAACAGGGTCGCGGGTTCGCCGTCGTGGCCGACGAGGTGCGCAAGCTCGCCGAACGCACCACGGCGGCAACCGGCGAAATCAGCGCCTTGATCGCGGCGATCCAGATCGAGACCGACAGCGCCATCGCCACGATCAAGGCCGGGTCGCTGCAAGCCAGCAACGGCGCCCAGTTGGCCGGCAAGGCGGCGGCGGCCCTGGAGGCCATCAATCGCGGCGCCCAGGAAACCCTGGACAACGTGAGCATGATCGCCGCCACCATGAGCCAGCAGAACAGCCGGGCGCGGACCATCGCGGCCCAGGTCACCGACATCATCGGGCTGGCGGAGAGCAATTCCCGCAATGCCGGAATGACGCTGAGCGAATCCACCCAGTTGACC
This sequence comes from Sulfuritalea sp., assembly GCA_016710465.1. Taxonomy (GTDB): domain Bacteria; phylum Pseudomonadota; class Gammaproteobacteria; order Burkholderiales; family Rhodocyclaceae; genus Sulfuritalea. The sequence goes on from JADJVS010000016.1 coordinate 300,480, forward strand.
TATCTGGCCACCAACCTCCAGGATGTCGGCAGCATCTTCAAGCTGGGAGTCGAAGGCGATGCCGCGATGCGGCTGCATGAGCGCATGCCTGCCCTGGTGCAAGGCCTGGCGCGGTCCATCGGGGCGGCGTTCGAGCAAGCCATCGATCAAAGGCAGCTTGCCCTGGAGGATCTTTTCGACACCAGTTACCTGCCGATACCCGATACCAAGCCGAAAAAATTCCACACCCGATACGACGCCTTCTGCGACAAGCTGCTGCCTGCCCTGCAGGAGCCCGTGCTGCAATCGGCTGCCGAGATCGCCTATGCGATCGCCTGTGACCGCCGGGGCTATGTGCCGACCCACAACTCGCGCTATTGCCAGGCACTCACCGGCGACGAAAAGCTCGACACGGCCGGCAATCGAACCAAGCGCATCTTTGACGATCCGGTCGGCAGCCGCTGCGGCGATCACCGGTTGCCCTTCCTGTTGCAGACCTATCGTCGCGACACCGGCGAAATCATGCATGACATGTCGGCGCCGGTCATGGTCAAGGGGCGGCACTGGGGCGGAGTCCGCGTCGGATATCGCACCGAATGAACACGGGAGACAAGTCCATCGTGAGGTTCAGCATGATGCTCGAAACGAAGGCCGCGACGGCCCGACCGGAAGCCCGCATAAGGAAGGATCATGTCCGAATTACTGAAGAGTATTGACGCACGAACCCGCCTGGCCGGGACCAACAAGCTCGAAATCCTGTTGTTCTCGCTGGGAACGGATGCCGGCACGGGGCGTCGCGAGACCTTCGGCATCAACGTGTTCAAGGTGCGCGAGGTGATGAACACGCCGACCATCACGGCGGCGCCGGAGATGAACGCGGCGGTCAAGGGCATGGTCAGCCTGCGCGGCGCGCTGGTGCCGGTGGTGGATCTGTGTGACTACGTGGCGATGGCCACCGATTCGCAGCGCAAGATCATGATCGTCACCGAATACAACCACCATACCCAGGGCTTTCTGGTCGAGGCGGTAGACACCATCCTGCGGGTGGATTGGGCGCAGATGCGCGTGCCGCCGGAAATGCTCAGCAACACCATGGGGGGCCTGGTGACCGCCGTCACCGAGCTGGAGGACGGCCGCCTGGTGATGCTGCTCGATGTCGAGCGCATTCTTGCCGAAACCGTCAAACCCGACGACAGCATGCTGTTCTCGAACATCGCGCCGCTCGATCGCCAGGACCTGATGGTGCTGTACGCCGATGATTCCTCGGTGGCACGCGGCCAGATACAGCGCACCCTGGAGGCCATGGGCGTGCGCTCGGTGGGCGCGGTCAACGGACGCGCGGCGTGGGACGAACTGCGCCGCATCGCCGACCATGCCGAGCGTTCCGGGCGCCCGGTGCGGGACTTTCTCCAGGTCATCCTCACCGACGTCGAAATGCCCGAGATGGATGGCTACCTGCTGACCCGTTCGATCAAGGGCGACCCCCGATTCAACGGCATCCCGGTGCTGATGCACTCTTCGCTTTCTTCCGCCTCCAACCAGCAACTCGGGCAGTCGGTCGGCGTCGATGAGTACATCCCGAAATTCGAGCCGCAACGGCTTGCCGAAGCCCTCGTCCGCCTGCTGGTCGGCAAGCCGCCGGAGGCTGCCGCCAGCCCGGTTCCGGCAATGCGCGCCGGCGGTGCGCTGGTCGGCGCGTCATCGACGTCCCTGCTCGACAGCGTCGATGCGCGCACCCGCCTCGCGGGATCGAACCGCATGGAGATCCTGCTGTTCTCGCTGGGCACCCACGAACTTTTCGGCATCAACGTGTTCAAGGTGCGCGAAGTGACCGAAACGCCGGAGATCACGCGCACGCCGAACATGCCGGACGGTGTCGAAGGCCTCATCAGCCTGCGCGGCGACGTGATTCCGGTGCTCTCGCTATCCTCCGTCATGAAGCTCAACGACGCGCCGCCGGACCGCGGCGACTCGATGATGGTTGCCGAATACAGCAAGCGCAACCTGGGCTTCCTGGTGCACGAGGTCGATCGCATCATCCGCGTCGACTGGGAGAAGGTTCGCGCCCCGGAGACCCTGGCCGGCGGCACCAACACCTACATATCCGCCGTCACCGAACTGGCGGATGGCCGCCTGGTTTCCATCCTCGATGTCGAACAGATCCTGGCGAACACCTTCGGCGAAGCCGAGATCGGCGAGATCGACCGGATGTCGGGCGGCGAACACATGAACGTGTTCTTCGTCGACGATTCCGTGGTCGCGCGCAAGAAGATCGCCGAGGTGCTGGACAGGCTGACGGTGAATCACAGGTTCGCCCAGAACGGCATGGAAGCCTGGACCCGCCTGTCGGGCATGGCGGCCCGCGCCCAGCAATCGGGACGCTCGATGCATGAGGAACTCAACCTGATCCTGGTCGACGCCGAGATGCCCGAAATGGATGGCTACGTGCTCACCCGGAACATCAAGTCGGACAAGCGCTTCGACGGCATCCCCGTGGTCATGCATTCCTCGCTCTCGTCCCAGGCCAACCACGCCATGGGGCGCAGCGTCGGAGTCGATGCCTACGTGGCGAAATTCGACGCCGAAGCACTGTCCCAGACCTTGCGCGCGCAATTGAGCCGGCACGCAAACCATCAGAACTAGGAGAACCCGAAAATGGCAATTGACCCGACAAAATTCAAATTCCTCGTGGTCGACGACTTTTCGACCATGCGTCGCATTGTTCGCAACCTGCTCAAGGAACTGGGCTTTACCAACGCCGATGAAGCCGAGGATGGCGCCGTGGCCCTGCAGAAGCTGAAAGGCGGCGGTTTCGATTTTGTCGTCACCGACTGGAACATGCCCAACATGGATGGACTTTCGCTGCTGCAGGCGGTGCGCGCCGACCCGGCGCTGAAGGACTTGCCGGTGCTGATGATCACGGCGGAGGCAAAGCGCGAGAACATCATCATGGCGGCCCAGGCCGGCGCCTCGGGCTACATCGTCAAGCCCTTCACCGCCGCCACCCTGGGCGAGAAACTCGCCAAGATCTTCGAAAAACTTGGCGGTGCGGCCTGATTCGCTCCGCCGGCCGCCCGGCCCCGGAGTCAAACTTTGAAAGCCCTACGATGAACCTCAACAGCACGCATGACGACGGCCAGGATTCCGACGATCTGCAGGCCCTTTTCGACAGTGTCGCCGCCTCGGTCGCGGCGCCCGCGCCCGCTCCCGTCGCCGACGCGGCGGCTGATTCGGACGAGTTGCAGGCCCTGTTCGACAGCGTGGTCGCCACGGCAAAACCCACCACGCCGGCCACGCCCTCCGCGGATGCGGCGACGGCGGATTCGGACGAGTTGCAGGCCCTGTTTGACAGCGTCAGCCAGGCCGGCGTGGCCCGCGCCGTGGCGCCGGCGCCGACTCCCGATGGCGCGGACCCGGAAGTCGTCTTCAATCGACTGGGAAACCTGGCGCGTCAGTTGCACGATAGCCTGCGCGGCCTGGGCATGGACAAACTGATCGAAGATTCGGCGCGACAGATACCCGATGCCCGCGATCGGCTCGCCTACATCGCCAAGATGACCGAACAGGCCGCCTCGCGCGTGCTCAATGCCACGGACATCGCCAAGCCGATCCAGGACGAAATGATCGCACGCTCGAAAACACTGTCACAACGCTGGGATCGCCTGTATGCCAATCAGCTTTCGGTCGATGAATTCAAGCTGCTTGCCAGCGATACCCGCAGCTATTTCGCGGAGGCGCCGGACCGACTCAAGCTGACCAACGACCAGTTGATGGAGATCATCCTGGCCCAGGACTTCCAGGATCTCACCGGCCAGGTGATCAAGAAGATCGTCGAGCTGGTGCAGGGCCTGGAATCACGTTTGCTTGCGGTGCTGCTCGAAGCCATGCCGGCGGAGCGCAAGGCGGAAACCCCCGACGGGCTGCTCAATGGCCCGGTCATCAACGCCGGGGGCGGCCGCGACGTGGTCGCCAACCAGAAGCAGGTTGATGACCTGCTGGAAAGCCTGGGCTTCTGAACCATGACCCCACCAAGGAGCATGTCATGAGCGGTTTTGAGGGAATGGAAGACCTGCTGCAGGACTTTCTGGTCGAGGCGGGAGAGCTCCTGGCCGGCGTCGACAACAAGCTCGTCGACCTCGAGCAGAGCCCTGACGATCATGGGTTGCTGAATGAAATTTTTCGCGGCTTTCATACCATCAAGGGCGGGGCCGGCTTCCTCAATGCCACAGAGCTGGTGACACTCTGTCACCTGACGGAAAACCTGTTCGACAAGCTACGGAACAGTCAATTGACGCTGACTCCGGAAATCATGGACGTCATCATGGCGGCAACCGCCGGCGTGCGCAGGATGTTCGACAGCCTTGAGCGGGGCCTGCAACCCGGCGCGGCGGATCCAGCGGTAATCGCCGCGCTCAAGCAGGTGCTTGCGGGTGAGGCGGCGGCGCCGGTCGCCGTGGTCCGGGCGCCGACTCCTGCGCCAGCCAACGGTCCGGACTGGAACGCCATGTTCCAGGCCATCACGGCCACCGGGGACGGTGCGCTGGTGGCCGCCCCGACAACCGACATCGCCAGCGCGGTCAGCCACGATCTCGCCGGCGCCAAGCCGGAACAGGTGATTGCCGCCGCCATCGGTCGCCGTGCCACCGACAAGCCGGGCGCCGCGGCTCCGGTCGGCCGTCGTGACAGCGAAAAGGCCCGCGACAGTTCGATCCGCGTCGATACCACGCGCCTCGACCAGGTATTGAACCTGTCGGGCGAGATCGGACTGACCAAGAATCGCCTCAACGCCCTGCGTTCGGAAATCCTCAACGGCCACACCGACACCGAAACCCTCCACGCCCTCGACCAGGCGGTCTGCCAACTCGACCTGCTGGTCTCGGACATGCAGAACGCGGTAATGAAAACCCGCATGCAGCCGGTGGGACGCCTGTTCCAGAAATACCCCCGCATCGCCCGCGACCTGGCGCGCAGCCTGGGCAAGGATGTCGAGCTGGAACTGGTCGGCGAAGACACCGAGATCGACAAGACCATGATCGAAGACCTCGGTGATCCGATCATCCACCTGATTCGCAATGCCGTGGATCACGGGGTCGAGTCGCCCGAGGAGCGCCGCGCCGCCGGGAAGCCGGAGAAGTCCCATGTGCGCCTCGAAGCGCGCCAGGAAGGCGACCACATCGTGATCCTGATCAATGATGACGGACGCGGCATGAACGCGGAAAAGCTCCGTGGCAAGGCGCTCGAAAAAGGCCTGATCACCATGGAACAGGCGAATGCCATGGACGAGCGGCAGAGTTTCGAACTCGTGATGCTGCCGGGCTTTTCGACCAAGGACGTGGCCTCGGATGTCTCCGGTCGCGGCGTCGGCATGGACGTGGTGAAGACCAACATCCAGAAGCTCAAGGGCACCATCGACATCCGGTCCACACCCGGGCGCGGTTCGACCTTCGTCATCTCGCTGCCGCTGACCCTGGCGATCCTGCCCGTGCTGCTGGTGCGCATGTGCGGCCAGCCCTTCGCGGTGCCGCTTTCCATGGTGCGCGAAATCATCCCGATCCAGGTTTCCGCGATCCAGGAAATCGGCGGCCGCGCCACCATGGTGGTGCGCGGCGAGGTGATGCCGATGTATCCGCTGAACCATCTGCTGGGCTGGCCGGCCGAGCAGGCGCCGAGCTTCGGCGTGCTCATGCAGGGCCTGGACCAGTCCTCGTTCATCCTCGCCATCGACGGTTTCATGGGCCGCGAGGATGCCGTCGTCAAGTCGCTGGACGATTTCCGGCCCAAGGGCGTATCCGGCGTGACCACCCTGTCGAACGGCAAGATCGTCCTGATCCTCGACATGAAGGAACTCTTCGGCATGACCGGCACGGGACGCGGCGTACCCCGTTCGGCTTTCCTGACTTCCCGGGAACAAGCCGCCTGACCGAGGTGGCGGCAACCCGCCTCGACGATCCGGCGCGGACGGCCGCCGGCTGGTATGACCGTGTCGCGGGCGCACGCCGCGCGACGATGCCCGGTGAGGCCGATCCACCGGCGCAGCCGATGGCGAGCCTCGCGGCCTTTGTCGAGCTGGCCCTGGCCGACGCGCGGGAACTGCTGATCCTGGTTTCCGGCGATGACATTCTTCCGGAATTGTCGAACGCGCTGGACATGAGCATCAGGCCGCTGTGTCTGGTATTGCCGGAGGCCGATTTCGCCAGGGGCGTCGCCATGCGCGCCACGCTGACCCTGCTCAGGAGTCGGCTCTGGCGGGACGGCGACGACTCCCGCACGCCACCCTGGATGGAACAACGGCGCCGCCTTGACGCCCACCCGTCGCGCTGGCGGGAAGCCCAATCCTGGATTGCAAACCCGGCCGCGGACAAATCCGCGCCGCCCGCCTTTGCGGCGCTGTTTCCGGTACAGATCATGCCGGCCGCGGCGTGGGACGCCGCCCTGGCACGGCCGGATGCCATCACGCTGCTGTTTCGCTGCGACGCGCCGGCGGACATCAATGCCGATCCAGCCCGGATGCTGCGCCTGGGCAGCCAGGGTTCCCGGTCAACGGGCGTATCGCTGGCCCTGGCGGACGAAACCACACCGCTGCTGCTGGAACGCACCCGGCTCACCCAGGACATTGCCGACCTCGAGCTGGAGCTTGCCAGCGTGCAAGGTGAATTGGCCGACTTCATGCGCGACTACTACCAACGGGTCGGCGCCTTGATGGCGGAGCATGACGCCCTGCAGGCCAGCCTGGCGGCGCGCGAAGCCGCACGCCGCCCCGATGACGCGGGTCTGCGCGCCGAGGCCGCCGAGCGTCGCGCGCAAGCCGAGGAGTCCGCCACCGAAACCAATCGCTTTGCCGACGCAATCTCGGCGGATGCGCCGGCGTTCAATCCGGAGCGCGAGACCAAGCAGATGTTCCGCCGCCTTGCGCAGCAGATCCATCCGGACCGCGCGGTCGACGAAGCCGATCGGGATTGGCGCACCCAATTGATGGCCGAGGCCAATCGTGCCTACCGTCATGGCGACTGCAGGGGCTTGCGCGAAATTGCCGCGCTGTGGGACGAGCAACCCGCCAGTCGGCGTGGCGGCGGGAGACCCGGTGCTTCCATGCTGGAGGCGCAATTGAAACGTCTGCGCGCCCGACTCGTCCGTATCGAAGGCGAGCTGCACCGGCTGTTCGGCTCGCAACTCTATGAGCTGTTCATCGCGGCGCGTCAGGCCAGGCGGCAAAACCGCGATCTGCTGGGTGAGATGGCGACGCGCCTGGAAGCCGCCATTGCGGCGCTGCACCGCGCCGGAAGCTGAAGACTCACAGCACTCAGCCAGCCTCAATGTCGCCTTCCAGGGCGGCAAGCCGTTTGCCCGCCTCCGCGTGCCCCAGGCGAGCGGCCGCTCGCAACCAGCGCAAGGCCGCGCGCGTGCTCGCCGCGCCATCATCACCGCGCAGGTGGTGCAAGGCCAGCTCGTGACAGGCATCGGCTTCCCCCTGGGCCGCCGCCCGCCTCAACCAGCGCACGCCGGCAGCGGCATCGCGCCCTACCCCCTCGCCATGCAACAGGCAGTAGCCGCTGCTGTACATGGCATAGGCATCCTGATGCTGGCGCGCCGCCCTCAAGTACCACTGGAAGGCCTCGGCCAGGTCGGCTTCGACTCCGCGTCCGAAGTACAGCAGGTCGGCGATGATCAATTGTGCATCGACCAGGGGAGCCGCCTGACGATACCAGCGCAAGGCTTCCGGCAGGTCGATGGCGGTGCCGGTACCATGCCGAAGGCATTCGGCAAGCATGAACGCGGCGCGTCGATGGCCCAGCGTCGCGGCACGACGCAAGCTGGTCACGGCATCGGCAAGTCCGGGATCGGCGGCCGAAGCCGCCTCCACCAGCAAGCGCATGCCGCGATCGAACCAGAAGCGTTCGATCTCGCCCCTGGCCTGGCCCCAACCCATCCGCAGGGCATGCGCCAACTCCGCCTGGCCGCGTGCGACATCGGCAGCGCCACCGATGCCACGGAGCAGGCAACGGCCGTACTCGGCGCGACCATGGGCATCCCCGGCCTCGGCGGCACGCGCGTATGCCTTGCGCGCCAGAACCGGATCCGGAGCTCCGCCGTCGCCATTCTCAAGGCATTCGCCGAGCCAGACCCAGGCCTGGACCTCACCCTTTTCGGCGGCCAGGAAGTAGTGGCGCAAGGCCTCGGATCGATTCTCGGCAACGCCATCGCCGTTGCGATGGGCGTGGCCAATCTTCAATAGCGCTCGCGCATGCCCGCGCGCGGCGGCCGCCCGCCAATGCTTCAGCGCCGTCGTGGCGTGGCGTGGCGTGGCGCCGGCGCCCAGTGCGTGGCACTCACCCAACTCGAACTCGGCATCGAGGTTGCCGGCCGCCGCGGACTTTCGATACCACGCCAGCGCGACATCCGGATCGCGCGGCATTCCCGACCCGAACATGGCGCACTGGCCGAGCAGGAACATGGCGCCGGGAATGCCGCCGGCGGCGGCGGCCTCAAGGTGCCGCACCGCCTCGACGGCGCGACCGCGCCCTTTTCCGTCGACGTGCAGCACCATGCCCAGGCAATAGCTGGCCTCCAAATTGCCGGCTTTCGCCGCGCGACGCCACAAACGCCTGGCCGCATCGCGATCCTCGGCAACACCGCGACCATGAAAGTGGCAACGGGCTAGAAGTTCCATGGCCTCGGGAAAGTATTTGGCCCCGCGCCTCAACAGGGGCACGGCGGCCGCGACATCCCGCGCGACGCCAATGCCGAAGTAACGCATGCGCCCGAGCGCGAAACCGGCCAAGGCGGAGCCCCCGGCGGCGGCAATGGCAAATAGTCTCGCCGCCTCGGCATCGTCGCGGGGCAGACCCAGGCCCTTGTGCAGCAGCCAACCCAGCACGCCCATGCCGGCGGCACACTCCAGTTCGGCGCTGTTCAGCGCCCAGCGCAGCGCTTCCGCGGGCCGGCACTCATGCCCGGTACCACCGGCGTGGCGCCAGGCAAGCTCCGCCTGCGCCCTGGCGTTGCCACCGTGGGCCATGCGTTTCAGCTCCAGCATCGGCAATCTGCCCCAGAATTCCGCAGGCCCCAGCAGTTCGACGCCCTGGGTTGCGCCGCGAACGATCATGGGCGTGTCAAGCTCGCCGCGAAAAATTCCCAGCAACGCGGCGGGAGCAAGCGGTGTCAGCGTTGTATTCAAGCTGACCGCAAGCTTGTCCTGGCCCTCGCGATGTTCGACACTGAAGTCCATACCAGGCGATGGCAAGCCGGCGCCCTGGGCGCGTTCAGGCAAATTCAGGTGACAGGGCCGATCAGGCCGGAATCGGCGTCAGCCGCCAACGCCAATCGATCCAGGGCCGCGACGAGTTCGCGGCCGGCCTGCTCCATGCGCCCGATGGCGTCGATGCCGCCGGGTATGTTGCCGCCGCGCAGCAACTGCAGCGCCTCGCCGGCCGCGCGGTGCACCGCGACATGCGGCCCCTCGACCTCCTGAAAGCCGGGATACCGGGAAAAGTTCTCCCGTCCGGCGCCATGCGCATGCCAACGGCCAAGGCGGCAGCGTCTCGGGTCCGCGATATCGCCGGTGTTGCCATCACCGGCGCCAAAAAAAGCGCGGTAGACATCGAACTTGAAAGCCACGTGTTCCACCTTGGCCAATTCGATGAAACTGCCAAAGGTCCTTGCGGCGATGGCTTGGTCCATGCGCGTGGCGAGTTCCAGCAGGCGCAGCATGTTCTCGTTGGCGACTCCGCCCTCCTCGCTTGCGCGTTGCGTTTCCCGTGAGAGTGCCGCCATGCTTTCGGTCGCGCCGCCGGTGTCATCTCCAATCTGGCCGACCAGGCCAGCGATCTCGGCGGTGGCTTTGGTGGTGCGTTCGGCAAGCTTGCGCACCTCGTCGGCCACCACGGCAAAGCCGCGCCCCTGTTCGCCGGCGCGGGCAGCCTCAATGGCGGCATTGAGCGCCAGCAGGTTGGTCTGGTCGGCGATCTCCTTGATCAGGTTCACTATGCTGACGATCTTGTTGGCCCGGTCGCCCAGCGCGGCGACCTTTTCCGCGGCTGTCGCCGAGTTGGCGGACAGTGACGAAAGCGTTTCCGATATCCGGTCGATGGCCAACTGGTTCGCCTGCGCCACGCCGAAGGCATCGCTGGCGTTGCCGCGCTCGACATTCATGTTCCCGGCCAGGCGGTCGAGACCGCTCGACGACAGGCCGATCGAGGCGCCAAACATATCCAGAAATCCGGCCAGGCTCTCATGGTCCGCGATTCGACGTTCCAGCGCATTGGCATGGTCCGCCGATGCGGCCAATCGTGACTCCAGCAGGTCGATCTGGTTGCGGGCGCTGGCTGCCTCGGCCTGGGATTGGCGCAACTGCTGGTGCGCATGCGCCAGTTCCTCGCGCTTGGCGGAACCGAAGAACATGGTTTGCTCCTGGATGAAATTGTCCGATCAAATGACTCAGGCCCTATTCCCGCCTGGCCTTCCTCGAAGCCGGACGCAGGGCGAGCCGCCCCAGGAGATGGTCGCAGAACCCGGAGCCGTTGTTGATCCGTGAATCACGCGGCAAACCGCGGTCCCTACGTAGTTGCCGGCCGGGCGGCGACCCGGCCAGGCGGCATTGCGTCAGGCCGGTATTACGCGGTTCTTGCCGGCACGCTTGGCGCGATACATGGCGCTATCGGCCCGCTTGAGCACGTCGTAGGGATCCTCGGCATCGCGGATCTCGGCGACGCCGCAACTAAAGGTAATCAGCACCTTCTCGTTGTTGTTGAGAAAGAACTCGCGCGTCAGTTCGCGCTGCACCCGCGTCATGGCGGCCACGGCATCGTCGATCGGGGTATTCGGCAGCAAGACGACGAACTCCTCGCCGCCGTAGCGCGCCAACATATCCTGCGGACGCACCGCGGCCTGAACGATCTTCGACAGGTGCACCAGCGCGGCGTCCCCGGCCAGGGTGCCGTGCATTTCATTGAGCTTCTTGAAATTGTCGATATCGAGCAGTGCCATGCTCAGGGTGCCGCTCTGACGCCGCAGGCGGCCGATTTCCTTTTCCAGCGCCTCGTCCAGCCCCTTGCGATTCAGCGCGCCGGTAAGCAGATCGTGACGCACCAGTTCGCTGGCGTTGGAAAGTTCGTTCTGCAGCCGGGCCACCACCTCCTCTGCCTCGCTGACGCGCACCCGCATGCTGCCCATTTCATCACGGGATCGCGCGGCATTGACCTGGACCACGCGGGTTTCACGCATCACTTCGTCCAGCACCTCGGTGAGTTCCGTGATGTCGCCGGCCTTGCTGATCTTGTCGGCGTAGCTTTCGATCTTGCTGTGGTAATCGCTGGTGGTCTCGGAAAAATCGGCAAGTCGATCGACGAAGGTGGCCAGCATCAGCTTGAGTCGGTCATTGGCCTCGTTCAGGCTCTTCTTCAGCGCGCTCTGCTTGACGATGACGTCCTTCATGCGTCGTTCCACGTCATCCAGGCGGCGCAGGCTGAGCGGCTGCTGGATCAGGTCGCGGACCACCTTGATCTGGCCGGTGAGCCATTTGTCCTCGACCACGAGTTCGCTGATGTTGTCGATGATCAGTTGCACCAGGTGCAGCAGCGCGCTGCCCATTTCGGACTGATCCTCGGCGACGAACAGGGCGCGGTAACAGAGCTTCTTGAGGCGCTCGGAAAGCCCGACCAGGGCGTCGCCGTTCTTTGCCGCGCGCAGGGCCGCCGAGATCGCGGCGGCTTCGGTGGCAAGGTCCGGCGTATCGCGCAGGACGATCGACAGCGTGTTGTCAAGAAGTTGCGCCATGATGTCGCGCAGATCGAGAATGCCGCCCTGCCAGGGCGCCGATACCGCAGGGATGGCGGCGGCCGCCGGAGTCGGAGTGCTGGGCGCGCTGGGTGCGCTCGGCGCGGCGGGCGGCAGGGGCAGCGGCTCGCTGCCGGCCAGCGCGCCGCGTTCGAGCGGCGACTGCTGGCTCCAGGAGCGAATCAGCGCCTGCAGCCGGGGTACCAGGACTTCCGGCGTTCCGGAGCCCGTCAACACCTGGTCGAGGGCTTCCTTCTTCTTCGCCGCCGTCAGGCCCGCATGATGGGTTTCGAGCTGGGCCAGCATGTCGCGTATCAGGCTGGCCCATTGCGGCTGCTCGCCCGTCCTGGCCAGGAACTCGGTGATCGCCGTGGTGACGCTTTCCCAGTTGCCCTTGGCCACCGCCGCTTCGAACTGCCGGGCAAATTTGTTCTGTTCCGAACTGGCGCGCGGCAGGCTTGCCTGGAGCGCCTTGAACTCGCGTTCCGGAAACGGGGAAGATGGCGGCATGCCGGCAACCTCGAAATACAGGCTCCGGTAGTTGTCCGGCGTCGGCTGGAGCTTGCGCGTCGCAAGGAGACGCAGGGTTTCGCGCAGGATTTCAGCTTCGGACATCTGCTTGGACTCAGCCATGATTCACCCTATGACAACGGTTTTTTGCATTTGGCAAGACGACAGGCCTGCCGCCATGATTTCATCGCGCGGACACCAGGGCGACATTGCGCGACTCATTCTAGACCGCCATGTCCGCCGGCCGATATACGTAGAAATACGTCATTGCCCTGTCGCTTACCGCGATTCGCGAGTCCGCCATCCGCTCGGGAACGGCGAAGCTGTTGCTGACCAGCAGCGCGCCGGAGCTCATCTCGGCCGTGGCCTTGGCCCACAGCCGCGACATCGGCGCCGGCGAAAGATAGGCATAGACCAGATCGTAGCCATCCAGGGGAAGGCTCCAGAAGCTGCCCCAGACAATCTTCAGGTTGGGCAGGGATCTGCCGGCCAGCCAGGCCCAGAGCCATGGCAAGGGCGCGTGCTCGACGCCGACGAACCGGCTGTCCGGGCGCGCTCGCGCCAATCGGCGTAACAGCGCGCCGTCGCCGCAGCCCAGGTCGATGACCCGGCAAGGCCGTGACGGCAGCAAGGGCAGCACGGATTCGACGCACTCGCGACTGCTCAGGTACAAGGGCACCTGACCGCGGTCGGTACGCCAGAACACCAGCAGAAGCAGAATCAGCCCGGTGGGCCAGGTCCACGCGGGTAGGTCGAGAGCACGAACACCGACCACCAGGGGCATGAACACGATATGGATCACCAGCCACCACGATGGTGCCTGCAAGGCGCGAGCCATGATGGCGGCAATACCGCCCTGCAGCATGGCCAGCAGCATGGCTTGCTGCAACAAGGAGGGAAAGAAAACGAGGGTCGGCAGGCCAACCGCGACGATGCCGATCCCCTGCGCCGCCAGTGCCGGCAAAAGCGGATGGCGCGATTCCGCGCGGCTCAGGGCGCCCAAAGCCGCTCGATGTTGCTGAGCCCCCATTTCGCGGCATCCTCGCGACTGGCTATCTTGTCGCGGGCACTGGGATGCGAAAGATCCAGAACCTCGGGAACGATATGCGTCATTGCCTTGGTCGAAAAGAATATCTTGATGCGCGGCGTCAATAGCGAGTGCCCCGACTGCTCCATGACCACGCCCAGTCTTCCGGATTCGAGCTTGACCAGTGAACCGATCGGGTAGATGCCCATGCACTTGACGAAGGCCTGGAACACGCGCTCATCGAAATGTCCCTTGCACCATTCCGCCATGCGCCGGATTGATTCGGCGGGATCCCATCCTGCCTTGTAGGGCCGGTTCGAGGTCACGGCGTCATAGACGTCGCAAACCGCGCCCATCTTGGCGTAAAGGCTGATCTGTTCGCCCTTCAGGTGATCGGGATAGCCGCTGCCGTCGGTTTTTTCGTGATGGTGCAGAACCACGTCGAGCGGCAGGTCGCCGACGGCCGCGCCTTCGACGAGCAGGCGATGCCCCTCCCCCGGGTGGCGCTTGATGATGGCAAACTCTTCGTCCGTCAGCTTGCCCGGCTTGTTCAGCACCTCGGTCGGCACCAAGGCCTTGCCGAGATCGTGGAGCAATCCGGCCAGCCCAAGCTCCCTGGTGGTCGCCGCATCCAGCTCCAGTTGCCGTGACAAGGCCACCATCAGCGCGCACACCGCGACCGAATGCATGTAAGTGTAGTCATCGGCGGACTTGAGTCGCGCCAGGCTGATCAGGGCGCCGGGATTGCGCTCGACGGAGTTGGAAATCTCCTCAACCAGCGCGCCGGCGAATTCGGGTGACACCGCGCGCCCCATGCGGACTTCCTGAAACATCGAGACCACGGCCTGCTTGCTGCGGGCGCAAATGCGCGCGGCGCGGGCGACCTCCTCGGTCATGGAAACCCGCAGCGGCGCGGTCTCGGTCTCGGCCGACTCGATCAGCGCGCGATCGGCCTGGGCGGCCAGGTCCGCCTCGTCGTCGGCCTGCGCCCGGGTCTCGTGGATCGCCGCGTCATGGCCCTTCGCCGTGTCGATCCAGACCTCGCTCACAGCGCTTTCGCGCAGGCGGCGAATGTCCTCCGCATCGTCAAGCTCGAAACGCGTCCGCCAAAAGGGATGGTCCATCCACGATCCGCACAGCTCATGGACATACATGCCCAGACGAAGGTGTTCGACGCCGACTTTTTTCAGCATGAATTGATCAGGGATTCAATAGGTTCGGAACTGCCGGCGGTCAGCGCTTGGCGGACTTCTCCGGGACGAACGACAGCGTCTGCTCACGCGCCTCGAAGCGACCGACCGCATCGCCGGGAAACGGCGGCGGCGTCTTGTAGGTCTGGAATTCGCAATTGCGCAGTTCCGTGACATACCAGCGCTTGCCCGAATTGAGAATATAAACACCCGATTCCGGCCGGAACACCTTGAGCTGAAAGCCGTCGTCGGACATGCCTTCCAGCGGATGGCGCTTCTGGCAGCGCGGCGTCGCGGCAGCGACCAGCGTGGATTGCCAGGGACCGCCAAGGTAGTTTTGCTCGCGCACCACGGACAAGGTCAGCCCGCCGCCATCGTCGAAGTAGGCAAACTGGCTGCCACCACAGGACGCGAGCACGAGCGGCAGCAGGAATGCGAGGCGCAAGCCGCCACTGCCCTTGGTCGCCGCTGTCGATGCACGCCTGTTCATGTGAAATGAGTATCCGAATCCGGTCGATCCGCGTACAAGCTTCCGTGCGCGGTTCGGGCCCTTACTTTACCCGATCACGGCCGGCTTTCGCGCCAAGGTCGATGCTATCGCGATTCCTTGATCAACCGGCCATGGTGCGGCTGGACCGGGCGCGCATTGTTGCGAAAGACCCGGGAAAATATCGCCACCTGCTCGCCGGCGACCTGCAAGGGCTGTTTCAGGACCATCCACAACACACCCTCCGTACAGGGTGGAGTCGTCAGCGACCCCATGTAGGTCCAGTACGCCCGGTTTTCCGGCAACAGCATGGACGGGTCGATGGCTTCTTCGGGCGCCATCTCGCTGTCCTGCTCCAACGGCAGGTTGTTGAGCAGGGTCTGGATCAGCGGATGCTCGGCACCCTTCTCCAGCAGCACCGCCACCACGGCGAGCTGGCCATCGTCATTGCGATGCACAAGGTGTACCGACATGTCGTACACGCGGCCATTTACGCGCTCTTCGGAAGGGCGATGAAAATGAAACTGTTGCAAGGCATAGCGCTTGCCCATCACCGTGAGGCTGGCCCCTTCGCCCAGGTTCACCTGCACCGTATGGCCGTTATCGACGATGCGAAATCGCATCGGCTTGTAGTCGAAGCGTATCGTCTCAAGATTGACCCGCACCCCGTCCCGGATGTCGATCGGCGCCTGGCGCTTGCCCGATGTACAGGCGGCGTAGTCCGGGCGCAATTTGGCCCAGTGCGCGGGGCCGGTATCGCCCTCGTAACTCCAGTGCTGGTGCAGGGTGGCCGCCGGATTTTCCGGCTCGTGGGCGGACTGCACCACCGGCACCTTCTTGCGCGCGGCGCGCGGCGGGCCGGAGTTGGCATAGTGCAGCTCACGGATGCGCTTCTCGCTCAGGGCCTCGATTTCCCTGGGCTCGGCCCGTGCGGTAACGGGCTTGCCCGGCGCCGGCGGCGGCTTGCTTGCCGTCGCACCGCCCTTCGTTTCGGCGCGTAACGCGGCTTCCTGGGCGGCCGCCGCCTGGGCCAGCGCCGCTTTGTCGATCTGCGGCAACTGGATCAACTTCGGCTTGTCGGCGGAATTCGCATCGGCGACGGGAAACACCCGTGCCGTCTCGGCCTCGCCGGCGATACGCATATCGGCGTGCATGGCCACCGGTCGGTCCGCGTTCGCCACGGAGTCGGCCTCGCGGCGCGGAGTGGGTGACGCCGTCGCCGGCGGCTCGCTGTCCGGATTGCGGCAAGCGATGTTCATCAGGCGTTCGTCAAGGCTGCCGACCTGGATCGAATTGGCCCGCCGCCGGGCAATCTCCTCTTCGCGCACCAGCCGTTCGCCGAGGAAGTAGGCGCGCCGCAGGGTCGTGAAGCGACGCTTGCCGCAGTCGTAGCCGTTCTGCGCGCGTATCGTGTCATAGCTTGCGTCGCCGTCGGCGACCCGGCGATCGAGCCGGATCCGGCTCCAGGCCGTCAGACCATCGACGCCGCGAGAAACGCTGGCGCGATCGATCTCGATGGTCTCGCCGCCTCCGGCATGGACGACTCGCCAGGAATCGGCGACCGCCGGCTGCGCCAGCGCAAGCGCGGCGACAAGGCCGACACGCAGGGAAGTTCGAAGGGAGAGCATGGTCATCCTGTATGACATCGGTCGAGTAACGGCGCTGCCGGCCGAACCTTGATAGTCCCGGACGTCCGGTCCGGAATCCCGGCCAGCGCCCGGTCAGACCTGAATGTTCATGATGTCGTGATAGGCCGACACCAGCCGATTGCGCACCTGGACCATCTGCTGGAAGGAAAGGCTGGCCTTCTGCAGGTTGATCATCACATCCTGCAGGTTGACCTCGCCTTGTCCGCTGGAAAAGTCCTCGGCCATTTTTTGCGCGTCCACCTGGGCCGCGCTGACCTGGTCGAGCGTGTTTTTCAGCACCTCGGCAAAATCCGGCCCGCCGGCAGTCGCCTGACCCGCCGAGGGCGATTTGCCGCCCGTCAGGGCCGAAGCCGATTTCAGCTCGGCCAGCATCAGGTCAATTTGTCGCGTATCGATGCTCATGATCTACCCCCGCTGCTATGCACTTGCCGTGACATCAGCAATCGGCGTGCCAGCCACTGGGCGAAACTAGTCTTCGTCGCCGGGAATCGCGAATCCCTCGGCGCGGTACTGGTTCAGCTTGTAGCGCAAAGTTCGCTCGGAAATCCCCAGAATCGCGACCGCCTTCTTGCGCGAACCACCCACGCTGGCCAGTACGTCCTGAATGTGCTGCCGCTCCAGGGTCTTCATATCGGGCGCCGGGCCGGTCGGCATGGGAGTCGGTGCTGGCGGCACGGCGATTGGGGCGCTGGCCGACACCGAAAAGCCAGCCGGCTCGGTTGCCTGTGCGCCGGCCGGCAAGGGCAAGGACCGCGCATCGATGACGTCGCCGGCGTCGAGAATCAAAGCCCGCTGAACCACGTTTTCCAGTTCCCGCACGTTGCCCGGCCATGCATAGGCCTGCAATCCAAGCTCGGCGTCGGCGGCAAATCTTGCCGCACGGCCGGTGGCGGCGGCAAGATGTGCCAGGATCTTGCGCGCCAGGGGAACGATGTCGCCGGGTCGCTCGCGCAGCGAGGGTATCTCCAGGGGAAAGACATTCAGCCGGTAAAACAGATCCTCGCGGAAATGTCCGGCACGAACTTCCGCCGCCATGTCTCGGTTCGACGTAGCCAGAATCCGGATGTCGAGCGGCACCGGCTTCTTGCCGCCGACGCGCTCCACTTCGCGCTCCTGCAGCACTCGCAGCAGCTTGGCCTGGAGCCCCAGCGGCATTTCGGAAATCTCGTCAAGCAACAGGGTTCCGCCGTTGGCCTGCTCGAACTTCCCGGCCTGGGCCGTCTGGGCACCGGTAAAGGCACCTTTTTCATGGCCAAACAGGGTGGCTTCGAGCAGGTTGTCGGGAATCGCCGCGCAGTTGATGGCGACGAAGGGGCCGCCGGCACGCGCCGACTGCTCGTGGATGTAACGCGCGAAGACCTCCTTGCCCACGCCCGATTCGCCGGTCAGCAGCACGGTCGCGCCGGTGCGCGCCACGCGCGAGGCCAACAACAGCGTGGCACGGGTCTTTGCATCTTCGGCCACCACGCCGGCGGCCGGCGCCGGCGGCGTGGCATAGCGTTCGATCTGCTTCAGCAGCGCCTTGGGCTCGAAGGGTTTGAGCATGAAATCGCAGGCGCCACCGCGCATCGCCGAAACCGCCTTGTCCACATCGCCGAATGCCGTCATCAACAGCACGGGCAGCCCGGGAAAGCGGTTGCGAATCTCGCCCAGCAAGACAAGCCCGTCCATCGGGCTCATCCGCAGGTCGGACACCACCATGTTGTAGGCCTTGCGTTTCAGGGCTTCCAGGGCCACCGGCCCGCCATCGGCGGCATCCACGGCATGGCCCGCGGTTTCGAGCGTGACTTGCAGGGCGTCGCGCAGCGCGTCGTCGTCTTCGACGACCAGGATGTTCAGTTTTTCCGACATGGCAGGCTGACAGTGAATTCGGCGCCACCACCCGGGCTGGAGACGACATCGATGCTCCCGCCGTGGGCGCGCACCACGCCGTGGGCGATCGCCAAGCCAAGGCCCGTGCCGTCGCTGCGAGTGGTGAAAAACGGCTGGAAGAGGCGGCCGACGGTAGCCTTGTCCATGCCGGGCCCGTTATCGCGTACGGCAATCAGCACCGCGCCATCGTCTCGCCGGGCGGACAGCTCGATCCGGGCGTCGGCGATCCCATCCACCGCCTGCAGCGCATTTTCCAGCAGGCTGATGAACGCGCTGACCAGCGATTTGCGCGTGCCGACGACGCGAGCGTCGCCTGTATCGTCATCGACAAGCAGGCGCGAACCCGTCTTGGCCAGCAGCGGCTCGAAGTTCTGCGCCAATTCGGCGAGCAGTTCAGAAACCGCGAAACGATCCTGCCCCTGGGCCTCGCCGCGCGCGAACAGCAACATGTCCTGGATCAGGCGCTCGATATGTTTGAGGCGCGCCACGGTCTTTTGCGCGATGGTGCCGCGGCTTGCCGCCGGCAGCTCGGGGTTTTCCAGATTGCCGGCGTAAAGCAGCGCGGCGGCCAGCGGCGTGCGCAACTGATGAGCCAGTTGCGCAGCCATTTCCCCCATCGCGGCAAGGCGTTGCGTGCGTTCGGCCTGCTCCTTGAGTTCCTGGGCTTCGGTAATGTCGTGGAGCAGGACTATCCGTCCGCCCGACTCACCCAGGGGCGTCACATCGACCGCCAGATGCCGCGCGCCAACCGTGAATTCGCCAGGCGTCTCGCCGGGAACCAGGGTATCGCCATAAATCGCCATCCAGCTTGCGCCCAGCTTTGCATTGCGCAGGAACGCCTCGGCGGCCGGGTTGATCTGGACCACGCTGCCGGCATCGTCGAGCACCACGACGCCGGCCGGCAAGGCATCCAGCAGCGTGCTCAGGCGCTCGGTTAGCGCCGCCTTTTCCTGATACTGCTGACGCAGCGCGCCGTTGGCAGCCTCCAATTCACCCGTCAGGCGCGCCATCTGGCCTTGCAACTCGCTGTAGGCCCCGCTCAGTTCCTCCGATGCGCGACTGAACAGGCGGAAGGCTTCGGCCAGGCGCAAAGCCTCGTCCGGGGCAACCTGGCCCGGCGCCACCGGAGATTCCGGGATGTCGACGGCAGTCGTGGCGGCGATTCGCATGGGGCCGGATGATGGCAGAATCGGGTGCGACCCACAAGAAAGGCGCTGCCCGATATGCCGGTAAAAATTGCCGCTTCTTCGTGGAATCGCGCTTGCTAGGGCGGTCCATACTGCCCATGCGGGTGTATCGACCCGAAACTCGCGGGCAAACAGGACCCCACGGACAACATGGCAGAAACCGCAGCGGCCGCATCCTCATTTCCGCTTTCACCGGAGGCCTTCGGCCGCATGGGCGCCAGCCAGAAGCTGTTCAGCCTGCTCGCCGTGGCCCTGCTGGCGGCGGTGCTTGTCGTCGGCGTCATGTGGGCTCGAGAGCCTGCATACGCCGTCCTGTTCTCGATCCAGGACGAAAAAGACGGTGGCCATGTCGTCACCGCCCTTCAGCAACAGAACGTTCCCTATCGCTTCAGCCAGGGCGGCCATACCATACTGGTGCCCCAGGCCGTGGTGCATGACACGCGCCTCAAACTCGCCGCCCAGGGCTTGCCCAAGGGCGGCCTGGCCGGCTTCGAGTTGCTGGAAAACCAGAAAATGGGCATCAGCCAGTTCGCCGAACAGGTGAACTACCAGCGCGGCCTTGAAGGCGAACTGGCGCGTTCGATCCAATCGCTGGCCGTGGTCAAGGGCGCCCGGGTGCATCTGGCAATCCCCAAGCAATCGGCCTTCCTGCGCGAGGACCAGAAGGCCTCGGCCTCGGTGCTGGTGAGTCTCGCTCCCGGCCGCAGCCTGGATCAAGCCCAGGTCGCCGGCATCGTCAACCTGGTGGCATTCAGCGTGCCGCAACTGACTCCGAAAAACGTCAGCGTCATCGACCAGGAAGGCAAGCTGATCTCGCAGCAGGTCGATCCGACGCGCGACGCCGGACTGGATGCCGCGCAGATCCGTTTTGTGCGCGAGATCGAGAACGCCTACACACAGCGCATCGAGTCCATTCTCGCCCCCATTGTCGGCAACGGCAATGTCAAGGCGCAAGTGGCGGCTGATATCGACTTTTCGCAAACCGACCAGGTTGCGGAAACCTACCGGCCGAATCCCACCCCGGCGACCGCGATTCGCAGCCAACTGACCTCCGAGACGGGCAGCGGCTCGCCGGCGGCGGCCGGCATTCCCGGCGCGTTGAGCAACCAACCCCCGGCGCCGGCGACCGCGCCGCTGGTCCAGCCGGCGCAGGGCCAGGCCGCAACCGCAGCGGCAGGCAACCAGAATTTCAGCCGCAACTCGACGGTAAACTATGAAATCGACAAGACCGTGCGCCACACCAAGGGCGCGCCCGGAGCCGTTCGCCGCCTTTCCGTCGCGGTGGTGGTTAACTACCGGAAGGAAGCTCCCAAGGATCCAAAAGACGCCGCAAAGGCCCAGGCCGTGCCGCTTTCGGAAAATGACCTCAAGCAGATCAACGAATTGGCGCGCGAAGCCATGGGCTTCAACAAGGAGCGCGGCGATACCCTGAACGTGGCCAACGCACCGTTCACGCCGGTCGAAAAGGAAGTCGTCCCGGACGCGCCGATCTGGCAGAGCCCGACCTTGATCTCGACGGTCCTCGAATACGCGCGCTATCTGCTGATCGCGATCGTCGGCTTCTGGCTCTGGTCTCGCGTCGTCAAGCCGGTGCTGATCAGCTTCGCCGAGGCCGCGGCGCGAGCAGCGGCCGAACGCGCGGCGGCGGCCGTGGAAGAGCCACAGACAGCCCAGCATCAACACAGCTACGAAACCAAGCTGGCGGCCGCGCGCGAAATCGCAAAACAGGATCCGAAGGCCGTCGCCGCGATGATCAAGGACTGGGTGGGGCGCGGTGAAGCCTGAGGAAGGCATAGAGAAGAGCGCCATCCTGCTGCTTTCGCTCGGCCAGGATGAGGCCGCCGAGGTATTGAGGAACCTCGGCCCCAAGGAAGTCCAGAAACTTGGGCACGCCATGGCGGCCCTCAAGCAGGTGCCGAGGGAGCGGGTCGAATCGGTAATCGACGAATTCTCGAAGCACGCCGCCAAGGGCGCGCCGGTTGCCATCGACAACGAAGCGATCAAGGCCATGTTGACCAAGGCGCTGGGCGACGACCGTGCCGCCAGCCTGATCAGCCGCATCATGTCCGGCAACGACACGGCCGGCATCGAAGGCTTGAAATGGATGGACGCGGCCAGCGTCGCCGACCTGATACGCAACGAACATCCTCAGATCATCGCCACGATACTGGTGCATCTGGAGTTCGACCACGCCGGCGATATCCTCAAGTGCTTTACCGACCGCCTGCGCAACGACGTGCTGCTGCGCATCGCGACACTCGATGGCGTGCAGCCGGTCGCACTGCGCGAGCTCAACGAGGCGCTGACGCGCATCCTTTCCAACTCGGCAGCCAACGTCAAGAAAACCGCCATGGGCGGAATCCGCCACGCCGCCGAAATCCTGAATTTCGTCGGGCAATCGAACGAAACGGCGATCATCGACAACGTCAGGGAATACGACCCCGACCTGGCGCAAAAAATCCTCGACGAGATGTTCGTGTTCGAGAACCTGCTCGACATCGACGACCGGGGCATCCAGTTGCTGCTGCGTGAAGTCCAGTCCGATGCGCTGATCGTCGCGCTCAAGGGCGCCTCGCCGGAACTGCGCGAGAAGGTGTTCAAGAACATGTCGCAGCGCGCGGCGGAAATGCTGCGCGAGGATCTCGAATCCAAGGGTCCGGTGCGGCTTTCCGAGGTCGAGAACGAGCAGAAGGAAATCCTCAAGGTGGCCCGCCGGCTGGCCGAAGAGGGCCAGATCCAGCTCGGCGGTGGCGGCTCGGACGACGCCTTCGTTTAACGGCCGAAGGCAGGTTTCGTCGTTCCCTGACTGGAGCCTCGCCTCAAACGAGCGGCCCATCGCGGTCATCTACGTAGTGACCGCAGTTTGCAGCGTGATACACGGATAAACAATCGGCCGAGTCTTTGAGACGATGCTTGCCGGACGCGTCGTGCCGGCCCATGGGTCGATAATTGCGCCTGCGCGTGAGCAAGGTAAGGCAAATGAAGGAACACAAAATTCTCGCAGCGACTCCAAAAACCGACGACGTGGCGTGGGAACGGTGGCAACCGACGCATTTCGGCGATGCCTCGGCCAAGGCCGCCGCCGGTGGCACCGGCAGACCCGCGGCAAACGGAATGGTGGCGGCCGGTGCCGAACTCGACGCCCTGCGCGCGGCCGCGCGCGAGGAAGGCTATCGCGCCGGGTTCGATGCCGGGCACGCCGAGGGCCTGGATGCCGGGCGGGAAGCCGCCAAGGCAGAAGGGCGTGCCCTGGCAACGCAATTGGGCAACGCCATCAGCCGCTTTGACGCCGGTGTCGCCCAGCTTGAACGGGACGTCGCCCAGGAGCTGCTGAACCTCGCGTTGGGCATTGCCCGGCGCATTGTCGGCGACACTCTGGAGGCCCAGCCGGAAACCGTGCTCGCCAGCATCCGCGAAGCACTGGCGCAACTTCCGGCACAGCATTCCGTGGTTCACCTCAATCCCGAGGATGCGGAGCTGATCCGCATGCAGCATGGCGACACTTTGGCCCGTGCCGGACACCGGATTCACGAAAACCCGCAACTTTCGCGTGGAGACGTTCTGGTCGAAGCCGGCGGCACGCAAGTCGATGCGCGCCTGGAGACCCGCTGGCAGCGCGTGTGGGAATCCCTGGAGCCGGAGCCCATGGCCAAGGGCGGCGCATGAACACCCAGGGGCTGGCCCGCTATCTCGAACAATGCCAGGTTCACGTCGCCGGCGTGCAGACCTGCCAGATTACCGGCCGCCTGACGCGCATCAACGGGCTGGTCATGGAGGCCTCCGGCCTCAAGCTGCCGCTGGGCGCCTCGGCCCGCATCCAATTGCCGGGGGCAGGCATGGTCGAAGCCGAGGTTGTCGGTTTTGCCGGTGATCGCCTGTTCATGATGCCGGCTGAAGACGTATATGGCTTGGCGCCGGGCGCCCTGGTCCTGCCATTGGAAAGCAAGACGCCGGCGCCGGTGATGGGGCAGGCGCGCCCCGTGCGGCGGCGCGCCGCCGACCGCACCAAGCACCTGCCGGTGGGTGACGAGCTTCTCGGGCGCGTGGTCGATGGCGGCGGCAAACCGCTGGACGATCTTGGATCGCTGCGCACCGACCAGCGCCGCTCGCTTTCCAGCAGGCCGCTGAACCCCCTGCAACGCGAACCGATACGCCACGACATGGATGTCGGCATCCGCGCCATCAACGGGCTGCTGACCGTCGGTCGCGGTCAGCGCCTTGGTCTCTTCGCCGGCTCCGGCGTGGGCAAGAGCGTGCTGCTGGGCATGATGGCGCGCTACACCCAGGCCGATCGCATCGTCGTCGGCCTGATCGGTGAGCGCGGACGCGAAGTCCAGGAGTTTCTCGACCAGAACCTGGGCGAGGACGGTCGCGCACGCTCTGTCGTCGTCGCTGCTCCCGCCGACGTCAGCCCGCTGCTGCGCCTGCAGGGTGCCTCGTACGCGACGGCAATCGCGGAGCATTTCCGCGATCAGGGGCACCATGTGCTGCTGATCATGGACTCCCTGACACGGTATGCCATGGCACAGCGGGAGATAGCCCTGGCCATCGGCGAACCGCCGGTGACCCGAGGCTATCCGCCATCGGTTTTCGCGCGCTTGCCGCAGTTGGTCGAACGTGCCGGCAACGGCCCGGCCGGCGGTGGCTCGATCACCGCGTTCTACACCGTGCTGACTGAAGGCGACGACCAGCAGGACCCCATTGCCGATGCCGCGCGGGCGATTCTCGACGGCCACATCGTACTCAGTCGTCACCTTGCGGATGCCGGCCACTACCCGGCGATCGACATTGAACAATCGATTTCGCGGGCCATGACCCAATTGATAGAACCCGACCAGTTCGAATCGGCACGGCAGTTCAAGCAACTGTATTCCCGATACCAGCGCGCCCGCGACCTCATTGCCGTCGGCGCCTATTCGCCTGGTTCGGACCCCCTGCTCGATCGCGCCATCGCGATCTTCCCGCGGCTGGAAGCCTTCCTGCAGCAACCGATCGCGCAGCGCGCCGATAGCGGCTCATCCCGCGCACAACTGCGCGCGCTTTTTGCTTCCTGAGATCTGATCGCCTGAGAATCCCATCATGTCTCCCCCCTTCAAGCTTCAGCCGCTACTCGACCTTTCCAAGCTGCGCCTTGATGAAGCCACGCGCGAACTGGGTCAATTGATCGCAGGCGAGCAGGAAGCCTCGCGTCGGCTGGCCTTGCTGACCCAATATCGCGATGAATACCAGGCCCGCTTTCGCACCGCGGCGGAACGCGGCCTTGGCCCCGCCGAATGGACCAACTACGGCACCTTTCTGGCGCGCATCGACGACGCGATCGTGCCCGCCGCGCAGGCGGTGGCGCTCACCCAGCAGCGCACTCTCGCCGGCAAGCAGGACTGGGTCGGCAAACAGGGCCGCGTCCGTGCCTTTGACACGCTGGCGGATCGTCATCGCGCCATGGTGGCCAACCAGGTGAGCAAGGCCGAGCAGAAGATCAATGATGAACACGGTGCTCGCGGCCACGCCAACAAAGAAGGCGGACAAGCGGAACTCCTGGCAAGCCTGCTGGCCGACAAGGCAAAAGCTGGATTGAACACCTGACAGACCTGGCACAAGCCTTGCAGTAGATTCCGCAAGATTCGGCTTGCAGCAAGGAGAAACAAATGTCCGACACACTGAACTTACCCTCATTGGCCGTGTTTCAGCTCCCGGCAAATCCTCGCGCGGATACGGCGCCGGTGGCGCCTGAGCGACTTGGCGGCCTGCCTGCGGCCGGCGGCACGATCATCAGTTTTGCCGACCTCATCAAGGCCGTGTCCGCTTCCGACGCGGGCCCATCCCTTGATATCAACGTCAGGCCGGACTCGCCGGAAGCCCCGATTGACTTGTCCGTCACGATCAGCAACCCGTCGCCACTCATCACCGTCGGAAGCCCGCTGCAACCCGAAAATCCACTGATGGCTAGGCTGCTGGCTCGGCTTGCCGGCGATGTCGCGGGAAGTTCCCCCACGGAGAAGGACGACTTGGCGACGGACGCCGGCGTGGCGAGCCCTGCCGTGCAGGGATTGCTTGCGCCAGACCTTCCGCCGGGAACGATTCCGCCGACCCTGCCAGCGAACCCGGTGATCGCCAACCCGAACACGGCAGCGACGAAACCCGAGGTTTCGCATGCTGCCGTCGCCGTACCGCCAGCGCCGACTTTCGGTGTACCGGAGGCTACGCAACGCGAACTGCCGGCGGCATCCGCCGTCCCCGGCCAGGCGCCCGCCCAAGGCGCCGAACCGGCGGAGAGAAGCGCGCCATTTGCCGTTTCGGCGGCAAAATCTGCCGATGCCGGCAAGGCGGGCGCGTTGAATCCCAATCAAGTCGGCGTCGGCGAGTTTCGGCCCGTGTTCGAGCGCGTGAGCGACGCTGCCGGCAACATCCCCGTTCAGGGCGCCCAGCCCCAGGCGTCGACGCAGTCATTCGCCGTCGAGACGCCGCAACTCCGCATGACCACGCCCTTCGCGCAGGCCGGTTGGGTTCAGGAAGTCGATCAGAACCTGCACTGGATGGTCGGCAATACCCGGCAACAGGCGGATCTGGTGCTGAACCCGCCCGAGCTCGGGCGGATCGAAGTCACCCTGGTGATCCAGGGCGACGAGGTCAGCGCCAGCTTTGCCTCACCGCATCAGGCGGTGCGCGAGGCGATCGAGGAATCCCTGGTCCGCCTGCGCGAGTCCCTGTCCGATTCGGGAATCAACCTAGGCCAAACGCATGTCGGACGCGACTCCAGCCGCGATGCGCCTTTCATGAAGGCGGAAGGCGATGGACAGCAAGGTCGGGGGGCACGGCAGGAAGGCACAATGCCGATCGGCACGCCATTGACGCAGGGAAGCGCGTTTCAGTCGCGGGGTCGCGGCATGGTCGACGTCTTTGCCTGATCGGTCATGCGCGGACAATCCAAACTACATCATGCAGTTCGTCATGAGCAGACCGATCGCAGCGGCGGCTGAATGACGCAAACCGGAGAGAATCATGGCTGACGCCAAGAAAACCGAAGCCGACGCCGTAGTCGCGCCACCGAAGAAAAGCAAGAGCAAATGGATCCTGTT
This sequence comes from Sulfuritalea sp., assembly GCA_016710465.1. Taxonomy (GTDB): domain Bacteria; phylum Pseudomonadota; class Gammaproteobacteria; order Burkholderiales; family Rhodocyclaceae; genus Sulfuritalea. The sequence continues at coordinate 327,229 of JADJVS010000016.1, forward strand.
TGCCGCGATCGGGCTGCTGCTGCTCGGCGGAGGCGGCGCGGCCGCGTTCTTCATGCTGAAGAAGCCCCCCGCCGCCGAAGGCGCCGAAAGTGCGGCCGCCCCGGCGAAGAAAAAAGTCGACCCGTCGGCGCCACCGGTGTTCTACAAATTCGACAAGCCATTCACGGTCAAGCTGGCAACCGAACAGCAGGACGCCTATCTGCAGGCCGAAGTGCAACTCAAATTGCTTGACGCGACGGGCACGGAGGTGATCAAGCAGAACGAACCCGAGCTCAAGCACAAGGTCACGCTGCTGCTTATGGGCCGCAAGGCCTCCATGCTGTCGTCCTCGGAAGGTGTGCAGAAGCTGGCCAACGAACTGCGCGACACGATCAACAAAGTGGTCTCGCCGGTGCCGGCCGCCAAGGAAAAGCCGGCGGAGAAAACAGTTGAGAAAGCCGCCGAAAAGACGGCCGACGGCGCGAGCGCGAAACCGCCCGAGAAGCCAGAGCCAGCCGAGTCCGCCGACCCCTCAGCCGTCGTGCAATCCGTGCTATTCTCAAGCTTCATCATTCAGTAACTCCCGCCCTCGCCGGGCGTGGATTTCCATGGCCCAGGATTTTCTTTCCCAGGAAGAAGTCGACGCACTGCTGAAGGGGGTTTCCGGGGAAGCCGACGAGGCGCCCGTCGAAGCCGGCGATGCCGGATCGATCAGGCCCTACGACCTGGGCCGCCAGGAACGCATCGTCCGTGGTCGCATGCCGACCATGGAGTTGATCAACGAGCGCTTCGCCCGTTATTTGCGGATCGGCCTGTTCAACTACATGCACAAGGGCGTCGAGGTCTCGGTGGCGCCGGTCAAGGTGCAAAAGTACAGCGAGTTCATTCGCAACCTGGTGGTACCCACCAACCTCAACCTGATCCAGGCCAAGCCCTTGCGCGGCACCGGCCTGATCGTGCTCGACCCGAGCCTGGTGTTTCTGGTGGTGGACAACATGTTCGGCGGCGACGGCCGCTTCCACACCCGCGTCGAGGGGCGCGACTTCACCGCCACCGAGCAACGCATCATTCTCGGCTTGCTCGGAGTGATCTTCGAGGAGTACCAGCGGGCCTGGCAGCCGGTTTATCCATTGAGCTTCGAATACGTTCGCTCGGAGATGAACACGCAGTTTGCCAATATCGCGACCCCGTCCGAAGTCGTGATCTCGATCAGCTTCACGCTGGAGTTCTCCGGCAACTCCTCCGAGTTGCATGTATGCCTGCCGTATTCGATGGTCGAACCGATCCGCGACCTGCTGCACAGCACGATGCACAGCGAGCAGGCCTCCTCCGACAACCGCTGGACCGGCATGCTCCACCGCGAGTTGCAGACGGCCATGGTGGAGCTGGTCGCGACCCTCGGTTCCACCACCATCACCCTCGACAAGGTGGTCGATCTCAAGGTCGGCGACGTGGTTCCGATCGAGATCGGCGACACGATCCAGACGATGGTCGATGGCGTGGCGATCATGGAATCCCGCTATGGCATCCAGAACGGACAATACGCGCTGAAGGTCAAGCGCTTCCTCGCCGAAGAGGAGGCCTGATTGCGTGAATTCCCCAACCCCTTACGCCCATCCGCTGCCCGGAGCATGACATGAACCAGACCACCGACGAACAGCAGGTATCGGAAGACGATTGGGCCGCCGCCATGAATGAGCAGACGGTGGCCGCCGCGCCGGGAGCGGCGGCCCAGCCGGCGCGAATTTTTGAACAGTTTTCCGAAGGCGAATCCCCGAGCGCCACGCCGCGCGGATTCGACATGATCATGGATATCCCCGTATCCCTGACCGTGGAACTGGGCCGTACCAAAATATCCATCCGCAACCTGCTGCAGTTGGCGCACGGATCGGTGGTCGAACTCGACGGCCTCGCCGGCGAACCGATGGACGTGCTGATCAACGGCACGCTGATAGCCCAGGGCGAGGTGGTGGTGGTGAATGAAAAATTCGGTATCCGCCTGACCGACATCATTACGCCGCAGGAGCGCATCCGCAAGCTGAATCGCTGATAAGTCGGCGCTTCGCCCCTTTGCTTCGCGGCTGATTGCGGCCGCCCGCGCCGTATCCTCACGGACAATCTTCCGTCACGTTTCCGTGATGAAAATGCCCTGTCAGGATCGCATGCGCAAGTCCGTCTTCCTCTCCATGTCGTTGGCTTTGGCCACCCCTGGCGCATGGGCACAGGCCACCTCCCAGCCCTCGTTCGGCGCAGGGCTTGCACAGATGCTGCTGGGACTTGGCGGGGTGCTCGTTCTGCTGGTCGGCAGCCTCTGGTTGCTGAAGCGACTGACGGCGGTGCGCGGACCGGCCAGCGGGATGATGCGCGTGGTGGCGGCAACGGCGGTCGGCGGACGCGAGCGCGTCGTCATCCTCGAGGTCGGCAGCACCTGGCTGGTGCTGGGCGTGGCCCCAGGCCGGGTTTCGGCGCTGGCCGAAATCCCGCGCCAAGCCGCTGCCGAGACGCCCTCAGACGCCGCGCCGACGACAGGCGTCGACTGGGTGCAACGTTTCCTGTCGCGACGCTGAGATGATTCGCTGGCTGTTCGCCCTGCTGCTGTTGCTACCCGGGCTCGCCGCCGCCCAGGCCATGCCGGCAATCACCAGCACCCCGGCCGCCGGCGGCGGCACGCAGTGGTCGCTGTCGATACAGACGCTGCTGCTGCTGACCAGCCTGACCTTCATCCCGGCCCTGGTGCTGATGATGACCAGCTTCACCCGCATCATCATCGTGTTTTCCTTGCTGCGCCACGCTCTGGGCACCCAGACCTCGCCGCCGAACCAGGTGCTGGTCGGCCTTGCGCTGTTCCTCACCTTCTTCATCATGGCTCCGGTCGGCGAGCGCATCTATGCCGACGCCTACCTGCCTCTCACCGAGAACCGCATCAGCTTCCAGCAAGCGCTGGAGACCGGATCGGTGCCACTGCGCGCCTTCATGCTCAAGCAGGTGCGCGACGCCGACCTGGCCACCTTCACCAAGGTGGCCAGACAAGCCAAACCGGCGAAGGCGGACGATATCCCGATGCGCGTGCTGATCCCGGCCTTCGTCACATCGGAGCTGAAAACCGCGTTCCAGATCGGCTTCATCGTCTTCATACCCTTCCTGATCATCGACATGGTGGTGGCCTCGGTGCTGATGTCGATGGGCATGATGATGATGTCGCCGGTCATCGTCGCCCTACCCTTCAAGATCATGCTGTTCGTGCTGGTCGACGGCTGGAACCTGCTGATCGGTTCCCTGATACTCAGCTTCGGCACATGACGCCGACGACCGTCATCGAAATCGGCCGCGGCGCGGTGGAACTCACGCTGATGATCTCGGCGCCGCTGTTCCTGGCGGCGCTCGTTACGGGCCTTGTCATCAGCATTTTCCAGGCGGCAACGCAGATCAATGAATCGACCTTGTCATTCGTGCCAAAGCTGGTGGCGATCTTCGTCACCCTGATCCTGGCCGGCCCCTGGATGATCACCCTGATGACCGACTACATGCGCCGGCTCTACGAGTCGATTCCCGGCGTCATCGGCTGAGCGGCGTCCGGCCGGGCCCATCCACGCCAATTCGCGCTGCAGATGATTGCGATCCACTCGGCCCAGCTCGATGCCTGGCTGGCGCTTTTCTTCTTTCCGCTGACGCGCATTCTGGCCCTGCTGGCCACCGCGCCCGTGTTCAACAACGCCGCGATGCCGGCGCGCATCCGCCTGGTTGCCGGCCTTGCCATGGCCATGGCGCTGGCACCGGCCCTGCCGCCGCCCCCCGCCATCCCCGTCGGTTCCTGGCTGGGGCTGACCGTCATTGTCGAGCAACTACTCATCGGCAGCATGATGGGCTTCGCCTTGCGGATCGCATTTGCCGCGCTGGACGTGGCCGGCGAACTGATCGGCCTGCAAATGGGCCTCTCCTTCGCCACCTTTTTCGACCCGGTGGCCGGCGGCGAAACCCCGGTGATGACCCAGTTCCTTGGCCTGTTGACGGCCTTGTTCTTTCTTGCCATGAACGGGCACCTGCTGGCGATCCACCTGCTGGCGGAAAGTTTCAGCGTGCTGCCCATCGGCAGCCTGCCGTTTCAGGCGCTATCGCTGGGGGCGTTGGTGAAGGCGGCATCGATGATGTTTTCGCTTGGCGTGCTGCTGGCCTTGCCGCTGATCACCGCGCTGCTGGTGACCAACCTCGCGCTGGGCGTGCTGTCGCGCGTGGCGCCGGCCTTGAACCTGTTTGCAGTGGGCTTCCCGGTCACCATGGCGCTTGGCTTCCTTGTACTCCTGTTCTGCCTGCCCTACATCGGCGCGGCGATGGAGCCCGTCTTCAGCCGGGGATTCGACGCGCTGGAGGCCGCCGTGCGCATGGCGGCGGGAGGCTAACCGGGACGCCGCGCGAGCTGTATCACGCCTTGCGCGACACGTTGCGAGCCGAGCACGGAGGATTCGAGCCCTTCGGAATATTCGACCACGGCGTAGGAATCGTAGCCGTTCTGGCGCATCAGTTCCTTGGCGCGTTGGTGAAACACGACCCGCGCTTCGCCCGCGCCACCCGCGTAAACACGCTTCATCCTGAGCGAAAGATGGAAATGGCGATCGGGGAAGCTGGCCTGCTCGATTTCCCAATTCGGTGCCAGAGGATCGAGAATCAGCCAGGCAGCACCCGCATACAAGCCCCAGGCGACTATTTTTTCCAGAGGAATCTGGACCTGGCTGGTCAGGTTGAGACTCGTATCCGGCACCAGCGGTCCCTGTGCCGGCAGCGCACCGCTGAGCGAGCTGACACCAGGATAGTCGCCCAAGGTGCCGCATCCGGCAACGCTCGCCAGCAGAGTGGCGATCACCATACGTCGGCCCACGCAATGGATTGTCTTCATAGCAGATTGAACAGGGAAAGTTGCGAAACGCGAAGAAAGGATTGCTGCGCGGCTTCCAGCTCCGCCTGCCGGCGCGTCAGGTCGGTAATCGCCTTGGCATAGTCGACGTCCTGCAGCTCGGAAAGGGTCTGCTGGTATTGCACGGAAAGGTCGCCGGTCATGGTCTGCAACGAGGAGATCTCGTTCATCCGCGTGCCGACCCGGGCGCGCACGCGCACGATGTTCTCCAGCGACTGGCTGATGTCGCTGATCGCACCGCGCACGTCGCTGATGTACTTGACGTCGGCGGCCGGCGTGGTGGCGCCTGTTTCAAGCGCCCCGATCAGCTTGGCGACGGTGGCGAACACGCTCTGCGAACTGCTCGGCTCCAGCGTGAAGCTGTCGCCATCGGCCGCCGCGCCGGATACCGTGATGCTGCCGCCAAGGTTGAAGGACGGCTCGGCGCCCTGGGCGCTTAGAACAATTGGCTGGCCGGCCTGGTAGGCACGTTGGTTGCCCAGTGCGGCCGGCGCGGCGCCGCCGGTGAGCAGGGAATTGCCGCTGGCGGTGTCGACGAGGTCATAGGTGGTGGCCCCGCCGGTGACGGTAAAGCGCACTTCGACCCCCTGGCTGGCCGCGCTGCGCCAGGCCGCCGGATCGCTCACCGAACCGGCATCGATCGATGCCGTGCCGGTATTGCCACTGGCATAGCCGGTGACAAAGTAGCCATTGCCGTTGGGCACGCGGCGGAAGACGTCAAGGCCGGAGTCGCTGATTTCGATGTAGCGGCTGCTCGATACCTGCAGTTGGCGCTGGCCGTCATCACCCTGATAGGTGATTTCACCCCCGGCGACCAGCGCATCGATGGAGCCGCCGAAGGGGATGGTGTCGCTCATGTAGCCGCCGAACAAATGGTTGCCTGCCGCATCCTTGGTGTTGGCGATGCCGAGCAGTTGGTCGTAGGTGCCACGCAGTTCCGTGGCGATGCCCTTGCGGGCGGTCGGCGTCAGACTGGTGCTGCCGGCCTGCACGGCAAGCTCACGGACACGCTGCAACAGGTCCTGGGCATGCGCGAGCTGCACCTCCTCGAGACCAAGGGCGCCCATCGCCGCATCCTGGTTCTTGCCGAACTGGCTGACCACGTCGTTGGCCTGCGAGACCTCAAGCGCGCGCGCCGCAGCCACCGGGTCGTCGCCGGGGGTCAGGATGCGGCGCCCGCTGGTCAACTGCTGCTGCACCTTGAGCAGGCCAGCCGTCTGCCGGTTGATGCCGGATGCGGCCGAATCGTAGATCATCGAGCTGCTGATACGCATGGCGCTATGCCTCCCTGTTCATTTGCTTATCGGGCGAGGGCCAGGACCTCGTCGAATATCTTGCTGGCAATCTCGATGACCTTGGCCGCCGCCTGGTAGGCCTGCTGGTAACGCAGAAGATTGGCCGCCTCTTCATCGAGATTGACGCCGGCCACCGACTGCAGCGACGTCGTGGCCTGGTCGGCCAGGCTTTGCTGGGCCGCACCAATCGCCTCGACCTCGTTCGATTTGCTGCCGACCAGACTGACGATCTGGGCGTAGGCGCTCTGGTAGGTTGCCGTCGGGCTGCCGCCGGACGAGGCGTTCATGGTGCTGCGGGTCTGCAAGGCGCCGAGCAGCGCGGCGTTGCGGTTGTCGGCGACGCCGTTGGTGTTGGTCTCGACGCTGAATACGTCGCCTGTAACCGGAACGCCACGGATCGTCGTAGTCCAGCCGTTGTAGCTGATGTCGGCGCCGGCCGTGTAGCTGACACCGCTGGCCAGCGTCGAGCCGGCGGTGACATCGACGACATCGAAACTGGTGGCACTGGTAAAACTGATGGTGACCTTGTGCTGCAGGTTGGCATTGACCGGAGGCGGACCATTCACCACCACTGGCTCGATAGCGCCCTGCCCGGTGTTGGCCAGCGCACTGGCGACGCGTACCGGCGCCGCTGCGGCAATGGCGCGGATGTCGGTCATCGCCACCGAGAGATTGTGGGCGCCGTCTCGTGTCGGCTGGATCAGGATGCTGTCGTTGGCCGCGGGCGCCCAGGCGCCGGCACTGATGGTGAAGCCATCGACCGTCTGCGGCAGGCTGCCGTAGGTGCGCACCAGGTTGTCCGAGTGCCGCGTTAGCCGATAGCTGCCGCCAACATAGGCAAGGTCGTAATTGCTGGTGGTCAGTTCGGCGATGCTCTCGGTGTCGATCGCCACGTCCGGCGCACCGCTGCCCGTGTTGCTGCTGCTTGCCGTGACGCGCGGCACGGACAGGTTGAAGATAGTCTGTCCCGGTGCTCCGGTGAGGTCCTGGCCGAGCCGGTTCTGGTCATTGATGTTTTGTCCCAGCGTCAGGGCAATCCTGCCCAGCGCGTTCTGGGTAGTGTTCAGGGTCTCGCTGCGAAAGCGCAGCACGCCGCCCAGGCTGCCGCCGGTGATTTGCGATTCGGGAATCACCTGCGCCGTACCGCCGGGACCGATGAGACCGACCGTGATCTGCTCGGAGTTGTCCGGGGCCCGCACTGCCTTGAGCTGGAAGGCCTGGTTGCCGACCACCAAGGGCTGGCCGGCGCCGACGAAGACGTTGAAGCTGCCATCGCTCTGGGTCGCCGTGGTAATCCGCACCAGCTTGTTCAGGTCCTTCAGTATCTGTTCGCGCTGGTCGAGCAGATCATTGGGTTCGTGGCTGATGCCACTGGCACGCGCCAGCACGACGCGCTGGTTGATGTCGGCCAGTTGGCTACTGAAGGTGTTGATCTGGGTGATCTGGGTCGTCACCTGGGAATTGACACCGCTTGATACATCCGCCAGCCGTTCGTCGAGCGCCTTGAAGCGCGCCGTCAGCGCTTCCGATGCGGAAAGCATCGATTGGCGTGCCGCCAGCGAGGTCGGGTTGGCGGCGACATCCTGCACGCCGCGGAAGAAGTTGGCCAGGCTGGGCGAAAGACCCGAGTCGACGTCGGCAAACATGTTGTCGATCTGGTGGATTTGCGAGAGGTAGCTGTCCATTTCGGAAGCGCCTGCCTCGGCGCTAAGCACATTGCGGGCAAGGAGCTGGTCGTAGCTGCGCCGCACCGTCTCGACGTGACCACCCTGCCCGACGTAACCGGCACCGCTGTAGAGCGCGACATTGGTGCCCTGTACGGTGTACTGCCTGCTGTAGCCCGGTGTCGAGGCATTGGCTATGTTGTGGCTGGTGGTCAGCAGCCCGGTCTGGGCGGCATTCAGCCCGGTGACACCAATACTCAGAATACCCATGATCGCTCCACGTTGGCTTCAGGTAACGGCAAGAATTGCCGTGCCTTGAGCCTTCAGGCAGAGAACAGCAATGGGCGTGCCAGCTTGTGGATCAGGCGGTCGACAACCGCCTGTCACCCGTGGGCGGCGGTTCCAGAAGTCGGCGCTGGCGATACGGCGGCAGGAGGCGTGGCGGGCGCCGGCGCGCCGAGGGCGGCGGGTTGGCGTGGGGCCAAAGGCAGCGGAAGCTTTTCCGGATCCAGCCGAATCGCGTTTGCCGGACGTTGCAGGGGCATGGCACCGAGGTTCTCGATCACGGCCTCGCTGCGCGACATTTGCCGTTCGATGAGTTCGGCCAGCCCGAGCCCTCGCCCCCGGCCAAGGCTAAGGCTCAACTGCTGGTCGTGCAGCGATTCATAGAGGCGCGAGGCCTGGCTGTCGAACAGGCCCTCGCGCGGCACGGCGTCGCGCATGGATTTGAGCACCATCTGCATGAACAGCGACTCGAACTGGCGGGCGATTTCCTTGGTCGCCGCCGGGTCGCCGGCCCTCGCCTGACGCTTGAGCGAAGCCAGGCGCTGGGTGTCGAGGACGTTGCCGGTGGCGATATCCGCGTTCATGGAGGCCTCAGATGATTTCCAGCTCGGCGCGCAGCGCGCCGGCGGACTTCATTGCCTGCAGGATGGCAATCAGGTCCTGCGGGTTTGCACCCAGCGAGTTCAGGGCGCGGACGATCTCGGCGAGGTTGGCGCCTGCCTTGACATTCATCAGCGCCGAGCCTTCCTGGCGGATCTCGATCTGGGCGTTGGCCACCGGCGCGGTCTGGCCGCCGGAGAGCGCGCCCGGCTGGCTGACGGCATTGTCGGTGCTGACGGATACCGACAGGTTGCCGTGGGCGACGGCGCAGTTGTCCAGCAGCACGGCCTGGTTCATCACGACCGAGCCGGTGCGGCTGTTCACGATCACCTTGGCCGCCATCCGGGCCGGCGTGACTTCGAGATTCTCGATGCCGCCGATGAAGGCCACGCGCTCGCTCGGGTTCTGCGGTGCCTTGACCCGCACCTGGCGCCCATCGGCTGCCGTGGCCGAACCAGGCGCCATGCCATTGATGGCGTCCACTACCTTCTGGGCCGTGCTGAAGTCGGTGCTGTTGAGCTCGAAATTGACGTAGTCGCCCTGCCCCAGGGGCATCGGCACTTCGCGTTCGACAATGGCGCCCGCGGCGATGCGGCCGACGGAGAGATGATTCACCGTCACTTTCGATCCGGCGCCCGATGCGCCGGCGCCGACCACGGTTACATTGCCCTGGGCCATGGCGTAGATCTGCCCATCGGCACCTTTCAGGGGCGTCAGGATCAGCGTGCCGCCCTTGAGGCTCTTGGCGTTGCCGATCGACGACACCGTGATGTCGATATTCTGCCCGGCGCGGGCGAAGGCAGGCAGGCTGGCGGTGACCATCACGGCGGCGACGTTCTTCAGTTGCAGCGATTGCCCCGGCGGCATGTTGATGCCCATGGCCGACAGCATGCTGATGATGCTTTGCACGGTAAACGGCGTCTGCGTGGTCTGGTCGCCGCTGCCGTCAAGGCCGACGACGACACCGTAGCCGACCAGTTGGTTGGCACGCACGCCGGCGATCGAAGCGATGTCCTTGATGCGCTCGGCCTGTGCCGGGGCGGCGGCGAGCAGCGCCGTGGCCAGCCACAGCGCGGAAACGATCCTGGCAGTCCTGGTAGTCATGGTGATGTCCTCAGAATGGCATGAAGCTCAGGAAGAAGCGCCCGAGCCAGCCCATGACCTGCGCCGAATCGATGAAGCCGTTGGCCTTGTATTCGATGCGTGCGTCGGCCACCTGGGTCGAGGTCACGGTGTTGGCGGAGGTGATGGTGTTGGGGTTGACGACGCCGGAGAAACGAACAAATTCCTCGCCTTCCTTGAGGCCGATCTGCTTCTCGCCGGACACCAGCAGGTTGCCGTTCGGATACACCTCGATGACGGTTACGGTGATGGTGCCGGTGAAGTCGTTCGACGATGTGTTCTGCCCGGAGCCGGTGAAGTTGTTGGTGTCGCTGGCCGACAATGTCGTACCCTGCGCGCCCTTGAAGGGCAGGCCAACTATGGTCGGCACGCTGACGTCCACCGCCTGGCTGCGCGAGGTCTTGTTCTCGGACTTTTTCGAGGCCTGGACCTTCTCGGAAATGTTGATGGTCAGGATGTCGCCGACGAAGCGCGCGCGGCGATCCTCGAACAACGGCCTGGCCGAAGCCACGTTGAAGATCGCGCCATTGCTCGGCGCGATGTAGGCGCGGGCCTCGGGACGCACGCTCATGGGCTGGTGGATCGCCGTGGTCGGGGCGGTGGTGACGCAGCCGGCCAGCAGGGCCAGCAGGGTCAATGCGCCAAGTATCCGTTTCATAATTTGGTTCCTCCGTGCGTCACGGGTCAGATGTTGCTCAGCTTGGAGAGCATCTGGTCGCAAGTGGTGACCGCCTTCGAGTTCATTTCGTAGCCGCGCTGGGCAACGATCATGTTCACCAGTTCCTCGGCGACGTTGACGTTGGACGTCTCGACATAGCCCTGATTGATCAGGCCGGTACCGTTGGTGCCCGGCGTGGTCGGTGTGCCGGTGCCGGATGAGGCCGTCTCGGCGAACAGATTCTGTCCGGTGCTCTGCAGGCCGCCGTTGTTCACGAAGCCGACCAGTTGGATGTTGCCGGCGGGTTGCGGCGCATTGCTGCCCGGCTGCGAGTAGGTCACCACGCCGTCCGGCGAAATCGTCACGCTGATCGCGTTGGCGGGAATGGTGATCGGCGGGCTCAGCGGATAGCCGTTGGCGGTGACGATCAGGCCGTTGGCGTCCTTGGTGAAGGAGCCATCGCGTGTATAGGCCAGGGTGCCGTCGGGCATCTGGATCTGAAAGAAACCGTTGCCCTGGATCGCCAGGTCAAGCGGGTTGTCGGTCTTCTGCACCGTGCCCTGGGTGAAGATGTGCTCGGTGGCAACGACGCGCACGCCGGTTCCCAGCGTCAGGCCGGAAGGGATGGTGGTCGCCTGCGAGGACGACGAACCCGGCTGGCGCAGTGTCTGGTAGAGCAGATCCTCGAATACCGGACGCGAGCGCTTGTAGCCCGTCGTCGATACGTTGGCGAGGTTGCTGGTGATCACGTCCATCGACGTCTGGTGGGCGTCGAGGCCGGTCTTGGCGATCCAGAGGGAACGCATCATGGCGGGCTGCTCCTGTGTTCAGTGGTGGCGCGTCAGTTCGAGCGCATGTTGGCCAGGTTCTGCAGCACCTGGTCGAGGATCTTGAAGGTCTGCGCGCTGGCCTGGTAGTTGCGCTGCTGCTCGATCAGGGCGACGAGTTCGGTACCGAGGTCCACGTTCGACTGTTCGCGTGCATAGCCCTGTATCGCCCCCATGCCCTCGGCGGGATCGCTGTTGCCCTTGAAGCCGGCAATTTTTTCCGTGGCGAAATTGGGGAAGCCGAGGCTGATCGTACCGGTGCCCTTCGCCGGATCGTCATTGGCCACCCACTGGTTGTCGCCGGTACTGATCAGCGCGTTCGGATTGGCGAAGTTCGCCAGAACGACCTGCGCCACGTTGCGGATCTGGCCGTTTGAATAGCGCGCGGTGATGTTGCCATCGGCACGCACACTGAAACCGTAGCCGTCCTGCACCGTGCCTTCAGCGTAACCATCCTGGCTCAGGGCATTGAGGCTGAAGGGGGTACCCAACTGCGTCGTCCCGGTGAAATCGAGGGCGATGCTGATCGTGTCGCCGGCCGCCGTGGTATAGCTCTGCGCAGCCAGCGGCATCCCGGAGCTGATCGCACCCATGGTGTCGAAGTTCAGGATCGACGGCCCATACACCGCGGTCGGGTTGCTCGCCGTGTAATCGAGCGTCGAGTAGAGACTCCATGAGTTTCCGGCACCGGGCGTCGTGAAATAGAGGCGCAGGTCGTGCGCTCCGCCAGCGGCATCGAAAACCTTGGCCAGCGTGGACCCGTTGTAGGTCGTTGGATCAAGCGGACTGAAGGGTACCGCGGCCGGCTGGACGCGCGGATCCAGGTTGATGCTGACATTCACCTCGCTGGTGACGCGAGGCGGAAAATACGGGTCGATCACGATCTCGACCGGCGTCGGCACCGTATCGATGATGCCGAAGGGATCGGTGGCAAAGTCGGGCAGGTTGCCCGTCAAGGCCAGCCCGGAGCGGGTAACCAGGCGTGGTGGCGAGTTCTCGTCGAAGGACAGGCGAAACTGGCCATCGCGCGTGTAGCTGATGCGACCGGTCAGCGGATCCTGCAGGCGAAAGAAGCCCTGCCCGTTGATCGCCATGTCCAGCGGGTTGTTGGTGATCTCGAAGCGGCCCTGCTCGAAGTTCTGGAAGACATTGTCGGCACTCACGCCGGCACTGCTGGCGGAAGAATCTGCCGCTCCGCCGGTCTTTCCTGCCGCCGATACGTTGGTGAAACGGGCGATCGACGACTTGAAGCCGATGGTCTGCGAGTTGGCGATATTGTTGCCGATGACATCGAGCGCCTTGCCCGCCGCGATCAGACCGCTCAGACTGTTCGAAAGTGCCATTTTTGTCTTCCTTCGGGTATCCGTTCAGGCTTAAGGCAGCAAATGACGTGCCAAGCGCAGAATCGACGTGCCAAGCGCAGAATCGCGCTTCAGCGCGTGGACAGGATCTGCGTCGCCGCCCTGTCATTGGCGTCCGCGGTGGTGAGCATCCGCATCTGCAGCTCGAACTGGCGCGCCAGCGAAACCATCGACACCATCTGCTCGGCGGCATTGACATTGCTGGATTCCAGCGTCCCCGCTGCAAGCTTTACCTGCTCATCGGCGGGGGCCGCATCGCCGCCACGCAGGCGAAACAACCCGTCATCACCGCGAACGAGTTCCGCCGTCGGCGGATTCACCAGCTTGAGGCGGCCGATCACGCTGGGCGTGTTCTGTGCGCCAGACTCCGGCAGCGCCGAAATCGTGCCGTCTTCACCGACGGTGAGCTTGACCTCCGGCGGCACGCTGATCGGGCCGCCGTCACCCTGCACCGGTATGCCCTTGCGCGTCTGCAGCACACCATTGACGTTGAGCTCGAAGGCGCCGTTGCGGGTATAGGCTTCGGAGCCGTCCGGCATCTGCAAGGCGAACCAGCCGGCGCCCTGCACTGCCATGTCCAGCGGGCGCCCGGTACCGCTCATTCCGCCCGAGGAAAAATCCGTGTGCGTGCTGGCGTCGATGGCGAAGGCCCGTGTCGGCAGCCCCTTGTCCACCGCCTGGGATTGCACCTGCACGGCCCGCAGGCGATGTTCCTCGGCCTTGTAGCCCGACGCGTTGGCATTGGCGAGGTTGTGGGCGACGGCGGCCTGGCGTGCCATGGTCTGGCTCGCCCCGCTCATCGCCGTATAGATCATCCGATCCATGTGTCCCCCCTTGCCGCCGTGCTGTCAGCGCCGACTGTCAGCGCAGGTTAACCAGGGTCTGCAGGATGCTGTCCTGGGTCTTGATGGTTTGCGCATTGGCCTGATAGGAGCGCTGCATGGTGATCATGCTGACCAGTTCGGCAGTCAGGTCGACGTTCGATTCCTCATAAGCCGCCGCCTGCAGGGCGCCATATTGACCCGAGGACCCTGGAATACCGGCAATCGCGTCGCCGCTGCCCGGCGTCTGCGCCCAGACGTTGTCGCCCAGCGGCTGCATGCCCTGCGCGTTGCGGAAGGCCGCCAGGATGACCTGACCGACCACCGAGGTCTGTCCGTTGGTGTAGCGGCCGAGGATGGTGCCATCTTCACCCACATTGAAACCCGCCAACGAGCCGGAACCGTAGCCGTCCTGCACCATGGCATTGACCGAGAAGCTGGAACCGAACTGCGTCGAGCCGGAGAAGTTCACCGGGAAGGACAGATTGTTTACGGCACCGGCGTAGCCGAGTTGGGCAGCGGTAATGGTTGCCGTAAAGGTGCCGGAGGTGATATTGCCGGTCTGGTCGAAAGTCATGGTACCCAGTGGGCCGCCACTGGAAAGATCGGTGAACACCGGGCTGGCACCGCTGGGATTGGTCAGTGTGGAGTACACATCCCAGGTATTGACCCCCGACTTGACGAAGTACATCGACAAGGTGTGCGAATTGCCCAGGCTGTCGTAGATCGATACCGCCGTCGACTGGTTGTAGGACGCCGAGTTGCTGTAATCAAAAGTGCCTACGGATGGCACGGCCAGGCGTGCATCGAGGTTGACGTTGGCGTCGACACCGAGGTTGCCGGGGCTGGCGCCTGTGGCCTGGGGCTGGCCGGCAAGGCTCTGGGTCGGGTCGAACAAGCGCAACGGCTCCGCGGGCGAGCCCTGGGCGATCACGCCCTGGTTGGCCATGATGCCTTTCAATTGCAGGCCGTTGCTATTGACGATGTAGCCCGACTGGTCGAGTTGGAACTGGCCGTTGCGCGAATACACCGTCGCGCCGTTGCCGTCGTCCATCTGGAAGAAGCCGCCGCCGTTGATGGCGATGTCCAGGGGATTGTTGCTGACACCGATGCTGCCCTGGGTGAATTGCTGGACGACGGCGGAAATCTTGGTGCCGAGTCCGACCGGCGCCGCACCGGCACCGGAGAGCGAAGCGGCAAAGACGTCGGCGAACTGGGTCGAGCCGGTCTTGTAGCCGATGGTGTTGGCGTTGGCGATGTTGTTGCCGATGGTGTCGAGCGCCTTGGAGGATGCGTTCAGTCCGGCGAGGCCTTGTTGGAATCCCATGATCTTCTCCCGCTTAGAAAATTTGCTTGATGTCGCTGAGTGCCACCAGACCCAGGTTGCCCAGGTTCAAGGTCACGCCCTGCGTGCTGCGATTGATGTTGCTTACGGCGGCGAGTTGCAATGCCGTCGTTCCCAGGTTTTCGCCGCCACGCGTGGCAGCCACCGAAATTGAATAGTTGCCATTCACGGCCTTCACACCAGCATCAGTCGTGCCATCCCAACTGAAGTTGTGCGTGCCGGCATCAAGATTGCCCAGGCTGAGGCTGCGCACGACGATGCCGTTGGGGTCCTTGACGCTCACCGTCACCGCATCCGCCGATGCATCGAGCTGCAAGCCGCCCACCGCGCCGGTGTCGCCAAGATAGAGCCCGCTGCCCGCCACCATCACCTGATGCCCGACCAGGGCGGCCGCCTGCAGTGCCTCGCCATCAACACTGCTGGCAACCAGCTTCTGCAGCGTGGCATTGAGTTTCTCGATGCCATCGACGGTGCTGATCTGCGCCAGTTGCGAGGTCATCTGTGCGTTGTCCAGCGGATTCAGCGGATCCTGGTTCTTCAACTGCGTCGTCAGCAGCTTGAGGAAGCGGTTCTGCGCATCGGTCATCGCATTGCTCGACGAAGCCGCCGACGAGGAACTGTTGGTGGCATCGATGAGGGCTTGCGCTGCCGAGGAAACCGAATTGACTGCCATGTTCTTGCTCCTCTGGAAAATTACTGGCCGATCGCCAGGGTCTTCTGCACCAGCGATTTGGCGGCATTCAGCACTTCGACGTTGTTCTGGTAGGAACGCGAAGCGGAGATCATGTTGACCATCTCCTCGACCGGATTGACATTGGGCATCGAGACGTAGCCATTGGCGTCTGCCGCCGGGCTCGTCGGGTCATAGATCTGCCGCAGCGGCGCCTGGCTTTCCACGACCTGCGCGGCACGCACGCCAAGGGCACCGCCCTCGACCGGCATGGCGCGGAACACCACCTGCTTGGCGCGGTAGGGCTGGCCGTCGGCACCGACCATGCTGTCGGCGTTGGCCAGGTTGCTGGCCACGGCGTTCAGGCGCGCCGACTGCGCGGTCAGGGCGGATCCGGCGATGTTCATCACGTTGAAGAGGCTCATGATCGTCCTTACTGGCTCATCGCGGTCTGCATGTCCTTGAAGCTGCCGCGCACGAAGGTCAGCGCCGCTTCAAGTCGCAGCGCGGTTTCGGCAAAGGCCGCGCGCTCGACATCCATGTTCACCGTGTTGCCATCGACACCCGGCTGAAATTCGTTGCGATACTTGGTTGCGAGCGGTGTCGACGCTTCAGCGGAGCCGGCGATATGGCGCCGGCTGGTAAGCGCCAGGCCCAGGTTCTGATCGCTACGGCCCGCCAGCCGATTGGCCAGGGCCTCCTTGAAGTCGATGTCGCGTGCCTTGTAGTACGGCGTGTCGGCGTTGGCGATATTCGAGGCGATCATTTCCTGGCGCTGCACGAGAATGTTCAGTGCGCTGCGCTGGACCTTAAGATGTTCGCCGATTCTGTCGTTCATGATGGTGTTTGCTGGCTTCGGTAATTGGCTTCGGGCATACAAAAGCAGCAACCATGCCAGCAAGGGCTGCGCCCCGTGTTACCGAATGATTGACGCTTTTCCCGGCGACTGCCGGCAAGCCTGGTTGGCTCTCCGGCAAAACTTGCCGCCGCCGCGTCGGCGCAGATCGACCGTGAAGACAGAGCGCAGCGTGGTGGCAAGCTGAGATAATCGAGCCGATGAAACCTCCCCACCAGAAACTAGCCGCCCTGCTCGCCCTGCTGGCATGCGGCATCGCCGCATCGGCCGACGCCGCCGACAGCGAACCGATACGCCGCGCTGTTGCCGATTTCCTCGAACGTCAGGCGCCCGGCCTTCCCGGCCCGGCCCGCCACGAAATCGGCGGCATCGCCGCCGGTGGCATCGCCGATGGCTGCCGCAAGATTTCCGTTTCCATGCCTCCCGGGGGCAAGCCCTGGGGCCGCACCCATGTCCAGGCGCGCTGTACCGATGGCGCAAACTGGAGTCTTTTCGTTCCCGTGGATATTCACGTCACGGCCAACTACCTTGTCAGCGCCCGTCCGCTGCGCGCGGGGCAGACGATTGCCGAGGCAGACCTGGCAACCCGTCGCGGCGATCTCGCGGAATTGCCGGCAAACATACTGACCGATGCCGCGCAGGCCATCGGCCAGACTGCCAGCACCACGCTACCCGCCGATCGCCCCTTGCGCGCCGACCTCCTGCGCAAGCCGGTGGTCGTGCGCCTGGGCCAAAGTACCCGGGTGGTCTCTGGAGGAAGCGGCTTCCAGGTCGCCAGCGAAGGCAAGGCCCTGGGCAACGCCATCGCCGGCCAGGTTGTGCAGGTACGCATGAACTCCGGCCAGACCGTCAGCGGCCTGGCCCAGGCCGACGGAACGGTACGGGTTGGACAATGAACGCGCGGCTGCAACTTTTTGCCACGGAATGCTAAAGTCGGGGCCGAACACGCCGTTAAGACTCGCAAGCTCAGAACCCATTGCAGGTGCACACCATGAAAATCGACTCCACCACCCCTTCGGCCATAAGCCTGTCGAAGACGCGCCAACAACGGCCTGCCGGCCCTGGCCCGGCGGCGGGGGCGAGCGGCGAAACCGGCGCAGCCCTGTCCCTGAGCGCCCTTCAGGCGTCGGAGCCGGCGGGTGCGCCGATTGATAGCCAGCGCGTGGCGGAGATTCGCCAGTCGATCATCGATGGCAAGTTGCAGATCAACGCGGAACGAATCGCGGATCGACTGATTGAAGGCGCCCGCGAACAGTTGGCCAAAGAGCGACAGTCCTGAGCCAGGCGGCCCCGCCAACACTCGAGTCCATTCTGCTGGCGTCGCACGCGACGCTGGCTGATTTTCTCGCCGCCATCGAGGCTGAACGGAAATGCCTTGCTGTCGGCGACGGCAATGCCCTGCCATCCCTCATTGAGCGAAAGTCGGCGCTGACGACACGCCTCGCCAGCCTGGATGCCCAACGTGATGCCGCCCTCGCAACCCGTGGCTTGCCCGCCGGGCGCCCTGGCATGGAAAGCTGGTTGGCCACGCTTACCGGCGGTGAGGGAAAGCGCTTGCGCAGCGCCTGGCAATCGATGATTGCCGCCGCCGCCAAGGGCAAGGCAGAGAACGAGATCAACGGCAAACTTATCGCTACCCGCCTGCAGCAGAATCAGCAGGCGCTCGGCGTCCTGCTTGGCGAATCCGGCGAAGCCAATACCTACGGCGCCGATGGCCAGCGCAGCAGCGGCAGCGGCCGGAGAACCCTGGGCAGCGCCTGACCCGGCCTTGCCGTAAGCTCGCGACCTACTCCGTGAGCGGGACGTCCACCGTGGCATCCGGTGTCCTTGCCTCGATGGTGATGGCGACGCGACGGTTGCGCTGCCGCCCGTCCGCGGTGGCATTGTCCGCCACCGGCCGCTGGTCGGCGTGACCCACCGCGCTGAGACGGCGCGGGTCCATGCCGGTATCGATGAACAGGCGCACCACGCTGGCGGCGCGGGCCGCGGAAAGCTCCCAGTTGGAAGGGTATTGGGGCGTGCTGATGCGGATGTTATCGGTATGACCTTCGACGACGATGGGGAAATCAGCTTCGGCCAGTACCCGGCCCACCGCGCCAAGAGAACGAATCGCACCAAGGTCCAGGCGTGCTTCGCCCGGCGCGAACAAGGCGCTGGCGCTGATGTCCACGGTGATCCCCAAGGCGCCCTCGGAAACGCGTACCTTGCCCTGGGCCGCAAGTGGCGCCAGCGCCTGGTTCAAGTCCCGCGCCAGGTTGCGCAGGTGCTCCTTCTTCGTCGCCTGGGTTTCATCGCTTTTCGGCTTGATCGGCGGACGCCGGATCGGCAAGCTCAACTGCGCTTCGGCATGGCCGGTGGAGACCATGGCGCCCGGCGCGGTACCCGGATCGCTGCGAAACGCGAACACGATGGAATCGGACATCACGCGGTACTTGCCTTCGTTGATCGAGGAAATCCCATACATCACCACGAAAAAGGCAAACAGCAAGGTGATGAAGTCGGCGTAGGACACCAGCCAGCGATCGTGGTTCTCGGGGTCGTCGGCCTCGCGCCGACGGCGGCGGCGACGATAGTGCGGCATCAGACGAAGTAGCCTTGCAGCCGGCCTTCAAGGACGCGTGGATTGTCGCCGTTGGCGATGCCGACCAGGCCGTCGACCAGCATCTCGCGCAGCGTGATGACCCGCGCGATGTTGGCCAGCAGCTTCTTGGCGATGGGCAGGAAGATCAGGTTCGCGGCTCCGACGCCATAGATGGTGGCGACGAAAGCCACGGCGATGCCGCTGCCCAGCTTGGAAGGATCGGAGAGGTTTTCCATGACATGGATCAGGCCCATCACGGCGCCAAGGATGCCGATCGTCGGCGCATAGCCGCCGGCGGATTCCCAAACCTTTGCCGCGGCCTTGAGACTCGATTCGGTGGCGGTGATCTCCACTTCCAGAACTTCGCGCAGCCGGTCCGGTTCGGCGCCATCGACCAGCAACTGCAGCCCCTTGACGGCGAACGGGTCCTTGACCCCGCCGATATAGGTTTCCAGGGACAACAGGCCTTCCTTGCGCGCGATGTGGCTCCAGCGGGATATGTCGGCGATTTGCCGCGCCGGATCCACCACGGGCGGCACAAACACCCACTTGACCATGCGCATGCCGTCACGAAACACCGGCAGCGGACTTTGCAACATCACGGCGCCCAGCGTGCCGCCGACCACGATCAGGAAGGCCGTGGGCTGTACCAGCGAGGCGATGTGCCCGCCTTCCAGCACCTGGCCACCGACGATCGCCGCCAGCCCGAGGAAAAGCCCGACGATGCTGATCCTGTCCATGCTAGGCGGCGGCGCCCGCGCCACGGCGGCCGCGCACCGTCTTTCCCTGTCCGGTGACCGCCGTGCGCAGTCGCGCCACGGCCTGACTGTGAAGCTGGCAAACGCGCGATTCGGTGACGCCCATGACCTCGCCGATTTCGCGAAGGTTCATGTCCTGTTCGTAGTACAGCGACATCATCATCTTTTCCCGCTCCGGCAAGGCCTCGATCGCGGTAATCAGCGCCTGGCGGGTTCCCGCTTCCTCCAGGATGCTCAGTGGATCGGGAACGCTGGCCGCGGCGTGACGATCCAGATAGTCCTCGCCGTTGCCGTCCGACACCTCGTCGATATATACCAACTGATGTCCGCGCGCATCGAGCAGCAGCTTCTGGTAGTCAGCCAGCGGCATGTCGAGGGCCTTGGCCAGTTCGGCTTCGCTTGGCGGCCGGCCATTCTCGTGTTCGAGCACGCGAATCGCCTCCTCGACACGGCGCATTTCCTTGCGCACGCTGCGCGGCAGCCAGTCGTTCTCGCGCAGTCCATCGAGCATCGAACCGCGAATGCGCTGCACCGCGTAGGTTTCGAACTGGGCACCCATGCCGTCCTCGAATCGATCCATGGCGTCGAGCAGGCCGATCAGGCCGTTCTGGATCAGATCATCGACTTCGACGCTGGCCGGCAGCCTGGCCATCAACAGGTAGGCTATCCGCTTGACCAGCGGGAGGTAGCCGGCAACCTGCTTGTCCTTGGTCAGCGTGCCCTGGGCGGTATACATGATGCGCGGGATCAGCCCGGGTATCGCGTC
Organism: Sulfuritalea sp.; assembly: GCA_016710465.1. Classification (GTDB taxonomy): domain Bacteria; phylum Pseudomonadota; class Gammaproteobacteria; order Burkholderiales; family Rhodocyclaceae; genus Sulfuritalea. The sequence goes on from JADJVS010000016.1 coordinate 347,726, forward strand.
AGCGCAGCACCAGCTTGATCGTGTTGAGCAGTTCGTCCGCCGTGGCCGGCTTGACCAGCCAGCCCGACGCGCCGGCGGCCTTGGCTTCCATGCGCCTGGCCTGCTGCGACTCGGTGGTCAGGAACAGGATCGGCATGAACTTGTAGTTCGGCAGCCCGCGCACCTCCTTGATGAATTCGATGCCGTTCATCCCCGGCATGTTCAGGTCCGTGATCAGCAGGTCCACCTTGATCCCGCCCTTGAACTTGGCCAGCCCCTCGGCCGCGTTGCCGGCCTTCTCCACCGCATGGCCCGCCTTGGTCAGGATGTTCGAGATCGACAGCAGGATCGTCGCCGAATCGTCCACCAGCATGATTGTGCTCATTCGTCCATTTCCTTGTCGCGGCGTTCGACGTTCCTGATCGCTTGCATGAGGGTGCCGCGGTTCACCTGCCGGCATCCTCTCAAAGCGCCAGGCTTTTGTTTATCCGTGAATTACGCGACAAACTGCGGGATATACGTAGCGGCAGGATATAGGGCCAAATCACCCTCATGCCGAGCGCGGCCCGCGTTACCCGATCGGCATGGAATGGACGATGCAGCGCGGTCGGGTCATGCCGGTGTCGCCGCACCGTGGCTTGCGTCCGCCCGCAGCGAGCGGAACCCGGCATGCCCTTGGCGCAGCCGGAGTCCAAGCGATCCGGCAATATGGTCGGTGGCCGGCTGCCTTGCGCCGGCAAGGTAGTCGAGGCGAACACCCAGGTGCTCGCTGGCCGTGAGCTGCAGGTTGCGGAAAATTGCCTGGGATTCCTCGTCCGATCTGGCCCGCGTGATCACCACCTGGAAGGACTCGCGCCCGCTTTCGCGGGCCAGACGCTTGATCAGCGCATAGGCGCGGGTAATCGCCGTGCTCTGGGCCGCGACCACCACCGCCACACAAGGCGCCGCCAGCGCCAGGGGCGAAAGCTGCCGGGGGCCGCGGTCGGCGCAATCGATCAGGACGTAGGAATGGGTCTCCTGGAGGTTCATCAAAGCCATGTCGAGTTTTCTGGCCTGATCGCGCACAAAACCGGCACCGCGAGCGGCCAGGCGCGCGGCCGACAACACGCCCAGCCCTGCCCCGGCCTGTTGGACCAGGCTGGCGACCGGCACCCCGTCCATGGCCGCGTCGAACAGGTCCTTGCCGGGTCGCAGGCCAAACGCCGCATGGACATTGGCATCGCCTCCGTTTTCGTCGATCACCAATACCGACTCGCCGCTTTGCGCCAAAGCGGCTGCGGTTCCTACCAGCAACTTGGTGCGACCGCAGGCCTCGCGCCCCGACACAAACGCGATCGCCCGGCCCGTGCGGGCCCGGAACAAGCGCCGCAAGCCGGCCGCCTGGTCGAACTGGGCATCGTGGCCGGGCTCAAGCAAGGCTTTCTCCGCGCGCCGGGTTGCGCGTCTCGGGGAAGGTCAGCGCCACCTCGTCCTTGCGCAGGCTGTGCGCCGTCTCGCCAGCGCCGACTTTGAATGCGCGGTGAAGCAGATACTTGCGGTTCGGCAGGTGCAAATCCTCGGGCACGCGCTGGCCGTTGCCGACGTAACTCAGGGTCAGCCCGTGGCGCACGATGCAATCCAGTGCCGGCGCCAACGCCGTCGCTTCATCAACCTTGGTCAGGATGCAACCCGCCAGATCCTCGCCGCCATAGGACCTGACCACGTCGTCCAGCGTATCCCCGCGACTGCCGGCGTTCAGCAACAGCAGTCGATTGACTTCACCCGAACGCGTCAGCATTGCCGCCTGCTCGGCCACCATCCGGTCGCGCTGGCTCATGCCCACCGTATCGATCAGCACCATATGCTTGCCATGTAGGTCGGCCAGGGTGCGCCGCAGGTCTTCCGCGTCGCGCACGACAAAGACCGGCACGCCGAGGATGCGGCCGTAGATGCGCAGTTGCTCGTGGGCGCCGATGCGGTAGCCGTCGGTGGTCAGCAAGGCCAGGCTGTCGGGACCGTAGCGCACCACGCAGCGCGCGGCAAGCTTGGCGGTGGTCGTGGTCTTGCCGACGCCGGTGGGGCCAACCAGGGCATACACGCCGCCGCGATCGATGAAATCCGCCTCCGAGGAAAGCGTGCGCAGGCGTCGATTGATCGCGGCAGTCAGCCATTTGCGGCCTTCCTCGTGGTTGATGTCGCCGGCCATCTCCTGCACAAGGCGCCTGGCCAGGCTGCCGGAAAAACCGGCCCCGAGCATTTCCGCCAGGAGCTGCGCTCGCGCCGGCGCTTCACGCGCCATTTCGCCCCAGGCAAAGCCCGCCAGTTGGCGCTCCAGCAGTTCCTTGATGATGCGCACTTCGTCGATCAGCCGCGCCGTCTGCACACTGCCTTCCTGTACCTGGCCTTGAGGACGGCGATCGGTGCCGTTGGGTGGTGTTTCGTGTGGCGGCGGCATCAGCCGGTCGGCGACCGGCGATGAAATCGATCGCTCCGCCTTGGCCCCGCCCGGGCGTGCCGCGGACGCGGCCGGTGCGGGTTTGCCAGCAGAAGCCGAAGCCTGGGCTCCGGTGGAAGCCGCGTTCGCCGACGGCTCCAGGCGCTGGGGCTCCCACGGCCTGACCAGCGGCGCCGTCGCTTGGCGCGCCGCTTCGCGGCGGGCTGCCGCGAGCGAAACCGTGTAGTCGGTATCGTAAGGGGGATCGACCGGCATCGATGCCGGGCGCGTGGTGGGCACGGTCTCGCCCGGACGCGGTCCCTGCGAAATCGCATTGAGGCTTTCCGGGGACATGGCAACGATTTCCACGCCGCCTTCCACCGCCCGGTTGGAAACGACCACGGCATCCGCGCCAAGGGTTTCCTTGGCCCGTCGCAGACAGTCCCGCGCCGTAGCGCCGACAAAGCGTCTCACAGTCATTTTCTAGCTCCGATGATGGACGTCACCTTGATGATCTTGGAATCCGGGACTTCGCCATTGGCGATGACCTTGAGGTCAGGCACGGCCCGACGCAGGAAGCGCGACAGCAGCCAGCGCAATTGGCTTGGCACCAACAGGACGGCCGGCAAGCCAAGGACTTCCTGCTGCCGCGCGGCATTGGATGTCTCGCGCAGCAAGGTATCGGCCAGTCCCGGCTCTATGCCACCAGCATCGCTGCCGCCTTGCAAGGCCTGCCCCAGCAGGCGTTCCAGCGCGGGATCAAGCGCCATCACCTGCATGTCATTGCCGCTTGGGTAGAGCTGCTGTACGATTGCCCTCCCCAAGGCGACGCGGACCTGGGCCGTGAGTTCGAGCGGATCCTGGGTGCGCGTCGCCTGGTCCGCCAGGGTCTCGGTGATGGTCCGCATGTCGCGGATGTTGACGCCCTCGTCAAGCAGGTTCTGCAACACCCGCTGCAGCACGCCCAGCGCAAGTTGCTTGGGCACCAGATCCTCGACCAGCTTGGGGGTTTCGGTCGCCAGGTGATCGAGCAAAGCCTGTGTCTCCTGGCGCCCGAGCAGTTCCGTGGCATGGGAAAGGATCACGTGATTGAGATGCGTGGCGATCACCGTGCCAGCATCGACCACGGTGTAGCCGAGCACATGGGCCTGCTCGCGCAGTACTGCCTCGATCCATACCGCAGGCAGGCCGAAGGCCGGATCCTGGGTCGGATTGCCCGGCAGTGTGCCGGATACCCGCCCCGGATTGATGGCCAGAAACTGGCCGGGATAGGCCTCGCCCTGTCCGATGGTGACGCCCTTCAAGCTCAGTCGGTAGGCATTCGGACGCAGTTCGAGGTTGTCGCGGATGTGCACTTGCGCCGGAAGAAAGCCGACGTCCTGGGCGAACTTCTTGCGCAGACCGCGAATGCGCTTGAGCAGGTCGCCGTTCTGGTTGCGATCGACCAGCGGAATCAGCCGATAGCCCACTTCGAGCCCAAGCACGTCGACCGGCGCCACGTCGGCCCAGCTTGCCTCCTGATTTTCCACCGGCGGAGCCTGCGCGACCTCGGGCGCCGCCGCCTCCCCGGCGACGGGGGCCGCCTGGCCGAACTGACGCCAGGCCAGGTAACCCAGCCCGCCGGCCAGCAGCAGGAACACCAGGTTGGGCATTCCCGGGATCATGCCGAGGATGCCCAGAATCGCCGCCGTCAGTCCCAGCACCATGGGGTTGCCGAAAAGCTGGGCCACCAGTTGCTGTCCGACATCCTGGTCCGAGGCGACCCGGGTGACGACCAGGCCGGCGGCGGTGGAAATGATCAGCGCGGGAATCTGCGCCACCAGGCCGTCACCGATGGTCAGCAGGGTATAGACCTTGGCCGCGTCACCGGCCCCCATGTCATGCTGCACCACGCCGACGATCAGGCCGCCGATGATGTTGATGAACAGGATCAGGATGCCGGCGACGGCGTCGCCGCGCACGAATTTCGAGGCGCCGTCCATCGAGCCGTAGAACTCCGACTCCTGCGCCACGTTGGCGCGGCGCTTGCGCGCCTCGTCTTCGCCGATCAGCCCGGCGTTGAGGTCGGCGTCGATCGCCATCTGCTTGCCCGGCATGGCGTCAAGGGTGAAGCGCGCCGATACCTCGGCGATGCGTCCGGCGCCCTTGGTGATGACAATGAAGTTGATCAGCGTCAGGATGATGAAAACGATGATGCCCACCGCGTAGTTGCCACCGACGAGAAAGTGGCCGAAGGCCTCGATCACCTTGCCGGCGGCGTCCGGCCCGGTGTGCCCCTGCAGCAGTACCACCCGGGTCGAGGCGACGTTGAGCGAGAGGCGCAGCAGCGTGGTCACCAGCAGCACCGTGGGAAACACGGCGAAATCCAGCGGCTTGCGCGTGTACATCGCGACCAGGAGCACCATGATCGAGATCGCGATGTTGAAGGTCAGCAGCACGTCCAGCGCAAACGCCGGCAGCGGCAGCACCATCATCGACAGGATCATGACGATGAGCAAGGGGGCCAGCATCTGGCGCGGGTTCAGGCGCTGCACAAAATCCTGGAAAGTCAGGCTGTCGTTCACGCCGGCACTCCCGGATCAAGCCCTGCCGGCACGGCAATGTCGCGCGGCGCGACCGGCGGGACTTCATCCACCATGTCCTTGGCGTAGGCATCCATCTGGAACACCCAGGCCATCACCTCCGCCACCGCCGTGTACAAGGCGGCCGGGATCGCATCGCCCGCCTCGGCATGCCGGTGCAGCGCGCGCGCCAGGGGCGGCGCCTCAAGCAGCGGCACCTGATTCTCCAGGGCCAGTTCCCGAATTCGTTCGGCGATGAGGTTCATTCCCTTGGCCACCACCACCGGCGCCGCCATGCGCTCCGCATCGTACTTGAGCGCAACGGCGAAATGGGTCGGGTTGGTGACCACGACATCAGCCTTCGGCACCTCGGCCATCATCCGGCCGCGCGCCATTTCGCGCTGCTGGCTACGGATTCTCGCCTTGAGGTGCGGATCGCCCTCGCTTTCCTTCGACTCCTGGCGCAGTTCCTCGCGCGTCATCTTCAGGCGATCGTGGTATTGAAAAAGCTGGAATGGCACGTCGATCGCGGCTATCACCGCAAGGCCCGCGATCAAGGCGACGAAACTGAAAAACAGGACCTGTGCGAAAGACGCCAATCCGACTTCGATTGGTGCCGCGATCAACGCGAACAGGCGGTCCTGTTCGTGCCGCACCACCCAGTACAGCACCAGGCCAATCAGCAGCGCCTTCAGGATGGCCTTGACCAGTTCGGCGATGCTCTGCCAGGAAAACATTCGTCCGATGCCCTTCACCGGGTCCATGCGGGTCAGGTCCAGTTGCATGGCCTTGGGCGAAAGAATCCAGCCCCCCATCATTGCCGGGGTGACGACGATCGCGACGATGATCGCAACGAAGATCGGCCCGGCAACAAGAAATGCATCCAGGCTCAGGCCCAGCGCACCTTCGCGCATCACGACCGGGTCGAAGGCGGCGGTTCGGCTGAAGCTCAGCCCGTGGCGCACCAGGTCCGCGGCACGCTGCGCGATCCAGCCGCCAAGTATCCAGAAGGTGCCGGCGCCGGCCGCCATCACCATGAACGCCATGAGTTCGCGCGACTGCGGTACGTTGCCCTCTTCGCGCGCTTGTTCGAGCCGACGCGCCGATGCCGGCTCGGTTCTTTCGAGGTCGCTTTCCTCAGCCAAGGACGGTCTCTCCCATGCCGGGGATTATTCCCGCCGGCGCCGGTGGAGAGGCCGCGAAAAAGCGCCGAAACCCCGACCTATTCAGGCAGCGCCGGGTTGCGGCCCGGGATCAATCCGGGCGCGGATGCCGGCAAACCCGCTGGCGGTTTGGCGCGAGCGCGCCGAGCCCTCTCAGAGCTGTCCGGTATCGCGCGCCTTGCGTTCGCGCTCGGTCTTGGTGATGTAGCGCTGGATCAGCGTCGACTTGGCATGGGGCAGGCGCAGGAACTCGAAGCCTGCCCGCTTCGAGGCTACGCCGCTGCGACTGACGACGTCGACCAGCCAGCGCAATTGCAGGTTGGCCACGACGGCGCCCCCCTCGGGCAGATCGATGACGCAGTCGGCAAACTGCGTATCGGTATCCAGCGGCAAGTCCGCCGGCAGGCCCGCAAGGCATGCGCCGCCCACGCTGATATCGACGACTTGCGGACTCAGGCTCAAGGGCGCGCCATTGGCGTCAAGGCAGCGCATTTTGCAACGCAGGGGGTTGACGATCGGCGTCAATAGCCGGAAATACTCCCGGCGTTGCAGTCGCAGGATGCTCTCCGGAAGCTGGGCATGGAAGGTCGGGCGGCCGTCGACCACGACGCGCTTGACGCCGCGCAGGATGAACTGGATCTCGACCTTGTCCAGTTGCGCGGAGCAGAACAGTTTTTCGGCCTTGAGCGCGGCTTGATTCAATTCCTCGTTGGCGCCGAAATCAAGCAACAAGCCATTCTCGCCCCAACTGATCAGGGTGGTCAGGACCATGTCATGGCCACCGTTGAAGATCATGCTGATCAGGGAAACATGCTCGGCCAGCCCCCGGCAAACCGCGAACATCTCATTCCTGCTGGTCAGGAGGTACTGGCTGTACTTGTCCCCCGGCAAAAAATCAGCGAGGGTACGCTTCGGCGCAGGCGGGATGGTTTCAGTTGGATTGGCTGGATTCGTCATGTCTGGAACACGGTTTGGCAAGCTGTCCCGCCCCCGCCCCCGCCGTCAGGCCAGGCGCCGGATCGCGCGACAACAGGGTATGCGCCCAATTCTAACGTGGATTATTTTCCTCGACCACGCCGGAGAACACGGGCGGCTCGCCGCGCTCGACCCGATACAGCCAGGCCAGCAACTCGGCAACCGCGACGTAGAGCTGCGGCGGGATGAACTGGTCGATGTCGACCCGCGCCAGCAATGCAACCAGCGCAGGGGATTCGTGAACATACACGCCGTGTTCCCTGGCGCGGGCGATGATTTCCTCGGCGATCAACCCGCGCCCCTTGGCAACCACGGTGGGCGCGGAGTCGCCGCCCGCGTATTTCAGTGCGACGGCCAAGCTGCGCTTGGCGTCGTCGTCAGGTGGTTTCACGTTTCACCTGAACGCCGGCGAGGTTCAGGCCGGCGGCGACAAACGAGCGTTCCAGAGCGGGAATTGCCGCCTGCAATTGCACCCCGCTACCGGCCTCGGGGGTATCTATCACCAGGCTCACGCTGCCGGCGCTGATCGACAGGCGCACATCGATCTCACCCAGCCGCGGCAGATCCAGACGCAAACGCGTCTGCCAGGCGTCCAGCGGTTCGGGAGTCTCGGCACCACCGGCCGAGTCGCGGCGGATTTCCCATTCCATTGACTGATCGGGCCAAACTTCGCCTGCCCACACCAGTCGATTGCTCGCCCCTGCCTCCAACTGTTGCCGGACCAGCGTGCGCAGCTCCTCGGGTATCGCCAGGGGCTGTGCCGACAAGGATGCCGGGGCATCGCCATCGGTCGGGCCGGCCGGCGGCAGGTCGCGAGCCGCCATGGCTTGCTGGAGATCGCGTAGCGACGGTGGCGGCGCCTCGTCTCGCCGTGCCGTCAGCGCCGACTCCTTGCCTCCGTCGGCAGCTAAACGCAACAAGGCGGGTTCGGAATATTGCCCTTGCGGTTCCGCCAAGAGACTGGCCAGGGGTCGCTGGCCGAGCGCCCATTGCACCTGATGGGCCTCGTAAAACATGCCGCTGGCGGCAACCGCGCGGGATAGCCCGAGCGGCAATTCGCGCGCGAGCTCGGCGGCATTCGCCGGCACTTTAGCCAGCACCGGGCCGCCCCGGGTGAGATTCGCCGAGGGTGGCGGCGCGCCATCGGCATCAAGCAACGAGGCGAGAAGCTGCCCGGTGCGCGAAAGGCTGGCATTGTCGAACGGCTCCATGGTCGCGCTGGCGCCGTCGCCACGCCGAGCCACAATGGCGCGCGGCGTCTGGCCGACGACCACGAGTTCGAGCGTATCGCCCGCTTTCGCGCCCTCGGGAAGCGAAAGCGTCAGCAGGCGTCCGGCAACAACCGCCTTGTAGCTGTTTTCGGGAAGAACCTCCTGGATGCGGGCGCGAAAAACCTGCCCCTGCCGCAGATCCGGCAGGTCGGCGGGAATCTCGCCCACGGCGCGAACGGGATGGGTTCCCGGTTCGGTCTGGTTACGGACCTGAAGGCCCACATCGGTGGGAATCATCACCATGGCGAGATTGTCGCGATCGGTGTTTGCCGCCTCGCCAAGCACGTGGCGCCAAAACGGAAGCTATCCGCCCCGATGCTAACGCGAGGGAGTGCGTGAACCACCGGATTGGGCGGCGGCGTCGCCAGCCGAAACCCGCCATCCACTGACATGACCGGAAAGCAACTGACGAATCTGCTCCATCCAGGGTTCGGTGTGCCGACGGACTTCGGCGTCGTCATCAAGTATCTGCTGAATCAGTCCGCGCACGCGCGCAAATTCAAAGGGCCCGTCGGCCACATCGGGCAAGGGCGCGGCCTCCGCGACCAGCCGGCCCCGCAATACCGCAACCTGACGTTCGAGATCGATCAGCCCGTCCCAATCCCCACGGCGGGCGGCATCGACCATCCGCGTGGATAGGGCGGATATCTCCTGGTAACGTTCAAGCTGGGCTGGCATCCATTGCATGCTAAGGCTCAGGCGCCGGCCTTGGTCGCGGAAGCTACGGCGGGATCGTCGGCTATTTCTTCCCAGGCGCCACGAATTTCCGCCAGCAGCCCGCTGACCTCGCGCAGGGCGCCGAGGTCATTCTTTACGTTGGCGTGTATCAGGCGCAGCACCATGTAGTCATAGAGCCCGGCCAGCCGCGCCGCCAGATCGTCGCCGCCGGAAAAATCCAGGCTGGCGCGCAAGCCGCTGCTGATGATGTCGGTGGCGCGCGATATGGCCTGGCTTTTTTCGATGACGGCGCCCTGCTTCAGCGACGCATCGGCCTTGGCGATGGCCAGCAAGGCTCCATCGAACAGCATCAATATCAGTTGATGGGGATTGGCGGCGACAACGCCGGTTTCAACGCCAACGCGGGCGTAGGCTTGCGCGGAATTTTGGGAAACGAAGCTCATGGTGACCTCCGATTAACGGTTTGCGTTCATTGCAGTGATTTGCTGCGTCAGGAAGGAACTGGTCTTGGACATGCTTGCCGCCAGTCCGTCGAGGGCGGCAAACTTTGCCCGGTAGCGCGCCTCGATCTTGTCCAGCCGCGCCAGGAGTGACTCCCTGGCGGTGCCGATGTCCGTGATGGCCGTGGAAATGCCGTCCGTCCGGCCGGCCAGCAGGCCATCCGCGGCAAGGATGGAGGTCAGGGAATTCTTGAACTTCAGGGCGATGCCTTCGTTTCCTGTCGTGGTCTGCCCAAACAACGACTGCAGGTCCTTGGTCGGATCGGCAAGTGCCGCCGCCAGTGCCGTGTTGTCGATAGCCAGTGAGCCGGTTACCTGGACCGATATGCCGATGCTCGACAGCGTATCCACGCCGCCGCCAACGCCGCTGACGATGGAATTGACCAGGTCGCTTAGTTCCGAGCGGATCGAGCGCACCGTCCCTTCCGCATTCAGGGGCCCTCCCGTGCTGGTCGTGGCGTTATACGCCGAACTCGATTTCAGGTACTCGACCGCCGCGTTGTAGGCCTTGACGAAGCCTTCGATCGCGGTAGTCGTCGCGGCTGTATTCGTGGCAATCGTCACCGTGGCCTGCCCCGGCGACGCACCGGTGCCTTTGGTCAGGTTTAGCGTCAGGCCCTCGACCACATCGGTAACGGTATTCGATGAACGCGTAATAGCCAAACCGTTGACGGTGAACTGGGCGTTGTCGGCGGTCTGTATCTCAAACAGTCCGGCATTCTGAAGCTGGGTCAAGGCGTGGGTGCCGCCACTGCCGTCGTCGCTGGCAACCACGCTTATCGCGCCCGCCGATCCGCTGGTCTTCGAGGTCAGGACCAGACGATTCGTGCTGCCGTCGTTGATCACCGAGGCGCTTACACCGGCATCCGCCTCATTGATGGCCTGGCTGATGCCGGCAAGCGTGTTGTTGGCCCCCGTAATGGGCACATCGACCGCCGTACCTCCACCCACGGAAATCGACAGCGTACCGGTATTGAAGGTTTCGGTGCTTGCCGCGTAATTGGTATTGCTGCGCACCGCATGGTATTTCGCCAGTTGGGTGACGTTGATACTGTAGCTGCCAGCCGCCGCTGTGCTGCTCGCCGCCGCCGAAAGTACCGTGCTGTCCGAAACGCTCGCTGACTTGCCGGTGAAGGTCGAAGCGGTTGCCAGGGAGGTCGCCGCCGTTTGCAGGGTCGATAGGTAGCTCTTGACGGTCCCGTAGGCCGAGAGTTTGGACTGGTAGGTGGATTCCTTGGTGTCGAGCCGCGTCAAAGGCCGCCTCTCGAGCTCCATCAACCCACTGACGATACCCTCGACGTCGAGACCGGACCCAACTCCTGCGGATGTGATTGCCATCGGATGTACTCCTGCTGCGGTTTGGCTTCATTAACGGAAGGCGCCACGAAAACTTTAACGGACATACCTACGTACGCGTACGCGCGCGGGAAGCGGCAAAACGCGCAGCCTTGAACATGCACGCAGGAATCGGGCCAGGCAACGACCGCCTGCGGGACCCCTAAAGTTTTGCCGAGGGGCGACGTTATCGCATTCAACTCGGACATACAACGCTCCAGAACACCAGAGCCGACCGAAACGGATGGCTGAAACGCCGTCAAACCGAATACATCGCAAGGAGAAAGTCATGGCACAAGTCATCAACACCAACGTTGCCTCGCTCTTCGGCCAGCAAGCGCTGAACAAGTCGTCCCAGGGCCTGCAGACCGCCATGCAACGCCTGTCGTCCGGCGTGCGCATCAACAGCGCCCGCGACGACGCCACCGGCATGTCCTCCGCCGCCGGCTTCGAATCCAAGATGCGCGGCGCCAACATGGCCATGCGCGCCGCCAACGAAGGCATCGCCAAGGCCCAGATCAACGACGGCTTCCACGCCCAGGTCTATGAGAACCTGCAGCGCATGCGCGAAATCGCCGTGCAACAAGGCGGCACCGCTTCGGGCGACGAATACACCGCACTGACCGCGGAAAACACCCGCCTGCTGGCCCTGGCCGGCGCGACCGGTACTGTTGTGGTGAACTCCAGCGGCGGCACGGTCACCGGCGTCGCCAACGCAGTCGCCGTGATTGCCGCCAACTCGGACAGCGTCACGGAAATCGAAACCGCCATCACCAACGTCGTTGCCGCCCGCGCCAAGTACGGTGCCGACATGGCGACCTTCTCTTCGGCTGCCGCCGCGTTGGGTACCGAGGCCGTCAATGCCGCCGCCCAGTACAGCGCCGTCATGGATACCGACTACGCGGTGGAAACCACCAACATGCTGCGCAACCAGATCCTCCAGCAGGCCGGCTCCGCCATGCTCGCCCAGGCCAACCAGGTGCCCAACGGCGTTCTGGCTCTCCTCCGGTAAGGCAGCAGGGTCGTTCAAAGGGCGCGGTGATCCGCGCCCTTTCTGTTTGCGGAAAGCCGTCACCAGAAAATCCTGATCACCGCCCTAAAGTTCGAATGGATTCAACCGTTATTACATTCAACTCCGGGATATTCGCCCAGCAGGACACGGCAAACCGAAGCGGATGGCAGGACCAGGGCCATCATCACTGAACCAACGCAAGGAGAAAGTCATGGCACAAGTCATCAACACCAACGTTGCCTCGCTCTTCGGCCAGCAAGCGCTGAACAAGTCGTCCCAGGGCCTGCAGACCGCCATGCAACGCCTGTCGTCCGGCGTGCGCATCAACAGCGCCCGTGACGACGCCACCGGCATGTCCTCCGCCGCCGGCTTCGAATCCAAGATGCGCGGCGCCAACATGGCCATGCGCGCCGCCAACGAAGGCATCGCCAAAGCCCAGATCAACGACGGCTTCCACGCCCAGGTCTATGAGAACCTGCAGCGCATGCGCGAAATCGCCGTGCAAAAGGGTGGCACCGCTTCCGGCGACGAATACACCGCGCTCGTCGCGGAAAATACCCGCCTGCTGGCCCTGGCCGGCGCCACTGGCTCGGTGGTGGTGAACTCCAGCGGCGGCACCGTTACCGGCGCAGCCACCGCGGCAGCCGCTGTCAGCAATGCTGCCGCATCGGTTACTGAAATAGAGGCCAATATCACCTTGGTTGTTGCCGCCCGCGCCAAGTACGGTGCCGACATGGCGACCTTCTCTTCGGCTGCCGCCGCGCTGGGTACCGAGGCTGTCAATGCCGCCGCCCAGTACAGCGCCGTCATGGATACCGACTACGCGGTGGAAACCACCAACATGCTGCGCAACCAGATCCTCCAGCAGGCCGGCTCCGCCATGCTCGCCCAGGCCAACCAGGTGCCCAACGGCGTTCTGGCTCTCCTCCGGTAAGGCAGCAGGGTCGTTCAAAGGGCGCGGTGATCCGCGCCCTTTCTGTTTGCGGAAAGCCGTCACCAGAAAATCCTGATCACCGCCCTAAAGTTCGAATGGATTCAACCGTTATTACATTCAACTCCGGGATATTCGCCCAGCAGGACACGGCAAACCGAAGCGGATGGCAGGACCAGGGCCATCATCACTGAACCAACGCAAGGAGAAAGTCATGGCACAAGTCATCAACACCAACGTTGCCTCGCTCTTCGGCCAGCAAGCGCTGAACAAGTCGTCCCAGGGCCTGCAGACCGCCATGCAACGCCTGTCGTCCGGCGTGCGCATCAACAGCGCCCGCGACGACGCCACCGGCATGTCCTCCGCCGCCGGCTTCGAATCCAAGATGCGCGGCGCCAACATGGCCATGCGCGCCGCCAACGAAGGCATCGCCAAAGCCCAGATCAACGACGGCTTCCACGCCCAGGTCTATGAGAACCTGCAGCGCATGCGCGAAATCGCCGTGCAAAAGGGCGGCACCGCTTCGGGCGACGAATACACCGCACTGACCGCGGAAAACACCCGCCTGCTGGCCCTGGCCGGCGCGACCGGTACTGTTGTGGTGAACTCCAGCGGCGGCACGGTCACCGGCGTCGCCAACGCAGTCGCCGTGATTGCCGCCAACTCGGACACCGTCACGGAAATCGAAACCGCCATCACCAACGTCGTTGCCGCCCGCGCCAAGTACGGTGCCGACATGGCGACCTTCTCTTCGGCTGCCGCCGCGTTGGGTACCGAGGCCGTCAATGCCGCCGCCCAGTACAGCGCCGTCATGGATACCGACTACGCGGTGGAAACCACCAACATGCTGCGCAACCAGATCCTCCAGCAGGCCGGCTCCGCCATGCTCGCCCAGGCCAACCAGGTGCCCAACGGCGTTCTGGCTCTCCTCCGGTAAGGCAGCAGGGTCGTTCAAAGGGCGCGGTGATCCGCGCCCTTTCTGTTTGCGGAAAGCCGTCACCAGAAAATCCTGATCACCGCCCTAAAGTTCGAATGGATTCAACCGTTATTACATTCAACTCCGGGATATTCGCCCAGCAGGACACGGCAAACCGAAGCGGATGGCAGGACCAGGGCCATCATCACTGAACCAACGCAAGGAGAAAGTCATGGCACAAGTCATCAACACCAACGTTGCCTCGCTCTTCGGCCAGCAAGCGCTGAACAAGTCGTCCCAGGGCCTGCAGACCGCCATGCAACGCCTGTCGTCCGGCGTGCGCATCAACAGCGCCCGTGACGACGCCACCGGCATGTCCTCCGCCGCCGGCTTCGAATCCAAGATGCGCGGCGCCAACATGGCCATGCGCGCCGCCAACGAAGGCATCGCCAAAGCCCAGATCAACGACGGCTTCCACGCCCAGGTCTATGAGAACCTGCAGCGCATGCGCGAAATCGCCGTGCAAAAGGGTGGCACCGGTTCCGGCGACGAATTCACCGCGCTCGTTACGGAAAACGCCCGGCTCCTCGGCTTGGCCGGTTCCACCGGTTCGGTGGTGGTCAACTCCAGCGGCGGTGTCGTGGCTGGCAGCGGCGCCGCCGCCAGTTTGGCGGTGAGCAATACCGTCGGCGGAATCGAAAACGACATCACCACCGTCGTTGCCGCCCGCTCCAAGTACGGTGCCGACATGGCGACCTTCTCTTCGGCTGCCGCCGCGCTGGGTACCGAGGCCGTCAATGCCGCCGCCCAGTACAGCGCCGTCATGGATACCGACTACGCGGTGGAAACCACCAACATGCTGCGCAACCAGATCCTCCAGCAGGCCGGCTCCGCCATGCTCGCCCAGGCCAACCAGGTGCCCAACGGCGTTCTGGCTCTCCTCCGGTAAGGCTTCGCGAAAATCGCCGTGAATGCCGGGACGATGCCAATCGTCCCGGCATTTCTGCGTGCACGTCGAGAAGATGTTCCGGATTTGATGTCCGTTCCGTCCCGCCCAAAAAAGAATTTTCAGAAAACCCTAAAGTTCTCCCGGATACAACCGTAAGACGGGGTAAGCCTGCGAAAGGATTCGACATTGCAGCCGAACGCAACGCAGCATCGACAGCACCACCCGATCCGCGCTTGCTAAACGAAATTCAAGGAGAAAGTCATGGCACAAGTCATCAACACCAACGTTGCCTCGCTCTTCGGCCAGCAAGCGCTGAACAAGTCGTCCCAGGGCCTGCAGACCGCCATGCAACGCCTGTCGTCCGGTGTGCGCATCAACAGCGCCCGCGACGACGCCACCGGCATGTCCTCCGCCGCCGGCTTCGAATCCAAAATGCGCGGCGCCAACATGGCTCTGCGCGCCGCCAACGAAGGCATCGCCAAGGCCCAGATCAACGACGGCTTCCACGCCCAGGTCTATGAGAACCTCCAGCGCATGCGCGAAATCGCCGTGCAAAAGGGTGGCACCGCTTCCGGCGACGAATACACCGCACTGACCGCGGAAAATACCCGCCTGCTGGCCCTGGCCGGCGCCACTGGCTCGGTGGTGGTGAACTCCAGCGGCGGCACCGTTACCGGCGCGGCTACTGCTGCTGCCACAGTCAGTAACACAGCGAACACGGTTACCGACATCGAGGCAAACATCTCGGTAGTCGTTGCCGCCCGCGCCAAGTACGGTGCCGACATGGCGACCTTCTCTTCGGCTGCCGCCGCGCTGGGTACCGAGGCCGTCAATGCCGCCGCCCAGTACAGCGCCGTCATGGATACCGACTACGCGGTGGAAACCACCAACATGCTGCGCAACCAGATCCTCCAGCAGGCCGGCTCCGCCATGCTCGCCCAGGCCAACCAGGTGCCCAACGGCGTTCTGGCCCTCCTCCGGTAAGGTCGCTTGGGGAACGGCATGAAAGCCATTTTCAATCGGATCCGGGCGGCAATTGATGTTTGCGTCGTTGCCTCTGAACAGGGCGGTCCCGCGCCGGACGCCGGATACCTGAAAGGAAGATCCGGTTTCAACCGGACCCAGTCATCATTTAAAGAAGCGGGTAGCACAAAGTATCGGACCAAAGGGGATACATCATGAACGTCCCACAAGTTAATTCCACAAGCATTGATGCGCAAGTCAGGACCAGGCCCAGACAGCCGGCCGTTCAGGCAGGTGTAACCGGATCTTCGCCAGCCACTGAGTCGCCAAGGTCGGCGCCGGCAACCGACGCTGTAAAGCCGCAGTCGGCCGATGCGGCAAACGGCAATTCAACCGTCGAACAAGTCAAGGCGGCGGTCAAGGAACTGAATCGCGCAATGCAGCATTCGAATCGTGCTCTTGAGTTCAGTGTCGACGACGACACCGACCGCGTGGTGGTGCGCTTGAAAGACGGCGCCACCGGTGAAACCATTCGCCAGATTCCCTCGGAAGAGACGTTGGCGATTGCGAGGTACATTGCCGACGTTCAGCAGGGCCTGCTTCTCAGTCAGAAAGCCTGACCCGTAGCCGGCATGGAGCAAAAGGGAGAACCGTACGGCAAACGGGCTCCCTCCCTGTGGTTCACCGGGTAGAAGTCTGGCCCCCTCGCGTCCAGCCCACCATCAAGTCATTCAGGAATCCGGCAAAGCTCTCGGAAAACTGGGTCTGGTCATAAATCCTGCCGCCGTTCGCAAGAATTGTCCTTGCAAGGCGGGCCCGCAATTCAGGCTTGGTTGCGATATCCACCGCCATCCGGACATAGGATTTCGTATCTCCGACTGTGCACTCCGGAACGCCCAGGAGTTCGTTGTAATAGGCGCCAACGCGCCCCCGCAGAAACTGGCCGGGCTTCGACACCTGAGGCGTTCCTGTCGCACCAATCACTATCACGGTCGATCCAATACCGAAGTGAAATGGATCGAGGAGCACATCCGCATGCACCACCGCGCCCACGAAATCCTTGTAGTCCCGCTGCCAGGGCAGGAACCGGATCCGCTGCCTGAGCTCCAAGGCAATCGTGGATTCAAATCGATCCAGCAGCAAATCCTTCCAGCCGGACCGATTGTCGTCTTCGAAAAGCACGACGTATCCGTCCTCGTCGCGCTCCAGTATGGCGGCAATGGCCTCGTCAAAATCAGGATGCAGTTTCTGAAGCTTCATCGGACACATGTACAGGTGCCCGTTCATGGGAAGCCCGAAACTTTCCCGGGACTTCAGGGTCACGGGAATGTCCGGTCGTCCAAAGCCGGCGAGCGGGCCTGGCAGGCGAACCAGTTTCTCGCTGTAGTGTTCATCCGCTTCCGCAAGCTCAAAAACTTCCGACGAAAGGAAATAGTCGATCGTCGATATTCCCGTGGTGACCGGATGACCCGGCAGTACGCACTGTGCCCGCGCCAGCCTGGCCAAGCCCAGAAAATAGCTCATCGGTTCCATGCCGATATCCAGATACACAAGCACATCGAGCTCCAGCTCGGCAATCCTTGCCTGGGCTTCGAGCAGGCGATCGGTGATTTTTAACGTTGTCCCACGGAAATCGGAGTAAATCGACTCATCGACCTTGCTCGTCGAAATCAGGAACACCTCCGCAAAATCCATACGAGACAAGTCGGCAATCATCCGACCGTAGCATTTCGACACCGAGTGCGAATACAGATATCGCGAATGAAAGCCGACGCGCAGCTTGTTGCCGGGATTGAATCTCCCGTGTGAACAATGGGGGGCCACATACGATAGCTTTGGACAGGTTTTCCTGTAAAACTCTGCGACCTTGATTTGAAGGTCCCTATCGTTCATGCCGTGATAGGCAAGATAGAAATTGGGTTCCGACAGAATTTCCTGTGGATCCTCAACCAGGGGTGGGCTGGCCAGCAGGGCATCCAATTTCTGTTCGAAAAGCGACCGCGATGACAGCATTTCGTCACGGGTACCCATGATCGATGGCAACAGCATGCCTTCACGAATTCTGGCGGCTGGAATGCCAAGTTCCGCCGCACGACGGAAGCACGCAACAGCCTCCTCCATTCGGTCAAGGGACTTGAGGGAGACACCAAGACTCATGTGCGCGTGCCCAAGCTCCTGATTGGAGTCCAGGGCTTTTCGGATCAACGCCTCTGCCTCTTCATGCCGATTCAAAAGCTGCAACACGGCGCCGAGGTTATTGAGAACCGTGGCGTTTTGAGGCTGGATCGAGAGGGCGGCTCGGAAATGCCTTTCGGCGTCCATCAGGCGATCGCATTTCTTGAAGCACAGCGCCAGATTATTCAGTCCCGCGAAGTTTCTGGGGTCACGATCCAGCACCCGAGACAAGAAGACAATTGCTTCATCGAAGCGTCGCTGCTCGACCAGCAGCAAACCCAAGTCATTCAGAACAGGCAGGCAATCAACGTCCAGCTCGAATGCCCGATGCAAGCTTGCCTCGGCAGCGGCAAGATCACCCTGTGCATGCTGGACTTCCGCGAGTCCGCGATGATTCAGCGGATCCTTGGGGTTCAGTTCGATGGCACGGCGAATATCACGCTCCGCCTCCTCGGACCGTCCGCTAGCCTGCAAGGCGGAGGCGAGATCGCGGCGCGCACCTGCATCCTCGCCGCGCAATTCAAGCGCACGACGATAGACATGCTCGGATTCGTCGAAGCGCTTCAGTTCCACCAGGACCGAACCCAGGTTGGACAAAGCCTTCACATAGCCGGGATCGATCGCCAAGGCTGCCCGGTATCCCTCTTCCGCCTCCTTTAACTTCCCCATCGTCTGCAAGGTTGTGGCCAGGTTGAACAGTGCCTGCGGATATCGCGGATTCAACGCGAGCGCCTGCCTGCAACTCGACGCCGCTGCATCGAGTCGACCGGATTCGTAATATGCGATACCCAGGTTATTGTGGGCTTCGGCGTCCTTTGGTGCCAGCTCTAGAGCGCGCGCCAGCGCATCTATTGCTTCGTTGAATCGCGATGTCTGAACCAGCACCACCCCAAGCATTTTCCATCCGGACCAATGCGCCGGAAAATCCGCGCACAAGGTTCGCGCCTCACGCTCAGCGCCCGCCAGATCACCCATGTTGTAGCGGGACACCATCGTATTGAACTGTTTTCCGGAAGGCGCCTTGCCCGGCTTCGATCGTTTCGTCAGCGACAGCTTCGCCCGCTTGCGCCCCTGAGGCGTGGGCTCCACGGACGGCTCTACACGACCCACCAAGGCATCGACTTCGGCACCGTCAAGCCCTTGCTCGCGGGCCATCGCCAGCACTTCGCGGGCCTCGGCAACACGCTTAGCCTGAATCAGGGCATCGACATAGGCGATCCACAGTTCGCGTCGCTGGGGTTCGGCCGCAAGTGCGGCCTCGAAATAGGGCAAACCCAGGGCTGGTACCTTCATCTGCACCGCAACCCGTCCCATCCGGTAACTGGCCTCGCCGTGACCGGGAAACCGCCCAAGGAGCCCACGGTATAGTTCGCCGGCCGGCTGCCAGTGGGCTGCCGCCTCAAGGTGCTCTCCCTGGAGCAGACTCTCCTCGATCGTCAGCTCCGCCTGCGCAACAGCACCCGAGACAGCCATCGAGCCGGCGGTGTTCGCCGGGGACGCTTCCATACTCTGATTCATCTGCAAATCCTCCAATCCACCGCAACGTTCGCGTTCGGCAGGAATTGCCGGTGTACGGCAAGTTCCGCCGCGCTCTGCAGCGCCAGGACCTTGCCCGACCGCAAATCGCCAACCTGAGTCGGTACAACGCACTTTGTGTGCCAAAAATATTTCGTTCCACAGGCCTAAAGCCCAGCCTAAAGATTCCGTAAATCGAAGACGAAGCAGGTGTAATTTTGACCAGGAGTTCAATCGCCATGAAAATCAATGACATAGAAAATGTCGCACGGGATCTGGTGAGCAGGCAACTAAACCAGGAGCGGCCGCCCGAGATTCCGAGGGAAACCCAAGCCAAGGACGCACAGGCCGCCATCAAGGTGGAAAACAAACCTCCGTCGCGGCCGGTACAGCCCCCTCCCAAACTGATCGCCCACGTCAGCCAAAGCCTGACCGGGTCTCAGCAATCGCCTGACGGCGCAACAGGCGTTCCCGGAATCGTCGCAGCGGAACAGACTGCGACGGCCAACGACCTGGAAAGAAGCCAATTCGACAAGCAGGCAGAAGCCCTACAGGCCTTTGCCCACGCCTTGATCCAGGCGGCCAACGAACCTCGCGCCAGTGCAGTAACCGGAGGGGAACAGGCCTCATCGTCGGCCGGTCGGAGCAGTGAACCGCCCGCCAATACGGATCGAACGAGTTCTATCTCCGCTTACGAAGGCCTGGTCAGCCGGCTGGAGAGCCTGGTACGGGAAATCGAAGGCAGTGCCGAGCCCGGAGGGACGAGTCCGGAGCTGGAACGGCTTCGCAACTCGTTCCGCGACGTCTCTCAGGCAAGAACCGAATCGGGTTCGGCAACGCCCGATCTGCAGACCTACATGAAAACGCTGGTCCGCAACCTGCAGAGCACGGGCGACCCGACGTTGGCGAGCACCGGTAACGTTATCAACACCGCAGCCTGAACAGAAAAAGCTTGGCGGAAGCTGGTACATTCGTGGCCTCTTCGATACCGTAAGCCTGCCGACGTGTTCAACGACCAACGCCTCGAGGATGTCGACGCCTGGCTGGCCATCTTTGGTCAGGCTGGCCTCCCGGTGCTGCGTCATTCAGTGGCGGAAATCGCCCGCCTGAAAGAGGATGAGGACAATGCCAATGGGCGAGTGCTGGCCGGCGTGATCCTGCACGATCCGCTGCTGACGATCCGCGTGCTGGCCTACATCGAGGAGAACCGCAGGAAACGCCAGACTACCGACATCACCACCATCGACCGGGCGATCATGATGATAGGCATCGTCCCGTTCTTCAAGGCCTTCCATGGTCTGCCCGTGATCGAGGTGCATCTGCATGAGCATCCGCAGGCACTTCTCGGCCTCCTGAAGGCAATCGGCAGGGCGCGGCGCGCGGCGCATTGGGCTCGCGACTGGGCAATCCTGCGCCGCGACATGGATGTCGA
Source organism: Sulfuritalea sp. (assembly GCA_016710465.1). Classification (GTDB taxonomy): domain Bacteria; phylum Pseudomonadota; class Gammaproteobacteria; order Burkholderiales; family Rhodocyclaceae; genus Sulfuritalea. The sequence continues at coordinate 368,494 of JADJVS010000016.1, forward strand.
TGAAATCACGCTCGCCACACTGTTGCATGACATTGCGGAAATGATGATGTGGCTGTATGCGCCCAGGCTGGCGCTGCAGTTCAGTGCCATGCAGCGTGACCAGCCAACCCGGCGCTCGGTTCATATCCAGGAAGAAATCTACGGTGTGCCGCTCTTCAAGTTAAAGCTGGCACTCGCCGAGGCCTGGCGCCTGCCAACCCTGGTGATCCAGCTTCTGGATCATCGGCAGGCAGAGAATCCCAGGGTTCGCAACGTCAAGCTCGCCGTCGATCTGGCCCGCCACTCGGCAAACGGATGGACCGACCCCGCATTGCCCGATGACTTCAAGGCCATACGTGATCTGCTGCACGTCAACCAGGAAACCCTGGTACGCCACTTGAACGTTGGCGATGACGCGGAACTGATCCTCGCGCTGGACGCCCCTCCCCCATAGTCGGCGATTGCGATACGCCGCGCACGCCATCAGCCTACCCGGCATTCAGGGCGACTTACGCCCTTTCATGCCGAGCAAGACCGCTTCGGAAATTCCAATTTGGCGAAGCTTTTCTCGCGCCGCCTCCGCCTCGGCACGCGAGGCAAAGGGCCCGACATGCACCCGCGCCTCGATGCTGGCGCGAATTCCTGCCTTCTCGAGTTTTGCGCGCAGCTCTTCGGCATTGGCAACGTCACTGAAGACGCCCAATTGCAGTGCAAACGGCCTTTCGGCAGTCTGCGCAAACGGTCGCGTTGGCTGTACCGGTCGCGTGCCCTGGGGTGTCGGCGCCGTCGCTGCCGGGGAGCGCGCCGCATCCTGTCGCGGCAATGGCACCACCGGGTCCGGTGCGCGCATCAGGGCATGCTTGCCCGTTGCCGGCCTGGTTGGCGGCTTGTCGCCAGACTCGGCAAGCGGCACCGCGAAGCGCGGCGTCGCACTGCCCTCGGGCACCGGTGAAGTCGCGTCCGGACCCGTCGGTCCGGCATCCGCCCTGGTAGTCTCTGATTTGATCGTATCCACCGCCGGAGGGGGCTTGATGCCGGGGGCACGGCCAGCTTCTCAGGTGCTGGCTCGGGAGCGTTCACGCGGTCGAAGACAGCGAGACTCGCCAGCAATCCGGCGAGAACGACGACGGCAAAGCCGATACGACCGATCAACTGACGTTTCAGTGCCGCGTGGTCCTCGGGCTGCGCTTCCATGTTGCTCCGTGTTCAGTTTCCCGCTTCGCGCGGACGATCGTCGAGTTCGCCATCGACCGTCGCCCCGAACTCGCCACGCGCCAACGCGGCGACCAGTTCCGCTTCGCCAATTGATATACCGCAGCGCGCGGCTATTCCAGCGGGTAGTTCACCACGTTCCGCCAGGCTCATGGCTTCGGAATAGACAGGGGAAACATTGTGTGTTGCCTTGAGCTGACGGACTTCGTCATTCAGCCGCTGACAATCCGCGCGCAGTTGCACCATCTCGCGCTGCAGGCGCTGCAACTCCAGCCCCATCGCCGATTGCGCCAATTGCCGCGCAAAGCTCGTATCCTGAACTTCCTGTTCCGCCACGGCCGAGGAGGCGACCGCCATGGGTGAAAGCTCCGGCGTGCTCCACTGTCCGACCGGTGCGGCGGCTTTTCTCTTGCCAGAGTTCGGGTGGCGCAGCCGAATCACCAGCAGCAGCAGGTAAATCGCGACCAGGCCCGCCGACAGCAGCAGGTATTCGCGTACCCCCAGAAGCGACCAATCAGGCACGGGTTCTCTCAACCGCGACCCGGTGGGTAGTGGCGCGTGAAAATCGGAATCGAGAATTCGACATGAATACGCCTGGCTAGCGATGCCAACAATGGCCGGCCGATAATACCTCTTCAGGTCCGTCTGTTGTTTCGGTCATCCCCGCCACAGTCGAGAACCTCCGACGATCGCGCTACTCCCACTCGATTATTACAACGGCCACGGAAGCCTTGCCGTTACTGGGTTTCATCAGAGAAACCCCTCTCAATACCGTCTTCAATACCGTCTCCAGAAGAACGCTTAGTATTCATGCGGGTTTCCGGGCGATGACCAAAATTCGATCTCGTACTGACTATTCAAGACTATTGCTTCTGAAACCGCTCTCAAGCGCCGAAATAGTAGCCGACAGCAGATCAAACGCACGTAAATACCGAAGAGATTTTCACCTCGCTGATACCGTCACGAATGCCAAAACGGATAGTGCAGTCCGTACGCTGCTCCAAGCCCGCCAATGAATCCGCCACTGATAATACTGCAATGGCGACACGATTAATCCCGGGCGTTTCGGTGCAGGCAATATGGAAGCAACCTGCCTGCTGTCGCTCGATGATTCCGGAAAGCAGCCATCCAGACGACTGCTGTACCTCGGAACCTGCCGGAATGCCAATTCACACAACTCGGCCTGAACGGCCATATGCCCCGCGCGAATTGAGCGGCAGGTGTTGCGCAGGCTAGGCACCGCGAACGCGCCAGCCTCTCCTGACCCAATCAAGCGCCTCCAGTCGGTAGTCGGCTACTTGAGCTCCGACGGCGCGGTTGGTGGGCAAACCGCTTCAAGAATCGACTGAAGCGCTAGGGCTGCCGATTGAAAGAGTTGCTTGCACTGCTCGACGCCGTCGGCGTCCGGATCGATGCGCGCCAACTTGACGGCGTCCGCGATGCCGCTTGATGCCGGATGCGCGTCGCCGAGACGAAGGTCGTAAACGCCGACGAGTGGCCCCATGATTTCCCGCGACCTCACGGCACCAACTTTCGCGGCGAGATAGGCGTCCAACAGCTTCAACGAACCGAGACCAGGTTTGGTGCCGGGCGGCACGAGTGCACGCATCCGAGCCCCATCGATTGCGTCCGCCGTCGCCCTGGCGATGTCCTTGGCCAAGGACAACACGCCGGCGCGTCCAGTGAGGCCGCGAAAGCGATGCATAGTGTCCAGCATGCCGTCCTTATCGGGATGGTCATGAAAGAGTGGCGAGCCGTGCAGCTTGACGAAGGCCGCGTCGAGGCGTTTCAGCATCTCCTGAAAGTAGTTCTCCGGAGCTTCCGTTGACGCCGGTTCGCACCTCATCTGCACGCTGAGCAGTTCCGCGCTGGCCGGCCCTGCCGGCACCACGTTGTGCCCCAACCAGACCTGCTGTTGCCACTGAGCCTTGTTTGCAATGTCTTCCGCGTAGACGTTGATCAAGCCGGCAGCATCAATACCGAAGTGCACTCCTTCGTTTGGCGAGCACTGCACGGATCCTGTGTTTTCCGTGTACCAAGACAGTGCGCTGCCCCGATAGCTGAGTAGTGCCCCGACCACTTGGGGCCGGAAGTAGAGCCAGCGGCCGATGTCCTCGCGGTTGAGCTCCGTCGCGGACATCGTGGCGCCGGCCGCGTCAACGACAAAGCGCAGCACGTCTCTGGGCTTGTCGCCCCGTACCCGAATGCTGCGGTCAGCCTGCTCGATCCACGCCTCTCGCCAGAGCCCGCCCTCGACACGATACCCGACGCGCCCTCCAGGGCGCATAAAGGTCTTGGTCTCATAGTCAGTGTTCTCATCCGTTTCGGCACCAAAGACTTGTGCATCCTGTTCTGGGTCGACGTCAGTACGCCAGGCCTTGAACACCGCCATGCCGGCATCTGGCGGGCCTCCATCGTGACCGATTGCATGGGCGCCCAAGCTGAGTCGCTCGAAAGGCTCCTCGATTTCGGCACCGTTCTCGCCCCAGCTCAGGTGGTCGATGGCCTCGGCGATTTCCCACCGCTGATGAAACTGCACGACCCGCAGATCTAGGCCTCGAGCACACAGGTAGTCGCGGAGGAAATCCGATTTGATCTCGATGGCGACGACTTCGCCCGCAGCATTGCGACGCTGGCGTATGACCTCGATATAGCCTTCGTCGACCCTCAGCCAGGAATCGCCTTCCTGCAGCAGGCCCAACGCGATGACGAGATCAGGGTGAACTATCCACTGGCTCGGATGGTCCCGGCTGACGCGATGAACCAATACAAGCGAGAAACCGATGGCCTGTCCATCGTTGTGCCAGACTACATCCGCGGGCTTGTATGGGTGGTTCTTTGACGCGTATGACTTCGTGTTGATGAGCCCAAAATCGCTCCACCCCAGTTTTTCCGCAAGCTCGCGAAATTCCGGATGGATGGCGACCGCGCCAACGCCATCGAACTCCTCAAGGCTACCCAGGGTTGAATAGTCGCCTTCGCGTGCCAGGGTTTCGCTGCGTCTAAGCGGGATCCATACAGCGGTCTCCCACCGTCGACGACGAACATCCACCATTTCGAACCAAGCTTGCTCCTTCAATCGCCGTCTCCTGGTTGTTTGTCGCAGCGCTAGCGCCTCCGCCGTCACAGCATATCAACGCTCGTCTTCATTTTTGGGGCAAGTTGCTGTCACTGGCGGGTACTGCATTTCATGTGGCGCTTATGACGGCATTCTGGGTTGGTGGCAGCCTTTGGCACCATTATCGGTGCTGGGATTAAGCAGAATACACAGTAAATCACGCTAACCGAGACGTGCCACCCGAAATGCGTACTTTACGGTCGCATTTCAGTCGCAAGCCACGCCCCTCCATTGCTACGATCACGATGTCGCAAAATGGAGTCTGAAATGAGCCACGTCACCACAAAAAATAGCCTGGAGATTCTGTCCCTGCGCTACGGTCGTTCTCTGCTTCCGCTCTCCATGGCTGCTCGCGAAATCGGCATCAACCTCCGAACGGCACACAATCAGATCAGCAAGGGGATATTCCCCGTTCCCACGATTCTGCAGGCCCGACGGCGCTATGTTCATGTCGAGGATCTGGCTGGGTACATCGATCGATTACGGCGCACTGGTGGAACGGAGAGCCATCTCCCCATGAAAGTGACGCGGACGAAAGTACGTACGGAAAAGCTGGAAATTCAAACCAACCGTGCCTGACGGTACGCCCCCGTGCGTTCTAATCCACCTGCGGCCACTGGACATCTGCGACATTCCACTATACTTATGACAAACAACAGGAGGAGCCATGGTCATTCTCGAATCGTGCCCATTTTGCGGAAGTCAGCATGTGGAATCCAGCGAAGTAGACATCAACGGATGGATGGTTGAGTGCATGGATTGTCATGTGACCGGGCCTATCGGTCGAACCGAGGCTTTATCTGTTGCTGCATGGAATAGGCGCCACCTGAAAGCACCTGTCGATTCGCAATCCGTTGCGACCGCCGCCTGATACCTCCCGAGAGGAATCAGGAAACCTTGGTCAGACGTTCTGCTACCGACGGGTCGAATTCCTTCCTGGTTAGCAGTTCTCCAATCGTCGATTGTCGAGACTTGATCGCATCGGCGACGAACCTCCGTCGCTCTTCAATGACGGGCAGCACTTTCTCTCTCAAAAAATCTCGCTCGACCGGCAACAGCCGTTCGTCTCCGATAATCTTGGAGATAGCTTCCGGCAAATCCGTGCTCATCCGCGACAAGACGCCGCGAACCAGCCTTGGTGCCACACCAGCCTCATAGGCCATCGCATCCCAGTGCGGCCCCTCTACCCAGCCAGGCTTGTTCTCGCCGGCGATGGACATGGACATGGTCTGTCTTGGCAGATACGCCTCCACGCAGAGCATGTCGTAGAACGGCGCTACTGCGGCTTTCTGCCCCCGCATCAAGAACGCAATGTTCTTGGCGTGCGCGTCCAGGTTGCCGATCAGATAGTTGAAGGCGATCCACTGGACAACTGCATTGGCCGCCACGATCGGGCGGTCGATGAACGTGCCGCGAAGAACCCCAAACAAGTGATGCAACCCCAGCCCGCCCTCGCTCTCGTATTTCTTTGAAGGCGCCACACCCAACGCCTGGCACAGGTCTATCTGATGGAGCCGCCCGAATGCTCTGCCCGCCATTTTCTCCGCGCTCTTATCCAATGGCACACGGTCAAATCGTTCGATGACATAAAGTGGCTCGGGGAGATGCAGCAACCCAACCGCAGGTACCGGAACCTTCAGTTCATGGGCGAGGCGCATGCAGAAAAATTCGTTGGCTGGACAGTGAGGAAAATCCGCGCTGGCGTTCTCTGGCTTGACGATATGGGTTGATGGCGCCGAACCTTCGGGCAGGAACATTGCGCCATTGGCGTCAATACGCAGCCCCAGTTTTTCCTGGGCACCTGCCAGAGACATGCGGATTTCTTCCCATGACGCCATCAAAGGGAGATTGCGCGCCCTGGATTCCTCAATTTTTTCCTGTAGCGCCTCTCGCGCGAGTGGAACCAGGATTTCCCCTGTCGCCGCATCGAACCCTTCGGGGATTAGCGAAAGAGCCCCAGCAGTGTCCTGTCCGTGTCGAATCAGAAGCGCCCACGTGTCTCGTGGGTCGAGTCTGTCCCGAAAGGCGATCAGGTCTCGCAGTCGGCCTTCGGGCAACAGGTTCTCGAAGAACCACTCAACCGGCTTGGCATCCGCAGTGTCTTCGAATTTTCGGGTGGCGATCGGAAAATTGGGCGAGAGCGCGTAATCCTTCCACTCAGCCGAGTAGACGAACTTCCACCGCCCATTTTCGATTTCAATGGTTCCGACCGGGATCCCATTGGCCGAGACAATCAAAGCGCTCATGCCGCTTCACCCGGCAATCTCAGCCTGACGTCAATACCGAACCGGCTGCAGACGGACAGAACTTTTCCGATCTGGGCTGTCGGCTTCCCTTGCTCCAGACCATTGAGAAATGGCAAACTGACGTTGCATAACGCAGCGGCATCGCTTTGCGTCAGTCCAGATTCCTTGCGAACAGCCCGAAGAATCTCTCCAAGCTCGACGACAGAGGAGATACCAACTTCCCTGTTTGCCATAGAGTCCCCGAAAAAGATAAACGATCGTTGAATTTTGCCCTGCATTAGTCCTTAATGCAAGAAAAACTAAACGATCGTTAATTATTGATGCCGCTCCTTTTCTGGTGACGGCACAACCCTGACGGCTTACTTCTTTTTGGCTTTGCCGGCGACTTCCTGTTTGAAGGTGGCGCCCGCAGAGAACTTCGGCACCGTCGTTGCAGCGATCATGATTTTCTCGCCGGTTTTCGGGTTCTTGCCTTCGCGAGCCGCGCGCGCTGCCGACTTGAATGTACCAAAGCCCACCAGCGTCACCGAATCACCCTTGGCGACAGCGGTCACAATTTCTTCGACCAGTACATCCACGGCACGACCAGCGGCCGCCTTGGAAAGCTCAGCCTTTGTTGCCAACGCTTCGACCAGCTCGGATTTGTTCATCAAGGTGCTCCCTATGGTTTATCAATAAAAACTGGATTCTCTCACTATTGCGAAGGCACATCGCGGGACAGCGCCCGTGATGCCGCGTCGAGATCAATGCCCTCAGTCGGCGGACGTCCATCACGGCACAGATTCAGTTCATAGCGGACTGCAAAAGGGATTTGCTGACCATTGGTCGTGGGAACGCCGTCTTGCAACAAAGTGGCCTCCAATCGAGCGCACCCCGCAGCAGAGAAGTGCCTGATGGTCTTGACCTGAACCCGTACCGGCAACGATGAACGTGTCTGCGCCTTGAAAAAATCGGCCATCGGGCCGTTCAATTCGCCATCGGATCGGCCGCTTGGTGCATCGATGGCAGTCAGAAGATATTGCTTTAATTCGGTCGCGAGGATCTCCTCGCTCGATAACAGAGCAAAGAAACAAAGTGCCATTGCGAGTGCCCGGTATCGTTTCATCGGTTGTAGTAGCTGTTTACGCGCTGCTGGACGGTGCCTTGCACGTTCTGACCGAAGGAGGTAGCGCTGGGAATGCGAACACTGGACGATATTTCCTGGATGAATTCGCTCATATCTATCCGGGAAAAGTCCAAGCGCTCGAACTCAGCCGTGGTGAAGCCAGAGCAATCCGGGTTCTCGCCGCTCCCCCAGCTTTTGCCGACCTGGCTCCTGCCCTGCTCATTGATGATCCGGGCCAGGCGGGAGTTGAAACAGCAGTAGGACTGAGTCTGTTCAATACAGGTCCGGATAATGGGCACCCGCGCCGAACAGTACGATCCGACATGCACGCAAAGGTTGGCCTCCCGATGCATCGCGAGAAGCTGTTCAGATTGCTCGCAGGAAAGCAGTTCCGACAATAGTTGCAGCGCGATGGCCGCCGCCATGGAATAGGGATCGAAGTACAGGTTGAAGCTCCCCAAGGACCCGAGCGAATAAATCGGTCCGCCCAGCAGCCCACTGCTCACCACCCCCGTCGAAAATGTCAGACCGTAGAAGGTGAAAGACGGCTGAAAATTCGTCGGCGTGAAGAGTACCTCGGAGGAAATCATGGCCTGCGCACCGGCTTCGACATAGCTAGTGAATTCCGGATACATGAAGTCGAACATGTACTTGCTGCCGGCGTTGATGGCGAGCTGGCCACCAATCATCACACCCTGCATGGTGGCTGCCATCAGGTTGTGATTGCTCCTGGCCGCACCACCACCGCCTTTCTTGCAGCAGTCGACCAGACCGAAGAGTTTCTTCCGGCATCGCTCGCCCGTACCCTTGAACAGGCGTTGATCGGCACCATAAACCCCGGCCTCGCGGGCTGCCTCCATGGAGGCCATGGCTTTGCCGAAATCCTGATCCGCAGGATTGCTGGTGTCAAAACAGTTGGCGCCACCTTGGCAAAATGACCGCTGGTCGCACACGGTGCGCTGGCTCTGGGTTGCTGGCGACGCCGGGCAAGAATACGTCCGCTCGCTCATGTCGCACCCACCCGATGGCAAGGGATCAACACACTGCGAGGACACTGGCGTGCACCCGCGATCGATCAAGGGCTGACAATCGTTTGTCAGGGTGCTGCCGGCACAGGTGTAATCCTCAGATCTCGTCCAGCAGGAATCTCCGGAGCTTTGTGCCCCAGTCGGCAAGGGAGAGACCGTCGAAAGGCACACTTGCAAGCCATTGATGGTTTTGCACGGTGTGCTGTCGGTACAAGTAGTCGCCGCATGCACGCAGTTGCTACTGTTGGCGAGCGAGGCGCATTGACTGGTATCGAGCGTGTTGGATCGGATGGTGTAGGACGTGTTGAGTTCAACCACGGTCGGCGTACCGGTCGATGCCGTGACATTGGTGCACTGGTAGCGACGGGTATATTGGTTGCAGGAGCCATCAAACGCCGAGCTGTCGCAGGTCGAGCTGACCAAGGCGCACCCTTGCGTCGCCTTGATAGCTGCGCAATAGTCGACATGGTTCTCGGCGATGCAGGAATAGTCGTCCTGGTAGCTCCAACAGGTTGCCGTGGAATTCAGTCCGCCCGCTGGCGGTGTGACACCGGCCAGGCAGACGGTCGCCCCACTGGAATCGAGTTTGCAAGGGGTGGAATCCACGCAGGCATGCGACGCCAGGCGGCATCGCGAGTTTTGCGCATAGCTGCTGCACTGACTGGTATTCGCCGTATCCGTGACCAGTGAATAGGTGTTGTCGAGACGTACCGTATTGGTGGGCGTGCCCTGGTTGTTTCCGCACCGGAACGTCTTGGTGTAGGTATTGCAAGTGCCATTGAATGCCGTATCGCTACACACCGAGCTGGTCTGCCCACAGCCTGCGGCCGTCAAAGCTGAACAGTAGTCGATCGAGTTCGGCTTGATGCAGGTGTAGGTATCCTGATACTCCCAGCAGCCACCGACATCCGTCAGCGTCACCACGACTCCCGATATCGTCTTGCTTGCGGTGCTATCCACGCAGCTCGAGCTTTCCAGCCGGCAATCGCCAGCGTACGCATACCCGCCGACAACGAGCAAAACCACCAGCACGCATCGGATGGTGTTTCTCATCTTGCCCGCTGCTGCAAGGTGGCGCACTCATTCGAGGTCCAGTTGCTGACGGTTTTCGACATGGGGAGTTGCAAGGCTGCCCCAGTACCCGTTCCACCCGAGGAATTGCACCCGGAACTCACATTCCGCATGGACGGTGTACAGGTTGTCGAGTTGCAGCTGACGCTGAAGTAGACGTACAGGTTGCAACCGAAACCGAGATTGCTGACGTAGTAATCGGTGACGGATTGGCCTGGGGCAACCGCCACCGGAAACCGGCCATAGCTGCCATCCCACGGATAGCCGATCCAGTTGTAGTCGTAGCGATTGACGCCGTCGTAGGAGCGGTATGGCTCGACGACATAGGAGTGGCCATCACTTCCGCAGAAAATGTTCATGGCCATGTAGGGATCGACACACCAGCTGCAGTCCATGAAGGCGGTTCGGCCCAGCCATGCCCCGGGCGTGCATTGACCGAAACCCACCGTCGCTGAGACGCCGCGGCGACAACTCAAGGTCTCGTAGCCTTGAACGGTCTGGTTGCACTGGTAGTTGTAGGCAGTATTCACGGCAATCTGCCGACCGATGAAACACGTTGCGTTGCTCAGCGTCTGCATCTGCTCGACGCACTGGTAAAGGTGATACTGATCAACCGTGATCTGGCGCGCGGTCGTGCACAAATTGCTGGTCACCGGCCGATACTCGGTGCAGATTTCCATCGTAAAAGTCGCGGGGGTCGTATCCGTCACCACTCGGCAGGATTCCGTGCTCGAACCCACGTTGATTCCGGTGAATTGCAGCGCGGGATTGCTGGCGATCGAGTTGGCGCGACTGATCAGAGGATCCGTGGCCCGGTCGATCGAGAAAGCGGGCCTGACGCTGGGATTCCGGGCAACGAAATTGACGGCATCGCACTCCTGCCGTCGATAGGCGTCCGCATCCGGAGCCTGGCTGGAACAATCCGTCACCTTGGCAACCCCGGGGCCGGAAAGCTGCCCCATTCCCCCTTGGAAATACTGGGTCTGGCTGGCGCTCTGGCCATAGCCCGGAATAATGGTTGTCGCATTACCGGTGCCGATTCCCTGAAATGCGCCGCCCACCGCTCCTGACCCGAGCGACCTTCCATCGCCAAAGGCGGTGCTGGCGTCATAGCCCTGAGCAAATACCGACGTTATTCCGCTGACGAGATAGAGTAGCCAGAGGAATCTCATGGCATGCGGCCCGCCAGCCTGGCCGAGAAACGTCGAGCTGCATCGGCCCAAGTCGGTGCCTGACGCTTGATGAGATCAAGGGCGTAGTCCTGGGTGACATCGCCGTCGACCTTGATGTAACTCGTCGGGGCCGCGCAGCCATCCGTGCCAATCCGGGTTGCCTGGCTTGGTTTGGCCAGCACCAGCGCCGGGACCTGCATCACCTTGAATTGGGTGAACGCCGGTGGGTGGATGATGGCAGTGACGTTGCGCTTGCCGATCAGCTTGGCAATTTCCTCGCCCATCCGTGCCATCGAATTGCCTTTGAAACCGCGCAACACCAGAACCGCACCCGACTTTTCCGACTGGATGACGATTCGCTCCAGAGATTCCCGAGGCATCGAGAAGGACACAAAAATCATCAACTCTGGCGAGTCTGATGCGCTCGGCCGATTGCTTGCGGCCGGAAACTGGCGGTAGCCTTCGGCGATCTTGGCAATATCGGCCTGCTTTGCCTCTGGCTTGGGCAAGGACTCGACCTTGGGGACTGAAGGCGCACCGAAGTCCTTGGGCAGCTTGCCGGAGCCAAGTGCTTCCTCCATGCGCTGCCTGGCCAGTCGCATGTCGTAATCAGTCGGTAACGCTGCCTGTCCCCAGGCTTGAGTAGCCATGCAAACCCAAAGGCATATGGCGACGGGAAAGGTGCGCGTAGAGCCGTTCATGGCGTCAGAAGGCTCCCTGGCAGCAGTTGCGCTTGCGGAACACCATGTAGGCAAAGTCTTCGCCTTCAAACGGATATTCCTTCCCGGCCCCCCACAGGATCGTCGAACGCCCCAAGGGCTGGCAGCACTTCCCGGCGATCTTCGTGGTTTGCGGAACCGGATACAGCATTTGGTACTTGTAGCCGGTCTTGTCCATGATCGGCTGCGGGTAGTAACCGCACAGACCGTCCTCGCCGGAGGCTGCCCACATCAGACCTTCGCGGTGCATCTTGGCGATTAGCCGCGTCATTTCCAGGCTAGAGGCCTGGACCCCGCCGATATGCGCTTGCACGTTTCCGTTGAGTGGATACAAGCTGCCCTGGCATCCGGCACACCAGAACAAGGCGTTCGATGGAAAACCTGCGGTTGCCGAGACACAATCCGCAGCACAGGCGGCTCGTGCCGGGAGATTGCCGAACAAGGCAACATCTGGATTGAATATGAAGGTCAGCTCGTCGTCGTTCCACATGGGATCGAGTTCGGTGAGATACGCCACGTCGAATGAACTTTGTTCCAGGCAGGCGTTATCGAAGATCGCTTCGAGCCAGAAGATGATTGGATCGACATACCAATGCACCTGATAGAACGACGATGTCGCGGTGCTGTCCTGGCTGAAGCGGGACCCGCGCGGCGCATCGAAGCCGGGATTGAGTTCGATGCCACCAAGACTGGTCATGCAGAAAGGACGGCGCACCACATCCACGCGCCGCACCGGCTCCCAGAAGCTGACCTTGAAGCCGACACGCAATTGCGATGGACAGAGGCAGACGGGGGATCCACCAGGATTCGGAGTGTCTTCCTGATCGAGGGAAACCAGATCGAGGCCGCCAAATCGGAGCGGCATCAGGCAGCTCCAGCAGATGTCCGTAATCGGATTGGCAAACCGCCCGGTACAGGTTGCCGTAGCAAAGGCTGGGCGCAAGAAAAGCACGCCGAGCACAATGACCGAAAGGAATGCGAGGCTACGGGCGGACTTCATCGATCCGCAATCTCTTGCCGTCTTGGCTAACGATCGCCGGCACTTGGCGAATCCCCAGTCGCCGAACCAACGATCCACCCTGGTCGTAATACACCGCCTGCTTCCAGGCCCGCATCAGTTTCAGGGGTTCTCCGGCCACCAGGATCGGTTTGTTCTTCCCACCCCCCTCGCCCAGCCGAAGCTTGGCAAAGGCCACCTGCCGACTATCACGCCCGTCGAAAAACAGCAGCTTTCGGGTCAGGGAAACATGATCGAACGGATTGATCTTGATGCCGCGAGCGAAAAGCAAGGCGCCTTCCGCATTGCGTATATCCCGATCCACGGTCAAGGTCGGATCGACATGGTAGGTACGGGGTGCGTCGGTGGCCTTGACGCCAGCAACAACCTTGGGCGCCTCGATACCGCCGATCACCTTGTCGCGATATTCAGTCTGCTTGCGCGCCAGTTCACCGGACTTTTGCATTTGCATCAACCGGGCCTGGATGACCTCGATCAAATCCGGTTCCGCGATCTCATAGGTCGGGCCGACGACACCCAATTCCGCAGCGAACGCAGAAAATGTCGTACAGGTGAAAAGCACAAGGAGAATGCGAACCAGAGACCACATAAGGGGCGATTCTGGCTGGGGGGAACACCTCTGGATTTTTGAAATGCGCACTTTTCGGGCGCATTTCGGCTACCTGTAGCCGCTACGGTCGCTGACGACTCGACCGGGCGCTACGTAGAGGAAACGAACTACGATGTAGGCGTCGGAATTGTCTGGTTGCGAACCCTGGACGGGGAGCATCGCGCGAGAATGCGCTTCCAGCCATTTCTGGCGGTTACGGCTTCGGCAAGAATGTCGAGATACTCCGCACCGTCCACGCGTTCATCGTTGGGCAACGGGGTTGCAGCCAATTCGTTCAACAGGTCTTGTCGATGTTTTGAATCACGCCCGAGTTCGAGCAGGCGGCTGTATGCCTCGCAGGCATAGGCAAACGTTTCGCGCTTCCGATACTCGATCTCGAGCAGCCATTCCCGATGCCGTGAATGGGGCAGCCCCAGCGTCTCGCGTTTGCAGTTGTGGAAAATATGAGCGGCTTCATGCAGGACGAAATCGTCGAAGGGATTCCCTGAGCGGAAATAGTCTGTCGAGACGTAGCAGGTCGTTTCGATGCTCAATCCAAGGATCGGTTGAGCCTCAACCGACAGCAATTCCGCTGAGTGGCTGGCCAGATAGAGGTTGGCCAAGTCCCATGCCGTATCGAGCCAAGGCATGTCCCGCAGAATCGAGGCGACGTTTCGTGTCGTCAGGAATACCACGGAGCGTTCAAGCATGGCAAGGACGATTGCCTGCTCACCCTTGGGGAAAAGCCCCTTCACCATGCCGCTGAATTTCTGGCGTGTGAACTGGAGAATATTCAGATCGTCCGGAAGCGCAGTGGCAGGGCAATCCTGCGTTCTCGCCAGCACTTCTGCGCCCAAAGCTTCGCGTAGAGCCTTGCTTCCGTTTTGTGATCGGTTGAAAAATCCGCTTCCCGGCCAAGCTTCGAACTTTGGATCGTAGCACCCGCTTTCCAGGTATGTCTCGACTTCCTCAAGCATGCTCAAATATCAGGGTAGCGATGCTGCGACATGGGCGTCCGGTTGCAATGCCACTGTCAAAGCGGACGAAGAAGCTTGTCGCTCCATTCAATCAGGTTGTACTGAATTCCGTCCGTTGCCTGACGGAACACCTCTTCCGCCTCATCGAACGATGCGGCCACGATGCTCTGCAGATTCGATTCACTAGCGAGCTGCTTAAGCAGCGCGTGCTGGCTGTCGACTGCCATCGAATGCTGACCCGGCTCGTCAAACATCAGAAGCCCAGGGTGATTTCCAGGCGACGAGGGAACGGATGAGGTTTGATGTAGAGCGAGTAGGTAGCTCCAGATGAGTCGCACGAAGTCGCTGGCACTTGAATCGGATTTGATATCGGTCCGAATTTCGCGTAGTTCAATCTGCGCAAGGCATGGAACGAGTGTGTCCTTGCCGATTTCAACTTCGCGAATGGGTGCGCTCTCATAACCGAATGAACCCGCGTTGGCACGGAACTGCATCTGAAAGCGATTGATTCGGTCGAAATCAGCTGCGGTGTATGCTTCCTTTGGCACAGACCTTCTCGCCGACTGGTTCGCACTCAAGCGCTTAGCAATCTGGACGAGACGCGCAAAGAGCGCAGTCGCCTTCGATTGAAGCCGCTCGAGTGCTTCCACCTCGACCTCAATCTGAACCTGTCGGCGCACGATTGCCTTTGACTCTGACGCACCCGATGTGACATCGCCACGCATGGCGGTAAGCAGGTCGCGTTTGTGGGCTATTCGAGCAGCAAGCTCAACCACCCGTAACTCAGTGGCCTGTAATCCCGACCTGAGGCCAGCAATTTGCCGCAGAAGCATTCGGCGTTGGCTATCCAAGTAGGCAATATTGGTCGCCAAGTCCATCTGCGGGCCGGTCACCGCCCCTGCGAGCAACGTGTCGTCCACAGGCTGATTGCAAGTAGGGCATCGACCAGCAGCGGTAGCAACATCGTGCTTCGCACCAAGGTCACGAAGCTTCGCTGCCGTCTTGTTCCGCTCCAAGTCCTCATTGGCTTCCGCGAGCAAGTGCTCATAGTCCCTCAGGGACACACGCTGCTCAGCACGATGGGCCGTCGCGCGTTCGTGCAAAACACTGAACTCCTGCAACTCGTCCATCGCCAGAGCGACTTCATGCATCGCCTCCGAGCCGGATGTCTTGTGATATTGCTCTGCCTGCTTTTGCAGGGCAATGTACTCTGCACGCAACTGCATGATGTGCTCAGGCAGCGCCACCGAAGAATTACCGGCCAATCGCTTGACGCTTGCCGCAGTGTCCTCAAACAAAGCTGTTGGAGAAACTGGAACACCATCAATAACGGCGCCCAGAGGAGCCGCCTCACGTCGAAGCTCATCGTAGACCTTGCGCCAGTCAGCATCAATCTCAACTGACTCAGCGTTCAGGCGGTTGCGCAGGGCATTTGTCTCGAATACACCCAGGCCCAAGAGAAACTCTACGACCCGCGTGCGCGCATCCCGAATCCCATAGAACGGGATGTTCGCAATGTAGTCGGTCCATCCTCGTTTCTGCTCCACCGCCATTGCCGCGAATACCGTCTGAAGGTAAAGCTTGGTCTCGCCGCCATTGGTGGTCGGGACCTGCGGCAGGCTCAGACCAAGAAACGACTCCAGGAAGCGGTGAAAGCCTTCCGGATGCTTTGCGCCGCCTCCATCGTGGACGTATGTCGGTCGCGCTTCGCCGAGCTCAGCACCTTGGGTCAGGTGCGCAACACCAAACACTTCGATGAGCTTAGGGTTTCGCACAGAGTCGCGAATGGCGCGACGCAACGTCACAACCTCTCCAGAACGGCTCTCGATTTCAAGCAGCACCTCCGAAGCTGTGACCAGAATTCGGCGTCCGTCGTATTCGAAGTGTTCTTTTACGGCATACGGAAGGACCTTCTCGTTCCTGCCCCCCACCAACTCTTCCATGCCGAGACCGTAAAGCAGGCTGTTGAAGAGCGTACTTTTGCCACTTGAGTTTTTTGCTCGAACGATGGTCAGATTCCGGGCGAAGCGCACGTTGAATCCGTAGTCTCCTTCCGCTGTAGTTGCCCTGAGCTTTACGCCACGAACAATCATTTTGCCTCCCAGCCGCTCGCTGTTGCTTCGACCATTCCTTCCGTCACTCCCTTCCCAAGAGATGACAGGAACGAACGCTCAGGCCCGAACAAGTCGGCGTCCTTCAGTATTTCCTTCACAAAGAGATCTCCGGCCTCGGAAATCTCGTAGCCCGTAGCGTTTTCTGCGACGAGTCCTTCAGCGATTGCAATGCGAATCGCAATGGCCAAGGCTGGATCAAAGCCCCACGCGGGAACTTGGAGTTCCTTCTTTTCAACAGCCTTCTCCAGTAGTGCCTGACGTTCTGTCGCCTTCAGTGCCCAATTGAAGAGCTGTAGCCGCGGCAAGCTCGACTTATTCCCTCTGGAAGCAATGGCGAGGATGAGCAGAACCTGCCCGATCTTGTACATAGGCCTATGTTCTGCTAGGACCGGTGAGGGCCGCCGCTCAAATCGTAGTCGGCGTCGCTCTTTGTCTTCAACCATAGTCCAACTCGCAGACGGCCAGCCACCGGGCGGTCATGAGCCTTGCAACCTTGTTCGCGTTGGCCATATCGAACTCAGGGGACAGATCCTCGGACACGAGCTTCGCCAACCCCTCGCGCACCTTGGTAGTCAGCTCTTCTGCCGTGCCGGACCATGTAGCAGACGTCTCAATGACGCTCTGCTCATATTCGTTTATCAGTCGAACCAGCTTCAAGTACGTTGTCGGAGAAGTCGATGAGATACGCCGAAAGTAGCCATCTGCCTCCAAGAAACTCTCGATAGTCCGCTGGCTCAGTTGCTGAACTCGTGCCTGAAAGTCTGGTTTTTGCACCTTATCCGCGAGTCGATACCCGGACTTTCGATGGACGTTCTGCTCGTACTGTTCCCGCGCCCCCGTCAATACCGGAAGGACAGGCGCTGAATCGTCGAAGACTAGCGCCTCACCAGAAGCTGTTCGGATTTCGTTGATTTCGACAAGGTAGTGGTCGCCGTCGTGCAGGAGAACAGTGAAATCATCAGTCACGAAGGGGAGGTTCCAGCCCCTGACCTCAGCTTCCTTGGTTTTCGCGTGCTGCAGAAGAGCATTTCGGTCAATTTCTGGGGTGACGAATACCCACCGAGATAGCTTCGTGCTTCCGAGGCGCGCTTCGAGTTCCTTCTGGTAGTCCTTTAGCTTCCGAAGGTCCTCGGTGATTTTGTCTCGCTGCTTTTCATAGAGCTCAGTTCGCTCGTAGTGCTTTTCTGGACAGTAGCACTGGAAGGCCCATCCAGTGTTTACGGTGTAGCCCTCTATGCCGTAGTCCCCTGGAGACGCATGCATCTGCTGATAACACTCAGCTTGGTACTTACGCTTGAAGACCTGTTGGCAGAGGCCTTCCCAGGTGGAGCCGTTAAACGCCCCGAACTTGGTGGCGAACATCAGTCGATCCCGGAGCGACCGATGGCGCGGACGGGGACACTCCCTAGCAGGGAACTCGAATCTGCGCTGCGCCCTTCAATGAGCTCTCTCTTGGCAATTACCTTCGGACGAACTTTCTCAGCCATGCGGCTGTGACCCTCCACAAAAGCGCCTTTGACCTTGAAAATGCTTTGGCCAAAATTTAGTATCTTGTCATTGTTCGATATATTCTGTGCATTGTAAAGACAACGCACAGATAGGGCGAGCAATAACGATAGCAATTTCGAGGCCATCAACCCCCAGATGCCCCAGGGATGAGAATACACTTACGCGAGGCGATGGAGCATGAGCGCTGCACCCCTACCCATGCCGACTCCGAGATAATCCAATGTCTAATTTCGCCACCGCAGCAATTGGCTCACCCGCTCCACTGCCCGAGCTATCTGTCGATCCGCTCATTGCTGAACGAACAGTTTTCAGCGCTGACAGAACTCACCGCTTCGCGCTCTTCCGGTATTGGGGCAACCCAGACGACTACGCTTGCGGAATTAGCATGAACCCCTCCGGTGCGGCAGAAGATGTGGGCGATCCGACAGTAGATGGTATGGTCCGCCGTGCTCGGGAGTACTGGGGCGTTGGCGCGTACTACCAACTCAACGTCTTGTCTATTCGCGGTACCTACTCGTCAGACTTGGCCAAAACGACGGTGATCAACCTCCCGGAGAACGACGAATGGATTCGGCGAATCGCCGGCAGAGCCCGATTTGTTGTGGTGAGTTGGGGGAATCCTGGTCACAAGGCAGGCCGCGGACTTGCGGTGGAGAAAATCTTGCGCGAAGTGTGCGACCATGCGGACGTCTTCTGCTTCGGTCGCAATATGAACGGGTCTCCAGTCCATCCTCTCTATCAACGGCTTGATGCGCCGTTGGTGCCATATTTTACGTAGACGCCATAGTCTTCAGCGAATTCTGAGGACGCAGCATCTGGCAAACTGTCCGAAAACTATAAGGAAGCGTGGGGGGACGTCGAGTGCCTGTTTGCTCTGCTCGTTACTCTCGAATCCGAAAGTACACCTTCGGTTTCCTGTCCTCTGTTGTGAACCGATCAGGATCGATACCCTTCAAGCCAAAAATTTGCGAGCGTGACGCCTTGATGCCGGCCTTCAGCACAGCCTCGGCATCCCGGACATTGATCAGCAGATAGCCGTTTTCGTGATTGGCAGCCAACGTCCGATCGTTCACCGCTTGACGAAGCACGCGCACGACATCCTCAAGCAGCGCACGTTGGCGGGCAACCATCTTTTCTACGGCACCCTCCTCCTTCGAGGAAACCAGCGGGAGGACAGGAGGAGTTACCGAAGGTAGAGGTTCTGTCGCGTCCGTTTCCGTCGTTTCGACTTTCGCTACAGGTTTTGATTCTGACTTGGGCACCGGTTTCGAAGCTGTCTTGGACGTACTCGTCGCCCTAATGATGCCCATCAATGCCGCCACGACCGGCTGGAGGCGGAGGGTCTTCCAAGGGGCTCCAATACCGACCTGGAGCTCGGCAACTTTTCTGAATGGTGCCATGGGATCGACGACCAGCCAGTTTCTTCGTCCAAGTTCGTCGAGGATCGTCTTGTTCTCCAGTCCGTACCCCTTGAACGCATCAGGCCACTTTAGACACAGGATTCCTTCCGAATCGACATGAGTGATCTTGCTACCGTCCCTGCGGCCGCGCTCGATATCCTCCACCAGCGCTTTGAGCGCTTCACCAACCGGGCCATCCAGTTGATCAGGTGGTTGATCAGCGGGCGGTGCAGCCGGTGTGGCCGAAGTGACGATGGCGGTTGGAACCACTTCGACGGTCGGCACTGCGGGTTTTGTCGGCGCGACAACCGATGCGTTGCTCAACGACTTGGCGGGCGGATCGTCGTTACCAACCAGCCTTCCAGCTACCGATGCAGGCAGTGAATCCAACAGGGCGCCCGGGTTGTTGAGGCGTATCGCCTTCAGTTGTATGTTGGGAATTTTTTCCGCAAGGATGGCCGGAGCGATCAACCAGTAGCGGTTGCCATCGGGCTGCCCGACTTTGAATTCAGCCAATTTGCGCTCGACCAGCATGTCGAGAATGCTGTTCGGTGTCCTCGGCAGTCCGGGCATTTTTTCCTGGTTGATGATCGCAGCGATCTCCTCGCCCCCTGCTGGCCAGACCAGGTAGAGATGTCCGTCCATGTGCCATAGCCTCGATCCCGGTTCGTTGACAATCCAGTCCCCGTCCCGAACCAGCCGACGCATGATATCGAGAAGAATCCGCTCAACGGGGATTCCTATTTCGTAGCCAGCAAAGTTGGCGCCCATGCTCTCGATGTCACGCGTCACGCTGACCTGATCAGATCGTACGATCAGGTTGTGGATCATGTTTTCCTGACTGGGATGGCCACTGATCGCTTCCATCATCCAGGTCACCAGATTGGGATCGCCCTGCGATATCCAGCCCAATCCGGTTCTACCGACGATGCGTTCAACCAGCAGCAGCGAGACCGAGGTGTGGGATGTTCCGCGGTTCTTGCGCCAGCGCAGGAAATAGCGGTCTACCTGATTGCGGACGGCCCAAGCGTAGAGATCTTCACAAAATGGATCCCAGACTTTCCCTCCATCCTGATTGGTCACCATCAGATCGGTGATGGGCTTACCCAGGTCATGACACAGTGCCGCGAGAAAAACCGCCGAATGCCAGCGCGGTTCCAGTTCCCGCCGCCGTCGCGGAGTTTGATCGCCCGGCAGAAGTACCCTATCCCCGGACTGTAATGACCACAAGGCAACCTCGATGGCATGCCGGAACAAGCCCCCGGCGCCACGATGATGGTGAGTCTCGCTGGCCGGCAGCAAATGGGCGTAGGAGGCAAAGCGGCGCAAGGGCCCCAGATAAAATTCCTCATAGACATCTTTCGACGCCAACCCGGACTCTCGAATCTGCCCAATCAGTTCTTGCTGGGTTTCGATCAGCCGATCGGGATGGGATGCCGGCAACCCTTTGACAAAGGGCGGGTAACGCGGGATTTCATCGTCAGGCAAGGATTTGGCGATGGGCGGTATCTCGAT
Source organism: Sulfuritalea sp. (assembly GCA_016710465.1). GTDB lineage: Bacteria > Pseudomonadota > Gammaproteobacteria > Burkholderiales > Rhodocyclaceae > Sulfuritalea. The sequence continues at coordinate 389,266 of JADJVS010000016.1, forward strand.
CACTTGCTGCGACAAAGAAATCTCTCCCTTGCCCATCACTTTCTTCAGCAAGTGCAACATGCGAGTTTCCTTGCGGAGACGTTGACGGCACACCCGCAAAATTCGAGCGGCATCTTTAATCCGCTCATATCAGCCGAAACGCACGGCCGATAACTTGATCGCGTTTTACCCATCCCGTCAGTTGATAGCGGGAATCGAGACTGTCGGGGTGCCCGCCCGCGACGTAATAGCTACCTTCCGGAATCACCCCCACGGGTCCTGGAATCAGCGGTTCGCCAGTTCTTGCCCGTTCCTTGGCTTGCCCCACCGCCCGGCCATCCACGTAGAAATCCCGTCCTTGCGTCGTCACGCGCGATCCAGGCAGGCCAACCAGGCGCTTAACAAAGATGCTTCCTTTCGGATACGGCCAGTTTCGCTCCCACCGAAAAGCCACGAACTCACCACTATCGGGGAAGGTGTCCTTGCAGATGACAAATACCGTTCCCGGCAGGCTTTCCGTCAAGTTGAAAGCGAGCATGTAGCTTCCGCTCACCGCCAAGTAGGCGGCCATCAGCCAGAGGATGAGCGGAAATCGGATTTCTTGCCATGTCGAGTATCGGGATCGCATGGCCTGACTCTATGGGATAGCCAGCGGTGCCGGTTTTCGAAATGCGCACTTCCTGGCCGCATTTCACCCACGCAAGCAAGAAGAGCCGTCTCAGGATCGGCCTTGACGGCTGACTTTGCCCGTTGCAGTTTCGGGCGACTGTGAGAAGCTGAAACGAAATACAGCCTTTGGAGACTTTTCATGAGCCTGGCCGCAGCAACCCAGACGAGCAGTTTTTTCGGGTGGATGCCCATCGTAGCGTGCGTCCTTGCAGGACTCACGCTGTACCGCTGGAACCGGCGGAACAAAACAGTCGCTCATCGTCAGATGGATCGAATGCTTTCGGATCTGGAGGCGATCAAACACCAGGTTCTGCTGATCTCGACCGACCTGCCACCATCAAGGGCGGCGATCCGGACGATCGGCTACCTGGAGTCGGTATCCGCAGTCGAGGCCGCGTCGGATGCTGATTACCAACTCGCCGAATGCGATGCCCTTCTGACTCTGGCCCGAAACGCCTCGGCAAAGGGAGCGAACGCCATCGTCGGCCTGAGGAAAACCCATGCCCATTACGACCAACCAGGATCGCAATGGCGGGTTTCCCGAGTGATCTATTCCGGTACCGCCGTCGTGGTGACGTAAAACGCAACGCTCAAGAGTCGATTTCCATTGACCGGAAGGCTGTGGCATACTTGCATGAAACGTCAGTGAGGTTTTTGAAACATGCTACACCGAAAAAACACTGTGAATGCCGCACTCGACCGGCGATGGAAGCATCTGGCCGGCAAGGTTTTTCGACGTAAAGACCTGGCCGATGAATTGCCCAGCGTTGATCGGGAACTCGGTCTGGCAGTGAAGGCCGGAACCGTGCGAAAGGCTGCTCAGGGGCTTTATTACGTCCCCCGAAGAACGCCGTTTGGCGATGTACCGCCAAGCGAGGAAGCGCTCGTCGAAAAGTTTCTCGATGATCATCATTTCTTGATGTTCAACCCGAGCTGCTACAACGCCTTGGGCCTGGGTACCACGCAGCTTTACGACAAGACCGTCGTCTACAACCACAAACGCCACGGCAAGTTCGCCCTGGCCGGGTTTGAATTCGACTTTCGAGACAAGCCGCGTTTCCCCTCGCGCAAGCAGGTCAATCGCGAATATCTGCTGGTCGATATGCTGAACAACCTGACCGACCTGGCCGAAGATCCGGAAACCGTGTTGTCCAATGTGCGCCGCAAGCTCGACACCTTTGACGAGGGCCGTCTCGAGAAGATGCTTGCCGATTTCGGATCGGCCAGAACGCGCCGCGTTTTTCGGCAAATGAAGTCGGCTGCCCATGCCTAAAGCCGCGACCCTTCTGCACGACCATCCCAACTTCACGGATCTGATCCGCCAGGTTGCCCAGGCTCAACACGTTGCCTCCTATCTGGTTGAGAAGGACTATTGGCTGATGCAAAGCCTGAGGGGATTGCAGCAGCAGGGTTGGACGTTTCAACTCAAGGGCGGAACATCCCTCTCGAAAGGACATCAGATCATCCAGCGTTTCTCCGAAGACATCGATCTCCGCATCGAGCCGCCGGCGGATCGCGATGTCAAAACAGGTAAGAACCAGGACAAACCCGCCCACGTCGAGACACGACGGCTGTATTTCGACTGGCTGGCCGAGGAGATCGCCAAAAAGGGGATCGCGGGTTTCGAGGCTGTCGAACGGGATACCGAATACGACGATGCCAAGTACCGCAGCGCCGGCATCCGGTTACGCTACCCGGTGCAAACCGAATTCCTCCCGGGAATCAAGGAAGGCATCCTGCTGGAAGTCGGTTTTGACGATACCGCACCCAACACGCCCTGTACCATCACCTCGTGGGCACTGGATGCGGCGCTCAAAAGCACCGTGAAGGTCATCGACAATCGTGCCCTCGCGGTACCTTGCTACAGCCCGGCCTACACCTTCGTGGAAAAGCTGCAAACGGTGTCGACCAAGTTTCGGCAGCAACAGGATGCCGAGGTTTTCCCGAAGAACTTCCTGCGTCATTACTACGATCTGTACTGCCTTCTGGACAATCCGGAGGTGCAGGCATTCCTCGGCACGACGACCTACCATGCCCGCAAGAAAGAACGCTTTCGGGCCGGCGATAATCTGCACATCGCCAGCAACGAAGCCTTCTTGCTGACAGATTCCTCAGTTCGCGCGCTCTACGACAGCAAGTACCGTGAAACCGCCTCGCTTTATTACGCGGGACAAGTGCCGTTTCAGAGCATTGTTGAACGTCTAGCGCAGTACCTGGACCGGATGTGATCATTTCTTTCCGGCAAGCGTGTCGGTCAAATATTTGCCCGGATTGTCTCCGGTAAGACCGTCTGCAATCCGGCCGGCCGCTTCTCCGACCTGTTCGACCGTTTCAGCCGTCTTGCCTGCCACCGAGGTCGGCTTGAGCTTCCGGAACGTCGAAGGTGTCGCGTTTTCCTGATGGGTTTGCCCCGCCCCAGCCTGCCGGTCACGAACCTCGAAGCTGTTTCGGGAGAACTCCTGCATCGCCGTATGCATGGCCTGATCAGTCGGGGCAGCCTGGGGAGACACGCCAGAACGTCTGGCGGCACCCTTCACCTGCCCCAGATAACCCGCAGCGGCTGCCTCGACCGCCAGTCCGTCCGGCACTCCCGCGCGGTTCGCCTCATGGCGCGCCCGCACTGCCTCGGCGCCAGATACTTGCCCCGCCATTTCTCCCAGCATCCGATCGTAGTTCTGGGTGGTGTATTCCTCGATGTAGGGTCGCAGGCGATGCGGATCGCCCATGACGCCCTGGAACTTCTCGTAGTTGTATTCAAGCTTCGGCAGCAGGAAGTCCTTGATGAAGTGATCCTGAAGCTGGAGGTTGGAGCCAAGCTGCCCGGAATGTGACAGCTCCCACATCTGGCGATGACCCTCGGTTTCCTGAAACGAGGAACTGAGCGCATCACGGGACTGCCGTGCCCGATCAAGAGACGCTCGCTGTCCTTCCGATCCCGACGTCTTTCCTTCGTCGGAAGTTCGATAGTTTCGCTCCCAGCCATTGTCGATGACGGTGCCGACTTTCTTGCCAAAGCTCGACTCACGGGCAAACTGAGCCATTTCCTCCAGGGAGCGCATCGAGTCGGCCGAGTTTCGCATTTTGGCTGACATTTCCACACCACCACGCAGGCCGGTAATTTCGAGCAGCTTCGGCGTACTCATGCCCATCGAAGCCCCAACCATGAGTTCCATGGCCACCTTTTCGCTGACGCCGAGTTTTCGGGCCCATTGATCGACCTGCCGCAGGGTGTCATTTGCTTCCTGATTCCGGCTCGACCCCATGCCGTGCCGGTAGCCTGTAGTGTCACTGGCGCCTTTCGCGTGTGATCTTTCGAATCCGGCTTCCTGCTTAATCGCCGCCAGAGCACTTTCAGCGTACTCCGAGGATCTTTGCTGCGACGCCTGCTGCGAGCGCTCATAGTTCTCCTTGGCAGCAGCACCGAGCGAATCGTTGAGAGCCATGTCGGCGCGCACATCGCTCTTGGCCTGTTTCACCACAAAGCCGCCGCCGGAAAAGTGGCTGTAGTCGAAGCCGCCCCGCGCCTGATACTGGGTTGCCCCTTGGCGCAGGCTCGGGTTCATATCGACGGCCAGCCCCTTCATGGTGTCGTGGCTGGCGTTGTTGAGCGAGGCATTGCCCATCTGCATGTTGCCCATCGCCAGGCTGCTGGCGATCTTCTCGGGGTCGCGGGGTGGCGCAACCAGACCTGCCACGGCCTGCATGCCGACCTCACCGCCCTTCACGACAGCGGCGGCAATGGCGGGAATGGAGATGACCAGCATGCCGGCAATGGCCTGGTCGCTGACAATCGCGGTATTCAGGAAGCTCATCTGTTCGATCGACAGGCCGCTCGACGCGCTGCCGCTGATGTACTGGCTTCTCGAATACATGGTGATGATGAAGTTCATCACAGCGTACAGCGGCGCCCAAAGCTGTATCCAGAAGAGACTCGCCGCATAGGACTTGATGACCCCGGTCGCCTGGTGGCCGCTCAACACCACGAAAAGCAGGAATACCGGAAAAATCGCGTACTGCACCATCTCGATGGCATTCCTCACCTTCGGCATGGTCGACTCGGCGACTCGCGCCATCAGTTTGTAGGAATCACTGGTCGAGCGCAGCGATTGCGCCATCGCCAGATTGGTCTGGGCGCTGGCCGCATCGCCCAGTTGCGCCGGTAGCATGTACTGGGCATCGATCATGAAATTGGCGACGATGGCCTGCTTCACCGTGTCCTGTGCCGACGACGAAATCCCGAGAAGATAGTTGGTCGAGGTCGCCAGCGATCCCGCAATAGCGACGCCGGCATCCGCGGTCGTCATGCGTGGATAGAGCCTGGAACCAAGCAGTGTCACTTGCCGGCTCGTCTCGGCGGTGATCTGGGTTGTCAGCGTCTGATAACCCGCATCACATCCCACAGTGCTCATCAGCGTCGGATCGGCGAGATCGCGGATCGTCACCAACCTCGACGGATTGGTCTTGCCGTTCAGGCTGTCCCAGATGTTATTGACCTGGAGAATATCTTCCTTCATGCGGATATAGCCGGTCGCAATGTCGGGCGCAACACACTCCCGGTAGAACTCCAGCAGATTGCCGGTCAATACCGGATTCCCGCTCTTGATCGCCTGCCGTTCCGAAAGGACGCGATGCCCGAAGAGCGTCCCGTTCCTGCGGAACTTCACATCGTCAGGCAGCGAAAAAACCGTCTCGAAAGAACCGGTGAGCCAATCCCCTACCTTGCTCATCGTGTGCGCGAATGCCCCGAGACCAATCGGCACATTGGCCACGGCCCGCGGTGGCTCGTTGCCCGTGCGATCAATGATCATGACCGTCACTTTGGGAATGAGCAGCATCGACTGGAAAATGGCGAGGAAGAATAGCCACTTCCACATGCCGTCAAGCCGCTCCCTCCCGGTCAAAGTGGCGATGACGACGACGATCATTCCGACGATGGCGATGGTTTGAAGCAGGCCTCGATAATCGCCACTGCCCATGAGCGAGGCAACCGCATTGAACATCGCCTCCAGCTCGACGACATTCCAGTAGGCATAGACCTCGTACATGGCTTAACGGTTGAAGACAGCCATCGACTGGAAGATGTTGGTCGGCATCCCGGAATTGAGGCTCTGGTGCATCAATTGCAACGAACGGCTGAGTTCGGCGACCTGCATCCCTTTCTGATATTCGGCACGAAGCATGTCCCGCGCTTCCTGCTCGACCTCGGTCAGCCGAACAAGGATTTTTTCTGCAGCCATCACGGCATCCGGTCCGCTTTTGCCGGCATCGTTCTGCAAGGCATTGCGCAGAGTCTTTGAAAGGTTCGTGAAGTACGCGTAGGCGACGTCCACGGCGATCAGTTGGGCGTAATCCTCGGTGATGCGGTCACCGCCAGGGATACTGCTGGATACCGCGAGCATCTTCCAGACAGGCAACGAGGAACTACCAATCAGAGCCGCATCCATGGAGGACTGTCCACCCGCGTCACGATTGACGATCTTGTCGCGCATGGTGGCCATCCGGGTACGGACCTGGCGGGAAAACGGCGCAACCGTGAATGCCGTCTCCGAAAAACTCGGCGTCATACATTCAGCCAGATCCGTTCCACATTTGAGGCCTGGGAGATTGACGGTGGCCGACGCGCCGTCACCAACAAACTGGCGAAACGTCAGCTTGCCCCCGGGCAGGTAGGTCCATCTGGCTTTTTCATCGGCGTTTTCACCAGGTGGCGTAACGATGATGGTGCCGGTCAGACTCATCAACAATTCTCGTGTTTCATCGGTGATGCCGGAAATGCGGTTGAGTGAGCGCCAGACCACGTTGCCGGGATCGAAGATTTCCCGCGCGCCCTGGGAGGTAGCTTTTGCCGCATTGCGAATGTTCTTCGCCGTGGTGCGACTCTTCTTCCATTCATCCCAGGACTCGAAGACGTCACCGAACATGTTGAGGCTGGCTCCAGCCGTCTTGCCTTCCTTTTCCTGGACACGATCCGTGACCATGCTGCCCACCGCGCTGACTATTCCCTCCGCCGCCTGGCACGAGTTGATGTTCAGGTTATTCATCTTGGTGGCCTGGTCCTGCAGGTACTTCAGCAGATCGCAAAGGTCGGGCGACATCGAGCACAGGGCCATGTTGAAGGCGGCGCCAATGGCGTTATTGCCGATGTTCCGCAGCAGCGAGACAAACTGTTCCTTGTTGATGAAGGAAAACGACCCGGCAAAGAGATCAATGCCGCCGCATCCGGCGCTGAAGGACGGCGGCGAGATGCTGGCCAGTTGATAGTTGCGGACAGGCGTTCGCATGTACAGGCTGCCGCCGGTGTACATGTTCATGGTCTGACCGCGGTAGGCATTGGGGCCGGTGACGTTGCCGTAGGCGCCGATCTCGTTGAACCAGTCCTGCATCGACTGGTTGACGGTGGCGTGCGCAGGAATGCAGGTCAGCGCAAGCGCGAAGGATGCAAGTTGCGCACAGCGCCGTGATGAAAGTGCCATGCCGATCTCCATCAGTAAAGTTCGCCTGGTTTGGTCTGGGTCAGGATGTAGATGCGCTCGACGATTTCCTGCGCCGAGAGGACGCCGGAGCCAATGGGCAGCAGACGCCGATCCTTGACATTGCCGAGCACGACCAGCGGCACAACCGATACACCCAGCGCACCGGCCATCCCGTTATCTTTGGCCGGTCTTGGATAGTCGGGAAGACCGCCGCCATCGAGCGAAACGGGAAACACGGTGATGCCGTATTGCTCGGACAGCAGCTTGAGCGTGGGCGCCAGGCGATGGCAGTAAGGGCAATCCGAGCGGAAGATGAAGAACAGGCCCCATTCCTTCGCCAGCGCAGCCAGCGTGTCTGTCTCGCGCCGGTTGCGCTGACTGTCGCGCACCTGGATGGCCGCGTTGTTCGACGGATTACGCAGCTGATAGTTGATTTCGGGATTGGCCCAGACCACTCGCCGCCATACATCCGAAAACAACGATGCCCGGTCCATCAGGGCTTCCTGAGCAACGATGTAGGTCTTCAGGTTTTCCGAAGTCGGCTTGAGGATGGCGATCGCCCGTTTCTGCTCGACCTCCTCGCGCAGCTTCTTGAGCGCATCAACGGCTCGTTCGCCTTCGCTCTCTGCGCGGTCTGGAGTCTTCTTTGGACTGGCTTCGGCGGCTTCCTCTTCCGCCAGATCGCAATACCAGTGAAACCTGGCTTCATCGCACTGCCAGGAGGACGGATAGTCCAACGCCTCACGCGCCTGGGCGCTTGAACAAAGCAGGACGGCAAGTAGCGCCAACAAGCGTCTCATCGGCATGGATCACTTGGTCGTCGACGCCGGCAGGACAAGACCGGTCGCCTGCGCAACCTGCTCGGTCAGGTCTGGAATTCGCGAATCGGAGGTCTTGAGCAGTGCCGCCGTATTTACCAAAGCACAGGCACATCCCCGGCTGACCTGTTCGAGGGCAGCATCGAGCCTGGCGCCGAAGGCCTTGGCCTCCTCGAAGAGTTTTGCTTGCTCCTGGGCGTCCAGTCCCGGCTTGATCCGTTGCACCATGGATTGCTGCTGATGGGCGACCAAGCGGGCGATATCGACCCGCCCAAAACGGGGAATCTCCGGCGGATGGCGGTACATCCAGACGACCAGAAGCATGGCCCCCGCCAGCAAGGTGGCGATGCTGGTCAGGACGTAGGGCTTGATCGATGGCACGTCACGACTCTCAGGATCAGGTTGCACGTTGGGTTACCAGTTGTTCGATGGCATCCGCCACCGACAATCCTTGATCGCGCAGACGTTTGATCGCCTCGTAATCTTCGGCGCGCGTCGAATAAACCAACATGGAGAAGGGATCAAGCAGGAGGCGTCCCAGGCCCGACCCCATGGGCGAGTGAATATAGATTTCGGAGAAATTTCCATGCTCGGTACTGACGGAGCCAAGCTGGCGCTTCAGCCACTCGTCGAGGGAGAGTTTCCCTTCCTTGCCCAGGCGCTCAATGTTCTCCGCTTTCTGGCGCAGCAGGAACAGCCAGTCGGCGTTGTTGATGGCCGCCTTGGTCGCTTCGTTCTTGTAGTAGTCGTCGACCGACTGGGTGATCGTGCCGAAAGCCCCGCCATACTTGCGGGCGCGCCGATAGCCAGCCTCGATGAAGCTGCCGCTTGACCCCGAACCCATCAAATCCCAGCTTTCGTCGATGATGACCAGCTTGCGCCGGGAACGGTCGCGGTACATCTCCTGAGTGATGCGGTACATGATCAGTTGCATCACTACCGATTGCAGGTCTTTCTTGGATTTCAGTTCTTCCAGCTCGAGCACAACGAAGTCCTTGTCGAACTGGATGTTGGCATCGCCCTCGAAGTAACTCGCATACACGCCGTGGCGGGTATAGGGTTCCAGCGCCGTCGCCAGGCGACTCAGATCCCGCTCGTATTCACCTTCGCTGGATAGACGACCAGTCTGGAGCAACTCGTAGATATCGGTGATCGTGGCCGAGCGTCCCTTGGCGTCCCAGACACGCTTGATGGCGGACCCCAACGCCGTGTAGCTGTAGTTGTCGAGCGGTTCACGCGGGCTGGCCATCTGGGCCAGCAGAGGCAGGACCATCTCCATGTCGGCGTTGATATCGATGATCATGGAGAACGGGTTGAGGCAGATCGTGTTCTGACGCTCGTCGGAAAACTCGATGAACTCGCCGTCCAGCAATTCGCACAGGTTCTTGTAGGAACGACCGACGTCAATGATCCAGACCTTTGCGCCGGCGCCGAGGTAGCGATAAGTCATTTCATTGACGAACACCGACTTGCCGGAACCAGAAAGCGCCGCGACGGCAAAGTTGAAATTTCCGCCCGTGTTGTCGAACAGGTCGAAGCCGATGACCTGGCCGCGCCGCCCGAACAGCGTCATCACCGGCGTCTGCGTACCCTTCCACTCGGCGATCAGCGGCGATGTCATCACAGCGTTGTCGGCGGTCTTGGTATTGATCCGGCCGAACTGACGCAGGTCGTTTTGCAGGGCCGGGGTCAGTGTCATTGGCATGGTTGCGGTCAGCGCCTGATGCTGAAGGTAGAAATCCTTGGTCAGATCGAAGCCGCGGGCACGCCAGACGGCGCGTACGGAATGCTCGCAGCGCGAAGCCTCCCCCACCCGCGAAACCAGGCATACCTGGTGATACATCCCGACCACGGTGCGTCCGCTGTCGAATGCCTTCAGCACCATGTCCCAGTCGCGTTTGCGCTCTTGCAGATCGGGCTGAAAATGGGCGAGATAGGAACCGGCACTCTGGGTCGCCCGTGCGGCCTTCATCTGGGCCCGGGTACGCGCCGACTCGTAGTCAAGTGCCACCGCCCCCATGGTGATAATGAAGGGACAGGGCATCGCAAGGGCCAGCTGATAGGGATCGCCGATCAGGTAATTCATGCCGGACAGCCGGAAGTATCGCGGATACTGGCGCACCGAAAACAGCTGCAGGACGGACTCATCCCCGCCGGCCTTGCGAAAGCGGATGTCGCTATCACCCACTCGCGAAGCGATTTCCAGATTGGAAATCTGCTTGCGCAGCGGCTGATCGGCATTCCAGTCGATCGGCGCCACTGCTCCCCCGGAAAACAACCGGGAGTGGTCGAAGAAATCGCCGACAAAGTTGAGCAGGTCATCCGGTCCCCAGTCATGGCCAGGCAAATGGGCTGACTTCAAGGTGGCATGAATACTTTCCCGGATGCGCAAGGCTTCATCCACATCGGCCGGCAGTTCGGGATCGAGCGGCAATGTGACCGAGATGACCGAACGAAAATCTCGCAGCAGGTAGGTCTGGTGACCAAAGATCGATTCGCCGGTGCCTTTCAGGTAGTGATCGATCCGGCGGCGCGCCAGCAGGCGGAAGATGTTGCCGTGCCGACGCTGAATACCTTCGTCATCGGAATCAATCGCAGAGGCTGGCAGCAAGTTGGCCTGTTTTTTCAGCGTGGGCAGGATGTGCGGGCTGCCGTACAGCGAGACTTGAATACCAGTACCCGGTGGACAGGACACGAACAGACTGGCCAGGACCTTTTCCATTTCGTCGTTGGCACCGGTCTGCGGCAGCGTCTCGATACAAAAGCCGATGGCGTGTTCCTCGCGCTCCCCAAAGCCTCCTTGATCCAGTGCGAAGAGACGTGTGTCCTCCTGCCAGGCAAGATAGGGAAGAATTCCGCTCAGGCGAGGCATCCGTGAAATTTCCTGCAGCAGATGCCTGGGCAAACGATCGGCTTCCGCATTCCGTTCGGGCAAGAATGCCTCTCTCAAGATTTCAGCGAATCCCATCACTCCCCCTCGCCAGACACGGACGGCACCGAGCGCGCAGACGATCCGGGCGGTAGGGTTGGCAACATCGCGCCACTCGGTGGCGATGCACGCTCCATTTGCAGGGACTGTCCACCCGTTGGTGGCGATTGAGGCGCGAACGTCTTCGGCGGCACGACCGGGCGGTAGCCTTCCGTCGCCTTGCGCCGAGAGTGCTCGATCTGCCAGCGGCCGGAATCGACAACCATGTAGAAATAGGACTGATCGTGCAGCACCTCGTCGTCATCTTCCCAAGGAGCCAGCCACACGCGACGCACCTTCTGCGCACTTCTCAAGGGATCGCCGGAGCGCGGGGCCATCGCATCGATCCTGGCCTGAGCATTCAAGGCATTGCCCGGTTTGACCGCAGGACGTTGCCCCGGCAGATTGTTCTGCACCGCATTGGCATAGACGCCAGACAGCGAAGCGCAGGAAATACCGTCCGGCGCCTTGCAGGAAAAGCCCCCCTGTCCATCCAGGCCGGTCATGCCGGCACAGCCAGCCAGCCCGAGCATGAGCGGGACGAGCAGCGTCTGGCCGATGCTCATCGCCCAGACTCCAGCAGCCACTGCTCGATGCGTTCCTTTGGTGCCGCGCCAGGCAGGATGCGGCCATCGGCAGACAGCAGGGTCGGCGTCCCCTGAATGCCCAGACGCTGGCCAAGCTGAATGTTCCGTTCGATCGGATGATCACACTTGCGGCTGGCCGGCGCCTTACCCGATTTCATCAACTCCGCCCACGCCTGCGCGCGATTCGCCGCGCACCAAACGGCGATCGATTTGTCCCTGGCCTCGGGGTGCAAACCTTCGAGCGGATAGGGGAAGGTATAGAGCGTGACGTTGTCGAGCTTGTCGAGTTCCGATTCCAGACGTCGGCAATACGGGCAATCCGGATCGGAAAACACCGCCAGCACCCGCTCGCCCTTGCCACGCACGATTTTGATGGCATCCGCCAGCGGCAAGTCACCGAAGGCAACCCGTGCCGTCTTCTCCACCCGCTCGGCGGTCAGATCGCGCTGTTCCTTCATGTCGAACAGGTGCCCGAAAACGAAATAGCGGCCGGTTGCGTCGGTGTATGCCGCGTTCTTACCCATCACGACTTCAAACAACGACGGGATTTCAGAGCGCTGCACCCGCTCGATCTTGGTGGCCGGATACATCTCCTTGAGACGGACCGACAATGCCTCGGCAGACTCATCGGCCGCCACTGTGGTCGAGCTGGTGACGGCAAGAATGAGGCCGAGCACGGCCATGGGTAATTTGATGCTCATGTTGTCGTACTCCTGTTCGAGGTCAATTGGCTTGGTAGGGCTCAAGCGGCTTTTTCTGGATTTCCCTGCCGCGCCGCCAGATATCGGTGTAGGTATCAAGGTCTCCGCCTGCCGCTTCGGTTTCAAGCGAGAATCCCTTGGTGAACACCACATCCACGGTGCGCCCGGCATCGACTTCGATGATTGGGAACATCTTTTCGGCCAGCGTGATGTAGTACTGGGACAGGCGGTCCAAGGCCTTACCGACTCCGGTACCGATACCGGCCTGGAACTGCTTGCCCGGATCGATGGTGCCGACGGAACCCAGCGGATTGGTCGAGATCGTGGTTGCGCTTTGCTGAAAGGCTTGTCCAATGCCAGCGCCGATACCGGCAACCAGCGCGTTGGCTAGCACCTGTCCTTGTTTGCTCACCAGACGGCCGCGCATCCCGGCTTTGCCATCCTCGCCGACGACATAGCCCTTTACCGGCACATCGATGGCCTTGCCGTCATGGCGAACGCAGGAAAGTGATTCGAGCCGGATATAGGCACGCTCCGAGCTGATGTCGCCATGGCTTGCACCCAATGCCAAGCATTCCTTGATCTTGAAGCGGTAGCGATTGGGCAGGAATGCGTTGTCCTGAACCCGCATCAGAATCGGATGAGGATTGCTCTGCGCCTGCCCGCCGGTCGGCGCATCCAGTCCGCCGAGCAGTGCCGCCCGAAAGAATGATCCCGAAGGGACATAACTGCGGGCGTCGCGTTTGGCCTCCACCTTGCCTGCTGTTTCCGGAGGCACCACGCGCGGATCGCTTACCTCAAAGGAGGCAATGCCTGGGGGCCGTGGCGGCGGTGGCGGTTCCGTGGTGCGGTCCTCCTTCGCGCCACTGAGTGAAGTCGGCATGGGCGGTGGCGGCAGCGGCGACATGGGTGTCTGCGCCGGCATCGGGGCTGGCGGAGGCGGCAACGTCAGTGCCAGCGGCGCAACGGTCGTGGGTTTCTTGTCGAGCGTATCGACCTGCTGGCGCAAGCCCTGGATCATGTCCTCCATTTGCCGCATCTGTTCCGCGCTCTTGCTCATCCAGATATCACGGGGATCGGCCTGAGCACCAGGAGTGGCAATCGGCATCGGTTGCGGTCGCGACTGGTTGTTTCCCTGAGGTAGCTGCACCGGTTTGTCCCAGATGGCCACGCCGCCAAATACCAACAACAGGAAAGCGCCGATTCCCAACCCGAGGATCAGGTATTGCCGATGCTTCGGCGACAGGCGTGAAATGGCCCCGGCGAACTTGGACGGCGGCGGATTAGCCATCGCGCCCCTCCAGCACCACCATGATCTGGGTCGATTCGCCAGGCTCCAGCTCCAGCGTCTCGACCATCACCGCGAGTACGCCACGGCGATAGAGTTCGCGCTCGTCGATCACCATCCGTTGCTTGGAAACATTTGTCAGCTGGTACTTCTCGCCGACGAGCGCGCCTTCCAGCGTGCGCACCAAGACAAAGCGGGCTTCGTTCCAGAGCGGAACGATGTCCAGGACATCCTTGGCGATCATGTCCTCCGGCTCTGCATCGCGCGCCAAGGCCAACATGACGCGACGGATGGCGGCATTGCGCGATTCGTCGGCGACAAACGCTTTGGGCTCCTGACGCAGCCGGCTGCGATCACGTATCACGATCGTCTCGGCTGGAACATCGGCCACTTTGATATTCAGCTTCCAGTGCCGTCCGGCATCGTCGGCGACAAACAGTGTCAGAAAGGACTTGTCCGCAGCAGGCTTCACGTAGGCCACTCCGCTGTCCTTGTCCGGCGTCACCTGGAATTCGCCCTCGACGCCCTGGATGCGTCGAATCTTCCGCCCCTCGATCCGGATCAGGTTGGGTTCGCTGCGCGACATCGTGGCGATGAGCCCATCGTCGGGGCTGCCGTCCAGGGTTTGACCCGCGAACGCCGCCAAGCTGGCGCTAGCGAGGCACAGTGCCAGTAGTAGCGGCTTGAGCATTGGTAACAGCGCCGGCGATCCCGAAGGGATCCTGGTCGCTGGTTTCCTTGAACTCGGATACATGGAGTCTCCCGTTGAGATAACGAAAGCCGACGACATAGGTCGTCTGCTTCTCGGCGGCTTTCTTGTCGCTAACCCAGGTTTGCAGCACGCCAGAGAGCGCCACCTTCATGGCCGACTCGTCGACCGTCATGGCCTGCGTAGAGAACTGGGTCGAGGTGTTGTTCTTGCGGATGAAGTCCACCCGTGCGCCAAACTCGGCCTGTAGCCTGCCGTAGTCGCTGGGCGCGGTGTATTTGAGGAACTGGTCCTTTTGGTACTCGGCGACATGGGGCGTGATATTCAGCGCGAGCCCGGCATACCAGTACGCCATTTCCTTCAGGTACTCCACGGAAACCTTCTGCCCGCTCACCCAGAAGGATTGGTGGATTTCAGGGGGGACGAGAATCGTCCGTTCCGAACCGGCCACGGTGAGCGAAGCCCCCGCGTTCGCCAGCAGCGCCAGAACCAGGCCGGCGAGCGCGATTCTCATGAACAATATTTCGTTGCGCTGGTTGTCCCGCTCGGCGGTGAATTTGCTGAACTTCATGGGTCAGCCCAGAAAGAACCGATAGTGCGAAGGCGGTGTCGCTCGAGCACGGATCACGATCCAGCTGGGCAGCCACCAATACAGGGCATGCAGCGCGAACTTCGGATGCTTGCCTGTCTTGATGCGCCCGTATTGCCAGGCGACCACGCCACCGAAGAGCATCCCGGCCACCATCGCCCCGGAAACGACGCCCATGCCCATAACCAGCAGGAACAGGATCGCCTGGTCGAAATCCCACCACAGGAAGCGCTCCTGCGCTTCCAGGGACTTTGGGATATAGCCGATCTCGTCCATGCCTGGGCCAGCCTCAGATCGTGGCGGTCAGGATGCCCGAGGCGATCGTCGGGGCGTATTGGAGGAATACCGCGAAACCGATGCCCGACAGGATGGCTATCGGATTCAGCCGCGCCAGAGAAAACAACGCGCCCAGGCCAATTGCGGCGACGGCGGCGGCCTTGCCAAAGTAGCCTTGGACGAGGCCGGTGAGCCAGGTATAGAGACTCTGGAATTCCGTACCGGTAGTGCCTGCTATGGCGCCTGTCGCGGCGACCAGCAACATGAGCGCGAGCGCGCCCTTCAACGCATTACGACTGCTTTGCATGACTTCCCCCTTGAAGATCGATAAAACACTTGATGAGCCAGCCCAGTCCCAGGCCAACCGAAATTCCACCCAGATGGGCTTCAAAACCGCTTTCGATGGGCGAGCCCGGGGCGAGGATGCCGATGGCGATGAATCCGCCGGCGATAGCGATGTCGCGGATGAATCCGCGGTTATGAGGTAACTTCACTTAATTGCACTCCCTTGCTGTTGCTGACCACACCCCGCTTTGCAACGAGATGCACCAAACGAATTTCCACGCGCCGGTTCTGGCGGCGAGCGACTTCGGTACGAGAACCGTCCACGTAACAACACATGCCCTCCGCATCCACCTTGATCGATGCCAAAACCCCCTGACGGACAAGCCAATCCCTGACGGTGTCGGCACGCTGCCTCGCCAGCCGATCATTGAAAGCCCTGGTACCGATGTCATCGGTTCGACCGATCACCTTGATGCGGATCGATTTCTTGGCTTCAGGCAGAAGTGCCTTCATCTTTCTTTCCCCGATCTCGGTCAGATGGCTTTTTCCGAAATCGAAATGAATGACATGTACATTGACCGCCTCACTCGTCAGCGGCGACGAAGGGGCAGGATCAGATGGCAGTTGCGGCGAGACTGTGGTCGCACTTCTGGATCGCTCGATGACGGCTAGGGTCTTTTGCGTGGGACGAGGACAGTTCGCTTCCGCACATGTCGAGAATTGACGATCTATCCAGCCGATCCCGTGGCGGATCTGCTCCGATACCGGATGTTCAGGTGCGGTGCTACAGCCCATCAGAGCGAATGCCGATCCGAGGCTCAACATGCGCATCAGGATCGCCATGACTTGAGTCGGGCCGCTACTCGGTGGGAATAGGCATTACGCTTGGCCGGTGAGCGTGCGTTATAGGCACCTACTGCCTCCCAGCCGTATCCATGCTGGCGAATGTTCTGCGCAAGTATCCAAGCGCCGACATGCGTGTTGAGACAGGGATCAAGCAGCTTCTGTCGATCAATTCCGTAGCTGGAAAGAATCCCCAGCCAACGACTGTTGATTTGCATGTGACCAAGATCTTCGCTGCCATCCCGGTTCAAATTCCGCGCTTGCGGATTTCCTCCGGACTCGACGGTCGAGATGGCTTCCAGCAACACTGGAGCGATGCCATAGCGTGCCCCAGCCTGTTCAAAACAATGGGCGTGGCTCGAAAGCGAAAACAGCAGAAAGTGGGCTGCGACCAGAATGCGATTCATGGCCGGCATGGTAGGGAGCCACCGCCCTCCTGCGCGGCCGAAATGTGACCTTTACGGGCGGTTTTCGACGGCCACAAGCGTGTGACTTATGAAGGGGGACTTGGCCTGTTATCAGGCGCTTTCGCATAAGGATGTCAATCCGTGGCCATCGACGCGGAGGTCAAGACACATCGAATCAATGACAGCATGGCGCCCTGAGGCCGCAATTCGCCGGTTCGATCATCCACCGGTTGAATCCGCAACGCAAAGCAGACATTTTCCAGCGAAAGCGGCGGAGGCCTCGAGCACACACGCTCTGTAGACGGAACGCACCGTGCGGTCCCGCGGCGAACAGGACGCGCCTCAACCTACCTAGCCGGTGCTCCGTCCAACATCAGCCACTTGCCTGGGGCATCCAGCCCGAACAGATGGTCTGCGAACTTAGCCGTCTTCTCCTCCGGCTTCTTCAAGGCACGAGCAAACAAGTCCCTGTTCGACCGCAGGTGGATTCGCGAAGCCGGTCCAATTCCGTCTTGGGCTCCGGCCGCTGAGACCGCCATACCCAGGCTCGCCTATCAGCGCTGCCAAGGAACTGGTCAACGCGTGCTGAACGAGCAATATCCCATAGAAATGTGGATTGGCGGATAATGCCGCAAGTCGTTTTTAAGAAGAACGTACGACAGGCGAACTTATGGATGAGGTTTTCTCCGTGTCCGTCCAGAAGAATTTGGCGGAAACCGGCGGTGGGCACAACCAAAAGGGTGTCGAGTTTCAACGGCACTGGGCCTTGTCGCGCATGTTTGAGCTTGAGTCCGCGGGAACCCCTGATTTCCTTTTCCTGTTTGAGTCGGTGCAGGACGTAGCCGAGTTGGATTCGGCCACTGCACCCTCCTCCATCAAGATTTATCAAGTCAAGAAAAAAGACCGGGGCGAATGGAGTTGGGCGCTGCTGACCAATCTTCACGACCCTGGTAAGAAGAAGACGAAACCGCTAGTCGACATCAAGAACAGCCCGCTCGGCAAGCTGTATGCATCTGTCCTCGCGTTCAAAAAACTGAAAAGCTCGGGGCATTTCGTGTCGAACAACGGTTGCGCGCTACCCCTCAAGGGCGGCGGAGAATCCGGTCAGCACGATCTTCAGCACGGCGACCTCATCGATCAGGCGCGCGCTGAGCCGGGTGTGTTCGCGCAGCACCATGCTGACGTTCTCGGTCACGGTCAGCGAGCTGAACAGCGCGCCGCGTTCGAACATCACGCCCCAACGGCGCCCCAACGGCGCCGCAACGGCGCCGCAACGGCAGCGCTTGCTCGTCGCTCAGCCCGACCACTTCCCGTCCGAATACCCGGATCGAACCCGACGCCGGCTGCAACAGCAGAATGATGGCGCGCAGCAGCGTGGATTTGCCGCAGCCGCTGCCGCCCACCAGCGCGAATATCTCGCCCGGCTGCACCGTCAGGCTGACGTTGTCGTGCACCACGTTGTTGCCGAAGCGCGTGTTCAGATCGCGGATATCGATCACGGCGGCGGTGTCTTGAGTTGGCTCCATTGCGGCACTCATATTTTCAGCCAGTTGAACGCCACCGAGAACAACGCGTCGGCCAGGATCACCAGGAAAATGGACTGCACCACGCTCACCGTCGTCTGCCGCCCGACACTGTCGGCGCTGCCGCTTACCTGAAAGCCCCGATAGCATCCGACCAGCGCGATGATCGCGGCAAATACCGGCGCTTTGCCGATGCCGGTGAGAAAGGAAGATAGGCTGACCGCCTCGCCGAGGCGGTCAAGGAAAACGTCGAAGCTGACATCGAGCTTGGAACGCGCCATCAGCATGCCGCCGAGTACCCCGGTTACATCGGCATAAAGCGTGAGCAGCGGCAACGCGATGATCAGCGCCAGCATCTTGGGCAGCACCAGCAATTCGGTCGGACCGACGCCGATGGTACGCAAGGCATCGATCTCCTCGGTGATTTTCATCGTGCCGATCTGCGCCGCGTAAGCCGAGCCGGAGCGTCCCGCGACGATGATCGCAGTCAGCAGCGGCGAAAGCTCGCGCACCATCGAGAGCCCCACGAGATCGGCAATGAAGATATTGGCGCCGAAGCGTTGCAATTGATCCGCGCCCTGATAAGCGATCACGACCCCCATCAGGAACGTTAACAGGCCGACGATCGGCAAGGCCTCGAACCCGGCAGTTTGGATGTTGTGAAGGATCGGGCGCCAGCGGATACTGCGTGGCTGGACCAGCGAACGCAGCAGGATAAGCGTGCTTTCACCGATGAACGAAAGCATGCCGGACATGCCGATCAGGCCGCGCCAGGTCTGCTGTCCGATGTTCGTCAGCAGCCCGGCCCTGGCCGGAGCCGTGGATTCCGGCGTCACGGGGCGCGATGCGATCAACTGCAGCAAGGCGCTGAACTCCGGCCGCAAGCCATTCATCCTGACATTTCGTCCGCGCTGCTCCAGTGCACGCATAGTCCGATGCAGCAACCACGCACCCGCAGTATCGAGCGCGGATATCGCCGAGCCGTCGATCGCCAAGTCTCCCTCGTCGGGCCAGGAAAAAACTTCCAAGCGCCGTTCGAGCCGGGCGATTCCCTGCACGGTCCATGCCCCCGCGCAGCGCACTTCGACAGCCGCCGTAGCGGACACCGACTCCGACCCGATCACCAGTTGGGCGATTTGCTCGTCTGTCATTGTCTCGGCAACTCCTGAGTTGGAGTGTGCTCGCAACGTAAGGCGCAGAAGGGGGAGTCCGTCCGTAGTTGAACGGAACCTCGGAAATTGAGAAACGCGGATCCGGCCGGCGTCTCGATTTGATGCGGTTGGCCGCGTGAAAGCGAATAATTCATGCTGGGAACCACGCTGCGTGGCTGGGTGGTGGGATCCAGCAGAGGTACAAGCAGAGGTTTCGACATCATGACGATTGCTCCGGTCAGCGCATCAAGCCATTTGGCTGATGCTCTTTCGAAAATGCGCCAGGGCGGCGACGAAAAACACCGCGCCGATAACGGCCAGCGCAAGAAATTGCGGCCAGACCACATCGAACCCCGCGCCGCGGTAGAGGATGGCCTGGGCGGCGGCGACGAAATGGGTGGTGGGCGCAACCTGCATGATGTTCTGCGCAAGGATTGGCATGCTCTCGCGCGGCGTGGTGCCGCCTGACAGCATCTGCATCGGTAGCAATACCAGCATTATCAACAGTCCGAATTGGGGCATGTTGCGCGCCAGCGTCGCCATGAAAATACCCATCGATGTGGTGACGAAAAGGTGCAATGTGGCGACAGCCAGGAACAGCGCCACCGAGCCCTCAATCGGCACCTTGAGCGCCCACTGCACGATAAAGTTTAGCGAAAATGCGGTAGCCAGCAAAACGACCAGCCCCATTGACCAGATCTTGCCCAGCATGATCTCGGCGGGGGTGACAGGCATGACCAGCAGGTGTTCGATGGTGCCGTGTTCGCGTTCGCGGATCAGCGCGGCGCCGGCCAGCACGATGGACAGCATGGTGACGTTGTTGATGATTTCCATCAGCGAACCGAACCAGGCCCGCGTCAAGGCCGGGTTGAAGCGCATCCGCAAAGCCAGGTCCACCGGTGGCGCGACACTACCGCGATAGCGCTGGACGAATTCGTTGATTTCGCCCATCACGATCTGCTGGATGTAGCCGCTGCCGGTAAAGGCCTGGCTCATGCGCGTGGCATCCACATTGAGCTGGATAGCCGGCGCGCGCCCCGCCAGCACGTCGCGCTGGAAGTTCGGCGGAATATTGAGTGAAAAAGTATAAAGCCCCGCATCCAGGCCGACATCGACCGCCGACAGCGTCACCCGCGTTGGCGGCATGAATTGCGGTGGATGCAGGGCCGAGGTGATGCGTGCCGATAGCGGCGAGTCGTCCTCGTCAACGATCGAGATCGGCACATTGCTCAAGCCTTCCGGCATGGCGGTGGCGGCGATGTAGACCTGAAAAGTGAAGCTGTAGGCGATCAGCACCAGCATGATCGGGTCGCGCAGCAGGCTCCACAACTCCTTGATGCCCAGACGGTAGATGTTGGAGGCCAACGCCATGTTCATTTCTCCTGCTTTTTCAGCAGGGCGATCGACAGGCCGAGTATGACCACGGCCGCCACGACCATCGGTACGAATGCCGCTTGCAGATCGGCAAACCCCAGTGCCTTGTTGAACACGCCGCGACTGATGGTGATGTAGTGCGTGGCCGGGTAAATTTCACCTATCACCCTGCCGACGCCTTCGAGCGTCGAGACCGGGTTGATCATGCCGGCGAACTGGATGGCCGGCAGCATGGAGCCGATCATGGCAAAGAACATCGCCGCGATCTGGCTGCGCGTAAAGGTGGAAGCGAACAGACCGAAGCCGGTGGAGAAGCCGACATAGATCAGCGTTCCCAGCGTCAGGGCCAGAAAGCTGCCCTTGACCGGGACGCCGAACAGGGTCACGGCCAACAGGGTCAGCAGCAGAAAATTGAGCATGGCCAGCACGATGTAAGGGATTTGCTTGCCGATCAGGAATTCGCTGCGAGTCACCGGCGTGACATAGAGATTGATGATCGAGCCCAGCTCCTTTTCCCGCACTACGGATAGCGCGGTAAGCATAGCCGGGATCATAAGCAGCAACAGGGGAATGACGGCCGGCACCATTGCCGGCAGGCTCTTCACGTCAGGGTTGTAGCGAAAGCGCGTCTCGATGCTGGCTGCACCGGCTGAAATATCCCGGCCGAAGTGGGTTTTGGCGATATCGATCAACCAGCCCTGGTGCATGCCCTGTACATAGCCCTGCACGGTTTCCGCCCGCTGCGGCATCGCGCCGTCGACCCAGGCGCCGATCTGCACCGGGATGCCGCGCTGCACGTCGCGCGCGAAACCCGAGGGGATTTCAATGGCCAGCGACAGCTCGCCGCTGCGCATGCGCCGGTCCAGGTCGGCATAGTCGGTAATCGGCGGGTGCTCGACAAAATAGCGCGAACCGGAGAGGTTCAAGGCATAGTTCTGGCTGAGGCTGGTCTGGTCGCGATCCAGTACGGCGTAGCTAAGATCGTTCACATCCATGGTGATGCCGTAGCCCATGATGAGCATCAGGATCAGGCTGCCGAACAGCGCCATCACCAAACGCACCGGGTCACGTCGCAGTTCCAGTGCCTCGCGCAGTGTATAGCTGAAGGCGCGCGCAAAATCAAAACTGCGGTGCCGCATCCGTGGGTGCGCCGCCATGCCTTGAGGCGCGGCAGAAACAGGCGCCCGGGTCGTGGTGTCGGGTAGCGTCTCGGCCCTGGCCTCTGCATCGGCCGGGTCCGCGTCCTTCAAATAAGCGATAAAAGCTTCTTCCAGCGTCTTGGCGCCGCGCTTTTTGACAATCTCCCCTGGCGCATCGCTGGCCAGCACCTGCCCGTCATTCATCAGCGAAATGCGGTCGCAGCGCTCGGCCTCGTTCATGAAGTGGGTCGAGATGAAAATCGTCACCTTGTCATTGCGCGCGAGATCGACGAGCAACTGCCAGAAGGCATCGCGCGCTATTGGATCGACGCCCGAGGTCGGTTCGTCCAGGATCAGCAGTTCCGGCGCATGCACCAGCGCCACCGCCAGCGACAGGCGCTGGCGCATGCCGAGCGGCAATTTGTCGGGCATGGCATCCGGCGCGCCTTCCAGCCCGAAACGGGCCAGAAGTTCGCTTACCCGCGACGGGATCGCCGATTCCGGCACGCTGAACAGGCGCGCATGCAGCACCAGGTTCTGCTCGACGCTGAGTTCGGAGTACAGCGAAAACGCCTGCGACATATAGCCGACGCGCCGCCGCGTGGCGATGTCGCGCGCGTCCGCTTGCTGCCCGAACAGCCAGGCTTCGCCCTCGCTCGGTGGCAGCAGTCCGGTGAGCATCTTCATGGTGGTGGTCTTGCCGCAGCCGTTGGCACCGAGGAAGCCGAAAATCTCACCCCGCAGGATGCGGAAGTTGACGTGATCAACCGCCGTGAAATCGCCGAAGCGCATGGTCAGGTCGCGCGCTTCGATGGCAACATCCTCGCCATCGGCAAACGGCGGCACCACGATTGCCAGATGGCCGCGCTTTTTTTCTTCCGGCAGCAGCGCGATGAAGGCCGCCTCCAGCGTCGCAGTGCCGGTGCGTTCGTGCAGTTCTTTGGGCGACCCTGTGGCGAGAATCTGCCCCGCGTCCATCGCCACCAGCCAGTCGAAGCGTTCGGCCTCCTCCATGTAGGCGGTGGCGACCATCACGCTCATGCCCGGACGCGCTTCACGGATATGGGCAATCAGTGACCAGAACTGAGTGCGCGCCAGCGGATCGACCCCGGTGGTCGGCTCATCGAGAATCAGCATATCCGGGTCGTGGATCAGGGCGCAGCACAGTCCCAGTTTCTGCTTCATGCCACCCGACAATTTGCCTACTGGACGATCGAGGAAAGCATGGAGGCCCGTCGCTTTCGTCAGTTCATCGATGCGCCGCCTGCGTTCAGCCGCATTGTGGCCGAACAGGCGGCCGAAGAATTGCAGGTTGTCTTCGACCGACAGGGCCGGGTAGAGATTCTTGCCCAGACCTTGCGGCATGTAGGCAATGGCGGGGCATACCCGGCTGCGGTGGCGCCTTGATCGCATGTTGCCGCCAAGCACTTCCACATCGCCTTGCTGCACCCTGCGCGCGCCGGAAATCAGGGCCAGTAGGCTGGACTTGCCGACGCCATCCGGGCCGATCAGCCCGACCATGCAGCCAGCAGGAATGACCAGATCGATCGCGTCCAGCGCCACTATCTTGCCGTAGCGCAGGCTGATGCCGGCAAGGCGGGCGGCTGGCGTGTCGCCAGGGTGAAAAAGCGTCATTCAGGGAGCTTCACCGTGAGATTCTGCGGCCACTCGGCCAGCGGATCCAGCTTGATCCAGGCCATGCCGGGCAGGCCGGTCTTGACCTGCCTGAGGTGTTTTTTCAGCAGCTCCGGATCGATGCGGGCTTTCACCCGGAACATGAGCTTTTGCCGTTCAACCGCGGTTTCCACTGTTTTCGGCGTGAATTGCGCAACACTCGCGACGAACGACACTTGCGCGGGAACCACATAGCCGGGCGCGGCATCCAGCACAAGACGCACATCGCTGCCCAGCGCGACTTTGCCGGCCACCGTCTCGGGCAGAAAGAAGGTCATATAGACATCGCTCAGATCCACCATATTGAGCACCTTGCCGCCGGCGCCCAGCACTTCGCCAGGCTGGGCCACGCGATACTGCACGCGGCCATCGCGCGGCGCCTTAAGCTGGCTGTCCTTGATGTCCGCCTCGATGCGCGCAATCGTCGCGGTGGCGGCCTCGACGGTGGCGCGTGCGCCGGTGACTTGTGACTTGCTTGCCACAATGGCCGATTCGGCCGCTTTCGCCTGGGCTTTGGCCGCAGCCAACGCGGCTTGGGCGTTATGCACTGCCGCCTGATCGTCGTCGAGTTGCTGGATGGATGTCGCGCCTTCACGCGATAGCGTTTGCGAACGGGTCAGGCGCCGTTTGGCGTTATCCAGTTCGCTGTCGCGCTGCACCACGATGGCTTGCGCCGCAGCCAGGTCGCTTTCACGCATCCTGACTTGCGCTTCGGCGCTCGCCACGCCGGTAATCGCCTGTTGCTGCTGGGCGCGCGCCTCATCGCGCTGCGCGGTGAGCACATCAATCTGCATTTGCGCCAGCACCTGACCTGCCTGCACGAAATCCCCTTCGAAAGCGAAAATCTCGACCACGCGCCCCGGATACCTGGTGGCGACATCGATCTCGGTGGCTTCGATACGGCCATTGCCGCTGACAAAGCCTTCGCCCAGACCTTGCGGGCGAGTCATCGTCCACACGCCCCAGGCGAGCAGCGCAATGGCAATGGCCGCAGCGGCCAGGAGCAGGTTTTTCTTGAGTGCAGGGCTTAATGGATTCATGGTGAGTTCTCGTGTGCTCTGTCGTTTTAATTTGCCGGGCGGGTTGCCGTATCCACCGGGGCGGCAAATTCCTGGCTGCCGCCGCCCAGCGCTGCGTACAGGCTTACGCGGCTGGAGAGCAGGGCGCGGCGCGTCTGCACCAGTTGCTGCTCGGCCGTGAGCAGGTCGCGCTGGGCATCCAGGACTTCAAAATAAGGGGCGCTGCCATTGTCATAACGCAACAGGGATAGCCGCGCACGTTCGGTTTGCGCCGCCAGCGTCGCCTGTGCGATGCGCACCTGCTCAGTCAGCCAGTGGCGGGCGGATAAGGCATCGGACACATCACGGAAAGCCGTCTGCACGGTTTTTTCATAATTCGTCACCGCCAGGTCGCGGCGGACTTCGGCCAGATCAAGGTTGGCGCGGTTGCGCCCGGCATCGAAAATCGGCAAGGAAAGGCTGGGCATAAAGCTCCAGGCGCGGCTGCCGGAATCGAACAGGCCATCGAGCCCGGCGCTGGCCGTGCCTGCCGAACCGGTCAAGGTAATGCGCGGGAAAAAGGCCGCGCGCGCCGCGCCGATGTTGGCGTGGACGGCGCGCAGCTGGTGCTCGGCCGCGACGATATCGGGGCGTTGCAACAGCAGGTCGGAGGGCAGGCCAACGCGCAGTTCACGCGCCACTACATCGTCGCTGAGGCCGGTATTTTCCGGCAGGGGCGGTAGCGGCGAGCCGACCAGCAAAGCCAGCGCATGCGCCTGGACGTCTCGCCCCTGTTCGAGTTGCGCGGTCAGGGTTTGCGCCTGTTGCAGCAGAACTTCCACTTGTACCAGGTCCATCTTTGCGATCGCGCCGACTTCAAAGCGCCGCTTGAAAATGCGCAACGATTCCTCGCGGCTGGCGATGGTCTGCCGCGCCAGCGCGATGCGCTCATCCAGTTCGCGCAGCGCCAGATAACTGTCCGCCACCTGGGCAATCAGGCTGAGCGTGATGGCGCGGCGCGCGTCATCGGTGGCCAGGTAGTTTTCCAGCGCGGCATCCTTCAGGTTGCGCACGCGGCCCCAGAAGTCCAACTCCCAGGTGGCCAGCCCCGCGCCCACCTGATACTGGCTGCTGACAATGGATTGCCCGCTTATGTTGAGGTCGCCCGGCACACGTGCCCGGCTGCCATTGGCCGTGGCCGCGATGGTCGGCAACTGGTCAGCCCGCTGGATGCCATAAGCGGCCCGGGCTTCCGCGACGCGCAGTACCGCGGTTTTCAGGTCGCGACTGTTATCCAGTGCCCGTGCAATGAGCGCCCGTAGATGCGGATCAACGAAATAGTCGTGCCAGGCGGTCTCGGCGGCGATGCGGCCTTCGGTTGTTGCGTTCGGTTGCATCCGGGCATCGGCGGGATAGGCCATGGCGACCGGCAGCGACGGTGCTTTATAAAGTGGAGCCAGTGAGCAACCGGCCAGTGCCAGCGCACCGGCCAGTGCGCACAGGGCGGCCACACCGCGCAGATGCCGATATTTAGGCCCGCATCTTTTCATAGGGACACTCTCTCATCAGCGAACAATTGAAAACCCCACCCTCACTTGCGTTCCACGGTCCAGATTGTAGTCGAGCAGACTTTCACCGTACCCCTTGAATAGCTGGAAGTGCAGGAAGCCGCCGGTGCGGGCGAAAATCGGTTGGCGTAGCGGGTAGGAAAGATCGAACTGGGCGCTGCCATGCCCTGAGGTACCGTTGCGTAACTGCGTTGCCAAAAGCCAGCCGTCCTCGCGGCCATAGCGAAGAATCCAGTCCGCGTAACCCCGGTAGCGCTGGATGTCCGGGTTGTCTGATTTTTCCAGATAGCCATAAACCTTGGGGGCGAAGATCAACGTGCGTCCATCCGAAAACCCGGTGCGCCAGACGGGCTGCGCGAAGAGCATGTTGATGCTGCGCGAATTCAGGCCATCCTTGCCGTTTGATTCGTGCTCGAAACCGGCGCGCAGCACCTCGGGCATCAGGCGGCTCTCACCGTGAGTCTCTCCCTGCCAAAAGAGACTTGGCCGGTAGCTGGTATCGCGAAATGGCGACGAATTGGCGCCCAGATCCCAGATTGAAGTCTGCGTATAGCCGAAATGCAGACGGGATAGAAATGGAATCCACTGCACCGGATGGCTATCAGGGTCGAAAAGCCGGTACTTGAAGCTCAATTGGAATCGGGCAGTGGCTCCGCCACCACCACCACCCACGACAAAGTACATGGGCTCATTGGCCGACAACGCCGGTTCGTCCGTGGCAAATAACTTGCCGCCTGTGGCGCTGGATCGAGTGACGGGCGTCGTGTCCCCATCCCTGGGCGCACGCATTTGCTCGATCGGATCGGCGGCAGTGACCACGAGGGCCAGCCGGTTCGATTCGGCTCCAGCCAGATGTGCCCGAACCAGCCCTGATAGATGGGCAGGCAATACTCCGCGATACGTTCGGCGTGTGTCCTCTGTCAAAACCGGATCTACGATAGCAAGTTCCACTTCCAGCGCCCTGTCGTCGCGCACTAACCTGAGCCTGAGCGTGTCCGGCCAATCCGCCTGCGCCGCCGGTTTGACGACATCGAGCACGATCGGCGCCCCCGCGCGCGCAGTCTCGTCGGGAGTGGCGATCAGCCAAGCTGGCGCGGCGGCGGCGGGTAGTGCGACCAAGCACAGACAGAGCGCGGCTAGCCTCATCGAAGCGGCCAGCGGCAGCAGGCCGCGAAGTCTAGCGAGCGATTCATGATGTTTTTTCATGTCGCTAATCAGATGTTCATTTTATGTCGGCGTCAGTTGCTGGTTGCCGCGGTAAGCGGTGGATCCACGGCCATGGGGAAACCCTCTTGCTGCGTATGCACCAGACGATGGAAATCGGCGGGCGGTACCGGGCGGCTGAAGAGGAAGCCCTGGCATTGATCGACGCCCAAGGCCCTGAGCAAGCTGGCTTGCCCTTCGCTCTCGATTCCTTCGGCGATCGTATCGAGCCCAAGCGCCTTGGCCATGGAGACGATGGCATTTGCGATGGCGACAGCGTCGGAGTTGTCCGGCAGGTCACGGACGAAAGATATGTCGATCTTGAGCGAGTCGATGGGTAGCTGCCGCAGATAGCCAAAGGACGAGTAGCCGGTACCGAAGTCATCCAGTGAGATGGCCGCGCCCAGTGCCTTGATCTGACGCATTCGCTCGCCGACCAACCGAACGTCGTTTGCCACTACCGATTCGGTGAGCTCGACCATAAGCCGGTGAGGGTCGGCTCGTGCATGTCGCAGCGCTGTATCGATATGCTGGACGAGGTGCGGCTGGTAGAAATCGAGCGCAGAGAAATTGACCGCGACCGAAATCGAGGTGTCGGCGCACCGGGAAATCTCCTCCAGAGATCGGCGCAGCATCCAGTCTGTGATTCTTCCGATCAGCCCGAGCCGCTCGGCAATTGGAATGAATTCGCCCGGCGAAACCGTGCCAAGCGCGGGATCGGACCATCGGACCAGCGCCTCGGCACCGACGATCCGCCGATCGGCAAAACGGACCTTCGGTTGCAGCACAAGAGATAGGGCTTCCTCGGTGATAGCTTGCTGAAGTTGGGTTTCAATCTGATATTCCCGGCGAGAGATTTGGTATAGCTGGTCCGTAAATTCGTTTATCTGGCCCTTGCCATTGCCCGCTCGGTCGCATGCCCACTGCGCCGCGCGCAGCAGCCTGTCCACGTCGCCGATCCCGTGCGATATGCCGATCGTCGCGGTCAGGGAGAAGTGCATTGTTCCCTGGGTAAAAGGCTTCGCGAGCGCTTGAGCAAGGGCCTCGGTGCGCGCGGCGACGCTTTCAGGAAGGAGAACGGCGAAGGTGTCTTCGCGGACTCGACCGGCGGTTTCACCGGGGCACAAAAAGTCCCTCAGCCGCGACGCCACCTCTCTCAGCACTGTAATTGACCACGCTTCACCGTAGAGAAGGGAGAGATGGCGGAACTCTTCGAGGCGGAAAACAACGACCCGTGCCAAGCCGCTCTCCAGAACGCGGCAACTCGCCGCCCATCCGCGGTAGTTGAAAAGCTCGCTGTCGGTATCATGGGTGGCGAGGAAACGCATGCGATCTTCCGCCTGCTGGCGTTCGCTCATGTCGCGGACGAAGCCGGTGAAGTAGCGCTTCTCCCCCTGCACGAACGACGAAATGCCGACCTCGACGGGGAAGCAGCTGCCGTCCTTGCGTTGGCCGTCGAGCCGGACTCCGCTTCCCAGCACGTGTTTTACGCCGCGGTCGGGACTGAAGGCTCGGAGGAAACCGTCATGCTTTTCCTTCAGGGGTGATGGCACGATGATGGAAATATTGGCGCCTAGCAGTTCCTCGCGCGACCATCCGAACATCTGGGTGGCCGCGGGATTCGCATCGACAATGACGCCTCTGTCCGTGATCGTGAAGACGGCGTCCAGGCTCGTGCCCAGTATGGAACTCATCACATGACCGTCATAGGGAAGCATGATGCGCCCTCCGTTATTCGCGCCTAGCAGCCTGTCGGGCTTAACCAGTATTATGCTATAATCATAGCCATTGAATCAGACGGACCTTGCCATGGCCTTTCACCCGATAGATCGAGACACGGACTACCTGAGTATAGTTACGCCCCGCTTATATACGTAACTCGACATAAGTGAATAGTTACGATTTTGTTATGAAATCAACCGGACAGATGTGAGTTGCAGGATACGATCGATTTCCGCTTCCGCTGCCAGCCAATCCTCCGCAACGTTCCCGCCGACAAAGCCTCGCTTTTCGGCAAGGAAATAGGCGGCTTCCGCGATCATTCGATAGCGCTCCTCCGGTGTGACCGCGCGTGTCTGTTGCCCGGCAGCGGATTCCACCTTCTTCTTCCGGGTGGCTGTCGATTTGGTTTTCGTCATGGTCAGTGCTCCTTATATAGTGAGGTGTTGTCCTCGATGGCGATCATCGAATTGCCGTGGCCGACGAACAATGCCGGCATGCGCCTAGACATAGTTTTCTAAATCAACCCTTCGGCCTTGAGTGTGGCCTGTACCGCCGGACGCGCGGCAACGCGGCCGAGGTAGGCGGTCAGCGTCGGCCATGGGGTCAGTTCGATGCCAACGTATTTGCCCCATCCCAGCACGGTGAAGAGATAGGCATCAGCGACGGTGAAATCTTCGCCCATCAGCCAGGTCTTGCCGTCGAGCCGTCGGCTCACGTAATCGCAGCGTTGCGCCAATCGGGCCTTCACGATGTCTTTCCAGGAATCTGGCGTGTGCGGGTCGAACAGCGCCCCGAAAGCCTTGTGCAATTCCGTGGAGATAAAATTGAGCCATTCCATCAGGCGGTAGCGTTCCATCGTGCCGGCGGGCGGGGCAAGCCGCTTGGTCGACACGCGGTCGGCCAGATACTGGACGATGGCCGGGCCTTCGGTCAGCACTAGCCCATCGTCGAGCAGCAAGGCGGGTACGTAGCCATTCGGGTTGACCGCGCGGTAATCGGCGCCGGTTTCGGTTTTGCCGCTGGCGAGATCGACCCGCTCCGTGTCGTAGGTAAATCCGCCCTCATTGAGAACGATATGTGGAGACAAAGAACATGCGCCGGGGCTGTAATAGAGCTTCATCGTACCCCCCGAGAGAGAAACGGATAGTCGGTGTAGCCATGCTCGCCGCCACCGTAGAATGTCGGCGGGTCGGGTTTGTTCAGAGGCGCCCATCTCGCGTAGCGCTCCGGCAAATCGGGGTTCGCCAGGAACGGCACGCCGAATGAGATCAAGTCGGCAAGGCCCCCAGCCAGCGCGGCGTTGGCGCGCGCCAGATCGTAGCCGCCGTTGGTGATATACACACTCTGCCAAATCTGGCGCA
Organism: Sulfuritalea sp.; assembly: GCA_016710465.1. Lineage (GTDB taxonomy): Bacteria > Pseudomonadota > Gammaproteobacteria > Burkholderiales > Rhodocyclaceae > Sulfuritalea. The sequence continues at coordinate 419,571 of JADJVS010000016.1, forward strand.
GCTTCTGCAAGTCGAAGGCGGGACCAGCGGCACCGGGTGAGTCTTTGCCTAATTCGGTGACGTGCAGGTAAGCAAGTCCGAAGCGGTTGAGTTGTTCGACAACGTAAACGAAAGTCGCTTCGGGATTGGAATCGCGCATGTCGTTGAATGGCTGCAATGGCGACAAGCGGATGCCGACGCGAATCGCACCCCAAACGGCACACACCGCATCCACCACCTCCAGCATCAAGCGCGCGCGATTGGCAATTGAGCCGCCGTAAGCGTCGCTGCGCTGGTTGGAGCCGTCGCGCAAAAACTGATCGAGCAGATAGCCGTTGGCGCCGTGGATTTCCACGCCGTCGAAATCGGCTTCCAAGGCATGGCGCGCCGCACTGCGGTATTGCTCGACGACGCCCGGAATCTCATCCAGCGTGAGCGCGTGCGGAGTGGCGAAGGGCTTCATTCCTTCCGGCGTGAACACCTCGCCCTTGGGGGCGATGGCCGAAGGCGCTACAGGCAGCATGCCGCCGGGCAGAAGCGACGGATGCGAGATTCGTCCGCAATGCCACAGCTGCAGGAAAATCCGTCCGCCTTTGGCGTGCACCGCTTCGGTGACCTTACGCCATCCGGCCACCTGTTCCGGACTGTGGATCCCCGGCGTCGCGGGATAGCCCACCGCTTCGGCTGCGACCTGCGAACCTTCGGTGATGATCAATCCGGCGCTGGCGCGCTGCTTGTAATGTTCCGCATTCAGCGGCTGCGGCACATTGCCGGGACCGGCGCGGTTGCGCGTCATCGGCGCCATCGCCATGCGGTTTTTCAGCGCGTAGGGACCGAGCTGGATCGACGAGAAAACCTTGATGCTCGAACTGGGTGTCTGGCTCATGTTTTTCCTAATAATCGGACAGCGGACGACAAATCGGCAACCGGGTGGAGTGCCCATCACTCGCTTCCTGCCCGCCACCCGGCGGCTTGTAAAGCTACGCGGCGGTGGCGAGCAGCGCGCGGCGCAACTGCACCGTGATCATTACTCGGCGCCGCCGCCCAGTACCGCGTAGAGTCTCACTTGGTTGGCAAGTTTGGCCAGGCGCAGCGCGACAAAGCCCTGTTGCGCGGCAAAGTGGGATCGTTGCGCATCCAGGACGCCCAGGTAACTGTCGATCCCCTTGGTATAGCGTTTCATGGACAAACCATAGGTGTCCGCGGCGGCAGCCACCAGGGATTGCTGCGCCGCGACCTGCTCGTCTATCGTGCCCTGCACGGCAAGGGCATCGGCCACCTCCCTGAAGGCCGTCTGGATCGTCTTCTCATACTGGGTCAGGACGATTTTCTGATCGGTTTCGCTGACCCGCAGCGCGGCCCAGACACGGGCGTCGAATATCGGCATGACGAACTGCGGCATGAAGGCCCAGGTGCCCGTCCCCGAATCGAAAAGGCCAGAGAGCTGGTTGCTCGCGGTACCGATGGAGGTGGTCAGCGAAATGCGCGGGAACAGGGCCGCCCGGGCCGCGCCGATCGAAGCGTAGGCGCCCTTGAGGCGATGTTCCGCGGCCATAATGTCCGGCCGGTGCAAAAGTACCTCGGAGGATAGGCTCGCAGAAATCTCCCTGGGCGAGCCTGCGCTGTCCAGGTCAACCGGTAACCATTCCTCCGGTACCGTGGAACCGGCCAGAAGGTTGAGGGCATTTTGATCCTGCGCCACCAATTGCGTGAAGCGGGCGACATCGCCGCGCGCCGTATCCAGGGGAATTTGCGCCCGCTTCAGATCAAGTTCGGTGGCGAGTCCGACGTCGTAACGCTTTTTGACCAAGCCGTATGACGCATACTGGGCTTCCAGGGTGGACTGGGACAGCTTGAAGTCTTCCCGATCGGCGGCGAGGGTCAGGTACACCCGGGCCACCTCGGCCACGAGGGCGATCTGGGCGCCGCGACGCGCCTCATCGGTGGCGAGATACTCTTGCAGCGCCTGCTCAGAAAGGCTGCGGATGCGGCCGAAGAAATCGATTTCCCAGGCGGCGATACCCAGATTCACGCTGTACTGTTCCAGCGTCCTGGCACTCCCCGGTTGGATGAGATCGACCGACTGGCGCTGTTTGCCGCCACCGCCTTGGGCATTGACCGCGGGGTACAGCTCTGCCCGCTGGATGCCATACATCGCCCGCGCCCTTTCCACGTTCAGCGCGGCAAGCCGCAGATCCCGGTTGTTGTCGAGCGCCGTTTCGATGATTTTTTGCAGGCGTTCGTCGGCGAAGAATTCCCGCCATTTCAGATCGGCGGTCGCAGGGGCATCCGGGGAGGTCTTGCCGTAGGCCGCGCCGGCGGGCCAACGGGCCGGCACCGGGGCCTCCGGCTTGAGGTATTCGGGAGCGAGGGAACAGCCGCCCAGAACGAGGCCGATGCCCGACAGTGCAATCAGCAATGATTTATTCATGGGCATCTCCTCCGGGCACGGCTTCCCCGGCCGGCGCCGCGCGCTTTTTGCGCATCCCCGAGGCTTTGTAGATCATCACGTTAAAGAGCGGCGCGAACACAATCACGAGCAAGGTGGAGGTCACCATCCCTCCCAGCACCGCGGTGCCAATAGCCATTTGTGCGCCGGACCCGGCCCCGCTCGCCAGAGCGAGCGGCAAAACGCCGAAACCGAAGGCGAGCGAGGTCATGACAATCGGACGCAGCCTCAATTTGGCCGCTTCCAGCGTCGCCTCGATCAAGCCTACCCCCTCCTCGACCCTGGCCTGGGCGAACTGGACGATCAGGATGGCGTTCTTGGTGGTCAGGCCCAAGGTGGTCAGCATGCCGATCTGGAAATAGACATCGTTGGGCATCCCGCGCGCGTACGAAACGATCACCCCGCCGATGATCCCCAAGGGGAGCGTCAGCAGAATCGCGATGGGAATGGGCCAGCTCTCGTACAAAGCCGCCAAACACAGGAAGATGACGAAAATGGAAAACGCGTACAGCAGCGGCGCCTGCGAACCGGCCATGCGCTCCTGGAAGGAAAGCCCGGTCCAGTCGTAGCCAATCCCCTGCGGCAGCTTCGCGGCGATCTCTTCCATGGCCTGCATCGCCTCGCCGGTGCTGTGCCCAGGCGAAGGTTCGCCCCAGATGTTGGCGGACGAAAAGGCGTTGTAGCGCTCCAGCTTGGGCGATCCCTGCATCCACCGCCCCTTGGCAAAGGAAGAAAAAGGCACCATCTTCCCCTCCCGGTTGCGCACATAGAGTTTTTCCAGATCATGCGGCAGCATGCGGTAGGGGGAATCGGCCTGCACGTAGACTCTTTTGACCCGTCCGGCCTGGATGAAATTGTTGACGAAGGCGCCGCCGAAAGCCGCCCCGATGGTGTCGTGAATGGCGCTGATCGGCACCCCCAGGGCGCCGGCCTTGTCCCAATTCACGTCGATGTGGTATTCGGCCGTATCTTCCAGTCCATTGGGCCGGACCCTGATCAAGCGCGGGTCCTGGGCTGCCATGCCGAGAAGCTGGTTGCGCGCCGCTATCAGTTTTTCGTGTCCCAGGCCTCCACGGTCTTGCAAATGAAAGTCGAACCCGGTGGCATTGCCCAGTTCGATCACGGACGGCGGCGGGAAGGCGAACGCCATGGCGCCTTTTATCTGTGAAAAGGCGCCCATGGCCCTGCCAGCGATGGCTTTGACCTTCAGGTCCGGCCGCTGGCGCAGGTTCCAGTCCTTGAGCTTGGCGAAGCCTATGCCTACGTTCTGTCCCTGGCCGCTAAAACTCGCGCCTGCAATCGCCATGAAAGAATCCACCGCGTCTTTTTCATGTTCCAGAAAGTGGTCCCTGACCTTGTTCATGACCGCCTCGGTCTGCTCCAGCGACGATCCCGAAGGGAGGATGGCCTGGACCAGCAGGATCCCCTGGTCTTCATCCGGGAGATAGGCGGTGGGCATGCGCATGAACAGGAACCCCAATCCGGCCACGATCACGATGTACACGAAGACGTAACGCAGCTTGCGGGTAAGCGCGTGGCTGACCAGTTTCACGTACCAGCCGCGGAAGCGGGAAAAAGTGTGATCGAACCATAGGAAGAACGGGCGCAGGAACCAGATCGCAGCCTCCGCCGGCTCGTGCCCCTTGGGTACGGGCTTGAGGAGCGCGACGCAGAGCACCGGCGTCAGGATAAGCGCCACGACCACCGACAGCAGCATGGCCGCAGCGACGGTCACGGAAAACTGGCGGTAGATGACGCCGGTGGATCCGGGGAAGAACGCCATAGGGCCGAACACCGCCGCGAGCACCACGCCGATGCCGATCAGGGCGCCGGTGATCTGCCCCATGGACTTGGCCGTGGCCTCCCGGGGAGAGAGCCCCTCCTCGCTCATGATCCGCTCGACGTTCTCCACCACCACGATGGCGTCGTCCACCAACAGGCCGATGGCCAGCACCATGGCGAACATGGTCAGCATGTTGATCGAGAACCCGAACAATCCCAGGACGCCAAAGGTGCCGAGCAGCACCACCGGCACGGCGATGGTCGGGATCAGCGTAGCGCGGAAGTTCCCCATGAACAGCCACATGATCAGGAAGACCAGTACGACGGCCTCAAGCAGGGTCTTGACCACCTCGTCGATCGCCACCTTGGTGAATGGGGTGGTGTCGTAAGGGTAGATCACTTTCATGCCGGGGGGGAAATACCGACTCATCTCTTCCAGTGTTTTCTTGACGTTATCGGCTGTCTCCAGCGCGTTGGCGCCGGCGGCCTGGCGGATCGCCATGGCGGCGGCGGGCTTGCCGTTGTAATTGGCGAGGATGTCGTAACGCTCGCTCCCCAGTTCCGTCCTGCCGATGTCCTTCATCCGCACCACCGAGCCGTCCGCGTTGGTGCGCACGGGGATCGCGGCGAACTCCTCCGGGGTCTGGAGCAGATGCTGCACGATGATCGAGGCGTTCATGCGCTGCCCCGCCATGGCCGGCGCCCCGCCGAGCTGTCCGGCGGAGACCTCGACGTTGTAGGCACTGAGCGCCAGGATGACATCGTCCATGGTCAGGCGGTAATTGGTCAGCTTGTCGGGGTCGACCCATATCCGCATGGCGTACTGAGAGCCGAAATTCTCGACTTCGCCCACACCCCGCACCCGCGACAGGATCTTCTCCAGATTCGACTGGGCATAGTCCCGCAGGTCAGCGCCGCTCATGCTGCCGTCTTCCGAGATCAGCCCGACGATGATCAGGTAGTTTTTGGTGGATTTGCTGACCTTGACGCCGGAGCGCTGCACCACATCGGGCAGGCTGGCCATGGCGAGCTGGAGCTTGTTCTGCACCTTGGACCAGGCGACATTCGGATCGGTCCCGGGAGCAAAGGTGAGCTCGATGCGGGCGGCGCCGGACGAAGAGCTGCTGCCCGAGATGTAGAGCATGTCGTCCAGACCGGTCATCTTCTGCTCGATGATCTGGGTCACGGTATTTTCCACGGTCTCCGCCGAGGCGCCGGGAAAGAACGCGTCGATGGCGATGGAAGGCGGGGCGATCGGGGGATACTGCGCGACCGGCAGGTTGTGGATTGCCAGGGCGCCGGCCGCCATCATGGCGATCGCGATGACCCAGGCGAAGACCGGTCGTCTAAGGAAAAATAGGGATAGCATCACGGGCCTCCGCTACTTGGCTTCGGTGGCGGAGCGGGGTGCGCTTGCCGGTGTTGTCTCGCCTTCCTTGAAAGGCGTGGCCTTCACGGTCACGGGCGTGCCCGGCCGCAACATCTGCAGTACCTGCAGGCCCTCTACGATCACCTGGTCGCCGGGCGCGAGACCTGCCGCAACGAGCCATTTATCGCCGATCTCACGATCAAGCGTGAGCATGCGCAGTCCGACTTTGCCTTCGGCATCCACGATCATCGCATAAGGCGCCCCTTTCGGATCGCGTGATACGCCCTGCTGGGGAACGAGGATGGCCTTCTCTTCGACCCCCTCCTTCACGGCCACGCGAACGAACATCCCCGGGAGGAGCATTCCTTTAGGATTGGGAAATACCGTGCGCAGGATCACCGAACCGGTGGAGGGATCGACCGAGATATCACTGAACTGCAATGTCCCTTCCGGGGGATAGGTCGAACCGTCTTCCAAGATGAGCCTGACCTTGTTCTGCCCCGTTTCCTCGTTACGCAGGCGGCCTTCCTGCAGGCGCCGTTTCACGCGCAGCAATTCGGTGGTGGATTGGGGCACGTCGGCGTAGATGGGATCCGTCTGTTGAATGGTCGCCAGCGCTGTGGGTTGATAGGCCGTGACCATGGCGCCATCGGTCACGCTGGATTTGCCGATGTACCCGGAGATGGGCGCCGTGACCTTGGTGTATCCCAGATTGATGCGGGCCGTGTCGACCTGCGCATTCCAGGACTCGATATCGGCCTGGATCTGTTTCAGCGCGGCGGCCGCATCGTCATAGTCCTGCTGGCTCACCGCTTTGTCCGCGAGCAATTCCTTGTAGCGCTCGGCCCGCGAGCGGATTGAAAACAGATTGGCCTCGGCGCGCCCAAGGGCGGCCCGCGCATTGTCGAGCGCCGCTTGAAAGGGCGCGGGATCGATCTGGTAGAGCACTTGGCCCGCCTTGACCTCGGAGCCCTCGGTAAACAGGCGCTTCAATATCAGGCCGCTGACCTGGGGCCGGATCTCGGCAATCCGGAAAGCAGATGTTCGCCCCGGCAACTGGGTGGTCAGCGTGATCTTTTGCGGCTGGATCGTCACAGTGGACACTTGCGGCGCCGGGCGGGCGGGCGGGGGCGCTTGGCGGTTGCAGCCCGCCAGCACAAGCCCGCCCAACAGGGCCACGAGAGCCACGCTTCGGGATTTATTGACCGTTCTATCGAGGCGCATCAGATTTTCTCCAGGTAGCATTGAATTTGAATGGATCGGGATCAAGGCTGCTTCGTTTCCCGGGCGAACGCCCGGAGAAAACAATCGACAATCTGGGCGATCTTGGTTTGTTTCGCATCTAAAGCAGGACAAGCACTCCCGGACCCGCAAAAAAGCCGGCGGGTATGTTCGTAGCCGTAGAGCATGCCCATCAGCGTCTCGGCGGCAAACAGTGGATCGTCCCGGCGCAGATGACCATCCCCCATGGCGCGGTCAAGAAAAGCAGCGAGCCCACGGACGGTCTGTCCGGGCCCTTTGTCAAAAAACGCCTGGCCCAAAGCCGGAAAATGCGGCACTTCTGCGCTCAGGGTGCGGAACATTGCCAGGCCTTCATCACTCAGCACCCGCTGCTGCAAAGCAGTGGCGAAATCCAGCAGTTGCTTGCGAAAGTCCCCTACGTCGCCGTCCAGAGCGACCAGGATGGTGTCTGCGTGGTTGCGCGCCACTTCGCTGAACAGATCTTCCTTGCAGGGGAAGTGGTTGTAGACGGTCTGCCTGGCCACGCCGGCGCGTTCCGCGATGCGGTCTATGCTGGCGCGGTAACCCTCTTCCATGAAGGCTTCTGCAGCAGCCTGGATCAGGCGTTGATGGCTGTCGGTGAATTCAATTTCGGCTGTCGGACGGCTCATGGGCTTCCTCGAGTCTTTGATTTGGATTAGACTAGACTATATAGTATAGTACAGTTTGTGCTCTATGCCGTCTGTTTGTTTATTGCCGTGCCCGTCGTGAGAAAGCAATGCCGGAGCCGAATCTATCAGCACACGCCGGGCGGACCAGTCTTTATTCGGAGTGCTTTATGGCCGGTGAGTTCTTGGGAAAAACCGTTCGCCGCCGGCGCAAGGACGCCCGACCGTCGGAGTTGACGGCGGCTGCCTTGCAGCTTTTTATCGAAAAAGGATATGCGGCGACAAGACTCGATGACATAGCGGCCCGCGCCGGTGTCGTGAAAGGCACCCTGTACCTTTACTTCGACAGCAAGGAGGCGCTGTTCAACGCGGTGGTGCGCGAAGGCTTGGTGCCGGCGCTATCTCTATCTGAGTGGAAGGAGCGGATTGCGGATTACGCCGGCAGTTCGCCGGACTTGCTGCGGGAGGTCATTCTGGATTTCTGGCGGGTGGTCGGATCGGGCCAAGCCGGAGGCTTGCTGAAACTGGTCCTCTCCGAGGCGGGAAATTCTTCGGATTTCGCCCATATCTATCACGATGCGGTGATTGCGCAGGGCATCGATCTGCTGCGCGCGGTGATAGCGCGCGGCATGGCGCGCGGGGAGTTCCGCGCGGTCGACACCGAGGCCGTGGCCCACATCGTCATGGCACCACTTCTGATGCGCATGATCTGGGAGCACTCCCTCGGCTGCGGCGTTCCGGGCGTGCCGACGAAGCGTTATCTGGCCGAATACCTCGAGCTGATGTTGAGCGGCTTGCGCAGCGGTTGCTCTCCGAATCGATGAACGCAGTGACCGGTTTTCTCGAAAACCTCGGCGGGCGCGCAACCAGCTCGATCCACCGCCTCGGTTTCGCCAGTCGCTTTCTGCTGCTCACACTGCAGAACTCCGGCATGTGCTTGCGCCGCTTTTCGCTGGTGGTGCGCGAGATTTATTCCGCCGGCGTGCTGTCCTTGATCATCATCCTGGTGTCCGGCCTGTTCGTCGGCATGGTGCTGGGCCTGCAGGGCAGCGACACCCTGGAGCGCTACGGCTCGTCCTCGGCGCTGGGTGTGCTGGTGGCGCTGTCGCTGGTGCGCGAGTTCGGGCCGATGGTGGCGGGCCTGTTGTTCGCCAGCCGCGCCGGCTCGGCCATCACCGCGGAAATCGGCCTGATGAAAGCCACCGAGCAGCTCGACGCTATAGAAATGATGGCGGTGGACCCGATCGCGCGCGTAATTGCGCCGCGCTTCTGGGCCGGCGTCATTTCGATGCCGCTGCTGGGGTCATGTTTTCGGCGATGGGCGTATTCGGCGGTTACCTGGTCGGCGTGCGCTTGATCGGGGTCGACGAGGGCTCGTTCTGGTCGCAGATGCAGGCCGCGGTCGACTTCCGCGATGACATACTCAACGGCGTGATCAAGAGCCTGGTGTTCGGCATCGCGGTCAGTTGGATCGCGGTGTTCGAGGGTTATGACGCACCGCCCACCGCCGAGGGCGTATCGGGGGCGACCACGCGCACCGTGGTGACTTCGTCGCTGTCGATACTCGCGCTGGATTTCATGCTGACTGCATTCACGCGGCCCTGGACCCCTATGCGTACATGCGCAGCGCCTATCTGCAGCGCCGCCGCAACCTGATTTACGACGGCAATCCGCCGCGCGAATCGGATCCCAATCCCGACCCGCAGCACAATCCTGATTCCAAGCCGAGTTCGGATAAGAACTGGGACTCCGGCGCGCACGGCTTGGCTACGATCAATGACAATTTCAATGCGCCACCTGTCGTGTTGGTCACCCAGCAAGGCGAGCGCGTAACCTCCTTGCCCAGTGAGAAATTCAAACCGATAACGGAATCTCCTGAGGCTGCGACACAGCCGATCACTGCGAGGCTGCAGGCTGCCGGCGTGCCCCGATCAGTTTACGAACCCAATATCCCTTACAACCATGACGCGCTGCTCGCCGCTCCCGCGGTGCATACCGGGATTGCGCAAACCAAGATGAGGCCATGATGAAATTATTTTTCGCACTGTGTTTTTTCTTGCCGGTACTTGAAGCTCAATTGGAAGCGGGCAGTCGCTCCGCTACCCACGACAAAGTACATGGGCTCATTGGCCGACAACGCCGGTTCGTCCATGGCATATGACATGCTGTCTGTCGCGCTGGATCGCGTGACGGGCGTCGCGTCCCCATCCCTGGGCGCACTCATTTGCTCGATCGGATCGGCGGCAGTAACCACGAGGGCCAGCCGGTTCGATTCGGATCCAGCCAGATGTGCCCGAACCAGCCCCGATAGCTGGGCTGGCAATACCCCGCGATACCTTCGGCGCGCGTCCCTTGACGAAACCGGATTGACGGCGGCAAGTTCCACTTCCAGCGTCCCGCCCTCGCGCACCATCTTGAGCCTGATGGTGTCCGGCCAATCCACCTGCGTCGCCGGTTTAACGATATCGAGCAAAATCGGTGCCCCTGCGCGCGCAGTCTCGTCCGGGGTGGCAATCAGCCAAGCCGGCGTCGCAGCGGCGGGCAGCGCGGCCAAGTGCAAGGATGCGGCCAGCCCCAGCAGGCGCACCACGCTGGCGAAATCGTCCCGGCTCAGAGCAATGTCGTGCAGGTGTCCCCGGTCACGCACTGCAGTCATCGCGTGCAGCATTAGCTGCCCCTGACCGAAGAGGGAAGCGTGGACTTGTCCGCGGATGTCGATTGCAGGCGTTCGGCGATGCCTTTGAGCATTCCGGCCGCGAGACTGGCAAGCAAGGCCGCGTCTTTGTGCAAGGTCTGCGTCCCGGTTCTCGACAGCTTACGGGTGGTTTTGGTTGCGGCATGGGTGATTTCGGGCAACGCCAACTTGACCTGGCCGCCTACCGCCGTGCCGCTGGCGCAAGCATGTTCTACGAGGTCGAGCAGGGTGACCTGGGTAACCCCGGCTGCGCTCTCGGCCGCGTCGGCGAGGGTTTCGATGAACAGCAATTCCAGCGCGGCGAGGTCGTCCATGGTTTTCTTCAGCACTTGTCCGGAAAATTCGCTGGAGCGACCGGCGGCCTCCTGTATCGCCAGTTGGGTTGCCTCCGCCACCGATGCCAGCGCGTCGTCCAGACCTCGCATGGCCTCCTTCAACACTTGCGCCCGATGCTCGGCGCGCTCGGCACCCTGGTGTGCACCGGCAACCACGGAGGAAACGACCCGTTTCATGGCCTCTATGTCGAGTTTGCCACCCGAAAGTGCCTGGAGCGTGATCGCCCGCACCCTGTCGGCAATAGCGGCAGGGCTCTCTTTGCACGCGAGCTGGACTTGTTGTTCGATCTCATGTCTCTCCTCTTGTTGCAGGATGCGATCGATCTCCGCTTCCGCCGCCAGCCAATCCGCTGCAACATCCCCTCCGGTGAAGCCGCACCTCTCGGCGATGTAGTAAGCGGCTTCGGCGATCATGCGATAACGCTCTTCGGGCGTGACAGTATATGTCGTCGCCACGGCGACAGAATTCGCCTTCGGCATGCCGGTGGTCTTGCCTTTAGTCGGTTTCATGGCACTGCCTCCTTTTCCCGTCTCATCAATGCGACAAAGCGGTTTTCTTGGTCACCGCCGACGGCGGCGAGTCCTTGCACCAAATCCCGGAAATGGCGGCGCATGAGAGGGCCGATACCGGAGAGCTTGCTGGCCGGGCGGTCGGTGATGGGCTCGGGTGCTGTGAATGTGAGGATGTCGGCCATGCCGCTCTATCCGTCCTTTGGTCGCTGGCGTCCCCGCGCTGGATGACGGGGCGACATCGTGGCAAGCCATGCCCAGGACATGAGAATGGCGATGTAATTCAGGCCAAGCATCCAGGTCTCCGTCCAGGAAATGCCGTTCACGGTCCAGTCCGAAAGAGGCCACAGAAAGGGCGTGGGGTAGAAGTCATGGGTGTGCGTGGGGATGTCGAGCAGAATGTGTAGTCCCCATCCGCCCATTTCCCAGCAGGGTCGGCGGCGCCACCAGCAGGCGATGGCGAGCACGGCCGCGAAGACGACAGCGCTGTGGCCCAGGCTATACAGGACCGCGGTCAGCGGAAAAATCGGATGGCCATTCAAGGATGGATGTCCCAAGGACTCCGGGTTCGCGAACTGAGCCCACGTCAGGTTTCCGTCGACGACGCCGAGGAGGAGAAAACCGAACAACGGCGTGAAGGCCACGAGATCGGGCGCAATACCCCAGGCAATCGCGCCCCGCGTACTCACGGGCTGCCCGTGTTGCGTCAATGCTTGCGCCCCTACCGATACCCACAGGCCATGCGCCAGAATGTCCATCGTTATCGAGGCCCGCGCACAATCGCGCCTTCATTCACGGCGGTGGACAGAGCGCATCCGAAGCGGACGGAGCCACGAATACATGCGCTCGCCCAAGCGCCACGGGGGCATTCGGGGTACGCTGCCAGCAGCGTATCCCAACGGCTGCGACACGCTTGCCAACCCTATGTATCTCACATCTTGCGAATAAATCTCTTGGTTCGGCGGTACTCAGGTAGTCAATTGAGAAATCTACCAGCTTGGGTAGTAGTTCCTCACGCAGCAGGGCGTAGGTCTCCGAAAGCGCAACCACTTGCATAAAGGTTGCGACCACGCCACCGTGGAGCGCCGGCAGGATCGGGTTGCCGATCCAGCGGGCATCGAAGGGCATGTGATAAGCAACCTCATCCGATTCGTGTGGATCGATCAACCGGATACCAAGATGACGCGCATAGGGGATGGCTTCCAGCGTGGCAGCGATTCGCTGATGCATCCGCAAAGCGTCGGTGCCCGATCGTTCATTTGTTCCATTCACGGCTTGCCTCCCAAGAAACTTGCCGCGTCAGAAATACGAATCGAACTCGACGACAGCATGAACGTGCCTACAGCAATCGCCGATACCTTTGATTGAGGGCCGCTGAGCAATTCGCAGCGTGCAAATGCGATGGACTTTGTCATTCGGTAGCACTCGGCCACGGCGACAAGATCGGAATCCATCGTCGCCGGCGCCAGATGGTCAATACGCATATCCAGGGTGGCAATCGGAACGTAACGCCCCAACGCGTGAAAGACCGCCATGCCGCAGGCCGAGTCAGCCATGCTGAACAACACGCCAGGAAAGAAGAACGTCGCGCCCGGATCGCCGGAAAGGAATGGTTGAGGAGGCAATCGCATCCTTGACTTGCCATCGGCTGCAGGAGCCATCAGTTGCAGCCCGATGTCGCTGCCATGGGGCATATGTTTCATAAACAATCTTGCCAGATCGGCAATCGATATTTCTTTCGGGGAGGCTGTTTTCATGGCAACTTATTACGGCGTCTCCGAGCGTTCGCTCGGTACGGCTGATCCGGCGGTTGTCAGCCTATGAGGCTGGTCACTCGCGGTGTGACTTCTCTGTTTCGCCACGGTTGCTCTCCTATTCGACTCAGATAGAACCCGTCCCTGGCCGGGCCATTCACTCCTGGAGTTTCTCGGTCTATCCACCGGCACCTCCCGTGAGCCCGCGTATCGGTGATTCAAGCCGTCGTTTGCCCTCGCGGACGCAAACCATCAAGCAATAAGTCCATACAGGCATTGAAGTAGGGTTCGGCATCCAGAGGTTCGTTATCGACAGCGCCCAGGGATTCCTGCCAAATGAAGAACCAGACTAGCGGTGCGGTGAGAAGAGTGACTGCGTACCGGGGATCAATCCGACGAAATTTCCCATCGGCAGCGCCTCGGCTTAGTAAGGCGCCAAGATCGCGACGGGCGGGACCGACCACTTCCTTAATATAAAAACGCGCGAGTTCCGGGAAATTGGTGGCCTCCGTAATGATCACCTTGGGAATGGCGGCGGCCGGGTTCCCGACCAAGGACTGGAACCATCCACCAAGAATCTGTCGCAGCAAGTCGTCAACCTTGCCATCATGGTTGGCGACGGCTTCTTCAGTTCGGTTCACGGTGCTCACCAAGGTTTCCCGCACCGCAGCCTTGAACACATCTTCCTTGTTATCGAAGTAACGGTAGATCGTTCCGCCACTCACTCCTGCCTGGCGGGCGATGTCCTCCATCCGGGTAGCCGAAAAACCCTTTTGCGCAAAAACTTCCAAAGCGGCGCGGATGATCTCCGCTGGCCTTTCAGCACTGCGGCGGTGCCAGCGCGGGGAGCTGGACGGATTGTCAGATAGGCACTGCGTATTTTTAGACATAGCCGTTGGCGATAGAAGTAAATAAGTCTTCAGTTATTTATGATACACTTCAATCAACATATTCGGTAGGTTGGCGATGCTCTTGGTTTATGAACGCAGAAACCCGACAGAAAATTCTCGACGCCGCGCTCCAAGCCATTTTGGAAAGCGGCTATCGGGCGAGCGTCGACGACATTGCCCGGCGGGCGGGGGTCGTCAAGCAAACGATCTATCATCATTTTGCGGGAAAGGATGCGCTGTTCGCCGAGACAGTCAGATGCATGGCGGAAAGCGTCCGGGTTTCGCTTGACGAGGAACCGGCGGACCTTCGCTCGTGCTTGTTGCGCTTTGCTGCCGTTTATCGCGAGAAAGTATTCGGTGGCACCGGAATTTCGCTCCACCGCGTTCTGGTTTCCGAGGTGGCGCGATTTCCTGAATTGGCCAGGGCAGTATTTGCCGCGAACCTGGGCGAAACGCGGCGGCGACTTGCGGCAACCCTCAGCCGGGCCATGGCGCTGGGCAAGCTGCGCCGGGACGACCCGGAATTCGCATCGGAGATGCTTTTGGGCATGCTGACAGGGATTGAGCACGGCCGGTGCGTCTTCAATGCCGAGCTTCCCACCGACAAGGCCCCCGAGCGCGCCGGGCGCATCGTCGATTGTTTTCTGCGCGCTTTTAGCTACGAATCCACCCAACAAGCCTGAAGGATTTGCCAATGAACTCCACGCCTTACCGCACGCGGCTGTCAGCCGTGATCTTGATGGCCGCGATGTTGTCCGCATGCGGTGACGACGCAGGGAAGAAATCGGCGCCCCCGGGTGCCGGGATGCCGCCGCCCGAAGTGGACGTAATCACTGTTGCCGCCGGCAGCGCGACCGTTACGCAGGATCTGCCAGGCCGCCTGCAGGCAGTACGATCCGCTCAAGTAAGGGCCCGCGTCGAAGGCGTCGTGGAGAAGCGCCTGTTTACCGAGGGCACGGACGTCGCGGCCGGTACGCCTCTGTTCCAGATCGACGCCCGCACCTACCAGGCACAGGCCGTTGCGGCCGCAGCCGACCTCGCGGCAGCCAAAGCGGTGTTTGCCCGGTATACGCCGCTACTCGAAATCAAGGCGGTCAGTCAGCAGGAGTTTGATGCCGCCGAGGCGCGCGTCAAGCAAGCTGAAGCCGCCTCGGCCAAAGCCAGGCTGGATCTCGAAAACGCCGTTCCGCCAGCGCCGATTTCAGGCCGCATCGGCCGTGCGCTGGTCACCGAAGGCGCGCTGGTCGGCAAGGGCGAGGCGACGCATCTGGTCACCATCGAACAACTCGATCCGATCCGGGTCGAGTTTTCGCAGTCCTATTCCGATCTATTGCGCCTGCAGCAGGCAGTCAAGAGTGGCAAGCAGAAGAAAGCGGATGCTGCCAAGGTCGAACTCGTGCTGGAAGATGGTTCCGTTTATCCGGAGAAGGGCCGCCTCCAGTTCGCTGATCTGGCCGTCGATCCGAACAGCGGTGCCGTCGTTTTGCGCGCCGAGTTCCCCAATCCGCGCCGCGATCTGCTTCCTGGAACTTTTGTCCGGGTGCGCTTCCCGCAGACACAACTGGATGCCGCCATCCGGATCCCGCAACGCGCCGTTCAGGGCGGCGCCCAAGGCCAGTTCGTGATGGTGGTCGATGCCGAGGGCAAGGTGACACCGCGCCCGATCAAGACCAGCACCATGTCCGGCGGCGACTTCATCGTCGACGAGGGCCTGAAAGGCGGCGAACTGGTGATCGTGAACGGCCTGCAGAAGGCCAGGCCGGGCACCGTCGTCAAGCCGCTGCCATGGACCCCGGGCGCGCCGGTCATGGCTCCCGGCAAGCCGGCCGCCGCCCCGGCCCCCGCTGCCAAGTCCAATGAAGAAAAGAAGTAAGCCATGATCCCAAAATTCTTCATTGACCGGCCGATCTTCGCCTGGGTCATCGCCATCATCATCGTGCTCGGCGGTTTGCTCGCCCTGCGCCAGCTGCCGGTGGCAAGCTATCCGGCGGTGGCGCCGCCGGCGCTGGCGATCACCGTCAACTACCCCGGCGCCTCGGCCACGGTGCTGGAGGAAACCGCGGTCGCCCTGATTGAACAGGAACTCAACGGCATCGAGAACCTGCTTTACATGGAGTCCACCTCCGAGCAGAACATCGGCACCATCACCCTGACCTTCCAGGCCGGCACCAATCTCGATCTGGCCTCGGTGGAGACCCAGAACCGCATCAAGCGCGCCGAGCCGCGCCTGCCCGAAGAGGTGCGGCGCCTGGGCATCACGGTGGTCAAGTCGGCGCGCAACTACCTGATGTTCGTTTCCCTGTTCTCGCCGGACAAGACGCTGGACAACGTTGCTCTCGGCAGTTACGCCGCGGCCAATGTGCTGGAAAGCATCCGCCGCACGCCGGGCGTGGGCGAGGCGATCCTGTTCGGCACCGAGTATTCGATGCGGCTGTGGATCAAGCCGGAGCGCCTGACGGCCTTCGGCCTGACCCCGGCCGATGTGGCGAAGGCGGTGCGGGCACAGAACGCCCAGATCGCCACCGGCGAGCTCGGCCAGGTGCCGGCCGCGCCGGGCCAGGAATATGCCGCCACCATCATCACCCAGGGCCGCCTGTCCACTCCCGCCGAATTCGGCAACGTCATCATCAAGAGCGACGGACGCGGCGCCACGGTGCGCGTCAAGGATGTCGCCCGCGTCGAGCTCGGCGCGCAGGACTACAACATCGCCGCCCGCGTCGATGGCCAGCCCACGGCAGCGATTGCCGTGCGCACGGCGCCGGGCGCCAATGCGCTGAACACCGCCAAGGCGGTCAATGACCGGATGACCGAGCTGGCGAAATACTTTCCGCCAAGCATTTCCTGGATGGTGCCCTACGACACCTCGACCTTTGTCGACATCTCGATCCGCGAAGTGGTGAAGACGCTGATCGAAGCCATGATCCTGGTGGTGCTGGTGATGTATTTGTTCCTCGAGAACCTGCGCGCCACCTTCATCCCGGCCGTGGTGGTGCCGGTGTCGCTGTTCGGCGCGCTGATCGGGCTTTATGTGCTCGGCTATTCGATCAACGTGCTGACCCTGTTCGCCATGGTGCTGGCCATCGCCATCGTGGTGGACGATGCCATCGTCGTGATCGAGAACGTCGAGCGCATCATGAGCGAGGAAGGGCTCAGCCCGCGCGATGCGACGCGCAAGGCCATGGGCCAGATCATCAATGCCATCATCGCCATCACCGTGGTGCTGACCGCGGTGTTTGTGCCACTTTTGTTTTTCGGCGGTTCAGTCGGTGCGATCTACCGCCAGTTCGCCGTGACGCTTATCCTCACCATGGGCTTCTCGGCCTCGATGGCGCTGACGCTGACGCCGGCGCTGTGCGCGACCCTGCTCAAGCATGAAGTCGGTAAGGATGACGTGTTGCCCTCGACCGGCTTCTTCGGCTGGTGGAACCGTTTCTTCGCTGCCACCGTGAGCCGCTATATCGGCGCCACGCGCAGCATCCTGGGCAGGCCCGGACGCTGGCTGATCGTCTATGCCACGATCCTCGCCGCCACCGGCTGGTTCTTCGCCAAGCTGCCGGGCAGCTTCCTTCCGAGCGAAGACCAGGGTTACTTCCTCAGCATCGTCCAGTTGCCCTCGGGCGCGACGCAGGAGCGCAGCCTCGAAGTTCTCGAAACAGTCGAGAAGCACTATCTGGCGCAGAAGGAAGTCGCCCATGTGATCGGCGTCCTTGGATTCTCGTTCTTCGGCCGCGGCCAGAACGCCGCGATCACCTTCGTCCGGCTCAAAAGCTGGGATGAACGGCCGAACAAGGAAAACAGCGCGGAGTCGGTGGTGCAGCGTGCCAACATGACCTTCTTCCGCATCAAGCAGGCCATGATCTTCGCCATCAACGTGCCGCCGATTCCCGAACTGGCCGCGGTCGGCGGTTTCGATTTCCGCCTGCAGGACCGTGGCGGCCTCGGGCGCGAAAAGCTGCTCGAAGCGCGCAACATGGCGCTCGGCCTGGCCGGCCAGAACCCCGCGCTGGTCGGCGTGCGGCCCGAAGGCCAGGAAGCCGGTCCGCAGGTCTTCCTCAGCGTGGACCGGGTCAAGGCGCGTGCGCTGGGCATCGATCTCGGCGAGCTCAACGACACGCTGCAGGCCACCCTGGGCACCGCCTACATCAACGACTTCGTGCGCGAAGGCCGCATCCTGCGCGTGCAGATGCAGGCCGAAGCCGACACCCGGCGCACGCCCGAGGACTTGCTGCGGCTGCCGGTCAAGAATGCGCGCGGCGACATGATTCCGCTGGCCGAGATCGCCACGGCCAAGTGGATCGTCGGCAGTCCCAAGCTCGACCGCTACAACGGTTTGCCTTCGATGAAGATCGCCGGCAATCCGGCGCCGGGTCGTTCGAGCGGCGAGGCCCTGCTGGCGATGGAGGACGTCGCGGCCAAGCTGCCGGCCGGCGTCGGCTACGAATGGTCGGGCAGTTCCTTCGAGGAGCGCCTGTCGGGCACCCAGGCGCCCTTCCTCTTCGCCGTCTCGCTGATCGTGGTTTTCCTTTGCCTTGCAGCGCTGTACGAGAGCTGGTCGATTCCCTTCGCCGTGATGCTGGTGGTGCCGCTGGGCATTTTCGGCGCGGTGCTTGCCGTGAGCTTCCGCGGCTTGCCCAACGATGTGTATTTCAAGGTCGGCCTGATCGCCATCATCGGCCTCTCGGCGAAGAACGCGATCCTGATCATCGAGTTCGCCAGAGACCTGCAGGAACAGGGCAAGGATCTGATCGAAGCCACGCTCGAAGCCTGCCGCCTGCGTTTCCGGCCGATCCTGATGACCTCGATCGCCTTCATGTTCGGCGTGCTGCCGCTGGCGGTGTCCACCGGCGCCGGCGCCAACAGCCGCATTGCGATCGGCACCGGCGTGATCGGCGGCATGTTCACCGCCACCGCGCTGGCGGTCTTCCTGGTCCCGGTATTTTTCGTGGTGGTGCGACGCTTCTTCCCTGGCCATGCGCGCCATCACGCGGAGCAGCATGATGAATAAGACACTTCCCCTGGTGCTGGCCCTGGCTCTCGCGGGCTGCTCGTTCACGCCGGATTACCAGCGCCCCGCGGCGCCGGTGCCCGAGGCCTGGCCGGCAAGAGTTGGCGCTGGCGATACGGCGCCAGGCGCGGCGATCGCCGCTGACTGGCGCGCTTTCTTTACCGATCCGCGCCTGCAGGCCCTGATCGCCGCGGCGCTGGAACACAACCGCGATCTGCGCATATCGGTCGCGCGCGTCGATGAGGCGCGCGCGCTGGCCGGCATCGCCCGCGCCGACCGCTTGCCGACCGTCGATCTGGCGGCCCAGCGCGCCGCCTCGCTGACACCGGCCGATGTTTCCGGCAGCGGTCGCCAGGTGAACAGCCAGCGTTACGACGTCAATCTGGCCGTCGCCGCCTTCGAGCTGGACTTCTGGGGCCGGGTCAGGAGTCTCGACGACGCCGGGCGTGCCAACTTCCTGGCCAGCGACTACGCGCGCCAGGCCTTCCGCCTGTCGCTGATCGCCGATGTCGCCAATGCCTGGTTGAGCCTGCTGGAACTCGGCGAGCGCCGTGCACTGGCCGTCGAGACCCTGAAGAGCCGCGAAGAAACCCGCAACCTGGTCGGCCGCCGCCGCGACGTGGGTCTCGCCGGCGATCTCGATTACCTGCAGGCCGACGGTGCCTACCAGAACGCGCGCGCCGAAGTCGCCAGCCTCGCGCGCAGTCACGCCGCGGCGGAAAACGCCTTGCGCCTGCTGGTTGGCGCGGCACCCGCGGAAACCGCGGGCGGCAGCCTGGCGCAGAGCGGGCTGGTGGCCGAAGTCGCAGTGGGTTTGCCCAGTGAGGTATTGCTGCAGCGACCCGACGTCAAGGCCGCCGAACAGAAGCTGATCGCCGCCAATGCCAACATCGGCGCCGCGCGCGCCGCCTTTCTGCCCAAGATCGTGCTGACCGCTGCGCTGGGCACCGCCAGTCACGGCCTCTCGGGTCTGTTCGAAGCCGGCAGCGGCGCCTGGAGTTTCATTCCGGCCCTGCGCCTGCCGCTGTTCGACAGCGGGCGTACGGCTGAAAACGTCGACCTCGCCAGCGCGCGCAAGCTCATCGCCGTCGCCGAATACGAGAAGACCATCCAGCAGGCCTTCCGCGAAATCGCCGATCTGCTCGATGCGCGCCGGCAACTGGCCGAACAGTTGCAGGCCCAGGAAGCCGGCGTTGCCGCCCAGGGCCGGCGCCTGACGATCGTCGATGCACGCTACAGGGCCGGCGTCTCCAGCCACCTCGAACTGCTCGATGCCCAGCGCGAACACTTCGCCGCGCAACAGTCGGCGCTGGCGGTACGGCGGCAGTTGCTGTCGACCGCGGCAAGTTTTTACAAGGCACTCGGAGGCGACGACGGGAAGGAGGCGCGGGACTTGTGACGACCAGTTGCCTTGCACACGTTGCAGCGACAGAATCGGAAGGCTGCACGGGGTTGCTGGCCTGCTTCGATCGGATCGCTTCATGCGGAGAACGGCGATATGTCCTCGCCACGCCATACCTGAACGGCGGGTTGCTCCCAAGAGACCTGTACATCCAGGAGTCGCCGTTCCATGACTGATGCCGTTACAAACACTCAATCGCCCACCATCGGGTTGCCGCATTTAAGGACACGCCGCGTGAAGCGGCTCCTTCTTCTGGTCGTAATACCGGCCGTCGCTGTTCTAGTGGGCGCCACCCTGTATCTCAGGGGCGGACGGTATGTCGAAACCGACAATGCCTATATCAAGGCGGACAAAGTTCCGGTTAGCGCAGAGGTTTCGGGCGCAATCAAGGATGTGTTGGTGAGCGAGAACCAGACGGTTGCCGCGAATCAGCCGTTATTTCGTCTCGATCCCGCACCGTTCGAGGTTGCCGTTGCCAAGGCGGAAGCCAAGCTCGCGCAGGTGAAGACAGATCTTTCTGCACTCAGAGCAAGCTACCGGGAGAAGCAAGCCGAGATTGCCTTGGCACGCTCGAAATATGCCTTTGCCTTGAAGGATCAGCGGCGGCAGTCCGATCTGGTGGCCAAGAACTTTATCTCCGCGTCCAGATTTGACGACGCCAAACAGGGGTCCGACCTTGCCGGGCTGCAGATCGGCGCTTTAGAGCAAGACTTGAAGCGCATCGCAGAAACCCTGGGAGGAAGTGTCGATGCGCCGGCAGATCGTCATCCAAGCTATCGCGCCGCGCTGGCCGAACTCGAACAGGCCAAGCTCGATCTCGCGCGCGTCGAGGTAAGGGCCTCGTTGCCCGGCACCGTGAGCAAACCGCCCAAGCCGGGGCAGTACGTTACGACAGGTTCCATGGCGATGGCCCTGGTGGTCAGCGGCAATCTGTGGGTCGAGGCCAATTTCCCCGAAACCGATCTCACCTATGTTCGCCCCGGACAACCGGTCACGATTCATATCGACACGTACCCCGATGCGGCATGGAAAGGCGAGGTCGACAGCCTGAGCCCGGCCACCGGCGCCGAGTTCTCGGTCATCCCCGCCCAGAATGCCACAGGCAACTGGGTCAAAATCGCCCAGCGAGTGCCTGTGCGGATCAAGCTCGAAGTGGCGCAGGGTATGCCGCAACTACGCGCGGGCTTGAGCACGATTGTGGAAATTGATACCGGTCATCGCAGGCGCATTCTGGGCGTCTCCCTCTGAGGGCAGGACAATGACCGCCGCCATGACTACCGCCAACCCGGAAGGCACGCATCGCGGCTTGATCACCGTGTCGGTCATGCTGGCGACCATCATGCAGGCGCTGGACACCACGATTGCCAACGTGGCGTTGCCGCACATGCAGGGGACGATGGGTGCAACGCAAGATCAGATTTCCTGGGTATTGACCTCCTACATTGTCGCAGCGGCCATTTGCATGCCCCTGACCGGTTTTCTGACGGCACGCTTGGGACGCAAGCGGGTCTTCATGTGGTCGGTGGTCGGCTTTACGGTGGCCTCGATGCTCTGCGGCGCGGCGCAAAGCCTGAACCAGATTGTGCTGTTTCGCCTGCTGCAAGGGATATTCGGCGCGAGCCTCGTGCCATTGTCGCAAGCCGTGCTGCTCGATACCTATCCGCGCGAGCGCCATGGATCGGCGATGGCGATGTGGGGCGTGGGCGTGATGGTGGGGCCGATTCTCGGCCCGTCGCTCGGCGGCTGGCTAACCGAGTATTACAACTGGCGCTGGGTGTTCTACATCAACCTACCGTTCGGCCTGCTGGCATGGTTCGGTCTGGCGGCATTTGTGCACGAGACGCCCACCGACCTTTCACGGCGCTTCGATCTGCTCGGCTTCGGGTTGCTCAGTCTGGCCATCGGCGCGCTCCAGATGATGCTCGACCGGGGCGAGTCGCTCGACTGGTTCGCCAGCCCGGAAGTCATTGCTGAGGCGATACTCGCAGGCATGGCGCTCTATCTCTTCATTGCGCACATGTTCACCCACGAGCACCCGTTCATCGAGCCCGGTCTGTTCAAGGATCGCAACTTCAGCGTCGGGCTGCTGTTCATTTTCATCGTGGGCGTCATTCTGCTCGCCACGATGGCCTTGCTGCCACCATTCATGCAAAACCTGATGGGCTATCCGGTGATCGATGTCGGCTATCTGCTGGCCCCTCGCGGCGTCGGCACCATGTTCGCCATGATCGCCGTGGGCAAGTTATCCGGCAAGGTGGACGTGCGCCACATGATTTTACTGGGCCTCATGCTGACCAGCCTGTCTCTGTGGGAGATGACCAATTTCAACACCGATATCGACGGCTGGGACATCGTAAGGACCGGCATTACACAGGGGTTGGGGCTCGGGTTTATCTTCGTGCCGCTGTCCACCATCACCTTCTCCACCCTGGCGCCGCGCTACCGCAACGAAGGCACGGCGCTGTTCAGCCTGATGCGCAACCTCGGCAGCAGTATCGGCATCTCGGTGGTGATTACCTACCTGGCGCAACGTACACAGTCCAATCATGCGGCGTTCGCCGATTACATCAACCCCTTCAATCTGGCGTTGAGACAGGCGGTCGAGGCTGGTGCCTACAATCTGACCACGCCCGAGGGGCTGGCGGCCATCAACGGCGAGGTGACGCGCCAGGCCGCCACCTTGGCCTATTTGCAGGATTTCCGGCTGATGATGTGGATTACGCTGGCGGCGATCCCGCTGATTATCCTGCTGCGGACTCCGGCAAAGCAAGCTGCTGCCAGCGGGACTCACGCGGCGATGGACTGACCTTTTTGACGCTATCGGACGAGACCTCGCATGTTCAAATCCATTATTTTTGCCTACGACGGCAGCGCCGAGTGCCGGGACGCGCTCGAAGATGGCATTGCCCTGGCGAGCCGCTTTAGCGCCCGCTGTTATCTGCTGGCGGTGATCCCGCCACCGCACCCCATGGCTCTTGCCACCGGGCCGCTGCCCGACGAATTGGTCGGGGAAGAACGGTCTTACGTCAGCACCATTCTTGAGGAAGGGCTCGAACGGCTTAGGCAGGCCGGAGTGGAAGCGATAGGCATTCTGAGGACGGACGAATCGCCGGTCGAGGCCATCGCCGCTGTTGCCCGCGAGACCTGCGCCGACCTCGTCGTTATCGGCCATCATCGGCGCTCGGCCTTTGGCCGCTGGTGGCGCGGGTCGGTCGGCCACTCCCTGCTGGATCAATTACCGTGCGGCCTGTTCGTTTCAATGCCGAGGGGCGAGGAACAGCGAGCCAGGTTGAAATAGTGGATGCCATCGTTGAAATGGAACCCATCCGACCGATGGCGTGGATCACGCTGGCGGCTATCCCCTTGGTCGCGCCGTTGCGCGCTTCGGCGAAATCGCCCCACTGGTCGAAGCGTATGCGGCGATGGTTTGAGGAGCGAACGAATGCCTGACAATTCGCCAAGCAGTTCCATACGTGAAAGCGGACCGGCAATGAGCGTCTGGACCAAGCTTATCGGGCATCTCGGCCATTCTGTCGCCGCAAGAATCTGGCGCCTTGGTTTTGCCACCCGTTTTCTGCTGGCGACGCTGTCGCATTCCGGGACGGCATTGAGGCGTTTACCGCTGACGATCCGCGAGATCTACTTCACCGGCGTCCTGTCGCTGATCATCATCATCGTTTCGGGCCTTTTCGTGGGCATGGTGCTGGGCTTGCAAGGTTACGACACGCTGCAACGCTACGGATCTTCCGAGGCGCTGGGCGTGCTCGTCGCGCTGTCTCTGGTGCGTGAACTCGGTCCCGTCGTGGCGGCGCTGCTGTTCGCCAGCCGCGCGGGATCCGCAATCACGGCCGAGATCGGCTTGATGAAGGCGACCGAGCAACTCTCCGCGATGGAGATGATGGCCGTCGACCCAATCGCCCGGATCGTGGCGCCGCGCTTCTGGGCCGGCGTGATATCGATGCCGCTGCTGGCGGCACTTTTCTCGGCCTTGGGCGTTTTCGGCGGCTATCTCGTCGGCGTGCAATTGATCGGCGTCGATGAAGGGTCATTCTGGTCGCAGATGCAGGCGTCGGTGGATTTCCGCGAGGACATCATTAACGGCGTCATCAAGAGTTTCACGTTCGGCATCATCGTCAGCTGGATCGCGGTGTTCGAAGGGTATGACTCGGACCCCACGGCCGAGGGCGTTTCGCGCGCCACGACGCGTACCGTGGTGACGTCGTCGCTGGCGATTCTTTCCGCCGACTTCATCCTCACCGCCCTCATGTTCAGGGGAGCTTAGCAATGGATCGCGCCACGATCGATCTGTGGGTTGGAGCCATCATCGCCGTTGGGCTGGCGTCGCTTCTGGTCTTGATCCTCAGGATAGGGCTCCTCGCGGACTCCGGCGCCGATGAAACCTACCGGCTACGAGCCGAATTCGACAACATCGGCGGCTTGAAGGTGCGGGCGCCGGTTAAAAGCGCCGGGGTCGTCGTGGGGCGGGTGTCCGACGTCCAGTTTTCCTCGGAGTCCTATCGGGCGGTGGTCACGATGACCATTGGCGCCCGCTACAAATTCCCCCGTGACACCCTCCTGACCGTCAGCACCTCGGGGTTGCTCGGCGAACAATACGTCAGCGTCGAGGTGGGCGGCGATCCCGAGATGCTTAAGGACAATGCCATGGTCGGAAAGACGCAGTCGGCCATGGTGATGGAGAAGGTCATCAGCCAGTTCATGTTCAACAAGGCGGCGGAGAATGACGTCGGCACTGGTATCAAGAAATGAGGAGAAACACGTGAAAAAGCAGATCGGAGAGCAAATCACATTGTTTGTGTGCGCCGTGTTGTTGCTGAGTGGCTGCGCAACCACCGGCAATCCTAAGGATCCCATCGAGGGTTTCAATCGCGCCGTGTTCGGCTTCAATGATGCACTCGATCAGGTGGTGGTGAGACCTGTTGCCACGGGATACGACGCGGTCTTGCCGTCGCCGGTGAAAAACGGTGTAGCCAACTTCTTTGGCAATGTCGCTGATGTCTTCATTGCGGTGAACAACCTGCTGCAGGGCAAGGTACCCGAGGCCGCGGGCGATGCCGGACGCTTTGTTGTGAACAGCACCGTCGGCATCCTTGGGCTGTTCGATGTCGCCACCGATTTAGGTCTGGAGAAGCACGACGAAGATTTCGGCCAGACCTTCGGTCGTTGGGGCGTAGGCAATGGAGCCTATGTCGTCGTTCCGTTTTTCGGCCCGCGAACGGCGCGTGACGCGGTTGCACTCGTTCTCGACGTGAAGACTGACCCCGTCGCCAACGTCGGCCACATTCCCACCCGAAATACGCTATTGGCGGTACGTGTCGTTAGTGATCGCGCCAACCTCCTGCCGGCCGACAAGGTCATTGAGGAGGCTGCCCTCGACAAGTATTCGTACATCCGGGACGGCTATCTACAGCGCCGCCGCAACCTGATTCACGACGGTAACGCGCCGCGCGAGCAGGACGACTGATCTCAAACAAAGGGAGGAAATCTCATGAAATGGTTGTTTGCCATGGTGGCCGGACTTGTCCTCGCTGCTGGCGTATCTGCCCAGGAAATGTCACCTGACGCCCTAATCAAAAGCGTGACCAGCGATGTCCTCGACATCGTGCGCAAGGACAAGGATATCCAGTCGGGCAACACCAAGAAGGCGATCGAACTGGTCGAGGCGAAGGTGCTCCCATATTTCAACTTCACGCACATGACGAAGCTGGCGCTGGCTCGCGACTGGCGCAACACCACGCCAGCACAGCAGAAGATACTGACCGACGAGTTCCATGCGTTGCTAGTGCGGACGTACTCGAAGGCGTTGACCGAGTACAAGAACCAGACCATCGACTATAAGCCGTTCAAGATGCAGCCGGGCGATACCGATGTCAAGGTGCGCACCGAGATCAAGCAGCCCGGCGGCAAGCCCATCCAGCTCGACTACTACCTCGAAAAGCAGGAGAGAGACTGGAAAGTCTATGACATCGAAGTCGGCGGCATCAGCCTCATTCTCAATTACCGAGAGTCCTTCGCCAACGAAGTGCGCCAGAGCGGCATCGACGGTCTGATCCAGTCGCTCCAGGCCAAGAACAAATCCGGCGAGGCGGCGTCTGTCAAGAAGTGATGTGCAATCCTAGAGCCGCTTCTGCAAATTGCTGACCCACAGCCAAAGCGAATAGGAGATCGAGACAATGAGCATGGGGGCCAGCAGCGATGGCATCGGCACCGGAACCACGATCCATCCGGCCAGTCCCGCCAGCACCATCCACATCACCCGAACTCCCAGCTTGTGCCGAATCGGGCTTTGGGCAACGAAGGAATACTTCCGGATTTCCCGAACAAAATGTCCATCCAGATAGGCCGCCAACATGAGGGGAATCCCCGGCAGAAGCCACCCCGTCAGCACCTGTAGCCGGTAGGCGATCAATCCGATCCATAGCCAGGTTGCCATGATCCGGTCCTGAGTCCAGCGGCTGAACCCTACATTTCCCAGCGGTCCCTGCCCAATCGCTTCCGCATCGCGGATGTATCCCCGGAAATCTCCGGCCAGCGACTTCTGTAGATCATCGAAGGTCCGGCCATAGACGGCGCTCTCGCCCTTGCCAGCCATGGCATAGACCTCAGCGCGTTCCGCGATCCAGGCACTTCGGATGACGCCCGGCGGAATGAACACCCATATCGCCACGATCAGGATGAAGGCCGAGATGGCGATGATGGTACTCCAGCCGGTATCGGCTTTCTTGTTGGCCATCAGCCCTCGGCCAGCAGGATGGGAACGCGCCCCTTGAGCGTTCGACCGCCCGACAAGCGCGCAATGAAGTGAAGCGGCGGCAGTTCGCCCAGCATCGCCGCCGGAAACAGTTCCGCCTCTTCTTCTAGAATCTGCTCCTGGTAGGAGGCGGTGTATCCGTCATGGATATGGGTATCGACGTTGTGCCCGTAACGCAGCATCATCGAGCGCACCTTGATCGGCGGCATGCCTTCGGCGATGTATTTCTGTGTCTCGGAATCTAGAACGCGCAGGGCAATCTTGTTGTTGGTGTTGGCCAATACCTGGCGAGCCTTGTTCTCATCGCCGAGGCGGCTGGCGAAATCGGCGAAGGTCTGCGTCGCAATGGTTACCCGGAATTCCGCTCCACCACCCTTGTTCATGAGCTGGATGGCCGGTTGGTTGAGCACTTCGGCCGCCTCGTCGATGAACAGATTCACCGGCGTCAGTGAATCGATGCCGTAGTTGTAGCGGTCGCCGGCAACGGCGGCGAGATCGGCCAGCATGATGGAGCCGATGGCGCTGCCGACCGTCGAATCCGCTAGGGAATCGAGGCCGATATAGACGACCTTGTTGCCCCGGATGATCTTCGACATGTCCGTCACCAAACGTTGGTGACCCGGTTCGAAATCCGGGGACAGCAGCTCCTGTAGCGGATCGCTGGTCAGCATCGAGAGAATCGGGATCAGCGAGGCCACCATCTTCTGGAAGTGGTCCCGATTGTGTTCGTAGGTCGAGATCAGGCCGTCCAGGTCAACCGACTGGGCTTCGTGGATGGCAACCTCTTGGTAGAAGGCCACATAGGCCTGGAGCAAGCGGTCCTTGTTCTTCCGAATGTAGGACGAGGCACGTGTCTCCCAGTCGCGAACATGCGCGACAAAGTGGACTTTCAGAGCTCGTTGCAGAAGACTTTCCGGCCCACCTTCCACGTAGCGCCGAAGCTGGACCAGATTGGGACGATGGCCAGTGGCTATCATGCCGTTAGTGATGTCGTTCAACACCTTCCAGCCGAATGCAGTGAAGGGATCGGCACCGGTTTCCGAAGGAATCAGTGCGGCGACGCGGCTGGCCAGCTCAGTCTTGCGGTTCCAGTTGCGCAACGGGTCAATGCACGCCGATCGGTCCGGGTGTGCCGGATGGAAATAGACGAAGCGATCACCCTCACCGCTGGCATCACAGGCAGCACGCGCATTCTGGGCGAGACCATGATCACCTTTGGGATCAATGATGATCACGGTTTCACCGCGAAAGATTGCCTGGGCGATCAAAATGTCGAACAGGCGAGTCTTGCCGACCCGAGTGCTACCAACGATCAGGCTATGGCCCACCAGGTTTTCCAACTCGGAATAAATATCCTTCTCGGGGGCAAGACCATGAACCCAGTAGGAACCTTCTGAGTGCTGAGCAGCCGTTCCAAGTGTGCGAACCACACCCATCGACATCAAGGTGTGCAGTTTGGTCGCTTCGATATCGGTCCAAGGAAAACCACGCCCCAACCAATACGACTTCGATGCGATGGCCTGTCGAGATTTGCACCGCAAGGCTTCCAAATCGATAAATTCCTTACCGAAGAATTTGAGACGTCGATCTTCGACATTCCGGCGATAGGCCTGAAAACTGCGCACCGCTGCACCGGCTACACAGCCGATACCAAGCACGACACCAAAACCCCGGAAGATCGGCGCCACAGTGGTCAAGAGAAAAATCGAAACTGCGCCAACAGTCCAGACTACCGCCATGCGCGCTTCGAAGTTCGGACGCCATGGGACTTCAAACTGGTAGGGTGAGGATGCATTGGCCATTGTTTTGGACCCTTCCCGTTCAGCGCCATGCTCCCGCGCCGTCTTGGGACGCTTGGGAAAGTAGGTGCATGACCGCAATTCCCGACCAAATTGCTACCGGCCATTCTGCCGCCGGCATCCAGGTCGACAGGATCAATCCCATCTGGACCATGATCGAAAGGAGACCCAGTGCGAACGCCAAACGCCGGTTGATTGTGCCGGCTTGCCGCGACGACCAAAGGAGAATCACAAGCCAGGAAACGGTAACAACGACAGCGGTCAAGAGCTCATGTCCGCGCGCAAACTGTTCTGCCATCCCGCCAAGGAATACCAGGATCAACACAATGCCGAGAAAACTCCTGGAATCCGGCATCGACTTCCAGTCGCCGCGCAGTCGCAGAAGATTCCACCCATGCCAACACAGTGTTGCCATCAACCCCGGTTTCGTCAGACTCATCATGATCCCCTTGCTTAGAATTCGTTAAGCCCCGTATCGTGGGGCAAGCGATGTGATCAGACCCGATGGAGGCACCGTATAGCGTGCGGTCAAGTCCTCGCATTGCCGGTGTTGATTGCGAGGCACCGCCGGCCGACCTCGGGCGGATATCCCCGATGTCTGTCGAGGTGGAAACCTACCGCCTGAAATTCATCTTACGGATTTCCAAAAATATGCAACATCCGAAATCGATCCAAATCGGTCACATTTCGAATACAGGTTATCCACAGGTCGCCTGCCGATGGAGAAGTTATCCACGTGAAATCTGTCTCACCGCAGAATTCAGCTGGATCGTCGACAGACTGGGAGATCTCCGGCGCCACGAAATTTTGCCCACGTGAAATCTGTCCCGCGACCATGTGACAACTGTCCCCGAATTACGTGACAACTGTCCCGGCCATCGGCGGGGATCCCTTATGGGACAAGGCATACAGCCTGCTTCAAGTAGTTGCTTGTAGGTTTACAAGTAGATTGCAAGTAGAGCCCCCCTTTTTCTGTGGAAAAAATCATAAAAGACCGACACGGGAAAAAGCCCCCCGATTCTCAGCAGGACTACACCGAAAACCCGTCGTCAGAGTCTGGATAGTTTGGCGGAACCGGTATGCCGGGTATGCAATCGGCTTGCACCCACAAACAGGCCAGCGTCCTGCGGCGTGGCATTGGCTTCTGGGTAGAACAACTGAGCTTCTTTCAAGCGAAGAAGAAACCGCTTCTTGAAATCGATCAGGCCTCGCGGACTATCGCCGTAGTCCGCACCGAATTGAAGCTTCAAGGCTGCCCACGGAATCATCACGCCAGGTCGGTTTTTCACGCGCAACAGAAATATTCGATAGACCAGCCAGGAATAGATATCCATTGCCAACGGCGATTTCGACAGCGCCCGCAGCACGCGCATGTCGATCGGTACGGGAGAGTCGGTAATGTTCTTGAAGAAGGTATTGGACAGTCTGAGGCTGCTTTCCCAGAGCATCCGATCATCCGGTCGGTGAGGATCCCACAGCACAAATGCCTCGTCGGCAATAGGCATGTTCTTCAGTCCGTACCGTCCTTCGATTTGGTACGTGATGGACAGCATCGACGAAAACAGTTTCAGCGATTGTGTCCGTAGGCGCAGACAGTCCCTGCCGTCCGTGCGCATTCCGAGTTTTCTGAGGAATTCGTTCTGACTCCGGCCAAGCCCAAGTGTGGGCGACTTGGTTCGCACTGCTTCGGTACATATCCATGCAAGCAATAGCCGCGGGACGGTGCCGAAAGGCAATCCGAATTTCGGATTGGCGATGATCGAGAGCGACACGGCCCCGCTGGAGCGTTCGAAGTACGGAACGCCAGGATCGCTATGCGGCAAGGTTGTCTGCACCAACGCCTGCCCCAGGAATCCGATGGACTCGGCATCGTTCTCGCCAGCGGCAATATCGGAGGCAAGTCCGATCAATTTATGGACTCGTTCCGAGCCTGTCATGGCAAAGCTACGGCTCGCAACGGTTGGCGAATCCTCATGCAGCAGAAATCGAAAGCGACCGTGGGAAGAATTGCATCGAAAATCATTCCCACGCTTTTAGCAGGACGAAAAACTCACGGGCGACCGAAATGCGCCCTTCCTGGCCGCAATTTGAAATAGGGTTGGAATCCGGCCAGCACCGGAGTCCAAGGAAATCTCAATCGACTATTTCCACCTGAACCCACTTCATGACGTCCCCCTGTGCTGTCTGTACTTGATTTGCTACCAGCAGGATTGGTCCGTTGGGTACCAACGCGGTGGCGAGCGGATGCTTGAGACCATCTGCCCAGCCGCCATGAAGGCCCATGCGTTGTTCCTGTTCCGCTCTCTCGATCAGATCGCAAACATCGCTCAGCGACAGCTCTTTCAGCGTGATGCCAACAGTCAACGATGCCAGCATGCGCAAGTCGAACGTGTCGGTCACGAGATACCGCGGCGGCATGTTCATGCTGCGTCCTCCTCTGGCAGCGACTCTCCGGCACAGTCGGCCAAATAGCGCTCCATTCGCCCAAGGATCACCAGCATCGAAGAACAGTAATGAGCCTGACGGCGGAGGGATGCCGCCTCGGTCTCCGCCTCCACAACCCGCTCACGACTCCACTCAGGTGCGAACTTGAACAGGTCGCCCATGTCATAGCTATACACAAGATCGGTGCCGCGCTTGTTCTTGTTGCGCTTGCGAATGTAATGATGCTCTGTGGTCCGATTGCCCTTGGCGTCGCGCTTCCATACCCGTTGATACCATTCCAGCATGAGCGTATTCTTCTCATGCCGAACGCGATATTTCAGGGTATTTTGGTCGTCCCAGCCCTTACGGAGGGAATTCCCCTCGACAGTAAAGAGCTCAAATCTGACCGCCGTGTTGGAGGCCTGATCGAACAGATCACCAATGTAGTTTTTGAGTATCGTTCGAACCTGCCCGAGTCGTTCATCCATACCATCTCTCCAAGCTTTAAGCTCCGGTTGCATCCCCCGCACAATCCACAGCGGGGCTTTCGACCTGTTTCTCGGCCGCGCCGAGAATTGGATCGCCCGTTGAATCCATCTGGAAGTACGCCCGACCCGGCATTCGGTGCAATCTGACGTTCGATTGCACCCGTCGTACCAGTGAAACCACAGCAAGCCCAGGCATGACGCTGGAACCCCTGTTGTTCCGGATTCAACGGACGCCATCGTAGAAAGCATCCGTGTCTCTGCGCGCTCGAAATGTGACCTTTTTGGGCGCATTTCAAAATCCGCAACCACAGGGCGCGCCATAGGATCAGGTGCTCTGGCGGTGCACTCGCGATATGCACTATCGCAATCCCAGGAATTACGTCCTGTCTCGGGGTGCCCTGCAGTGCTACTGCCAGGTCTCATGGCCCAATGTCGGGCATGACAGCCACTGAAGTGCTACGGGAGAGAACCTGAAATGAATGTGCTCGGAATCGATATTGGCTATTCCAATCTCAAGCTGGCGTTTGGCAAGGCGGGCCAAAATCCACAAGTTCTGTTGCGCCCTGCCGGTGCGGCACCAGCAGACCGTTTGGGCGAGAAAATTTCCGGCAAGGCAGAAGATGACTTTCTGCGCGTGATGGTCAACGGCAACCCGTTCGTTGCAGGACTATCGCCGGACCGTGCCGAATTGTGGAGTCGCGAACTCCATGAGGACTACCCATCGACAGAGTCGTATCGCGCACTCTTCCATGCCGGATTGCTGCTTTCGGAACTCGATCAGGTAGATATGCTCGTCACTGGCCTACCCGTCAATCAGTACTTGAACCCGGACCTCCGCGAACGGCTTCAATCACAGATGCAGGGAGAACACCAGGTCACCCCGCGCCGACGGATCACCGTCCAACAAGTCAAAGTGGTGCCGCAGCCGGTCGGAGGATTTGTCGATCATGTCTGGAACTTGACTGACGCCTCCGAGTTTGAAGAGTCGCGAGTCCTGGTGGTCGATCCAGGTTTCTTCTCAGTTGACTGGGTGCTGATCAGCCATGGAGAGCTGCGTCGCCAATCCTGCGGCACCAGCCTCGAAGCATCTTCCGTCATCCTGGATGAAGCAGCGAAGCTGGTCGCCAATGACTTCGGGGGAAACATCGGACGCGAGCGGCTTGAAAACGCCATCAGGCAAAATCAGACTGAGGTTCGATTGTTTGGAGAGCGAATCGATTTCGCCTCCTACCTCAAAAAAGCTGCCGACAAAGTGGGGCCGATTGTGGCCACACGGCTAAGAGAATCTCTGCGCAAAGAAAATGCCGGAGCCGACATCGTACTGTTGGTTGGTGGCGGCGCAGGATTCTTTGAGCCATCGGTGAAAGAAGCTTTTCCGAACCTCAAGGTCTCCACATCCGATCTGCCGGTCTTTGCCAATGCTCGCGGTTTCTGGCGGATAGGAGCTTGAGATGTCCTCGATCAGGGTCGTCGTCAAAATCCCGACCAGTATTTACCCGGAACTTGTTGCAGATCTATCGAATGTTCAGCTCCGAGACCGGGCCGAGCGACTTCGGATACTGGCTTTGCTTGGTCTCAGAGATGTACAAAGACTGCCGCCACCGTCGGTCCGAGAATCTCCAGCAGCTGAAGACATGTCAAAACCGGATCAAAGGGCAACGGCGACCAAGCTGATACAGCGACTCAAGGGCAGTTTGTAATTTGCCGCTCTGGTATCGACTGATGCCCTGATCATCCTCTGCTGCTTAACTCGCAGTATGGGCAAGATCTGGCGTGGAATTCATTTATGTCGAAGATATAGTAGGTCTGGCAGCGACCGCATCTCCGCCACTCGACGATCTTGGCACGAACATCTCGCACGGCGAAATAGGCGGCATTGATATCGAGTTCCCGATGCGCAATCCGCAGATGCATCTCCCTCGCCCGTAACAGCATCGCTGCAGAAACCCTGCTGTCATCAGCACCACCAAGGCGTTGATATACTGCTGCGAAACTCGCCAGCTCTGCCGCCGAGAGGGCATCGACTATGAAAGGTCGAACCGACTCAGGGAGCCTCCCGTTTGGAGGGCTTTCGGCATGAATCACACGCCAGCGAAGCCGGAGTGGCTTGATATGAATCTGGGTCAGATGATTCACGATCGGTAGCCTGAGCTTCAGCCTGACCAGCTCATGGGCTATCCGATGATTTTCCAACTCCTCAGGGGAAAGTAGCGCCGCCACGACTATTGCCTGCCAGCGTTGCCTCGGCGTATGTACTTCGAGCATCTCGTGGCAGTTGCAATAACCGGCTGAATACCGAATCGGAAAACCGCAAGGTATAGAGCGAGACACCAACAGTCTCTGCCAACTCTTCGATCTCATCCATATCCAGGGTGGCGATCTTGTCGATGACGGGCTTTGATAGACCTGTCATCAATTCGGCAGCATCGCTGTCGTTGGCCATTTGACGGGTCAGAAGAAGAAGCTGCCGGTTAATTTTGAGTATGTCGCGCTGTTCCATAATAAAAATTCCAATGAATGGTCACGAGTGCGCATTTTATATTACAATAATCACCAATGTAACCACTGCGCGGAATAATTTATGACTACTATGGAAGCGACATTCCTTGGGCAAAACCCAGTCGCGGAGATTCTGGAAGCGCTAATGGACAAGCAAAGCCTGAATCAGACTGACCTAGCGCATCGTTCCGGAGTCTCCCAGCCTGCGATCAATCGCATCCTCAAGGAGCGCAGCAAGGCCAAGAAACCTCGCCGCGAGACTTTGGAGAAAATTGGCGGCGTGCTGGGCGTCACACCCGAGCAACTCACTGGGCAGGATCCCATTTCAGTCCGTTTGTTCGACAAGGGTGCCGTACCCATCGGACGCTGGGACATGCTGACCCATACCCCGCACATGGGGGAGATTTCACCCGGCCGAGCATTGATCTGCCCCGTTCCCCACAGCGACATGAGCTTTGCCCTGCCGGTCATCGGGGAGGCCATGGTCGGCGATGACGGCTATCGGGAGGGCGATCTGATATTTATTGATCCCGTCGTGAAGCCGGCTCATGGTCGCGATGTTGTTGCGGTCAGCCCAAAGGCCGGGCTACTCAGGCGATACATCGAGACGCCGGAGGGTCAGTTTCTGAAAGCACTGAACCCAAGCTGGCCAAACCCCATCCTGCCACTGACTTCCGACATCATTGTGATGGGAACGGTCATCTTCTCTGGCCGTATCCGCTAATCATTACGATGACGCACGCCATATGTAATATGTTATTACTTTCAC
Source organism: Sulfuritalea sp. (assembly GCA_016710465.1). GTDB lineage: Bacteria > Pseudomonadota > Gammaproteobacteria > Burkholderiales > Rhodocyclaceae > Sulfuritalea. The sequence goes on from JADJVS010000016.1 coordinate 454,378, forward strand.
ACCATATCCGATAACGATCTGGCTCAATGGTCAGATTCCCCCTTACCCCCGAAGGTAGTGGCCTCGGGTTCCTCAAATTGTAGGCCGTGTTCAGTCAATGCCGATCAAGGCGACGGCACAGTAATTTATCCGTTGCAAATCTCAGGGGTCGTCGCGCTGGAATGGATTTGCACGCTGTAACCCGACTGAATCGCCATGATCGTCGAGGCCGGAGTCAGCACGGTAAATGATTCAGTGACAGACGAGATCGCCAGGGCGCCGCCATAGCCTTCAAATGACTACGTCCGAACGGTGGTGCCTCGACCGGCTCAAATGTGCCTCGGAACCTGGGGCGATTCACTCTAGCTATGGAAAGAACTTATATGTGGACACGCTGGCTCCTGTTGCAACGGTCTTCAAGGACTGCCCACCACCGTAGGAGGTTGAGAAGTACTTCTGTGCGTGGGCGGTGAACAGCTTGGTAGCTTCGGGTGCGGGATGATCGTACTGATTGTCGACGCCCGCACTGATTAGGACAGTGTGCGGGGTAATCAAGCGCATCGCTGCGTCGGATACTCCATTTCGTGAACCATGGTGCGGAGCTGCCAAGACGTGCGAAGCGATAGCGCTGCCAAAGATGCGAACAATCGACTGCCATCGATCACTCTCCGTGTCACCTGTGACGAGGTACGTGGCACCCGTGGTCCGTTCTTTGATCTTGCAAACGAGAGAACAATTGTTCGACGAGTTCATGTCGTCCGAGTGAGGCGAGAACGCCTCAATCTGAAAGTCATCGGAGAGCTTGTTGTAGAAGCGCGCATCGTTCTTATCGAGAGCGACCGAGTAGCGAGCAAAGACCTTCTGCTTCTCGAAGGTCTTGATCGCTGCAAAGCAAGCATCTGCAACGCGCGTATCCTTGAAGTACTTCGGATACATGATCCAGTTCGGACGGTACTTGTTGAGAATAATCTTAATTCCGACTTCATTGAAGTGGTCCGCATCGAACCCAGTCACAATGAGACCAACAAGATGTTTTCCTTGGAGAATCGCTGCCAGTGCGCCTTTCACGTTGACGATATCGGCCGTCGGATTGAGCGGGACGTAGGAGTCGATGATGATGGCTTGGGTATTGCCGGTGACAACCACAAACTGGCCTTGGCCGACATTTAGTGTATAGATGTTCATGCGCGCCCTTTATTGGTCGTGTTGTAAGGCCTCGAGGTTGTCGAAAAGGGCCCTTGACGGGGTGCGGATAGCACCCCTCTTGAGTCCTCCGAGCAGGCCAAAGGCCGAAGCTAACTTCACCCTACGGGCCCCACGGATCCTCGCCATACACATCGTCGCTTAAAGCTCAGGTGCATAGGTTTCCACAAGGCAGCGGGTTAGTTGCTCGCCTCGTTTGCTGATCCTATCGATATTCCCCTTTGACATTGGGTTGAAATTCGTCGGGTATTCGACAACTTGGTCACGACTGACCAGGTCGGCAGGCCGGACGGGCAGCGCACCATCCCGCTGGCCGAGATACGGCATCAGAAACCCCTGAATCTCCCCACTCGCCGACATCCGGTGAAGCATATTTTGAGTCATCGTCTGCGTCCTCCGGTGGATTGTGATGACCGTCGCCAGCATCCGCGACATCCAGAATGTCGGCCGCCTTGCTCCGGATGGCATGCCCTGACCAGCATCACACGCAATGATGAAGTCCACTGGGAACGCATTCGTACTGAACTCGCTGGTGCGCCCTGGCAACATGCAAGAGACACCGAGATTGTCGTAAACACCCCCGTCCGTGATGATGACGCGATGCTTCGTTTCTATACCGTTGTTGCTGAATGTCTGGTAGTGGTCAAGCGCGGGCAGGAACGCAGGGAATGCCGCGGAAGCGGCGACCGCGGTGGCGACGCGCGGGGTCTCCGTCAGCCTACCGAACCGCCAACATCCGCTCTCGACGGAGCCATAGCGGAATGCCGTCTCGGTACGAAGTTCGGCCGCATTAATGACAACCGAGATATCCCTGCGCCTGACAGCATCCATGCGCTGGTCGCCAAAGTAGCGACGAACGAGGTGACGCTCGAAAGCCGTCGTGAAGCTCGCAAACCGTGGGGCAAAGTCAAGGATTTGCTCGGCGATCGGTCCTAGCCACTTGGGCTGTAGCTTCACGAGGCTCAGCAACCATCCCATAAGTTGGAGAGTCCGCGCCAGAATGGCTGCCGTGCCGGCGAGGACCGTGGCGACCACGATCTTTGGCAGTTCGAACGACAAGAACGTCTCGCGTGCAATTCCCCACACCATGCCGCGCGAGAGCGCCGTCTCTACGCGACACGCAAATGCTTCGAACGGTTCATCGTTGTAGGCGTAGAGCGCCGCGATGACACTGCCGCCTGAGACTCCCGAAAGCACCGCGACTTTGTCGAGAATTCCGCGGTCGTGAAGCGCGCGCAGGCAGCCCAGGTGAAAAGCGATAGCCCGAGAACCGCCACCCGAGAGGGCCAGGCCGATTTTCGGGAGACTCATTGTTGCCCCCCGTCCTCGTGCCGAGCAATGAGGACGAATTCGTTGCGCCGGTAGAGGTAGTAGTTCTCTTCGCGCCTCGTTGCGGCGTGCCCTACGATGAGCATGACCACCTGGCGCGGCGGAAACTCCTGGAAGTGGAGCAGATCCAGCATCGCGTGGAGGTCATCTTGGCTCGGCCGGCCACGACTGATGGGGTGCGTATGCCAGATGCCGATGAAGCGGCTCGATTTCCCACTCGCCGCCGATTTGAACGCGTTAAGTTCTTTCGTTCCAGCAGTCCCGCACAGGAACTGCGTTTCACTAGCGGTACTGTCCGGTGGCGGACCGCTGACACTATCGACCCAGATCACCTGATGGGCGTCGTCAATTTCACCGAAGATGAGGCCGCCAGTTTCGATTTTGTCGGAACGCGTGCGTGCGATGCGCTTCAGTTCTGAGGTCATATCGAGCGCGGCAACATCCGAGCGCAGCACGGCGTAGCCATGCCTCTGCTCGCTATGACGAGCATATCCCTTGAACGTGTAGCTCAAGCGATGCCGCTTAATATCGTCCGCGCGCAACCACGATGCGGCAACGAGGTCCAGACTTGCCGCGTCGGGCGCAAGGCTTTCGATGCGAGACAGACCGATGTTCAAGAGGCCTGCTGCGTGGTGGTCGATGTCGGCCGCCGAGCCGATGAACGTCGGCGCCGAGCAGCCTGGCTCCGGCTGAAACACCTTCATCGTCTCGCGCTCCGGCCAGAACGCCTTAACCAGTGAGTGGCCAGCATGCTTTGCAAACGCCTCTAGTTTGGCCTGTCGCGCGATGTGGTGCGGACCCCCACTGTACTGAGGCATCTTCACCAGCACCGAGCCGTTTTCGGCCGCGGCGCTGACCGACATTGACAACATTGGAACCGGAAGGCTCTGTGCCTTCAATTCCACTTCGATGCGATGGATTGCGCTCGCTGACGCCGTGGCGTCGATGACCAAGTCCCATTCCGTGAAGTCGAAACGAGACAGCGCCTGATTAGCGAGGTTGCCCTTGTCCGCGGTCACCACGCATTCAAGGCCAATGGACTGCAAATGCGCTTGCAGCGCCATTGCCTTTGCGGAGCCGATGTCGCTGTCCGCGTAGCGCTGCCTGACGAGGACTCCGGGTTTCACTATGCCGTAGTCGACGAGGTGCAGTTTGGCGGCGTTAGAGCGCAGAACCATTTCGGCCACCGCCGATCCGAGTGCTCCGCAACCGAGGAGCAGGACCCGCTTCTCAGAGAGGGCGGCGAGGAGCGTTCCGCCGTCTCGCCGGTTGACGATCTCAGGCCGGTCTTCGAGGACGTCGCACCACCTGACGTCTGCCTTAACCATCCACGTGGCTAGCTCGTCTCGCGCGGCTTCGTCCTTCCCCTTGCTCCGCACCATAGCGCGGAGCGTCTTCAGCGTGTCGGGACCAATCTCCCAAACGGTCAGGTGCGGCCTAAGCGGCTCGCCGGCCGCCTTGCGCCGCATCGGAGCGCCAAGGACGAAATATGCTGGCTCCTCCTCTGAGCCAGCCAGGGAGAAGAGCCTCAGGAGGGAATAAAGCAGGCCGAACGACAGCCCCGCGTTCTCGACGAGATTGATGAGGTCGTTTACCTTCGTCGGAAATTCGGTCGCGAGCGGCTTGTTGAACAGGACAGCGGCAGCAATCGGATGACCTGGGTCGGCATCGCCCCAATCATCCAGCTTGGTCCACCCGACGAGGTCGAAGCGGTCATCCCTGACGTTGCGCAAGTCCGCGCGCCCGATCCAAATCCCGTCGTCGGCAATTCCGGTATGCGTATTCGCTCTGACGACGAACGTGGTCGAGGACGTCGTGTAGGCGACGGGCGGATGCAGAGGCGCGTCATCAGGATCCAGCTCGCCCTTTCCCGCAGCGCGCATCCACTGCTCTACCCGGTCAAAGAAGCCGAACATGCCATCGGACGGGTCGTACTCCGTCTCGCCCGATTGATAGAGGCAGATCGAATTGCCCCACTGCACGTGCGGCGTTCCGATGAACCGCGTGTGCGTGAAATAGACGTCGGGCTTCTTGAACGGAAAGTCCGGATGAAGGTGCAGGCTTATCCGCTCACGGTCTCGAAATGCGAGGCCGTTTCCGGTTCGATAGTCCTTCGTTTCGAGCGATAGGCGGATCCAGATGTAGCTCTTCGATTTCGACTCGGCCGCTGGCTCGAGAACCTCGAGCGCGCCGTTCGAGTTGGCAACGATATTGGCGAGCTGAAGAAGGGCGAGCTGATGACCTCGACTTAGTTCGGGCATCCAAAGCCCACTTTGGTCGAAGGCGTCGCATCGCTTCCGCGGGCCGCGCTGACCGCTGCCGCCAACGCGCTCTTTCCTTGCTCCATGCCACTCGTTTCATCGTACTCAATGTCTGAATCGTCCACGGTGAACTTGAGCGGTTCCGCATGCCCGCCATCGTCGTGAGTGCAGACGAACCCGCCGGTCGCAAGCTCCTGATAGCGCGCCTTCGCTTTGGCATGAGGCGGGTTGTCCCCGTCCTTATTCGACGCGGGAATGGAATTCGCGCTAGCAACGACGTAGCCTGCGCCGACCTGATATGCATCTAGGTCGTCAAGGATATCCTGCTTGAGGACCTCCTTGCCATCCTCGTCTTGGTACATCACGGACTTGCTGCAATGGTGCGGCGCCAGCAGTACCTGCCAATGCAGGTTCGCCTCCTTCCCATGCGCCTTCGTAACATCGAATATCTTCCGGATGACGGGGTACTTGTGGTCGCCGAAGAGCAGCACCCCTCCCGCCGAAGGGTCATCTCCGAGCACGACTTGCATGGCCAGGCTCGTGTCGTTCCGGTCCCCAACGTCTTCGTCCGAGCCTTGCTTGAAGGGGCCGTGGATGAACGCGCGGAATTCGCCGGTCAGGTCATCCCCATCGAGTGATTCCACGACGTCGCCAGGCATGCTGAAGAACTCAGGCGGGAATCCCTGATAGTGTTCTTCATCTAGCAAATCGTCCCAGCCGACGAGACGCACACGGTTTCCAACGCCAGGGTCTCCACCTGCCTTGACCGTGGCCGTCACCCGCCGGTGCGCTTCGTCGCGGAACGCCTTCGCATCGTCGCCTAGGCTGCCGGGGTCGTCGTCGTGTTCGCGGAATATGCGCGGCGAAAACCACAGCTCGCCGACGGTCACCCGCTCCAGCAGTTCTTCGAAGCCCTGAATGTGGTCCTTGTCAGGATGCGTGATGGCGAACGCCGAGAGGTAGGGCTTCCCATCCACCTTCGGCAGATGTTCCTCAAGGTAGTCGATGACCGGAGCGCAGTCCGTCTCCTCGTCTTCCGACTTTTGACTGTGCCGGAGATCAACCTGGAACACGACCTCGTTCGGACGCACTACGAACGTCGTACTGTCACCTGTGCCGACCGGCCAAAAATATACACACCTCTCGTCGAACATTTGATCCTCCCCGCATGTCACGACACGAGTCGTGCGTTAACCATAATGTGCAAATATCATATCAAATGCTGAAAGTTATTTTCCATTCCCGACGGCAGGTAACCGACGCATTGCCGCGGGCTAATCTGACCAAAGGCAAATTCGCGGGGTGCTGGCGCATTCGTTACCGCTTGTTTGGCGCCCATTACTTTAGTGGTAATCATTATGCTTCGTATTAGAGTTGCAATATCAATCTATAGACACATTGTAGAGCATCTAATATACTTTCCGCAATGACTCGTACACGCCTTCGCTAACCCACATGAGCAAGCCGGATGTCGAACGAACTACTCACTGATTTAACACAGCCCCAGCGCGACAGACTCGCCTTTGTGGAGTTGCGCGTGCGCTTCATCGGGGAGATCCGTCGCCAGGACCTGGTATCGCGTTTTGGCATCCAGTCAGCCGCAGCCACCCGGGATCTTGCTCTTTACAAGGAACTGGCCTCCGGCAACATCGATTACGACTCCAAGGGCAAGTCCTACGTCCTCGGGCCGGATTTTCACCCCGTCTTCGACTTTCCTCCAGACCGGGTGCTTTCATGGCTAACGCAGAGTTTCGGCGATGGTGAGCCTGTGCGGCTCAAGGCATGGATAACCAGCGAAACCCCGTCGCGACTAACTCAGCCTGATCTAGATGTGCTGGCTTCCGTAACCAGAGCAATCCATCAGGAATGTCCGTTGGTGATTGAGTATTACTCAATCACCAGTGGGCGTGCAGAACGGGAGATTGTCCCCTTCGCCCTGCTCGATAACGGCTCGCGGTGGCATGTTCGTGCTTTTGACCGGAAGAGCCAGGAATTCCGTGATTTCGTCATTACCCGGATCAAAAATCCGGTCGTGATGAAAGGCGCGAAGGTTCAGCCGCACGAGCAAAGCAACCAGGATATTCAGTGGACCCGTATCGTTGAGCTGGAATTAGTGCCGCACCCAGACCAGCCCCGTCCCGAGATCACTGAGATGGACTACAGCATGGATAGTGGAGTCCTGCGCATGAAGTTACGTGCCGCCACGGCGGGCTACATCCTGCGCCAATGGAGTGTGGACTGCTCACCGGATCACAGCCTGCGTGGCCATGAGTATCGTCTGTGGCTGAAAGACCATCTGGCACTGTATGGCGTGAAAAACGCCCTATTGGCACCCGGCTACGCTCCTCCACGGGAAGGACAAAATAAATGAATAACGTATTTGGCTTTCGCGATCAGATCATTAGCGAATACAGCTCATTTTCACGAAGCTTTTCCCGAATCGCTGCACCAGACATACGGAACGAGGTTGAACGGCAGTATGACAATGGGCGTTACTGGCCAGAGCCCCTCGTCCAAATAAATCCGAACTATCAGCGCAAAGGTACAGTGCAGCAGCTTGCTGCAGAGGGAGTGCTGCATGGTGCCTGCGCCAATCTTTTTCAGGTCGGCAAGACGGAGGGGCATCCCCAGCCGCTGCATCTGTATGCCCACCAGTTGCAGGCCCTAGCCAAGGGCCAGGGCAAGCAGAGCTATGTTGTTACGACGGGTACCGGCTCGGGAAAGTCGCTGTCCTTCTTTATCCCGGTCATTGATCGGATCTTGAAAGCGAAAGACCAGGAAAAAACTCCACGCACTCGAGCCATCGTTATCTACCCGATGAATGCGCTGGCGAACAGCCAGCTCGAAGAACTCGACAAATTTCTCCATGGCTATCCGGATGGACAACAACCATTCACTGTTGCCCGTTACACCGGGCAAGAGTCAAAGGCAGAACGCGAAGCTATTGCCGGCAATCCGCCTGACATACTACTCACCAACTTCATGATGCTGGAGCTGATCCTTACGCGCTTCGACGAGGTGGATCGGCGCGTTGTGGATCACTGCCAGGGGCTGGAGTTTCTGATCCTCGACGAGCTTCACACCTATCGGGGGCGCCAAGGTGCGGATGTGGCTTTGCTGGTGCGCCGTTTGCGCGAGCGTCTGGAGGCGGATGAACTGCTCTGCATCGGTACATCAGCCACCATGTCCAGCACCGGAAGCCTCGCAGATCGAAACAAAACCGTAGCCGAGGTTGCCAGCAAACTTTTTGGCACGCATTTAAGCGAGCAAGACATCATCGGCGAGACGCTAGAGCGTGTGACCGACCCACTGAAAGATGTCGCGGCGATTCAGCCCAATTTGGCAACTGCGCTAGCGCGCTCTGAGTTTTCTTGGGCAGACTTCGATGCGTTTCGTGTTGATTCATTGTCGATTTGGGTTGAGCTGAATCTCGGCATAGAACTACCTGACAATGAGCCACCACGTCGAGCAAAACCGATGACCGTCCAGGCAGCAAGTGAAAAACTGGCGATGGATGCTGGTTGCCCCACTGATGTTGCGCGCAATGGCTTGCAACGCTTCCTAGTCGCCGCACATGAAATCAAAACCCCGCAAGGGCAGCCACCATTTGCGTTCAAGCTCCATCAATTCATCAGCGGTCCTGGCAAGGTGCTGGTCACCCTTGAAGCGCAAGGTGTTCGTCATATCACCCTGGATGCGCAGCGTTTCGCGCCGGGCCGTCAGGATGAAGGCGTCCAGCTCTATCCCGTGCACTTTTGCCGTGATTGCGGCCAAGAGTACCTGCCGGTTTGGCAATCAAAGCGGTCGCCAGAAAGTTACAGCCCGCGCGAAATTGATGACATTACGGCAGACGATAACGACGATGTCTGTTACGGATTCCTGTGTCCTGCGGGTTCCAATCTGCCCTACCGAGGCGATATTGAAGATCTGCCTGAGACCTGGCTGGATTTAAGTCGCGACCCACCCAAGATCAAACAAAACTACAAAAAAGCCGTGCCTTATAGCCTCAGCGTTGGCATACAAGGAAACGAGGGGCATGGCGAGTCGTTCTGGTACATCCCGGGAAAGTTTCGTTTCTGTCTGAATTGCGGTCAGGTTCATGAAGCACATGGCAAAGACATCAACCGCCTGGCAAGTCTTTCAGGCGAAGGACGGTCCTCTGCTACAACGATTCTGACGCTGACTGCACTGCGCCAACTCTTCGGCGATGCTGAACCAGCAAGCGGCCAGCCTGATCCGCGCAAATTGCTTGGCTTTACCGACAACCGTCAGGATGCAGCTCTACAAGCCGGCCATTTCAACGATTTCGTCTTTTTGCTGACCTTGCGGGCAGGACTTATTGGCGCTCTGCAGAACAGCAACGGTGAACTAAGTGAAGAACAGTTGGCCGATGCCGTGTTCAAGGCACTCGGTTTTGATCGGCTGGATGAAGCCACGCTGGTCGAATACCTGCGCACACCCAAGCTCATGGGCCTGGCTCGGCAAGAAGCTCAGCGTACCCTGCGCTACATCATTGGCTACCGTTTGCTACGTGATCTGCGGCGAGGCTGGCGCTTCAATAACCCGAATCTGGATCAACTGGGTTTGCTTGCTATCACCTACCGCAGTTTGGATGAGTTTTGTGCCGACGCTGCCGCCTTCGGGAAAAATGGCACGTTAGGGAGGTTGAATGCCGTGCATCGGGCAGGCTTGTGTCGGCTTGTTTTCGACACGATGCGTCGCGGACTATGCCTGGAGACACGCTATCTCGATCCGGTCGAGCAGGACAAGGCCCGAACCAGCGCCTTCGCTTACCTCAACGAGCGTTGGGCCTTCGCGCCTGATGAGTTACTGGAAACAGCCAAATACCTGATTCTCGCTAAGCGGCCGGAATACCGGGGCAAACCAAGAACGGATCTGGTAACAGGCGGACCTCGCTCGCGCCTGTTACGCGACATCAAAAACGCCGCCTTCTGGAAAGAAACCGCCTTCGCCGGTCAAGTCACAAGCTGGAAAGACCCAGAGTGGGTCGAGCTGGTGGAGGCGCTACTGCAAGCGGCTGCACTCTACGGCTATGTCCAGAAGCATTCGATTGATCAACAGCTGATAGGTTGGCGCCTGAATGCAGCGGCGCTGGATTGGTGTTTGCCAGAAGATTCCCTCCAGGCGGAAGACACGCGCGCCAATCAATTCTTCCGTGCGCTCTATCTGACCATCGCCGATTTATTGCGCCAGAAGAGTCATCCGTTGTTCGATTTTGAGGCGCAGGAACACACGGCCCAGGTGGATGCTGGACGCCGTCAATTGCTGGAACAACGCTTCCGCTACACAGACAAGGACCGCAAGGACTGGGCCGACAACCCGGCGCACGAAGCCCCGCTGGAGCGTCTGCCGGTCATGTTCTGTTCGCCCACTATGGAGCTGGGAGTCGACATTTCCGCACTGAATACCGTGTACCTGCGCAATGTCCCGCCGACACCTGCCAATTACGCCCAGCGCAGTGGCCGCGCCGGGCGATCTGGACAACAAGCGCTGGTGATTACCTATTGCGCCTCGTTGAGCCCGCATGACCAGTGGTTTTTCCATCATGCCAATGAAATGGTGCATGGCATCGTCCGCGCGCCCACGCTGGATCTGGCCAATCGCGATCTGGTGGAGAGCCATTTGCAGGCTGTCTGGCTGGCAAACGCCCACATTGCACTCGATGTCAGCATCGCCCCCATGCTTGACCTTGATCAGCCGGGAAAGCCGCTGATCAAGTCCTACCACGATGCACTGAATGATCCGGCAGCCACACAGCGTGCCCAGGCCAGTGCAGCCCGCGTCATTGCTCAGCTGCAACAGGAGCTGGCAGGCAGCGACTGGTTTTCAGCCGATTATGTGCAGAAGGTGATTGAGCGTGCGCCTCAGACATTCTCCGATGCACTGGAACGCTGGCGCGTCTTGTTCGATGCCACCCGCACACAAATGAACATGGCCGACCAGATCGTCAAAAGCCATACGGCGTCGCACAGCGAGCGCCAGAACGCTCAGCGTCGTTACGGCGATGCAGCCCGGCAATACGCCGTGTTGCTCAAGAGCGGCAACACCCAGAATTCGGATTTCTACACCTACCGCTATCTGGCCAGTCAGGGTTTCCTGCCGGGCTACAACTTTCCACGCCTGCCCCTGATGGCCTGGATTCCCGCACGCGGGGGGGCAACCGCGAACGGCAAGGATGACGAGGGCAGCATGGTCAGTCGCCCGCGCTTTCTGGCCTTGTCGGAGTTCGGCCCGCGCAGCCTGATTTATCACCAGGGGCGCATGTACCGCGTGGTACGCGCCAAGCTTAACGTGGGTTCAGCCGATCACGTCTCCGGCAACAGCCAACTCGCCACCATCTCCTCGCTGGTCTGCAGTCAATGCGGTTATGGCCATTTGGGTGACATCAACGGCGCGCAGCCCTTGGTCAATCGCTGCGAAAACTGCGACGCCCTGTTGACCGAGCACGACTGGGTGCGCGAACTGTATCGCATTGAAACCGTGGAAACGGTCGCTGTAGAACGGATCTCCATCAATGATGAAGATCGTCAGCGCCAGGGTTTTGATCTGCAAACCACCTACCGTTTCCTGCCGGGGCCGGATGGCGTCATCCAGCAGCGTAAAGCCGAGGTCAGGCATGGCGAGGAAGCCCTGGCCGAGTTGACCTATGCGCCTGCAGCCCGCTTGTGGCGCATCAACCGTGGCTGGCGCAGGCGCAAGAATAAAGAGCAGCTGGGTTTTTACATCAATCCCATCACCGGCACCTGGAGCAAACAGGACGAACCAGGTGGCAATGAAGAAGATGGCAAGGACGAAGCGTTGCTCGACAAAGTACCCAACCAGCGCATCGTTCCATTCGTCGAGGACCACCGCAACCTGCTGATTCTCGCGCCGGTGCATACCTTGTCGACAGAGGCCATGGCGACCTTGCAGGCGGCGCTCAAACGCGGCATCGAGATGACTTTCCAGATTGAAGAGTCGGAACTCGTGGCCGAGCCTCTGCCCAAAGCAGACGAGCGCCGTGCATTGATGTTCTACGAGGCCGCCGAAGGCGGCGCAGGGGTGCTCACCCGCATTGCCAGCGACCCGGCCAGCCTAGCGCAGGTCGCCAGCAACGCGCTCAAGCTGCTCCACCACAATGCGCCGCAGGGGGCCTGGAAGCTTGAAGACTTGCCTGCGCTGGAGCAAACCAATGCGCTGGGCAACCGCATCTGCGAAGCAGGTTGCTACCAATGCCTGCTGTCCTACTTCAACCAGCCCGATCACGAAAATATCAACCGCCGGAATGCCGATGCGCTCAAGGTGCTGGTGGCGCTGGCCAATGCCGAAGTCAAACCCAAGCAATATCCACCACCAGCGCCATCAAACGCGTTGGCCGATGATCATCTCAAGCAGTGGCTGAACGCCCTGGCTGCCGCGGGCTTGCGCCATCCGGATGCCATGCAGGTGCCCGTCAATCAGGGGGCTGCGATAGCCGCAGGACAATACAAGTCGGCCCGCGCCCTGGTGTTTCTTGAAGATATGGATACCGACACCGCTGTCTTACTGGCCGACAAAGGCTGGAAAGTACTGAACTTCTCCGACCCATCGCTGTGGCATGCGCAGTTCGCTGCTCACCCTGATGTGTTCGGCAAATACGAGCAAGCACAATGACCATACTCGAACACGACTTCATGCCCGGCAACCTGGTTCGTGCCCGTGGGCGTGAATGGGTGGTTCAAAGCGAATCCCGCCGTGACTGGCTGCGCCTGCGCCCACTCGGTGGTGCGGATGAAGACACCATCTCTCTCGTCCCAGAGCTCGAGCTACAACCGGTAACGCCTGCCACTTTCCCTTGGCCAGAACCCGAACATGCGGGAAACCACGCTGCCGCCTTGCTGCTACGCGATGCCCTGCGCCTCAAGCTGCGTGCTGGTGGGGGTCCGTTCCGTTCGTTTGGCAATATCGCGGTTGAACCGCGTGGCTATCAGTTGGTGCCGTTATTGATGGCGCTGCGCCTAACCACGGTTCGCCTGTTGATTGCCGATGACGTGGGTATCGGCAAAACCATCGAAGCCGGGCTGATCGCCCGTGAACTGATGGACCGTGGTGAAATTTCTCGCCTGGCCGTGCTTTGTCCGCCGCACTTGGTGGAGCAATGGCAAAGCGAGCTGGAAACCCGCTTCAATTTGCAAGCTGTCGCGCTGACCTCGTCGTCGGCCGCGCGTATCGAGCGCGATATTCCCCATGGCGTCAGTCTGTTCGATCACTATCCCGTGGTGGTGGTGAGTCTGGATTACATCAAGAGCGAGCGCCATCGCGAACACTTTCTGGCGATTGCACCGGAGTGCGTGATTGTTGACGAAGCGCATACCTGCGCCAGCAGCGGCGCGGGCAAACAGCTGCGCTTTGAACTGTTGCAACGCTTGATAAAAGATGAAAACCGTCACCTGATTATGCTCACCGCCACACCCCACTCGGGTGACGAAGTCGCGTTTTACAACCTGCTGTCTTTGCTCGACCCGCGCTTCAGTGCATTACAAAACCGCACCTCGGCCAGCGACCCTCTGCGTCAGGAGTTGGCAAGGCATTTTGTCCAGCGCCGCCGCAAGGACATCGCCGAATGGCAGGCCGAAACCGGCGATGGCCGTGGTTTCCCCCGTCGCATGAAAACCGAAGTCACCTACCTACTCAGTGGGGATTGGGGGGCGTTTTTTGATTCGGTTCAGGACTATTGCCGCGAGCTGGCCGAAACCATCGAGCAACAGGGTGAAGGCCGTGGCCGCTTAATCTGGTATGCCACGCTCGCGCTGTTGCGTTGCGTCGCATCGTCACCCGCGGCCGCTGTCAAAGCACTCACCACCCGGCTGGAAGGCAGTGTTGAAGCAGACGAGCTGCTGACCGACGAACGCCTGCACGATGGAGAAGCCGACAACCTCGAAAGCAGCGACTTGGAGCCGCCCGCGCAACTGGAAGAGGCCAGCCGGCTGCAAGGCTTGATCAATGAAGCCGAACGCCTCTCCGGTAAGGCAGGCGACCCGAAGTTAGCCACGCTCATCCGTCATGTCGAGGCGCTGGTGAAAGACGGCTACAACACCGTGGTGTTCTGCCGCTATATCGCCACCGCCCACTACGTGGCTGAACACTTGCGCAAAGTCTTTCTCAAGGCCACCGTCGAGTCCGTCACCGGGGAATACACCCCGGAAGAGCGACGCGAGCGTGTCGAATCCATGGAAGAAGGCGAACCGCGCATTCTGGTCGCCACCGACTGCCTGTCCGAGGGCGTCAATCTGCAGCACCTGTTCACGGCAGTGGTTCACTATGATCTGGCCTGGAACCCCACCCGCCACGAGCAGCGCGAAGGCCGCGTCGATCGTTTTGGCCAGCAGGCCTCAGAGGTGCGTTGCACCATGCTGTGGGGGCAGGACAACCCAGTCGATGGTTTTGTGCTGAACGTCATTCTGCGCAAAGGTGAAACCATCCAAAAAGAACTCGGTGTGCTGGTGCCCATGCCGGAAGACGAAGCCCGCATCAATCAGGCGCTCGTGAAGGCGGCGCTGATGAAGCGCAGTGACAGCCGCCAGTCATCATCGCATCAAGCCAGTTTTGACTTTGGTGAACCCGAACGCATCCTCGCTCCGCTGCAAGCCCAATGGCAGGACGCGCTGGAAAAAGCCAAGGCAAACCGCACCGTATTTGCCCAGCGTCGTATCCGCCCCGATGAAGTACTTCCCGAGTGGCAAAAGCAGCAAGAAGCGCTCGGCACCCAAGCCGATGTGCAACGCTTTGTGCATAGTGCGTGCGCCCGCCTCAATGCCCCGCTGGAGCCCGCGCGCAAACAGCAGTTTCGCTTTCTGCCGCAGCATCTGCCAGAAGCGCTGCGCCAGCGCCTGGCCGACGAAGGAATAGCCAAACCCCTGCTGCTGAACTTCAACGAACTACACCGCAGCCACCCGCTGGTCAGCGTGCTGGCTGAACACCTGCTGGAGACCAGTCTGGCCGGTGAGGCGGGCATTGCCGCTCGCTGCGCTGCCACCCTGACCGATGCCGTGGAGGTGGTCACCACCGTTTACCTGCTTCGCCTGCGTCATCAATTGGGCTATGTGCGCCGCCGTGAACCGTTCCAGATGATGGCCGAAGAAACCGTGGCCCTGGCCGTGGCGGGCCGCAACAATCCGCAATGGCTCGATGGTGATGCTGTGGCGCGGCTGCTGGAATGCACGCCCACCGGCAACCTGCCGGTGGAGGCCATGCAGCGCGAAATCCGCACCGCGCTGGACTTTATCGCCGCACATCCCCATCAACTGCAAACGCTGGCCGAGCAACGCGCCAAAGCTTTGCTGGCCGACCACCAGCGCGTGCGAGAGGCTGCCCGCGATGTCGGCCAGTACAGCGTCAGCGCCTGCCTGCCGGTGGACGTGATGGGTGTGTATGTATTGCTGCCCGACGCGCTGTAAAGCGGAGTGAAAAAAGGAACATGAAGAAAATCCGTAGAACCCAGGCCGTGCTCAACCTGCCCACCCTCACCCTTGAGGGCGGGTTGTTCCTGCCAGACCAACTGGAAAAAGCCGCGCTGGGCAGCGCGCAATGGCAAACCGAAGCCGACTACGGCACTCCGAAGGGCCTCAAGCTCAAAGATGATTACAGCCGCGCCTTCCAGATCGCCTGCGCGCAATGGAAGCACTTCGCAGCCCATCTGGATCGATCCGACGTGGATGCCGCTACGCTCACGCAAACCTTTGTGTACGAGCTACTGCGTGATGTTTTCGGCTATACGAATCTGCAGCCTTGTAGTGGCATCACCATTGGCGATCGCCATTACCCCATCAGCTTTCTCGCCGGAAAACTCCCGGTTGTCGTCGCACCACACACGCTGTCTCTGAAAGACGCCGATTCACGCTTTGCGATTGAAGGCTCGGGCAGCAAGAAAAAATCAGCCTTCCTGTTGGCGCAGGAGTTCCTGAATGCCAGCCCGGATCATCTCTGGTCCATCGCCTGCAACGGCAAGCAGCTGCGCCTGCTGCGCGATGCAGCCACGCTCACGCGTCCCAGCTACCTTGAGATCGACCTTCAAGACCTGCTCGGCGGCCAGCGCTACGCAGAGTTCGCCAATGTCTGGCGACTACTGCAGGCTAGCCGCTCCGCTGGCGAACCAGCCGAGTGCATCTGGGAAAAATGGCGGGCCGCCGGGCAGGAGGAAGGCACTCGCGTGCGCGATGGCCTGCGCCTGGGCGTGACCGATGCTCTGCTAATTTTGGGTGAAGGCTTTATCCAGCACCCGGCCAACGATGCCCTGCGCAATGCCCTGCACAACGGTGAGCTCAGCAAGGATGCCTACTTCCAGCAACTGCTGCGCCTGATTTACCGGCTGATCTTCTTGTTCAACGTCGAAGAGCGCGGTCTGCTACACGGCAAAGACGACAGCAAAGCCGCACAAGCTGCACGCCGCGCCTATGCCGAGGGCTATGCGGTGGCCCGCCTGCGCGAGCTGTGCCTGAAGCGTCGCGCCCGCAACCGCTTTGATGACCACTGGCAAGCGCTGCGCATTGTCTTCAAGGGCCTGAGCGAAGGCGAGCCGCGTCTGGCCTTGCCCGCCCTCGGTGGCTTGTTCGCCGTCACCCAATGTCCAGCGCTGGATGCAGCCAGTCTGGATAACGCGCATTTGCTTGCCGCCATGCAGAACCTGCGCTGGGCCAGCCACAAAGGTGTGCTCGCCCCGGTGGACTACCGCAACATGGGCCCGGAAGAGCTGGGCAGCGTCTACGAAAGCCTGCTCGAACTGGTGCCGGAGATCGACCTGCCGGCGCGCCAGTTCGGTTTTGTCGGCCTCACCTCCGAGGGCAGCACCGCCGGCAATGCGCGCAAACTCAGCGGCAGCTACTACACGCCGGACTCCTTGGTGCAGGAGCTGATCAAGTCCGCGCTCGACCCGGTGATTGCCCAGCGTCTGGCTGCCCAGCCCGAATCCCCTATCGAGGCTCTGCTCGCCATCCGCGTCATTGACCCGGCCTGCGGCAGCGGCCACTTTCTGCTGGCGGCCGCTCGCCGTTTGGCCGAAAAGCTCGCGCAACTGCGCGCCACGGACGGCGAACAAACCGAACAGGACTTCCGCCACGCCCTGCGTGAAGTGGTGTCCAAGTGTATTTTTGGGGTGGACCGCAACCCCATGGCCATTGAGCTGGCCCGCACCGCCTTGTGGCTGGAAGGCTTTGAAGAAGGCCGGCCGCTGGGTTTTCTCGACCACCACCTGCAAGTGGGGGATGCGCTGCTGGGGCTGACCGATTTGAAAGCGCTGGAGATGGGCATTGCCAAAGACGCCTTCAAGCCGCTCTCTGGCGATGACAAGGACGTGTGCAAGCTGCTCGCCAAAACCAATGCCGCTGCGCTCAAAGACCTGGAAAAGAAACGTAACGCCCGTGCCTTTGGGCAGCTCGATGTGGCCAGCGCCACCGGCAGTGGCCTCACCCAGCTGCAAGCCCTCGAAGCCCTACCGGAAAACACCACCCGGCAGATCGCAGCCAAGGAAGCCGCCTACCACGCTTTTTTGCAGCAAGCCAAAACCAGCCGCCTGGCGCACGCCGCCGATTTGCTGGTTGGCGCATATCTGCTGCCCAAACTCGCCACACCGCAAAACGACATTCCCACCAGCGCCACGCTTTATCTCACCTTGCTGGGTGATGCTCTTCCGGCGCAGCAGAAAGGCGCACTCGCTGCTGCACAGTCCGCATGTGTTGAAGCCCGCGTGCTGCACTGGCCGTTGGCCTTTCCGCAGGTGTTCGCCAGCGGCGGTTTTGACTGTGTACTAGGTAACCCGCCGTGGGAACGCATCAAGCTACAAGAAGAAGAGTTCTTCGCTACGCGCCACCGTGATGTGGCGCAAGCCAAAAACAAAGCCGAACGTAGCCAGCGCATTCAGTGGTTGGCGGAGGGAATGCTGGCCAAACACCTGTTCCCGCTGGGAGAGCATGCACCGCAGGTATGTGAGACCGAACAGCGCCTGTATGCTGAATTCATTACCACCCGCCGCACGGCAGAAGCCGCCAGCGTGTTTGCGCATGTCGATGGTTCGGATGGGGGGCGGTACCCGCTCACTGGCGTGGGCGATGTCAACACATACGCGCTGTTTGCCGAAACCATTAGTCAGATTACGCATAGGGATGGCCGCGCCGGGTTTATCGTGCCTTCCGGTATTGCTACTGATGATTCGACGAAGCACTTCTTTTCGTCTGTTGTTACGTCGAGGCGCTTGGTTTCTTTCTACGGTTTTGACAATGAAAAACGAATTTTTCCGTCAGTTCACCCAGATACACCGTTTGCCTTGATTACGCTCGGTGATAACCGAAGTGAAATTAAACTAGCTCATTACCTCTTGAGCATCGAGGATTTAAGTGATCGTCGTCGTATTTTTACACTTGGACCGGACGATTTTGCACTTATTAACCCCAATACCCTCACCTGCCCAGTGTTCCGCGCCCGCCGTGACGCCGAGTTGACTCGGAAGATTTACCAACAGGTACCGGTATTGATCCGCGAAGCGCACGGCACGCTGCCAGAGCAGAACCCCTGGGGTATTCGATTTATGGCCATGTTCCATATGTCGAACGACAGCCACCTGTTTCTCGACAGCGGTGGCGAGGGGTTATTGCCGCTGTATGAGGCCAAAATGATTCACCAGTTTGACCACCGCTGGGCCAGCTACCGGGTGGAAGATGGCAAGGACATTTCGGGAGATGTGTCGCTGATTGATAAGCAAAAACCGGACTATGTGGTGACGCCGCGCTACTGGGTGGATGTACGCGAAGTACACCAGAGGTTGAAGGATAAGGGCTGGGAGCGTCAGTGGCTGATGGGATTTCGGGGGATAACGAATGCATCCAACGAGCGAACTGCAATGGCGACGATCACTGGCCTTTGCGGCGCAGGAAATAGTCTTCCTGTCGTCGTACTTGGATATCAAATATCAGCAGAACAGGCCGCGTGCCTAGTTGGAAATATAGATAGCCTTGTTGTCGACTATGTAGCACGGCATAAAGTCGGCGGGCTTAATTTTAACTTCTTCATAGTAAAACAATTGCCAATCCTCCCGCCTGACGCTTACACCAAGGATGATTTGGCTTATATCGGTGCGAGAGTACTGGAACTCACTTACACAGCTCGTGAGCTACAACCTTGGGCGGAGGATCTGTGCTTTGATGGCGAACCTTTTGCCTTCGATCCCGACCGTCGTGCAATACTCCGCGCCGAACTCGATGCTTGGTACGCACGCGCTTATGGCCTTTCTCGAGATGAACTGCGCTATATCCTAGACCCTGCTGTTATCGAAGGAACTGATTACCCATCTGAAACCTTCCGCGTACTCAAGAAAAACGAAGAGCGAGACTTTGGCGAGTACCGAACCCAACGGCTGGTACTGGAAGCGTGGGACAAATTGGAGCAAGGTGAGCTCGCTTGAAGCAACTCGATCTATTGAACGAGTTCCGGGAACAGGTCGCGCAGTTGCGTTACCAAGTCGAAGCCGCCAGTGCCATGGGACACTATGACACTCACAAAGTAGCAGAGAACGTTATGTGCGGCCTACTGCGTGAGCTGTGCGACTGGCCAAGCCTTCGCAATTTGAACCCAGAGCAAACCAATTTTCCTGGCATAGATCTGGCCGACGATAACGCCCGCATCGCCGTTCAGGTAACAGCCACAGCCGACATCGCCAAGGTCAAGCACACGCTTGAGAAGTTTGTGAGCCACGGCTTGGAAAAGCGCTATGACCGGCTGATCATTTACGTGCTATCCACCAAGCAAGGCAGCTACTCGCAATCGGCGATCGATGTTGCATCTGGCGGAAAATTCCAACTCTCAAACAGCGAAGACATCTGGGACTATCAGGAGTTGTGTTCTAAGGCGGCTGATGCCTCGCCCCAAAAGCTTCAAGCAGCGCTCAATCACCTGAAAGCATATCTGCGCGGTGTTCCGGTGGGACTGGCGGATGAAGACATTGATCCACCAATGAGTCCCTCAGAATCGCTCACTGCCAACTTGGTGGACGTCGATTTCCCCGGCGAACTGTATATCGCGCAATTGAACAATGACTTGGTTGCGCGACACAGCAACAGGAGACCAGGCCGATGGCGCGAAACGATACGGGAATTCAACCGAGAGCTGGGAACACCCGTTCCTTCCGCCTATGTAGTGCATAGCGGTGCATTGATCACATTCTTCGATTTGACTTATTCTCACACGCCCTATAAGCACTTGGTCGAGCGCGGCACCGAAGAAGCCTTGGGTAGCCAGGACTTCTGGAAGATCGACGAAGATCACGAGCGTGTATTCAAGTCCTTGCTTCGCTTCTCTTTGCAGCAGCGTTTGTTCCAAGAGCAAGTGCGTTGGGAAAATGATGACAGGCAGTTCATTTTCCTACCTAGACCGAGCAGCCCTAATCAACGGGAAGAGGTATGGCAGGGAGATAAAAAATCGAAACGGACTGTCTTTATGCGGCAATTCAACAAGAAGGATCCGTCAAAAGTATTTCTGCAGAAGCACTTATCGTTCTCGGTAGAGTTCAACCGATTGGGTGATCAATGGCTTATGTCGATCACGCCAAGTTGGTTTTTTAGCTATGGCGAAGACTTCAAGAAATCTGGGTATGGCTACGAGAACCTGAGCTGGATAAAGAGGCAAGAAAACAATCAAGCAGTGTTGAATCATTTCAGGTTCGTCGCTACATGGTTGCGGTCGATTGACGGCGAAGACCTGTTCTCGGAGGGAGTCGCGAAAGATTCCTTTCTATCCTTCGGCGACATCTTGTTCCTGGATGGCGCTCCATCGCTGGACGAATCCAAATGGACTGCATTGCCTGAGGCACTTCCGGATGAGTCAGGGCCAAACTTACCGAGGCTATTTGGCCGATGAAATTAGCCTATATCAATGAGCCTAGACTCGAGTTTGCTGACGGCACGCATATCTGTCCACGGCGAGGCATTTCCGCATATGGCGTTTATGACAAGCACTCACTGACCAGAAGAACTCGCATTCATCTCGGCGCCATCGGAACCACAGATGATCTCGAAGCCCTGTCAGCCTTGCTTGAAAGGATGAAATCTCCGATCCAGGGCGCATTGACTGATCATAAAGGTAATCTCTTTCCAAGCTTTTGCGGCTTCAATTCTGAAATGGGGTTTCACGCAGAGCTGTTATTCAATCAAGACTTGGGACGTCAGCTTAGAAAGCAGGACTTAGAGAAAATCGGAAAGATCAAAGATCGCACCCAACGGATCGAAGAGGCTATCGGGCTTTACTACGAGGAAGTCAAGTTCTTGGCACAAAATCGTCCGGTGGATGTGATCATTTGCATCCTGCCGAAATCCATTTTCGATGCGGTCAGCAAGGATGCGGTAATTGAAGACGAAGATAAGCTGGACGAGAGTATTGAGGTTGGATCGGAGTTGAACTTTCGACGGGCGCTGAAGGCACGGACCATGCACTTGGGCAAGCCACTTCAGTTGCTGCGTGCCGAATCAATCAGATCTGGTAGCAAGGGGCAGCAGGATGACGCGACCAAGGCTTGGAATCTGGCTACGGCTTTGTATTACAAGGCGGGAGCAACAAATCCATGGCGTTTGAAGAAGGATGAAGGCCATCCGCTTTCCTGTGCACTGGGCGTCGCTTTCTATCGAAGCCGAGACAAGAAGACGCTAAACACCAGTTTGGCGCAGGTATTCGATGAGCTGGGAAATGGCTTGATCTTGCGTGGAACCCCTGTCCACCTCGAAAAGGGAGACAGAATTCCAAGACTGACGGAAGATCAATCTTTTGCTCTATTCAAAGCTGCTCTCGAGGAATATTGGAACGCTTTGCGAACGTTCCCTGCTCGTGTCGTGGTTCACAAAACGTCTAACTTCTCCGAAGCTGAAATGGATGGTTTCCTGGGGGCGGCTTCGGATTTACGGATTGACACGGTCGACTTCGTTACCGTCATGGACTCACGAATCCGGCTATTTAGGAGCGGGGGATACCCCCCTTTCCGTGGCACATCAGTTGTAATCGATGAGCAACGCCAGTTGTTATATACCCGCGGCTCGATCTGGTACTACAAAACCTATCCTGGTATGTATATCCCCCAGCCACTTGAGCTGAGAGTAGTGAGATCCGAACAAAGTCCTGCTTTCTTAGCGAATGAAATCCTGGGGCTAACCAAAATGAACTGGAATAACACTCAGCTGGATGGCAAGTACCCGATCACATTGAGTTGTGCCAGAAAAGTTGGTGAAATTATGAAGTACCTTGAAGAGCATGATCGCCCTCAGATTCGTTACGGATACTACATGTAGCTCAGGAAGTTCAAATGCTGACCCATCTGAAATTGGAAAACTTCAAGATCTGGCGGAGCACCGGCCCCGTAAGGCTGGCGCCGATCACACTGCTGCTGGGCACCAACTCGTCCGGTAAATCCAGCCTGATCCAGAGCCTGCTGCTGATCCGGCAAACAGTGAAAGGTGACGACCCCAATCTGGATCTGAACCTGGGCAATCCTGATGCCGATGATTCGGTCACGTTGGGGCAGTTCAAGGATTTGCTCTGCCGCCATGGCGCCGCCAGTGAAAGCACCTCCGCGACTCAGGTGGGTATTGAATTTCGCTGGAGTGAGCACGGCCAGGCAGAAAGCTCGACGCTTTTTTCTGCGCGCTACAACAAGGGGCCAGCCGGTAGCGCCGAACTAGCATTTTTGCGTTTGGGGAAAGACGGGCAAGGCTTTAGCGTGCAGCGTCGCAAGCCCGGCATCTACCGCCTGAGCTTGGCCACGCAGGCCAAGCCTTTGGGCCAAAGCGCAGATTATCGCCCGGAGCGTTCATTTGCCTTTTCAGCGGCCACACTGAACAAGCTGGGTGCGCAAGCGGAATTGATCAAGCCGATTGGCCCGGCCTTGCTGGATGAGCTGGGCCGCATCATTTACCTGGGACCGGTGCGCCGCTTGGCGCAACGCGACTATGTGTGGGCTGGCCGCATGCCCGCACACATCGGCGACGATGGTGCCAAAGCGGTGGATGCCTTGATCGCCAGCGGCGTGGCGCGCCAGTCGGCCCTCAAGCGCAAACAAGCGCTGCCTGCCGAAGCGCAACTATTCGAGAAAACGATTCATTGGCTGAAGGCGATGAATCTGGCTGATGGCCTTGCCATCCGCGCTTTGGGCAATTCTGCACGCTATGAATTGATGATTGAGAACGATGGCCAGGCCAGCAACCTTAAGGATGTCGGCGTGGGCGTTTCGCAGGTTCTCCCCGTCATCGTCGCGGCCTTGTTTGCCCAGCCGGGGCATATCGTTATCGTCGAAGAGCCGGAGAGCCATCTGCACCCACTGGCGCAAAGCAAGTTGGCCGAGTTGCTGGCGCAGGTGAGCAAAGCGCGCAACGTCCAGTTTATCGTCGAAACCCACTCCGAACACCTGTTCCGGCGCATGCAAACGCTGATCGCCAAGCAGCAGATCACACCAAGCGATGCGACCATGTATTTCGTCGAGCGCGATGGAAAAACAGCGACCATGCGGCCGCTGGAAGTGGACGACTTTGGGCGCGTGAAAAACTGGCCGAAGGAATTCTTTGGCGACGCGCTGGGCGAGACCCGTGAACAAACAGCGTTGGCCATTCAGCGCGCGAAGGAATTGAGAGCGAGGGATGGCAATGTATCTGGTTGATACCAACGTGATGCTGGCAGCAAGCGCAGTGCAGGAGCTCTCGAATCTGGCGATTCGTGCGATGCCGCAGGAGATTGAGCTACGCGAAATGATTTATGAGTGGCTTGCTGACTTCGACCAGTCGGATAGCCGCATTGTTCTCGATGAAGAGGGACTGGTGCGTGCCGAATACGAACGGAACATGCCTTTCAACATGCGTGGGCAGGAATACGGCATGCAGGTTTTACAAAACAAGCTGGATAGAAATCTGGCGGATTATGTGCCCATCGACTCGCTTGAGGCTAACGGTGAGCACATTGCCGTGCTTGATCCCGCCCATGAAGTTCTGGTGACGGATCGGGAGGATCGCAAGTGGGTCGCTTGCGCGCTGGCCGCGCAGATACTTTTCGAGCAAGTACCGCCCATTGTTTATGGCGCCGAAACAGACTGGTTCATTGCTGAGGAGCATCTGATGGGGATAGGTCTTTGCTTTCAGAGACTGTTGCCCGATGTCTGGTACACCTCAAGGGTTGCCGCTGGATGACTGTCGGATTCTTCCGCTTCCCCCATACCCCGCACATTGCTTGGCTGGGCGACGGCACGCCACGCGATGACAAAGTGCTATCAATCACTGAGGCGGCGGCACTGCTTGCGGGCAACGTGGTGGTCGAGGAAAAGCTGGACGGTGCGAATCTGGGCCTGTCCCTCGCCCCTGATGGCAGTCTGCGGGCGCAGAACCGTGGCCAGTATCTCGACGAGCCACACGCCGGTCAGTTTGGCCGCTTGCCCGCCTGGTTGGCTCAACACGGCACGCCCCTGAGCGCCGTAATGACGCTGGACTTAATACTGTTTGGGGAGTGGTGCGCGGCCCGACACTCACTGGACTATGTGGCATTGCCGGATTGGTTCCTCTTGTTTGATGTGTATGACCGTGCAGCAGGCCGCTTCTGGAGCACGCTACGCCGCAATGCGCTGGCCGGTCAGGCCGGTTTGCTGACGGTGCCGCAGGTGCTACATGGCAAGACCACTGTTCCCGCTCTGAAACAGCTTGTCGCCACCACAAACAGCCGTTACCGCGATGGTGCGCTGGAAGGCGTGGTGATTCGCCGCGAATCACCTGAGTGGTGTGAAGCCCGCGCGAAGCTGGTCCTGCCCGACTTCACCCAGGCCATCGACATGCATTGGCGCAAGCGGGCGATTGAGTGGAACCGCATTGATTATTCAGCAGGGACTCCGGAATGAACCCGCTACAACGAACCCTCATCGAAAAAGCCGGCAACGATAATGGTTTCGAGCATGTGCTGGACTCGGAGGCGAATGGTGTGACGTTGGCCTCGGCACGCCATCCCACGCGCGTCTGGGTTGGCTTGGAGAATGGCGCTTATCACGTGCGTTTTCAGGCGACTTCCCCGACCTTGCTGCCGGAATTGCAGCGCAGCTTTCCTCAGATGGGTATTGAATCTGGCGAATTTGCGATAGCCACAGAGGCTGCACTGGCAACCTTGCTGCGACGTGCAGCTAGCCTTGCACGTGCTCTGCCCAGCCAGGCCGCGGCCGACTACCAGCAGGCGGTGGCAACAGAATTGGCAGCATTGCCTGCCAGCCTTGCTGGCACCGAAGTCGAACGCCTAGTGCGCCAGCGTATCGGGCAAAACAAGTTTCGTGAGGCGATGCTGGATTACTGGGGCGGCGCCTGCGCGGTGACAGGTATTGCCATCCCGGAGGTGCTGCGCGCCAGCCACGCCAAACCTTGGGCCGAGTGCGCATCGGATGCCGAGCGACTGGATGTGTTCAACGGTTTCCTGCTGAGTGCAAACCTGGATGCATTGTTCGACCGCTTCCTGATCAGCTTCAGCTATGCCGGGGAGTTATTGGTGTCGTCCGCTATTTTGGCAAAGGAACGAGAGCGGCTCGGCCTCGACAAACCAATGCGGTTGCGCTGGTTCGCAGACGAGCACTTACGTTATCTGCAATTTCATCAGGCCAGATTTGAAGAAAAAACATGACGAGGAAGTGGAATTTGCGATGACGGCCAATCAAAAACAGAAAACTCGGTTAACGAAAAACCCCGCCGATCCTGCTGGCGGGGTTTTTTTAGATCAGGCCCCTTTCAGCAAAGGACATGGTCGAGGTGTCGGTCACGATGAAGTGATCGAGTACCTTGATATCGACCAGCGCCAGCGCCTGGCGTAGCTGGTTGGTCAGCATCTCGTCGGCGCGTGATGGCTCTACACTGCCACTCGGGTGGTTATGAGCGAAGATTACGGCCGACGCATTCAGCTTCAGGCCCGTACGGACCACTTCGCGGGGATACACCGAGGTTTGCGTTGTCGTGCCGCGAAACATCTCCAATCCGGAAATGAGCCGGTTCTGAGCATCGAGCCATATAGCAACGAAGCTTTCGTATTCCTGACCTGCCAGAAACAATCTCAAGTAGCTTTTTACAGCGTCAGGGGATGCCAAAGAATCCCCAGGTTCCCTGAAGGTTTCCTCCAGGGCACGTCGTAATAGCTCCCGGGCCGCAAGCAGCCGGTCCGACACGGCATACCCCGACAGCTCCTCGGCAACACCGGGAAGGGTTGTCAAGCAATTCCGCCGCAAGCCGAAGAGCTCAGCCAGCGAATGATCGAGACTATTGGCTGCTGACGATCCGAGTAGGATAGCCAGCAGTTCATGGTTGGTTGAATGAATCATCTTGGGTGCCTCCAAAGAAATGCAGGACGGCCCCCTCCCCCTGCGGGCGATGAGTCGCCCCGCGGGGTGGAATGAATGGATTCGGATTACTGCAGTACGCCCGCTTCGTCAGCGGCTTTTCCGGCATCAAGGATCTTCTGGCTTGCGCTGAAAATCCTCTGCGCCGACTTCTCCGGCAAGGGTTCGCCGTCGAGCCACGACTGGATGTAGCCACGCGACTCATCGCGTCCGGGCAGATCGAGAATGGAGCACAACAGGAAAGCCACGCCTTCCGCCTCGACCTCCTGAATGCTTCTGAGAATCGTCGCGGCATCGTGGCAATCGCCTTCCTCGGTATGACCGAGCACTACATGCGCCATTTCATGAAAACGCGTCTTGTGCGGATACTCGGCGATCGGACTCACGGCAATTCGCCGTTTCACCGCATAGCCCTGCACATTCCCGTCCATGAATCCGAACGCCTCCTGCGTAATGCCGAGCCCCGTCAAGGCAACATCGGCATTCCACTGGGGCGACTCGATCGGTTCGATGTAGTCCTCGCCTTCGGTCTGTTCCAGACTGAACCAGCGCGGCGCCAACTTGAACAGCGTCAGGAGACGAATGTTGTCGTTGGACAAATCACCGTCTGATTCCGTGTCTCTGTGCTTGACCGTGATCGGCATCCAGAGCGACAGGGCTTTCTGTCCCTTGGATACCGAACGTCCCAGTTCCTTCCAGCGGTTGAAACTGGCGATCGGCGACAGAGGCAGATTCCGCTCCTGCAACTGAATGGCTGCCAGGATCTGGTTGCCGAGACTGAAGCGATGAAACCGGCCATAGGCCGCGCTGACGATGCCAGGCTCCGTCAGTGCCTGTTTGAGCAGGGGTGAAAATTTGTCGTGCATGGTGCCTCCTATGAAAAATGGGGAGGCACCGCCCCTGTCGGGGAGCAATGCGTTCCCCGTGGGATAAAATTTCCGGCCGAAGCCAGGTGGTGAGTGGAAGGACTGGATAGCCCTTCGCGTTGCTGCTGGGTTACTTCCGTTTCGCAGACCAGACCGACAGCGCGAACTCCTTCGCTTCGACCGCATGCGGCCCGAGAAACTCGCTGGGCTTGCCTTCGATCTTGATGAAGAGTCGCCGACCAACCACGGCAATGTGCTGACGCGCGCCACAATCCGACTGAAAGCGCGCGCGCAGGAATTGCTGGTAGTCGCCTTGCCATCCGGCGGGAGGTGCAAATGCCCCCTGACCACCCGGCATGGTGTCGATCAGACTGAAATCGATTACGCCGTACATGAACGGTCTCCTAAGCGGCTTGGTGCAGCGCCTGTTCGACGCAGCCCAGCGCGGGAAACCCCGCCTTGCCCAGATGGACGAACACATCCAGCCAGTCGATTCCCTTCTTGCCGTCGGGAATATCGAGCGCCGGCGCAATCGCTCCTGCCCGAATGCCCATGGCCCAAAGCCGCGTAACCAGTTCGCGTGCTGCTTCCTGTCCGTGGCCGGATGGATGCTGCCGCGATGGCCGGTCCTTGTCAGCGAAGACCAAAACCTGCTCGATACCGGCCGGCGGTTGAAACGTCGCCAGCAGATGAGCGTTGCCGGTCGCCCAGGTCGGAATTCCAACCGCCTCGGTGACGGCAAGTGCCGTCTCGATACCCTCGGTCACTGCCAAACGATTTCCCGCCGGCACCAGCCGAATGGCGCCCCCGGTCATCTGACGTGCCAAAGGATGGCGCATCAGCTTCTTGGGGGAATCGACAGGGGCTTTATGCCCATCGGGGGTCAGGTATGTGCGATGAATCGTGACAGCCTCCCCACCGTGTCCTGTGACCTGCGCGATCAGGGTCGGGTAGTCGGCCACCAGGTGGTTGTCCGCGTAGTAGCCCAACGAGGGATGAAATCGCAAGGTGTCCGGTACCTTGACCGACAAGCCGCGCCGAGCCAGATACAAGCGTGCTGGTTCAGCATTCGGATGAGATAAGGACACGGATTCCCGCCAGGTGCGATTGAGCTGCTCCCTGCGAATCTCATCGTCAGGCTTGCCTGATCCTGACTGCTCACGGTTGGACCTGCTGCCGACCTGTTCGGCCACTTCGCGAATCGCACGGCCAAATTCCCAGCCATTGATCCACATGAGCAGCGCTAACCCGTTGGCAAAACTGCCGCAGGTATTGCAGATGCCTCCGCCTGTTTCCGCAACATCCGGAAAAATGCGAAAGCCATCCCGACCGCCATGAACCGGACAAGGCACATGCTTGCCTTTGCGTTCCAGAGCGGCATTCAGCGGTGGCGCCAAAGTGAGCAGAACTCGCTCCCAGCGACCACACGCATCTTCCTTGACTTGCTGCGTCTCGTATTCGTGCTTCATTGCCGATGCCTCCATGTAAAACTCCGTGTGGAAATCTCCGCGCGGCATGGAGCAATCCCGACCGGGAATGGCTCCCCGGCGGGGTTAGTGAATGCTGTTTGTTTTCTCGTGGCCAGCTACCACACGTCCGTCCGATGCCTTACGGCGTCAGACTGAATCCCATGTTCAGGTTTTGCACAGCGGGCTCACACAGCCCGTTAAACCCGCTCTGAAAAACCCCGGCACACAGTGCGTGCGCCGGGAAAGACACAGGGGAGGAACAGGAGCGATGCTACGCAGACCTGATCCCGCCTGGAATTTGAAATGTGACCTTTTTGGATCGATTTCGATATTCCTGAAATACAGCCGGCATGGCCCGCGTCAGCGCGCCGCGTCGGTAGCGGAAACCGTTGCCCTGTTGGGCAACGGCCTCCTACCGAGTGCAGGTTTTCACGTCAGGCAGCTTCGGCTTCCGCCTCCATCGCCCCGGCGTTACCTTTGTCGAGATCGAGTGACGCATTGATCTCGCGTTGGCGTACCAGCAACTGCGTCAGCCTCTCCTCCTTGTCGAAGGGTTTGGCCAACTCCATGAGAATGTCTGCCAAGCGCTTTTCTGCCCGAGCCAGATCCTCATGCACTTCTGACAACCGACCTTCCAGACCGTTGGCGACGTTCTCGATCACCCCTGACCATCCCTTGCGGGTTGTCGGAATGATGCGCCGCATAGGCGCGACGGCCTTTCAGAAGGAAACACGGGCCATCAGACGCACCCGTCGGTATCAGCACCGAGACAGCGAAGCCGGCGTACTGCCCGACCGCAATCTCCCCCGCCGCAGACTTCCAGTTCCCGATCTTCCGGGTTCTGGCCTTGGCATCGATATAGAACCGCACCAGCGCCTCTCCCGCCGCCGATCGTTCGACATACTGCTTGCCGTCGATCTGCATGCAAAAGCGCACACCCCGTACATCCACTCGATCGCCAATATCGGCTTCGATCGATGCGATCCGTTGCCGGATTTTCTCGATCTGGCCAGGCAATGTCGCTGACTCCCGCTGGTTCGACCATCGCTGGTTGTCCCATTGAGATTTCAGCAGGGACAGCTTCGCGACATCGGCATCGATGCCCGCCTTTTCCATCACCAACGGATTGCCCGATGCCAGGGCTTTCACCTCGGCATAGGACAGGGCCGCCAACTCCACGTCTTCCGCACTCCGCATTCCGGTATCTCCCCGCATCACCTGGGCAATGAAGCGTGCCTTGGTTTCAAGGGTCTGCCAGAGGTAGGCATCGAACGAGGCTTCGGTCACGTAGCGAATGATGCGCACCTCTTCGTTCAGGTTGCCCTGTCGAATAATGCGCCCCTCCCGCTGTTCGACATCCGCCGGGCGCCACGGGGCGTCCAGATGGTGCAACGCCGCCAGTCGGGTCTGGATATTGGTGCCCACCCCCATTTTCAGGGTGCTGCCCAACAGGACACGAATCCGCCCTTCCCTTACCGACTTGAACAGTTCTGCCTTGGCGGTATCGCTGTCGTAATCGTGGATGAAAGCGATCTCGGTTCCGGGAACGCCCATTTCCACGAGCTTGGCTCGAACGACGTGATAGACACTGAACCGTCCATCGTCCGTCGGTGTGCTCAGATCGCAGAACACCGCCTGGGTGCCACGAAACGCTGTGGTATCCCGCCAGATTCCGTAGATCCTGTCCGCACACAAACTGACCTTGCCGTCCTGCGCCTCTTGCCCCGATGGATCGACCAGCCGCATATCCAACGCCGCCTTGCGGCCATCGTTGGTGACAGCGAGCATGTTGTCCTCATTGGGCGACACATCCCCATTCCGTATAGCTTCCGCACGGGCAACCAGGGTTGCCACAAAGGCCTTCAGTTCCAACGTAGGCTTGGCGGCGACCGTCTCCAAATGGAAGCGAGGCACGGGCAGCTTCAGCATCTCCGCGGTACGAATATCGGCCACTTCCCGGAACATGGTCATCAGTTCCGGCAGATTGACAAAGCGAGCGAACCGCGTGTTCATGCGATAGCCCCCGCCGTCCGGCGATAACTCCAGCGCCGTGACCGATTCCCCGAAGTTCCCTGCCCACGTATCAAATTGCGCGACATGGTTGGCACGCAGCGTTGTCGGCTGCAGGAAACGTTGCATGGTCCACATCTCAGCCATCGAGTTCGAAACCGGTGTTCCGGTCGCAAATACCACACCCGAACAGCCTCCCTGCTTTTCCATCACATGACGCGTCTTCACAAACATATCGAAGGCGCGTTCCGAGTTGGAATTCGGCAAACCTGCCACCCGCGTCATTTTGGTGAAGCGGTACAGGTTCTTGAAGTAGTGCGCCTCATCGATGAACAGAAAATCGATACCCAGTTCCTCGAACGTGAGCATGTCATCCTTTTTCGATTTGGCTGACAGTTTCTCCAGCCTGGCGAGCCAGATCTTTTTGGCCCGCTCCAACTCCTTGACGATCCGATTTCCCCGCTTGTTCGTCGTCGAGGCCCGGATGGCGCACTCGATTTCGTAAACTCGCTCTTTGATGAACGACGCCATTGCGTCATCGCTCATCTTGATCCTCTCGAAAGAGGCATGGGTAATCAGTACGCCATCCCAGTCACCGGTAGCAATCCGTGACAACAGCGTCCGGCGCTTGTCTCCTACCAGATCGTCCTTGCTGGCCATCAGGATGTTGGCCCCTGGATAGGCTCGCAAAAACTCGGCGGCAAACTGCTCCAGCATGTGGTTGGGGACGACATAGCAGGGCTTGCCCGCGATGCCAAAACGCCGCAACTCCATGCCGCCGCAAATCATCGTCAGGGTTTTACCGGCGCCGACCACATGGGCCAGCAAGGTATTCACCCCACCGGAGACGATTCGCCAGATAGCGTCTTTCTGATGCCGATGGAGGTTGTACACCTCCGAAAATCCCGGCAAGGAAAGCCTTGACCCATCGAATTCCCTGAGCCTGACGGCATTGAACTGGTCGTTGTACATCCTGACCAGCCGCTCACACCGTTCGGGGTCGGCGAACACCCAGGAGCGAAATGCCTCCTTGAGTGCCTGCTGCTTTTCCCGTGCGGCAATGGTTTCCTCCGTGTTCACGAAATACCGGTCAGTGACCGGATCGCGATCCCGTATCGTTGGCACCATCTGATTGAGCGTAACCACAAACAGCTCGCCCGCCGTCATGCGACCCGTACCATAGGTTTGGGTCGATGCTACCGACCGTTCGCCCTGCCACGGCACATCGATGTTCCATGCGCCAGCCTCGGCACTGAACTCCACCATGCAACCTTCGCATTCCAGAAGATGATCGAGGAATGCTGCATAGTCACGCGACGGAATCCACGTTGAACCTATCCGGGCATCGATTTCGCCCGGTCCCAAATCCGCCGGAATGACCGCCTTGAGCGCCATGACGTTACGGGCATAGTCATCACCCGCGACGTCCGCCATGTCCAGCTTGCGGCGCACATTGCCCGACAGATAGGCATCGGCGGTTTCCCAAAGCGCACTTTCCGGATTCAGGAAGATCAGACCGCGATCCGCCATATCCGGGAGAAACTGCGCCCTCTCCCGCCCCAGCAAGGACTCCATCAACGGAACGTCGATGCGCCCACGCTCGTGCAAAGAGACAAGCAGCGCTTCTTCGGCTGACTCACACCGATCCACCTTGCGAACCACCCCCACCGTTCTGCGGTAGAAAATGTCCGCCTTCTCTGCCGTGCCGCTTTCCGGATCGAAATTCTCCAGAGAAAGCAGCAGTGGCAGGTCAGGATCGCCCTTGAAGGCCAGCTTATTGGCCTTGGCATGCAAATAGCCATGCCGTGCCACAAAGCCGTCATAGGCCATGTTGAGTGCCAGCCGGTAACTGCCCAACCGACTATCGTCCGCCGTGACATGCTGAACATGGAGTAGCCGGCGTGCTGCGTCCCGGATGGCCATCAAGCCGACAATGCGCTTGGCAACCGTTGCCGATACCGCCCCCTCAATGACCAGCAGTTCCTGCCCCTCCGAAACAGCCAGACGGCCATCCTCAGTGAAGCAGTACGCACCGGGTTTGACGAACTCAGGCGCTGCGACACGAATGTCCCGCTGCACCTGCGCCGACCGATCAGCCTTGCTGGTCAGACGTGGCACGTAGATCTCTTCGGGCAAACGGGCTATCCGATCGTGCAACGCCCCCTTCACATCGCCCTTAAAAATGGCTGCATTGGCGAGGCCATAGCCATTCGACTTCTGGCTCATGCGTCCGATCAGCATGTCCGGGTTCTGGACATACCAGCTCGAGACGTACAGGCGGCGATGCCCGTCACAGAGGCTGTAAGGCGCTTCCACCACACTCAGCCAATCGTCTGCGGCCTTCTCGCCTGCTGCCAACTTCTGCAGGAAGACGATATCGGTCGTGACGTCGGTATTGGCCAGCGGTGAAAACGTCCCGGACGGCAAACGAATTGCACCGACCAGTCGTGCCTGCGACGCAATGTATCTCCGCGCCCGATCTTCCCATTTGTCCAGTGTTCCGGCCGACGTTATGAACGCCACCAGACCACCCGGACGGGTCACTTCCAGGGCTCGCCCGAAGAAGTAGTCATGGATCATAAAATCAGCGTACGGCACATTCCGATCGTCCGGCACCTGATAGTTCCCGAAGGGAACATTCGAGATCACCAGATCGAACCAGTCCTTGGGTAGCCGTGCTTTTTCAAAACCGATCGGCAGTGTCTTAACACCGTGATGCCCGTACTGGCGCTGCAGGATGCGTGACGACAGACGGTCGATCTCGATGGCGGTGATTTCCGACGCTTCCGCCAGATCCTTCGGCATGGCACCGATGAAATACCCGATGCCGGCAGAAGGCTCCAGCACACGACCACCCTGGAACCCCATGCGACGCACCGCCGCCCAGAGCGCTTCAATCACGAAGACTTCCGTGAAGTGGGCATTGACGACGCTTCCCTTAGCGCTTTCGTAGTCTCCGCCGAGAACATCCGGCAAGGACTCCGCTCTCGCCTTCCATGCCGGATCATCCTGATCCGGATTGAACGCTTTGGAAATGCCGCCCCACCCGGTGTACCGGTTGAGGACCATGCGCTCATCCACTGTCGGCGGACGGTTTTCCGCATCGAGCATGGACAACAGTGCAACAGCGGCAAGGTTCGCATCAAACTTGGTGACATCGCCTCGCAGCATTGAATGCACGGTGGCATCCAGGCTGGGCCACAACACTCGAGGTGGCCGTTGAGGTTGCGTTTCCCCGATCAATGCGGGAGACACAAACTCGACGTCATCATTGCTCGCCGGTACGGTGATCTGTATCGGTGCCACCAAGGGGAATGCAATGATTTCCGCCGACGGAACGACGTGGGAAATCATCGGAAGCGGATCATCCGGAGCGAACCCCGGCAGCCACATGGTGACTTCCGCCAGTTTCTTGAGTTTCACGTTTATCTCCTGAAAATGCCGGAGACACGTGTCCCCTTCCGGGGTGTGTCCCCGGAAGGGTTAAGAAATGCTTGATCGTCATGTGCCGTCGGTACGCGACCGACAGAGCCTGACGGATGCTGCTATAGCGGGGTGTTACGACTCACCCGGTCCTGCCACTTCGATCTTCCGCCACAAGGACTTGGATTCGCTGAGCCAGTGGTAACGTGCGAACGCCGAGAGATCGGCATCGTCATCGATCGACAGGATGAAACGCTCTATCCCGTCGCCATTGCCTTGGAGGGCAATGCCACTGCGGCTCGCTCGAAACTTCTCCAGGCACTCGGCATCGTAGCGATCGCGCATCTTGCGCACGTCGATATCAATACAGAGTGACAAGCGGAAGCCGCGACTCCGTGCATCGTCAAGGAACCATGCCTCGTCAACGACACGGCGCATGCGCGCAATGTAGCTTTCTGGCTTGACCCACCGACCATGCGGCTTGAGCGAACCGCCCTCGCAGGCGGCCGAGAATTCCACGGCCCGCTGCATCACTTCCCAGTGCATGCCAAACGCCATGCAGGACCAGGAACGCGGTCGTTTGCCGTCCCGGCTGTAAATGTTGTTGTCACCACCGAGCGATGCGAGGATGAAGTGATCCTCATACGCCGACTCGATGCGTTGCTTCGGGAGCCTCACGGCGACCCAGTCATACTCGATGCGATAAGACATTGATGCCTCCAGAAATGAATCCGGAGACACCACGCCCTGTCCGGGGTGGGTTCCCCGGATGGGTGATGGCCTGTTGGCCGAAATGGGTTACAACTGTTCCGCCTTGGCTTGCGAACACAGATACAGCAGGCAGCTCGAATTGCGCGGACCCCACCAGCGATGCCAGCGGGCGTGCACTTTGGCTTTCTGCTCCACCGGCAGACTGAAATAGGTCGACCGTGCAATCCGCCACCATTTGGCGGTGAATTGCCGGCGCTCGACCTCAAAAACGTCTGCACGCTGCGCGCGGCGGGCCATGACTTCATCGACCGATGGCTGCAACGCGGCGACCTGATCCGCAAACAGCGGCAAGGCCTCGCGTTCGGCCTTCTGCTTGCGCAGAACGGCAGATCGCTTTCTCGGGGTATCCCGAAATCCATCAAACCGGGGGTAGCGATCGAACATCATCGCGGCCTCCATTCCGCACGAATCGCTTCACGCGGGTCGAACGCAAAATACTTCTTCATCATGCCTCCAGAAATTCGGGAGGCACGTTCCCCCACGTGGGGTTGGTTGCCCCCACAGGGTTAAGAAAATGCTGTTTGTTTCCGGCGGCCAGCTACCGCCTTTCTGTCGTTCTCATATGAGAACCACCGAAATCCGCTTTCCACAGCGGGCTCGCATCACATAGAACGGAACCCGTTCTGGAAAGCCCGGCACACGATGTTGCGTGTGCGCCGGGAGGAAAGCCCTGCCATCAACCACCTTTGCCCCGACGCTTGCGACTGCGCTTGGGTTTTGGGTAGCCAAACCGGGCCCATGCTTCGGGATCGACGGGAAGCGGTGTCGTCCGGGCATTTTTTAGATTGACGAAGACGCCGTGATAGCCAATCTGTCCGTAGCGAAACAACTCCCACAGCAGATTCAGGGCATACAGCGACACGCC
Organism: Sulfuritalea sp.; assembly: GCA_016710465.1. Lineage (GTDB taxonomy): Bacteria > Pseudomonadota > Gammaproteobacteria > Burkholderiales > Rhodocyclaceae > Sulfuritalea. The sequence goes on from JADJVS010000016.1 coordinate 489,906, forward strand.
ACGATTCACGAACAGCGACTGCTTTTCCAGGGCATCGGCGAGCGAACAGGATGGTGTGTCATCGTCGGCTTCCTGCGACGCATCCGCGATCTCCGGGAGAAGATCAACAGCGTGAGGAAGACGCTCCGCGTTAGGTTTGGCCCAACGTGCCGGCACTTGGCCAAGAACAACCTGTCCATCATGCAAACGGTTGCCCAGATCGAGCCAATACCCGCCGCCGCCATGTGCCACGGAATCCAGAATCGCTCTTCTGGCCAATCGATTGTCCACGCAGCCGATAGCAAGATCAGTGCGCAAACTTTCGCTGGCATTCAAGCGCCGGACATCCGCCTTCCAGCCGGTACCCATCGCCATGTTGATACGATTGACGAGTACCGAAGCCTTCGGCAGACCCACATCGGACGGATAGAACATCTGCCGCCCAACATTGGCTTCCGAAACCTGGTCGCTATCGATCACGGTTACATCCAGTCCACCGGGATGCCCCAGGGCAATCATGGCCGTATGCAATTGCGCCAGCCCCATCAGCATTTGCGAGCCTGTTCCGCCCGCACCAATCACCGACACACGAACTTCTCGCGTGAGAAGCTCAGCAGAAAGTTGATGGATAGCCATCGCACCCTCCTATGTATCCTGTCAGGCCCGTCGAATCGAATGCCAAGGGCAGAAACAGGCCATTGGCGCACAAACGAAAGGCTGTCGAACACTGACCCCGATCGCAATTGCCAAGAACGCCGGCAATCTTGAATTCGCCACGGTCATCACGATCATCCTCGGTAGAAAAGAACGCCGATAAATGCCCATGAGAGTGCAGATCGACGACCAGATGCTCATCGTCACCGAGCACCGGACGCGTGTAACGCACATGACTGCATCCCGACGACACTTCACCCAAAAAGACCAACCGCATTTCGCTGGTTGTCGCGCTCCACACGATCCAGCCGACGCATTCTTGAGGACACCGATCAACGGCATACCGGTAGAAGTCGACGACCAGGCTTCGTGGAATCGTGCCAAAGGACAGGGATAGCTCCCTGCCCACGCACCCATAAGGCATTGGAACCGCCTTCTGGCGCACCAGGGGAACACGCAGGTACAGCCAGGGACGCCGAGCTTCGAGCCACAGTCCGTCGCCGGTCACCAGAAATCGGTGACCGTTCTCGGTCAGTGGCGTGAAGCCGCCATAGCGCGGTACCGTAACGACCGGCGCCGACTGCTGCAAGGCAATGTCTCTCGCGTCCATTCAGGCCTCCGCTTCCAAGACTGCGGTCTCGAAGGCTTCCCGCAACGTCCATCCCGTCGAAACGAGCGAGCGTGTCGGAAAACGTGAGAAACGACCGTCCAGCAAATCCCGCCACAAGGCAAACGGACCGGCCCGGTAACGGGTCAGCCCTTTTGGGGTATGGATGTTCGGGTGCGTGAAATACGACCGGAAGAAGGCTTCCTCCCAGGCTTCGCTGCTATGCACCTGATCACCTTTCGGCAACCGGGCACTCCCCACGCAGACCGTCCCCGTGTTCCAGACATTGAAGAACGGTGCGATGAACAGTGGCGTGTCACCCTCAGGACGTTGCCGTCCCTTGTAGGCAAACACCTTCCATGCCCTGGTGGTCACAACAAAGACCAGACCCGGACATGGCACACGACCCGTGCGCGCTCCCAGTTCCTTGCAGTCGAACCAGACCTGCCGTGCTTGGGGCTTGCTGTACCAGACGAAAAATCCCGATCCTTCCGCGAGGACATGCGCCGGCTTGAGTGCCGGGCGCAGCAGCGTTTCAGGGTCGAGGACTCGTATCAGCGCGAGCAAACCGGATTTACTGGCCGGAACACCTGCCTGAATGATCGGTCGATCCTCGCCATCGGTCTTGACGTCATGCACCGAGACGAATGCCGGCTTGCGACTGGCATCCTGATAGACCAGAACGGCATTGGTCAGCCGGTACGACTGATTACTTGAAAACGTACTGACATTGATCGCCATCGCGACCTCCTTTGAAAAATTGCGGAGGCGTGCCCTGCCCTTGCGGGCGTGACAGCACCCCCGCAGGGTTAGAAACACTCACATCGGTTCGGCGATCTGGGTGATCAGCCGATCCAGTGATGACAACAACTGCAATCCCAGCCCGGTCTTTTGCAGCCAGACGGTGAATCCCTCGGGATGGAGAGGTACTGCCTGTGCCCCGTAGAGATCGGTATAGCCATCGCTGGCACAGTTCGCGTATTCGATAAAGTCATCGAACACACGATCTACGGGATCGTCCGCATCCCACTTCAGGTAGGCCCCGAAATAGACGCTTTCGACCTCCAGCCCGTCCAATCCGGGTAACTGGCCTCCGTCTGCTACCAACTGCTCAATGTCGAGCAGCGTTCTTGCAACGACAGCCAGATCCCCTTCTGCATCGGTCAATTCAGACAAGGCAAACTCATCCAGTACCGGCTTCGGGTGAAGAACCCATGAAGGAAAATGTCCGTCGTACCAGTCCGGGGAAATGGATTCCGCCATGTCCTCGGCCGTCATGCCCATCGACGTCATTTCCTCCAGCCAATCCGCCTGGTCGCTGCTGCCTTGCCAGTGGATGTACTCGCATAAATCCCGCGCTGACTCAGGCATCAGGACATAGAGCGTGCGGCCCGATGCCCGGTGCAGCCAGTACAGAGCCGTCTCGCCCAAACCAGGGCATGCGGCCTCGATCCGGGTCAGTCGCTCCTTCATGGACAACCAGGTCACCTGTTCCGACTGAAGCGCCCAATACCAGTGGTCTTCGCTTTCTTCGGCATCCGGAAACAGCGCTCCATAACTGAGTGCTGCTGGACTGGCGGCGACCGCCACATCGAAGGAATAATGCTGCAACGTCCCGACCTGGCGATTGACCCAGTCCTGCAATGCCTGCTGAACCAGGGAAGGCGGCAAACCGGCTACCTCTTCGTGAAGCTCGCCAATTTCGAGCCAGCGCAGGGCCAGCAATGACCAGCGACGCACATCCAGACACGGATCAAGATTGACCGTCAGCGCACTGCCAAAGCGCGGCAGGCTTAGAGGATCAGGGCTTGGACGGAAGCGGCCACCTGACAGCGTTCGCCGGGGGCTACAGTCCCTTGGGACCGCTGCACCAAGCGTTGCAAGGCTTGTACGCATCGTTTCATCTCCTCGTGATCGAAAGCAGGAATCCCTGTCGGGATCCCCGCTTCAAAGTGCGAGAAGTCGCCATTGGCCGCGGCGTGTAGCCGGTCCTTGAGCGACACCATGGCCTAGCTCCGCCGAATCAATGGCAGGAGCCAGCGATCGATCAACCCGATCCAACGCCGTAGGGCACTGGTCAGATAATCGGCCGTCGAGGTTCCGACCACGGTCGGTTCGACATAGGTCAGCCCGTCGTCCCGGCGCCGCACCACGACCCGGGAGGTTCGTGGTGAATTGACCGAGACAGCGCCCTTGGTTCCGACGGCACGTCGGAAGGTATAAACAAGACGTTCCCCCTTCTGCTCGGGCCCCTCGATGGAGGCCGTCGTGATCTCCGGGTAAGTCGCGGAATAGACATCCCGCACCTGCTCCGGGGACAACTCGCATCCGGGATCGGGCAAGGCAATGCCGTTGTAGGCAAATGCACGCAACAGCTTCTGAACGGTAATGGTCATGACCGCCTCCTCATGCGAAAAGGTTGTCTTCAACTGCGGCACCCACAACATCGGGCGTCTCGGTCGCTTCGCCATCATCGTCCTCGGCCACTGGCATCACCTTCGCCGGCGCTCCCTTCCTGATCGCGCCCTCCGCCTTCTTGCTGGCGTCTTTCTTCGCCGCCTCAAGAATGTTTCGGGTCGCTTCCAGTTGCTCCGCCAAAGATTGATGCTCTTCGGCATAGCTTCGGAGCAGGCCGGCGAACTGCGCATCCAGCTCTTCTGCCGATCCGGTCAGGACCAGCGGGATCGCCAATGCTTCTGCATCCTTGGCCTCCTTGGGTGTGGGTCTTACCGTGACGGTAATAGTCCCTTCCCGACCAGACGACAAGGTGACTGCCAGCGCGGCGCAGCCTTCCAACAACGATTTGAGTTCCTGAAAAAACATGGTGGTACCTCCAATAGAAAATGCAGGCGCACCACGCCCCTTGCGGGGAACGTGGTCCCCGCAGTGGGTTAAGTGAATCAGGCTTATTCGCCGCTGAAACGCATCGAACGCGGCACCTTTCCCTCGTAGGGGAACGATGCAACGTTCAACAACGACTTGATGATTTCGTCCTTCTTGCCGTTCATGGCCTTGGCAAATGCCGCGCCCATGCTGGTCTTCAGTCCGATCTCGTCGCACATCGCCTCAATCTCGCTCTTGGTGAGCAGCTTCAGAAAGTCTTCGCAGAGCTTCCAGTGCCGCGCCAGATCGATATCGAGGTACTTGAGGAGTTGAACCAGGGTTTTCTCCTCGATGCCATCGGCCGCCGATGCCGCCAGTCCCAGGAACATCTTTTCCCGAACCGACTCATCCGACTGCGCGATGACCCGCGCTGCTTCGTCGGTCTTGAACGTGAAACTCGCGTACTCCTGCTTCACGAGTGCGCTCAAGGCTTTCGTCAGCTTGGTATCGCCGATATGCCGGGCATTGCCTGAGAGCGAAAGCGCAATGAGTACCGTGAGATTGCTCTCGCGGTTCATCATTAACTCCCGCCGCAACGCCTTGCGCCAGACCTCCAGCCGGTAGTCCTTGACCCGTTGAGAGTCTTGAACCTTGGCTTCAGCTTTGGCATCCGACTTGATTGACGACTTGGAAGCCGACGCGGCCTTGCCGGCCACACCCTTGCTCGAACTCGCCGCTGGTGCGTCCTTCGCCTTTTCCGCCTTGATGCGCGCCGCCACTTTTTTGGCATTGCAGCTCGCATCGAAACACAGGTCCGGATAGACATTCCCCAGCTTGCCCGGCACCGCAGAAATCGCGGCACCGAAGTTCTTGCAGGCACGGCAGGCTTTCGCCTGATCGTCGCCAACACCGGTATCGCCCTCCGCTACAAGTCGCAGCAAAGTGAAGTTTTCTCCGGCGCGAACAATCCGAATGGTCGGATAGTCATCGCTCAGAGACGCCTTCTTGGCATCCAGCGCAGCCTCGGCTTTCGCATCAAAGCATGCCCCGTGGGTACAGTGCCCTGTCGCAATCGCCTCGCCGAAGAGTGCCTGCTGATTCCCCGAGTTATGGGGACAGCCGGCACACTCGCCCTTGTCAAAAATAGCGCTTCCCAATGCCCGCGAGATTTGCTCGAGCTGTCCGCGAAACTGGATCACCGTTGGCAGACTGGTCTGAGTAAGCAACTTCTCCAGTACCGCGTCCTGCCGATCGCGCGTAACCGCCGCCAACAACTCGGCATGGCCAAGCTGGATGCGTCGCTCAGACAAAGCCCGACGGACCTTCTCCGAACAATTCATCAGCGCGAGACGCTTGTCGAGCGTGGTACGCGACCACCCCAGACGGCGTGAAGCCTCATCCCGATCACCCTGGCAACGCCCAAGAATCTTGGCCGCCGCTTCAGCTTCCTCGGTAGGACTCATGTTGGCGCGTTGAATGTTTTCGATCAGCGCCGCCTCATCGGCTTCACCATCGTCGAGTTCACGCACCAGTGCCGGGATTTCATACTCATCCCCGAACACCTTCTTTGCCGCACGCCAGCGTCGTTCGCCGGCAACGATTTCAAAACGACCTGCATCGCGAGGCCGCACCAGAATCGCCTGCAGCACCCCTTTCGATTTCACGGACTCTTCCAGCTCCGTCATCTCCGAGGGATCGAAATAGCCACGAGGATTACGGCCAGGAAGGATGTTCCCGACCTTGATAGACGCTTGCAATTGCATGATGCCTCCAAAAGAAAAATGGCAGGCAACCGCATCCCCGGACGGGAATGCGACTGTCCCGCCGGGTTGAATTGCTGAAAAGTTAATGGGTATATCGTTGCCGATACCGTTGCAGCACCTGATCCCGAATTTCGTCGGCATCAAGGCCAAACAGACGACAACACGCCCGATAGGTAAACGCGCCAGACTCCACCCGTGGGGCCTGCAACCACTGGAAGATATCTGTCCGTGTGGCGGCAGACACCCTCAAGTCAAACAGGTCGTGCAGCGATTTCTCCAGCAGGAGGCCATGCAGCCGCAGGATCTCATCCTCGGTCCATGGGGGCTCGCCACCAAAACTCGCTTCACTTCCTGCCGTGCTAGCCAGGTTGAGTTGACGCACCAGACCGTCTTCCCTGTGCATGGTCGCCTCCTTGAATAAGCGCGATGATTCGTTGCGCCTAGTTGCGGTTGTCGGCCTTGATTACGCGGTACGTCTCGTATTCGATCTGGTATCCGTTACCGTGGATGACACTCAAAAGCTGATTGCGCGCCAACACAACGGCGGCATCGTCTTCCTTGTTCATCGTCAGGAAACTGACGTTATCGAGCACACGCACCGCTCTGGCACAGATCCGAATGGCACCGAACTCCGTGTCACCCAGCATGGTCATTTGCCTTCCTCCCCGAAAATGTCACTGCCCGCGGAGGACGGATTGGCCAAGGCAGTCTTGCGACTGCGGTAAGCACGGAGCAGTTGCTCCAGCTCGGCACCTTCAAATGACCCTTCGGCCCGGACATAAACTTCATCCAGTTCGTCGGTCGATACCGCCTTGCCGATACTGGCCAAGGTGTCTTGCAGCAACTTGCCGGATGCCGAACGCTCCGGGTTTGCTCCCTTTGCGCCCTGCTCTGACGGTGTCGAGATCACTTCGCCGGTTTCATCGTCGATGATCGGTGCCCATGACCCTTCAATGGCTTCAGCGATTCCGATGTTCTGGGTTTCACCGCGCTCATTCACATCGTCCATGGCAAGCGCCATCGCCAGTTCTGCCGACTTCGGCAGCAGGTTGCACAAACGGCGTATCACGGTCTTGAGACCCATGGGAATGAAATGCGTGTCCCAAGGGCTTTCCTTTCCGTACTTCTTTGCCATCTGATAACCACGGGAGTTATCCCGCACCTGCTCGATCTGCTCTTTCGACATCGCATGAAAGGTTCGTGTGCCGTCCTTGAACACTGCGACGGCGTAGAAGCCCACGATGGTTCCACGCTCCTCATCGGATGAGGGGAAGCCACTCTTCTTCAAGGGCTCATGCACCAGGGTCCGATTGAGACCGAGGACGATATCGAACTTGTCATTGATTCGAACCTCGTGACCGTAGATGTCCTGCACGATCCCGCTGTTGCGTGCGAGCTTCATGAGGCCCTGATAGCCAGGAATCAACTGACACTGGCTACCGAACGGAACAAGGTGCGCTTCTCCCATCAGACCCACTTCCAACCCTAGCTGACTGGACTGAATCACCGCCGCAAACACGCTGCGGGGATCTGTCTGGGCCAGTTTCGGATTCATGCGGAATGCCGTCAGGGCAATCCGTACCATCCGGTCCGGACTCAAGTGCTTGGGCAGGGCGCGGGCAATTTCACCCTTGAACTGCTCCAGCATGGCCGGAAACGGAACGACATTGGACGGTGCACTGCTGCCTTGGCGGGACTTCTGGATATTGCGTAAGGTTTGCGACATGGTGTTCTCCAAAGAAAAATGGCGAAGACACCTGCCTCCCAGGACGGGGACTGGTATCCCCGCCGGGGTTATGACTTACAAAAATGCGCCGCTTTACGACTTATGCGGCGTCCAGCTCGAAGGCTTCGGCGTTAGCGGCCCATCGTGGCAACGAGATCAATTCGACCTCGCCACCCGGTTGGTACGCCGGCCAACTACCCGACTCCTGACACCACTTCAGCAGTTGAAGTGCTGCCCGGTACTTCTTGCGACCGACCTCGATCACTTCCGGATCGGCGCGATACACCGCGACGGCATGGGGTGCCTCTTTCTCCACGGCAACAAACAGGAACGGAAGCTCCATTCCAGTTACGGCCTTGATCCCGTCGACGTAGAACGCCGCCTGGATGTCATAGCCGAAGTTCGCAATGGAGCGTGAGAACCCGCCACTGCTGGCATCGATACAAGTCTTGAGATCAACGATGGCTTCACCGTTGAACCAGTCCGGACGACACTTGCAGTTCAAGCCGGAGTTCGCATCTGTCCAGAACGCAGACAGTTCGGCTTCCCCATGAGCGAGCAACCGTGCAGCCCCAACGTGAGAATGCACGGCCATATGAACAAGACTGAGCGTCGCCATGTCCTCAGAGGTAATCAGCGTCTTACCCTGATTCGCCTCTTCAAAGCGTGCGGCAGCTTCTTTGCCTTCCTTGGTGCGACGGTCAAATTTTTCCGCCACGACAAACTCGCCGGCAAACCGATCTTGTTCGAGTACAAAGGTATGAACAGCGGTACCAAACGCCATGGCCGGTGTCGGCGTATGCGGATGGTCGAGATACTCGCGCAGGTGGGCCGGGCTCTTCAGCAACTTGACGATGCCAGAGTGTCCGATGGATTTCTCTGCGTGATACTGGGTGGCCGGCATTAACAGTAGGCCGGGATGATTTAGTTTCATGGTGCCTCCAGAGTGAATTGCCGGAAGCACCGACCCGAACCGGGGCGATAACCCCGGCTGGGTTGGTAAATGCTGTTTGTTTCGAGCGGCCAGCTACCGCTACTTAATCAACCGGATAACCGATCGATCAAATACGGCTTTCCGCAAGGCGCTCAGTACGAGTGCCCTCGGGAAAGCCCCGGAAATCCGGGGCGATGTAATCATTCGACGGTACCGGCCTTGCGCGCTATGTCCAGTGCTTTGAGCAACATGTCGCGGGTTTCCGGGTCTCTCCTGCCCGCCTTTAGCCGTTGATAGAGATCGCAGGCAAAAACCATCGGCAGGGGATCAAACAGTCGAACGAGGTAGGGATTCAGTTTCATGATTTTCTCCAGAGGTTGATAAATGACCCTGGCGAAAATCGCATCCAAGATGGAGCGATCCCCGCAGGACAAAGGGCTCTTTGAAGAAAGCGCTTTGTGCTGCGGGGATGACCCCCACAGGCAATACTGCAAATCAAAGACCGAGCGCGTGAACGATCGGACGGCTAATGATCCAGCCTGAAATGCAGCAAGCGAGTAGAACGAGTTCCATGAGATGCCTCCTGAAATGAAAAAGGGGGCACCCCTCCCCTGATGCGGAGGCGATGCCCCCGCGTGGGGTTGGAAAAATCAGGCGATGACTTCGAAGGAAGCCGTACCCTTGCTGCCGGAATCGTTGCCAATCCCGTTGCGGCGCATATACGCCGGTATGTCGTACTGCTGCCAATCCACAGCCGACTCCTTGCTAGTTTCCTGCACCACCTCAGTCGTAGCGACCTGATGCGGTGAGCGTGTGAAATAGCCACGAATGGCCTCCACAGCGAACTGGAGAAACGAGAGAATCAGATGCAATCCTGCCAGCATGGCCAAGACGAGAATGACGCGCTCCATGAACAAACCTCCTGATAGAAATGGAGATCAGCTCCCCGCCGGGAAGAAGACCTCCCGGTGGGGAAATGAAGCGTGATGCTTAGAACGGTTCCATGTCCGGCACATCCTCGAACGCTGGGCCAGCGGCCGCCGTCGGTTTCGCGCTACCGTTGCCGGTGCGCTTGCCATTTTTGGCTGCTGGCACATCGCCGTCCGAAGGACGACCGCCAAGCATCTTCATCTCACTGGCGAGAATCTCGACGACATAGCGATCCTGCCCCGCCTTGTCCTGCCATTTGCGGGTCTGGATGCGACCTTCGACGTAGACGGGCGAACCCTTCTTCAGGTACTCGCCGACGACTTCCGCCGTGCGACCAAAAAAGACGACACGGTGCCATTCGGTGATTTCTTTCTTTTCACCGGACGACTTGTCCTTGTACGTCTCCGTTGTTGCGATCCGAATCGTTGCGATCGCTTCGCGGTTCTGCGTGTAACGAACCTCTGGGTCGGCACCGAGGTTGCCGATGAGGGTGACTCTATTAAGTGATGCCATGTTGCCTCCTGACAAAAGTTGGCAGGAAGGCCGTCATTTCCTGACGGGGTTTCCCCGCCGGGGTTAAGTAAATGCTGTTTATTTCGGAAGGCCAGCTACCTTCACCGTGCCCGCCATAAGGAGGACATGAGATGGGCGCATTGTGGTCGCCGACCATCGGACTGGGCGTCCGAAATGCGCCCTTTTTGGTCACATTTCGAGCGCCACGCCGTATCCCGCATGACTACTCTCCCGAGGCTTAATCCACCGGGAGACACACATGGCAACTCGTCAATACAAGCCTTCATCGACTATTCCAACGGTTCGACTCAGTAATAGCCGCCCCTTCATTACCCAGAAAGCGGTCCTGAATTCACTTCACGCCCAACAGATCTTCGAGCGCGGGTATGAGATGTGTGCCAATGGACTTTTTTCCCTGACCGTTGTTCTGCGCTTCATCGGCACCGAGGAGCAAGCCCAGGCGGTAGAAGGCATGGTCGATGAGCTTCTCAATAAGACGCTCGCTGAAATACGCCAGGAAGTGGTTCGGATGCAGGAACTCAGCGAGGCAAACGGCTGTGAGACCAGTATTGGCTATACCAATTCCAGAACCATTGAGATCCAGATTACGTCGCCTCGATCCATTCGATTTCTGGCCATCATCCGTGAGTTCGACGGCTTGATCGCCCAGATGGATGCGCTGTGGCTGGCCTGCCTCATCGACGACACCAACTATGCGATTGAAGCCTATCAGTGGAAGCGCAAGATTCTCCGTCTGGCGGGCCAGATACGTACTCTCGCGACACGCGCCATCCTGGCTGCGCGCAAAAAGGAGAACGCCGAAATAGCCGCGGAAGAAAAGGAATCGGCAGTTCTCAAGGAATTGACTGCACCCGTGACTGAAACCTCTACTACGCTGTCAGTTCCTCTCGTGTAGGTGGAACTCAACCCTTACCAGGAACGTGCGGTTATTGCCAACGGTCACTGCACGGTTCTAGCCTGCCCGGGGTCAGGAAAGACACGCGTATTAGCCTCGCGTGCAGCTTACTTGCTTGAAGCATATGAGCAAGGACGGGTATGTGCGGTCACCTTTACCCGTGATTCAGCCGATGAGCTGAAATCGCGAATACTGACAACCTGCGGCCATGCCAATGCAACTCGATTGGCTGTGGGAACCTTCCATTCGATTGCACTGGCCCAGATACGCCGGAACAGATCTCCGGGACTGGGGCGACTGATTTCGGAAGGAGAGCGTCTGTCGTTGATCCGACGATGCTGGAAACAGCATGCCAAACGCCATTCGCTGGAGAGCGTGATTCATGCCATCGATTCTTCAAAATCAAAGATTGACTGGCAGCCGGTCGAAAGCGCCGCCATCATGGCGGCACTCACGACCTATGGCGAACTGTTGCACGCCGAGGGAGCCATCGATTTCTCCGATCTCATGCTCAAGGCCGTTCAGGACATGAATACAAAGTCCGCACCGCCACTCTCGGTGCGATGGCTCTTGGTGGATGAAGCCCAGGACATGGATGAAGTGCAGATGGAGTGGGTCAAGGCACACGCCAGACAAGGCATTGAAGTCACACTCGTCGGCGACGACGATCAAAGCTTGTACTCATTCCGACATGCCATGGGGTATGCCGGACTCAAGCACATTTCGGAATACCTTTCGTCGGCCGTAATGTCCTTGCCGATCAATTACCGATCACCAGACAACATCGTTCAACACGCCAACCAACTGATCGCTTACAACGCTGATCGCGCACCGAAGGCCATCGAAGCGTTCAATAAGTTGCATGGCGCTATCGACATCATGCGCGTCGCTGATCGCTGGAGCGAGGCAGATCTGATTGCGGCCCATATCGCTGCGAAAAATGATCGTGAATCATGGACTGTACTTGGCCGAACCAACAGCATGCTGGACACGGTGGAAGTGGCCTTCGTGGAAGGGAACGTCCCGTATTACCGCTTGGGAGGTAAAAGTGTCTGGGACAAAACCGTAGGTAGCACGCTGATGGGTCTGCTGCACTCCGTAGCTGGCGGGAGCTGGACGGGCCTAGCCAACACCCTATTCTTTTGTGGCATGGCGCCAGCGCTCGTAAATGACCTCTCCCGAGCCCTTCCTGACGCCACGTGCCTTGAAAGGCTCGACGCGATCAATCACGATCATCCACTTCTCGAGAACTCCAAGAGTGATAGGGAATTGTTTGCAAGCATTCAAGAGGCGATGCGCGATTGGGTGCAGCAAGACCGTCGTGATCGCCCTGCACTGGTGATTCATGCCGTGTCCGCATGGCTTGCTGAGCGTACTACAGAAGAAAACGCCACCCTTCTCCAGCGGCTTGAAGGCATTTTGTGCCGAATGAACGGGCGCCTATTGAACCGTGTGGTGGCGGCCACCAGTCGCTGCAAATCGATCAGTACCGGAACCCCCATCATGACCTTGCACGCAGCGAAGGGACTGGAGTTTTCAAATGTGTGGATCATGGGTGCTGAGGAAGGCAACCTTCCCCACGTTGAGTCTACGCCCGAGGAAGAACGTCGCTTGTTTTATGTCGGCATGACACGCACAAAGGGGCAACTGATCGTCAGCAGCGCTGCTGATGAAGGTCCGGTCTCCAGATTTATTGTTGAGTCACGAATGCAGCCAAATAAGTATTTGGATTATTGATCGAGGAAGACTCTTCTCTCGCCGGTTGGAATATTGTATCTGCGCAAGAATGGGTCGAGGGACGACATAAATGCCGCATAGGCATCCCGGCCGCACGCGTTCCTCTTGGACAACCCGAGACCATTCATCCAGTGGTCAGCCACCTTGCGCCATGTTTCCTCAACATCTTTGAGAACGATGCTGACCCGTTTCTGATACCTACCAGTGGACGTCTCGGGAATATCAATGGCAATGCACGGCGGCGCGTACGTCCGTCGTTTCACAAATATCGTACAGGTGGGAGTTCCATCTTCCCGAAAAAGTCTGGATCGGAGGGCCATGACATAACCAGTAAGTAATTTCTTGCTGGTGAGCATAGCGAATTGCTACAGAAATTTGTACTGTCAGTTCTGACAGGTTATATGCGAATAGAAAGCTACCACCCAGAATAGCGTTCCTATATTCGCTCGTTATCACTACCAGATGCGTATTCCCCGATGACCCATGGATGGTTGTGACCTAGCTTAAGCACCAACAGCTATTGGCTTTCTGAGCTTCGCAGCAAGATTCTCAGCTTGCAAATGCGTGTATCGCTTGAGCATCTGCAATGTCTTGTGACCTGAAACAGCGGCCATCTCCAATACTGAAAAGTCTCCACGTTCCGCCAAACGCGACAACGCCTCATGACGAAGATCATGGAATGTGAAATCCTTGATCTTCGCTCGTTGACAGGCATACATGAATGCGTGATAGAGAGTCATTCTCTCAACTGGAAACACTGCCCCTCCCTTCTTGGGCCGAGGCAACCGCTTCAATGTCAAGATCGCTAATTCCGATAGCGGAACAGCCCGCGGCTCTTGATTCTTGATTTTGTCTGGATCACGCAGCATCGCCAAGTTGCGCTTGAAATCGATGTCACACCATGCAAGCTGAAGGAGTTCGCCTTGACGCATTGCTGTCTCAATGGCTAGCGTGACCGCTGGCATCAGCAACTTGTTGCGACTGCCCTGGCACTCGGCCATCAACTTACCCATTTCTTTGGCTGTAAGCCGGCGATCTCGACTTTTGCCCTCTGCCGGCTTGCGAATCTTGTCGATCACATTCCCACGCGGCAAAGTCATTCCCAGTTCGTCTTCAGCGAATCCGAGAATTTTGGAGAGCATGTAAAGCTCTTTCCTAACCGTCGACTCTCCAACTTTCCTTCGCTCACTCTCGCCGGACAAGCGCCCGTCGCGATAACTACGAATGATCTTTTGGTCGATGGCAGCCAGAGAGTATTCCCCCATAACCTCATTCAGACGGTCGCATTGGAAACGCCAAGCTTCTTTGTTATCTTCGCGCTGGCGATAGTGCTTGGGCGCGAAGTCTCTGATGAATTCTTTGATGATGTCGCCAAGTGTCGTTCGCTCAGCTTCGTTTGATGAGACGTAGACACCTCGATCAATATCCGTCTCAACCTTTCTTGCCCACGCCTCTGCATCGACCTTCTTTTCGAAGGTCTTGGAGTCAATCGGATAACCCTTGCGCCGGATGACAGCCTGCCACCAGCCATTGTCTCGCTGCTTGAATGTCGCCATCGCTAACCTCAGTACTCATAAACCAATGTTCCCGAATTGTTCCCAAACGGGTTTTCCAATGATAATATAAGTGCCTGAAAGTACCACCAGCACTGGCTTTACTTAAGAAAAAATCGCATGACTGGAAAGCGTGTTTAGGATAATATCCTAACGAGGGTTCGAATCCCTCCCTCTCCGCCAACTACCTTGTTTTTACAGGATATTTGGCAAAATCATCCACGAGATGGCAGGCCGTAGCAGAAGCGAAACAGCCGACGAAAGTCGGTTTTTTGCTTTCTACTGCCCCGAAAAAGCCCCGAATGTCCCTTGATGGACTTGGATGTTTGCCTCGAATTTGCCCCGAGTAGTTGCCGGGGTCCAAGCCTCCTCATCAGGGAATGCTCAAGATCATGCAGAACCTCGCTGACGATCCACTGCTGACCAACCCGCACCACATGGCATTAGGCCACCTCGCGTGCCACCCTTACTATTGAACGTTGAGTAGATCCTCAAACTCCTCCGCCGCCACATCGAACGTCCCGTTGTACATGTCATTTGCCAGCCCGCGCTTCTGAGAAAGCAACTGATCGAGCTTTTCCTCGAACGTCAGAAAATCCTCGGCCACGATCGTTGGGCAATACACCGAGACATCCCGAGTCTGGCCAATCCGGTATGCGCGGTCGGTGGCCTGGTCTTCCTTTGCCGGGTTCCATGGACGTGTGAAATGAATAACGTGATTCGCGGCTTGGATATTGAGACCGAAGCCAGCCGCGATTGGGGAAAGAATCAGCACGTTAAAACCGCTATGGGATTGAAACTCATCAATGTACTTTTGTCGGCTTTCCGGTGCGCGGCTATCGGTCTTCACTGCTCCGTTAATGATCTTTGGCCGAAGCTTATAACGCTGCCCGACATAGTGCTGAAGTGTCCTTTGCATTTCCAAGAACTCGGTGAAGATCAAAACTTTCTCACCAGAGGCTCGCGAAGACAGAGAATCTAGGAGCCTGATCAGCCAATCGATCTTCGGAGAGCGGCGGCGGTATTCGTCCAAAGGTAGCGTGAGATCGGGTTGGGCACCCTCGGGTCTGGGATCGGCGCATACAGTCCTGAGTCTGTGCAGCATCCCCAGGATCGGATTCAATCGCTTCCCGGAAGGTGATGTCGTCTGGGCAGCTTGCTTGTATTGCTGAACAATCTGGTTGTACATCCGGCGCTGTTCAGACGAGACAGGTATGCGGACAAGTTCTGGTTGCTCTATGTTGAATTCGATCTTCCGAGGCAGATCGATCGCTAACTCCTGCTTGGTTCGCCGCAAAATCTGCGGCTCAACAATTGCCTTGAGATCCTTGAGGGCTTCAATCTGGGCTTGATCACCATCCCTCATCTCGATGGGGCGCCGATACTTGGTTCCGAAAACATTGAGCGGGCCCAACAGCCCTGGTTGAACAAAATCGAAAAGACACCACAAGTCGGTCAGCGAGTTTTCAACAGGGGTGCCCGTACATGCAATCTTGAACAACGCCTTTTGGACCTTTGCTGCGTCAGTGACCAGTGTTCCAGGCGTCTTGATCTTCTGCGCTTCGTCACAGACCATGATCCCCCAGGTCTGCGTGCCGAGTGAAATCGACAGATCACGCATCGTCTCGTAAGTGGTGAGGACCAGATTGGCGCCATCCATCCAGCCGGCTTCCAGAAACCTCGTCATGCCTTGATCCAGAAGAGCCTGGTCAATCAATGGTCGCGCGACCTTTTTACTGGCCAGCACTTCTCCATAGAGGGTTAGCACTCTCGCAAATCCTGGCGCAAAGAATTTTTCCATTTCCCGTTGCCAGTTCTCTAGGAGGCTGACCGGAGCAACGATGAGAACGGGCTTGGCGTCCGGCTTCTGTAGATACCAGGCTATGAACGTCAGGAGTTGAAGCGTCTTACCTAAACCCATGTCGTCTGCTACTAAGCATCCAGAACAGTATTTAGATGTCGCACTCCAGAGATGCTGAAGCCAAGCAACTCCAGTCTTCTGGTGATCCTTCAATTCGCCGATCAGCGAACCAGGAAGGTTCGGGGTCGCCGGTGAAGTCTTGTCGAACGAGAGTCGTTGGCTACGAATTTCGTCATATGTGCCTTCGAGATAGTCCTGATGTTCAAGATTGATCTTGATTATTGGGGCAACGCGTCGTTTAGCCGATACTTCCTGCAGATGAGCGGGACGCTCACCATTTTCTATTGCACACAACGCCGCTCTTGCAACTTGTACGATTTCTCTGGCCTCGCTAACCTTGATTGGGGTTGGCAACCCAGGATACGTAAACTCACTATCGCCTTGCTTGGCGGCCTGATCGACAGCTGCCTCAAAGCGGCCCAAGTCGTCTTCTGTCTTAAGGGACACCTGGACTGGCACTGGAGCCTCGGACGACGGCTCTGTTTCACTAATTACAACGACCGCGTCACCAGGCACCCACGGACTATCTTTGGTCTGTTTGACTATGAACGGCGAGTAGTATGGCTTTCGCTCACCAATATCGAGTAGCCGTTGCGAGTATTGGGAAAACTCAAATACATCGCCGACAGTGATTTGCGGTGTTGGACTTTGCCAACGCGAATGCGTCTCCCGTAACCGAGCAAGCTTTTCCGCTGTATCACCGCGCAACTCAATTTCAAATCCTCGCCAGAAGAAGCAAGGAAAACCCTCATCAGACTTTTCCTGTATTTCCTGAATGAATTTCTCCAACTCTTCCGGAGAATTGACTTGTAAGTACTCACAGGCAGGTATTACTCCTGGCCGAGTAGCGGAGATTGCCACCTCAAGGCTGAGTACATTGCCGATTGCATCGCTCTCAACGGAAAAATCGAAAGTGTAAAAACCAATCCCGCCGTCGTGGAGCGATCGTTCGTAGTCCTCTGGCGATACAACCTCTGCGGCCTCCCCACCAAGCAAGGCATAGGGATTGCGCAAGAACACTTGCGCGCGCTTTCCAGCAATTCGCCGATTCGGAAAGCGCTTAATCTCAGACAACACACGCTTGACCTGGGGAGTCACAGCAACATGCAACTGACCTTGGCCTAGTACAGCGATGTTGTAGAAATCCGGTACAGAATTTCTCCCATCGAATAAATCAAGCCAATTGGCAGGAGCATCCTCAAACAAGGGTTGAATCTCGACAACCTTTGTGCCACCAACGTCTAACTGGTGAACACTCAAGTTCAGCTTTTCCGGGGTCAGCACTACGGTACGGTAGAGAAAATCATCCATAGCCGCACCAGCGGCTTCTGCCAGTTTTCGAACCCGTCCCCAATAAATGAAGTTGTCCGAGCCGTTTTCCGCTCGCAATCGGGAATCTGCCCGGCTAGCTATCGAGTTGCATAACTCCCACGAAGTTCTAGGCAGTAGATAGCTCTGCTCACCGACACGGATGTATCCGCCACCTTCATAGCGAGCATCGACGATTGTGCCCCCGCTTGACGAATTCCAACCCGTGATACGAATCTCGAATCTCTCATCCGTCAGACTCCCTGCACTCGCAAGAGACGGAGCGCAATCTAGCTGATTAGGAAGTCCGAGTAGCTTGATGCTGTCTCTGTGTTCTTCAGCGTCAAGCAATTCGAAAATAGAACGCCACTCCACGAGGACATCGCCATCAATTCTTCGTGCCTGCCCGAGCTCAATCAGTTGATCAACATAGATCTCGACAGCTGAGTATCCATCTGATGTCGCAAAAACGAGTCCTCGCGGATCAAGGCTCTCGTATGCGGATGTCACATTCGGTATCTTTTTCCGAAGAAATTCGAAAACCATTAGTTATCCCATCTGACGCTACGACTGCTTGCGTAATAGCCTTCGGCTTTGTTTTTATAAATAAATGATGCATTGCTCAGGTACTCGGCAACGGCACCGACCCCTTGATCATGACGGACCCAAAACGCACCACCCTCCTTGCGTCTGTCCAATATTTTTAGCTGATATCTTTCTGTAAGCTCTTTAAGGCTCATAGGATCGGGACCAATGCTAAGTCTTGCGAAGGACTCCTGGAATCGGGATTCCCAGTCGCCCTGATGGGCCAGCCCGTCGGGCTGGCCCCAGTTGTTGACGAGTACGCAGTGCCCAGCCGCCCGAAGGTCTTGGTAGGAAATGCTACCGACGTAGCTAGTATTCGGGATTAGATTCCGTGCAGTGCTCTCTTCATATCCCCAGCATTTGCCAACTTCACCAAACTCGACAAAGTAATATTTTCCAATCCGCATGATAAAAGCGTTGTTTGTAGCAGATGCTCCCTTGAGTTCACTGTATCGCCCGATCTTGTTACCAAGCAGTTTCGGATAGCTCTCTCTGGCATGCTTTCCCAAGACTAAATGCACGTAGGACATCTGATCGAGAAACTGCATCCAAAACTCGTATCGACGCCGATTCATGCCGTCGTCGGCATGCAGCGTCTTGAAGAAATCTTTCAGATCCTCAAGCACCAGCCACCGCTGAATCATGCGCTTCGTCTCCGGCTTGACTCGATCCCAATTTCGCTGTTTCCCGAGCGTGGGGCTGTGCCAACGTGCGACCGCATGAAACTTCAGGCCTTCATGGGGCTCGGTTGACTCGCACTGCACGTACCGATCCAAAATCAATGCCAACCCGTCATCGTGGCAGCTTTCGTGATTCTTTAGACGTGCCAAAACGATATCTATCTTTGGTTTGAAGACTTTGTCGTTGCCGGCAGTCAGGTCATGAATGCCATGCAACAGAAGTCCGGGCCAAAACCAACTTGTTTCGGGTACGTCGAGTTGCTCGTTGAGTGACGCAACCATTGGGCAGTGCTCGGCAAACACCTCTTGGCGGTATCGTGCAAATGGCGCCTTGTCCAATATTGCGCGGTGCGTTTCATAAAGGGCCTCGAGCCATGCGGGTTTGATCCCCGTATCCAAGTACAGGGTCGGCAGTGATTTGTTTAAGTAAGTTCGTAATGCTTCCCAGTTATCCCTTGCACTGTCGTGTTTGTCGACCCGAAACGCCAAGTAGGCATTAAAGAGTCCTCGCCAAAGGTAAGGTGTCACGTTCCCGGCATCTCGCTGAGCTTCTAGTAGGCGGAGCAATCCATCAAAGTGCGACGTCGACTCCAGAATCGTCTTTTCTCTAAGGCTAGAAATTGGGGTTAATAGGCCCCAGCAGACCAAAGCAGTCTCCATCCAGGACAACGGATCACTCTTTTTCGCCGCTGACCAGACCAAGAAGGTCCTTAGTGCCATCATGACAATCTCGTCGGATGGCACAGGCGGCCCTAGCTCGCGAAGTTGAGCGGCGATCAATTCTTTAGCCTGAACAATTGCTTCGGTAGCGTGAATGGGGATTCCCCTGAACCCATGCTCTTGAGCATTCAGCCTGTTGGAAAACCTGCTAAGAAGGCTCACCCTAGTCATCACAGGACTCGGGACCTACAGGTCCCAAAACCGTCAACCTCATCGCTTGGAGGTCGAGACTCGCTTTTTGTCGACGATGCACCATCCTTGTAACCAAGAAATTCGAGCCGGAACTCTACTCGCTGGGCCTCGTGACTTGACCTGTTGCCCGCATCATTGAATGAATAGCCGCCAACCAGAAATAGGTCTCGGACAACTTGCTTCTCCTCCAGCGTCAAACCACGTTCGTTAGCGCCCGGATTCTCAAACAATCCACAAAGAACCTCTTCCGCCCGACGCATGCTCAACTGCAAGTTGTGCAAGTAGGTGCCGCTTTTTGATGCATAGCCCTCGATAACGACCCGGCGCAGCAACTGTCTGTCAGGATTCTTGTTGGCGACACTGATGATTACCGGCACCACCTCGCGCAGCTTGGTCTTTGTACTGGAGGATATTCCGAAGCTATTTACGGCGAAGAAAGCCTGTGGACCAAAATTGATTCGATTCGTCTGACAGTCCACGGTGACGTCTTTGACCCCTTCGGCGGCGCGTTTTATCTCCTCACAGAGATTTCTGACGCGCTTTTCATGATCCTGCTCGGGGCCCGGATTGGTAATCACAATCAGCGATACAGCCATGACAATAAAAAACAACATCATCATGGCTGTCATCAAATCTGCGTACGAAATCCAGAACGGCTTTTCGCCTTCTTCCTTGGCTCGACGTCGCGCTGTCGTACGTGAAAACATGATTTCTAGTCAGTTCGCCTACTTCTTGACTCTGGCCATCATGTCCATCAGTTGGCCTGTCGCCGCACTTTGGGCCTGAATGGCATTACCAAGAAGCTTCACAGAATCAGATAGGTGCTTGTGGAATTCGGTGTTGTGCTTCCCCATGTCCTCGCGGAATCGGCCGAGCTTTTCTTCCAGCAGTGTTGCGACTCCGTCAACAAACTCGTCCATGTCGTCTTTCAAGACGCCAAAGCTCTCGACCATTTTTCGCATGTCTGCAACCACGGCCTTGTTCATTCCTGCATCTTCCTTCGCTTGATCGATAATCGACCGGAGCGCCTCCACCATTGCAGTGAATCGTTCCTGTCCGGAGGCAAAGCTTTGCAGAGCCCCCTGCACGGACCGCGTCGACTCTGATAGAACCTGCCCCGTGTGATTGAGCTGCCCAAACAGCGCCTCCGCCTCCTTCATGACGCCAGTGATCTTCTCGCCAGCCTTTGTAAAGTCGTCAGCGGCCAAAGACACCATCTGAGCACCATCGTTTAGCTTCTCAATGGCGTTTATGGTTGTACTGTTCAGCGCTGAAACGTTGTCCTTGAGTGCAGCCGTCGTCTCGGCCACTTTCTCGATCAAACCGCTGACTTGGCTTTCTACTTGTGTCACGAAGCCAAGTGAATTTCGTTGAAATTCCTCTTGGCGACTTCTATCGAGCTCAGACGCTTGGCGGCGCTCCTCTTGCATGTCCGACAAAAGCAACTTGACGTTTTTCTGCACTTCGTTGACGCTGTATGCAAGTTGCTTCTGCGTTGTTTCGTTTCCGGTCTGCACCTGCTCCTTGATGGAAGCGACAAAACTCGCGATTTCCGAGTTCAACTTTACCTGCCGGCTCTCCATGTCGTCCATCAGCGCCTTGACGCGATCCGACATTGCGTTCCGCTCGCTATCGCCCGAAGTCCGAATATCCGCAACCAGCTTGTCAAACCCTGCCTGAATTGACTGCATCGACTGGGCGGCGGTCGTCATCATCTCAGTCAAGTGCCTAGTCTGATCGCCAAAGGTTTGCTGCATCTTGTCAGTGAATGCGCTCACCAGGCTTCCGAGCGTATCTGCAAGTGCATCCTGCTGCCCCCCGGTGAAGCTGCCCATGTCCTGGCGAAGTCCGGCGACATTCGCACTCATGTCTTCGCTATGAGATATCTGCATGTCAAGTCGTGAACCGAGGTTCTGATTGAGGGACGAGAACATGCGCTCGTTGGCCTCGATCTGTCGATCAGTGATTTTGTGCAGCAGTTCAGACATCTCATTGACGAGGCTGTCCTTAAGATTTGCCGTATTGGTTTTGGTCTCCTGCGTGGCCCTCACCAGTTCCGCCAGGTAGTCCTCGCCCACGCCAGCGTCGTACAAAGAATCCAGAGACCGGCACAGATCTTCCAGCCGACGGTAGCAGACGTTTATCAGCACCTTCTCGATAAGGGTAATCACCATCGCCGCAAGAATGGCGATTGCCGATGCGACAAAGGCTTCGCGAACAGCGCCAAACAGCGCCTTCAAGCCCTGTTGGATCGCCTTTGGATCAAGTTGGGTCGGATCAAACCCATGAACCCCGACAATCAAGCCGAAGAACGTTCCGATGATGCCAATGCCAGTCAATATTCCGGGCAGGTGTTTGAAGAATTCCGAGTTAAGCCGTGCGTCGACCAGAGCGGGCCCGGTGAAGATATTTTCTGCCAGGGTGGTCGACCGAATCCGTGTGAGATGGTTCTGGTTATCTCGCTGCTCGTGGAGCGTGTCCCGGTAGCTCTGCCAGACGTCGAGAAAATACCGGTCAGAAAAGACGGAATCGAGCTCTTCCTTCGCCACGAACCCGCCAGGTCCTTTTCCACTGCGTAACCCACCGATCTGCTTGAGGGCGCGCTTAAGCTTTAATGCGACGGAAATGGCGGGAAGAAGATACCAGACCAGAAAACCGACCACCAGAATCGATACCGCCGCAATAACGACCTGCGGCAAGGCTCCGATCAAGATGTGGAAGCTTCCGAACGCTACGGACAGCGGCTCAAATTGCATTCGTTTCTCCCTTCGCCAATGGCGCGCGCCTCGGCGATGTTGTTAGGACCACATTCTAGGTGTTTGGCATCGCACAATGCGACTATCGAAGATCCTCGGACATGCGCTTCAGCAATTCGATTGCGCTCCAGCAGGCGCACGCACAAAAGCTAATGTCCGCCGGCGTTTCCTGCGCGGCGGGAATGTCAGTCATGTGCTGGCCGTAATTACCGAGGTTATAGAGGTAGTCGATCAGAAGCATCATTGGTCGCGACACTTTCTGCGTCACCTTGATTCGCCCTTGATCGCCGGCGGCGACTCGCAGAATCCGTCTCCGGGTATTCTTGTCATTCAACTTCTGAAGAACTTCTGGGCCCATCCCGCCGCCGCCGACGTCCCACGCCTTAGTAAGCTGTTGCTGCATGGCCGCCGGCATTGCATTACTCGGACACTCAACCTCCCATGCGACGCTTAGTGCTTCCTCGGCGATGCTCCGAATCGACGTCAGTGCGGTTCTTTGGCCCCGAGCCAGGCCGTCGATCGCGTGTTCGATATAGCTTCTCGTATCGGTATCGCCTCCGGTGACCGCCGATAAACGTAGCTGCAGCAGGGTCTTCAAGCTGCGCAGTTCCGTGTCCGGATCCTTGAAAAGGTCTCGGAGATCCCGTCCGCGAGCCTCGTGTCCTGCCGCAAATTTCTGCATAAACCTGCACTGCACTTTGTAGCCACCGCCCTCTTGAGCGATGTATCCACGATCAGACAACAGCTGTTGTCTGATCGGCGGGAGTCCTCTGACGACGAGGGAATCCTCGGCGATATCGAGCAAATCCCCCTGGGTTTCCTTGCCACAGTCATCCCAGAGCAGTGTCAGCGTGTCTTGCATCCATGCATCACCTGATATCTGTTCAACCCTTGATTCAACCAAGGGCCTATCAATTCGCGCAGGGGGGCAAGCGAATATGTCGCCACACAGTCGTGCGGCGAGAACCGGAATGCCTCCGGTCCAATCGAGAATCGCTTGTTTACTGCTCGGATCAACGCTGAACCCTGCCTCTCGTATTGGTGCAAGAAATTCATCAAGGTCGCTTGAACTGAATGGCCTCAGTGTGACAACGTTTGTGAAGTTGTTCCAGAAGTCCGAGGTACGTCCGTCCCGGCTCGGAATGCACTCACGGAGTCGACGGCGGCTGGAAAGGACGAACCGCAGATGATTCTTTTGCGCCAGACTACGGAGGTAGTCCCACAAATTTTTTGAGATTTGCGGCTGGCTGGCGAGGCGATCAAAATCATCAAGAAGAATCAGGATGCGCATTTCTTCAGCCGCCAACGAGTCAACAACGTCGCTTATGGTTCCGGCGGGATCACCCTCAGTATCCTGCAAGTAATCGTGATAGCTGTCATTGCCGATCTCCAGCAGACATCTATCCAACGCTTTTGCCAGTGCAATTTGGAAGGCGCGATCGGTTTCGGGCGTGTTGTGACGCAGATCCCAATTGATCACCACCCGGTAATGCGAACCCGGCGCCGTAAATCGCTGGGCCAGAGCCTGGATCAAAACGGACTTTCCAAAGTAACGCGGTGCCACCACCGAAATATGATCGGGCGTTTCCCGCTCGGCCAAGTCTCGCACTAGACCGGCAAGAACAGCGCTGCGTCCAAGCAACTTCGGTATATGTAAGCCTGGAAGCTCATACGGATCTGGCATCAGAGACTCCTTTCACTACTTTCCTGAACAGCGCGTTCGCGCTGATCTTCAAAATCCTTGTTGCGGCTGATCCACAAGGCCAATAAAGGAACAGCCAACCGGTACTGGCCGTCCTTCTCCATGCGGATCAATTCAAGTTCGACCAGCTTCTTCAATTCATCTCCGACAAGCTCGTCGCGCTTTATCTTGACTCGGGCACGCACCAGTTCGTCTTCGATCATAGGCAAAGTCACCGGTGCTCCATCCGATCCCTGACACAGAAGATGGACGATGCAGAGGATGAAACGGGCACGCTCGCTGCCGGAAAAATCCCAGAACGCCTCGAAATGTTCGAGGCCGCTGACAAGGTCGCCGGCTGCATCCTCCACCACATCCAGCGAGACGGAAACCTGATTCGACTTGGCACAGCGATCGAATACCTGGCTGCAAAGCTGCTGAATCAGAAACGGCTGGCAGGCGCAAAGTTCGACGATGCGATCGACAACGCTTGGCGGGTAGATCAGACGCCCGGCCACCGGCTCAGTCACGAGACGTCGGGCCTCATCACGGTCAATGGCTGTCACCTCTATCTTGCTACCCAGTCCGAAAAGAACCGACCAGTACTCCTTGCGCATCTGGGTCATGCGCCGCGAACCGGTGAGTATCGCCGTTACGGCTGGATAGTTATTCAGGATGAAGCGTATGTTCTGCGGCACCTGTGAGCTCGTTACGCCCGAGTCGATCCCCTCCTGGATGCGATCGAACTCGTCAAGCATCAGGAGCAAGCGCCGAGGAGCTATCGTTTCGATTACCGCTTCGAGGAATTCCTTGAATGCCTCAAAAGGCGGAAACTCCTCAAGCGCATTCTTGAAGGCCCGGCGGAACTCCAGACGAAAGGGTTTCTTGGGGTCGTAGGGTGCCTGGATGGGCGGCCAGAAATTATGCCCGTAACGCAGTCCGGCCTCTGCAATCTGCTGCGCCAAGTGGGAGAAAACCTGTTCCGTTGGGATTCCCGGCCGTACCGAATCACCCGCTGCACCCTGAAAGTCGCATCGAGCAATAACCCAATCGGGAAGTACTTCGGGGCGCTCAAGCTGGAAAAGAATCGAACTTTTCCCTGCTCGCCGGTTGCCCTCAAGAAGGATTACATTTCGATGGGCACGATTCGCGAGATGCCTTTGAACCGAATTTACCACTGCCTCGCGGCCAAAAAACATCTCCGGACGAGTGATCGGTGTTCCGGTGACATAGGGGTTGGCCCCCAGGTCCTGCACTTCTTGCCTGCTATCCGATGGTTCTTGAACCGCCACGCTGACGGGGAACTCGCCAGAAGTTTCCTTGCCGTCGAGTCGCCTCGCGCTCCAGATCAATCGGAGGTCAAGGCGCGGTCCCTGCTCGACACGGACCCGAAAGCCTTGCTCCTCGCGGCCCCACTCAGCCAAGTAAGGAATCTTGAGCTGCTGATCGGTCGGCGCCACCTTGCAGAAAAAGTCGCGCAGCGGAAATGCCGTAAGATTTCTGACTAGCAACGAAAGCTGAGACTCCTCGTTGCTCGCTATCACTGCTGGCTCGACGGCGATCTCGATCCGGATTTCAGCGAGCATGGCGTCGATCGTGCGATCGAGCATCCGCACCAACGCCTCGGTCAGTTGCTTCGCCCGCCCGGTCCCGGTCTGGATGACCAGGCTGCTCGCGATCGAACTCATCGCTACACGAGCATGCAGCAGGATCGTGACCTTCGCGACTCCTTCCGGGATATCGCTGATGCCTGCAATCTCTGACAGCCCTTGCGCGGCCGCCACTACCCACTTAGCAAGCTGAGGGTTTCCAGCTTCCTCATGCGCAACCTGATTGCGGATCGGCCGAATCGCTCGGGCAAACTGCTCCACAAGCAGCAGCAATTGGTCAGCCGGCAGCCCCTGGGCGGCGGCCACGTCAGCCGCCTCCTTCGAGTTTTCGAGCCAGCGCGCAACATAGTCAGAGCGCTTGTCGCGAATGATGCGCAGCAACTCGTTGAAGGCATCGACGCCTTCTTCGGTACTATCGACGACCATCCGCTGCAAGGGCAGCGGCGGCAACGGAATGCGCAAGGTTCGCAACGCCTTGACCGAAAGATTGGCAATTGTCGCGCCACGAGAGTGGCCGGCGAACCAGTCCTGATAAATCTGCGATTGAAGCAGCCGGGCGAGGAAGCGGTTGTCAATCGCGTCGCCGCCGCCATCGAATTTCAAGGTCGCAATACTCTTTGCAACGACAGCACCCGCGGCCTGGTGGCCGACGATACCCACTTTGCCAACCGTTCCGGTAATCGATACCAGAAGATCCCCGGCCTTGACCGGTTCGCCCTTCCAGCGTGCGGCCACGGCTGGATTGGTCAGCAGGCGGGACGGCGCTTCGATCACGCCCTGAGCAATGTCACCGACCCGAATCAGCGGATGATGGGGACCGTTACTGGCGCTCTCTGAATACTCGGAGATGTCTTCGCGCGAATAGCTGATACCGGAGACAACTTCACACACCTTGGCCAGTGGAACCAGTCGGATCGACCGATCTTCCTGGGTCAGTTGTTCAAGCAGGTCATCCAGTTCATCGGCGCCGGTCGGCTTGGGCGATAAGTCCCATTCGCGAGACTCGATCGCCTTGAGCGGCGTTTCCCAGACGTTCTCCGCAAGTTTCGACGAATGGAAGTTCCTGGCCAGCTCGCTCGGCGACAGGGTGTTCAGGGCCGTCGACGTTGAGTCGTCCGTCCGGATCGCCGCGCAGGACATGAAGCGAACCCGAGCAGCCGGCCGCTCACGACGAAACACGAGTAAAGCGGATTCCATCGAGGTGTAAGGCTTGAACAGATTCGGTGGCAAGCCGATGACGCCGTCGACGCGGAATTCATCGAGCAGCATCTTTCGCACTCGCTTTTCCGAACCGGCACTAAACAGGAAGCTGGCCGGCAGCGCGACGATCGCGCGGCCAGCCGGACGCAAGGACGCAGCGATGTGCTGAATGAATAGCCCCTCGCTGCTCTTCGTCTGAATGTCGAACGCAGCAGCACGCGAACCTTGATCAAGAACCCGCCACGGCGGCACTGCGAGAATGCAATCGAAGCCTTCGCGACTGGCATTCTTGATCTTCGGCCGTGACAGCACATCACCGAGTTCCAGGGCTGGATGATCGATGCCAGCCAGCGTGATACGGACCATGCCGACAAACCAGTAATCGGGATAGTGATCGACGCCGAAAATCGTGTCGGATTGCAACCCTTCCCATTGCCTCGTCGGGAGAAAGCGACTCTCCTCACGCAGCCGCTGGATCGCCGTCACCAGCAGGTTGCCGCTACCAAAGCAAGGATCGTAGATGCGCTCGCCGGGCTGCGGCCTTGCTACCTCGATGATCAAATCCGAAGCCGCCTGCGGCATGTAGAAAGCGCTGCGATCGGACGCCCCTTCGCGGATCATGGCGCCCAGCAACTGCTCGCCGACCTGCCGATCTTCTACGCGGTCGAAAGACATCTCGCCAACAAGTTCGACCATTTCATCGCGCAGTTCCGCAGGCAGTTCGAGCAGGCGCATCCAGGCATGCGCCATCCGCTCAATCTGTCGCACGAACGGCCCACTACGGATCATGTCAATCTTGGGCGCTACGTATTTCTGAATGTAGCCGTCCTTACTTTCGTCATCCAGCGTGCCCAACGCCCCAGGCAGAAGAATTTCGTTGATCTGATGCGTCAGGCGTTCACCGCGAAGATCCTTGAGATTCTTCCAACGCAAGTCTTCCGGAATCGAAGAAGCGTACTCGCGCCCATCGAAGGCCGCCGCAGCTTCCTGCTCGCCTTCATAATGCTCAAGCCATCGCAAATACAACAAGATTGCCGCCGGGACAACCAGATCGCGGAAACTCAGGCGCGCGATGCGTGTGCGATCGAGCGCATTGCGCAAGCGACCAAGCATCTGCGCTACTGGAGCGGTGCCTTTGCCTTCCCCGAGCATTTTCTGCAGCGTGAGCATACGTGCCTAGAGTTCCCCCGCGAAAGCTTTGCGGAGGATGGTGCCTCGCAAGCCTTCCGCTTCGCCAGACGCATACTCGGTTGCCAATGCGCGAATCAACTCGTGTGCAGCATCCAATCGACTGATGATTTGAGCTTGTTTGTGTAGCGAGGGCACTGGAAGGCGGACTTCCCGCAGGCGCTCTCCTGAAATCTTTACCATCGTTTGACTGGAGCCCAGCGCACGCGCCTTGATCTGTTTGCGGGCACTTGCGCTGCGTAATGCGTAAGCGAGATATCGGGGCAGGATATGGGCTCGATCGGCTTTGAGCTTGATGAGCAGATCGGGGTAGATCAGTCGTCCCGCCGGCTTTACCTCAGCCACGGCGGCCAGGCCCACAAGCTCAATCGTATTTGCACGTGACACGAACACGTCGCCTTCGTCGATGCCGAACTGCTGAGCGACGTTGTCAGGAAGTGCAATCGGCTTTTGAAACTCAACGCCCAAGTCAATGCCACGCACTGCTGTGAGCGTAAGCACAGCGCCGTCGGCTAGCCCCTCAGTGTCCTGCGCGATTGAGCGGCCGTTCCGCACCGATGTCACAAGCTCAGCCACCGTACGAATCGCCCAGCCTTCTTCGCCCGTCAAACTAGGATGTAATTCCGATTCGATCAACGAAGCCGACAAGTGCTTCTGCTGCGCTCGCGACGAATTTCGAAGCGATTCAATCTCCTCCATTCGCCCCATGCATTCCTTGATGCGGGCGACGACGCGGCGCTGTTCGGGAAGCGGCGGAATGGCAATCTCGAAGTCCTTGAACTTCCCTCGCGGGATTTCAAGGAAAGTGGTCTTGCCCGCCAGTTCAATCAGATCACCGATATAGCGCCCCAGTAAATAGGCAAGGAACCAAGGACAGACCGCGTCCGCCTTGGGCGTGAGATTGATGAAGCCTTGGTTGGTTGCACAGTCGCGATCCGTGACAGCAATCTTTCCGATGCTGGCCCGGCTTGAAAACAGCACAGAGCCGGCCGGAAGCAACTTGGCGCTGCTATTCGCCAAACCGGCCGTAGTCAGCGTCTCAGCGACATTACCAAGTACATTGATCTTGCCAATAGGCGCGAGGTCAGTGGGCGTTACCCACGGAAGGTCGCCGCCAAAGTACGCGGCTTCGGTACGACTTGGGGTTCCTCCCCCTTGAATCGTGGCGATGTCTGTCAGCTTTACTGTGGTCCACCCTGCGGGCATCGGTCATTGCTCCAGCAAGATTTCAAGTTCACCGAGCAACTCAGTAATGCGGTCCTCTTTGGCCCGAATCGACTGAATCAGCTCCAGCGCCGGACGATGCTCATAGTCATCGACCTTGTTCGGGTTCTTGGCCGAGAGGTCGTACCCCTTGGCCACGATGTCAGCCAGCGGTACGGCCCAGAAGTTCTCCCCTTCGCCTCGCTGCTGCCACTGAGACAAGAAGTCCGGCAACTGGTCGCCGGCAATCGGCTTACGCGTCTGCTTCAATTCGAAACCGTCATTGGTCAAGTCGTAGAACCAGACACTTTCGGTTCCGCGGCCGTCTTCACGCTTGTCGAAGAAGATTACGTTGGTTTTGACGCCCGTATAGGGCAGAAAGCAACCGGCCGGCAGCGACAATATGGTGTGCACATCGAACTGCTCCAGCAACTCCTTGCGCACCTTCTGATCCGCGCCTCCTCGGAAAAGCACACCTTCCGGAACGACGACGCCGGCACGGCCACCCTTGGCCAGATTGGCCATAATGTGTTGCAGGAACAGGCACTCGGTCGCACCGCTGCGAACGCGGAAATTGGTTTGCATTTCCTGCGCCATCTTCCCGCCGTAGGGTGGATTGGCGAGGATGACCTTGCGCTTGTCCTTCTCGGCGATGTTCTGGCTATGCACTTCCAACGTGTTCGAGAGCTCCAGATTCGCGCCCTCGATGCCGTGCAGGATCATGTTCATCGATCCCAACAGATACGTCAGCGGCTTCAATTCCAGGCCGAAGAAGGTCTTGTGCTGCAAATCTTCCAACTGCCTGCCACTCAGGTTGCCATGCCGGCGGATGAAGTCGGCGACCTCGCCGAGAAAGCCCGCGGTACCAAAGCAGGGGTCATATACCGACTCCCCCGCTTTCGGTTGAACAACCTCGACCATCGCACGAATGATGTGGCGTTGCGTGTAGAACTCGCCGGCGTAGCCTGCCGAGTCGGCCGCGACGCGCTTCAGCAGGTCCTCGTAAATCTCCGACAGGACGATCACATCGGTCTGGTCAGAAAAATGGAGCTTGTCTACCTGCTGTACGACCTTGGCGAAGCTCACACCGCGTCGACTGTAGTTGCGGACGTTGTCGAAAATGCGACGGAAGCGCTGCGCGAGGGCATCGTCGCCCAGGCCCTTTTTCGGGTCCGGGCTAGTGAGCTTGATCCAGAGCTTGCCGTCGACGAACTCCAGCATGTCGTCGGGGTGATCGGTGTTCTTGGCCCATGACGACCATGCAAACTTGCCGGCGAGGCGGCGCTCGTAGACTTTGTCGTCAAAGCCGGCCTCGGCCTCCTTGCTGGTTTCGGCTTCGTCGAATGCCTTGAGGAAAAACAGCCAAGCGAGTTGTTCTACGTAGTTGCGCGCATCGACACCTTCGGAATTCATCTGGTCGCAGGCGTTCTTGACTATCTGCTGGACTTCCTGGCGGCGGTGGTCGGTTTTCTTGTTCATCCGTGATCCGGTTTCGATATATCTGAGATTGAGAGCGCGAACCTAGACGTTAAGAGGCCATCGGCACGTAGAGGTGGCGCTTGACCTGTTCGAGGTCCGACTTCAGCAGCGCCGGGCCACCATAGCGGGTACTCAGCGTATTGAAGCTGCCAAACTGGTCGGCGAACTGCGGCGCACCGTAGGTCCTGGCCTGTTCCAGATCGTCGATGCCAAACAGCCGGTAATGATCGAGCGCGGTGTGCCAGAAGTGGGTTTTGAAGCGTTGCTCTTCGTCGAGCTCCTTTTCGCCGACCTGATCAAGCAGCCAGATCTGGTCCTCATCCCACAGCCGGTTGGTGCGATCGGCGCGAGTCGGCACGCGCGGCAGCTGGAAACCGATCTTGGCCAGGATGTCGACATCGTCGGTATCGGGCAGGTCGAGATAGTGGCGAAAAGCCGACGGGTAGATATCGCGGTCGCGCAGGGCCTCACGCAGTTCGTGTCGACTCGACTTGTCGATCCAGATGCGTAGCAACTCGTCCAGTCCCTTGTGACTGATGTCGAGGATGAACTCACGCGATTGCTCGGTGTATTCCTCGAACGGCAGCTTGCGGCCGTCAGCCAGGCAGACGTAGCGATTCGTCGTCGAAATGATGACTGAGACGCCATCGGCCAGTATCTTGGGCACCGGCTCGCTTACCTTCTTCGGTTTGCTGGCCTTCTTGGCGTAGCCTGATTGCTTGTTGGCCGGATGGCCGTCGAATTCCGCGTCCTCCAGTTGGCTTGCACCCGAGTAGTCAAAGATCGTGAAGTATCGCTTGTTGATATCCTCGCAAAGGCGTGTGCCGCGCCCCTTCATCTGCTTGTAGAGGATAGCGCTGCGCAAGGGGCGAACGAAAATGATGTTCTTTACATCCGGCGCATCGAAACCGGTCGTCAGTAAATCAACGGTGACCGCGACACGCGGATTGCTCGGGCCAACCACGGCGAAATTGCGCTCAAGCTGGTGGCTGTTCCGCTCCGCGCGGGTGATACGCGCGGCGTAATCGGCATCGCCCGACAATCGCCGCAGTTCCTGTGCCATAAAGGCGGCATGGGTGTCATCGACGCAGAAGACAATACTTTTCTCGTCGCGAAGCTCGTACTTGCCAAGGATGTCCCACAGGTCCTCTGCAATCGCCTTGGTTCTATCCGGCATGCGGATATCGCGTTCGAAATTCGAAGTCGTGTAGCGCTTCCCATCCGGGCCGATAAAGCCATCCTCGTCGACGTTGGTAACGCGCTCTTCCAGCAGATAAGGCACTAGATAGCCGTCTTCGATCGCCTGCTTGAGGCTGTAGGTGAACACGGGGTCACCGAAATAGTGTTGAGTGTCGCGCCGCTTCTCCTCGCTAGTCAGCGCGCGTTCACCTTCTTCAAGTTCGCGCGGTGTTGCCGTCAGGCCGAGCTGGAGTGCGGCGCCGAAGTGCTCAAGAACGCCAAACCAGTCACCGAAACCGGAGCGGTGACATTCGTCGATGACGACCAGATCGAAGAAATCAGGATCGTAGTGCTCGTAGACTTTTCTGCCGTCGAGGTCTTCGTCGAGATTCTGGTAATTGGCGAAGAATATCTTGCCGACCTCGTGCTGCCCCTTGGCGACCACGTCCTTGTCGATTTGGACGCGCTCGGAGGCCGAGTACGCGGAGAACGCCCGGTAGGCTTGGTCCTTGAGACTGTTGCGGTCGGTCAGGAAGAGGACGTGCTCGCGCTTTAGCGCTCTTCCGCTCAAGAGCTTCCAGACCAACTGAAAGACGGTGAAGGTCTTGCCGGTACCCGTCGCCATGAGCAACAGCACACGATCGTTGCCCTGCGCGAACTGCCAGAGCGTCTTGTTGATCGCCATGTCCTGATAGGGCCTGACGCTCTTTTTCGTGACCTGATCGACGTGGTAGATCGAAGAAAACGTCTCTTCCCAGCGTTCCCAGGCGATGCTGACGCCGAAACGCGCAATGATTTCTTCCGGCGTTGGCGGGACGCCAAGAGTTTCGAAGTCGCCAGTGTCGTTATCCGTGAGGATCCAGTTAGTGCCGTTGGTCGCTAGGGAAAAGCGGATCGACAGCCGGCGTGCATAACGCGAAGCTTGCTGCATGCCATCGGCGGCATCCTCACCTTCGGCCTTCGCTTCCAGAATCAGCAGCGGCACACTGCGATAGCGCAGAAGGTAATCAGCAATGATCGACTGCGTTTCGTCGTACATCGTGTCGCCGGTCAGGTTGACCTTACCCGGGCCGATGCGCAGCTGTTCCTGCCATGACCAGCCCGCAGCGCTGAGCGCGGGCTCGATCACTTCCTTGCAGGTCAATCGTTCGTTGCGTGCCATGTTACTTCCCTGACTATGCGGTTTCGGTGGTGCGGCAATCCTCTACAGCAACTCGCGTGCCAAGGACGTGGCATCGCCGTTGTCATTATCGCTGTTTAACGTTCAACGTCGTATTTTTCCATCCAATTACCCATGGTCTGATAGTTGCGGAAGCCCAGCAGTCCGGCCGCCTGTGTCTTGTTGCCTTTGGTCAGATCCAACGCCCGTTGCAAATAGTGGCGTGCGACGCCGGCCATCAATTCTTCCAGTGCGAGCCCCGAATCCAAGGGGCGGTTCAGGATGGGATCGTTACTGGTCGCCTCCTTGGGACTGAGTAGGGTCGCGTCCTTGATTGCTTCCTGGCCGATCATTTCATCGTCAGACCAGACGGCGGCGCGCTGGAGCGTGTTCAGCAATTCGCGGATGTTGCCCGGCCACGGGTGATGGAGCAGAAGATTCTTTGCGGCGACAGAGATTTTCTTGGGTTTGATGCCAATCGGTGCAGAAGCATCATTGACCTGCCTGAGGAGCGCGTCGATCAGAAGTGAGATGTCACCCGCGCGCTCCCTGAGCGGTGGCAGCTTGATGATGGCGACGGCCAACCGATAGAAAAGATCCTCGCGAAAATTGCCACTGGCAACCTCGTTCATCAGGGTCCGATTCGTTGCCGCAACAACGCGAACGTCGACTTTCTTCGCCTCACTTGAGCCGACCGGCGTGACCTCGCCTTCCTGCAGAGTACGGAGCAGCTTGACCTGCACCGGCTTAGGCAACTCACCGATCTCGTCGAGAAAGATCGTTCCGCCGTGGGCGAGTTCGAAGTGCCCCTTGCGGTCCGTCGCGGCGCCCGTAAAGGAACCCTTCTTGTGGCCGAAGAATTCTGACTCCACAAGCTCCGGCGGAATTGCACCGCAGTTCACCGTGATAAATGACTTGCGTTCCCGGGGACTGGCACGGTGAATGGCGCGAGCCATGAGTTCCTTGCCTGTACCGCTTTCACCTTCGATCAACACGGGAATGCTGCGGATGGCGACGCGGCGCGCTTGTCCGATGACGCGCTTCATGACCGCGCTGCGGTGGATGATGCTTTCGAATACTGCATCCTCGTCTGCCGCCCCCATCGCCAACGCGGACAGGCGCTCATCCGAGCGTTGCAGCAATTGAGGAATGAACTCAGCCGAGATGTCGAACGGAATGTTCGCTTCTTCGACGCCCTTCTGCGCGGATGATTGGATAAGACGTGCTGGATACGTAGTTTTGGCCAAGAGTATCCAGACCGAAGCCATAGCCGGTGTACCGGGGCTAAGGTGAAACGTGAGTTGGACTGTGGGTTTGCTTATCGCATCCAGAATCTCAACAACCCGTTCGTAGATCTGGCCGAAATCAATCGGTGACGACAGCTTTACGGTATGCAAGCAGACTTCCATCCCAGCTTGCGTGGCAATCCACTTTGTAAATGCCTTGGTTTCCCCTGCTGTGAAATCGCTAATCAGGTGAACGGCCTGATAACGGCCAGATTGAATGGCCTGCGCAATTGGGCCTGGCCCAGCCTCCGAGTCACCCGAGGCTGCCCGGAGATCAGTTCGACCAATCCACGTCACAAGCAGAGTGTTAGGCATATAACCTTTCTTATACTGGATAACAAAGCTTATCTCCCGGAGACGTGCCAGTCAACATTCAATTGTGCCGAAGGCACTCCATCTATCTGTTTTTACGTATTTCTTGGCCAGCTCATTGCGCCTGGCACGGTCGCTGCTAAAGGTATGTCACAAACGATCCGCAGCCCAGCAGCATAGCTCACCTAGCGAGCCAGACGGATCGGAGAATTGCCCTACAGCCACAGCCAGGAGGTATGCCATGACGACTCGACTGACCGACCATGCACAAACCCGTCTGCAACAGCGCGGTATCGCGATGCCCGTACTCGAATGCCTTCTTGCATACGGCCGCAAGGTACATGACCACAGGGGAGGCGAGCTGGTCTTCTTTGACCACCACGCTCGTGACCGACTTCGCCGCACGCAGGGTGCCGAGGTCTTCAAGAGACTTGAGCCGAAGCTCGACACCTACGCGGTTCTCGCTGAGGACGGCGTTGTCTTGACCGTCGGTCATCGCACCAAGCGCATCAACCGTCACTGAAATTTAGGACCAGCCCTTTCATCGCAACACTGGAGAACAAGAATGCAAGACCACATCGCTCAGAACACCAAGCTCATCCTCACCCCGCGCCGTGCCGCCCTGCTTGCCGGATTCGACAACCAGATCGATATTCTCGTCCGCGTACAGGCCCCGGATGCACCAGTCGGTATAGCAAAGGAACGTCCCTTCTACGGCATCGGACTCGTCATCGACCATTCTGGTTCGATGGCTGGGCGCCCGTTGGAGGAAGCCAAGCGTTGCGCCGTTTTCGTTGTTGATCGGATGCGAGCAGACGACCAGATCTCGCTGGTGCAATTCGACAATCGGGTCAGCATGCTCAGCCCGACCAAGGCAAAAGCCGATGGTCGCGAATTGATGCAGGCGATCGCCAGCATCCACGAGGGCGGCAACACCAATCTCCATGGGGGCTGGCGTACCGGTGCCGACAGCCTAGTCGATCTGGCGATGGCGACCGGGCTTCGTCGCGTCATTCTGTTGTCTGACGGCTGTGCCAACGAGGGCCTGACCGACACCGGTGCCATCGCCGAGCAGTGCAAAGAGCTTGTCGCCAAGGGGGTGACAACCAGCACCTATGGCCTGGGCAACAACTTCAACGAAGAGCTGATGGTCGCCATGGCGAAGGCCGGTCTCGGCAACCACTATTACGGCGATACCGCTGATGACCTGATGGAGCCGTTTCAGGAAGAGTTCGATCTCTTGGCCAATCTGTGCCTGAAAGGTCTCATCCTCTCGTTGACGGTGCCGTCCGGCGCCAAGGTCGAGATGCTTAACGACCATGCAGGCGTCGCAGCGCAGGGCTGGCGACTGCCAGATGTGGCCTGGGGTGCCGAAGCATGGGCCGTCCTTCGAGTCCGCCTGCCGAAGGCGATGCTGCCGCCCGAGGGGCAAAGCTTACCGTGCATCGAGGTCTCGGTGAAAGGCACCGATCTTGACGGAAATGTTGTGTCAGTTCTGCCTGTGGGGCTGGCGCTGCCAGCACTGAATTCGGCCGCACTCGGCGCCGTCGCGGAAGAGGAATTGGTCGCACGCCGCCTTGCCGAACTGGAGGCCGCCGGCGTTCTGACCCGGACTCGCGAGGCTGCGCGGAACAACGATTGGGATCGTGTCGATCGCCTGCTGGCTGAAGCCGAGAAGCGATTTGCCGGAAACGACTGGGTGGCATCGGTCGTCGAGGCGATTCGTGTTGTCGCAACGAGCCGATCGCGGGCGCGCTTCATGAAAGAAGCACTCTACTCCTCCGCCTCGTTCTCGCAGCGCCTTGCCGACAAGGATGAAAGCGTCGAATTGATGGAATCGAGCAAGGCGATGTACCTGCGCCGTAAGCGGAGTCGCGGCAAGGCAGAGTTTCCGCCGGCCAACGACAACCCGCCCCGAGGTGGGCAATGAAGAGCGCGGAGAGAATTCAACCGTTCGTGGGTCGCCTGAGCAGTACAGCGTTCCACGTGCGCAACCCGGACGATTTCGAGGCCCACGCTCGCGTCGAAGCCATCCGAAATGCACTCGATCTCATAGTCGGTCACCGATGACAACTTTGATTACAAGCCAATTGGTTCAGGCAATTCGGTCCGAATTTCGGCTCGATTGGCGCGGCATCCACGGCGCCGGCCACTGGGCTCGCGTTCGCGCCAATGGTCTGACCATCGCCGCAGCGAATGGGGCAAACAAGGGCGTGATCGAATACTTTGCCTTCCTGCATGATGCTTGCCGACGCACCGACGGACGCGATCACGGACATGGGCTGCGTGCCGCCTCGTTTGCGCGATCAATTCGCCAGGACTTTATCCGGCTGGCCGACGACGAATTTGATCTGCTCATGGCGGCCATTGAAGGCCACACGCACAGTCTGGATCACGACGACCTGACGGTACTGAGCTGCTGGGACGCGGATCGCCTGGACTTGCCCCGTATCGGCATCATGCCCGACCCTGAAAGGCTATGCACTGATGTAGGGAGGCAACTCTCGGCGCTTCGAGATGGCAATCACCATATCATGCAGGTCACGCAGACCAGCTACATACGTTACCGCAAAGGAGTTTGACGATGAAATTCATCCACACCGCCGATATTCATCTCGATAGCCCACTTTTCGGGCTGTCCGCTTATCAGGATGCTCCGGTCGATCTGCTACGAGCCGCGACACGCGAAGCGTTCACCAACCTCGTGACCGAGGCAATTGACGAGGCGGTTGACTTTGTCGTGATCGCCGGTGACCTCTATGACGGAAGCTGGAAGGACTACAACACGGGTGTTTTCTTCTCGCGAGAAATGGGGCGGCTGAACGTTGCCAGGATCCCGGTCTATCTTGCTTACGGCAATCACGATGCCGAGAACGATATGACCAAGAAACTCTCGCTGCCGGCAAACGTGCACGCGTTTTCCTCAAACAAGCCACAAACGTATCAAATTCCGGACCTAAAGGTAGCTCTGCATGGGCAAAGCTTCAAGAACGCAGCGACGACAACCAACCTTGCCGTGGGGTACCCAGTACCAGTCGATGGCTGGCTCAATATTGGTGTTCTTCATACCGCACTGGAGGGCTACTCTGAGCATGCAAGCTACGCTCCGTGCTCGCTCGATGAGCTCGTGGCCAAAGACTACGACTACTGGGCTTTGGGGCATGTCCATGAACATGCAGTACTCAAGGAATATCCATGGATCGTCTTCCCCGGAAATATTCAAGGACGTCACATCCGTGAAGCAGGCCAGCGTGGCGCGATGATGGTTATTGCCGACGAAAGCGGTATCGTTTCAGTCGATCGGCTGGTTACAGATGTACTTCGATGGCATCAACTCGATGTCGAAGTTGGATTGGCCGCCGACCTTGCCGAATCCGTTCGACTTATTGGGCGGGCAATCGAAAAGCTGATTGATGATGAGCCGGGGAAAAAGCCGCTTGCGGTTCGAGTCGTCTTGACAGGACGAAGTGCTGCGCACGGAAATCTCTTCGGAGAAGAAGCGCGCCTCCGTGCGGAGATCCTGGGGCTTGCGGCATCGCTGGGGGGTGATCGCATATGGATAGAAAAGGTGCGACTGAAAACTACGCCCCTCATGGATGCAGCAGAGGTCCGTGCTCGTGCTGACGCTATCGCCGACCTTCAGGTCTTGTTGGAGGCCGCCCCGACAGACACAGCGCTGCTGACTTCATTATCGGAAGACCTTCGCCAACTAGTTGACCGCGCGCCGCACGAGCTTTCTGAGCTGCTGCCGGAGCTAAAGGCAATACGTAATGGCAATCTCGGGCCGATGGTCGATTCCATCATTCCGGGCCTTGTCGCCCACCTTATCAAAGCGAGCTGACTAGCCATGCGCATCGACCAACTCGAGCTCTCCCGCTATGGAAAGTTCACCGCTCGGCCTATCGCGATGCCGCAGGCAGCGCGTGACTTCCATCTGATCGTGGGCCCAAACGAAGCAGGAAAATCAACAATTCGTGACGCGATCCTGGATCTTCTTTTTGGGATCGAAACTAGGTCTGCGTACGATTTTCTGCACCCTAAGGCGGAAATGTGCATCTCTGGGAAAATCACTCATTCAGGTTCCTCGCTGGAATTCCAGCGGGTGAAGAAGACACGGTCGCTGCTCGACCCAAAGGGAGCAACACTTGCCGACAATTCCCTAGCCGCGTTTCTGGGGACTGCAGATCGATCATTCTTCGACCAGATGTTCGGGCTGGACCATGATCGGCTGGTCAAGGGTGGCAACGAGATTCTCAAGGCATCAAACGACATCGGCCGTATTCTTTTCCAGTCGGCGGCTGGTATCGGCAGTCTAGGCGCGGTGCGCGATGCGCTTGAGGCAGAAGCAGAAACCCTCTGGGCGCCGCGAAAGTCCAACGAACGAGCCTATTACATCGCCGCCAAGGATTTGGCAGATGCCGATTCGCAACTGAAGCACGCCACCGTCAAAACCAAGGATTGGACGGAAGCGCGAGACAAGGTGCTGGTTATTGAACAAGCGCTCGCCGAGATCAAGACGAAGTTCGCGTCACTTGAAGCGGAACGTATGCAACTGGAACGAGTACGCCGCATCGCGCCGTCGCTGCGGGAACACTCGGAAAACGCCCAATACTTGGTTGATATGAGCGCCGTTGCCATCCTTCCGGAAAACGCGGCAAAGCTGCTCATCGGTGCCGAGTCTGACGTGGCGATCGCCAAAGCTCAGCAGAACGTTTCACAAAAGCTCGCCGACGAAGCACGTGTGAAACGCGACGCAATTTCCGTTGACTCCGAAGTAATTCAATACGCGGATGCGATCCTTGCGCTCGCTACCCGGCGGCAGCAGACCACGTTCCATGAGCGCGATATTGCCAAGCGTGAACTGGAGATCGAAGGGCTCTGGAACAACGTTCAGAGCGCAGTCCGCCAACTCGGATGGCCTCTGACAGATGAAGCGACGCTTCAGGAGAAACTTCCGCCATTACCGATCCGACGCTCGATTGCCAGCCTGATCAAGCAGCACGGCGCACTGGAGAAGGCCGTTACCGCAGCCACCGACGCAGAGCGCACAAAGCGGCGCGAAATAGCCGACAACGAGAGTGAAATCAATCGCAATGCAATTGCTGCGGTATCTGCCGAATTGCGTGCATCGCTCGACACGGCGATCAAACTGGGCGATGAGTCAGCAGTGATGGCGCGTGAGAAAACCAAGTTGGCCAAGGCGCAGCGAGAGATTCGCGCTGCCGAAGCTGGTCTGAGCGAATGGCGGCTTGATCTCGCCATTCTGCGCACACTTTCCGTCCCGTCGATAGACGTCACGCGCAAGCTTCGCAGCGACTTTGAGCGCCTCCAGCTTGACGAACGAACGTATGCGCAAAAGCATGACGATATCCTCGCCGAGATTGGCACGCTGGAGTTGGAAATTGACCAGTACAAGATTTCCCGCCAAGCGGTGACCGCTGAAGACCTCGCTACGGCCCGGCGGTCACGAGATGGCGTATGGGCGACGATCAAGAGCGGTACGCTGACAATCGCAGCAGGCGCAAGTGACTACGAGGGTCTCGTCCGGGGAACAGACGGCTTGTCGGACAAACGCCATGACAAGGCCCAGGAGGCAGCAGATCTACAGGCAAAAATCGACAACCTCGCACGTTTGCGACTCACTCGTGACGACAACGAAAAGCGGCTGACCAATGTCCAGCGCCAAATCAACGGTGTCAACAACGAGTGGCAGACGCTCGCTACAGCGTTGGGCTTCCCCGGCATGCCGCTTCATGCATTTGAGCAGTGGCATCTGTCGTTGTCGGCGCTCATCGCGGCCGCTGATGCAGTGGCTCTTGCGGAGGGCGACCGCGAGCAATTGTACGAATCGTTTCACACTGCCAAGGACCGCCTACGCGCTGCCCTGGGTCCGACCGCGCTAGAGATTGCGTCGGACGCAGGAATAGATGTTCTGATCGCTACAGCAAATGAATATATCGAAACCGCCAGCGGCGCGAAGGCACGTCACGATGAACTGAACCGTCAAATCGCCAATGCCCAAATGTCGTTGGCCGACCTCGTCGAAAAGACCACCAATGCAGCTGCCGCCCTTGGTGAATGGAAGAATTCCTGGGAGATGACAACAGCCAAGGCAGGATTGCCTAATACGGAGATCGCTGCTGCAGATGGATCCCTGGCGTTATTCGATGACATTGACGACAACCTTAAGTCAATCCGGGAGCTTCGCCAGGCGCGGATCGAAACGATGCGTAAGGATCTTGAGGACTTCGACCGGGAAGCCCGTTCTGTTGTCGAATCATTGGCGCCAGAATTGCACGGAAGTGATTCTGCCAGCGTCGCCACCGAACTCTCAGCACGACTGACCAAGGCCGGTGGCGACAAGACGGAAGCGGATCGTCTTGATGACGACCTGCTGAGTTTCGAGCGCCAGATAACTGATTCGCAGGCGCAGATTGAGTTGGCACTCGCCCGAATCGGCCCACTTACCAAACTGGCCGGCACGGAAGACATGGATGCGCTCCGGCAACTGATCGTGCGCTCAGACGAATACCGCAACAGGAAAACAGCAGCTGATGCCGCAAAGGTCACCGCCGAAGAAAATGGCGACGGACTTTCCCTTACCCAACTGATGGACGAAGCAGCGTCGCTAGACATCGCTCAGATACCTGTGCGGCTGGGGGAGATCGGCCGCGATCTGGCCGCAGCCATGAATAGTCAGGCTGAACATTGGGCGCAACTCGCTACGGCAAACGCCGACCTGGGCAGAATTTCAGGTACGGACGAAGCAGCACACGCCGAATCAAAACGACAGGAGGCGCTGTCACGGATGAGTGATGCAGCTGAGCGCTTTATCAAGGTCCATATCGCCGGAAAGCTGCTTCGCTGGGCAATTGACCGATTCCGCGAAACCAAGCAAGGCCCCATGCTTGCGCGCGCCAGTGAAATATTTTCAGGGCTGACGCTCGCCTCTTTCTCCAAGCTTGTCGTCGATTTTGAATCCGACCCGCCACGACTTGATGGCCTTCGCCCTGACAACCGAACAGTCGAAATTTCCGGCATGAGCGACGGCACTCGCGACCAACTATACCTAGCACTTCGTCTTGCCGCACTCGAAATGCACATCGAGCAGGGGCATCCGCTTCCCTTCATCGCTGACGATCTTTTCATCAATTATGACGATGAGCGTTCGCGGGCTGGTCTTGAAGCGCTCGCCAAGCTCTCGGAGATGACACAGGTGATCTTCCTGAGTCACCATAGACATCTGCTACCAGCGGTGCTGGATGTATTTGGGGATTCGGTAAACATCGTCAGACTGTAGTCAGCCTGGTATTGGATTCGGAAGTTTTGATGGTCGCCCTCCCCTGCTACTCCTACACCACGGCCCTTCGAGATGCGGTCGCCAATCCTGCCATTTTCCCAACGTCGCTGCCAGCACCCGCACCGTCCGCCAGTAGTCATACCGCGTTGCCTCCGATTTCTCGCTGGCCCAGCGCTCCAGTACCCAGCGCAAATG
The DNA here is from genome assembly GCA_016710465.1 of Sulfuritalea sp. Classification (GTDB taxonomy): domain Bacteria; phylum Pseudomonadota; class Gammaproteobacteria; order Burkholderiales; family Rhodocyclaceae; genus Sulfuritalea. The sequence goes on from JADJVS010000016.1 coordinate 531,995, forward strand.
CTTGGCCTGCCACTGGCGCGGTTCGCTGACGCCGAAACGTTGCTGGATCGCCTGGGCGATCCGTTCGCCCCGCTCGATGTGGCCGGCGATACTCGACTTTGATCCCGGCAGCGATCGTTTCAGCAGCATCGCGATGCTCATGACCGTGCCCCGATGTATGCAGTCACGACATCGATCCGGTCATGGCCAAGTTCGCGCGCCAGAACCAGCCTGAACTGTTCATCGTTTTCCTGACCAAGTGATGTGCCTGCCTGCACCACCGGTGCAGTTGCTCCCGATATTTCCTGGTAACGCTCGCAGGCCCATGCGGCCCTGAGTTCGTGATAACCCTTGATGCCGAATTCGTGCAGGAGCTTCCGTGCACGATGGACTTCGCCATCATTTACCAGATCGTCAAACGTCTCATCAGCCCTGAGCAGGTTCCTCCCTCCCAACTGATTTCTGACCTGGACGGCTTCTCGAAGGGCAACCCGGCCGCGCTCGCTGACCGGTACCCAGCGCTCGACTTCCTTGCCTCGTCCGCCCTTCGTGCCGTCCCGAATATCAATCTGGCCACGTTCCCTGGCCTGACGTTGCCAGTCCGCCAGATTGGCGAGGATCGCCTCGCGGAGTCGTATCCCGAAACTGCGACACAGAAGGACGATGACGGCTGCCCTGTGCAGATTTTTCTGGCGCAGGCGGACAACCAGGCGATCAATGTCCGCCCAACCCAAGCCGTCCGGCACCCTGGTGCGCACGATCCGCCGTTTTCCGACCCAGGTTGCCGGAGACTCGATACGGATGGTTTTGTCCTGGCGCAGCGCTTCCATGGTGATGTTGGCCGATACGATCAGGTTCTGCGCATAGCTGATGGCCAGGGTTTCGTCCTCCACCAGCTCTGCCAAGTCAGCGGCATAGCGTTCCAGCAGGGATTGATCTATGGCGCAGGCATCGTTGATACCATGGGTGGATCTTGCCCAGCGGCAGAACTGCCGCCAGCGTTGGGCATGGCTGGCCACAGATCCGAAATGACCCCGGCCGTAGAGGTCAAGCAACGCCTGATGGCCCGCCCAGGCCATTTGCTTGCCATAGCCGAAATTCCGTTTCGTGGTGAACTTGCTCATGCGGTTTTCCAATTCGGTGTGTTGAAGTTGATCGATGACTGAACGCCGGCCACGGGAGGCGAGGATCAAAGCGGGGTGCAGATCAAGCGCCCACACCGATCATCCGGGGTCCAACCGCACTCCGATCCCCGCCACCCGTTGGTGAGTGTTGAACCGGAATCAGCCGGTCGCTGCGGAGTGCTGGTCGTCGATCACGACCGGGATGAGGCGATTGGTAACTATCGGGCAGGCCTCGTGCCCATCGACACACTCGCAAACCATCGCGAAGGGCTGGCGCCCGGCGGGAGGATGGTTATCGGCATGGCGGCCGACGGTGCGGTGCTGAATCTTTCAACGTCGGTTCACTCTCGTCGCGGGGATGGCAGATTGCCTGGCCTGCTGGCTACCGAAATTCGGCGGCCCCCGTTGTCTTGAGCGTTGGACGTGAGTTTTAGTTGTGGTTTTAGTGCAGTGGCAGAATGACTACCAATGCGTTCAAAGGCCCATGAATGCTGGGCATGTGAGCTTTTTCTATCGCTTCCCGTCTCTTTGACGGCCAGGATGGAAAATAATAACCGCCGAGGCGATCATTGCTATGGAGTGCAGGGACGAGCGGAACCCCTATCACTGCCTGAATGGACGAGAACTCTCTTGAGCCCTGCGATCCGACGGTCGCCGAGGGCGGCTACCGTTTTGTAATGTGACGCACCGGATTCCGATCACGCCACTCTTGAATGCTGTTTGTTTTGCGTGGCCAGCTACCACTTTGGCCGCGATGCGTTACGCGTCACGGTTGATGGAGCGAACGATATCGACCTGAAAATCAGGTGTCAAGCGAGGTTTCGGCACATAGACGGAATGCTCGGGATAGTCAGTGACACTGAGGGAATGACAGGGACAACGAGGGGCGATATCCGAAACGAATTATTTTTTTCAGGCACTGCTGTTTTGCAACAGTGCCTGTCAGCGAAGTAACCGAACTACTTGATATTGGGTCCATTGAGCAAGTCGCCCCCCTCCTGCTGGTTTTCAGAGTTCCGATAGCCCATTGCCCGATAACCGCGCTGCCGTTTGTCCCACATCCGAAGTAGCGCCGGGTGTCCGGTATCCACGAAATCAATGATCCGGACATCGGTCTTTGTGGCATGCTCGCGGTGAAGCCGACCGGCATATTGCTGCAGGGTTCCCTTCCATGAGATTGGCATCGCCAGCACCAAGGTATCGAGGGCCGGGTGGTCGAACCCCTCTCCGACCAGCTTTCCGGTCGCGATCAGGACGCGCGGCGCCTCGGGCGGTAGTTCGTCAAGCTCAGCGATCATGGTGGCCCGTTGTTTCTTCGACATCCGGCCGTGCAGTACAAACGGCGACGGCACCTGTCCATCCAGGGCGGCCAGAATTGCGTCAAGGTGCTCCGTGCGTTCGGTCAGAACGAGAACTTTCCGGCCTTGCCGGTAGGCATCCCGGACTTCGGCGGCAATGGCGTCGGTCCGCGCCCGGTCATTGGCAAGATGTCGGAACACATCCTGAATACCAGCCTCGGGCGGTAAATCAATACGTGTAAAGAGTGATCGCGGCTCCACGACCAGATCGTGTGGGGCGTTGACCGGCTTGGCCGCCGTGTAGCGGATTGGTCCGCACTGCATGAAGATGATCGGCTGCTGGCCGTCGCGACGAATCGGCGTAGCGGTCAGGCCAAGCACGTATTTGGCCTTCACCACTTTAAGAATTGCGTCGAATGAGGCAGCGCCAATATGGTGGCACTCGTCGATGATGACGTGGCCGTAGTTCTCGACGACAGGGTTGATCTCGCCCTGCCGTGACAACGACTGCATCACGGCGATATCTATCCTGCCGGTCGGCTTGGCCTTGCCGCCGCCAATGGTGCCAACCACGCCCTTGCCAACACCCATGAAGGATTGCAGACGTTCCTGCCATTGCTTGAGCAGTTCGGTGCGATGCACCAGAACCAGCGTATTGACACCACGCCGGGCGATCATCGCCGCCGCCGTTACCGTCTTACCAAAAGCGGTCGGAGCGCAGAGCACGCCGGCATCATGATCGAGCATGGCCGTTACGGCTGCCTCCTGATCCGGACGTAGGGTGCCGGCGAAACCGACATCCAAAGCGACACCGGCGTACCGCTCATCAATCAAATTGCAAGCAGTCCCGTTGTCCCGCAACAGATCCCGAGCCGCATCGAGGCAGCCGCGCGGAAGGGCAATGTGATTGGGGTAGTTCTCGGCACAACCGATCACGCGCGGCTCGTCCCAGACCGAGAAGCGCATCGCCTGTTTCTTGTAGAACTCCGGGTTCTGAAACGCCGCCAAGCGGATCAGCCGATTGGCCAGTGCCTGCGGCAGTTGCGCTTTCTCGAAATAGACGAGATTGGCGAGTGTTACTGTCAGCGACTTCGGCATCGGTCCGTCCAGTTTCTTGAGGGCTGATCGCTTCCACGGCTCTTTCAAGTCCTCGTCGTCGATGAATGTCACATCGAGCGGATGGGCATGGCCCGTCGCCCTGAATATGGTTGGTTCAATGTCGTGTGCCGCCATCGGCTCGATGGTCGACAGAAATCCCCATTGATCCTGGTAGGGGCGCAGATCGGCATCGACGAATACGCTGCACCCGTTCTCGCGCGGATACTTCTGCAAGGGCAGCGCGATCAGATTGCCGAAGCCACCCTTGGGCAAGGAATCCTGGTTTGGGAATAGCCGATCATAGGATTCGAGCTTCAGTTGCCGGGTGCGAGCACAGGTGTGGCTGATGATCGCGGTGCCGAGGCGACGGGCATCGCGGGCTGAAACCTTGCTGGCGAAAAACACCCAGGCGTGTGCGCCCTTGCCTGACCGAGAAATTTCCAATACCGCCGGTACCCCCAGTTCTTCGCAGGACTGCGTGAATGCACGCGCATCATCACGCCACTCTGCCTCGTCGAAATCGACCGCCAAGAAGTAGCAACTGTCGTCCTCCAGCAAGGGATACACCCCGACCGTGTGCTCGCCGGCCAGGTGGTCGTAGATCACCGCATCCGACAGCGGTATCAGCAGGCGTTTGCCGCAGTCGCCGCATTTGATGCGGGGTTTTTCGCAGACACCGGCAAGCCATTCGTTGGCGCAGGCCGGCGAATATCCGGTCTTGCTGGTGGTTTTGCTTTCCCAACGGACCGGATACACATCGGCACGTCCCCGAAACAGGCGGCGGAACAGTGCGACCTTCTCGCCGGTTGTGAGTCGCGAGGGCTCAGGTTCTGGAACCAGCATTGCCGGCGAGTACGGCAAGCGCCATTCGATGCCGCGGGATTCCAGCAGCGAGATCAGGCGGGCATTCTCCAACTGCAATGCGGTAAGTTGATCATCCTGCACGGATCCAGTTCTCCGACGACGTTCCACAGGGTTGGCTAGCAATTGGCAGACGGTGATCTTATCAGAACAGCGGATAACACGCAAAATATATTGATTTATTGCGCCTATAGTGCATAATCAGAATATATTCTAATAACTTGGGGTGAATAAGATGTTGGTCGAGTTCCGCATCAAGAACTTCCGCAGCTTGCGTGATGAGCAAGTACTTAGCCTTGTTGCATCCAAGGACAAGACCCTGCAGGACAGTCACACGCTCGCCACCAGCCTCAAGGCCGCGCCCAATCTGCTGAGGAGTGCCGCCCTCTACGGCGCCAACGCTAGCGGCAAGTCCAATCTCATCAAAGGGCTTCAGTACATGCGCGGCGTGGTGATGGAGTCAGCCACTGTCATCCAACCCGGTCAGACCTATGCTGTGCAACCTTTCCGGCTCGATGCCGAGTCTGCCAGTCAACCGACCGAGTTCGAAGTCACCTTCATCCTTGACGGGGTGCGATATCAATATGGCTTTGCCATGACGCATCAGCGCATTGTGCGTGAACACTTGCTGGTCTACAAAGCCTTCAAACCACAGCGCTGGTTTGAACGTATTTTTGATACCAAGACCGGCAAGGACGAGTACGACTTCGGCCCCGGCCTCAAGGGCCCCAAGAATCTGTGGGAAAGTGCCACCCGGCCGAATGCTCTGTTCCTGTCGATGGCAGTTCAACTCAACAGCGAAGCACTGCGGCCCGTGTTCGACTGGTTCGCCAATGGCCTGGTGATCTTCAACGAACAGGCCCAGCTCAGCCCGCAGGTGTCGATCCAGATGCTCAAGCAAGCCGAAGGCCGCAAGCAGATTTGCGACTTCCTTACCGCCGCCGACATCAGCATTGCCGACATTGAGGTCGTCACGCGCAAAGTGCCGGGGCAAGCTGTCCATTTTGACCTGGTGGCCGGCAAGACAGAAGTGCGTGCCGAAGATATGGAAGAGCACCAGCTACGCTTCTCGCACGTCACGGAACAAGGCCGAGCCGTGTTCGACCTGATGGACGAATCCAACGGCACACGTAATCTGCTGTTTCTCACCGGGCCGGTGCTGGACATCCTGACGAAGGGGCTGACACTGGTCATCGATGAGCTCGACACCAGCCTGCACACCCTGCTGGTACGCGAACTCGTGCGCCTATTCCACCGGCCCGAGGCCAATACCGGCGGCGCGCAGCTCATCTTCACCACTCACGACACCTCACTACTCGACGCTCCGGATCTGTTTCGCCGCGACCAGGTCTGGTTTGTCGAGAAGGATCGGGAGCAGGCGTCCACGCTCATAGCTCTGTCCGAATTCAGCCCGCGCAAGAATGAAGCCCTGGAGCGTGGTTATCTGATCGGCCGCTACGGAGGCGTGCCTTTCCTCCACTCGGACTTGGGGGTGAGGCACTGATGGCTCGTGACAACTCCCCTTGGGAGCGCCAGCGCAAGCAGCTTGAACGCAAGCTGAATCGGCGCGCCAGTTATGACCGCATCCTGATCGTTTCCGAAGGAAGCAAGACGGAGCCCAACTACTTCAAAGAAATCCGCGCCGCCAATCGGCTACACACTGCCAATGTCGAGGTCCAGCCCAGCGAGACGGGGACGTCATCGATCCAGGTGGTCAAATATGCCAGGGAACTGTTCGAAAACGGCGACCGGCATAAGCATATCCAGCCCCGTGCTTTCGAGCAGGTCTACGCCGTGTTCGACCGCGATGACCATGCCACCTACTTCGATGCGTTGAATCTCGCCGCGTCGCTCGATGGCAAGCTCAGGAACGACAACAAGCAGCCCGTCATCTTCAAGGCCATTGCTTCGGTGCCGAGCTTCGAACTTTGGCTGCTGCTGCACTACGAGGACATTCAGGCGCCACTGCATCGAGACGAAGTGATACAGCGGTTGAAGCAGTATTTCCCAGGTTATGAAAAAGGCGCGGCAGGCACGTTCGCCACAACGCGGCAACACTTGGATGTGGCTACGCTGCGCGCGGGGCGACTGGCAACCATGGCCACCGCCTATGACGATCCAGAGCCATTTACTGCAATCGCCGAATTGGTGTTATTGCTGACCAACCTCCGCAATATGTAGGCGATTGTCCCGATGTGAAGTCATGGCGCGGGAAGCCAGCGCGCATTTTCACTTCAACTTCGCCACCGCCACGGCAATCGCCGCCGCCCGGCTGATCCCCTTCCCACGCGCCCAGTCATCCAGCCGATCCAGAACGACCGGATCGATCGACACGGTGATGGCGCATTTCTTTCCCGCCCGCTTGATCGACTTCCTTCCATCCGGTGCCTGGTCGATGAAATCGTCAATGTCGGCCGCCAAAGGCGATACATCAGGTTTCCGTAGTTTCGCCATCGGTTCACCGTCATCCTTCCATTGTTTCGCCGCTGACCTCAGCGTACGGCCAACCGAATACCGATGCGGCCAGACAGCGGTATTCATGGGCTGCCTTCTCGTCGCGGCTCGGGTATTCGAGGATCGAACAGCCCAGTGCCGCAAGCATCGCGACGGCCTTCCGACGAATCACCGGCGCATCGACATAGCCAACCCCCGGCGGCAGTGATCCGGCGGTCTCGGCGTTGTCCCTGCCGGTCGGATCAGCCATGCACAGGAACACCGAGGCCGAGATGTCACGGGTAGCGCGTGCCTGGGCCAGCAAGCCGGTCATGTCGTTCAATGCCCAGAGATCGAAGGATCTCGGCTGCAATGGAATCAGCACATGATCGGCCAGCACCAGGGCGGCACGTAGTGCCGTGGAATCACGACCGCCGGCATCGATGACGATGTCGGTATAGCGCTCCCTAGCCAGATTGACTTGCTGCCGCAATGCCTGGCCATCGGCGTAATGGACGCAGGGAATCTTCGGATCCACCTCGCGGCCTGAAAGGGCTGCCATCAAGGTACCCTGGCGATCGCCATCGACGGCGAGGACATCACGACCATGAAGCTTGCAGGCAATGGCCAGATTAAGAGCAGTGGTGGTTTTGCCGACGCCACCCTTGGTATTGAGGATTGCCAGAATCATGATGGCGTTTCTCCGTCATCTTGGGGTTGGTTTGCCGTCGTTTCACCATTGCCGGAAATTTTCCGGGACGATCCCGACCTGCCATAGGGAAGTTTCAGGTCGCGCAAACGCTCTCTGGCGACTTCGCGATCTGTCACGGGTTGTGCCTTGGCGGCTTTCTCGGCTTCCTCGGCCTGACGGCGCTCCATTACCTTGAGAAATGCGCGCCACTGATCGAGACACAACATGTCTTCCGCGCTGGGGCCGATTTCTTGAAGACGTTTTCTGACGCGGGTTCGCCATGCCGACGGATTCATGATCGGCTTGTTGGCCTTCATGGCCTGCCAGTACGCTGCTTCGATCAGTTCTTCGAGGTCCACCACCACCGGTTCTGGTGTTGATTCCGGTACGGCCGAATTTCTGGAGGAGGTAGGTGGTGGTGGTAAGTTCTTCTGTTTCTGTATAGGTGGTATATCCCCCACTTCGCCACCGGTGGCAAAGCCGCGCGAGGGTTCACCACCGATGGTTTTTGCCATCGGTGGTGAACTGGGGGTTGGCTGCAAAGGTTCATCGGTGAAGGTCTTTTCCCAGTGGATCTTGCCGTTCATCAACTGCACCCGTTGCTGCCGGTAATAGCAGGCCGCTTCGAGTTCACTCCGGATGGATTTCCACATGGTCTCGGTCATGCCGAGAGCAACCTGCATCTGCCGGATGTAGAGGATCCAATCGGCTGGCCGTCCGACAATCCAGGCCATGACGGCACGGGCCTTGAGGCTGATTCGCTTGTCTTGCAGGAGGTCATCGGGTACGGCCGACCATGCACGTCGCTTGATGATTTTGACGGGATCATTGCTCATGGGCGGCTCCCACGGTTTGTGTCAGCTTGCGCGGACGGCCGGGACCGCGTCGTTTCGGTGTGGCAGGCGCGACGGCAGCCAAGGAAACGGACTCTTCGTTTCCGGTGAGGCGCATCAGGTCGCGGACGAGGACGCGCTGGTGGCCGGCGACGATGGTCAGCGGCAACGGATAGGCATTGCGATAGATGAGGTTGCGGGCAGTCTTCTTGGCACCCTGCAGGGTGCGGCTGTAACCGACGAGGTACAAGGCTTCGCCGGGATGGATAGCCAGGCGGCCGCCGAAATCGATGGTGTTCATGTTCGTCTCCGATGAAAACGCGGGAGACATGCGATTTTTTGAGCCCGTCAGCCTGGACGGTCAGCGGGCAGTTCCCGCGATTGGACTGGGCGTCGCGCCAGGCTTATTGCCGGGCAATCGAGACAGGCTGGGGCAGCAGGCGGGAAGCCAGGCACAGGTGGTGTAGCCCGAGCGACGCGAAGCAGGCCTGCAGGCTTGCCAAAGTAATGTGTCGAACAGCGACAGTTTTCACGTGGTCGATGCCAGTGGCGCGATGCTGTACTTGTTTGCCTTCGGCACGGGCCATTACGCCGGTAGCAGTAATCACATTGACGGACTTTCGAATTGCTCTCGCAGCGCTCGCGGCGCCTTGTCGCAGGTACAGTCCCGCAGCAAACGTGAGTTCGAGGATGATAAGTTCGGCCCCCTTGTCGAAAATGACAAATACAGTGGCCGCCAGCGCGACGTAGAGCCAGATTTTTAGCTCGTCGTGTCGTTCAGTCGCCGATGTGCAGCATAAGAGGGAAAATACGTCCATAAACGGCAGTCTATAGAACTGCTTCGCTCCTCCGACGGCGAAAAGCGCACACGGCGGCCGCATTTCAAAAATGCAGGAACTTGATTTACTGATAGAGGCCTGCACCTGCCCTGGCCTGTTAAATGATCGCCATCTACGCCCGCTTCGGCTTCTTCTTCGCAAGTTTGTCGGCCAGCCGTTCAGCCTGCAGATGTGTATATCGCTTCAGCATCTGCAATGTCTTGTGTCCCGACACGGCGGCCAACTCGAGCACTGAAAAGTCCCCCCTTTCCGCCAAGCGAGAGAGGGCTTCGTGACGAAGATCATGGAATGTGAAGTTCTTGATTTTCGCGCGATCGCAGGCGTAACTGAATGCGTGATACAGCGTGAGCCGTTCAACTGGCAAAACCTTGCCCGTCGTGCTTCGCGGCAACTTGTCCAGAAGTTCCAGCGCGGCGGGTGACAGAGGAACAGCGCGAGGCTCTTCGTTCTTGATTTTTTCGGGGTCAAGCAGGAGTATCAGCTTGCGTTTTCGATCAACCTGACTCCAAGTCAGGCCCAGCAGTTCCCCTTGTCGCATTGCCGTCTCAACCGCTAACTGGACTGCTGACCATAGCCATGGGTTCCTGGATTTCTTGCACTCGTTGGTGAATGCGGTCCACTCATCGGCAGTGAGACGACGATCCCGACCGGCACTGTCCGATGGCTTTCTGATTTTCTCGACAGGATTACCTCTGGGCAAGGTAATGCCCTTTTCATTCTGGCCAAAACCCAGAACCTTCGAGAGCATGTAAATTTCCTTCCTGACGGTGCTCTCACTGACGCTCGGCCGATCTACCGTCCCCTTGAGGCGCTCATCGCGGAACTTGGCCACCAGTTTTTGATCGATGGCTGCGAGGCTGTATTCACCAAGTACGCTATCCAGGCGCGCGAGCTGATAGCGCCAAGCTTCCTTTTCATCCTGCCTGACGCGGTAATGGTGAGGAGCAAATTCTGTTTTGAAATCCTTGATCAGATCCCGCAACGTGGTCCGCTCTGCATCCGAGGCCGACTGGTATGCACCGCGTTCCATGCCTGCCTCGACCTGCTTGGCCCAGGCGTCGGCCTCGGTTTTGGTACGGAATGACTTGGACTCGGTAGGCCACCCTTTCTTCCTCACCCTTGCTTGCCAGATCTCTCCAGATTTTTCCAGCTTGATGAGTGACGAATCAGCCCACGCCTCGGCAGCCGCCTTGTCCTCAAAGTATCGGGTTTGCTCGGCCCCTTTCTTGTTGCGGACTGTAGCGTGCCAATATTCTCTGCGAGTGATGTATGCCATTCGAACTGCCCCGAATTTGCCCCGAATGGCTAAAATATTACCAGCAATTTTCTATGCAACCATTGCTGTTACAGGCTATACAACCACTTAAATAACCTGCCTGGAAAGCGTGTTTAGGATAATATCCTAACGAGGGTTCGAATCCCTCCCTCTCCGCCAGGCAACCCGTACCGACGCGCCCTCCGGCGCGTTTTTTGCCTTTCGGGCCTCGCGCCTACACCCGCCCGATCGCCTGACCGGTCACTTCCAGCCACAGCGTTTCGCCGTTCTTGCGCTTCATGTTGAGGATGGCATTGCGCGGCAGGCCGGCGACATGGCGGGTAATCACGTCCATCACCCAGCCGTGGGTGATCACCAGGATGCGCTGGCCGGGGTAGTGGCGACCGATGAAACGCAGCGCGGCGAGTATGCGATCGGCAAACTCGTCCATGGTTTCGCCCTGCTCGAAATCCGCCGCCGGATTGCGCCGCATGATCTGCTGCAGCAGCACGGGATTCAACTCAGCCAGTTCTGCCTTGGGCACGCCCTGGATGACGCCGAAGTTGCGCTCCTTGAGCCCCTCGATGCACACCGGAGGCGGCAGGCGCAGCGAGTGGGCGATGATCTCGGCGGTTTCCAGCGACCTCGCCAGCGGGCTGGAGCAAACCAGCGAAAAATTTGCCTGGCCCAGCGCGGCGACCAGTTCATAGGCCTGGCGCCGACCCTGGTCGTTGATCCGCACGTCGAGCCAGCCCTGCAGGATGCCGGCGACATTCCAGTCGGTTTCGCCGTGACGAGCGATGCAGACGTGCGCCGGTGAGCTTGCCGAATTCACCCTGCTTGACGCCCGCTCAGAAGTACCAGCGCGTGACCATCTCGGCGACGCAGGCCGGCTTGTCGCTGCCTTCGATCTCCACCGTCGCCTGCCACAGCATCTGCGCCCCGCCGGGAATGTCTTCGACCGCGGCAAGCACGAAGCGCGCACGCACTCGGCTGCCGACCTTGACCGGGGCGGCAAAGCGCACGCGGTTGAGACCGTAGTTGACGGCGAGCTTGATGCCATCGACCGCGATGCATTCGCCGGCAAACTTGGCCAGCAGCGACAGCGTCAGATAGCCATGGGCGATCGGCGCGCCGAAAGGCGATTCGCGCGTCGCGCGTTCGACATCGACGTGTATCCACTGACGGTCGCCGGTGACCTCGGCAAAGGCGTTGACGCGGTCCTGATCGATCAGCATCCAGTCGCCGAGGCCGATTTCCTGCCCGATGTGGGCCTTGGCGTCGGCCAAGCCGGCAAAACGGGTCGCTTTCATGTGTGCTCTTTCGCTTGTGGCCGGGGCGTACTGGCCCCTGATGGGTGCGGTTGGTCCGCCCGGCAGGACTCGAACCTGCTACCCCCGGCTTAGAAGGCGGAAATATACGCTACCATTACATCCCCTATTTACAAGGGTTTCTAGCCACTGATACGGTTATAAAATACATTTCGGTCACAAAACGGTCACACCAAGGTGTTTGTGCATTCCAAATTGACCGAGATGTTGGTGCGAAAAGGAGCGCGACAAGATGGCGACAATTCGGCAACGCACGTCTGGCTACTGGCAGGCGATTGTACGGCGAAAGGGAGCACCGGATCAATCGAAGACCTTCAGGAAAAAGAAGGATGCCGAGGCCTGGGCAGCCACGATCGAGAGCGAAATTGCTCGCGGAGTATTCGTCAGCCGCGACGAGGCCGAGAAGACAACATTCGCCAAAGTTGCTGAACGATTCGAGGAAGAAGTTTTGCCCAACAAACGCAGTGGCGATCGCGATGTCTATCGACTGCGTCAGGTCGTCGAACATTTCGGCAAACACACGCTGGCCGCCATCACCAGCAGCATGATCGCCGCCTACCGCGATGACCGCCTGAAAACCCTGTCACCCCAGTCCGTGGTCCATGAAATCAACCTGCTTTCCAGAATCTTCAAGGCCTGCACGATGGACTGGGGAATCAACCTGCCAATGGGGATTCCAACAGCGCAGGTGCGGAAACCCAAAGTTGCGAATGCCAGGGAGCGACGACTGGAGTCTGATGAAGAGCAGCGCATCTTCGCCGCCATCGAGCGCGGGAGTAGACATTCTTCATTGCGCTCGGTCATTGAATTTGCGCTTGAAACCGGAGCACGACAGTCGGAGATTACGTCTCTGGTTTGGCGGGATGTGGATACGGAGAAACGCGTCGCACGTATTCGCGGCATCGACGGCCGCGAAACAAAAAACCGGGATACTTTTCGCGATGTACCCCTCAGCACCAAAGCTATCGCAGTCCTCAACGGGATTACCCGCCCCAAAAAGGGTGGGCTTGTTTTTCAGACGTCGGCGAGTTCGATCAAGCAAGCGTGGGACTCCGCCATAAAAAGAGCCCGAAAAGATTACGAGCGGGACGTCATCCGGAAAAATCTTCAAATTGCAGGCTTCAGCGAAAAGGAAATCAAGGCCGAACTTCGGAAGATCATGCCACGCGGCGGCCCCAAACCCGAGAATCCCAAACCACCGAGGAAAGAGACGCTGCGAAACATTGAACAACTGAAAAAAGATCCGATCCTCGCCAACCTGCATTTCCACGACTTACGTCATGAGGCTACATCGCGCCTCGCAGAGAAACTTCAGATGCACGAACTCATGAAAGTTACGGGCCACAAGGGCACGGCAATGCTGGCGCGCTACTACCACCCTCGCGCCGAAGACTTGGCGAAAAAGCTCGGTTAAGCCTTACGGTCGGCAGTTCGTTCAAGCGCACAACCACGAAGAGCGGGGGCAGGTTATCTCAGCGTGCGCGGACCTCCTCCGCGGCGGTCTTTGGAAAGGGGTCGCCATGTGCGAAAGTGCTCTACCGAGATCCTCCCATTCCATAACGTATCCTATCTGTCTTGCATGTAGCGCTCGAACAGCGAGGGATGTGCGTCACGAAGTCTTCTGCGGTTCTCGACCAGTTCTACATGACGCCCCTGGTGTTCGAGCGCGAGCAGACCAAGGACGACGCGGGCACAGCTCTCCGGTAGCGTATGCGCGCTGTCCTGGGCCAGCCGCAGCCCCTCCGCCAGTCGGCCATCGGCGATGAGCGCCCACGCGGGAAGCCAAGAGAAATCGTCTGGGCTACCCTCTCCTTCAAACTCGGCGTCGAAACCTCGCACGAGCCGGTCAAGCGCAGGTAGTTCAAGCCGTGGCGTGAGTGCTTGTGCGCGGCGCGGCGCCATCCACGCGAGTTCGGCCAGCAGCGGCCAGATCGCATCGAATCCGCCGAGCCGGCATCGCGCTTCGATCATCCAAGCCAGCGGCGCCGGCTGCCGCCGCCACGAGTCGATGCTCTCGATGCGCCCAGCAGCATCGGCCCAGCGCCCTGCATGGAGTAGCAGTGGCGCCGAGTGCAGTGACTCGTTGCCGGAATCGAACGGGTACTTGGCAATAGCCGCCGCCAACTCGGCCCAAAGCGGCGAAAGCCACTCTTGCGCCGCTCTGCCGAACACATTATGGGCCGCTGCCGCAATAGTGTCTCTGGTTTCCTGCAGGATCGCTATGGCGGCCTCGCGCGAAATCGGGTTCGGAGTCGGAGAACGCAACTTCTCACACAGGAGACCCAAGGCCGGCAGCAGCGGATCGGTGCTGTATTCAGCGGCAAGCGTCGCGACCGCTTGCGCGCACGCACCCGTGTCGCGCTCTCGCAAGGCATCCATGGCCGCGTTGCGCAAAACCACGTCGCGGCTGTGCTCGAAGATGTCGAGTTGCATTGGGAATGTCGGCTGGGTCGTGCCGTGATCAGTCTGCGCGGAAACAACTCCTATCAAATAATCCTGACGAGCTGTACGTTGAAACAATTATGCCATCACCAGACCGGCGCCAATCGCGCTCCGGCGCACTTCAGTAGTAGCATTCACCAGCGTCAGCTTTCGGGTTGCGTACCAAGCCCTTCCATGATCGCTGGTAGCGAAACTGGAGGCCTTGGATGGCGGTCGGCAGTCGGCCAAAACCGGACTCTTGAGGGGGCATTCCAATTTAGTTAGCTGATGCATCCCCTGGCCAAGCTGAACGGCCGGTTTTCGGCGAGGAATTTGTAATCTGCACTTCCTCGAATCGGCCAAGCTCAACCACAACGCCTATGGAAGGGGACTGACCGCTCCTTAGCCAGGCCCGATCTTCCGCGACACCACGGATCTGCGCGGTTTCCTCTCCTTCATACTTGTCGCGTATGAGTCCAGTAGCGCACATTCCATCGCCGAGATTTCCCGGTCGTGCTCCTTCAGGAGCTTGAGAAATGCTTCGGCCGGTGCTGACAGGGTTCGGCCACGCAGACGGGTAACACCGAACTGCCCTTGTACGTTGAGGTCGAGTTCTCGGATCATCGCCAAGTCGCCGTCGCGCAATTCCTTGATGGCCATGAACGGACTCATGATCGAAATGGCATCCGAGTTTGCAAGGATCGCCTTCAATACCGAGGAACTATCGCAGGTGATCGTGAGCAGTCCGTGCTTTCTGCCTTGTTCGCGGATCGGTTGAGGCATGTGCTGCAGCACTTTGTCGATCGCGTGTTGTGGCAGATGAGGGCCGGCGAGCGGAAAGCGGAAGATGTCGGCCGCGCCGACGCCGGATTGCGCTGTCAGTGGATGGCCGGGGCGGCAGACGACGAAAGCCCGATGGGGCTGCAAGGGCGTGATGTCCAGGTCGTCCTGTCCCTGGACTTCACTAACGTCGGCCACCATCAGGTCCACCTCCCGGCTTCGGATGCGTGCCGGCAACTCAATCCAGGGTGAGATCAGGACACGGGTGCGTAGCCGAGGGTAGAGGCGGGACAGTTTCCCGACTGTGATCCCGACCATCGATGCCGCGCCCCAAGGGCCGGCGCCAATGTTGAGGGTGCCGATTTCCAGCCCCTTCGCCAGTTGCAGTTCGCGATCGAGATCGCGGCTTGAAAGTTCCAGGCCGCGCGCATGGCGCAGCACCAGTTCGCCAAAAGCGGTCGGTTCGACATCGCGCGGACTGCGATCGAAGAGGAGTACGCCCATGCCTTCTTCCAGCGCCTGGATGCTGCGGCTCAGGGCCGGCTGGGTGATGTGCAGGGCGGCGGCGGCTCGGGCGAAGTTGCGGTGCTCGGCGAGTGCCAGCGCGTGGCGCAGGCGGCGCATGTCGAACATGGATCATTCCTCCAGGTTATTGTGTTGATGATAATAATGCATTGGACGCATGGCTAGGTGAGGCACAGAATGCGCCGTGGGTAGTCGCAGGGCAGCCCGAAAAACGATATGGCGGACCAAGGTACCGCCCGAGGAGAAAACATGAGTTCGCACCACTGGTCCGTACACCGCCGGAGTTCGTCGCTTGCACTGATCTGTGCCACCGTGCTGCTTGCCGCTTGCGGCAAGGACCCGGCGGCGCCCGCCGCATCCGGCGGCAGCGTCAGCGCCTTCACCGCCAAAGCCAACGAAGCGGTCGCCAGAACACATGACCTTGCCGACCCGAAAAGCTTCGAGGACGCCAAACGCGGCTTCATCGCCGCGCCCAGCGGCCAGGTCAAGGATGCTGCCGGCAAGGTGATCTGGGACTTCGACAGCTATGCCTTCGTCAAGGGTGCCGCACCGGACACGGTGAACCCCAGTCTCTGGCGCCAGGCCCTGCTCAACAATCAGATCGGCTTGTTCAAGGTGGCGGATGGCATCTGGCAGTTGCGCGGCTTCGACCTCGCCAACATCACGCTGATCGAAGGCAAGACTGGCTGGATCGTGGTCGACACGCTGACTGCGCGCGAAACGGCTGCCGCGGCGATGGCCTTCGCGCGCAAACACCTGGGCGACAAGCCGGTGTCGGCGGTGATCTTCACCCACAGCCACGTTGACCATTTCGGCGGCGCGCTGGGCGTGATTTCCGCCGAGGAAGTGGCGAAGCGCAAGGTTCCCGTGGTAGCACCGGCCGGCTTCATGGAGGAGGCGACCAGCGAGAACGTGATGATGGGCGTCGCCATGGCGCGGCGCTCGATGTACATGTATGGCAGCCGCCTGCCGCGCGACGCCAAGGGCTCGGTCGACACCGGGCTGGGCAAGGCCGTCGCCTACGGCCAGGTCGGCATCCTGCCGCCCACGGTGCTGGTGGAGCAGGCACACCAGGAACTGACGATCGACGGCTTGCGCTTTGTGTTCCACAACGTGCCGGGCAGCGAGGCCCCGTCCGAGTTCGTCTTCTACCTGCCGGAGAAGAAAGCCTTCGGCGGCGCCGAGATGCTGAGCCACACCCTGCACAACCTCTACACGCTGCGCGGCGCCAAGGTGCGCGATGCGTTGAAGTGGTCGAACTACATCGACGAATCGCTGGCCTATGTCGCCGACGCCGAGGTGGTGTTCAACCAGCACCATTGGCCGGTGTGGGGCAGGGAGCGCATCCGCGAGTTCATCACCAAGCAGCGCGATACCTACAAGTTCATCCACGACCAGACCGTGCGCCAGATGAACGCCGGACTCACCGCGCCGGAGATCGCCGAGACACTGCGGATGCCCAAGCCGCTCGACGACTACCTCAACGTGCACGGCTACTACGGCACGCTGCGCCACAACGTCAAGGCGGTGTACCAGCACTACCTGGGCTGGTTCGACGCCCATCCGTCCAACCTCGACCCGCTGCCGCCGGTGGAGGCGGGCAAGCGCTACGTCGCACTGGCCGGCGGCATGGACAAGGTGCTGGCCACCGCCCAGAGCGCCTTCGATGCCGGCGACTACCGCTGGGCGGCCGAAGTGCTGAAACATGCGGTCTATGCCGATGGCAAGAACGCGGCGGCCAAGGACCTGCTGGCGCGCTGCTTCGAGCAACTCGGCTACGTCGCCGAGTCGGCGCCCTGGCGCAACTTCTACCTGACGGGCGCGCTGGAACTGCGCCAGGGCCCGCCGGAGAAGGGCATCACCATAGCCATCCTGCTCGACATGCTGCAATACACGCCGATCGAACGCTTCCTCGAACGCATGGCGGCATCGCTCGACGGCGCCAAGGCAGCGGACACCAAGCTGACCATCAACCTGTCGTTCTCCGACCTCAAGGAGAACTACGTGCTCCATGTCGAGAATGCCGTGATGCACTTCCGCAAGGCGCCGCCGGCCACGGATGCCAATGCCACGCTGACGCTGACCAAGGCCTTCTTCCTGCAGATGATGACCGGCCAGGCCGGGGCCGCGGACTTGCTGACCTCGAAGCAGACGAAGATCGACGGAAGCACCATCGACCTCGCCCGCTTTTTTTCCCTGATCGAGAAGGCGCCCGGCACCTTCCCCATCGTTGTCCGCTGAACCGCGTCACCGCCCCCGGAGAAGACGAATGATCCCCAGATTCCATCGCGCGCTAGCCCTGTCCTGCCTGCTGCATGTCTTGTCCGCTCCGAGCGGCGCCCAGTCGCCGGCGCCGGTCGCCGCGCCCAGTCCGGAAGTTGCTGCCGTCATGGCACGGCTGAGGCAGGCGACGCCGACCGTGGTTTCCTACAGTGTCGAGGAGATCGACCGGGTCCATGCCGGCAAGGGCCTGACCGACTGCTTCTGGGTCGGCACCCTGCATCCACGGACCTTCAACATCCTCAGCCCCGACCTGGCGGTGACCTACTGGATCTCGCAGTTCCGGCTGCCCGCCGGCGCCCGGCTCGAACTCAAGGGCCAGTATCCTCGGGCGCGCTACATGTCCTTTGCCTCCTACAACCCGATCGGCCAGCCGGTCGACGGGCTGGCGGACGACGCCATCGCACCGGACGCAGGCAGCGTCAATCCCTTCCGCCCCGGCGCGCCACGGCTGGGCCAGCAGCGCAACTTCAGCGTTGCGGTGCAGACGCGGCCAATTCAGGCTGGCATCCGTGTTGACGAGGCGACACGTCCCGCCAATACCCTTTTCGTGCCCACCGACGAAGCGACCTACCAGGTCTGGATGCGCGTCTATGCTCCCGACGAAGGCACCGGCGCCGCCGGCGGTGCGACCCTGCCGCGGCCGGTGATGACGCTGGCCGACGGCAGCAAGGTGGAAGGCGAGGCGCTCTGCCGCCAGTACGTGGTCAAGGAAAACTCGGTCCGGGATTTCCGCGCCGGCAAGCCAGGGCTCCAGGCCGCGTTCGCCATCCCCGGCGCGCGCGCGCCGCATCACCCGGCCCAGCCCGGTCCCTTGCAGTGGAACAGCTTCTTCAATCCGCTGTTCACGCTGGCCAACGTGCTGATCAACACCCCCTTCGAGGGCCTGCGTTCGCGCATGGATGCGACGCGCCGCAGCGGCTTCTACGGCACGCTGGACAACTTCTACATGACCACCTATGTGGACAAGCGCTACGGCGATGCGCTGGTGATCCAGGGCAAGGCACCGCGCACGCCGCGCACCGTGAAGGGCGCAGCCGTGCTCAACGCCGACGTGGACCTGCGCTACTGGTCGATTTGCAAAGGGCGGTCGATCCATGACGGCGCCGTCGACGCCTGCCTGTTCGACGAACAGGTGCCGCAGGACGGCGCCGGCCGCTACACCGTCCTGGTCAGCGCACCGGAGTCGCGCCCCGCCAACGCCCGCGCCGAATGCGGCGTGGCCTGGATGCCTTGGGGTGTCGGCGACGGCATGGACAATTCACATGGCGGCTACGTGATCCTGCGTCACATGAAGCCGTCGCCGGGATTCACCCGCAGCCTGTGGTCCACCAAGGTCCCGGGAGACGAAACCGCGGTGCTGGGCGACTACTACCCGGCCGCCAACTACGAATCGAAAGCAGCCTTCGAAGCGCGCGGCTGCCCGGTCAAGTAAGCCCACAACACTACACATTCACCAGAGGAGAACATCATGGATCGTCGAGAACTGCTGAAGCATTCCCTGCTGGCCGTCGGCGCCGGCTTCACCGGCACCGGCGCACTGGCCCAACTGGCGCCACCTCAAGAAACCGAGGCCGCGCGCGCCGCGCGCTCCATGAACCTGCTCGAGGGCCAGGAAGGTGCAGGTACCGATCCTCGCGAAACGCATGCCTATTCCATGGGCATGCAAGCGTTTCAACACGGTTGGCCACTGATCTATTTCGCCAACATCATGTGGCAATGGACGGTGAATCCAAAATCGGTGCAGCGTCCGCTCAACTCCTGGATCACCACCCGCCACTTCGTCGCCACGTCCTTCTACCAGGACGGCGGTTCATTCAATACCGATACCGTTTACGCTGGTGCGTTCCTTGACTTGCGCAAAGGACCGATGGTGATATCGCCGGTAGATCCGGAAGGTCATTATTTCTCGGTGCAGATTTCGGACTTTTACACCAACAATTTCGCCTACATCAGCAAACGTTCGGGTGGCGCACTCTATGGCGACTTCCTGCTCGTACCGCCTGGCTGGAAAGGCGTAATTCCAGAGGGACGTTTCGCGCGGGTGATGCATTGCCCACATAAATGGATGTTTGCCTTGATTCGCTTGCGTATCGATCAGGACGATCCAAAGGAAATCGCCTGGGCCAAGGGCAAGTTCGCGGCAACAAAGATCCGTCCGTTGGAAGACTTCTTGGCGGGGCGTGAATTTGTGGCAAATGACCACCAGGTGTTCGATGTCAGCAAGCTGGCGGGCAACCCCATGCGTCCGTTCGCCATCATCAACTACATGCTGGCGGAAAACCCGCCGCCACAGTCCGAGCAAGTACTGATGCAGGGCTTCAAGACAGTCAACATCGGCCCCGGCATGGATCTCTCGAAGAACAGTCCGGAAACCAATCGCGGCCTCGCCCGTGCCGCCCGCGACGGCCTGCGCGCCCTGCGTGCCCATGTCGAGCGTCCATGGGCACGCCGCGTCAACGGCTGGAACTACTTCCCGACCAACATCGGACAGCCCTACACCGACGACTACATCATGCGCTCGGCATGGCAGAGCCTGTGGGGCATCGTCGCCCATCCGCCGGTCGAGTGCACCTACCTGTGGGCCTCGGCCGACCAGAACGACCAGCGCCTCAACAGCGCGGGCAAGTACGAGCTTTACATGCGCAAGGACCAGTTCCCCAAGGTCGAAGCCTTCTGGTCATTCACCATGTACCAGGACTTCAACCTGGTGGTCAACGAGATCAACCGCTGGGCCATCCGTGAGAACATGAAGGGCTTGAAGTTCGACGCTGACGGCGGCCTGCGCATCTACATTCAGGCGGAGCGGCCGTCGGAAGACAAGCTGAGCAACTGGCTACCGGCGCCGAAGCAGGGCAACTTCAACCTGACCATGCGCAACTATATGCCGGCACCGGAGATCGTGGAGCAACGCTACGACCCGCCGGTGCTGAAGCGCGTCGGCTGAGGATCTGGCGCCACATCGACCGACATCGTTGCAGACATCCACGACCGGAGACCAATCAATGAAAAACAAACTCATGCGGGCCGCCCTGTTGGCAAGCTTGACGGTCAATGCGGCACTGGCGCAGCAGGCGAAACCACCCAGTGCCGCCGACTCCGACCCGGTAAAGCTGGGCTGGATGGTCGGGTCGCCGCCGCCGCCTGAAAAGGTGGTCCAGATGGCCACGGGGGGGACCGTCCGGTTTCCGCTAACGCGCTGGTCCTACTCGAACATCCGGCAACTGGTGCCCACCACCAATGTATCGCGCGGCGGTGGATCGGTGAGCGTGTTGCCGCGGGCGGAGCGCGCGGATATCGACGGCATCAGCTTCAAGGTCGCGGGCACCGGCGAAACGATGACCTGGGCGCAATCGCTGGAGGCCAATTACACCGATGGCATTGTCGTGCTGCACAAGGGGCGGGTTGTTTACGAGCGCTATCTCGGGGTGCTCAAACCGCAAGGGCAGCATATCGCCATGTCCGTCACCAAGTCGTTCTTCGGCACCATCGGGGCGATGCTGGTGGCGGACGGCACGCTGAACGAAAACGCATTGGCCTCGACCCATGTTCCCGAACTCAAGGCGACCGGCTTCGGCGATGCGACACTGCGCCAGTTGCTGGACATGACCACGGGCATCAAGTACTCGGAAAACTATGCGGACCCGAAGGCCGAAATCTGGGCGCATGTACGCTCCGGCAACGTGATTCCGCGACCGCCGGGCTATGATGGACCGAAATCCTTCTATGAGTTTCTGCAGACCGTGCAGAAGGAGGGCGAGCATGGCCAGGCCTTCGCCTACAAGACGGTCAATACCGACGCGCTGGGCTGGGTGATTCGTCGCGCCACCGGCAAGTCGGTCGGTGAAAACCTGCAAGAGCGCATCTGGAGCAAACTCGGCGCGGAGCAGGATGCGTACTTCATGGTGGATACCGTCGGCAACGAGTTTGCCGGCGGGGGCCTCAACGCGAGCTTGCGCGACATGGCGCGGTTTGGCGAAATGATGCGCCTCGACGGCCATTACAACGGCCAGCAAATCGTGCCGAAGAGCGTGGTGGCCGACATTCGTCAGGGCGGTGACAAGGGACGCTTCGCCAAAGCCGGCTACACCACCATCGCTGGCTGGAGCTACCGCAACATGTGGTGGGTTTCTCACAACGAGCACGGTGCCTATGCCGCGCGCGGGGTCCATGGGCAAGTGATCTATATCGATCCAAAGGCGGAAATGGTGATCGCGCGCTTTGCCTCGCACCCCGTCGCCGGCAACGCGGCGATCGATCCGACATCCCTGCCGGCTTACGCCGCGCTTGCGGAACACCTGATGAAGTAGCTGCCAGCCGCGAACGCCGAAGGCGCCGTACCGCCGGCGCCGACTTTCCCTATCCGCGAGTCCCCATAACCATAACCAGAGCCATGGCCGCCAACCAAAATTACGACTACGACTGGATCATTGTCGGTTCCGGCTTCGGCGGCAGCGTCGCCGCGCTGCGCCTGGCCGAAAAAGGCTACAAGGTGGCGGTGCTGGAATGCGGTCGCCGTATCGCCGACGCCGACTTTCCGGCATCGTCGTGGCACATTGGCCGCTTCTTCTGGGCGCCCGCGCTCGGCATGCATGGCATCTCGCGCGTCTCGTTGTTCAAGGACATCCTGATTGGCTCCGGCGCAGGCGTCGGCGGCGGCAGCCTGGTCTATGCGAATACGCTTTATCGCGCCAATCCCACCTTCTTCGTGCACCCGCAATGGGCCGGCCTCGCCGACTGGGATGCGGAACTGGCACCGCACTACGAAACTGCCGAGCGCATGCTGGGCGTGCAGACTGTACCTTGGGAGAGCGAAAACCAGAAACTGCTGCGCGCCATGGGCGAACACTTCGGCGCCACGCACAGCTTCCGTCGCACACCCTGTGCCGTGTATTTCGGCGAGGCCGGCGTCACCGTGCCCGACCCATACTTCGGTGGCACCGGGCCGGATCGCACCGGCTGCACGCGTTGCGGTGGCTGCACCACGGGCTGCGGCGTCGGCGCCAAGAATACCTTGGTGAAAAACTACCTCTGGTTCGCCGAAAAGCTCGGCGTTGACATCCTGCCCGACACCGAGGTCGCCGACATCCGCCCACTCGACGATGGCGTCGGCAATTCTGGTTACGCCGTTGCAACGCGTCGGCCCGGCGCGTGGTTCGGCGGCCAGAGCCGCAGCCTGCGCGCGCGCGGCGTGGTCGTGGCCGCCGGCGCATTGGGCACCAACCGGCTGCTGGCCGACTGCAAACACGGCGGCGGCTTGCCACATCTCAGCGATCGGCTGGGCCAACTGGTGCGCACCAACAGCGAATCCATCCTCGCCGTAACCCTGCCCGACGATGCACGCGCGGTGACGCGCGATGTTTCGATCAGCGCCAGCATCCATGTCAGCCACGACACCCACATCGAGCTGGTCAGCTACGGCGAGCGGGCCGACTACATGAAGTTCTTCTTCACCCTGCTGACCGGCAAGGGCACGCGCCTGACGCGGCCGCTGCTGCTGCTGGCACAGGTGCTGCGCCACCCGCTGCGCTTCCTGAAATCGCTGTCGCCCATCGGCTGGAGCCGGCGCAGCGCGATCCTGCTGGTGATGCAGCCGCTGGACAACGCGATCGCCTTCGTCGCAAACAAGCGCCGCTTCGGCCGCGGCGTGCGCCTGAGCACCGAGCAGCACGCCGAAAAGCCCAACCCGACCTTCATTGCCGAGGGCAACGCGGCGGCGGCCTGGCTTGCCGAACGCACCGGCGGCATCGCCCAAAGCATGGTGCCCGAGGCGCTGGCCAACATCCCGACCACCGCCCATATCCTCGGGGGAGCTGTGATCGGCGCCGATGCGGGCAGCGGCGTGGTCGACGCCACTGGCCGCGTCTTCGGCTATCTGAATCTGCTGATCTGCGACGGCGCCATCATGCCGGCCAACCCCGGCGTCAATCCCAGCCTGACCATCACCGCGCTGGCCGAACACGTCATGAGCGGCGTGCCGGCAGTCAATGCCTGAGCGCGGCACTCGGACGCCATGACCGAAATTCCCGATTCTTCGACCGCCAGCGTCCTGAATGCGGCACTCGCCACTCAGAGACAGGCATACCACGATGCGCCCATGCCGACCCTCGCCGAACGACGGGCTGATCTGCTGTCCCTTGCGCGTTTCCTGAAGGAGAACCGGCAGGCGATCGTCGATGCCATCAGCGCCGACTACGGCCACCGCTCACCGCACGAGACTTTGCTGACCGAGATGGGACCGGCGCTAGCGGCGATCCGTCACGCTTCGAAGCATCTGCGGACCTGGATGCGCCCCCAACGGCGCGGCGTTGACCGTTTGACCTACGGCCTGGCCAGCAACCGCCTGATCCCACAGCCGCTGGGCGTCGTCGGCATCATCGTGCCGTGGAACTTTCCGCTCAACCTGAGTTTCGTGCCGCTCTCGGCGGTCTTAGCTGCCGGCAACCGCGCCATGGTGAAGATGAGCGAAAACTCGCGCCATCTAGCCCGCCTGTTGATCGAGCGCATCCCCGCCTATTTCCCACCCGAGAAACTGAGTTTCTTCGACGAGACCGGCGATGTTGGCATCGAATTCTCCAGGCTGCCCTTCGACCACCTGCTATTCACCGGGTCCGGCACTACTGGCCGGGCAGTGATGGCGGCCGCGGCGCAGAACCTTTGCCCGGTGACGCTGGAACTGGGCGGTAAGGCTCCGGCCGTGATCGCCGAGGATTTCAATCTGCGCCTGGCCGCCGAGCGCATCCTGTTCGTCAAGTACCTCAATGCAGGCCAAATCTGCACCACGGTCGACCATGCTTTCGTACCGCGGGGGAAGGTGCAGGAGTTCGTCCGGCTCGCTCTGGACATCGTGCCGCGACGTTACCCGCGACTCGACTCACGGGACTACAGTTCAATCATCGACAAACGCGCCTATTCGCGACTGCGCGCCGCCCTCGATGAGGCCCAGACCTGCGGTGCAGTGGTGATTCCGCTGTTGCCCGGACCGACCTTCGACGATGCGCAGCATCGCATCGCGCCGCATATCGTGATCGATGCGCCCGCCGACTGCGAACTGATGCAGCGGGAAATCTTCGGCCCTATCCTGCCGCTGATCTCTTACGACAGCATCGACGAGGTCATGGCACGGATAAACGCAGGTCCGCGGCCGCTGGCGCTCTATCCCTTCAGCAATGATCAAGCTCTGCTTGATCGCCTGATCGAGCAGGTGATGTCCGGCGGCGTCAGCGTCAACGACGCCTTGATGCATGTCGGGCAGGATGACTTGCCTTTTGGCGGAGTCGGTGAATCCGGAATGGGGCACTACCATGGAGTCGAAGGATTCAATACCTTCTCCAAGTTGCGCCCAGTGTTCCATCAGTCGCGCTGGGCCACCACCAAACTCCTGATGCCGCCCTATAGCAGATTGGCCGACCGGCTTCTATCCTTTCTGGTGCGCTGAACAACGCCGCCGGGCGAATGCTGCGAACCCAGCCAGGACTCATGAAAAATGAATAGCGCAGAAGGGAGTTCCGATGGAACAGAAGTACGCGGCAACGGTCGATAAGGTATTCGCCCTGCTCACAGAGCCGAAATGGCTACAGGAGCGCAGCGCGGCGCTTGGCGAACTGAGTGCAATGGTCAAGGCCAGGAAAAGCGGCGGCGGTGTCACGCTGACGATGAACCGTCGCGTCAAGCGCGATCTGCCGGGCCTGGTGGCCAAGGTGCTCAGATCCGAGTCGGACCTGATCTTCGAAGAGGTCTGGTCCGCGGCGGGCGACGGCAATGCGCGTAGCGGCACCCTGGCCATGGAGGCGGTGGGCCAGCCGGTCAAGATGACGGCGAAGTTCGAACTCGTGCCGGCGGGCAAGGGCTGCCTATACCGCATCACTCATACCTGCAAGGCCAGCGTTCCGCTGATCGGCGGCGTTGTGGAGAAGTTCGCGCTCGGCCAGATCGAAGCGGGTTGCGCCGACGAGTTCGCCTATCTCGTTGCCTACCTGAAGAGCCACAAGTAGGCTGAACGCGATGTCCGACGACCCGAAGGCACCTGTCGCGCATGCTCGATGCAGTCCTGTGGCCGCGCACGCCTGGCTTCGAAAATCAGCTATGGTGTGCAGATCTGTCATCCGGCTTGAGGGCTGACCCATGAATTCCGTTCGACTGAATCCGCTCGATTCCGCCTGGCTGTTCACCGAATCGCGGGCCACGCCCAACCATGTCGGCGGACTGCTGCAATTCAAGCTGCCCGAGGGTGCGCCGAAGGACTACATGCGCAAGATGATGGCTGATTTTCGCAGCCACCGGGAATTCACCGCTCCCTGGAACCGGCGCCTGAAATATGCGTTCAACAAGAACCCGGTGCCGGTCTGGATCGAGGACGACGACATCGACCTCGAATACCATGTGCGCCATGCGGCGCTGCCATGGCCGGGCGGCGAGCGCGAACTCGGCGAACTGGTCGGCCGCCTGCAGAGCACGCCGCTGGACCTGAGCCGCCCGCCCTGGGAATGCAACATCATCGAGGGCCTGGAGGGCGACCGCTTCGCCCTCTTCATCAAGATGCACCATTCGCTGATCGACGGCGTCAGCGGCATGAAGCTGCTGCAGCGGGCCATGTCGCCTGACCGGGAAGCGAGCGGCAAGCTGCCGCCGTTCTGGGCCTCGGGCCTGCCGCGCCCCGTGCGTGCGCGCGACGACCATCCGCTGCCAACCGTTGCCAACGCCGCCGCGATGGCGGTCGAGGCCCTGCGCGGCCAGGCGAGGACGGTGCCGCAACTGGTGGTCGCCTTCGGCAGGATGCTCAAGGGCCTGGGCACTGGCGAGGGCATGGTGGTGCCTTTCACCTCGCCGCAGTCGATGCTCAACGGCCGCGTGCGCGAGAAGCGCCGCTTCGCCACGCAGCAGTTCCCCATGGAGCGCCTGCGCAATCTCGCCAGAGCGGCGGAATGCACCCTCAACGACGTCGTGCTGGCGATCTGCGGCGGTGCGCTGCGGCGCTTCCTCGAGGAGCGCGGCGACCTGCCTGCGCAGTCGCTGACCACGGGAATTCCAGTCTCGGTGCGGCCGATCGACGATGAGGGTAGCGGCAACGCGATCACCTTCGTCATCGCCACCCTGGGCACCGACATCGTGGATGCGCGCGAACGTCTTGCCGCGATCCGCGAATCCGTGCGCCACGCCAAGGCGCACGTGCAAAGCCTGCCCAGGCAGGCGATGCTGCAATACACGGTGCTGCTCATGGCGCCGACCATCCTGACGCTGCTGACGGGCATCGGCGGGCGCACGCGGCCGATGTTCAACATCACCATCTCCAACGTGCCCGGCCCCGACCAGACCCTGTACTTCCGCGGCGCCGAGCTCGTCGCCATCTATCCGGCATCGATCGTGACCCATGGCCAGGCGCTCAATATCACCTGCGAGAGCTATGCCGGAGCGATGAACTTCGGCTTCACCGGCTGCCATGCTTCGCTGCCGAGCATGCAGCGTCTGGCGGTGTATGCCGAGGGCGCGCTGGCGGAACTGGAGGCGGCGATGGCGCCGAAGCGCGCGCGCGGCAAGCCTGCCACTGCAAAGAAAGGCCAAGGGAGCGAGCCGGGCGGCAAAGCCGCGGCTACGAAGCGCCGCCCCGCGCGGCTTGGCAAGGACTGAAGGGGCGCCGGCTCGCCATCCCGCCACCGCCGTCCGCAAGGAATACCGCCTCCGCCTCCGCCGGAGGCATAACTTTCGGGCCGGCGTTTCCGCTGGCGAAGAAATCCTTGACCCGATCCAGCCAGCTCTGTGCGCGCGGTCTGTGGGACTTGGCG
Organism: Sulfuritalea sp.; assembly: GCA_016710465.1. Classification (GTDB taxonomy): domain Bacteria; phylum Pseudomonadota; class Gammaproteobacteria; order Burkholderiales; family Rhodocyclaceae; genus Sulfuritalea. Next base: position 559,525 of record JADJVS010000016.1, read on the forward strand.
TTGCGGCGGCTGATTTCCTCGAACTCCTGCAGAAGTTGGCCGGCAAGGGGAGGTCGCCAACGGCGGCTTCGGAGCATCCCAGTTCGCAGAATCAGGGTTTGGATGAATGGCCGCTATAGGGAAACTGCTACGGCCGTTTTGGGCACACTGCTGACCTCGAGTTTGCCGGACAGCCGCCATTCATTATGCATATCTGAACGGCAGCTTCGGAGCGGCAGAAATTTTGCTTCTACTCCTGGATTCTACGCACTAATCCGCGAAATCCTTGAGGGGGAGTTCTTTAGCGGGGCGATGGCGGAACGGGCGTTATGTCCAGAAGCCGAAAACAACAGCAAGAACCGCTTCCCTTTTACTAAGAAAATGGGCAGACTAGCGATTATAGTTTGCGCTCTCGAAAGGTGACATCATGGCAACGCCCTCCAATACTATCGATCATGTAACCCTCTCGGCCCTGGTGGAAGCAGGCGCCGTGCGTGGCGCCAACGTCGTCGGCCAGCCTGGCGGTTGGGGTATCGTCATCCAGTACGGCATGACAGAACGCGCCTTGGCTGCAAAACGCGGCTCCATTCGCATCTTCCGCCACTTTGAAACGCTCGTTGGCTACCTCAAGGGAATCGGCGTGGCCAAGTATCAAGTGGACGCCACCGCGTTCGATCCGGTAGCGCTCAAAGGCGAGCGCCATCGAGCGGATGCGTCCAAGCGCATGAAGCTCGCCCATGAAACGGGTGACTACGATAAGTGGTTCAGAGCCAAGGTCACGAAGTCGCTGGCCGGAATCGCGGATGGCAGCAATCCAATCATTCCGGACGAGGAATGGGAGGCCGAGCGGGCGGCGTGGAAGCGTGAGGCGGCCGGCGCGTGAAGCGCGTCAAACGGCGGCTGTCCTATCGCGACGACTTGCTGGCGCTGACGGCGTTCGTGGCCAAGGACAAACCCGGGGCTGCGGCCAAACTGCGGCTCGCCATCGATGACCAAGTGAGTAATCTGGCCGACCCCAATTTCCCCAGGCGAAAGGGCCGCGTGCCAGGCACGCGCGAACTGGTCGCTCATGAAAATTACATAGTGATTTTGATCGAGGACGACGCGACCGTCGAGGTGATCAACGTTGTCCACTCCAGGCAGCAATATCCGTGATTCGGCGCTCGATCGTGTTTGCACCACCGCCGAGCAGTTACCCCCTCAAAGATTTCGCGGATTAGTGCGTAGAACCCAGGAGTAGAAGCAAAATTTCTGCCGCTCCGAAGCTGCCGTTCAGATATGCATAATGTATGGCAGCTGTCCGGCAAACTCGAGGTCAGCAGTGTGCCCAAAACGGCCATAGCGATTTCCTGATAGCGGCCAGTCAGCCAAGCCCAGGTTCTACGGACTGGGGTGCTCTGAAGCGGCCGTTGGCGGCCTCACCCTGCCGGCCAACTGCCGACCTTCGGTCTCACCACATAGCCGCCATCTGAACGGCCGGTGCACATCTATTCTGTTGAAAAACTCCTTTACATGCCATATGCATTACTGATATGATTATAGCATTGTTTGGGAGGATGCCTTGCCATGATGGGTCGTCAAGCAACGGGTCGCGAGCAACTGTTCTACACCTTCAGTATGGAAGATCATGTGCCTGAGGGTCATCTGCTCAGGGGTATTCATCACTTCCTCGACCTGAGCTCCTTCCGACTGCATATGGAACCGTTCTACAGCTCCGTCGGGCGTCCTTCGATTGATCCGGAGCTGATGATCCGTATGTTGATCGTCGGTTACTGCTTCGGGATTCGTTCCGAACGACGCTTGTGTGAGGAAGTCCATCTCAATCTGGCCTACCGCTGGTTCTGTCGTCTGGGCCTGGAAGATCCGGTACCGAACCACTCGACGTTCTCCAAGAATCGGCACGGCCGTTTTCGTGACAGCGAGGCGTTTCGCCAATTGTTCGAGAGTGTGCTTGCCCGCTGCATGGTTGAAGGACTGGTACGCGGCGAGGGTTTTGCGACCGACGCCAGCATTATCAAGGCCGATGCGCAACGCCAGCGTGGCGTACCGGGAAATGAACCGATTGACTGGGGAGACCCTGACGCAGCGAGCAGGCCGGTGCGCGAGTACCTGGCCGCGCTTGAGGAAGCGAACGATCCCCCTGCACCAACCAAATCTGTCTCATTGACGGATCCGGCGGCCTCCTGGACCACTCGTGGCGGTCCGGCCTACTTCGCCTACTCGACCAACTATCTGATCGATCTCAAGGCCGGCATCATCGTTGATGTCGAAGCGTCGGCCGTCACTTCGGCCGCCGAGGTAGCGGCCACCCGGACGATGATAGATCGGGTCGAAGATAAGTTCGACCTGAAGCCGAAACGCCTGGTTGGTGACACCAACTATGGATCGGCCGCTTTGCTCAGTTGGCTGGTTGATGAGAAGCAGATCGAACCGCATGTGCCGGTCTGGGACAAGACGGAGCGCCATGATGGCACGCTGTCGTCCAGCGAGTTTGAGTGGGATGAGCAGGCTAACGAATACCGCTGCCCGGCAGGCAAGGCACTTCGCTCCAATTGGCGTCCGTTCAAGAATTCCCGCACTCACATTACGAAGGTAGATACGATCGTCTACCGGTCAACCCAGCGCGACTGCGCGGCGTGCTCTTTGAAGAACCGGTGCTGTCCGAACACACCGATTCGCAAGATCGCCCGCAGCATTCACGAAGATGCCCGTGACGTGGCCCGGCGCATCGGCACAACCAGCGCATATGAACGGTCAAGCAAGCAACGCAAGAAAGTTGAGATGCTATTCGCCCATCTCAAGCGCATCTTGAAGCTGGACAAGCTCCGACTGCGAGGATTCAGTGGAGCGAAAGATGAGTTCTTGCTGGCGGCAACCGCCCAAAATCTGCGAAGAATGGCGCAGTGGCTTATGCCAAGAGTAGCGGGAACCAGGAAGGTACCTGCATAAGAGCAGATCGCAGGCACTCGCCCTTCAAAATCTCTCTTCCAACATCGTCAGAACTTCAACTGCCGACCGACAGATCGCCGCCGCATCAAAATAAAACCGAGTTTTTCAACAGAATACATCGGAAACTGTCGGACGGAGCCTGTCAAACTACTCTGTCACTGCTGCCGCTTGCCCAGTGGTCTTTGTCGGTCGGCAACGCGACGATTACCTGCCGTTCAGTGGCAGAGGTAAATCAGCGGCGGCGACTCACTTCAATGCCCACACAAATCGCACTTTCAGCCTTGGTCTGCCCGCGTGATGCAGTGAATCAAGAAGACTGGTGCAGAAATCGATCCGGGTGATAACGATGAGGTTTTCGAATTGGCAACTATTGTCCGCCCCGGCGCGCGAGCCAATTGTGCAGTGTTGCATATAGTGTTGGCGACAACGAGCCCAGATCTCGTCCCGCACGGCGTGTGATTGTGGTTGAAGGGCGTTTGAGATTACGCATCAGCGGACCAGACTACGCTAGCGGCGAACAGGTAGCCCGCACCGTAGACAGTCTTGATCAGCTTTGGGTGCTGCGGGTCGGATTCAAGCTTGCGACGCAGGCGGGAGATGCGGACGTCGATACTGCGGTCGAATGGCGAGATGTTGCGCTCGCCGAGCAATTGCTCGCGGGTGAGGATGCGGTTGGCCTTTTCCAGGAAGACCTGTAGCAGGTTGGCTTCGGCGTTGGATAACTGGTGTTCGTCTCCGTCCGGTGCGACCAGGCGGTTGGTGGCGGGAAAGAAGCGCCAGCCGATGAATTCCGCCCAGCGTTCACGGGAGGCTGCCTCCAGGCCGGTGCGGCGGGCATATCGGCGCAGCACGCTGCGAACTCGGGCCACCAGTTCTCGGCTGTCGAAGGGCTTGGTCACGTAGTCGTCGGCACCATCCTCCAGGCCCATGATGCGGTCGCCACTGTGGCTACGTCCGGTGATGACGATGATGCCGCAGTCGTCGCTTTCGCGCAGTTCCCGCACCAGCGCCATGCCGTCGACATCCGGCAGCCCGAGGTCGATCAGAGCGAGATCCGGGAGTTCGATCTTTAGCCGGGCGCGAAACTCGGCGGCGCGCTTGCACCATGTTGTCTGGAAGCCGAACTCGCTGAGCGTCTGCACAATCAGGCGCGCGATGTCGCCATCGTCCTCAACGAGGACGATGCGGGCACCCGACAGGAAGTCGCCGGACGGATTCATATGCGGCACCGCCGGATCGCGGCCTTCAGGTCGGCGGGCAGGAAGGGCTTGCCGAGGAACTGCGTGTTCCCCTCGGGCTGCGGTTCATGGCGGGATTCGCCCTTATAGCCGCTCATAAGCACGATGCCGATATCCGGCCAGCGTTCGGTTACGATCCGGGCCAGGCAATAGCCGTCGATGTCCCCGGGCATGACGATGTCGCTGACCACGACTTCGACCGCACTGATGTGCTCCACAAGCTGCACGGCTTCCTGCCCGTTCTCGGCTTCCAGCACGGCATACCCGAGAGCATTGATCTGGTCGCGGACGATGGCGCGCACGTCCGGGTCGTCTTCGACCAGCAGCACCAGTCCGCCTGCCGCGACTTCCGTTTCGGCCGGGTCAGCGGCAGAATCGGCCTTCGCCGGCAGGGTGGCGGGCAGCAGCAGGCGAATCGACGTGCCCTTGCCGGGCATGCTTTCGATCTGGACCTGTCCTCCGGATTGATGGACGAATCCCTGCACCATGGCGAGCCCGAGGCCGCTTCCCTGGCCGAAGGGCTTGGTCGTGAAGAAGGGATCGAAAGCCCGCGCACGGGTGGTGGCGTCCATCCCCTGGCCGCCGTCGGTGACCAGGATCTCGATGTAATTCCCCGCGGGCAGATTGTGGGAGCGGGCATCCCGTGGCGCCAAGCAAACCCGGTCGCAGGCGAACTCGAGATTGCCGCCGGCAGGCATGGCATCGCGCGCATTGAGGGCGAGGTTGATCAGCGCATCTTCCAACTGTCCCGGGTCGGTGAGCGCCCAGAGCGAGACCTCTGCCGTGTTAGGCGAGGAACCGAGGCGCGTCCGGATGCTGATGCTTTCCGGCAGCGAACCGCGCAGCAGGGGCACCATCCCGAGAAGGAGCGCGCCGACGTCGATCGGATGGGCCTCAAGCGGCTGCTGCCGGGCGATGGCGAGCAGCCGCCGCACCAGGTTGGCGCCGCGCTGCACGGCCCGCAGCGCAGGAACGGTGTGGTGCTTGACAACGTCGCTGTCGGGCAGCGCGCGGTCGAGAGCATCGAGGTTGCCGATGATCACCGTGAGGATGTTGTTGAAGTCATGGGCGAGACCGCCGGACAGTTGCCCGATCGCCCGCATCTTCTGCGCCTCACGCGCGGCGGCCTCGGCGCGTTTCTGCTCGGTCAGGTCGATGGCCAGCAAGTAGCAGCCGAGTATTTTTCCGGTGGAGTCGCGTTCCGGCACCAGCGTGCTACGTGCGTGAAAAATCTCGCCGGCGGATTGCCGGGTCGAATACTCGAAGCTGACCGTCTCCCCGGCCAGGGCTCGCCGGATGTAGGGTTCGATCTGGGCGTAGGTCGTGGTGCCGACAATGTCGGAAACGTGGCTGCCGAGCAGGGAGTCGCGGTCACGTTCGAACCAGTCGGCATGACGGCGATTGGCGAATGTATAGATCTGGTTCTGGTCGAAATAGCCGATCAGCGCGCCGACGTTGTCGGTGATCATCCGCGTGCGCTCTTCGCTGCGCCGCAGGGCGGTGATGATGCGCAGGTTCTCGCGGGAGGCGTGGCGCAGATCGTGGTTCGCCACTTCCAGTTCGCGCGTTCTCGCGCGGACCTTGTTGTCGAGTTCGACGTTCTGTTCCTCGATTAGCCGCTCGTAGCGGCGCTGCTCGGTGACGTCTGTGTACAGCGTCACGAAGCCGTGGTTGGCGATCGGCTCGCCTCGAATTGCCAGCGTCCGGCCATCGGGTCGCTGGCGCTCCGTGTGATGCGGTTGGAACGCGCGGGCAGCCTCGATCCGTACCCGCACCTGGGCCTCGACTTCGCCGGGGCCGTACTCGCCGCGGATGGCGTTATAGCGAATGAACGACTCGAACGGTGCGCCGACGTAGGCCATCTCCGGCGGGAAGTCGAGCAGTGCGAGGAAGGTCCGGTTCCAAGCGATCATCCGCAGATTCGCGTCGATTACGGTGATTCCCTGATCGAGCAGGTCGAGCCCGGCCTGCAGGTGCTGATGCCGCTCGAGTTCAGCGCTCGGGATCGGAGTGACCGTCGACGGAGAAGAGTTCTGGGAGGGCACGCCGGAGGAATTCGCGTTGTGGATATGAGCCGATTTTAGTATGCTGCGCCGCCAAATTTCCGCCTGCAAACATTCGTCACATTCGCGAAATGATGTGGACAAGGTGGTCCTTCAAAGTGCTGGCTCAAGCAAGCTGATCGAACCGCACTGGAGGCTCAGGTGACTCGCAACAATCCGTACAAGATGGGACTCGACAAGAATCCCGCCAATTTTGTTTCTCTCTCGCCGCTCAGCTTTATTGCCCGTTCGGCGTACATCTATCCGGAAAAGGTCGCGGTCATCTATAACGAGCACCGCTTTACCTGGGCGCAGACATACGAGCGTTGCCGTCGTCTGGCATCGGCCTTGACACAGCGGGGAGTCGGTGTCGGCGACACCGTAGCCGCCATGTTGCCGAATGTGCCGGCCATGTATGAAGCGCATTTCGGTGTGCCAATGACCGGTGCCGTGCTCAATACCCTGAACACGCGCCTGGATGCCGAGGCCATTGCCTTCATGTTGCAGCACGGCGAAGCCAAGGTGCTGCTGACCGACCGTGAGTTTTCCGGGGTGATCGAGCAAGCCCTTGCCATGCTGCCCGGCGCGCGGCCGCTGGTGATCGAGGTCGACGACCCATCGTACGCCGGCGGCAAGACGCTTGGCGATATCGAGTACGAGACCTTCATTGTGGGCGGCGACCCGGAATACGACTGGCATTTGCCTGCGGACGAGTGGGATGCCATTGCTCTCAACTACACCTCCGGAACCACGGGGAATCCCAAGGGGGTGGTCTACCACCACCGCGGCGCCTACCTCAACGCCACCAGCAACATCGTCTCATGGGCGATGCCGCACCACGCCATCTATCTGTGGACGCTTCCGATGTTTCATTGCAACGGTTGGTGCTTTCCCTGGACCATGGCCGCCAATGCGGGAACCAACGTCTGCCTGCGCCGGGTCGATGTACAGATGATCTTCGACCTGATCCGCGAGCACAAGGTCGATCATTTCTGCGGTGCGCCGATTGTGCACAACATGCTGATCAATGCCCCCGACGCTATGCGGGCGGGAATCGCGCACACAGTAAAGGCCCTGGTAGCCGGCGCTGCACCGCCTGCTGCCGTGATCGAGGGTATGGAGCGGATCGGCTTCGACATCACTCACGTCTATGGCCTGACAGAAACATATGGACCCGCGTCGGTGTGTGCCAAGCACGACGCCTGGAGCATGCTGCCGATCGCGCTGCGGGCCGAGCGCAACGGGCGGCAGGGGGTGCCTTATCACTTGCAGGAAGCGATCAAGGTCCTTGATCCGGATTCGATGTTTACCGTGCCGCGCGACGGCGAAACGATGGGCGAGATCATGTTCCGCGGGAACATCGTGATGAAAGGCTACCTGAAGAATCCGAGCGCGACTGAGGAATCCTTCCGCGGCGGCTGGTTCCATACCGGGGACCTGGCCGTGATGCATTCCGATGGCTACGTCAAGATCAAGGATCGTTCCAAGGACGTGATCATCTCTGGCGGCGAGAACATTTCCTCGCTCGAGGTGGAAGAAGCACTGTACCGCCACCCGGCGGTCATGGTCGCCGCCGTGGTCGCCAAGCCAGACGAAAAGTGGGGCGAGGTGCCGTGCGCCTTCGTCGAGCTCAAGGATGGCGCCAGCGTGACCGAGGCCGAGATCATCGAGCACTGCCGCGCCATGCTCGCCCGTTTCAAGGTGCCGAAGTCTGTGGAGTTCTGCGAGCTGCCCAAGACATCGACCGGAAAGATACAGAAATTCGTGCTGCGCCAGCAGGTCAAGTCGGCCAGCGCAATCGAGTGATCCGGATCGACCTACCCTCCCAACGGACTATTTCCATGAGCGACTACATTCTCGAGACCACCGGCCTGACCAAGGAGTTCAAGGGCTTCGCCGCGGTTTCCGACGTCAACCTGAACATCCGTCGCGGCGACATACACGCCCTGATCGGCCCGAACGGAGCCGGCAAGACGACGGTGTTCAACCTGCTGACAAAGTTCCTGCCGCCGACCCGCGGCTGCATCCTGTTCCAGGGACAGGACATCACGCACGAAGCACCGGCTGCAACGGCCCGGCGCGGCTTGGTCCGATCATTCCAGATCTCGGCGACCTTCCCACACCTGACGGTACTTGAGAATGTCCGCATCGGCCTGCAACGCAAGCTGGGCACCGAATTCCACTTCTGGAAGCCGGAAAGGACGCTGGACGTACTCAACAGCCGCGCCATGGAGCTGCTGGCCGATGTCGACCTGACCCAGTTCGCGGGCACGATCACAAGCGAGATGCCTTATGGACGCAAGCGCGCCCTGGAGATCGCGACCACTCTCGCACTCGATCCGGCGATGATGTTGCTCGATGAGCCGACTCAGGGTATGGGGCAGGAAGACATTGCCCGCGTTGTGGATCTGATCCGCAAGGTGTCCGCCAATCGCACCATCGTGATGGTGGAGCACAACCTCTCGGTGGTGGCGAACCTGTGCGATCGGATCACCGTGCTGCAGCGCGGAAGTGTCCTTGCCGAGGGAACCTACGACGAAGTGTCGAAGAACCCGCAGGTTCTGGAGGCTTACGTCGGGTCGAACGACATGAACGATGCCCATCACTGATTCGAGGCCAACATGACCAGTGCTTTCAGTCCCCATCCGGAAATTCTGCGCATCACCGACCTGCACTCGTTCTACGGCGAGTCGCACATCCTGCATGGCATCGACATCAACGTGCACCAGGGCGAATGCGTCACCCTGCTGGGTCGCAACGGCTCCGGCCGCTCCACCACGCTCAAGTCGATCCTGGGTCTGGTCGGCAAGCGCAGCGGATCGATCATGGTCGACGGTGTCGAGGTGATCAACGTGCCGACGCACCGCATGGCCCGCCTCGGCGTCGGCTTCGTGCCTGAGGAACGGGCCATCTTTGCCTCGCTCAGCACCGAGGAAAACCTGATGCTGCCACCGCTAGTTAGTAGCGGCGGCATGAGTGTGGATGAGATCTACGATTTATTTCCCAATCTATACGAGCGACGGAATAGCCCGGGTACCAAACTTTCCGGCGGCGAGCAGCAGATGCTTGCCATGGCCCGTGTCCTGCGTACCGGCGCAAAGCTGCTGCTCATGGACGAAATCACGGAGGGTCTGGCCCCCGTCATCGTCAAGAAACTCGGTGAAGTCATCACACTGCTCAAGCTGCGCGGCTTCACCATCGTGCTGGTGGAGCAGAACTTTCGCTTCGCCGCTCCGCTCGCCGACCGGCACCATGTGCTCGAACACGGCGAAATCATTGCCACCATTCCGCAGGCCGAGCTGGCCGGCAAGATGGACTGGCTGCACCAGGTGCTCGGCGTCTAGCCCGGCCCATCATTCAACCGAGGAGAATCGAATGACCCGCAACACCATTGTTTCTGCCGCATGCGCCGCCGCCCTGGTGGCCATGTCGGCTTCCGCCCATGCCCAGATTTCCGACAACGTCGTCAAGATCGGCGTGCTGACGGACATGTCCGGCACCTATTCGGACCTGACCGGCGCCGGCGCCGTGCTCGCCACCCGGATGGCGATCGATGACTTCATCGCCAAGGAGAAGCCGTCGTTCAAGATTGAAATGGTCTCTTCCGATCACCAGAACAAGGGTGACATTGCCGCCAACAAGGCGCGCGAGTGGATCGAGCGCGATAAAGTCGATACCGTGACGGAATTGGTGACGACCTCGGTGGCCCTGGCCGTAATGAAGATCGCCAAGGAAAAGAACCGTATCGCCCTGATCAGTGGCGCTGCATCCACGCCGATTACCAACGAGCAATGCAACGACATCACCGTGCATTGGACCTACGATACCTACGCGTTGGCCAATGGTACCGCCAGGGCCGTGACCAAGCAGGGTGGCGACAGCTGGTTCTTCCTCACCGCCGACTATGCCTTCGGCCATTCGCTGGAGAAGGATTCCGCGAACGTGGTGACCGCCAACGGCGGCAAGGTCGTCGGTTCGGTCCGCCATCCGTTCCCGGCATCGGACTTTTCCTCCTTCCTGCTCAAGGCCCAGTCATCCGGGGCGAAAGTGATCGGCCTGGCCAACGCGGGCGCCGACACCACCAACGCGATCAAGCAGGCCGCCGAGTTTGGCATCACGCCCAAGCAGTCGCTCGCCGGTCTCCTGATGTTCATTACCGATGTGCATTCGCTTGGGCTCAAGACGACGCAGTCGATGTACCTGACCGACTCGTTCTACTGGGACCTGAACGACGAGACCCGCGCCTGGTCGAAGCGCTTCTACGACAAGCAGAAGAAGATGCCCACCGGCCTCCAGGCCGGCCAGTATTCGTCCATCTATCACTACCTGAAAGCCGTCAAGGCGGTCAATTCGGACGACACGCAGAAAGTGATGACGCAGATGAAGAAGACCCCGGTGAACGATTTTTTCGCCAAGAACGGCAAGATCCGCGATGATGGCCGCATGGTGCATGACATGTACCTCGCCCAGGTCAAGAAGCCAGCCGACTCGAAGTATCCGTGGGATTACTACACGATTAAAGCCACCATCCCCGGCGACGAGGCGTTCCAGTCGCTGAAGGATTCGCGCTGCCCGCTGATCAAGAAGTAAGCCCGCCGTCCCATCCCCTGTTTGCCAATGCAAGCAATCGGAGGGGCGGCGCGCCGTCCCTCCGGATCAGGAGCCAAGCATGGAAGTCTTCGGAATCCCGACCGCCCTCCTGGGCAGCCAGCTGTTGATCGGCCTGATCAACGGATCGTTCTACGCCATTCTCAGTCTGGGACTGGCCATCATCTTCGGTCTGCTCAACATCATCAATTTCGCCCACGGCGCACAGTACATGATGGGTGCTTTCGTCGCATGGATCGCGCTGACCAAGTTCGGCGTCGACTACTGGATGGCCCTGGTGATTTCGCCTATCCTGACCGGCGCCTTCGGCATCGTCCTCGAACGCACCATGCTGCGCAAGCTGTACAAGCTGGACCATCTGTACGGCCTGCTGCTGACCTTCGGCCTGGCGCTGATCATCGAGGGCATCTTCCGTGACCAATACGGAATTTCCGGTCAGACCTACGAGGTACCAGAAGCTCTGTCCGGCGGCGTCAACCTCGGCTTCATGTTCCTGCCGATCTATCGCGGCTGGGTGGTGGTCGCTGCCTTGGCGGTGTGCTTCTTCACCTGGTACATGATCGAACGCACCAAACTTGGCGCCTATTTGCGCGCTGGTACCGAGAATTCCCAGATCGTTCAGGCACTGGGTGTCAACGTCCCGCTGTTGATTACCTTCACCTACGGTTACGGCGTGGCGCTGGCGGCGTTTGCCGGCGTCCTGGCGGCGCCGATATTCCAGGTCAGCCCGGTGATGGGGTCCAATCTCATCATTGTCGTGTTCGCCGTCGTCGTCATCGGCGGCATGGGCTCGATCCTCGGCTCCATCGTCACCGGCCTCGGTCTCGGGCTGATCGAGGGCCTGACCAAGGTGATCTATCCGGAAGCCTCCGCTGTGGTGGTCTTCGTCATCATGGTCATCGTGCTGCTGGTCCGCCCGGCCGGACTGTTCGGCAAATCCTGACGCACAGAGAGAAGGAATCCACGAATGAATACGCAAGCCTCCCACGCTTCGCACGGGCAATTGGTCAAGCCGACCCGGTCGAACACGGTGTTCCTGGTGCTGTTTGCGCTAGGCCTGGTCGCTCCCTTCGCGGTCTATCCGACCTTCCTCATGAAGGCACTTTGCTTCGGCCTTTTCGCCAGCGCGTTCAACCTGCTTCTGGGCTACGTCGGGCTGCTCTCCTTCGGCCATGCCGCCTTCCTCGGCGTTGCAGGCTACGTATGCGGGATGATGGTGCGCGATGCCGGCGTAACACCAGAGTTGGGTATCGTCGCCGGTACTGCGGCGGCGGCCTCTCTGGGCTGGGTTTTCGGCAAGTTGGCAATCCGCCGCACCGGCATCTACTTTGCGATGATCACGCTGGCTCTGGCGCAGATGGTGTTCTTCCTCGCCCTGCAGATGAAGGCCACCGGTGGCGAGGACGGCTTCCAGGGGGTGCCGCGCGGCCACCTGTTCGGCCTGATCGACATGAACAATAACATCGCAATGTATTACCTGGTGTTCGCCGTGTTCTGTATCGGCTTCTTTGTCATTCATCGCACCATCCATTCCCCGTTCGGACAGATCCTGAAAGCGATCCGCGAGAACGAGCCGCGCGCCATCTCGCTTGGCTACGATGTCGACAAGTTCAAGTTGATCGCTTTCGTCATTTCCGCCGCGCTGGCGGGCATGGCCGGCGCAACCAAGACCCTGGTGTTCCAGTTGGCCTCGCTGACCGACGTCCATTGGCACACCTCCGGCGAGGTTGTGCTGATGACCCTGCTGGGTGGTCTCGCCACGGTATTCGGGCCGCTGGCAGGGGCCACGGTGATCGTCACCTTGCAGAACGAACTTGCGGACAAGGTCGGCTCATGGGTCACCGTAATCATGGGCGTCATCTTCGTGCTCTGCGTTCTGATGTTCCGCCGCGGTATCGTCGGCGAGCTGCAGGCACTGGTTAAGCGTTAAGGATTGAACTGACATGAAAGTCCTCGTCCCCGTGAAGCGCGTGATGGACTACAACGTCAAGGCGCGCGTGAAGTCTGACGGCACCGGAGTGGATCTGGCCAACGTCAAGATGTCGATGAACCCGTTTGACGAGATCGCCGTCGAGGAGGCGGTGCGGCTCAAGGAAGCCGGCACCGCGACCGAGGTGGTCGCTGTCTCATGCGGCGTCGCCGCCTGCCAGGAAACCCTGCGTACCGCGATGGCGATCGGCGCCGACCGCGCCGTGCTGGTCGAGAGCGACGCCGAATTGCAGCCGCTGGCGGTGGCCAAGCTGCTCAAGGCGGTGGCCGACAAGGAGTCGCCGCAGCTGGTCATCCTCGGCAAGCAGGCCATCGACGACGATTCCAACCAGGTCGGCCAGATGCTCGCCGCGCTGTTGGGTTGGCCGCAAGCGACCTTCGCTTCCAAGGTCGTGATCGCCGATGGCAAGGCGACGGTCACCCGCGAGGTCGACGGCGGCCTGGAAACCGTCGCGCTGACCCTGCCGGCGGTGGTGACGACCGACCTGCGCCTGAACGAACCGCGCTACGCCACGCTGCCCAATATCATGAAGGCGAAGAAGAAGACGCTCGACACGCTGAAGCCGGATGCGCTCGGCGTCGATGTATCGCCGCGCCTGACGACCGTCAGGGTGTCTGAGCCGCCCAAGCGCAGCGCCGGCATCAAGGTGGCCGACGTCGCCCAGCTGGTCGACAAACTCAAAAACGAAGCGAAGGTGTTCTGACATGGCCATTCTCGTCATTGCCGAACACGACAACGCCAGCCTCAAGGCGGCGACCCTCAATACCGTTACCGCTGCCGCGAAGATCGGTGGGGAAGTGCACGTCCTCGTCGCCGGCTCCGACTGCCGGGCCGTCGCCGATGCCGCTGCCAGGGTGCAGGGCGTGGCCAAGGTCAGGCTCGCGGATGCCGCCCATTACGGGGATTTCACCGCCGAGAACCACGCCGCCCTCATCGTCGCCCAGGTTGCCAATGCGGCGTCGGGCTACACCCACGTCCTGGCTCCGTCCACCAGCCATGGCAAGAACACCCTGCCCCGTGTCGCCGCGCTGCTCGACGTGGCGCAGATTTCCGACATCATCGCGGTCGAGGATGCCGATACCTTCGTGCGCCCGATCTACGCCGGAAACGCTCTGGCGACGGTGAAGAGCAGCGATGCGACCAAGGTCATCACCGTGCGCACCACCGGCTTCGACGCCGCTGCGGCCGAAGGCGGCAGCGCGGCGGTCGAGGCCATCGGTGCCGCTGCCGATACCGGCCAATGCACGCTGGTCGGCCGCGATATCGCCAAGAGTGCCCGCCCCGAGCTGACCGCCGCCAAGATCATCGTTTCCGGAGGCCGCGGCATGGGCAGCGGCGAGAACTACCACAAGGTGCTGGAGCCGCTGGCGGACAAACTGGGCGCGGCGATGGGCGCCACGCGCGCCGCCGTCGATGCTGGATTCGTGCCCAACGACTACCAGGTCGGACAGACCGGCAAGATCGTCGCACCGCAGCTCTATATCGCGATAGGGATCTCCGGCGCCATCCAGCACCTGGCCGGGATGAAGGACTCCAAGGTGATCGTGGCGATCAACAAGGATCCGGACGCGCCGATCTTCCAGGTCGCCGATTACGGCCTCGTAGCGGACCTGTTCGCCGCCGTGCCGGAACTGGTCGCGGCAATTTGAAGCTTCCTCCATGCCGAAAGGGTTCTCCTCCTCCTTTCCCGGCATTTTCGCGGCCGGGCGGATTGACCGTCCGGCCGCACTTTCTATTGGCGTAATGCTGAACACGCTCCCTCGAGAAGGAATATGAAATGAGTACCTACCTCGCCCCAATGCGGGACATGCAATTCATCATGAACGAAGTGGCCGGCTTGGAGGAGGTGTGTGCATTGCCCGGCAACGAGGAGTGTTCCGTCGAACTGGTCGAGTCGATCCTCGAAGAGGCAGCCAAGTTTGCGACTGGCGTCCTCGATCCGATCAATGCCGTGGGTGACCGCGACGGCGCGACCTGTGCTGACGGCGTGGTGACCGCGACACCCGGTTTCAAGGAGGCCTATCAACTCTTCGTCGAAACCGGCTGGAACTCGCTGCACTGCTCGCCGGAATACGGCGGTCAGGGCCTGCCGACGCTGGTATCGACGGCGGTTAACGAGATGTGGAAATCCTCCAACATGGCGTTCGCCCTGTGCCCGATGCTGACCGGCGGCGCCATCGAGGCGATTGCCCACCATGCCTCGCCGGAACTGCGCGCCAAGTACCTGCCGAAGATGGTCGAAGGCAGCTGGACCGGGACCATGAACCTCACCGAGCCCTCGGCGGGCTCCGACCTGGCCGCGATCCGCACGCGCGCCCTGCCGGTCGGTGACGGCAGCTACCGCATCAGCGGCACGAAGATCTTCATCACCTGGGGTGAACACAACATGACCGAGAACATCGTGCATCTCGTGCTGGGCCGCCTGCCAGACGCGCCTCCCGGCGTGAAAGGCATTTCGCTGTTCCTGGTGCCCAAGTTCCTCGTCAATGACGACGGGTCGCTCGGTGCGCGCAACGATCTCGTCTGCGCCTCGGTGGAGCACAAGATGGGCATTCATGGCAGCCCGACGGCGGTGATGGCCTTCGGCGAAGGCGAGGGCGCGCTGGGTTGGGTGATCGGCGAGGAAAACAAGGGCCTCGGCTACATGTTCACCATGATGAACCACGCCCGCGTCAATGTCGGCCTCGAAGGCGTCGGCATCTCCGAGCGCTCCTTCCAGCATGCGCTGGCGTATGCGCGCGAGCGCGTGCAGGGCGCGCCGGTCGGCACCGCGCCCGCCGACAAGAAACCCATCCTGCATCACCCGGACGTGCGTCGCATGCTGATGGACATGAAGTCCCGCACCGAAGCCATGCGCACCCTGGCCTATTACGTCGCCGCCGAGATGGACCGCGCCCACGCCGGCAACGAGGCGTCGCGCGCCCGCGTCGACCTGCTGACTCCGGTGGTCAAGGGCTGGAGCACGGAGCAAGGCATCGAGCTTGCCTCTACCGGCGTGCAGGTCTTCGGCGGCCTCGGCTTCATCGAGGAGACGGGCGCTTGCCAGTACTACCGCGATTCGCGCATCACCACGATCTACGAAGGAACCACCGGCATCCAGGCCAACGACCTGATCGGCCGCAAGCTGGCGCGCGAAAAGAATCCCGGCGTGGCAATGCGTGCGCTGCTGGCCGAGATCGCCGCCACCGTGGCCGAACTCAAGGCCGATGCGGAACTCGCCGCCATCGGCGGCCAGCTGGAAGCCGGTGCCGCAGCGCTGGCGAGCGCCACCGACTGGCTGATAGCCAATTACGAAGCCGACACCGCGGCCGCACTGGCCGGGGCCGTGCCTTTCCTCAAGCTGACCGGCATCGTTGCCGGCGGCTGGCTAATGGCAAAGTCGGCGCTGGTGGCACGGCGCCAGATTGCCGCCGGCAGCAGCGACCCGTTCTACACCGGCAAGATCGCCACCGCCACCTACTTCGCCTCGCACCAGCTGCCGTTCGCAGACGCCTATTCGGCGGAAGTGACGGGCGGCAGCGCGGCCACGCTGGCGCTGGCCGAGAACCTCTTCTGACGCGGAGCCGGCGATGCGCGAGTCCATGGAGTTTGATGTTGTCATCGTCGGCGGCGGCCCGGCGGGATTGGCCGCCGCGATCCGGCTCAAGCAGATCGATGCCGGCATCAATGTCTGCCTGATCGAGAAGGGCTCCGAAATCGGTGCGCACATCCTCTCCGGCGCCGTCATGGACCCGCGTGCCATTACCGAACTGTTTCCCGACTGGCAGGCACAGGGGGCGCCGCTTGAGACCGCCGTCTCGCGCGACCGCATGACCTTCCTCACCCGCCACGGTTTCGTTGACCTGCCCGTCTTCGCCCTGCCGAGCTGCTTCAAGAACCACGGCAACTACATCATCAGCCTCGGCCAGGTCTGCCGCTGGCTGGGCACCCAGGCCGAAGCCCTCGGTGTCGAGGTCTATCCCGGCTTTGCCGGCGCAGAGGTGCTCTACGACGAGAACGGCGCCGTAAGGGGTATTGCCACCGGCGACATGGGTCTCACGCGTGACGGCCAGCCGGGTCCCGGCCACCAGCCGGGCATGGAGTTGCTGGCCAAGTACACCCTTTTCGCCGAAGGCTGCCGTGGCCACCTCGGCAAACAGGTCGAGGCGAAGTTCGGGCTGCGCGAGAACTCAGACCCGCAGACCTACGCCCTCGGCATCAAGGAACTCTGGGAGGTTGATCCCGAACAGCACGAGAAGGGGCTGGTCTGGCATACCTTCGGCTGGCCGATGGCCTCGGATACCTATGGCGGCGGCTTCATCTACCACCTGGGCGAGAACCTGGTCTCGATCGGCCAGGTGGTCGGCCTGGGCTACAAGAACCCCCATCTCTCGCCCTTCGAGGAAATGCAGCGGCTCAAGACCCACCCGCAGATCGCCCCGTTGTTCAAGGGTGGCAAGCGCCTGGCCTATGGCGCCCGGGCCCTGGCCGCCGGCGGCCTGCAGTCGCTGCCGAAGCTCAGCTTCCCCGGTGGCGCCCTGATCGGCGACGACGCCGGGATGCTGGTCGCCTCGCGCATCAAGGGCAGTCACGCTGCCATCAAGAGCGGCATGTTGGCGGCGGAAGCCACGGCGACGGCGCTTGCCGCCGGACGCGCCAGCGATGAACTGACCGACTACCCCGAACTATTCCGCACTTCCTGGCTCCACGAGGAACTGCACCAGGCGCGCAACTTCAAGCCCTGGATGGCCAAGGGCCTGTGGAGCGGCGCGATCGGCTTCGGCATCGACCAGGTGCTGTTCCGTGGCAAGGCGCCCTGGACCATGCACAACACCGCCGACCACGCCAAACTAAAACCGGCGGCGGAGTGCAAGCCCATCACCTACGACAAGCCGGACGGGGTGCTGACCTTCGACCGCCTGTCCTCGGTCTTCCTGTCGAACACCAACCATGAGGAAGACCAGCCCTGTCATCTGAGATTGACCGATGAGGCGGTGCCGATCGCGACAAATCTTGCGACCTACGATGCTCCCGAGCAGCGCTACTGCCCGGCCGGGGTCTACGAGATCGTGCGCAACGAGGACGGCAGTAATCCGCGCCTGCAGATCAATGCGCAGAACTGCGTGCATTGCAAGACCTGCGACATCAAGGACCCGACCCAGAACATCACCTGGGTGGTGCCCCAGGGTGGCGAAGGGCCGATCTACCAATCCATGTAAGGACAGAACAATGAACGCAATGGGCGGACATGATATCGAGGACATCCAGGTCGGCATGCGCGGTACCTACGCCAAGACCGTGACCGAGGCCGACATCATTCTCTTCGCCGGCGTCACCGGTGACAACAATCCGGTGCACATCGACGCCGAAGCGGCGGCCAGCACCATGTTCAACGAGCGCATCGCCCACGGAATGCTTTCCGCCGGCTTCATTTCCGCCGTGCTCGGCACAAAGCTGCCTGGCCCCGGTTCCATCTACATGTCGCAGTCCCTGAAGTTCCTCGCGCCGGTGAAGATCGGCGACACCGTGAAGACAGTGTGCGAAGTGACGGTGGTGGTCCCGGAAAAGAAGCGGGTGACGCTCAAGACCACCTGTTACGTCCGCGACAAGGTTGTGGTCGACGGCGACGCGACCATGATGGTGGGCGCGCGAAACTGATTCAAGTAGATGCCCCAACTGGAAAATGTCGCAAAGAAATTGAATACCGGTTCAGATGATCGAATAGTTGGTTCGAACAAGGCGTGGTGATTGCGGCAACGACGGGATTTGGAAAGGAATCGATATGGATATCAAGAAGATTGGCATTGTCGGGGCAGGCGCCATGGGCAGCGGCATTGCACAAGTATTGGCGACGGCCGCAATCGAGGTCGTGCTTTCGGATATCGCCGAAGCCCAATTGCAGCGCGGCCTAGCAACTATTTCCAGCAGTCTGGATAGGCTGATCAAGAAAGAAAAATTGACCCTCGATCAAAAGTCGGCGGCATTCGCCAGGATTTCAACCACCGGCGATCTGCAGGCGATGGCGGATTGCGAACTTATTATCGAAGCAGCTTCGGAAAGCGTGGACTTGAAGCGCGCGATTCTTCAGCAGCTCGACAAGATCTCCGCTCCGGCGACGATTTTGGCCACCAACACCTCCTCTATCTCCATCACCCGAATTGCCGCGTTTACCGAGCGTCCCGACAAGGTGATCGGGATGCATTTCTTCAACCCGGTGCCGATGATGTCGCTTGTTGAGTTGATTCGTGGCCTTCAGACATCCGAATCAACCTACCGTCAAGTCGAGGAGTTGGCGCGCGTGATCGGAAAGACACCGGTTCAGGTCAGGAATAGTCCCGGCTTCGTGGTCAATCGCGTGCTGTGCCCCATGCTCAATGAGGCGATTTTTGCGCTCGGGGAAGGGCTGGCGACAGCGACGGAAATCGACGAGGCGATGAAGCTCGGCGCAAACCATCCCATCGGCCCACTCGCTCTGACCGACATGATCGGCCTAGACGTCCAGCTTGCGGTCATGCAGGTACTGTTCGACGGCTTCAAAGACCCCAAGTACCGCCCCGCACCCTTGCTAGTCGAGATGGTCGAAGCCGGGTATCTCGGCCGAAAGACGGGACGCGGCTTCTTCGCCTACTGAACGGTTTCTCGGCAAACGCAGTGATAACAAGGAGTAGGAAATGACAATAAACGAAGTTGTCGTACTGAGTGCGGTGCGGAGCGCGATCGGCACATTCGGCGGGGCCTTGAAAGATATGGAACCGGCCGAACTCGGCGGCCTAGTCGTCAAGGAGGCGATCGCGCGTTCGGGTGTCGATCCCGAACAGGTTACGTTCGCCGCGGTCGGGAACTGTATCCCGACCGACTCTCGCTACGCCTATGTTGCACGCAATTCTACCGTTCAAGGCGGCATGTCGATGAGTTCAACGACCTTTGCTGTGAACCGTCTGTGTGGCTCGTCGCAGCAGGCGATTGTCAGTTCCGCCCAAGCCGTCATGCTTGGCGATGCGGACTTCGCGCTGGCGGGCGGTGTCGAAGTCATGTCGCGTGCAGGCTATATGCTTCCGGCGCTGCGCAGTGGTGCCCGCATGGGCGATTCGACGGCGATTGACATGATGGTGGCCGCGCTGACAGACCCGTTTGGAGCCGGGCATATGGGCATTACCGCAGAAAATCTTGCCGTCAAATGGGGAATCACGCGCGAGCAGCAGGATGCGTTTGCCCTCGAATCTCAGCACCGCGCACTCGCTGCGATCGCCGACGGTCGCTTCAAGTCTCAAATCGTCCCCATCACGTTCCAGACCCGCAAGGGCGACATCACCTTCGACACCGACGAGCACCCCAAGTCCAGCACGACCCTGGAAGCCCTCGCGAAGATGAGGCCTGCCTTCATGAAGGGCGGCACGGTCACCGCCGGCAATGCATCAGGCGTCAACGACGCTGGCTCGTTTCTGATCATGGCAAATGCAGCCAAAGCTGCCGCGTCAGGATGCAAACCCATTGCCCGTCTGGTCGCTTACGCCATCGCCGGTGTACCCAATGACATCATGGGCGAAGGCCCAATCCCATCATCCAAGCTTGCCCTCCAAAAAGCTGGCTTGACGCTGGACCAGATGGATGTCGTTGAATCGAACGAAGCATTCGCTGCGCAATCGCTGGCGGTGATGCAAGGGCTTGGGCTTGATGCAGGCAAGACGAATCCGAACGGCGGTGCGATCGCGCTGGGCCACCCCGTGGGGGCCAGTGGCGCCGTTATCGTAACCAAGTTGTTGCATGAGCTTTTGCGTACCGGCGGTCACTATGGCATGGCTACTATGTGCATCGGCGGCGGACAAGGGATTACGACGATCTACGAACGGATTTGAGGAATGTGGGTGCGACAAGCGGCTGGCGTCGGTGAGTATTGCTCCAGTCCTGCGGTGCCGGTTCCTGACAAACGGCCAGGAATGCGTTGAACCCCAGGCACTTTCGTCCAGTTATGACAATGAATATTTCGTGAGGCTTTGCCATGTCACAATTCGTGTTGGATCTATATAAGAAAAAACTCGGTACGGCCGCGCAAGCTGCGGCCCTAGTGAAGTCCGGGGACAAGGTGTTCCTCGGTGAATTCGCGCAAGGCGTCGAGGCCGTGGAAGCAGCTCTGGCTCTGCGCAAGAGCGAACTCAGGGATGTCGTTCTTGTCACGGTGACGCGCGTGCGGCCCATGAAATGCGTCGAGGCCGATCCGGCGCGTGAGTCCTTCATATGGAACGACTGGCATTTCTCCGGGCTGGGGCGCAAGTTTGGCGAGAAGGGCCTGACCAGCTACATCCCGCTTTGCTACCACCAGGGTCCGCAGAACGTCGAGCTCTACGAGGCCCCGGATGTCGTTGTCGTGCAGGTCACTCCGATGGACCGCAACGGATTTTTCAACTTCTCGACTAGTTGTTCGATTACTCCGTCTTATTGCCGCAAGGCGAGGAAGCTCGTCGTCGAGGTCAATACGAACGTTCCGCGCTGCCTGGGGGGCATGGACGAAGGGATCCACGTCTCCCACGTCGACATGATTGTGGAAGGCCCGAACACGCCCCTGGTGCAGCTCCCCGAGATCCCGGCCAGCGATGCCGACTGCGCCATCGCCAACCACGTCATGGGCCTCATCGAGGATGGCTCCACCATTCAACTCGGTATCGGCGGCCTGCCCAACATCGTCGGTGCGATGATCGCAAAGAGCGATCTCAAGGACATCGGCGTCCATACCGAGATGCTTGCCGACTCGTATGTCGATATGTACGAGGCCGGGCGGATCACCGGCCGGCGCAAGGGAATCGATCGCGGGAAGATGGTCTATACCTTTGCGCTAGGTTCGAAGAAACTCTACGACTTTCTCGACAATAATCCGGTGGCCTCGATCTTCCCGGTGTCCTACACAAACGACCCCTGCGTGATCGGCCGCAACCCGAAGGTCGTCGCCATCAACAACGCTATCGAGGTCGACCTGTTCTCGCAAGTGGCAAGCGAGGCCGCAGGGCCGCGCCAGATATCCGGCACCGGCGGCCAACTGGACTTCATCTTCGGCGCCTACCGCTCTGAAGGCGGCAAGGGCCTCATCTGCATCAACTCGACCTACAAGAAGAAGGACGGTACGATCGGTTCGCGCATCGTGCCGACGCTCTCGCCCGGCACGATCGTCACCTGCCCGCGTTCGGTGGTCCATTACGTGGTGACCGAATTCGGCTACGTGCAGTTGAAAGCCAAATCGGCATGGGAACGTGCCGAGGCTTTGATCAGCATCTCCCATCCGGACTTCCGCGATTCGTTGATCAAGGACGCCGAGGCAATGGGCATTTGGCGTCGATCCAACCGGAAATCCTGATTGGACACGCCAACTTTGCTCTTTGTTCGGGCTTACTCCGAGGCGATTGAGTTCGTGGACCAAGATTGCGAAGTCGGGAGGTTTCGGGAAAAAATGGACGGTAAGAACGAGAAACCGGGTTGGCGTGGGGCACCGAAGTTCGGTGGTAGTAACGAAAAACCCCGCAGAGCGCGGGGGTCGGGGGGCGCTCAGTCAGAGACTGTCCCGATGGGCTGGGAAAGCGAGTTGAACGACGAAGGATCTTGAACGGCCTGATGTTGCTAACAGTCTGCATTACTCAGTTACCTGCCGTTGGAGTTGCCATTACCTGAACGGCGGCCTTTGGCACGAGCGCAGCCGTGTTTCCCGGGACTGGGTCGCGCGCTCCTTCCAACCCTGGAACCGTAGCGCGGGGCACCTGCGAGCCCCGAACTACGGCTGGTTCTGGTGGGCCTACGACGGCGGGCGTGGCTGGACCGGGCACATGGCGAACGGCTGGAAGGGACAACGAATCGCGGTGTTCCCGAAACAGCGAGTGGTGGTGACGATGACGGCGTGCATCCAGGACGGGTCCGAACACCGCGCGTTCGACCACCTTATTACCCACGTGGCGCGTGCCCTGCGTGACGATGGGCCCGCGCCTCCCGATCCGGGGAACAAGGCCCGCCTCAACGCACTGCTCGCAGCGCTGCGCACGGACCTGTCACCTCACTGCGCAGGTGGCGGCGACCGCATGATTCCCTCCGTAACCCGCAAGACAAGGCGCATCCCCTTCCGCGCCGCTAACTAATGAGCATGTCCGAAAACGACAGGCATTCCACCTTGTCAATGACGAGCAAGATCATTCGCCATAGACTCTGTGGTTGAACAGCTTTTTTGGCCGAGTCGGGCCAGTGCAGGCTTCAATTGGCTCACCGTAAACCGGACATCCAGCGAGGGCGGTGGGTGTTTCACCTGAGAAAACAGGAAAACTACCTTGACTGGCCGGTTATGGCCGACTGCCGACCGCCATCCAAGGCCTCCAATTTCGCTACCAGCGATCGTGGAAGTGCCTGGTACGCAGCCCTAAAGCCGCCTCTCGCACGGAGCACGGCACTGACACCCGCACTGCTGGCGTTGGATGGCAAGCACTTCCGGGATTCGTTCATGTCCTGATGATTGATGTGGCCGCTGAAGAAATATTACCTGAGGATCTTGATTGCTGATCTGATTCCGAACGTTGCAAACGCTCCGGTGCCGCCGCAAAACTGCCAGTAACTCTGATCACGATTCCCTTTGGCCTATTGCCCTTTGCCTCGACCAATTTTCGCCGGCCGCCCCCCTACTCCCCGCCGACACCAGGCCCCGCGCAAATGGGGCTCCCAATCCGGCCACCGCCCAAGCACGGATGCCAGCGCCCGTGCCGTGCGCCAGTAATCGTAACGGGTGCTTGGAGATAAGGGCTCGGCCCATCTCTCTAACATCCAACGCAGATGCTTCACCTGCCACTGATGCGGCTCGCTGATATGGAATCGCTCCCGAATCGCCGCCGCAATCCGCTCACCCCGATCAATATGCCCGTTGATGCTTGCCTTCGATCCCGGCAAGGCACGCTTCAACAACAGGGCGATGCTCATGGCCGCGCCCCGATGTATTCCGCCACCACGTCAATGCGACCATGTCCCAGTTCCTTGGCAAGGATCCGGCGCGCCTCGCCATCCACGTCGTGATCCGCTATTTGGCCACCCCGCATCACCGGCGCCGGACATCCGGCTTCCTGCAGATACCGCTCGCAGGCCCAGGCGGCGCGTAGTTCGTGATACCCCTTGATTCCAAACTCCTGCAGGTGTCGACGTGCCTGATGGATTTCGCCGTTATTGACCAGATCGTTGAAAGATTCGTCAGGCTTCAGGAGATTGCGATCGCAACCCAGTTCGGCACTGATCCTGATAGCCAGATCCAGGGTAGCCACACCTTTCTCTCCGACAGGCACCCAGCGCTCGACCTCTTTCCCTCGGCCTCCTTTGGTGCCTTCGCGTATGTCGATGGCGCCTCGTTCGCGTGCCTGTTTTCGCCAGAGGCGAAGATCACCCAGAATGGCCTCGCGCAAACGTACGCCAAAAGTTCGAGCCAGGAGGACCACTGCTGCGGCCTGACTGTATTTCAGTCGTCGGAGGCGGATAGCCAGTGCTTCGACGGTCTGCCAGTCCATGCCGGCGGGCGCTTCCGTGCGAACCAAGCAGCGTCGCCCTACCACGGCCGCTGGCGACGCGATGCGGACCTCCTGGTCGCCGCGCAAGGCCTCAAGCGTTGTGTTCGTTGTCGAGAGCAGGTTCTGGGCGTAGCTCACGCTTAACGCTTCTTCGGCCACCCGCGCCTGTAGATGTCCGGCGTAAGCCTCGATCACCGTCTGATCGATATGTCGCGCATCCCTTATCCCCTGCTCCGTTCTGGCCCAATCGCAAAATTGGGTCCAGCGTCCGGTATGGGTAGCGACGGTGGCGTAATGACCTCGGCCATAGAGATCGAGTAATGCCTGGTGCCCGGCCCAGTCGAGTTGTTTGCCGTAGCCGAAGTTGCGGTGCGTCGGGAATTTGTTCATATCTAATCCTTGCCAATACGTGTTCTGGCCATGCCGGCCACGATCGATGACTGGACCCGGCCAGGTCAGGCGCACCTGACGGACCAAGGTCCAGCCGCACTCCGATCCCCGCCACCTGTTGGTGAGTGTTGAACCGGATTCAGCCGGTCGCTGCGGAGTGCTGGTCGTCGATCACGACCGGGATGAGGGATAGATGCGGGCGAGCCTCACGCCCATAGTTGCACTCGCACGCCATCGCGAAGGGCTTGCGCCCGGCGGGGGGATGGCTGTCGGCATGACGGCCGACGGTGCGGTGTGGAATCATTCAACGCCGGTTCACTCTCATCGCGGGGATGGCAGATTGCCTGATCTGCTGGTCACCGAAATTCGGCGGCCCCCGTTGTCTTGAGCGTTGGGCGTGAGTTTTAGTTGTGGTTTTAGTGCAGTGGCAGGATGACCGCCAATGCGTCAAAAGGCCCATGGCATCTGGGTGTGCGAGCTTTTTCTATCGCGTCCCGTCTCTTTGACGGCCAGGATGGAAAATAAAAACCGCCGAGACGGTAAAGCCATGGAATGCAGGGACGAGCGAAGCCGCTATCACTGCCTGAACGGACGAGAACTCTCTTGAGTCCTGCAATCCGACGACCACCGATGTCGGCTGCCGTTTAGAAATGTGACGCACCGGAACCCGATAACACCACTCATAAATGCTGTTTGTTTTGCGTGGCCAGCTACCACTTTTGGCCGCGAGGCATTACGCCTCACGGTTGATGGGATGCACGATATCGAGCGGGAAATCCGGTGTCAAGCGGGGTTTCGACGGGTAGCCCGAACCAACGGGACAGTCAGGAAAACAGAGGGACTGGCAGGGGCGATGGGGGATGAATCGCAGGAATTATTTTTTCTGGGCCGGCTGTGGTTGCCGTGCAACGGATGCTTGCAGTCTGACGGCAGCGTGTTACTTCAACTTCGCCACTGCCACCGCAATCGCCGCCGCGCGACTGATTCCCCTCCCCTGCGCCCAATTGTCCAGGCGCTCCAGGACGGCCGGATCGATCGTGACGGTGATCACGCTTTTCTTCCCTGTCCGTTTGATCGACTTCCTGCCGTCCGGTGCCTGATCAATGAAATCGTTGATGTCGTCCTGTGCAGGAACTACTGTAGGAACTGCGGCAGGTCTACGTAGGATCGCCATCGGTTCACCGTAGCCCTTCCGGCGTTTCGCTGCACGTTTCACTGCGCATTTCACTGTATGACCAGCCGAACACTGCCGCCGCCAGGCAGCGGTATTCATGGGCAGCTTTCTCGTCTCTGGCTGGGAATTCAAGGATCGAACAGCCCATCGCCGCAATGCTGGCCACGGCCTTCCGTCGCACCACGGGCGCATCGAGATAGCCCACACCTGGCGGTAGCGATCCGGCGGTCGTGGCATTGTCACTGCCGGTCGGATCGGCCATGCAGAGGAAGACGGAGGCCGATACATCCCTCGTTGCTCTGGCCTGGGCCAGCAAGCCGGTCATGTCATTCAATGCCCATAGGTCGAAGGAACGGGGTTGCAGCGGAATGAGGACGTGATCGGCCAGGACCAGTGCCGCGCGCATGGCGGTCGAATCCCGCCCGCCGGCATCGATGACGATATCGGTATAGCGGTCTCTTGCCAAGGTCACTTGCTGACGCAGCGCCTGACCGTCGGGGTAATGGACGCAGGGAATCGAGGGCTCGACCTCGCGGCCGGAGAGCGCGGCCATCAAGGTGCCCTGTCGGTCACCATCCACGGCGAGAACATCACGCCCGCGCAGCTTGCAGGCGATGGCCAGGTTGAGTGCGGTCGTGGTCTTGCCGACACCACCCTTGGTATTTAGGATTGCCAGAATCATTGCATCAACTCTCCGTAGGAATGACGTAGCGGATACATCAGGTCTGTGGATGGGTTCGGGATCACGTCAGCCCCTTCAATTTCTTGCTGGCGGAATTGAGCATGTTCATCCGCTGCTCGCGCAATTCCGGATCGGGATTGATCGGCTCATCGACGATCGGGACTTCCACTACCGATGGCGGCGGCGCACTCATGGCTTCGCGCCATTCCCTCAGGCAGTCCCGGTCTTCCGGACTGGGGCCTTTTTCCTGAATACGCTTTCTGACCGTGGCCCGCCAGCCGTTCAGGTTGCAGATGGATTTCCCCGACTGCCGGCTTTTCCAGAACGCGGCCTCGACCAGTTCGTCGAGAAACTCCACCGCCACCACCGAGTCTGCTGGTTTGCTGATTACCTTCGCTGCAGGTTCGTTGGAGGAGGTAGGTGGTGGTGGTATTTCATTCTGGTCAACTACAGGTGGTATATCCCCGAGGGAGCCATGCATGGCTGCACCGCGCGCGGCTAAGCCATCCCTGGCGGAACCAGGGATGGTTTTCACCATCCCTGGTTCTCTCGGGGATGGTTGCTCCGGCGGATCGAGAACGTCCTTGATCCAGGTGATGGTGCCGTTGGCTTGGCGAACCCGGGTTTGGCGGTAGTAGCCGGCCTCCTGGAGTTCGCTGCGGACGGATGCCCAGACATATTCGGTCATCCTCAGGACGCGGAGCATGTGCTCCACCTGGATCACCCATCCATCCGCCCGGCCCAGCATCCATCCCAGTACCGCACGCGCCCTCAGGCTGAGCCGAGGGTGTTCCAGGACATCATCGGGGACGGCGGACCATGTGCGGCGCTTGCGGACAGTGATCGAGTCATTGCTCATGGCCCGCCTCGCGCGCCTGGGCGCTTTTACGCGGCCGGCCGGGGCCGCGTTTGACAGTCACCGGACTTGGCTGATGAGCCAGGACGTGCTGGATACCGGCTTCATCCATCCCGACGAAATGAAGGAGATCGGTGACACGAACTACCCGGCGCTGGGGAGCAATGGAAATGAGCGGCAATGGATAGGCGTTGCGCGATATCAAGTTGCGCGCGGTTTTTTTTGCACCTTCGAGGGTACGACTGTAGCCGATGTAGTAAAGGGCTTCGCCGGGGTGAATGGCGACGCGCCCACCGAAATTGAAGGAAATCATGCTTGTCTCCGAATGGATCGCGGGAGACCTGGTGAAGATTGGAGGTGCCCTTCAGCTCAGGGACGTCGGCGGGCAGTTCCCGCGTGATGACTGCGCTTGTCGCCCTGACTTAGTGCCGGGCAGCGGAGATGGGCTGCGGAAGCACTTTTGGCGATAAGCAGACGTGAGGCAGGCCGAGACGCGCAAGACTGGCTTGCAGAGCCGCGAAGACACGCCTTAGTGCGATGACAGTTGCGAAGTATGCAGTAGCAATATTGCGCAGTCGGATAACCTTCGATTCATCAATACCCTTTGTAACGTAGTAGCTTGCCTGGAGAACGGCACGACGAATACGATGAGCAGCTACAGCGGCGCGGGCACGCAGACAAAGACCAACAGTAAAGCCGAGCCAGAGAAAAATCAGCTCGGCACCGGCATTTGCAACTACGGCAACTATAGCGACCAAGGCGATGCAGAGCCAGCTCATTGGCTCGGAGTGTCGGCTAGTTGCTGATTTGCAGAACAACAGGGAAATCGCGTCCATCAGCGGCAGTGTACGACCCCGGCCCTCGAAAAATGGCGCGAAAAGCGCACACGGACGCCGCTTTTCACCCCCACGAACCTCTGATCCGGTGATAAGGAGAAATCAACGTCGCTATCCCGGCTACCGGGCATCGGCAGGCCTGCCTGCCGGTCACAATTTGGGCACAAACATCCAGTGATATTGAGGGATGGTCGGGCACAATTCGGTCACACTCGGGCACACAATTTTGTGCCAAAATGAACAACGTCAAGCGCCACTAGAAACAAAACAAGGTGTTACTATATGTTTTTTATAACATTTTTTGGTCCGCCCGGCGGGATTCGAACCCACTACCCCCGGCTTAGAAGGCCGGTGCTCTATCCAGATGAGCTACGGGCGGAAGCCTTGCGGCAGTGGCGGATGAGTTTAGCGCAGGACGCAACAAACCGGGCCGGGCGGGGCATAATTGGGGATGTAACGCCGGACCCATCCTTCCCATGTCATCCGAACTCACCTATTGCTACCACTGCCGCACTCATCATCCGCGCAACGAGATGCGCCTGATGGTAACCAAGACCGGGAAGCGCTGGCGCTGCATTCGCAGCATAGAAGCCACCCAGCAAGGCCGCGAGGCGCGCGAAGCCTACGGGCGCCTGGTATCCGAGATCAATCGCGCGGAATCCAAGAGCCGCGCCCAGCGCCTGAACAACCTGCTGCAGGAAAAGTAGGCTCGGCATGGCGGACCCGGGGAAACTCGATCGCATCGTCGCCGATGCGCGGCGCGCCGCCGAATCGCGACAGCAGGGCTATCGCGAAAAGGCATTGAAGATCTACCCGTGGATCTGCGGTCGCTGCGCCCGCGAATTCACTCATGCCAACCTGCGCGAACTCACCGTTCATCACCGCAATCACAATCACGACTACAACCCGCCCGACGGCAGCAACTGGGAACTGCTTTGCCTCTACTGCCACGACAATGAACACCAGCGGCAGGTGGGCCCCGCCGGGGGTGGATCAGGAGTCGGCGCTGGCGGCACGGCGGCCATGCACTCGCCATTCGCCAACCTGAAGGACTTGCTGAAAAAGTAGGTCCGCCGGGGGCATTCCTCTGGATACCGTCTCCGACTCCGCCGGGGACATTCCCCTGGATACCGTCCCCGACTCCGCCGGGGACATAAAATGAAAATGGAGCCGGGAGGCTCCATTTTCCGATTCGGGTGGGGTGGCTGATGGGACTCGAACCCACGACAACTGGAATCACAATCCAGGACTCTACCAACTGAGCTACAGCCACCACCGAAACCGTCGCCCGAGAAATTCCGCCTCGGGCAGGGGGCGAATTATCAAAGAAAGGCGGCAAAGAAGCAAGCCTTGCCGCCGCCGACACCTATCCTTGCAGCCCTACCAGCTTGGTCCGGAAGCGCCCGGAAAGAAGCGGACCGGTTCCGCAAGCGCATCGCCGACACGCTGCGAATTCAATTGCGCGGCGACCTCATCGGCGGTCAAGGCCGCTTCCCCCAGATTGCCGGCGATCAGGGTCCGCAACTGGTCGCTCCAGGCAAAGCTCAGCATCGCCAGCGCGGCATAGAAGGGCGTTTCGCAACGGGCGGCAACACGCCGCGCGAAATCGAGAAGCCAGCGCAAGAGATGGAAATCCATGAACCGTCCCAGGCTGCGCCAGTCGTCCGCATTCGCCGCGGAATTCAGCAGGCGGGCGACAAACTGCAACTGAAACACCAGGTGGTCATCCGGGCGCAGGCGCCAGTCGGGGACGACCAAGCCGCGGGCCTTGTACTCCTCGCGCAACTCGAACATCGGCGACTGGCACACGAGGTGGTCGTCGGAAAGCCAGTAGGACTCGCTGGGCGAAGCGCCGTAAGCGCCGGTGAGGTAGATCGCGGCAAAGTCCGCCGCCAGCCCATCCATGCATGCCGTATCGGGATCGGACGGCAGCGCCGCAAGCGCCAGGCGCATGGCCTCGACCCCGTCGCGCGCCGCGTCATCGCGCGGCAGCATGGCGAGGCTGCCGGGAAAACCCGCCTGGCGCAGCGCCAAGAGCAGCGCCGGGGTGAGTTCCCGATCATGCAGCAGCGCAAGGCTGGCGAAGTCCTCCGCCAGCGCGGCGCCCAATTCCGCGCTCAACTCCAGGCCCAGGGGCATCAAACCTTGCCCTTGCTGTGGGGTACAAAGGCAATCGAGGGATGGGTCAGCTCAGGATCGGCGAAATTCTTGACCTGGCGCACCGGCTTGTCGTGCGGACCGATGGCGGTAGTCTTGTGGCTGCCGTCCCAGAGCGCCTCGATCGGGCCGATGTCGAGCACACGCATCATGCAGGCCATGACGCAATAGGGCTTGCGCCCGGCCTCGATCTCGTCGACGCACATGTTGCACTTCTGGACGATCTGCTCCTTCGGGTTCCATTGCGGCGCACCAGGGACAGGCCGCCTCGCAGCGGCGGCAACCAATGCACAAGGTCGAGTCGATATCCACGATGCCGTCGGCCTCGCGCTTCCAGATCGCCCCTGTGGGGCAGGTCGGCAGGCAGGCCGGTTCGGCGCAGTGGTTGCAGGACATGTTCACCTTGTAGGCGAACACGTCCGGGTAATGGCCGCCTTCGACGTACATCACGCGGCGGAAGCGCGGACCCGGCGGCAGTCCGTTCTTGTCCTTGCAGGCGATTTCGCAGGCGCGGCAGCCGATGCAATCGACGTTGTGGTGGATGAAGCCGAGCTGCTTCGCCGGCTTGACCGGTTCGTAGGTCTGCGCCACCTTGCGTTCGAGGGCGACCTTGACCTGCTTCATGTCGAGCTTTTTCGTCATGGTCGTGTCCTCACGCGTCGCGCCGGAAAATGTAGGACCGCGCCGTGGCCTGGCTGTCCCATCCGGGACGATGTTCCAGGGCCGACTTGCGGATGTTCGCCAGTATGGTGTTGTAGGCGAAGGCGCCGGCCGGGCTGGGCTCATCCTTGGTCAGAAAGTCCGGGTTGCCGGACCGATCGATACCCTTCTTGTCGAGATCCATCCATGAACCTTCAAAAATAACCGCGACGCCCGGCATGCAGCGCTCGGTGACATAGGCCGGAACGACGACGGTACCGCGGTCATTCCAGACCTCGACGATGTCGCCGGTCTTGATCTCCAGCCGCCGTGCATCGCTGGCGTTCATCGTGACTTCCTGCTGGTAGGTCTCGCGCAGCCACGGAATGTTGTTGAAAATCGAGTGCGTCCGGTGGCGCGGGTGTGGCGTGATCAAATGGAAAGGGTAGTCCTTCACTTTCTTCGTGTCACCAAGCCATTCAAAGGGCTCCACCCATTTCGGGATGGCCGGGATCGGGTAGCCGTACTGGGTCTTGGTCCAGTCCTTGACCTGAGCCAGCGTGGTCGAGAATATCTCGATCCTGCCCGACGGCGTCTCGAAAGGCTCGCCCTCTTCGATCTGCGCGCGGAAGGCCACCAGCGGCTTGTCGAACTTGAACTTAGAACGCCCCGACGCTTGAATTCCTCCCAGCTCATGGTGACGTGCTGGTGGTCCTGCACCTTTTTCCACCAGGCGACAAGATAGGCTTCGTCGGTGGCATCGGGGTTCTGGAAATAGTTTCTATCGGCGCGCGGGTTGTAGCGCTTGCCGAAGTTCTTGAGCGAAGGATCGAGCGCTTCGAGGCGCCAGGCCAGCTCGGTGTACACCTGCAGATCTGTCCTGGATTCGCCCATCGGCTCTATGACTTTAGGCCGGTGGATGTAGTAGTGGCCCTTGTCCAGGGCAGGGCCACGTCGTGGCGCTCGAAGTGCGTGGCGATCGGCAGCAGGACATCGGCCCACAGGCCGGACGGGGTGATGGTCGAGTCGGAGCAGACCACCAGCTCCAGCTTTTTGATCGCCTCGATTTCCTTGTTGATGTTGGTGAGCTGGTTGAACCAGTCCGAGCCGTGCCAGAAGATCGCCTTGATGTTGGGGATGTTGCCGTCGAGCGCGTCGTCGCGGGGCCAGCAGCCGATCTCCTCGCGTTTGACATTGGGATAGTTGAGCACGCAATGCGCCCAGCGGTCGGACTTGATCGAAGCCCACCAGAGGTTGGCGTTTTCGTCATAGGGATAAGCCACGCTCTCGGCGTGCCAGCCCCTTGCCGACGCCCTCGGCGCAACCGCCGAGGATGCCGATGTTTCCGGTCATCGCCTGCAGCGCCGCGGCCATGCGGTTGTACTGCTCGCCGTAGGCGTTGCGCCCCGGCGCCCAGGAAGCCTTGAGCGCCGCCGGCTTGGTACGGGCATACATGTCGGCCAGCTTGACGATGTCCGCCGCAGCACGCCGCAGATCTTCTCGGCCCACTCGGGCGTCTTGGGCACGCCGTCCGACGTGCCCATGATGTAGTCCTTGAAGCTCTCCTGCCCCTTCGCCCAGTCCGGCATCGTGCCCGCGTCCATGCCTTGCACGAACTCGTCGATGAACTTCTGGTCCTGCAGATTGCTGGCGAAGATGTAGTGCGCCATGCCGGCCAGCATCGCCGCATCGGTGTTGGGCCGGATCGGAATCCACCAGGCATCGTAGGCTGCGGCCGAGTCGGTGTATTGCGGATCGACGACAACAAACTTGCAGCCGCGCTGCTTGGCCATGCGCATGTAATAGAAAGTATTGCCGCCGTGGAAGGTGTAGGCCGGGTTCCAGCCCCACATGATCATCAGCTTGGTGTCGGCGAACGCATCGTCCTCGTTGCCGTCCTCGATGGTGCCGAAGGTCATGCGCGAACTGAAGGTGGTGCCCCTGGTAGCTGGGCACCGACCACGAGTTGGTGCGGCAGCCGAACATGCCGAGAAAGCGCGCCAGCAGGCCCTCGATCTGGTCCGACTTGTGCAGGACGCCGTAGGAGGTACCGGCATAGGCCTGGTCGAGGATTGCCGTCGGACCGTACTTGGTCTTCAGCTCGACCATTTTCTTCGCGATGTGGTCGAGCGCCTCGTCCCAACTCACGCGCTTGAAGCGGCCTTCGCCACGCTCGCCGACGCGCATCATCGGATACAGCAGGCGCTCGGGTGAATACAGGCGCGAGCGATACGAACGGCCGCGCAGACAGGCCCTGAGTTGCGGCTCCTCGAAGGTATCCTTGCCGAAGGCGCCGTTTTCCTGGTAGCGGCCGTCGTCGGTGGACAGGCGGACGATGACGTCGCCCTTCTTGTGCGCGACCAGCATGTGCCGCGAACCGCAGTTGTGGTCGCAACTGGTCACGACCGTGGTGAGCTGGTCGTCGGCATAGTGCGGCGCGTAGGCAAAGGCCTGCGCCTCCTTTTTCTGCATCGTCATCTCGATCAGTCCGCCGGCACCGGCAAGCGCAGCACCTGCCGCGGTGGTCTTGATGAAACTGCGGCGGCCGGGATTCAGGATGTCCATCGTCGCTTCGTGAGTCGGTTTCATGGTTCAGTGGCCCGCCGGTTTGGTAGAGGATGACTGGGTCAGGAAACGAATTTCCGAATGGCCCGGACGCAGCCTCGCCCATTCGGGCGTGACTTCAGGCATGCCGGGCCAGGGATTGCGCGCGTAGGGATAACTGGTGCGATACCAGGCGCGACCACCATGGCAACCGAAACAGACGTCGGCGCCGGTCTTGGTGGCCTGCCCGGCCTTCGCGGCGTCTTCGATGGCGTCGGCCTTGAGGTAACTGACCTGGTGCCGGTTGGTACGAAATGCGGCGTGGCAGCCGAGGCAGTCATTCTGGAACATGTCCTTGACCTCGGACCAGGGGCCGGGCAGGCCCATGATCTCCTTGGCCGGCATCTGGCCATGGCACTTGAGGCAAGCGGTTTCCGGATTGACCTGCTTCCTCAGCGTGAACCCGGCGTCGATCTGAGGCGTGGACGTCGCCGAGGCTCCTTGGGCCTCCTCGCGCGGGTCATGGCCCTGATGGCAGGTATTGCAGTTGAGGTTCATCAACTGCCTGGCCAGCGGGGTCACCAGATGCCGGCGATGAAAGCTGTCCTGCTCGCCGCTGTACGTGCTGGTGCGCTGGTACCAGGCGACGCTGTCGGCGGCGCGGACGCCGGCCGGTGACGCGAGACGCGGCTTGTCCTCCAGCACTTCCTTGTGGCAGGCCAGGCATTGCGCGTCGGTCGCGGTGTCGATGGCCGGCTTGAAATGCAGGGGGCTGTAGCTTGCCCGCAGCAGCTTCCCGTCGAGGTCCATGATGCGTTCCCGGTCGGCAGCCTGCTGAGCATCCCTGCCCGCCGCGATTCCCCACGCCGAGGCAAGGATCACCAGGGCGACAAGAATCCATTTGATCGAATTTTCCATGACTTTACCGGCCCTGCTTTACCGTGGATTGAGGGGCTCCGCTGAACCACTGGCGCAGATCGTAATAGCCCGGCCCTCCCGGGTGGTTGAAGGGTGTGTACCAGGCGCCCTGATCATCGAGGAAGCGGAGGCTCGCCGGCACCGGTGCGCTGACTCCGGTCAAGGCCCGCGCACGCCAGGCGGCGTCGGGGGTAAAACCGCTGATTGCGGGTGCACCTGCCGGTCGCTGGTGGGGCACAAGGCCCGCAACAAAGCTCGCCCCAGATGACTCCACAGCCTGTGCCATGTTGGGCAACGCCAAAATCAGCGTTGCTGCCAGTAGTGCCGCATGCTCAAGCTTTTGATTCATGGCAGTCTTTCGCAAAAAAGCGCGGATGAAGGGGAGGAGAGTCACCTTCATCCGCGGAACAACATCCTAGCTTACGACTTTAGTAAAGCACCGCTATTACTTCTTGCCTTCCATGCCGGACATGCCCTTCTGACCTTCCATGCCGCTCATGCCCTTCTGGCCGGACATGCCGGACATGCCCTTCTGACCTTCCATGCCGCTCATGCCCTTCTGACCGGACATGCCAGACATGCCCTTCTGACCTTCCATCCCGGACATGCCAGACATACCCTTCTGGCCTTCCATGCCGGACATTCCGGACATGCCTTCCTGCTTGGCCTTCTTCTTTTTCTTGCCTTCCATGCCCGACATGCCTTCCATGCCAGACATACCCTTCTGACCTTCCATGCCGCTCATGCCCTTCTGACCGGACATACCCGACATGCCCTTCTGGCCTTCCATGCCGCTCATGCCGGACATGCCCTTCTGACCTTCCATGCCACTCATGCCCTTCTGACCGGACATACCCGACATGCCCTTCTGACCTTCCATACCGCTCATGCCCTTCTGCTCGGCGGCAACAGCGGCACCGGCGACAGCCAGGGAAACGATCGAAGCAACAACGATGGTCTTGATTTTCATGTGTGCAAACCTCTTCGAAGAGTAAGAATTTTCCGGTCCCGTCGGACCGAAACCCGAGGCTCCCCCCCCATTGCAGAGTAGTCCTCAAACCCAACCGGCATCGTTGATGCACGATCAGCCACTTGATTGTAGCGCAAGGAAATGGCCATATCAATAAACTATTTAGGGTTATCGGGTAGTCACCAAACAGCTCGGGCCGGAGGCAAAACACGGCTCGCCGGCTTGTCAGACCAGCCGAAGTCGCGTAGGATGAATGCGGAACTATGTTCCACTATGCAGTCCTACACTTCCGTCTTTCCCAAGGACATCCAAGCCATGAATCTGGACTACTCCGCTGAAGACCGCCAGTTCCGCGACGAGGTTCGCGCCTTCCTGCGCAACCACCTGCCCCCTGAGATCGCCGGCAAAGTCCACGGCGGCCGGCGCATGACCAAGGACGACTACGTTCGCTGGCAAAAAATCCTTCATGCACGCGGCTGGGGCGCCTCCAGTTGGCCGCTGGCCCACGGCGGCACCGGCTGGAGTCCCGTGCAACAGCACATCTTCGACGAAGAATGCGCCGATGCCGGCGCACCGATGCAACTGCCCTTCGGCCTCAAGATGGTCGCGCCGGTCATCATGGCCTTCGGCAATGTCGCGCAACAGGCGTATTTCCTTCCCCGCATTGTCGACGGCACCGACTGGTGGTGCCAGGGCTATTCCGAACCCGGCTCGGGCTCCGACCTCGCGTCATTGAAGACCCGCGCCGTCCGTGAGGGCGACCATTACGTCGTGAACGGCCAGAAGACCTGGAACACGCTGGGCCAGTACGCCGACTGGATCTTCTGCCTGGTGCGCACCAGCACCGAAGGCCGCCAGCAGGAGGGCATCTCCTTCCTGCTGATCGACATGAAGACGCCCGGAATCACCGTACGCCCCATCATCATGATGGACGGCGAACACGAAATTAACGAAATATGGTTTGAAGATGTCAAGGTTCCGGTCGAGAACCGAGTCGGCGAAGAGAACAAGGGCTGGACCTACGCCAAGTTCCTGCTCGGCCACGAGCGCACCGGCATCGCTGGCGTCGGTCGCTCCAAGCGCGAACTGAAGAAGCTGAAGGCCATCGCCCGCCGCGAAAGCACGGGCGGCAGTCCGCTGATCGAGGACTCGCGCTTCCGAGATCGCATTGCCCAGGTCGAGATGGAACTCATGGCGCTGGAGATCACCAACCTGCGCGTCATCTCCACCGAAGGCGAGAAGAAGCGCGCTCCCGGGCCGGAAGCCTCGATCCTCAAGATCAAGGGTTCCGAAATCCAGCAGATGCTGACCGAACTGCAGATGCAGGCGCTGGGTCACTATGCTCTGCCTTACCTGCACGAAGCGCTCGATCCCGATTGGGCGGGGGACGCGGCGATGCCTGCGTATGAAGACGACGCCGGCCCCTTTTCAGGTCACTATTTCAATGTGCGCAAGACCACCATCTACGGCGGCTCCAACGAAATCCAGAAGAACATCATTTCGCAAATGATCCTTGGACTCTGACACCATGAACTTCGACTACACGGAAGAACAGACTGCCCTGCAGGACACCCTGCGCCGCTTCTTCGCCCGCGACTACGGCTTCGAACATCGCCGCGCGATGAGCAGATCAGCGGACGGATTCGATCGCGCCGCCTGGGCCACGTTCGCGGAATTCGGCATCCTCGCCCTACCCTTCCCCGAAGACTTCGGCGGGCTTGACGGCAGCGCCGTCGACAGCATGCTGGTCATGGAAATGCTCGGCCGCGGCCTCGCCCTCGAACCCTACCTGCCCAGCGTCATACTTTGCGGCGGCCTGATTCGCGATGCCTGGCAGCGCCGCGCAAAAGGAGGCCCTGCTGCCGGCGCTCTCCGGTGGCGAACTGATGCTGGCCTTCGCCCACTGTGAAGCCGGCGGCCGCTACGCCCTCGACCACGTCACCACCCAGGCCACACCGGCCGGCGGCGGCTGGAAGCTTGACGGCGCCAAGGCCGTTGTTCTCGCGGCTCCCTCAGCACATAAATTCATTGTTTCCGCGCAGGACGGCACGGGCCTCTCGCTCTTCCTGGTCGACGCCAAGGCGCCCGGACTGAGCCTGCGCAGCTACCCGACCCAGGACGGCGCGCGCGCCGCGGACCTCCGCCTCGACGCTGTGCAGGTCGGCGCCGAGGCCCTGATCGGCCCCGCAGGCGGCGCCCTGCCGCTGATCGAGCGCGCCGTCGATTGTGCCAACGCCGCGCTCTGCGCCGAAGCCGTCGGCATCATGGCCGCGCTCAACGAAGTCACGCTCGACTACCTGAAGACGCGCAAGCAGTTCGGCACGCCGATCGGCAAGTTCCAGGCCCTGCAGCACCGCATGGCCGACATGGTGATCGCCACCGAGCAGGCCCGTTCCATGGCGACGCTGGCCGCCGTGCGTGCCGACTCGGATGACGCCGCCGAACGCAGCCGCTGCATCGCCGCGGCCAAGGCCTACGTGCTGCAGTCGGCACGCCTCGTCGGCCAACAGGCGGTGCAACTTCATGGCGGCATGGGCGTCACCGACGAACTCAACGTCGGCCACTACTTCAAGCGCCTGACCATGATCGGACTCACTTTCGGCGACGTCGATTACCACCTCGGCCGTTTTTCCGACAGCTTGCTGGCCGCCTGACCGTGGCGGGGATCATCAACCGCCGCGACCTCGATTTCCAGCTCTTCGAAGTCCTCGACGCCGAAGCGCTGACGCAGCGCCCGCGCTACGCCGAGCACAGCCGCGAGACCTTCGCCGCGGTGCTCGACACGGCGACCGCCATCGCCGAAGAGAAATTCGCGCCGCACAATCGCAAGGCCGACGAGCACGAACCGACCTTCGACGGCCGGCGCGTGAGCATGATCCCGGAAGTCGGCGAGGCGCTGAAGGCCTTCTGCGAAGCCGGCTTCATCGCCGCCGCCCACGACTTCGAACGTGGCGGCATGCAGTTGCCGGTGCTGCTGACTCAGGCGGCGTTCTCGCTGTTCAAGGGCGCCAATGTCGGCACCGCCGCCTACCCCTTCCTCACCATCGCCAACGCCAACGTCATCCACCGCTTCGGCAGCGATGCGCAACGGGCTAAATTTCTCGGCCCGCTGCTGGCCGGCCGCTTCTTCGGCACCATGGTCCTCACCGAGCCGCAGGCCGGCTCCAGCCTGTCGGACATCAGCACCAGCGCGACGCCCAACGCGGATGGCACGTATTCGATAGTCGGCAACAAGATCTTCATTTCCGCCGGCGACCACGAACTGTCGGAAAACATCGTGCACCTGGTGCTGGCCAGGATTCCCGGGGGGCCGCCCGGCGTCAAGGGCATCTCGCTGTTCATCGTGCCCAAGTTCCACGTCCATGGCGACGGCAGCCTGGGCACCCGCAACGATGTTCAGCTTACCGGCCTGATCCACAAGATGGGCTATCGCGGCACCACGTCAACCATGCTGAGCTTCGGCGAAAAGGGCGAGTGCATCGGCGAACTGGTGGGCGAGCCGCACAAGGGCCTCAACTACATGTTCCACATGATGAACGAGGCGCGCATCGGCGTCGGCATGGGCGCGGTGATGCTCGGCTACCGCGGCTACCTCGCTTCGCTCGATTACGCCAAAGAGCGCCCGCAGGGCCGCGCGCCGACCAACAAGAATCCGAACGAACCGCAGCTCAAGCTGATCGAACACGCCGACATCCGCCGCATGCTGCTGGCGCAAAAGGCCTATGTCGAGGCCGGCTATGCGCTATGCCTCTACTGCGCGCGGCTGGTCGATGAGCAAAGAGTTCCCGCAGGGACGCAGAGCGCTGGCGCTGATGCGCTTTGCGTACCTGGAACGCCGCTTCGCGGGCAGGTAACGGCACAGGAGGCCGGGCTGCTGCTCGACCTGCTGACGCCGATCGCCAAGTCCTGGCCCTCTCAGTGGTGCCTCGAAGCCAACAGCCTGGCGATCCAGATCCACGGCGGCTACGGCTACACGCGCGAATACCCGGTCGAGCAGTTCTACCGCGACAACCGCCTCAACCCCATCCACGAAGGCACCCACGGCATCCAGGCGCTCGACCTGCTCGGGCGCAAGGCGGTGATGGACGGTGGCGCGGCGATGAAGCTGTTCGCCCGCGAAGCCGGCAAGACCGTCGCCGAAGCCCATGGCGACGTCGAGCTTGCTCCCTACGCCGGCGAACTGCAGGCCGCCCTCAACGAGGTCGCCACCACGCTGCAGGCCCTGGCCCCGGTGCTGGCCGCCAACCCGACGCTGGCGCTGGCCAATGCCGTGCTCTTCCTCGAAGCCTTCGGCCACACGGTGATCGCCTGGATCTGGCTGCGCCAGGCACTCGCTGCGCAGCGCGGGCTGGAGAATGGTATCGCTGCCGACGCCGACTTCTATCGTGGCAAACTGGCCGCCTGCCGCTGGTTTTACCGCTGGGAGCTGCCCAAGGTCCGCCAATGGCACGAACTGCTGCGCAGCCTCGACGACACGACTTTAACGATGCCACCTGAAAGCTTCTAAGCCGATGAGCCACCCCAACATCCTGATTGACAGCAAGGACGGCATCGTCACGATAGAAATCAGTCGCCGCGAGAAGAAGAACGCCATCACCTCCGACATGTACCGCGCCATGAGCGCGGCGCTGTCGCGGGCGCGGGACGACAGCCATGTGCGGGTGGTGCTGCTGCGCGGCCAGGAGGACATGTTCACCGCCGGCAACGACCTCGCCGACTTCCTGCAGCGCAAGGTGGGCGACCCGAGCGCCGCCATCCCCTTCCTGCACCTGATCGCCGCCTTCGAAAAACCCATCGTCGCCGCCGTCGCCGGCAACGCGGTGGGTATCGGCACGACCATGCTGCTGCATTGCGACCTGGTCTATGCCGCCGACAATGCCCGCTTCCAGTTGCCCTTCGTCAACCTCGCGCTGTGCCCCGAGGGCGGCTCCAGCCTCTTGCTGCCGCGCGTCGCCGGCTACCAGCGCGCCGCCGAACTGCTGATGCTGGGCGAACCCTTCGATGCCACGACCGCAAGGGACGCCGGCTTCGTCAATCGCGTGCTGGCGCCCGGCGAACTGATGGCCGCCGCCATGGAAGCCGCGCAGAAGCTCGCCGCCCGCCCGGCCGGCTCGCTCGCCGTGACCAAGGCGCTCCTGAAACGCCCGCCGGATCGCAGCGCGATCGAGGCCATCGACGAGGAGGTCATCTTCTTCGGCGACCTCGTCGCCGCCCCCGCCGCCAAGGAAATCTTCGCTGCCTTCCTCGAAAAACGCGCTCCCGACCCCGACAAGATCCACAAAACCTGATGAACGAGAACATTCCCGAAGCTTACAAACCACTCAAGCGAGGCGGCGGTTACCTGACCGGCCTCGGTCCCTGGTACTACCGCATCGACGCCAGCAAGGGCGGCGAACGCGGGCAGATGGTGCTGGCGATCCGCGTCGAGGAACGCCATTGCAACATCCGCCACATCGCCCACGGCGGCTTCCTCGTCTCGATGTTCGACACGGCGCTGGGCATCGTCGTCTCCAGCTCCAGGGAGCCGCCGCAGCCTATCGTCACGGTCAGCCTCACCACCAACTTCGTCTCCGCCGCCGAACCCGGCGACTGGGTCGAGGCCCACGTCGACCTCGACCGCATGGGCGGGCGCCTGGCCTATGCCAGTTGCACGCTGGTCTGCGGCGAGCGCGTGATCATGACCGGCACCGGCGTCTTCGCCCTGATGAAACCGGCCGTGCCCAAGGAACGCACGGATGGCTAAGGTTCACGTCCTGCTGAAGAAAGAGGAACTCGACGCCCAGCGCCTCGAAGGCAAGGTGGTGGTGGTGCTCGACATCCTTTTCGCCACCTCCTCTATCGTCACCGCCCTGGCCCATGGCGCGACCGAAGTCATCGCCACCCTCGACGGCCGTGCCGCGCAGGCGGCAGCCGCCACCTACCCGGAAGGCTCCTACGTGCTCTCGGGCGAACTCAATGCCGACACCCTGCCCGGCTTCGTACACCCGACGCCCAAGGCCCTGCTGGCCGAGGGCATCGCCGGCCGGCGCCTGATCTACTGCACCACCAACGGCACCGTGGCGCTGGCCAAGTCGCAGGGCGCCGCCCACGTTTACGCCGCCGCCCTGCTCAACGGCCGCGCCGTGGTCGAACGCATCGTCGCCGACCATGCGGAGGCCACCATCCTCATCGTCTGCTCCGGCTCGGCGGACAACTTCAACCTCGAGGATTTCTACGGCGCCGGCTACTTCGTTTCCCTGTTCCACCGGGCCCTGCCCGATGCCGAGTATTCCGATGCCGCGCTCGCCGCCGAACTGCTGCACGACCACTGCGACGGCCTCGATGCCCTGCGTCGCGCCCGCGTCGGCCGCATGATGCTGGCACGCAGCCTCGATGACGAAGTCGCCTTCGCCGCCCAGGAAAGCTGTTACGACGTGGTGCCGAAGCTGCAGGACGGCGCCCTGCGTCCTGCCTGAGAGATGACATGACCACCAAAACCTGGAAGTACTACTGGGAAGATTTCCCCGTCGGCAAGGTCCGCGAATTCGGCAACTACACCGTCAGCGCCGAGGAGATCATCGACTTCGCGAAGAAGTTCGACCCGCAGCCCTTCCACCTGTCGGAAGAAGCCGGCAAGGCCAGCCTCTTCGGCGGGCTGTGCGCCAGCGGCTGGCATACCTGCGCCATGGCGATGCGCATGATGTGCGACGAATTCCTGCTCGACACCGCCAGCCTCGGCTCGCCCGGCCTGGAGAACATCCGCTGGATCAAGCCGGTGCGCCCCGGCGACACGTTGCATGTGCGCTCGGTGGTCCTGGAAGCGCGGCCGATGGAAAGCAAGCCGCACGTCGGCCTGGTCCTGGTGCGCTGGGAAGTGCTGAACCAAAAGAACGAGGAAGTCGCGCAAATGGAAGGCTACGGCATGTATCGGCGGCGCGACCCCGCCCCTCCCAAGATCGAATGAGTCTCCGCGAGCTGCTCGCCCGCCCCTTCGCCGACTACGGCGAGCTGATCCGCGCCCGCGCCCGCGTGCGGCCGCAACACATTGCCCTGATCGAGGGCGAGCGCCGCGTCTCATTCGCCGCACTGGACGCGATGATGGACCGTGTCGCCGCGACCCTGCAGCGCGCCGGCATACGCCCCACCGAAGCCGTCGCCATCTGCGCCGGCACCTCGCTCGAATATGCCGCCGTCTTCCTCGGCGCCTTGCGTGCCGGCATCGCCGTCGCACCGCTGGCGCCCTCGTCGACGCCGCAGACCATCGCCGACATGGCGGCCAATGCCGAAGCGCGCCTGTTCTTCGTCGATGCCGCCGTCGCCGGCGAACTGGCGCCGGTGCGGGACCGGATCGGCGTGCCCTGGATCGCGCTTGACGAATCGACGGCCGCTACGCGTTTCTCGACCTGGCTGGCCCCGGCCGGCAGCCAGCCGAAACCGGTGGCGATCCGCCCCGACTGGCCCTTCAACATCATCTATTCCTCGGGCACCACCGGCACGCCCAAGGGCATCGTCCAGCCGCACGGCATGCGCTGGGTCCATGCGCAGCGCGCCCGCGACCACGGCTACGGGCCCGATGCGGTGACCCTGGTGTCGACACCGCTCTACTCCAACACCACGCTGGTCAGCTTCTTCCCCGCCGTGGTGCTGGGCGGCACCGCCGTGCTGATGCCGAAGTTCGACGCCGCCCGCTATCTCGAACTCGCGCAAGGCCATCGCGCCACCCACAGCATGCTGGTGCCGGTGCAGTACGCGCGCTTGATGGCGCACCGCGAATTCGATCGCCACGACCTCTCCGCCTTCCGCATGAAGTTCTGCACCAGCGCGCCCTTCGCCGCCGCGCTCAAGGCCGACATCCTGCGCCGCTGGCCGGGCGGCCTGATCGAGTACTACGGCATGACCGAAGGCGGCGGCACCGTGGTGCTCAAGGCCCACGAGCACCCGCACAAGCTCGCCACCGTCGGCCAGCCGGCCGAGGGCCATGACATCCGCCTGATCGACGAGGCCGGCCGCGAAGTCGCGCCCGGCGAAATCGGTGAAATCGTCGGCCATTCGCCGGCGATGATGCGGGGCTACCACCGCCAGCCGGACAAGACCCGCGAGGCCGAGTGGTACGCGCCGGACGGCATGCGCTTCATCCGCACCGGCGACGTCGGCCGCTTCGATGCCGATGGCTTTTTGACGCTGATGGACCGCAAGAAGGACATGATCATCAGCGGCGGATTCAACGTCTATCCCAGCGACCTCGAAGCCGTGCTGGCGCGGCACCCGGCGGTGGCCGAAGCGGCCGTGATCGGCATCGCCTCGCAGCGCTGGGGCGAAACGCCGTTGGCCTTTGTTGCCCTAAGAGTCGGCGCTGGTGAGACGCCGATTGCGACGACGACCGAACTCCGCGACTGGGCCAATGCCCGCCTCGGCAAGACCCAGCGCCTCGCCGCCGTTAACATCGTCAGTTCTCTGCCGCGCAATGCCATCGGCAAGATTCTCAAACGAGAACTTCGCGACCGATACACCCCGCCCGCCGATCTGTGAAAGGAAGCTCCATGGAATTCAGCACCCTCGATGTCACGCTCGACGGCAACGTCGCCACCATCGCCCTCAACCGCCCCGACAAGGCCAACGCCATGAGCGAGCCGATGTGGTACGAAATAGAGCAGGCCATGCAATGGCTGGACGAGACCCCCGAAGCCCGCGTCGGCGTGCTGGTCGGGCGCGGCAAGTACTTCACCTCGGGCATCGACCTCGCGCTCCTGATGGGCGTTCCCGCCAAGATCGAGGACGAGGACGAGGCCCGCAAGCGCGAAAAGCTGCGCCGCCTGATCCTGCGCCTGCAGGACACGCTGACATCCATCGAAC
Organism: Sulfuritalea sp.; assembly: GCA_016710465.1. Classification (GTDB taxonomy): domain Bacteria; phylum Pseudomonadota; class Gammaproteobacteria; order Burkholderiales; family Rhodocyclaceae; genus Sulfuritalea. The sequence goes on from JADJVS010000016.1 coordinate 603,824, forward strand.
GCTGCCGCAAGCCGGTGCTGGCCGCCATCCACGGCGCCTGCATCGGCGGCGGCATCGACCTCGTCACCGCCTGCGACATGCGCTACTGCTCGGCCGAGGCATGGTTCTCGGTGCGCGAAATCGACGTCGGCATGACGGCCGACGTCGGCACCCTGCAGCGCCTGCCCGGCCTGATCGGCGAGGGCATGGCACGCGAGCTGGCCTACACCGGCCGCCGCGTCGATGGCGCCGAAGCGAAAGAGATGCGCCTGGTCAACCGCTGCTACGAATCCGCCGAGGCGCTCCACGCCGGCGTCATGGAGACGGCGCGGAGCATCGCCGCCAAGTCGCCGCTGGCGATCCGCGGCTGCAAGGAAATGATCACCTACGCCCGCGACCACTCGGTAGCCGACGGCCTCAACTACATCGCCACCTGGAACTCGGCGATGCTGATGTCGAAGGACTTGTTCGAGGCCGGCGCCGCCGCCATGCAGAAGCGCGAGCCGGTGTTCAAGGACTGATGGACGAGTTCTTCGCCCCGGCCAACGGCATCCGCCTGCACTGCGTCGCGCGGGGCGCGGCCGATGCGCCGCTGATGCTCTTCGTCCATGGCTTTCCCGAGTTCTGGTATTGCTGGCACGCCCAGCTCGACGAGTTCGGCCGCGACTACCGCGCGGTGGCCTTCGACCTGCGCGGCCACAACCTGTCCGACAAGCCCGAGGGTGTCGAGGCCTACCGCATCAAGCCGCTGCTGGAAGACCTGCGCCAACTGATCGAGCACCTGCGCGCCGGGCAGGAAGACAAGTCCTGCGTGCTGGTGGCCCACGACTGGGGCGGCGCCATCGCCTGGACCTTCGCCGCGCTGTACCCGCGGTACGTGAACAAGCTGGTCATCATCAACGCGCCGCATACCGTGCCCTTCGCCCGCGCCCTGGCTCACGACCCGGCGCAGCAGGCGGCCAGCGCCTACATGAACTTCTTCCGCCTCGACAAGGCCGAGCGCGTGCTGCGCGAAAACGGCTTCGAGCGCCTGCTGAAAATGTTCAACGCCACCGCCAGCGGCCGCTGCGCGCTGAACGGCGACGACATCCCGCGCTACCTCGCCGCCTGGTCGCAGCCCGGCGCGCTGGCCTGCGCCCTCAAGCTCTACCGCGCCTCGCCGCTCCATCCGCCGACCGCCGACGACCCCGGCGCCGCCGCACTCAAGCTCGACCCGGCGGCGCTGACAGTGCGCGTGCCGACGCTGGTGATCTGGGGCGAGGCCGACACGGCGCTGGGTCCGGTGCTGCTCGAAGGCCTTGACGAGCTCGTGCCCGACCTGCGCATCGAGCGCTTTCCGGATGGCAGCCACTGGGTGATCCACGAACAGCCGCGGCGCGTCAATGCCGCGATTCGCGAGTTCGTCAGCGCGGTTTGAGCGTCGGCGCCCCATCGTGCGGGCCGGGGGCAAAGTCCAGGGCCGGATCGATGCCCACCGGGAAGTTCACCGAATTGGCGATGAAGCACAGCCGGTGCGCCTCTTCGTGCAAGGCCAGGGCGCGCACCGCATCCGCCCCCGGCGCCAGCGTAGCCACCGGCCGCAGCACCGCCGCCGTGAAGCGCCCGCCGCCGCCTTCGTCTTCCGCCATGCTTCCCTCGGCCTCGTCGCGATAGGCCGTCACCACGATGCCGGCGGCGCTGCACAGATGCAGGTACCAGAGCATGTGGCAGGACGACAGCGAAGCCAGCAGCAGGTCTTCCGGGTTCCAGCGCGTCGCGTCACCGCGGAAGGCCGGGTCCGACGAGCCGGCAAGCTCGGGCCGTCCCGGCGCCGTGATCACATGGTTGCGCGAATAGGCGCGGTAGTCCGCGGTGCCGCGACCCTCGTTGCCGGTCCATTCGACGCGCGTGGCATAGCGATGCGTCCTGTCGCGGCTCACGCTTGCGCCCCCGCAGTCTCGCCGCCGCGGCGGCGGATCACCACCGTATGCGCCAGCTTGTCGTGCCAGCCCTGCTTGCGCTTGTCGAAAGCCACCCAGAGGAATCCCAGGCCCAGCGGGATGGTCGAGACGAAATAGGCGAAGTAGCGGCCGACCCCCTGGCCCAGTGTCGGCGGTCCACCACTCTCGGCATCGACCACGCGCAGCGAGAGCAGCGTACAGAAACCCGTGTAGTTCACTTTCTCGTGCTGCATGACGAACCTTTGCAAGAAGCCTCATTCAGCATAGCCATGATGGCAGTCGCCTACAAGTCTATACGCAGGCCTTGGCCGGAAGGCCAAGGCCTATTTCACGACGGAGTCGATACGCACCGCGACGCCACTGGCGTTCACCGCCACCGGCATCGAATGGCCTTCGATATCCCCGGGCTTGGCGATGGCGTCGCCCCCACGTGAAATGCGCGCGCCGACGATCACGCGATTGGCGGAGGAGAGACGGGCATTCGGCGTCATGGACATCGTGTCGTCGAGCGTGAAGCGCAAGGGAAATTTGGCGGCCTCGATACGCGTCATTGCCAGTGGCATCCGCGATCCGTCGGTATTTTTTGCAAAGACGAAAAGTATGGCGTCCGCCGGCAGCCTGCCAGCAAGCTCCGGCGCCAGCGTGACCGTGCCCGACACGCTGGCCGGCGCACCGCCCTGCTTCGTCGCCGACGTCCGCGCCGCGCTGCCTTCGCCCAACTTGCGCTCCGCCTCGGCAATGCTGTCGGCGACGCTGCGCGCCGCCGGCGTGTCCGGCGGGACCAGCGCCAGCAGCGTCTTCCAGTCCTTGATCGCGGCACGATAGTCGCCCTTGTCGAACGCCGCGGTGCCGGAAAGGGCCAGCGCCTTGGGATGGCGCGGATCGAGCTTCAGCGCCCGCGCAACCAGCTTTTCCGGCTCGCCGGCAAACTTGCCGTCCCCTGCCATCGCCAGCGCATCCGCATGATCGGCAAGCAGGCCGGCATTCGGCGGCAGGAGTGCTGTTGCCCGAGCGTAGGCCTTGGCGGCATCGACATGGCGGCCGAGCACCGAGTAGGAGCGCGCCAGCATCCGCCAGCCCTCGCCGTCGTCGGGACTGGCCTGCAGGCGGGCGACCAGTTTGTCGATCATGCCCTGGATCTGTTCCTGGCTGGCCGCGTGCTCTTCCTCCGCGATGGCGGAACTGCGCGCCTCGATGGCGCCGGGGCTGCCCAACCAAAGATAAAGGCCGATGGCCAGCACGGGAATGCCGAAGCCGACCACGGCGGCCAGCGTCGTCCGTCGCGCCCCCGTGGCGGCTCGGCCCTGTCCGCTAGCGGAGCCATCCTCCAGTGCGCGTCGCTCCAGTTCCGCCTGTTCTTCCGCAAACACGGTGGAATCCAGCAGGCCGGCCCGGCGCTGGGCGTCGAGTTCACCCAACTGCTCACGCAGCACGGCGATGCTGAGTTCGCTGGCGCTGCCCAGGCGCTGATCGGAATCCGTGCGCACCAGCGGGCGCAGCAACAGCGCGAGGATGACAAGCGTCAGCAGCGCGGCAAGCACCGCGAAACCGATCACGGGTTCTCGCCTTCGCGCGAGCCCAGCAGACGCGCCGCCTGCCGGTGTTCGCTTGCGCTGAGTTGCGCCACGGCCTGACTCGAACGCTTGCGCAGCTTGGCTGCCAGGAACGCCAAGGCCACGATCAGCAGCAGGAAGGGGCCGCCCCACAGCAGCCAGGTGGTGCTTTTCACCGGCGGGCGGTAGAGCACGAAATCGCCGTAACGCTGGACCATGAAATCCATGATGTCCTTGTCGCTCTTGCCGGCGCCGATCATCGTGCGAATCTCGCGTTTCATGTCCGTGGAAAACGAGGACTGGGAATCGGCAATGCTCTGGCCCATGCAGGTCAGGCAACGCAGGTCTTCGGCCAGCCGGTTGACCCGCGCCTCGACTGCCGGATCACCGACCGGCCGGGCCAGGCCGCCGTCGGCGGCGATGGCCGGCAGGAACATGCCGCAGGCAAGAAACAGCGCCAGCATTCGCCGTAGCGCCAGCGCCGACTCTTGCGCCAGCCAGAGCATCCGCTCAGCCACGCGCAAGCTCCTCGGCCAGGGGCAGTATCCTGGTCTTCAGGGCTTCGTCGGTGATCGGCCCGATATGCTTGTAGCGTATCACGCCCTGCTTGTCGATGAGGAAGGTCTCGGGCACGCCATACACGCCGAAATCGATGCCGACCCGCCCGTCGGCGTCGTAAGCCGACACCAGGTAAGGGTCGCCGCCATGCTGCCTGAGCCAGTTGATCGCCGCGCCGCGCTCGTCCTTGTAATTCAGCCCGACCAGGGTGACCCGGTTCTGCCGCGCCAGGTCGACCAGCACCGGGTGCTCCTGTTTGCAGGAAACGCACCAGGAGGCCCAGACATTGAGCAGCCAGACCTTGCCGCGCAAGTCCTCGGGCGCGATGAGCTTGTCGGCGGCGTGAAGTTGTGCCAGGCGGAAGGCCGGCACCGGCTTGCCGATCAGTGGCGAAGGCACCTCGCGCGGATTGAGCTGCAGCCCGACGGCAAGAAAGCCGACCAGGACCAGGAAAATTGCCAGGGGAAGCAGGAAGCGTCGCATGGAGAGTCCTCAGGCTGCCAGGGCGGACCGGTCCGCCGCCAGGTATTCAGTTTGCCGGATGCGGTAGCGGCGGTCGGAGGCGGCGAGCAGGCCGCCCAGCGCCATCAACAGGCAGCCGCCCCAGATCCACACCACCAGCGGTTTGTGCTGCACGCGCACGATCCACGACTCGCCGTCGACCGGTTCGCCGAGCGAGACGTAGAGATCGCGGAACACATTGCTGTCAATGGCCGCCTCGGTCATCGGCATGCGTTGCACCATGTACATCCGCTTTTCCGGATGCATCACCGTGACCGGCGCACCGTCGCGGCTGACATTCACGGTGGCGCGAATCGCCATGTAATTGGGACCGCGGGTCTCGCGGAAGTCGATCAGATGGAAGTCGTAGCCGCCCGCGCTCGCGTGTTCGCCGGGACGCATCCTGACTTCGCTGGCGGTCTCGTAGGACTTCACCACCGCCACGCCGAGGATGAACACGCCGATGCCGACATGCGCCAGCAGCATTCCCCAGCGTGCCAGCGGCATCGAGCGCAGGCGCGCAGCCACGGCCTCGCCACTGCCGGGGCCCTGCAGCAGATGCCCGACGAGTTGCGTCAGGCTCGATGCAATGGCCCAGGTGCCCAGCAGCACGCCGCTGGCCAGCACCGGCGCCCAGCGCCCCAGGGCCAGCGGCAAGGCCACGGCGGCGAGCAGCGCAAGCCCCACCGACCAGCGCAGCCGGGGCCAGAAATCGATCAGCCGCGCCTGCTTCCAGCGCGCAAACGGCCCGAGCCCCAACAGCAGGATCAGCGGTGCCATCAGCGGGACGAACACGGCCTCGAAGTACGGCGGCCCGACCGACACCTTGCCCAGGCCCAGCGCATCGAGAAACAGCGGATACAGGGTGCCCAGCAACACCGCTGCTGCGGCGACCACCAGCAGCACGTTGTTCACCAGCAGGAAGGTCTCGCGCGACGCCATCTCGAACTTGCCGCCCAGCCCGACGGCCGGCGCGCGCCACGCATACAGCAACAGCGACACGCCGACCACCAGGGCGAGGAAGCCGAGGACGAAGACGCCGCGCCGCGGATCGGTGGCGAAGGCATGCACCGAGGTCAGCACGCCGGAACGCACGAGGAAGGTGCCGAGTAATGAAAGCGAGAACGCCATGATCGCCAGCAACACGGTCCAGTTTTTGAATCCGCCGCGCTTCTCGGTGACGGCGAGCGAGTGGATCAGGGCCGTGCCGACCAACCAGGGCATGAACGAGGCGTTTTCGACCGGGTCCCAGAACCACCAGCCGCCCCAGCCAAGTTCGTAGTAGGCCCACCAGGAACCGATGGCGATGCCCAGCGTGAGGAACATCCATGCGACCGTGGTCCACGGCCGCGACCAGCGCGCCCAGGCGGCATCCAGGCGCCCGTTGATCAGGGCCGAGACGGCGAAGGCGAAGGCCACGGCAAAGCCGACGTAGCCCATGTAGAGCAGCGGCGGATGGATGGCCATGCCGGGATCCTGCAACAGGGGATTCAGGTCGCGGCCGTCGGCCGCCGCCGGCAGCAAGCGCTCAAAGGGATTCGAGGTCAGCAGCAGAAACAGGACGAAGCCGACGGTGATCAGGCCCATCACGCCGAGTGCATTGGCCACGGTCGGCAAGGGCAGGCGCTCGCTGAAGGCGGCCACGGCAACGGTCCACAGCGACAGGATGAAGACCCAGAGCAACATCGAGCCCTCGTGCCCGCCCCAGACCGCCGTCACCTTGTAGAAGGTCGGCAGCAGGGTGTTTGAGTTCTGCGCCACATAGAGCACCGAGAAATCGTTGCCGACAAAGGCGGCGACCAGGCAGCCGAAGGCCGTGCACATCGCCAGAAACTGCGCCGCGGCCGCAGGACGGGCGACGCCCATCAGCCGCGCATCGCCACGCACGGCGCCGACAATGGGGACGATGCCTTGCACCAGCGCCACGCCGAGCGCCAGGATCAAGGCAAACTGTCCGAGTTCAGGAAACATCGCAATACTCCGCTGCCGAAGCATCCGCCGCAGCCTCTGCCGTCGAGCGTCTTCGATCTGCAATTTTAACCGCCACCGGGATGCCCGCGCCTTGGCCGCCATCAAGAAGCGGACGCCGCCGATGGCTCGGCACTCGGCCCATGCCATACTTGGACCGATGAAGACCGTGCTCGTTGTCTACCACTCGATGACCGGCGGCACCCGGCAAATGGTCGATGCGCTCGCCGCGGGGATGGCGCTGGAGCCGGGGGTTGCCGTGAACCTTCGCCATGCCGCCACGGCAGTCGCCGAGGACCTGCTCGATGCGGCAGGCTATGTCTTCGCCACGCCGGAAAACCTTGCCGCCATCGCCGGCGTGATGAAGGATTTCTTCGACCGCTGCTATTACCCGGCGCTGGAAAAGATTAATGGCCGCCCGTACGCGACGCTGATCTGTGCCGGGAGCGACGGCAGCAATGCCGCCCGGCAGATCGTGCGCATCGCCACCGGATGGCGCTTGCGACAGGTGGCCGAACCCCTGATCGTTTGCACCCATGCGCAGACGCCGGAAGCGATCCTGGCGCCGAAATTGATTTCCGCCCGGGATCTGGACCGCTGCCGCGAACTGGGAACCCAGGTCGCGGCGGGAATCGCGCTGGGCATTTATTAGCCCACCGATTCAAACCCCGGCAAACCCCGGCGCAGTGCCGGGGTCGGCAAGGGCAGGAAAGCCGAATCAGGCCTGATCGAGCCCGAAAGCGCGATGCAGGACACGCACCGCAAGCTCCAGGTACTTCTCGTCAACCACCACCGAGATCTTGATTTCCGAGGTCGAGATCATCTGGATGTTGATCCCCTCCTCGGCCAGGGTGCGGAACATCTTGCTCGCCACGCCGGGGTGCGAACGCATGCCGACGCCCACCGCGGAAACCTTGCAGATCTTGTTGTCGCCTTCGATGGCACGGGCGCCGACATGCGGCTTGATTTGCTCTTCGAGCATCTTGCGCGCACGCGCGTACTCGCCGCGATTGACCGTGAAGGAAAAATCGGTGGTGCCGTCATGGCCGACGTTCTGGATGATCATGTCGACGTCGATGTTGCTCTCGGCGATGGGGCCCAGGATCTGATAGGCGATGCCGGGGCGGTCAGGCACGCCGAGCACGGTCAGCTTGGCCTCGTCGCGGTTGAAGGCGATTCCGGAAATGATCGGTTGTTCCATGTTCTTGTCTTCCTCGAAAGTAATCAGCGTGCCGGACGTCTCCTGTCCTTCTTCCTCGAGACTGGAAAGCACGCGCAGCTTGACCTTGTACTTGCCGGCAAATTCGACGGAGCGGATCTGCAGCACCTTGGAGCCGAGGCTCGCCAACTCCAGCATCTCCTCGAAGGTGACGCTTTCGAGCTTGCGCGCCTCGGGCACGATGCGTGGATCGGTGGTGTAGACGCCGTCGACATCCGTATAGATCTGGCACTCGTCGGCCTTGAGCGCGGCCGCCAGGGCCACGCCGGAGGTATCGGAACCGCCGCGACCGAGCGTGGTGATGTTGCCATCATCATCGACACCCTGGAAGCCGGCGACGATAACCACCGTGCCCTGGTCCAGGTCGCGCCGCATGTTGCCTTCCTCGATGTGGAGGATGCGCGCCTTGGTGTGGGTGGAGTCGGTCAGCACCTTGACCTGGCCGCCGGTGTAACTCTTCGCCTCGACGCCGATGTCCTTGAGCGCCATCGCCAGCAGCGCGATCGTGACCTGCTCGCCGGTGGAGATCATGACATCCAGCTCGCGCCAGTCGGGCTGCGGCGAAACATCCTTGGCCAGGGCGATCAGGCGGTTGGTTTCGCCGCTCATCGCCGATACCACGACCACCAGTTGGTGTCCCTGCGCCTTCCAGCGCGCCACGCGCCGCGCCACGTTGCGTATGCGCTCCGGCGAGCCCATCGAGGTGCCGCCGTATTTCTGAACGATCAATGCCATTGCCATGCTCTGTCAACAAACGGAAGCCGTGATTTTACCCGAGGTGGCACGCGGAAATCCGTGGATTGAACGCCCTGAACGACCTATCGGCGCAGTTGATCGCCTGCGTCAGGGACTGATCCGCACCGGCAAACCGATGCCCCGCACGCGCTCGGCGAAGGCCGCCACCCAGGCGTCGCCAAGCCGCGCCAGGCGCACCGCTTCGGGCTGCAAGGAGGGTCGCGCCAATCCGTACAGATGCACGCCAGCGAGGCTGGCGGCAAACGGACGCAAGAATTCGAGGTAGGCGGCAAGCTCCGCTTCCTGCGGTGGCTGCCCGTCAAGGCTGAACAGGCAGGTCTGGATCCAGGTCGGTGCCAGCTCGGCGCACCGCCGCAGGCGTCGCGCCACGCTGGCCGGGGCCGTGCGGCTGCCATTGATGCGGTTGATGCCCGCCGCGCTTGCCGCGTCCAGCTTGAACCAGACCTCGCCACCGGACTGGCCGATCAGCGCGATGCCACGCTGCACGGTCTTGCGCTCCAGCAGGCTGCCGTTGGTGATCAGGCGCGGCACCAGCTTGCCGGCCAGACCGTGGGCGGCCACCTGGCCGACGACGAGTCCAACCGCGGCGGCGAACTCCGCCGCGCTGGTCGGCTCGCCGTTGCCGGAGAACGCCACGTCCATCAGTCGGCGGGCGCCGGGCGGCACCCGGGTGCGCATGAAGTCGCCCACGGTCGCCCAGGCCAGGAAGCGATCCAGCTCCGCGTCGAGCAGGGGCAGGTCCACCGGCGGCGGGCCGCCGCGCTTCAGATCGGGAACCTGGCAGTAAATGCAGCGCCAGTTGCAGGCATTGTTGGGGTTCAGGTTGATGCCGATCGAGACACCGCCGGCGCGGCGCGAAACCACGGGGTAGACATAGCGCATGCCGGCGCTGTCGCGGGAGTGGTCATCGACGCTGAGGGTAAGGCGTGCCATGGTCGGGCGGATGGGATGTTTGGTGAAAGTCGGCGCTGGCGACACGGCGCGATGGCTATAATCCGGCCGCCGAGTCCGCCGCTTGCCGCGGACACTTTGCCACAATCCGGGGCTTCCCGACCATGCGCATTACCCGCCGCCTCGAATTCGACGCGGGCCATCGAATTCCCAACCACCAGAGCCAGTGCCGTCACCTGCACGGCCATCGCTATGCCATTGAGATCACGCTGAAGGGCGGCGTAATCGATGCCAGCGACCGCCCCGACGACGGCATGGTGATGGATTTCTCGGAAGTGAAGGCGATAGCCAAGCGCCATGTCGTCGACCCCTGGGATCACGCCTTCCTGGTTTGGCGGGACGACGCGCCGGTGGCGGACTTCCTCGCCGGCATGCCGGGTCACAAGACCGTGGTCCTGGACCGTGTGCCCACGGCCGAAAACCTCGCCCGCCTGGCGTTTGCCCTGCTTGATCCGCTCTACCGCGACAGCTACGGCAATCACTTGCGGCTGGAACGCGTCAGGCTGTACGAAACCCCCAACTGCTGGGCCGACGCCCATCGCGACGACACGAACTGAGGCTCGAAACCCGCCCAGGCCTTGGGGCCGTTCCGCCAAGCGGAATCGACGGCAAGGGCGATCACAGCGAGATTGTCCGCAACGATTTCCGGTGCTATGGTTGCCTCCCCGAGGCTGGCGCACGACCAGACCACAGAGAGGAGTTCGCAAATGCTTGGCCTGATGATGAATCAGCCGCTGATGATTTCCGGCCTGCTACGCCATGCCGAGGCAAATCACGGCGACACGGAAATCGTATCCCGCCTGCCGGTTGGCGGCACGCATCGTTACACCTATGCCGCCGCGGCGGCGCGCTCGCGCCGCCTGGCCAATGCGCTTACAGCGCTGGGCGTCAAGGCCGAGGACCGGATCGGCACCCTGGCCTGGAACACGCACCGGCATTTCGAAATCTATTACGCCGTCTCGGGCATGGCGGCTATCTGCCACACCATCAACCCGCGCCTGTTTCCCGAGCAGATCTCCTACATCGTCAACCACGCCGACGATCGCTTCGTCTTTTTCGATGTGACTTTCGTCAAGTTGGTCGAGGCCTTGATCCCCCACTGCCCCGGTGTCAAGGGCTGGGTCATCCTGTGTGCGCGCGACGAGATCCCCGACAACACGATCCCCGGCTTGCTCTGTTACGAAGAACTGGTCGCCGGGCAAAGTGATGACTTCACCTGGCCGGAGTTCGATGAGAACACGGCATCCTCGCTGTGCTACACCTCGGGCACCACCGGCAACCCCAAGGGCGTGCTGTATTCCCATCGCTCGACGGTGCTGCATGCCTACGGTGCCTGCCTTCCCGACGCCCTGGGCGCCTCGGCGCGCGATTGCATCCTTCCGGTGGTGCCGATGTTCCATGTCAATGCCTGGGGCCTCCCCTACGCCTGCGCCCTGACGGGAGCCAAGCTGGTGATGCCGGGGCCGCATCTGGACGGCGCCAGCCTCTACTCGATGTTCGAGGAGGAAGGCGTCACCATGTCCGCCGGGGTGCCGACCATCTGGCTCGGCCTGCTGCAGCACCTGCAGGGCAACAAGCTCAAGCTGTCCACCGTCAAGCGGCTGGTGATCGGCGGCTCGGCGGCGCCACCGGCCATGATCCGCGCCTTCGATGAACACTTTGGCATCACCGTGCTGCATGCCTGGGGCATGACGGAGATGAGCCCGCTGGGCACGGTCAACACCTACAAGTTCAAGCACCTCGCGCTCCCGGCCGAAGAACGTGACCGCATCCGCCTCAAACAGGGGCGGGGCATTTTCGGCGTCGAACTGAAGATCGTCGGCGGCGACGGCAGCACGCTGCCCAACGACGGCAAGGCCTTCGGCGATCTGATGGTGCGCGGCCCCTGGATCACCAGCGGCTACTTCAAGAGCGAGGGCGGCAATCCACTGCGCGACGGCTGGTTCCCCACCGGCGACGTCGCCACCATCGATGCCGACGGCTACATGCAGATCACCGACCGCTCCAAGGATGTCATCAAGTCCGGCGGCGAATGGATTTCCTCGATCGATCTGGAAAACATTGCCGTCGCACATCCGGCCGTGGCCGAGGCCGCGGTGATCGGCGCGGCGCACCCAAAGTGGGACGAACGCCCGCTGCTGGTGGTGGTAAGAAAGCCGGGCCAGGACGTCGGCCGCGACGAGTTGATCGCCTTTTATGAGGGCAAGGTCGCCAAGTGGTGGATACCCGACGATGTCGTCTTCGTCGACGACCTGCCGCACACCGCCACGGGCAAGCTTTCGAAGCTGCAGTTGCGCGAGCGCTTGAGTGCCTACCGTTTTAGCGACGGCCGCTCCGCTTAACGCCGAAAAGCCGACATTAGCCTTTACTGAAACTTCGTTTTCCGGGAGCCTGAATTGACCACACCGATCACCCTCTGCGGTTTCGCCGTCAGCAACTACTACAACAAGGTCAAACTGTCGCTGCTGGAAAAAGGCGTGCCGTTTTCCGAAGCCCTGGTCTATCCCTCGCAAAGCGAGGAAATGCTCAGCGAATCTCCCATGGGCAAGGTGCCCTTCCTGCGCACGCCGAAGGGCGTGCTCAGCGAATCCCAGGTGCTTACCGAATTCATCGAGGACTGTTGGCCCGAGCCACCGCTCTATCCACGCGAGCTGTACGCCAGGGCTCGATGCCGCGAGCTGATCGAACATGTCGAGTTGCACCTGGAATTGCCCGCTCGCCGCCTTTACAAAGAGGCATTTTTCGGCGGCACGGTGTCCGATGAAACCAAGGCCGAAATTGCGCCGCTGCTCGAAAAAGGCCTGCGCAGCTTCGCCCGCCTGACACGCTTTTCCCCGTTCATCGGCGGCGACAGCTTTACCCATGCCGACTGCGCCGCCTGGGTGCATCTGCCCCTGGTCAGCCAGGCCACACGCAAGATCTACGGGCGCGACTTCGTCGAGGAATTGTTGCCGCAAGCCAGGGACTATCTCAAGCTGATCGGCGAAAGACCCCATGCACAAACGGTAAATGATCATCGCAAGGCCGCCATGGATGCCTTCATGGCGAAGTCAAAAAAATGAGCGACACAATCAAGATCACCGTCGGCGACGGAATATGCCATGTGCAGATGACGCGACCGGAGAAGAAGAACGCGCTGACCGCGGTGATGTACCAGGCCATGGCCGATGCCCTGGCCGATGCGGAGAACAACCCCGCCGTGCGCGTGATCCTCATTTCGGGTAGCGGCGGCAGCTTCACCGCCGGTAACGACCTTGCGGATTTCCTGGCAACGCCGCCCCTGGACGACAGCGCACCGGTGTTCCGCTTCATCAAGGGCTTCGCACAGCTTGAAAAGCCGTTTGTCGCCGCCGTCGAAGGCGTTGCCGTCGGCGTCGGCACCACCATGCTGCTGCATTGCGACCTGGCCTATGCGGCAACCAACACCAAGTTCGCCTTGCCCTTTGCCAACCTCGGCCTGACACCCGAGGCCGCTTCCAGCGTGCTGCTGCCGCTGCGCGCCGGGCATGCGCGCGCGGCGGAACTGCTGATGCTCGGTGAAGTATTCACCGCCCAGACCGCGCTCGACCTGGGGCTGGTGAATGCAGTGCTACCCGAGGGTCAGGTCTTCGACCATGCGCTGGAACGCTGTCGCAAACTGGTGGCGCAACCTGCCGCATCGATCCGCCTGACCAAACAGTTGCTCAAGCGCTCACAGCGGGTCATGATCGACGAAGCCATGCGGGCCGAAGCAGATGTCTTTCGCCAGCGCCTGGTTTCACCCGAGGCCAAGGAAGCTTTTGCCGCGTTTTTCGAGAAGCGCAAACCGGATTTCTCCCGCTTCGGCTAAGACGCGCTGCAGGGGCCGCAATGCCCGATGCTAGAATTCGCGCCCCGATGGATGGGTGGCAGAGCGGTTGAATGCACCGGTCTTGAAAACCGGCGAAGGTGCAAGCCTTCCGTGGGTTCGAATCCCACCCCATCCGCCACCCCCACCAAAGTTGATTCAAGTCCGAAGGCTGTTGTATGACCGCCCACTACCCGCCATAGATGGACCTATGGACGCAAAAAACGCCGCTTTGACTGTCGGGAGTGGCTACCGCTTAACGAGGTGTTTCGAGCACCGAGGCGGATCATGCGCCAAGCCGGAAATGGTTATCAAGGATTTTTGCTGACGATTGACGTTAGTAACGGGGAGGGATAGTATTCGAGCCATGATCCAGACGTTCAAATGCTCGGACACGGAAAGCCTGTTCAAGGGAGAGCGAGTGGCGCGGTTCGCCAACATCGCGACCGTGGCGATGCGGAAATTGCAGCAGATCAATGCCGCAGCCTCATTGGAGTTCCTTCGCGTACCGCCGCAGAATCGGCTGGAGCAACTGAAGAAAGACCGCCGCGGGCAATGGAGCATCCGTATCAATGACCAGTGGCGCGTGTGTTTTGAGTGGCGCGACGGGCATGCTTGGCGCGTCGAAATCGTTGACTATCACTGAGGAGAAGCATCATGCCGCGTAAAGTTCCGCTCGCCACGCCGGGCGAGATTCTGCTCCATGATTTCCTGGAACCCATGGGTATCAGCCAATACCGACTGGCGAAGGAGATCGGAGTGCCCCAGCGCCGGATCGGTGAGATTGTGGCTGGTCGTCGCGCTATTACCGCCGACACAGCTCTACGCTTGGCCGCCTTCTTCGGTACTGACGCACAAAGCTGGATCAACCTGCAAAGCCATTACGATACCGAGATGGCACGGGAAACCATGGAAGCCGTTCTTTCCGGTATTCGGCGCTGGGATGAACTGGCAACGGCATGAACTGACTGGCGAGGTTGGTGCACTGAAGATGGACGGCCAGCGAAGGGCAGCGAACCAGCGTTCGTGGTAAGAAACGTGGTAACTCATGATCGACAAAATAGCTACCGCTTGTTGTGGCAAGCCGTTCCGGCCTCAATGTGACTGACACCCCACCTACTTGACCATGAGCCCCTGGCTATCGGCATCCGACGGTTCCAGAACCAATTCCCCATCACGAAACCGCATTCGGCCGGCAGGAACGACCCCGCCACGGTTCAACTCGCCACTCGGAAGCGGAATGCGTCGATCGCCAGTCACTTCCGGCGCCGCTTTCAGCGGACCGCCGGAAGGCACGGGCGCGGCTGACGCGGCATCATTGACTTCGTCCGCCAAGAATCCAAGCTCCCTGCTCAGGCGCAGCCCGGTCGATGATGGGGGTGCCGCCACTTTTGGGTGCGAGTACACTCTCGTTGTCTTCGGCGAGCTCCTATCGTCGCCCGGGGCGCCTTGCGCCCTGGCCTTGGGCAGCAGCCCCAGCCATGTCGCGTGCAGCCACAACGGGGCGAGCAACACCATCCATCGCCGGCCGACACGCGGCAAATCCATTCCTTACCTCAGCACCCAAAGACCGCCGCATTTCCGGCAATGCGCGCGCAGCCAGATTCCGCCGCCCTGCTTCTCGAGTACCGGATCGCCACCGTCGGGCATCGGATTGGGGCCGGAGGCTTCGATTGAAAATTTCGCATAGGCGCCGCAGCCTGGGCACGCCGCCTGTTCGCCAAGGCGCTCGGCAATTTCCAGCAGCAGGCGGTAGCGCGTCCAACTGAAGAGCGTGACCGAAAGCCCGGCGAGCAGGAGCATGGCGCCCGTCAGGCGCGAACCACTGCCAGCTCCCGCGAGCTCCACGCCGCTGACCAGGACGATGAGCCCGAGGAACCAGGTGACCAGCCAGGCATGGCACTCGATCAACTGGCGCTCATACCAGCGGCGAAAGCCGTGAGTGCGAATTCTGTCGAGGGAAGCCAAGGCATCTCCTGTCGCCAATCCGGGCGAGCATAGACGCATGCCACATGGCCCGCAAGCCAGGCCGCTAGCGGGTCGGGCGCGGGGGCCCGGGGCTGATCGCTATCCGGCACAGGCGGCCGCCCGTATAATCGACCGGCCTTGCCGTTCCGGAACTCCCGGGGCGCAACTTTGTCGAAGGCTTCGTACCCTACTCAAGGAGAGCTCTAAACGCCATGGAAAACATCCAGACCTACCAGCAAACCGCGACGATCGACATTGCCCAGCGGCAACAACGCGTTCTGCGCAATACCTATGCCCTGCTTGCGCTTTCGATGGTGCCGACTATCCTCGGCGCCCTGGTCGGAGTGCAGCTCAAGTTTTCCTTCCTCGCCGGCAGCCCCTTCATTGCCTTCATGCTCTTTCTCGGCGTGGCCTGGGCCTTCATGTGGGGCATCGAGCGCAACAAGAACAGCCGCATGGGCGTGGCCCTGTTGCTCGGCTTCACCTTCTTCATGGGCCTGATGCTCTCGCGCATCCTTCAGGTGGCGCTTGGCTTCGCCAATGGCGGCACGCTGATCGCCCTGGCCGGCGGCGGCACCGGCGCGATCTTCTTCGCCCTGGCCGGCGTGGCATCGACGACAAAGCGGGACTTTTCCAACATCGGCAAGTTCCTTTTCGCCGGCGTGATTCTGCTGCTGGTTGCGATCGTGGCGAACATCTTTTTCCAGATTCCCGCCCTCTCCCTGGCGATCGCGGCGATCGCGGTGGTGATCTTCTCGGCCTATATTCTTTATGACATCAGCCGCATCGTGCATGGCGGCGAGGACAACTACATCACCGCGACGCTTGCGGTCTATCTGGATGTCTACAATGTCTTCGTCAGCCTGCTGCAACTGCTGATGGCGTTCACCGGCGAGCGTGACTGACGGGCAAAGTCGGCGCTGACGGAACGGCGCAACGTAAAACGGCGACCTCGGTCGCCGTTTTCGTTTGCCTCAGCGCTCGAAGAGCGCGATCGACTCCAGGTGCGAGGTATGCGGAAACATGTTGGCTATCCCCGCGCCGGCCAGGCGATAGCCCTTTTCATTTACCAGCACGGCAGCATCACGGGCCAAGGTTGCCGGACTGCAGGACACATAGACGATTCGCCACGGCGCAGCGCTTGACGGCAGGGCCTTGACCACCGCTATCGCGCCTTCGCGCGGCGGATCGATCAGGAGCTTGTCCAAGCGCCCAAGCGCGGCAATACTTTCCTCCGTGGCGGCGAACAGGTTGGCCACGCCAAATTCGCAGCGGCTCGCCAGGCCATTGCGCTCCGCATTCTGTCGTGCCCTTGCCACCAGCGCGGCACTGCCCTCGATCCCCAGCACTTGCGCGCCCATGGTGGCGATCGGCAGGCTGAAGTTGCCCAAGCCGCAAAACAGATCGCCAATGCGCTCGTCTGCCCCGGGCTGCAACAAGGTCATGGCCCGGCGCACCAGGACCCGGTTCACCGCCGGATTGACCTGGGTAAATTCCGTCGGATGAAAAGCCAGTTCCAGGTTGAAATCCGGCAGCCGGTAGCTCAACAGGGCGGCATCCGGCGGATGCAGCAAGTGCGTTGAATCGACTCCCCCAGGTTGCAGGAACCAGACGATGCCATGCTCGTCGGCGAAATCCTTCAGCCGGTCCCTGTCCTGGTCGCTCAAGGCCTCAAGGTGGCGCAGAACCAGCACGGTGCTCTCACCACCGACGGCTACCTCGATTTGCGGCAAGCGGTCGGGCCGCGACATGCCCTCTACCAGGTGCTTCAAATGCGGGATCAGGGCCGAAACAGGGGGCGGAAGAACAGGGCAGGAATCCATTACGGCAACAAAACTGCTGTGCCGCTCGCGAAAGCCGACCAGCGCCCCGCCCTTGCTGACCACGGTACGCACCGAGAGCCGCGCACGGGACCTGTATGCCCAGGGAAACCCTGCAATTGGAGGAAAAAGTTGGTCGGCCTTCAGGCGCCCAATATGCCAGAGCGCGTCCTCGAGCACGCGCTGTTTGGCCGCTGTCTGTCCGGAACGATCAAGATGCTGCATTGAGCAGCCGCCACAGGTTCCGAAATTCGGGCAACCCGGCACCACGCGCTGGCTGGAGGCCTTGACTACCGACAGGACGCTTGCGTTTTCATACCTCGGCTTGCGCCGGTAGCTGGCGTACTCGACGGTTTCACCGGGCAAGGCGCCCTCGATGAAAATCGCCTTGCCGTCCACGTGGGCAACGCCGCGCCCTTCATGATCCAGCGATTCAATCACCGCAATCGGCATCTCAAGTCCCGGTCCCACAAAAAGGTCGCCGATTATAATCGGCCATCGCGTCCCCGATTTCGCTCCATCCCCATCATGGAACCCGCGTATTCGCTAATCACCACCGAGGCCGACTACCGTCACGCCTGCGATGTCGTCATCGCTCGCGCCCAATACGAGATCCTGATTTTTGATCGGGATCTTTCGGCGCCGCGCCTTGACGAAAAATCCCGCATCGACCTGCTGACACGTTTCCTCGCCGCCGAGGGACTGCGTCATTTGCGCATCGTGCTCCACGAACCGGAAATCCTGCGCTCCCGCGCGCCCCGCCTGATGCAACTATTTGCCCGCTTCTCGCATCTGATTGAGATTCGGCAGTCACCCGACAACCTGCGACATCTTGCCGACACGCATATCCTCGCCGACGACAACTGTGCGATACGGCGCTTTCAGTTCGACCAGCCTCGCAGTGCGCTGATCCTCGACGATCCGGGGGCTGTACATCCCTGGCGCCAGCGATTCGAGGATTTGTGGGAACAGTCGCTGCCCTGCCTGAGCGTCAATGCCACCGGGCTTTGACCGGAATTGCGATGAGGACCGTGATTTATTGCCGATATCCGCTTTGGTATCCACAACAAAAGCGATATAATTTCGGGTTGTCGGGTCGCGCCCGGCAACAATTTTTGTCATACCCTGCCACTCCTCTATCGATAAAGGACTTTCCATGAAGAACTCTCTCCTCGTAGCCTCCCTCCTGGCCGTTGCCCTCGCCGCCTGCAGCAAGCAAGAGCCCCCGAAGCCCGCCGAGCCGCCCAAGGTCGAAGCGCCCAAGCCCGCCGCTGAAGCGCCGAAGCCCGCCGACGCGCAAGCCGGCATGGCTGGCATGTCCGGCATGGCTGGTCAGCAAGGCATGGCTGGCATGTCCGGCATGGCTGGCCAGCAAGGCATGGCTGGCATGTCCGGCATGGCTGGCCAGCAAGGCATGGCTGGCATGTCCGGTATGGCCGGTGCTCCTGCTGCGGCTCCGGCTGCCGCTGCTCCGGCTGCCGCCGCCGCTCCGGCCGCCCCCGCCGCCGCGCCTGCCGCTCCGGCGAAGAAGTAATTTTTCTTCGGCCTCAGGGCAAAAAAGCCAGCCTTCGGGCTGGCTTTTTTTATATCTCGCGCCAGTCAAACCCCGCATCCTGGGACGCAACTCCGATCCATCCCGGCGCGCAGTCCAGCACTTCAGACAACGCCCGGCACGCAAGCTCAGGCGTATTGTTCTGTTCCGAGATGTGCGCGGCAACGACATGTCGCAAGCGTGACCGGTCGATTCTCGCCAGCAGAGACGCCGCGGCGGCATTGTCCAGGTGGCCGAGCGATCCGGCGATTCGCCGCTTCAAATGAAGCGGATAGGCGCCCTTCTCCAGCATGGCCAGGTCGTGGTTGCATTCCAGCACGATGGCATCGCTGCGATCAAGCATGGCGACCATATGCGTTGTCACGTGCCCCGCATCCGTCAGCACCGCCAGCCGCGCGCCACCATCGGCCAGGATGTATTGCACCGGCTCCCGCGCGTCATGAGGTACCGGAAACGGCTGCACCTGGATATCCTGGTATGCGAATGCCTCATGGCTGTCGATGAGCTTGATCTCCGAGCCCGGTTCGCTTCGGCCGGAAGCAGACAGGCTCCCGGCTGTAAGCAGAACCTGCCAGCCAAATCGCCCGGCGCAGGCAAAGGCACCGCCGATATGATCGGTATGCTCGTGGGTAACCAGGATTGCGCTGACATCGTCCGTCGCGACTCCCAGGCGCCCCAGGCGCCGCAGGGTTTCGCGCGGCCCAAATCCGGCATCTATCAGCAGGCGCGTGGCACCGGATTCAACGAGCAGCGAATTTCCCCGGCTGCCGCTGCCGAGCGAGGCAAATCGCACCGAATCCGGCCTACTTCAGTTGCTCGTGCAGCAGGCCAAGTATCCGCCGCGAGGTATCGGATCGATCGACGCCGCCCTCCCGAGTGAGGACCTCGACCCGAGTTGCCGCACCCTCGGCCCGCAGGTGGATACGATACTGGATCTGATCCGATTTTTCGTTCGCCCCGCCGCGCCAGAATGCCAGCTTGGAAAGAAAGCCCTTGCTCTCATCCTTCTTCTTGCCGTCGATTTCGGGATCGACATAACGAACGAAATACAGGCCCTGGGCACGATCGCGGTCCTCGACGGTGAATCCGACGCGATCCAGGGCCAAACCAACGCGGCGCCAGGCACGATCGAAGGCTTCTTCAAGCAGCACCGCGCCGGCCCCGTCCGCCGCGCGTGACAACTTCGCGCGATCCTGTCGCTGCTCGGCGGCAACCATGGACTTGGCACGCGCCTCCTCGACACCAAGACGCACCATCAGGCGGCGCAGCATTTCAGCTTCCAGTTCGGGGTCCGCCGGCCTGGGTTGCCAACGAGTCTCGCTCTTGCCTTCGTTGGTAAAAATCTCGTACATGCCGCGATGGCTGATGTAGATCTCGACCGTGCCTGGCTCGGCGCCCTTTTCGAGCCGAGTGCGAAACTTGTCTCGCTCCGGGGTTGAATAAACGCTATCGAAGACCTTGCCTATGGTGCCGCGGATAAAGTCCTGCGGCAGTTTGGCGCGGTTCTCTGCCCAGTCGGTTTCCATGATGCCCGCCTCGGGCAGTTCGACGTTGATCAGGAATCCCAGTTCCTGCCAGAACTCCTTGACTCCGGGCCAGAGCTTTTCCGGGACCCCGCCGACGACCAGCCAACGCTGCGTGCCCGAACGCTCGATCCGCATCTTGTCGACCTGCGGCAACAGGTCCTGGGCCGTGCTGGTGCGCGCCTGACCGGCCCGCTCCGTCGAATAGGCGGAGAAAGTCGCAGAGCCCTTGCCCGATGAGACATCCGGTACCGTATAGCGTTCGTCGCGGCTCTGCTGGGTGAGGTCCGGAGGAATCTCGAGCGGCGGCAACTTGCCGGCCGACTTGTATTCGATCTTTTTCGACTCGGGCAGGATGTTGCCGCTGCAACCGGCAAGCACGCCAAACAGCGCTACCGAGGCCGAGATCAGGAGATATGGCTTTCTCATCGGGAGGCTTTGATGGTCAAACGGCGATGCCGGCGTCGCGCATCGCAAGGCGCAGGCGGTCATGGAATTCGGCAGAAAAACGCGTCATCGGCAGGCGGATCCCTCCCGCGATCAAGCCCATCTGCTGCACGGCCCATTTGACCGGAATGGGGTTTGCCTCAAGGAACAGGTTGCGATGCAGACCGATCAGCCTTTGGTTAAGTTCCCTTGCCAGGACGGCATTTCCGGCGATCGCCGCGGCGCACATCTGATGCATCAGCCGTGGCGCGACGTTGGCCGTCACCGAAATCGACCCCTTGCCCCCGAGCAACATCAGCGCGATGGCAGTCGCGTCATCGCCGCTGTACACATTGAAGCCAACAGGGACGCGCATCAACAAATCGGCGCCACGTTCGAGGTTGCCGGTGGCGTCCTTGATACCGACGATACCCGGCACCTGCGCCAGCCGCAGGATCGCGTCATTGCCTAGATCGGCGACCGTGCGTCCGGGCACGTTGTACAGGATCATTGGCAAATCGACGGCCTCGGCAATGGCCTTGAAATGCTGGTACAGGCCTTCCTGAGTCGGCTTGTTGTAGTAGGGCACCACTGAGAGGTGGGCATCCGCGCCCGACCTGCGGGCAAACTTGGCCAGTTCGATGGCCTCGCGAGTCGAATTGGCACCGGTGCCGGCAATTACCGGAATGCGCCCGGCAACCCGTCGCACCGCGGTCTCTATCAGCGCACAGTGCTCTTCGACGTCGACCGTCGGCGACTCACCGGTGGTGCCGACCACCACGACCGCATCCGTGCCCTCGGCCACATGCCAGTCGAGCAAGCGCTCGAAACCGGGCAGATCAAGCGCGCCGTCCTCCTGCATCGGACTGAGGATCGCAGGAATGGAACCCTGTATGGTCTTCATGAATATTCCCGGATGGTTGGCGCGGCCAAAGACGGCACGCACCGGCTGTGAACGCTGGATTTTAACCGATCAGCGGGCGCCTTCGACGCCGGCAACCTCCGCTTACAAATCCGCCAGCACCTTGATATGCGTAACCACGCTGCGTGCCAGCGCCGAAAGCACATAGCCCCCTTCAAGCAGCGAAACCACGCGGCCCTTGGCATATTCATTGGCGATCTGTTTGATCTGCTGGGTGACCCAGGCATAGTCGGATTCGACCAGCCCCAGCGACGCCATGTCATCCTCATAATGCGCGTCGAAACCGGCCGAGACGAAGATCATCTCCGGCTTGAATTCGCGCAGGCGCGGCAGCCAGATATCGGCGACGACTCCGCGGAAATCCTCGCCACGGGTTCCTGCGGGGAGCGGCACGTTGCACATGTTGGGCGCCGGATTCTCCGTGCCGCAATAGGGGTAAAAGGGGTGCTGGAAGATACCCGCCATCAGCACGCGCTCATCGCCGGCAAAGATTTCTTCGGTGCCATTGCCGTGATGCACGTCGAAATCGATGATCGCCACGCGCGACAGTCCCCAGGCATCAAGGGCATGGCGCGCGGCCACCGCCACGTTGTTGAAGAAGCAGAAGCCCATGGCCTTGGCCCGCTCGGCATGGTGGCCGGGCGGGCGTATCGCGCAAAACGCGGTTTGCGCCTCGCCGCGCATCACCAGATCGGTGGCGTGGCAGCCGGCGCCCGCCGAACGCAGCGCCGCCTGCAGAGTCCCGGGCGACATCGCGGTATCCGGATCGAGATGCACGATGCCATGCGCCGGGCTGCTGTTCTTCACGTGCTCGACATAGTCGCGCGGATGCACCCTGAGCAGTTGCGCCTCGTCGGCCAGCGGCGCGTCGTGGAACTGCAGATAAACGTCGAGACCGGAGGCGATCAGTCGATCGCTGATCGCGCCGAGGCGGTCGGGACATTCGGGATGGTGGGCGCCCATGTCGTGCTGCCAGCAATCGCGATGGGTAATGAAGGCGGTAATGGTCATGACGGAGGTCTTGCCTGATGTCTTACAATGGGCCGAAAAGCCTATTATCCAACAAAGTCCGCGCAAATCCCCGACCCCATGCGACTACCCGAACTCGACGCCGTTCTTGCCGACATCAACCGCATCATTCTCGGCAAGGAAAGGCCGATCCGCCTGTCGCTCGCCTGCCTGCTGGCACGCGGGCATCTTCTGATCGAGGATCTTCCCGGTGTCGGCAAGACCACGCTGGCCCACGTGCTGGCGCGCGTGCTGGGTCTCGATTTCCAGCGCATCCAGTTCACAAGCGACATGCTGCCCGCCGATATCCTCGGCGTCTCGATCTTCGACCGCGGCAGCGGCGCCTTCCATTTCCACCCGGGTCCGATCTTTACCCAGGTCGTGCTCGCCGACGAGATCAACCGCGCCACGCCCAAGGCCCAGAGCGCGCTGCTCGAAGCGATGGAGGAACGCCAGGTCACCGCCGAGGGCAAGACCCGCCCGCTGCCCGAGCCCTTCTTCGTCATCGCCACGCAGAATCCGACGCACCAGATCGGCACTTTCCCGCTGCCGGAATCCCAACTCGACCGCTTCCTGCTGAAAATAGAACTCGGCTATCCCGATCCGGTCGCCGAACGGGAACTGCTGGCCGGCGCCGACCGGCAGAGGATGGTCGCAGAGCTCACCGCCCGCGTCAGCCCGCAACGGCTGATCGAATTGCAGCAGGCCGCGCGCGAAGTTCATGCCTCGCCGGCCTTGATCGACTATGTGCAAGCGCTGGCGGCGCATACGCGTATGGCACCGCGCTGGCAGGCCGGCCTGTCGCCGCGCGCCTGCCTGGCCCTGCTCGCGGTGGCGCGCGCCTGGGCGATGCTCGATGGACGCAAGCACGTCCTGCCCGAAGACGTGCAGGCCGTCCTTCCAGGCGTCATCGCACATCGTCTGCGCCCCGTCGACGACGTGGCCCGCAACGACCCCGAGGCCGTTGCCGCCGCCCTGATCGAGGCCGTAGCGCTGCCCTGAACATGCTGGCGACGTTGCGCCACCGCCTCCATGAAGCCTTCGTGCGCTGGGCGGTGCCGGTACGGGCGCCCGAACCCGCGCCGATCATCCTCACGCAACGCCGCGTGTATGTCCTGCCGACGGCGGCCGGGCTGAGCTATGGCACGGCGCTGATCGTGATCCTGCTTGGCGCCATGAACTACAACCTGAGCCTCGGCCACGCGCTGGTATTCCTGCTTGCCGGACTGGGCGTCGTCACCATCCTGCATACTTTCCGCAACATGGCGCTGATCGCGCTCAGCCCGGGGCGCTGCGACCCGGTGTTCGCCGGTGGCACGGCGCAATTCGCCCTGGTGCTGGAAAATCGCCGATCCGATGCGCGAACCAGCCTGCGCGTCTTCATCGGCGATGGCGAGCCCGTGGAAATCGACATCGGCGCCCAGTCCAGCGTGATCGCCCTGCTGCCGATTGCGGCGGTCAGACGCGGATGGATGCGGGTGCCGCGCATCACCATCGAGACGACCTGGCCCCTGGGGCTGGTACGTGCCTGGAGCTACGTCGTTCCCGACCTCAGTTGCCTGGTTTATCCCGCGCCGGCCGCCAAGGCCCCAAGCTTGCCCTGGACCAGCGACTCGTCACGCGGGACGTCCCGCGAGGGTCGTGGTGCCGACGACTTCGCCGGCATGCGCGATCACCAGCCCGCGGATTCGCCACGCCATGTCGCGTGGAAAACCGTGGCGCGCCAGCAGGACGGCCCGCTCCTGACCAAGCTGTTCTCCGGCGCGGCTGCGGCGCAGGTCTGGCTGGAATGGAGCGCGTTGCCGGAGGCCATGGGTACGGAGCAGCGCCTGTCGCGGCTTGCGCGCTGGATGCTGGACGCCGAGGCCGCCGGCCACGCCTGGGGTCTGCGCATCCCCGGCCTGCGCCTGGCGCCGGACCATGGCGCCACCCACCTGGGCAACGGCCTGCGCGCCCTGGCGCTGTACCAGGATGGCGCGCGCTAACCGCCCCGTCAGCCGGCGCCAGGCCTGGTGGCTGCTCGCCGGCGCCCTGGCCGCCTTCCTGCCGCTGACCCAGCAGATTCCCCCCTGGCTTGCATTCGCGGCCGGCGCCGCCTTCGCCTGGCGCGCCGCGCTGACCTGGCGCCAGTGGCACCTGCCGCCGAAATGGCTGCTGGTGCTGCTGGTGATTGCCGGCACCGTCGCCGTCTTCCTGCAGTACCGCAGCATCATCGGTCGCACGCCGGGGATCGCCCTGCTGGTGGTCTTCCTTGCCCTCAAGCTGCTCGAACTGCGCGCCGCGCGCGATGCCATCGTCACCGCCCTGCTTTGCTACTTCCTGGTCCTGGGCCAGTTCCTGTTCACCCAGACCATACCGACCGCCTTGCTCTCCTGCGTCACGGTTCTGATCACTACCGCGACCATGCTGGCGGCGAGCGACGATCGACCCGAGCCGCTGTTGCAATTGCGCCGCGCGGCGCTGATGCTGGCCCAGGCCATGCCCTTCATGCTGCTGCTGTTCGTGCTGTTCCCGCGCGTCCAGGGGCCGCTTTGGGGCCTGCCGCAGGATCGCCACACGGCGACGTCCGGAATCTCCGAAACCATGTCGCCGGGATCGATCGCCCAACTCTCGCAGTCGGATGCCATTGCCTTTCGCGTGGAGTTCAAGGGCGAGCTTCCTCCACAATCACGGCTCTACTGGCGCGGACCGGTGATGCCGGCCTTTGACGGACGCACCTGGTCGATACGGCAGACCCTTGGCGCCTATCCGGAGATTCCCTACCCGGTCAGCGGGCCGTCCATCGACTACGATCTGACACTGGAACCCAACGGCAAGTTCTGGCTGTTCGCCCTGGAGATGCCGGGCAACCTGCCACCCGACAGCGCCCTGACCAGCGACTACCAGCCGATCTCGCGCCAGATCGTGCGCAATCGCATGCGCTACACCCAACGCGCCTACCCCGAGACCAACGCCGGGATCAACGATACGCGCGCCGCGCTGAATGAAGCATTGGCCCTGCCCAGCGGCGGCAATCCGCGCACCCGCGCCCTGGGCGCCGAATGGCGCAACCGTCACGGCGACGACGGCACGGCGATCCTGGCCACGGCACAGGAGTTTTTCAGCCGCCAGTTGCTGATCTACACCTTGAATCCACCGCTGCTCGGCCCCGATCTGGTCGATGAATTTCTGTTCGATACCAAGCGCGGCTTCTGCGAGCATTTCGCCGCCGCCTTTGTCTATGCGCTGCGCTCCGCCGGCGTGCCGGCGCGGGTGGTCGCCGGCTACCAGGGAGGCGAGGTAAATCCCGTCGATGGCTACCTGGTGGTGCGGCAATACGATGCCCATGCCTGGACCGAGGCCTGGATCGCCGGTCGCGGCTGGGTGCGCGTCGACCCGACGGCGATTTCCGCACCCAGTCGCATCAACACCAACCTGGCTGCCGCGGTGCCCGCCGGCGAAGACCTGCCTTTCCTGGCACGTACCGATCTGACCTGGATACGCGAATTGCGTTACCGCCTCGATGCCGTGACGAATGGCTGGAACCAGTGGGTTCTGGGCTACAACCCGCAGAAGCAGCGCGATCTCCTTGCCGGCCTGGGCCTGGGCGAACCCGACTGGCGCAGCATGACGGCGGCACTCGCGGTGCTCTGTGGCGTGGTGCTGCTGGGCTTGACCGCCTGGGTCCTGCGCAACCGGCGGCGAGTCGACCCGGCGTTTGCGGCCTGGCGACGCTTTGCCGCCCGTCTTGCGTCACGCAATGTCGTCTGGCGCGATTGGGAGGGACCGCTGGCCTTCGCCGACCGCGCCGCGCGATCGATCCCCGCCCATGCCGACACCATACGCGAGATTGCCGACCTCTACGCCCGTCTGCGCTATGCCCCGGCCCCCTGCGCGGACGACCTCGAACGCCTGCGCCGCCGAATCGCGGGATTCCACCCATGAAATGGCCGTGGGTTCTGATTGCCCTACTCTGCACCCCCGTCGCACAGGCGGCGAACTACGCTTCCCGCGATGATGTCAGGCAGTTCATTGACGAGATGGTCGAGCGCCACGGCATGGACCAGGCAGCCCTGGCCAAGCTGTTCCGCGCGACGCCGCACCTGCCTCGCGTGATCAAGGCCATCATGCCGCCGAGTGATCCGGGAATCCGCTCCTGGCGGGCCTACCGCGCACGCTTCGTCGAACCGAAGCGGATTGCCGCCGGGCATCGCTTCATGCAGGCACATGCGGACAAGCTTGCCGAGGCCGAAGCGCGCTTCGGCGTGCCCGGGGAAATCATCGCCGCGATCATCGGCGTCGAATCCATCTACGGCAGGCACACGGGGCGCTTCGCTACCTTCGCCGCATTGACCACGCTGGCCTTCGACTATCCGCCACGCGCCGCGCTGTTCCGCCGCGAGCTCGAAGAACTGCTGCTGCTGGCACGCGAGGAAAGACGCAGTCCCCTGGACTACCGCGGATCCTATGCTGGCGCCCTGGGCCTGCCGCAATTCCTGCCCTCGTCGCTACGCCGCCATGGCAAGGACTTCGATGGCGACGGCCGCGTCGATCTGTCGGCCAGCGTCGCCGATGCAATCGGCAGCGTCGGCAACTTTCTCGCCGCGCACGGCTGGGAAAAGGATGCTCCGATCGCGATAGCCGTCACGGTCGGCGGCGACAACATCCAGGCGCTGGTCGATGACGGCATCCTGCCGAAGCGCTCGCCACGCGAATGGACCGCCTCCGGCACAAGCCTCACAAGAGTCGGCGCTGGCGACACGGCGATCGCCGGCACTGGTGACGACTTCCCGAATCGTCCGGCGGCGCTGATCGACCTGGTGAGCCCGAATGCCGCCACCGAATACCGCGTCGGCTACGGCAATTTTTTCGTCATCACCCGCTACAACCGCAGCAGCTTCTATGCCGCCGCGGTCATGGATCTCGCCGCGGAACTGCGCCAGTCACAATAGGGATTCGGGAGTCAGGCCATCCTGCGCAATGCGCTTGCGCAGTTTCGACAGTGCCTCCATCTGAATTTGCCGCACGCGTTCGCGGGTCAGGCCAAGGTCCCTGGCAATCAGTTCCAGCGTGGTCGCATCGTGGCCGCCAAGACCATAGCGGCGCTCGATGACCAGGCGCTGGCGCTCGGTGAGCTGCGCAACCCACTCGGCAACCATTACTTCCGACTCGTGCTGCGCGATCTGGTACGAGGGATCGGCAATCGATTCATCGGCCAGGGCATCGGACATCGAAAGCTCCGGATCAATATCCAGCGGCGAGTCCAGCGAGGCCGATCGCTCGTTGAGCATCAGCAAATGGCGGACTTCCT
Organism: Sulfuritalea sp.; assembly: GCA_016710465.1. GTDB lineage: Bacteria > Pseudomonadota > Gammaproteobacteria > Burkholderiales > Rhodocyclaceae > Sulfuritalea. Next base: position 631,584 of record JADJVS010000016.1, read on the forward strand.
CGACCGGACGATCGAGCAGGCGCGAGACTTCATCCAGCATCGCGCCCGGGGACTCGGTATTGGCGCCGCGTCGGCGGTCGAGTTCGCGCATCGCGCGCAGGACGACGTTGAGTTCCTTGATCACGTACACCGGCAGGCGCACGGTGCGCGACTGGTTCATGATCGCGCGCTCCATGTTCTGCCGTATCCACCAGGTGGCGTAGGTGGAGAACCGGAAGCCGCGTTCGGGATCGAATTTTTCCAGTGCGTGAATCAGCCCCAGGTTGCCTTCCTCGATCAGGTCATCGAGCGGCAACCCGCGATGCAGGTAGTGCCGGGCAATGCTGACCACCAGGCGCAGGTTGGCTTCGATCATGTGCTGGCGGGCGGCGAAATCACCGGCATGGGCGGCCCGCGCGAGCCTGACCTCCTCGGCGGCGGTCAGCAGCGGCGTGACGCCGATCTCGTGCAGATAAACCTGGGTGATGTCCTCGATGAAGCCGGAGTCCTCGGCCTCATGCCCGCTGTCGGCATCCTCGTCGCGCCGGACCATGCCGTCCTCGCTCATGGCATCAGCGCGCCGGCAGGAATTTCTGCGGATCGCCGGGCTTGCCCTGGCGGCGGATCTCGAAATGCAGCCGCGGGCTGTCCGCATCGCTGCTGCCGATCTCGGCGATTTTTTGCCCTTTCGCCACCGTGTCCTTTTCCTTCACGAGGAGCTTGCTGTTGTGGGCATACACCGACAGGAGATTGGCATTGTGGCGCAACACCACCAGGTTGCCGTAGCCGCGCAAGCCCGAGCCGGCGTAGGACACCACGCCGGCCGCCGCCGCCAGCACCGGATCACCGATCCGGCCGGCGATATCGATGCCCTTGTTGCCGCCATCGGAATACGTCGTCATCAGCTTGCCGTTTGCCGGCCACATCCAATCAACATCATCGCCGGCGACCGGCGGCTTCTCCACGGGCTTTTCCACGGGCCTTTCGGTAGCGGCGGCAGGCTTGCTCTCTGCCGGCCTGGCCGCCGTCTCGCCCTGACGCGCCTTGGCCAATGCCTCCTCGGACCAGGGCTGCTTGCCGCCCTTGGGCTCGCGCTTGAAGGTCTCGGTATTCGCGCTCGACGCCGCCGCGCCCCGCATCTCGACCGGGCCGCTGGAACTCACCGGCCTTGCCACCGCCACGGGAGCGGCTCCTTCGGGAGGAACCACGCGCAATTGCTGTCCGACCTTGATCAGGTTGGGATTTTCAAGATAGTTCCAGGCCGCGACATCCTTGTAATCCTGACCGTAGTCCAGAGAAATGCTGTAGAGCGTATCGCCCTTCTTCACCGTATGGAAGCCGGCCTTGTCGGCCACGCCGACAGTCGCGGGCACCACCGGGCGGGGCTCGGGCACCTTGCCGCCACGATCCTCGACCGGCGCCGGACCACCGCTGGCACAGCCGCCCAGGATGGCCACAGCGCAGGCCAGCGCGATCAGGCGATTGGCTATCATTCCACCCCCGGCAGCAAAGGCACGAAGCGCACGGCATCAAAACGCGTTTCGGTATAGCCCTTTTCGCCGCGCTCGATCAGGCTGATCACCTGCTCGGAACTGCCTAGCGGCATCGCCAGGCGTCCACCCGGCGCCAACTGGGTCAGCAGCGAACGGGGTACCGTGGCGGCAGCGGCGGCAAGAATGATGGTATCGAAGGGGGCCGCCTCGGGCAGCCCGAGATTGCCGTCGGCATGCTTCAGGCGCACATGCGACAGCTTGATCTGGCGCAGATTGTCCCGCGCGCGCGCAAGCAGCGGGGCGATGCGCTCGACGGCAAACACGTGCTTCGACAGCATGCCGAGTATCGCCGCCTGATAGCCGCAGCCGGCGCCGATCTCGAGTGTCCGACCCAACTCGCGACCGGCGATCAGGATCTCGATCATGCGCGCCACCACGTAGGGCTGCGAAATGGTCTGGCCGAACCCCAGCGGCAACGCGGTGTCCTCGTAGGCCCGTTGCGCCAGCGCCGGCTCAAGGAAAATGTGGCGCGGCACCACGCCAATCGCATGGAGCACGCGCGAATCGGTAATGCCCTGGTCACGCAGGCGCTCGACCATGCGGGCGCGGGTACGCGCGGAAGTCATGCCGATCCCGGCCAGGGTTGCCGAATTCATGCGCCGGCGCCCAGCCAATGGCGCACCGACCCAAGCTGGGCGCCGTGGGTCAAATCGATCTGCAAGGGCGTGACGGACACCCAGCCATGCTCGACGGCATGAAAATCCGTGCCTTCGCCGGCGTCCGCGGCCGGACCGGCCGGGCCAATCCAATACAGCGTTTCGCCGCGCGGGCTGACCGACTTCACCGCGGGTTCGGCCTTGTGCCGACGTCCCAGGCGCGTGACCTGGATGCCGCGCAGCTCGCCATGGGGAACGTCCGGCACATTGACGTTGAGCAGCACCGGCTCGGCGAAGGGTGCGCTGGTGAAGCGCTGCACCAGTTCGCGCACGACGCGGCCCGCGGTGTCGAAATGCTTGCCGGCAAAGCTCGCCAGCGAAACCGCGATGGCCGGCACGCCAAGCAGGTAGCCCTCGGTGGCGGCGGCGACCGTGCCTGAGTATATGGTGTCATCGCCCATGTTGGCGCCGAGATTGATGCCCGAGACCACCATGTCCGGTTGACGCTCCAGCACGCCGGTCACCGCCAGGTGAACGCAATCGGTCGGCGTGCCGCTCACATACATGAAGCCATTGGTGGCCTTGTGCAAGTGCAGGGGCAAGTCCAGGGTCAGCGAGTTGCTGGCGCCGCTTCGATTGCGCTCCGGCGCAACAACGACGATCTCGGCGAGATCGCCCAGGCTGGCCGCAAGCTGGGCAAGCCCCGGCGCGAGATAGCCGTCGTCGTTGCTGAGCAGGATACGCATGGGGTCTGGGCGAGCCGGGGAAATTCAGAGCCTTAGTTTAGCCGATCCCCCCTCGCTCGATGAGCGGAATAGAGCACTCCGAACCGCCCTGCAGGCCGGTTCGTCGCCAACTTTCGCGTAGCGGACAACAGGTAGCATTCGCTTCCATGGAGATGGTCCTTCACCCCAGTGCCGACGCGATTCCGGCAACCGACTGGGCCGCGCTCGATACTGCCGGCGACCCCTTTGCAAGCCAGGCTTTTCTCGGCACCGCCGAGAGAGTCGGCGCCAGCGGCACGGCGATGGCGTGGCAGCCGCGGCATCTGGCACTGCACGCCGATGGCGTGATGGTCGGCCTGCTACCGCTCTATTCCCGTGGCCATTCCTTCGGCGACTTTTCGCGCGACTGGAACTGGCCGGCGGCTTGGCAGCGCGCCGGCCTGGCCTATTACCCCAAGCTGGTGAGCGGCATTCCCTACACGCCATCACCCGGCCCGCGCCTGCTGGTACGCAAGGGCAGTGAACGGCAAACCGTGGCGCCCGCTCTGATCGAGGCCGCGCTGGAGCTTGGCCGCCGCGAAAATGTATCGTCCTGGCAATGCCTGTTCGTCGATAACGACGACCGCACGCTGCTTGCGGAAGCCGGCATGCTGATGCGGCGCGGCGTGCAGTTCCACTGGTTCAACCGCGACTATTGCGATTTCGACGAGTTCCTCGCCGGCTTCACCTCCGACAAGCGCAAGAAGCTCAAGCGCGAGCGCCGTACCGTGGCCGAGTCCGGCCTGCGCCTGGAAGCACGCCATGGTGACGACATCGACGCCGGCCTCTGGCAAGCGATCCACCGCCAGTACCGCGATACCTTCTTCCGCTATGGCAACCACCCGGCCTTTCCCGCCGAGTTCTTTCCCGAGGTCGCGCGGCGACTGGGCCGGCAGGTGGTGGTCTTTCTCGCGTTCCGCGACGAGATTCCGGTGGCATCGGCCATCTGCTACCGCGACGCCGAGACCCTTTATGGCCGTCACTGGGGCACGCAAATCGAAGCGCCCGGCCTGCACTTCGAACTCTGCTATTACCAGGGCATCGACTACTGCATCCGGCACGGCATGCGGCGCTTCGAGCCCGGCGCACAAGGCGAGCACAAACTGGCCAGAGGCTTCGAGCCGGTGCCGACGTGGTCTGCGTTCTGGATTGCCGATCCCGGAATGCGTCGCGCGGTAGCCGATTTCATCGACCGCGAAGATGCCGCGATGCAGGACTATGAAGCGGAAACCTCGGCCCGCCTGCCCTTCCGCCAGGAGGGCGGAGCCGCCTGAAATAGCTCAGTGATTGCCAGAGGCAATCGCAAACATGCGTTCGTTGCGCTTGATCCTTGCTTCCTCGACAGTCAACCCGATCAAGGCCTCGGGTGGCAGGGGTACGTCCCAGTGTTGCTGGAACAGATCCATATCCTCACCGTTTTCGAGATGGGCGCGGTAAACCTTTTCCTGCCAGGTCGGGGCGTTCGGCAGGGAAACCAGTTCGACGGATTGGATACGCATGGATAAGGTCCTCTTGGCGATGCATCGGTTTTGCGTATCCTGCGCCCGAGCCATCGGGCATGCAATCCGGAAATCGACGTGGATTACCCTGCTATTCCCGCTTCCGGAATTCATATCCCTGCAGTCAACCTGAAAGTCGGCGCCGACGACACAGCGAACTGGACGGCAAAATGAAAAAGGGCTTCCAGCTTGTGACTGGAAACCCTTGGTATTGCTGGTCGGGGCGGCGGGATTCGAACTCGCGACCCCTTGCACCCCATGCAAGTGCGCTACCAGGCTGCGCCACGCCCCGACGAAGCCGAATTATATCAAAGGAAACCGCCCGGAACCTAGGCGGCGCGCAGGAATTCGACGATGGCCGCGAGTTCGGCGCGCAGTGATGACGTCGTCACGCCACCGGAGGTATCGGCCGGTTCGGCAGGGCGGCCGGGGCTGTCATCCAGGCGGTTGCGCGCGCCGCTGATGGTGAACCCCTCTTGGTAGAGCAGCTCGCGGATGCGTCGAACCAGCAGGACTTCATGGTGCTGATAGTAGCGGCGATTGCCGCGCCGCTTGACCGGACGCAGTTGGGTGAATTCCTGTTCCCAGTAGCGCAACACATGCGGCTTGACGCCGCACAACTCGCTCACTTCCCCAATGGTGAAGTAGCGCTTCGCCGGTATCGGCGGCAGTTCGTTGCGATTATTGCTGGCCGTTGCCACGCGGGAAAGCCTCGACCGCCGCCTTGAGCTTCTGACTGGCGTGGAAGGTGACTACGCGACGGGCGGTAATCGGGATCTCCTCCCCGGTCTTGGGATTGCGGCCCGGACGTTGCGGCTTGTCGCGCAGTTGGAAATTGCCGAAGCCGGACAGCTTGACGCTGTCGCCTTTCTCGAGAGCGACACGCACTTCGTCAAAAAAGGCTTCGACCATGTCCTTCGCTTCGCGCTTGTTAAGCCCGACCTTGTCGAACAGCAGGTCGGCGAGTTCCGCCTTGGTCAATGTCATTTCTTGCTCTGCCCCCTGTTATCCCCGCAAGGACGCAGAGAAATCGCGACGGGCAACCGCCAGCAGATCGGCGATCACCGCGTCCACTTCCGCATCTTCGAGAGTTCGTTGAGTATCTTGCATAACTATCCGGAACGCAAGGCTTTTTTCGCCTTCGGCGAGGCCTTTGCCGGAATACACATCGAATAAAGCCACATCGCGCACGATGGCCGGTGCCGCTGCTTTCAGGCCCGCGAGCAGGGGGCCAAGCGCCTGGCTCTGCGGCGCCACCAGGGCCAGGTCACGAACTACCACCGGAAAGCGCGAGACCTCGGCGTAAGCGGGGAAAGGCGTTACCAGCATGGCCGACAATTCGACCTCGAATACCACGGGTACCGTACCCAGTTCGTACTTCTGCGCCCAACGCGGATGGAGTTCGCCGATGTAGCCGACGCCGACACCATCCAGCCGGAGTTCGGCACAGCGCGCAGGGTGCAGTGCCGGATGCGCGGCCTTGGCGAACTCCACCCGTCGCGGCGCAAACAAGGCCTCGACGTCGGCCTTGAGGTCATAGAAATCCACGCGCCGTGACGGCACGCCCCATTGCTCGGGCTGTGCCGGGCCGGCTGCCAGGGCGCCCAGGCGCAAGGGCTGGGCAAAGCCATCGACCGGGCCGGCGCCCGCCTCGCGGCGGAAGCAGCGACCGATCTCGAACACGCGCACGCGTTCGATCTGGCGCTTGCGATTGGCCGCCAGCGTGCCGACCAGGCCGCCGATCAGGGTCGAACGCATCACACCCATCTGGCTGGCGATCGGATTGGCGAGGACCACCGGTGCGGCGTTGGCGGCAAAGTCAGTCTCCCAGGCGGCTTCAACAAAACTGTAAGTGACGACCTCGTGGAAATCGCGTTCCGCGACTTGTCGCCGTAGCGCCATCGCCGACTTCTGCGATTCGCCGGCCGGCATCATCGCCATGCGCGCCACAGGCGGCGCAGAGGGGATGCTGTCGTAGCCGTGGAGGCGGGCGATTTCCTCGATCAGGTCTTCCTCGATCTCGATGTCGAAGCGAAAGCTCGGCGGCGTCACGCGGAAGCCTTCGGCGAGGCGTTCCACCTGCAGGCTCAGGCTCTTCAGCATGGCCTCGATGCGTTCCTCGGGCAAGGTGATGCCGAGTACGCGAGCCACGCGAGCAATGCGCAGCGTCACCGGGCGACGTTGCGGCAAGTGCTCGGGCGCCACGGCCTCGACCACTGGGCCGGGCCGGCCGCCGCAGGTTTCCAGGACCAGTTGCGTTGCGCGTTCGATGGCGCGGCGCTGCAGTTCGAAATCAACGCCGCGTTCGTAGCGATGCGAGGCGTCGGACGAGAAGCCCAGCGCACGCGCCTTGCCGGCGATCGCCGCCGGCGGGAAGAAGGCGCTCTCAAGAAAAAGGTCGCGCGTCGTGTTCGTGATTCCGGAATGCTCGCCGCCCATGATGCCGGCCATGGCCAGCGGCTTTTCGTCGTCGGCGATCAATGCGGTGTCCGGGCCGGGAACCACGGCCTGTTCGTTCAGCAGCAGCAGCTTTTCACCGGGGGTCGGCAGGCGCACGTGAATCGCGCCCGCAAGTTCGGCATCATCGAAGGCATGCAGCGGCTGGCCGATTTCCAGCATCACGTAGTTGGTGACATCGACCAGGAAGGAAATCGAACGAATGCCGCTGCGCTCGATGCGGCGCTTCATCCATTCCGGCGTTGGCGCGTTGGCGTTGACGCCGCGAATGATGCGGCCGCAGTAGCGCGAACACGATGCCGGCGCGTCGAGCCGGATCGCGCGCTGGTCGTCGATCACCGTCGCTGCTGGATTGATTGCCGGAACATTCAGCGGCACGCCGGTCAGTGCCGAAAGCTCGCGTGCGACGCCCAGCAAGGAAAGGCAATCGGCGCGATTCGGTGTGAGCTTGATGGTGATCTTGCGATCATCGAGGTCCAGGTGCTTGCGAATGTCCTCGCCGACGATGGCATCGGCCGCCAGCGGCAGCAGCCCCGCGTGGTCTTCAGACAAGCCGAGTTCGCGAGCCGAGCAAAGCATGCCGTGGCTTTCGATACCGCGTACCTTGGCCTTTTTGATCTCAATGCCGGGCAGGGTCGCGCCGACCCGCGCACAGGGCACCTTCATGCCGGCGGCAACGTTGGGTGCGCCGCAAACGATCTGCAAAGGTGCCGCCTCGCCGACATCGACCGAGCAAAGCTTGAGCTTGTCGGCGTCGGGGTGCTTCTCGACGCTCAGCACATGGGCCACGACAACGCCGGCAAACTCGGGCGCGACGGGCTCGTTCTCCTCGACTTCCAGGCCGGCCATGGTCAACAGGTGGCACAGTTCCTCGTTCGAGAGCGCGGGATTGCACAGGCTGCGTAGCCAGGATTCGGAAAATTGCATGACGGGTCAGGCTCGCACGTGGTGCTCAGTGAAATTGCGAAAGGAAACGCAGGTCGCCTTCAAAGAACAGGCGCAAATCGTTTATGCCATAGCGCAGCATGGTCAGCCGGTCCGGCCCCATGCCGAAGGCGAAGCCGGTGTACTTTTCCGGATCGAAGCCGCCGAAGCGCAGGACATTGGGATGAACCATGCCGCAGCCCGCGATCTCCAGCCAGCGGCCTTCGAGCGCGCCGCTCATGAAGGCGACGTCGATCTCGGCCGAAGGCTCGGTAAAGGGGAAGAAGGACGGACGAAAGCGCACCTTCATGTCATCCGATTCGAAGAAGCGACGCAGGAAATCGGCGACAACGCCCTTCAGGTCGGCAAAGCTGACGGTCTCGCCGACCCAGAGGCCTTCAACCTGGTGGAACATCGGCGAATGCGTGGCATCGGAATCGACACGATAGACACGGCCGGGGCAAATCACCCGCAGCTCGGGCATGGTCAAGGCATCACGATAACGTTCGGTGTGCGCGAGCATGGCGCGGATCTGCACCGGGCTGGTATGCGTGCGCAACAGCACGTCATCATGCACCTTGCCATCCTCGCCCAGAAGATAGAAGGTATCGTGCATCGAGCGCGCGGGATGGTTCTCCGGCGTGTTGAGCGCGGTGAAGTTGTGCCAGTCGGTCTCGATCTCGGGACCGTCGGCAACGTCGAAGCCGATGGAGCGGAACAGTTGCTCGATGCGATCGAGGCTGATGGTCACCGGGTGCAGGCCGCCGCGCGGCAAGCCGCGTCCGGGCAGCGTCACATCCAGCGCCTCGGTCGCCAGTTGGGCTTCGAGCTGCGCATTCTTCAGCGCCTCGCGCCGTGTCGCCAGCGCCGACTCTATGCATTCCTTGGCAACATTGATGGCGGCACCCGCCGTCTTGCGTTCGTCGGGCGGCAGCTTGCCCAGACCCTTCAGCAGGGCAGTCAGCGAGCCCTCTTTGCCGAGGTAGCGCGCCTTGGCGTCCTCCAGCTTTGCCGGCTCGGTGGCGGCGGCAAAGTCGGCCGTCGCGGAGGCTACGAGTTGGTCCAGGTTGTCCATTGATCAGGAAAGAGAAGCGGGAGTAAAAAAGGAGGCCCCAACAGCCTGGGCCTCCTTCTCCGGGTACTGCGGAAATCAGGCCGTCAGCTTCGCCTTGGCCTGTGCGGCCAGTGCGGCAAATGCCGGCTTGTCGAATACCGCCAGATCGGCCAGCACCTTGCGATCGACTTCGATCGACGCCTTCTTCAGGCCATTCATGAAGGTGCTGTACTTCATCCCCAGTTCACGGGCTGCCGCGTTGATACGGGCAATCCAAAGGACGCGGAACTGACGCTTGCGCTGACGGCGGTCGCGGTAGGCATACTGCCCGGCCTTCATCACCGCCTCTTTGGCGATGCGATAGACCTTGCTGCGACGGCCGCGGTAGCCCTTGGCCAGGTCGAGAACCTTCTTGTGGCGCGCGCGCGCCGTTACACCACGTTTGACTCTTGGCATGGCGTCTCTCCTTAGGCGTTCGGCAGCATGGCGCGGACCGACTTGACGTCGGAGGCATGCACGGCAAGGACGCCGCGCAACTGGCGCTTGCTCTTGGTGGTTTTCTTGGTAAGGATGTGGCGCTTGAACGCCCCACCGCGCTTGATGCCACCCGAAGCGCGCACGATAAAGCGCTTCTTGGCACCGCTCTTGGTCTTCATCTTCGGCATCGAAGATCTCCCTATTGCATGGCTGCCAGGTGTTTCCCGCCTCGGGAACGCTTGATGACCCGCAACCACTTCTTGTTTCCGCCTGCATGACAGGTGGAACGTCCTGCTACAAACTCATGCCGCCTTCTTCTTCGACGGCGCCAGCACCATGATCAACTGGCGCCCTTCCATCTTCGGCCACTGCTCGACCAGCGCCTGCTGTTCGAGATCCAACTTGATCCGCTCCAGCATGCGCATGCCGATTTCCTGATGGGCCATTTCACGACCCCGGAAGCGCAGCGTGATTTTCGCCTTGTCGCCTTCGCCCAAGAACTTGATCACGTTGCGCAGCTTGATCTGGTAATCGTTCTCGTCGGTACCGGGGCGGAACTTCACTTCCTTCACCACCACCTGCTTCTGCTTCAGCTTGGCCTCGTGCTGGCGCTTGGCTTCCTGGTACTTGAACTTGCCGATGTCCATGATCTTGCAGACCGGCGGCGCCGCCATCGGCGCAATTTCCACCAGATCCAGACCGGCTTCTTCTGCCAGCGTCAGCGCCTGACGGATAGGGACTATGCCCAGTTGTTCGCCGCCTTCCCCGACCAAACGGACCTCGGGAGCGGTTATTTCCTCATTGAGGCGCTGCGTCTTTTCTTGAGCGATGGTTCAATTCTCCATAAAAATCAAAAAGTCAGACCTCCGAACTTCGGTTGCATTTCTCATGCAACAGACGATCGATCAAGGCCTGGGGGGACATCTGCCCGAGATCCTTATTGCCGCGGGCACGCAAAGCAACCAACCCTGCCGCCTCTTCCTTGTCACCCACGACAACGATGTAAGGCCGCTTCAACAAGCTATGTTCCCGTATTTTATAGTTAATTTTCTCACCGCGCAAATCACATTCGACACGCAAACCGGCCTCGCGCAGCATTTTCGCGACATTTTCTGCGTAGTCGGCCTGGCCTTCCGAGATGCTGGTCACCACCGCCTGCACCGGCGCCAGCCATAGCGGAAAGGCGCCGGCATGGTTTTCCACCAGGATGCCGATGAAGCGCTCCAGCGAGCCGAGGATCGCTCGATGCAACATCACCGGCGTGTGGCGGGCGTTGTCCTCGCCCACGTATTCGGCCCCAAGGCGCTGCGGCATGGAGAAATCGACCTGCACGGTACCGCACTGCCAGGAACGCCCGATGGCATCCTTGATATGAAACTCGATCTTCGGGCCATAGAAGGCACCTTCACCCGGCAACTCTTCCCAGTTCAGGCCACTGGCCGACAGCGACGCACGCAGGGCCGCCTCGGCCTTGTCCCAGACTTCGTCGGAACCAACTCGGCTGGCCGGGCGCAAGGCCAATTTGACGGCCACATCGGCAAACCCGAAGTCGGAATACACCTGGCGCACCAGCGAATTGAAGGCGGTGACTTCGGGCTGGATCTGGTCGTCGGTGCAGAAGATGTGGCCATCGTCTTGCGTAAAGCCGCGCACCCGCATCACGCCATGCAGCGCGCCCGACGGCTCGTTGCGGTGACAGGAGCCGAACTCGCCGTAGCGCAACGGCAGTTCGCGGTAGGACCGCACGTCGGTATTGAACAACTGGATGTGTCCGGGGCAGTTCATCGGCTTGACGCCGTAATCACGATTCTCCGACGCGGTGGTAAACATGTTGGCGTGAAAGTGCTCCCAGTGGCCCGACTTTTCCCACAGGGCGCGATCGAGGATCTGCGGGCAGCGCACCTCCTGATAGCCATTGTCGCGATATACCTTGCGCATATACTGCTCGACTTCCTGCCACACCGTCCAGCCGTGCGGATGCCAGAAAACCAGGCCCGGCGCCTCCTCCTGCAGGTGGAAGAGGTCGAGTTGGCGACCGAGCTTGCGATGGTCACGCTTTTCGGCTTCTTCCAGCATGTGCAGGTAGGCATCGAGTTCTTCCTTCTTTGCCCAGGCCGTGCCATAAATTCGCTGCAATTGTTCGTTCTTCGAGTCGCCGCGCCAGTAGGCCCCGGCCACCTTCATCAGTTTGAAATACCTGAGCCTGCCGGTCGACGGGACATGCGGACCGCGGCACAGGTCGATGAAGTCACCTTCGCGATACAGCGAGACCTCTTCGCCCTGGGGGATCGCGGCAATCAGCTCAGCCTTGTAGTGTTCGCCGATGGACTTGAAAAACTCGACCGCCTTGTCGCGCGCCCAAACTTCGCGCGTGACGGGAAAGTCCTTCTTCGACAATTCGGCCATGCGCTTTTCGATCGTCGCCAGGTCTTCCGGCGTGAATGGCCGCTGGTAGGCGAAGTCGTAGTAGAAGCCGTTTTCGACCACCGGGCCGATGGTCACCTGCGCCTCGGGGAATAGCTCCTTCACCGCATAGGCCATCAAGTGCGAGGTCGAATGGCGAATGATTTCCAGGCCGTCGGCATCCTTGTCGGTGACAATCGCCAACTGCGCGTCGCGCTCGATCAGAAAGGTGGTATCGACCAGCACGCCATCGACGCGGCCGGCAATCGCCGCCTTGGCCAGCCCGGCGCCGATAGAGGCGGCAACTTCCGCCACGGTAATGGCGATCGGATACTCGCGTTTCGATCCATCGGGCAGGGTGATCACCGGCATTCTCAGGCTCCAGAAAAAGCAACAGGGCGCACACTCCGCGCGAAAATCACGCGCTGCGCCCTGCATTTCAAGGGGTGAAATTTTATCACAGCGCGCCAGTGGCTTACGGCATGATTGCGGCCTCTGACACACCAACGAAAGGCCGGCAATGGATATCGACGGATTCATGGAAAGCTATAAGCGCGCCTGGGAAACAAGTGACGAAAACCTGCTTGCCTCCCTGTTCGCCACGGATGGCAGCTATCGCAATACCCCCTTCGCCGTGCAAGCGGGACACGAGGCGATCAAGCAATATTGGCAACGCACCAAGTTGCAGAGCGACATCCACCTCAGCTTTGAAGTCCTCGAACGCCACGCCACGGGGGGCATCGCGCATTGGCGCACCCGCTACCAGGTGACTTCGGAAGACATGTTCAAGATGTGGGCAGCCTCCACCGGTACCAACATGCTGGCGCGCAAGGAAGGTGATCCCCTGCCCCGCCTGGTGTTGGACGGCATCGCCGTGGTCGAGTTCGACGTCGCCGGCCTTTGCCGAGAGCTCCGCCTGTGGTGGCACAGCAAGGTAGACGATTGAATGTGGCGGCACAAAAAACGAAAAGCCACCCGGGGGTGGCTTTTTCGTGACTTGCCGAGCCAGTTTCATGGGGAAACTGGTAGGCGCGATTGGACTCGAACCAACGACCCCCACCATGTCAAGGTGGTGCTCTAACCAGCTGAGCTACGCGCCTGGGGCCTGCAAAGAGGCGCGAATTGTACCCGAATCGCGCCGGCGGTCAATCACTTCGATGGCGCGCGCCCTAGTTGCCCTCGTCGTTCGGCTTCTGGATCAGATCCTTGAGCAGATTGCTCATCGGAATCCGCAGATTGATGCCCTTCGGCGGAATCGGCGACAGGAACCATTTGTTGTACAGCCGTTCCAGTTCTCCGCTCTTCATCATTTCCCTGAGAGCCCCATCAACGATTTTCTTCAACTCCGGATCGTCCCGTCGCATTACCACGGCATAGGGCTCGAAACCAAAATTGTCTTCGATGAATCGTAGCTTGTCGGCATGCGGCGAGTTGGCCACCAAACCCGCGAGCAGCGCCTCGTCCGCGACGAATACATCCGCCTGGCTGGACACCACCATCGACAGCGATTCGCCATTGTTGCGCCCCGCCTTGGCGCGACTCGAGAACTTCCGTGTGTTGAGAACACCGCGCACCACGCGTTCCGTCGTCGTACCGGCGGTAGTAACGACAACCTTGCCATCCAGATCGGCAACTCCCTTGATCGGGGATTCATTGCGTACCACCGCCTTGACGCCCGATACGAAAGTGGTCAGGCCAAATGCCACCTGCTGCTGGCGAATTCGCGTGTTCGTTGTCGACCCGCACTCCAGATCGATCATCCCCGACTGCAGCATCAGGAAACGGGACGAGGCGGTTACCGGCACCGTCACCACCCTCAGCGCCGGGTCGTCGACGGCCTCCTTGATGGCATCGACGACGCGAGCACAGATGTCCAGCGAATAGCCCACGGGCTCGTCACCCACCATGTAGGAAAATGGCATGGCGAACTCGCGATGCCCGACGTAAATGGCGCGGTACTCACGCACTTTTTCCAGGGTGGTCAGCGCCACACCTTGCGCCATAGCGGCCGGCGACACGAACATCAAGGCAAGGACAAGCCCAAGGCGAACCATAGCGCGCATCGCTAATCCACCTTTACGCGCCGGGCGCTCGACCCGCGACGCTGCCGCGTGATCTCGCGGTCGATCAGCCATTCGCCACCGACCTTGACCCACTGCAGCGCCTTGCGCGTGGTATCGCGATACGCATCGGAGCGATATGTCTGGACGAACTCGGTGATCAAAACGTTGGGAGCCTCCTTACGCAAGCGGACGTTCCCGATTTCGACCTTGATCCGCGCACTGCTCGCCAAACGCGTCTCGCGCTGCCGCGCCCAGGCTTCCCGGCTTGAGCCATCGGTTGGCACGAAGGAAGGCGCATAGAAACTGGCGTAGTTGTCAAAGCGACCGGACGACCACGCGGCCGCCCACGCGGCCACTTTTTCCACCATGCCTTCACTATCCCCCCCCCGCGGTGCAAGCCTGTCCGGGCGCCTGTCACGAGACTTGATGCCATTCGCCGCCATCAACTGCAGCGCCGCATCGGATTCGACCTGAGCCGGCGGCACGGACGCGGGCGCGACCGCGGCCAGCGACAATACCGGCTTCGGCGGCGGCTCGCGCAACGCGGCCGGCGAAGCCATGCCGCCACTCCGCGCCGGCGGCATCGGCGGCGGATAGGACAAAGGTGCCGCCGCGGGCGGGTTGGGCGCCGGCATGGGTGGTGGAACAGCGGGCACTTGCGGCGCCTGCGGCTTGTTCGCTTCCAGCAGGGCCAGAGCACGCGCCGTCAAGGCCTCCAGATCCACAAGATAGGCGCCAGGCGCATGCGGCGGACAGATATCCCCGCCACCGTCGAGTTCACGCTTGATGGCATCGTCTAGGCCGCGCGGGCGCACGCCGAGGAATTCAAGCAAACGGCCAATACCGGCCTGGGTACGCAAATAGGCGATGCCCAGATCCATGTCGGAATTCACGGCCGTGCGCCTGGCATTGAGGAGTTCGTTTTCCGTATCAAGCAGGTCGAGCAGGGAACGCTGGCCGATATTGAACTGCGCCTTGTAGGCATCCCGCGTCTTTTCGATCGAACCAACCTGCAAGTCAAGATTGGAAAGTTGCGCACGCAGGCGTTCAACGTCGTTGTAAGCGATGGCCAAGGTCTGCCGGATGTCGCGGCAGGCCTTGTCGCGCAGGTCCAGCGCGAGGTTCTTGCGTTCGGCATAGACTTTCTGCCGCGCCACGTCGGCGCCGCCGTTGAAGATGTTGTAGCTGAGAACCACTTCGGCGGTATTGTTCTGCCGCGTTCCCACGGTTCCCTGGTAATTGTCGGTGGTCTCGTTGCGCATCCGCAGGTCGAGTCGTGGAAACAGGCTGGCTCGCCTCAATTCGATATCGTGCTGGGCCGATTCGAGGTTCTCGACCGCGGCACGCAGGGCAGGATTCTGGTGGATCGCCAGCTTCAGGGCCTCCGGTTCGCTGACCGGAAAATCCGTCGACAATCCGGAGGGAGGAAAGAGAACCGGCGGCGGCGGCTCGCCGACCAGGCGAATGAAGCGCGCCGTCACGTCGTGAAGGTTCGCCGCCTCGGTGTTCAGGTTGAGTTCGGCGAGCGCCAGACGACTTGCCGCATGCTCCACATCCACGCGCCTGCCGGCGCCACTCTGGGCACGGCGCAACAACTGTTCATAACTGGCGCGGTGTTCGACGTAGTTGTTTTCTGCAAGCAGCAGCAGCAGACGGTAGCGCATCACATCGTAGTACGCGCGCCCCGCTTCGAGCGCCGCGTTTTCAGCGGCGTCGACCAGCTCGAAATAGCGGGTCAGTCGCGCCTTGTCAAGCCGGTTGACGTCGCTCGCCGTGGCGAAGCCGTCGTAAAGCATCTGGTTCAGCGTCAGTGTTTGGCCGCCACGAGTGAAATTGCGATCGGCAACCCCGGGCTGCCTCAAGAATTCACGGCCGGTGCCGTAGGTATAGTCGATCTTGGGAAAAAACCCCGCGCGCGCGACATCGACATCGCCGACGGCCGATTTGAAGGTATGCCATTTCGAAAGAACCTCCGGATTGCCGAGAACGACTTTCTGCACCACCTCGCGCAAGGTAAGGTGAGCGGCAGCCAGCGCGTGACCTGCCTGGACGGCAAGCACGACCATCACGACCCCACTGCCTCGTTTCCATGCCTTCATTGGCAATGATGCGACCATGCACTCAACTATTTCTCAAGGTCGTGGGATTATAGTCAAATTGAAAATTCCAAACGCCGCGTGAATAACCGCCAAATCCTCGTTCAGTTCTCCAATTGGCGACGACATGCCGGCATAAGCTTTTGCCTGTATGCCCTGTTCGCGCTCGTGGTCGCCAGAGCGATTGATTTCGCCAGCCTGGAAAAGCAGCTTGTCAGCCGCTTTGGGCCGGTGAGGGTCGTGACATTGCGGGAATGGCAAGCCAATCTCACCAATGCCAGGCAATCCGCGGAAATGGAAAAGCTGCGAAAAGTGAACGATTTCATCAATCGGCATATCGAATTCGACGAGGATCTTTCAATTTACCACCAAGGCGACTATTGGGCGACGCCCCTGGAATCCATCGGACAGGGCCGCGGCGATTGCGAGGATCTTGCAATCATCAAGTACTTTTCCTTGAAGGATTCCGGTATCGCCCTGTCGAAACTGCGTCTGGTCTATGTCAAGGCCCGGCTGAACGATCCGGATGGTCCTCGCCTGCAGGCCCACATGGTGCTGGCCTATTACGCGACACCGAATGCCGAACCGCTGGTATTGGACAATCTCGTTCCGGAAATCCTGCCGGCATCCCAGCGCAAGGATCTGCACCCGATTTTCAGCTTCAACAGCGAGGCCGTCTGGAACGGGGTCGCCGGCAACTCGGCGAAGGGCAAGGGCGGCACTGGCCAACTGTCGCGCTGGCAGGATCTGCTGCTCCGCGCCCGCAAGGAAGGATTCGAATGACCATGAGTCGCCACGACAAGTAAGGGAGGAAACGCCATGTCGATGTATCGCCAACTCTGGCTCGCCATCATCGTCAGCATGCTGCTTGCGCTCGCCGGCAGCATGCTGGCGACCTTGCTCTCGGCCCGCGCGTACCTTGAACAGCAACTTGAAATGAAGAATGCCGACAACGCGGCGGCGCTCGCTCTGTCGCTGAGCCAACAGAACCCGGACATCGTCACCATTGAGTTGGCAGTGGCCGCCCTGTTCGACAGCGGCCATTACGAATCGATCCGCATCCACGACCCCCACGGCAAGCTGATCATCGAGCGGGTCGCCAAACCGGGCGAACTCGGCGCGCCCGAATGGTTCGCCCGCCGGCTGCCTATCCACGCCGAGCCTGGCGAAGCCCAGATCACCAGCGGCTGGACGCAACTGGGAACGGTAACCCTGGTCAGTCACACCCGTTTCGGGTACGAGGCTCTATGGACCAGCATCCGCGAAATGATCGCGGCCTTGACACTGGCCAGCCTGATTGGCGGCTATCTCGGCAGCCTCATCCTGCGGCGGTTGCGCCGCCCCCTGCAAGCTGTGATCGACCAGGCGGTGGCGATCACCAACCGGCGCTTCGTCACTATTCCAGAACCTGACGTGCCCGAGCTGCACCAACTCGCCGAGGCCATGAATTCGACCGTGGAACGCCTCAAACTCATGTTCGACGAAGAAGCGGCCAGGCTTGAAGCGGTGCGGCGCGAAGCCAACTTCGATTCGCTGACGGGACTCGCCAATCGCGACTACCTGATCGCCGAGTTGCGGTCCGCTTTGGACAATGAGCATTCACGGGGCGGTACTCTCTTGCTGATACGCGTCGCCGATCTGGTCGGAGTCAACCGCCGCCTGGGGAGGGATGCAACCGACGACTTGCTGTGTCGCGTCGCTTCCACAATTGGCAGCAGCGCAGCGGCGTTTCCAGAGGCGCTGCCGGCACGAATGAACGGTGCCGACTTTGCCCTGCTGCTGCCCGGCCAGAGGCCCGGACGCAAGTTCGCCGAAGAGGTCCTGGACGCGCTGGTCAAGGTAATGGAACCATTTACCGACGGCGGCACGTCGGCCTACATCGGCGTCGGCGGTTTCGATCGCGGCACTGCATTGCGCATAGTCCTGGCGCAGGTTGACTCCGCCTTGATCGCCGCCGAGGCCGGCGCCGCAAACAGTGTCCAAGAGGCCGCGATCGACGGCGGGGACGATCTGCCGGAAAGCAACCAGGAGTGGGCTCGACTGATTCGCCAGGCCCTGGACCGGCGCCAGTTGCGGCTGGTCTCGTTCCCGGTGGTTGACATGCGAAACCGCCTGCTCCACGAAGAATGTCCGTTGCGTCTGAGACTTTCCGATAGTGACGAATGGCTGCCTGCGGGACGCTTTCTGCCGGTGGCGGAAAAAATCGGAATGGTGCCCGCACTCGACCTCATGGCCATGACCTTGGGCTTGGACGAGCTCGAAGCCCGGCGCGGGCTCCCCGGACTGGCGATCAATCTCTCCGCGAGCACGGTGGCCGAGCCCGGTTCGATTCGGGCGGTCGAGGCCTTGCTGAAAAAGCATCGCCTCGCTGCATCAAGGCTTTGGGTCGAAGTTGCCGAGAACGGCGTGTTCAAGCACCTCGATCAGTTCCGCAGCCTTTGCCAAATACTGCATCAGTATCATTGCCATGTGGGCGTCGAACACTTCGGCCGCCAGTTCAGCCAGATCGGACAGTTCCACGACCTTGGACTCGACTATGTCAAGTTCGACGCCAGCTTTATCCGCAGACTCGAATCCAGTCCGGGCAACCAGGCCTTTCTCAAGGGCGCATCGACCATCGCCCATGGAATTGGACTACAGGTAATCGCCGAAGGCGTTGTCACCACCGAGGAATTTTCCGCACTGGTGGTGGCAGGGTTCGACGGAGCCACCGGTCCGGGAGTGAAAACAGCCACCCTAGACTGACCGCAGTCGCAAGCCCGCATAGAATCCGTTATCGTTCCGCCATCATGATGCCAGCCCATTCCATTCCGTCCACGCCCCCCTTGCAGGAGGCAAGGGCGCTGCTGGCCGGCAACGAACCTGCGGCCGCGCTGGTGATGTGCGAGCGCCTGATCCGGTCGGTGCCCGACGCCCCCGCTGCGTGGCAGTTGCAGGGGGAAGCGCTGCTCGCACTGGGGCGGCTGCCCGAAGCGATTGCCGCCTTCGACCGGTGCCTGGCGCTCGATGCAGGTCAGGTCGATGCCCTGCTCCTGCGGGCCGCCACCCGCCATGCGCTTGGCCAGGCAGAGGCCGCACTCGCCGATTACGACCGTGTTCTCGTCGTGCAGCCAGGGAATGCGGATGCCCACCACAACGCCGGAAGACTGCTGGTACAAAGCGGCGAACTCGAAAATGGGCTCGCTCGATATGACAAAGCTATCGCGATACGGCCCGATTTTCCCGAGGCCATCAACAATCGCGGCGTTGTCCTGAAAAAGCTGCGGCGAATGGACGAGGCACTGGAAGCTTTCAAGTTGGCGGTAGCCCAAAAACATCCCTATCTCGATGCCCTGGGCAATCGGCCTGACTTGCAGTCTATGCCAGGAAAAGACCCCAACGCGCCCGCCATTGGCAATCGCGCACCACTCATCTGCCCGGATGATGTGAATCTGCACATCAATCTTGGGGTGACGCTAGATGCAATGGGCCGCCATGACGAAGCGCTGACGTGCTATCAGCACGCGCTCGCCATCTACCCTGGCAATGCGGTCCTGCACAACAATCGTGGCACCGTACTGCAGGCAATGGGGCGCGACTTAGAAGCGCTGGTGTGCTACGAGCGCGCGCTCGAACTCAATCCGGATTACCCTGACGCCCTCAATAACCTTGGCGCGGTGCATGAAGCCTTCGACCGCCACTCCGAGGCGGAAGCCAGCATACGCAAGGCGCTTCGAATTGATCCTGCCAAGAGTAACGCCCATTTAAACCTCAGCCTGGTGTTGCTGGGCATGGGGCAATTCGAGGAGGGCTGGCGCGAACACGAATGGCGCTGGAAGCTCGACAAATTCCAAGGCTTCATCTATGGTTTCAAGCAACCGCGTTGGGATGGTTCACAGGCACTCGACGGCAAGACCATCCTCCTCACCGCCGAGCAAGGTTTCGGCGATTCGATACAGTTCCTGCGTTACGCGCAGATCCTGCAGCGACGTGGCGCCAGGATACTGTTGCTGGTACCACGGCCCCTGATCGAGTTGTTCGCCGGCAGCCTTCCTGTCGCCGGCGTTTTCAATGCAACGGCCGACTTGCCTGCATTTGACTTCCATATACCGCTACTGAGCCTGCCCTTGGCCTTGGGTACGACCATGGAAACCATACCGGCCGAGATTCCCTACCTGAAACCAACTCTCAGTCGGCTACTTGCCTGGCAGCGGAAGCTCACGCCTCGATCGACAACCCGTGTTGGCCTGGTGTGGGCCGGCAACCCAACCCACGCCAACAACATGCGTCGTTCGCTTTCCCTGGCGGCGCTGGAACCACTGTTGGCGATCACATCCTGCGAATTCGTTGTACTACAAAAGGATATCTCGGCCGAGGACCGCCGCGTCCTCGATGCACACCCGGAACTCGTGGTGGTCGGCGAGCAATTCACGGACTTCTCCGATACCGCTGCGGTCATGTCGATGCTGGACCTTGTCATTTCCGTTGACACCTCGGTCGCCCATCTGGCCGGTGCCATGGGCAAGCCGGTCTGGATCCTGATCCCGCCAATGGCCGACTGGCGCTGGCTCCATGATCGCGCCGATAGTCCATGGTATCCCACGGCACGACTATACCGCCGAGCCTACGAGGTGGAATTGGACGTGGTCATCCGTCAGGTCGCCCACGACCTGGCAGCCTTCCGCCCTGACGCCGAATCGTCGGCGCCGAGCAAGCTCGTCGCCGGACCGACCGAGGCGCTCAAGGCCGCCACGTTCCTCCACAACAACGGCCAGATGGACGACGCCATCGCGATCTACCTCGGCGTGCTTCAGATCGAACCCGGAAATTTCGACGCCAATCACCTGCTCGGAGTAGCCCGACGCGCCCAGGGGCGCTTTGCCGAAGCCGAGGAATTGATCCTCCGCGCACTCAATTCCCGACCGAACAACCTGCCCGCGCTCAGAAACCTTGCGCGGGTCCAGGCGTGCCTCGGCAAGCACGGGCTCGCGGTGGAAACCACCGCCCGCATCATCGAACGCGACCCTGCGGCGGCCGAAGCCTGGTCCGATCAGGCGGTATCGCTGATCGCACTGAAGCGCCATGACGAGGCGCTTGCCAGCCTCGATCACACCCTTGAACTCAAGCCAGATCATGTCCATGCACTGAACAATCGCGGCGTGGTCCTGATGCATCTGGAAAGACATGATGAAGCCCTGTCCAGCCTCGACCGGGCACTCGCGCTCCAACCCGGATTTGCGGATGCCATCAGCAACCGCGGACTTGCTCTGCTGGGCCTGCAGCGCGCCCCCGATGCCGTGGCGAACTACCGCAAGGGCCTCGACCTTCATCCCGGATCGACCACCCTGCTGAGTAACCTCGGCATAGCGCAGATGGCGCTCAACCACCACATCGAGGCGATAGACAGCTTTCGCCGGATTCTCGCCATCGACCCGGAACACCTCGACGCGAACTGGAATCTGAGCCTCTCCCTGCTAGCGATTGGAGACTACCCAAATGGCTGGCGGCAGTACGAATGGCGCTGGAAGCGGGTGGAAATGGCACCCCATAAGCGCAGTTTTCACGTTCCGCAATGGACAGGGGCGCAGGCCCTTGCCGGCCGCAGCCTGCTGATTCACTTCGAACAAGCATTTGGCGACACGGTGCAGTTCCTGCGCTATGTGCGCCCTCTGTCCGCGGCCGGTGCAAGGATCATCCTCGCCGTCCCGGAAGCCCTGCGGCGCCTGGTGCAGGCGAGCTTTCCCGAAGCGGGCGTCTTCTGCGGCGATGAAGTGCTGCCACCCTTCGATTTTCACTGTCCCCTGCTCAGCTTGCCGCTCGTCTGCGGCACCACTCTGGACACAATTCCCGCCGCGGACCCGCCCTATCTGCGACCCCCGAGCGAAAGCCTTGCCGCCTGGAAAGCTCGACTGGGGAGGCGGAGAAGGGCAATCCGGATCGGCCTGGTCTGGTCCGGCAATCCCCGCCCGCCAAACCGCTCGATCACCGTCGAGCTGATGCGGCCTTTGCTCGATATTCCGGGAACCGAGTTCTACGGCCTGCAAAAAGACGTCCGCGAAGGTGACGCCAGGCAACTCGAATCGCTGCCGAAAGTGAAGATGATCGGGGATCAGTTCGCCGACTTTGGCGATACCGCCGCCGCCATCAGCCTGCTGGACCTTGTCATTTCTGTCGACACGTCAGTCGCCCATCTTGCCGGCGCCCTGGGCAAGCCGGTGTGGATCATCCTGCCTTTTGCCGCCGACTGGCGCTGGCTGACGGACAGGGACGACAGCCCCTGGTATCCCACAGCCCGATTGTTCCGCCACCAGGACGTACACGCACAGCAGGAAACCCTGCGGCAGGTCGCGATCGCCCTCGCCGTTTTTTGCAGACAGCCGAAGAAATGACCGTAGCCATCGACGGGCCGCCCCGCCTGGAACAGTTCAATGCCGCATATGACGCCATGCAGGATCGCGTCCTGCTGCGCATCCGCTCCAGCGACGGCGCCGAGTACCGCTTCTGGATCACGCGACGCTACCTTTCACTGCTCTGGCCGATGTTGATGAAAATGGCCGACGGCTTCAGCGCGCGCAAGTCGGGCGATCCCATTGCCCGATCGACCCTGGCCGAACTCGCGCACGGCGAAGCAGTCGGCCAGGCGGATTTTTCCAGCCAGTACCAGGAAGGCTCGCTGTTTCCGCTCGGGCCGGATCCGGTGCTATTGGCAAAGATTTCTCTCAGGCCATTGGCCGGTGAAACACAGACCCTCGTTCTGCTACCGGCACAGGGACAGGGCATCAATCTCGACCTTGACGAAAAGCTGGTGCACATTCTCGCCCGGCTGCTGCAGCAGGCCGCCACGGCCGCCGAATGGGGCCTGAGACTTGAGGTCACACCGGGAATGCCGGGCGCCGATCCGACGACGGCAAGCCCACGGCGCCTCCATTAGGTGCAATTCGCCGTCCCTCCAGCGCCGACTCTTCGTTGCACGCCGGTTGTGGCTCAGTCCGTAATCAGTTTGCCCTTGGTCAGCAAGTCCTGAATGATCTGCTGGTCGGTTGCGTTGGTGCCAAGACCCGCCGCAGCGTAAAGATCGACGCCGGTCAGAACCACGGTCTGGTCCTCAGCACCCGCGGCAAATCCGCCCGCGAATCCGCCGGTCGAACTGACATGGACCTTGGTATCGGCGCCATCCTTCTCGAAATGCAGGAAGTTGGCCAAATTGCCCGTCCCGGTATTGTGGTTCTCGCCGGAAAGGAGGTCACGCAGATCCAGCACATCCCCGCCCGACGCCTGCGCGGCGACATTGAAGTCGGTAACGGTATCCACTGCAGGCGTACCGCGCTCGCCCGGATCCGCGAGAGTCCACTCGAAGGTATCCGACAGCAGGCCGCCCGTCAGCGTGTCATTGCCGGCGCCGCCGGCCAGGGTATCCTCACCGTCGCCACCGGTCAGGCTGTCATTGTCGGCACCGCCTTCCAGCCGGTCATCGCCCGCCCCGCCTGTCAGCGTATCGATGCCGGCATCGCCGCGCATGATATCGCTGCCGGTGCCACCGATCAGACTGTCGTCACCTGTTCCGCCGGACAGTACGTCGTCATCGGCGCCGCCATCCAGCGTATCGTTGCCGGCACCGCCCTGCAGCAGATCGCCGCCCGTGCCACCGTTCAGCACGTCGTTCCCCGCCAGGCCGGCAATGTTGTCGTTGGCGTTGGTGCCGGTGATGGTGTCGTTCGCCGCGTCCGTTCCCGCCATGTGGTTGGTATGGATGGTGAGCCGCAACGAGGCGGATGAACTGTCACCGTCGGTATCCGTGATCGTGTACTGGATTTCCTCGACCGGGATCGGCGGCGCCGCCGTATCCAGCGCAACGGTATCGAAGGTGACAGCCTTAATGCGGGCTCTCGGCGAGGCATAGTAGGTATCGTCGCCCACCAGAACGGTAACCCGACCGATGTTGCTGTATCCCTGGGGCATGGTGTACCAACTGGTCGTTTCCGTGGCGCCGATTGAGTACTGTCCAAGCTCATGTCCGTCGATGGCGTAGAACGTGAAAGTCAGAGGAATCAGGTTGCCGCTGTCGGGATCATCTGCATACACCTGGAACTGCAGGCCCTCGACCCCCTGTGCATAGGTGGCGCGATCGAAATCGATCACCAGGGTTTCCAGGTTGTCCATACGGGTACTGCTGTTGCCGTTGATGCCGGCACCATTCGTGCCGTCGTAACTTACCGTCGCCGAGCCCACCACCGTGCTTGTGCGGGATATGCCCTGCAAGGTGATGCCGCTGCCCGACGGGTTCGAAGTGAATTGCACTGTCTGCGTCGCCGTCGACTCGACCGGTACCTGAACCGTCGGTGGCGTGTACTTGTAGTAGCCGTCGCGCTCGAAAATCAACTGGCTGCCATCGCTGGCATGGGTCCAAGTAAGCTTGCCGCCGCTGGTGACCGTATAGCTGCCGCCAAATGCCGTGCCGCTGTTGGCAACCAGAAGATTGAATGTCGTTCCTCGGAAATCGACGGAACTGACCTGCGCGCCGTCGACCAGATGATCGACACCGGAACCCTGGGGTGTGAAATCGGTCAATTGACCGCCGATGGCCACCCCGCCGTCGGTGCTAACCCCGGTAAGCACGTTGCCGTCGAAGAAAGTTGCCAGCGCCGTCAGGGTGTCCGAATCATTGCCGGCGTAGGGCTTGCCATCAACAATGGAAATGGTCTGAGTAGCCGAGGCCGTATCGCCGTCATTGTCGCGGGCCACGAAAGTCAGGTCGAAGCTGGTTCCCTCGACCGCGCCGGTACCGGTGAATAAGGTGTAGTCACCGGTTGCGAAGTTGAATACCAGATCCCCGTTCATGAATCCGCGGGAAGCGCCGAGCTGCACGGTGTTTCCGGTGAGCGGGAAGCCGGTAAGCCAGGCTCCGGCATCATGGCTGATTGAACCCGAGCCGGCAGGGTTGTAGGTAAAGGTGACGAGTTGCGGTGCCGCCGCACCCGCCCCGTCGCTGTCGAGCATCAGCGCCATGGACTGGATATAGCCGCCATCGGCGCCGAAGGTCACGCTTTGCGCGCCATTGGCCGCCACGACGTTGCCGCCAAAGCCGGTCGGCACGGTGGCCAGAAGTTCCTCGTCGAGCTTGTTGATGTCGGGTACCTGAATTGCCGTATCGCGCGTGCCGTCACTGTTCGCGTCGACGTTGTGAATGCCATTCATGTGGGTCAGGTTGGTAATACCCGTGCCCACGGCAACCCCGAATGACTTGATGTTATTGGCAGCGGTATAGGTATCGTAACCTGTCACCCCGACCGGGTTGGCTGTATTGCCGTCGGTGGGATTTCCGTCCGAAAGGAAGTAGACAATGTTCTGCCGGCTCGAATCCGGCGAGGCCCCCATCGCGGACTTGGTCTTGTTCAGTGCATCTTCGTAGTCGGTTCCACCGTTGGCGGTCAGGCCATTGATCGCCGTCAATACGGCGGCCTTGCTGGAATACCAGTTGTTGCTGTTGAGGATGTCCGCCACATCGTCGAACTGCACGATCTTGAATTGGACATCGGGCGATTGGGTGTAGTACTCCTCGACCAGGGCCGCCAGGGCCGTTTTCGCCATCGCCATGCGGGTAGTGATGGTGACCGTGCCGTCGGCGGCGATCGAACGCACATCGTCCAGCATGCTGCCCGAGATATCGACTGTCAAAACGATGGAGAACTTCGGCACGCTGGATTCGGCAACGTCGACGGTGATGTTGGTCGCCGTTGGCGCGTCGTCCATGATCGTGAGCTTCAACGCCGAGTCGGCCGCATTGGCATCGTAGTTGAAGGTCTCGGTCAGGCTGGCGTTGTCGGCGGGGGCGGTGTTGCTGGCCGCCGCATTGAGTGTGTAGGTGAAGTCGCCGGCGCCAGTACCGGTGATATCCACCACCAGTTCACCACGCGCGGTGGTAACGCCGATATAGCCCGTGCGGGAGTCGGTATCTGACCCGCTTCCATCCGTCACCCAGGCGCCGCCATTGAAGTTTAGCCGGCTGATGCTGGTGTTGGCGCCGCCGTCGTTGGTGAACAGGTTGCCGCTTGCCACGGCCGTGCCGCCGCCGTTGCCGGCGGGAAGCGCGGATTCGTACACCGTCGCCAGATCGGTACCGGCCGCCAGGACATTCATGGTGACCGTGGCAGTCGCCGTTTGTCCCTGGTCATCCCGGATCGTGTAGGTGAAGGTCGGCGTCCCAGCGGCGCCGGTTGGCGTATAGGTCAGCGTGCCGTCGCCGTTGTCCACCAGGGTTCCGGTGGTAGGCGCGGTAAAGGAATAGAAGACCGCGTTGTCCGGCAGGCTGTCGTTGGCCAGCAATGTCGCCTTGCTGATGATGATCGGCGTGCTGACGACCGCGTTGAAGCTCTCATTGACGGCAACGGGTGTACCGTCATCGACCGCCGTGACCGTGACCGTCGCCGTCGCCGGCGTCGGATCGACGCCGCCCTGGTTATCAACAGCGGTGTAGGTGAAGTTGGTCGTCCCGTTCCAGTTGGCCAGCGGCTTGAAGTACAGCGTTGCCGTATAGGGCCCGCTGCCTGTTGCCGCAATCGCGGTGCCGATGGGGGCGAGAAGCGTCATGGCCGCATCCAGGTACAGCGCGCCATTGCTCGGCAGGGTCGTTAGCTGGAAGCTCGCCACCGACCCGTCGGCATCCGTCGCGCTCAGTACGACCGAGATCGCCGAATCTTCCGCCCCACTGCCAGAGACATCCGCGGCAACCGGTGGCGTATTGGCCCCCACCATATTGATGGTGGTCGTCGCCACATTGCTGTCACTAGTGCCGTCATTGACCTTGACCGTGATGTTGCGCGCCGTCAGGTCGGTACTGGTCGTGTCGAAGGTCACCGCACGAATCGCGGCCTGGTAGTCGGTGTAGAAAGCGGCGCCGGAAAGCGTGACGACGTTGGCGGCGATGGTCGCCGTTATCCCCGACGGCAACGTGCCGACCGAGAACACGTCCCCCGCCTTCATGTTGGTCAGGGTGATGGTGGCGCTGACGATGTTGGTGCTGTCAACATCCGTGACGGAGACGTCCGTATCCCCGATCGCCACCGCCGTTCCCGTGACCGTGCTGAAGAAGGTGTTGTAGCCGGTGCCCGTGACGGTGTTGTTGTTGGCGTCGAGATCCAGCACCGGTGCCTCGTTGGCCTGCACCACGTTGATCGTCGCCGTCGCTACCGCCGGCGCATTGGTACCGTCGGTGGCGGAAACAACAATCGTGCGCGGCGTCGTATCTGGCGAATCGACCGTGTTGTTGAAGGTGATCGCCGCAATCGCCAGCTTGTAGTTCGCCGGCGTGTCACTGCCCGAAAGCACGATCACGTTGCCGGAAACCGTCGCCGTAATGCCGGGAGGCAGGCTGCCCACCGCAAGCACGTCGCCGCTCTTCGGATTGGTCAGGGTCACGGTAACGCTGGTGAGGTTGCTGTCCGAATCGGTCAGGGTCAAGTCGCTGTCGGCAATCGAGACGGCGCTGCCGTTCTCGTTGAACGTTCCGAGATAGTTGGATCCGGACGCGGTGCTGTTGTTGCCGTCGAGATCGAGCACCGGCCCCGGCGAATCGGTAACCGTTACCGTTGTGGTCGCCGCCGCGGAAGTCGCCACGCCATCCGTCACGGTCACGGTGATCGTGCGCGGCGTGGTATTGGGGCTGGTGGAGGTATTGCTGAAGCTCACGGCACGAATCGCCGTCTGGTAGTCGGCCAAACTGGCAGCCCCGGAGAGCGTCACCACGTTGCCGACCAGGCTGGCCGTGATTCCGCCCGGCAGCGTTCCCCAGGACAGCACGTCGTTGGCCTGCGCATTGGTCAGGGTAATCGTCGCGCCGGTCAGGCTGCTGCTATCGACATCGGTGATGCTGATGTCGGTATCGGCGATCGCCACGGCTGTGGCGCCTTCGTTGTAGGTTGTGGCGTAGCCCGTACCGCCCGCGCTCGCGTCGAGGTCGAGCACGGGGGCGTCGGCCACGGGAGTGACATTGATCGTTGTGGTAGCCGTATTGCTTGCCCTGGTGGGACCCACTGCTCCATCGTAGACTACAACCGTCACGACGCGCGGCGTCGTATCAGGATTCTCGGAACTGTTGCTGAAGGTGACCGCCGCGATGGCAGTCTGATAGCTCGCTTTCGGCGCGCTTCCCGTCAGGGTCACCACGTTGCCTGCAATGCTTGCAGTGATTCCGCTCGGCATGCTTCCCCAGCTCAGGATATCACCTGCCTGCGCATTGGTCAGCGTGATGACGGCGTTGTTGAGATTGGTAGAATTGCTGTCGGTTATCAGGATGTCTGCATCCGAAACTGATACCGCTGCACCGTTCTCGGAAAACGTAGTCTGGTAGTTGGCGACGGTTGCGCCGCTGCTGTTGTCTGCATCAAGATCAATGACGGGCCTGGCACCCGAACCAAGGATCGTGATGGAGGCTGATGCAGTATTGCTATCCACCGTACCATCATTGACCTTGACATTGATCGTGCGCTGCCCGGTAGTGGTCGCACCGGTGTCAAACGTCACCGTCCGGATAGCGGTCTGGTAATCGGCGAGACTGGCCGACCCGGTCAACGTAAGCGTAAAGGTCCCGGCGTTCCAGGTCGCGGTGATTCCGCCCGGCAAGCTGCCTTGCGCCAGGACGTCCGATCCCTGGCGATTGGTGGCGGCGATGCTGATGGTGGCGCTTTCGATATTCGTGTCATCGACATCGGTGATGCTGAGGTCGACGTCGCCAATCGTGATGGCGTTGCCCGTGTCCAGGTTAAAGGCCGTGGCGAAACCGGTTCCCGAGGCACTGGCATCGAGATCCAGTACCGGCGCGTCGTTGATGTTGTTGACCGTGATATTGGCAGTCGCGGTTTCCGTGACGCCGCCGCTGCTGACGGTGTAGGTGAAGCTGGTTGCGCCGCTGTAGTCTGTCGCCGGTGTGAAGGTGAATTGCGTACCCGCGCCATTCAGAGTCACCGTGCCGTTGGCTACCGTCACCGCCGGCCCGCCGGCGGTAATCGCCAGCCCGTTGACCTCCGTAATCGTCCGGCCCCCGTTTTCGAACGTATCGTTGCCCAGGGCGCTGATCACCACCGCAACGCCTTCGTTGGTGGATACGCTGTCGTTGGCTATATCGGCGACGGCGCTGACAGTCACCGCTACCGTGTCGACATCGGTCAAGGATCCGTCGGTACTCGTCACCGTCAGCGTCGCCGCGCCGTTGTAATCCGCCGTCGGCGTATATGTCAGGCCATTCAATGCACCGGTAATCGCCGCAGCCGTGCCGCTGATGGTGACCGTGCCAGTACCGTTGTTGGTTATCGTCGCGCCGGCAAACGCTACAGCCGTCAAGGTGCCATTGCCGATACTGACCGTTGTGGTAAGCGTTCCGGCGGAATCAACGTCCGTCACCGTGATGGCGTTGCCATTGGCCGCGCTGAACACCTTGTTGGTGTCCTCGGTTGCCGCCTGCGGGCCCGGCAAGCTGTTGGTCGGAGCATCATTGACGGGGGTCAGGGTGAGATTCACTGTTGCCGTCTCGGTTGCGCCGCCGCTGGTGACGGTATACGTAAAGCTCGTGGCCCCGTTGAAGTTGCTCGTCGGCACGAAATCCAGCGTGCCATCGGGCTTCAGCGTGACGCTGCCGTTGGCCACCGCCACACTTCCATTTACCGCAATGGCCGATCCATTGATGTGCGTGATCGCATGTCCGGCATTCTCGAAGCTGTCATTGGCATTGACATTGATGTTGACCGTCGCGTCCTCGGCCATCGATACGATGTCGTCCGCCGCGTCGGCAACCGCGCTGACATTGACGGTGATGTTGTCGCTGTCGCTCTGCGTCCCATCCGAGGTAAGCACGTTCAACGTTGCCGCGCCGTTGTAATCCGCTGTCGGCGTATAGATCAGGCCGTTCAGCGCACCATTGATGGCCGCGGCCGTTCCGCTGATGGTGACGGTACCTGTGCCGTTGTTGGTGATCGTGGCGCCGACAAAGACGCTGGCGGTCAATGTTCCGTTGCCGATGCTGATCGTGGTCGTCAGCGTGCCGCCGTCCACATCAGACACTGTGATCGCGTTGCCGTTGGCGCTGCTGAACACTTTGGTTGTGTCCTCGGTGCTTGACTGCGCGCCCGGAACGCTATTTACCGGCGCACTCTCGTTATCTGCGACGGTGGTGGTGATATTGCCGCCGCTACCCAATGCGGCCAACTGAAGATTTTCGAAGTTGCCGCCGCTGGCACCAGCCAAAGTGATCGTGAAATTTTCCGTGCCTTCGTAGAACGCGTCGTTATTGGCGGAAACACTGAAGTTGCCGCTGCTGGCTCCGGAAGCAATCGTCACCGTCGTCGTGCCGGTGATGTCAGTGCCGTTTGCAGCCGTTCCGCTGTAGGTCAAGCTTACGGTTACGTCACTTTGGGCTGCACTGCTAAGGCTGACCGTATAGCTTGCCGAACTTCCTTCAGTCACACTTGCAGCGCCGCTGAGGCTCACCGTGGTGGCGTCGGTGGTGTCGCTGATGCTGGTCGTCGCCGCCACCGTGGAGGCCGCGAGGCTCTCGAAGTTGCCGCCCGTGGCGCCGGTGATGCTGCGGCTCACCGTGCTGCTGTCCAGATACACGTCCTCGTCGGGCGCGGCGACGCTCACCGTGCCGCTGGTGCTGCCGCTGGCGATGGTGATGACGCTGCCGCCGGTGATGGTCACCAGCACGTCGCCGTGCGCCGTGGCGCCCAGGCTCGCGGTGTAGGTGATGTTGCCGCCCTCGGCGATCGTCGGGTCGGCCGTCAGGCTCACCGTGGTGGTGCCGATGGTGTCGGTGATGCTGGTGCTCGCCGCCACCGTCGAGGCCGCCAGGCTCTCGAAGTTGCCGCCCGTGGCGCCGGTGATGCTGCGGCTCACCGTGCTGCTGTCCAGATACACGTCCTCGTCGGGCGCGGCGACGCTCACCGTGCCGCTGGTGCTGCCGCTGGCGATGGTGATGACGCTGCCGCCGGTGATGGTCACCAGCACGTCGCCGTGCGCCGTGGCGCCCAGGCTCGCGGTGTAGGTGATGTTGCCGCCCTCGGCGATCGTCGGGTCGGCCGTCAGGCTCACCGTGGTGGTGCCGATGGTGTCGGTGATGCTGGTGCTCGCCGCCACCGTCGAGGCCGCCAGGCTCTCGAAGTTGCCGCCCGTGGCGCCGGTGATGCTGCGGCTCACCGTGCTGCTGTCCAGATACACGTCCTCGTCGGGCGCGGCGACGCTCACCGTGCCGCTGGTGCTGCCGCTGGCGATGGTGATGACGCTGCCGCCGGTGATGGTCACCAGCACGTCGCCGTGCGCCGTGGCGCCCAGGCTCGCGGTGTAGGTGATGTTGCCGCCCTCGGCGATCGTCGGGTCGGCCGTCAGGCTCACCGTGGTGGTGCCGATGGTGTCGGTGATGCTGGTGGTCGCCGCCACCGTCGAGGCCGCCAGGCTCTCGAAGTTGCCGCCCGTGGCGCCGGTGATGCTGCGGCTCACCGTGCTGCTGTCCAGATACACGTCCTCGTCGGGCGCGGCGACGCTCACCGTGCCGCTGGTGCTGCCGCTGGCGATGGTGATGACGCTGCCGCCGGTGATGGTCACCAGCACGTCGCCGTGCGCCGTGGCGCCCAGGCTCGCGGTGTAGGTGATGTTGCCGCCCTCGGCGATCGTCGGGTCGGCCGTCAGGCTCACCGTGGTGGTGCCGATGGTGTCGGTGATGCTGGTGCTCGCCGCCACCGTCGAGGCCGCCAGGCTCTCGAAGTTGCCGCCCGTGGCGCCGGTGATGCTGCGGCTCACCGTGCTGCTGTCCAGATACACGTCCTCGTCGGGCGCGGCGACGCTCACCGTGCCGCTGGTGCTGCCGCTGGCGATGGTGATGACGCTGCCGCCGGTGATGGTCACCAGCACGTCGCCGTGCGCCGTGGCGCCCAGGCTCGCGGTGTAGGTGATGTTGCCGCCCTCGGCGATCGTCGGGTCGGCCGTCAGGCTCACCGTGGTGGTGCCGATGGTGTCGGTGATGCTGGTGCTCGCCGCCACCGTCGAGGCCGCCAGGCTCTCGAAGTTGCCGCCCGTGGCGCCGGTGATGCTGCGGCTCACCGTGCTGCTGTCCAGATACACGTCCTCGTCGGGCGCGGCGACGCTCACCGTGCCGCTGGTGCTGCCGCTGGCGATGGTGATGACGCTGCCGCCGGTGATGGTCACCAGCACGTCGCCGTGCGCCGTGGCGCCCAGGCTCGCGGTGTAGGTGATGTTGCCGCCCTCGGCGATCGTCGGGTCGGCCGTCAGGCTCACCGTGGTGGTGCCGATGGTGTCGGTGATGCTGGTGCTCGCCGCCACCGTCGAGGCCGCCAGGCTCTCGAAGTTGCCGCCCGTGGCGCCGGTGATGCTGCGGCTCACCGTGCTGCTGTCCAGATACACGTCCTCGTCGGGCGCGGCGACGCTCACCGTGCCGCTGGTGCTGCCGCTGGCGATGGTGATGACGCTGCCGCCGGTGATGGTCACCAGCACGTCGCCGTGCGCCGTGGCGCCCAGGCTCGCGGTGTAGGTGATGTTGCCGCCCTCGGCGATCGTCGGGTCGGCCGTCAGGCTCACCGTGGTGGTGCCGATGGTGTCGGTGATGCTGGTGCTCGCCGCCACCGTCGAGGCCGCCAGGCTCTCGAAGTTGCCGCCCGTGGCGCCGGTGATGCTGCGGCTCACCGTGCTGCTGTCCAGATACACGTCCTCGTCGGGCGCGGCGACGCTCACCGTGCCGCTGGTGCTGCCGCTGGCGATGGTGATGACGCTGCCGCCGGTGATGGTCACCAGCACGTCGCCGTGCGCCGTGGCGCCCAGGCTCGCGGTGTAGGTGATGTTGCCGCCCTCGGCGATCGTCGGGTCGGCCGTCAGGCTCACCGTGGTGGTGCCGATGGTGTCGGTGATGCTGGTGCTCGCCGCCACCGTCGAGGCCGCCAGGCTCTCGAAGTTGCCGCCCGTGGCGCCGGTGATGCTGCGGCTCACCGTGCTGCTGTCCAGATACACGTCCTCGTCGGGCGCGGCGACGCTCACCGTGCCGCTGGTGCTGCCGCTGGCGATGGTGATGACGCTGCCGCCGGTGATGGTCACCAGCACGTCGCCGTGCGCCGTGGCGCCCAGGCTCGCGGTGTAGGTGATGTTGCCGCCCTCGGCGATCGTCGGGTCGGCCGTCAGGCTCACCGTGGTGGTGCCGATGGTGTCGGTGATGCTGGTGCTCGCCGCCACCGTCGAGGCCGCCAGGCTCTCGAAGTTGCCGCCCGTGGCGCCGGTGATGCTGCGGCTCACCGTGCTGCTGTCCAGATACACGTCCTCGTCGGGCGCGGCGACGCTCACCGTGCCGCTGGTGCTGCCGCTGGCGATGGTGATGACGCTGCCGCCGGTGATGGTCACCAGCACGTCGCCGTGCGCCGTGGCGCCCAGGCTCGCGGTGTAGGTGATGTTGCCGCCCTCGGCGATCGTCGGGTCGGCCGTCAGGCTCACCGTGGTGGTGCCGATGGTGTCGGTGATGCTGGTGCTCGCCGCCACCGTCGAGGCCGCCAGGCTCTCGAAGTTGCCGCCCGTGGCGCCGGTGATGCTGCGGCTCACCGTGCTGCTGTCCAGATACACGTCCTCGTCGGGCGCGGCGACGCTCACCGTGCCGCTGGTGCTGCCGCTGGCGATGGTGATGACGCTGCCGCCGGTGATGGTCACCAGCACGTCGCCGTGCGCCGTGGCGCCCAGGCTCGCGGTGTAGGTGATGTTGCCGCCCTCGGCGATCGTCGGGTCGGCCGTCAGGCTCACCGTGGTGGTGCCGATGGTGTCGGTGATGCTGGTGCTCGCCGCCACCGTCGAGGCCGCCAGGCTCTCGAAGTTGCCGCCCGTGGCGCCGGTGATGCTGCGGCTCACCGTGCTGCTGTCCAGATACACGTCCTCGTCGGGCGCGGCGACGCTCACCGTGCCGCTGGTGCTGCCGCTGGCGATGGTGATGACGCTGCCGCCGGTGATGGTCACCAGCACGTCGCCGTGCGCCGTGGCGCCCAGGCTCGCGGTGTAGGTGATGTTGCCGCCCTCGGCGATCGTCGGGTCGGCCGTCAGGCTCACCGTGGTGGTGCCGATGGTGTCGGTGATGCTGGTGCTCGCCGCCACCGTCGAGGCCGCCAGGCTCTCGAAGTTGCCGCCCGTGGCGCCGGTGATGCTGCGGCTCACCGTGCTGCTGTCCAGATACACGTCCTCGTCGGGCGCGGCGACGCTCACCGTGCCGCTGGTGCTGCCGCTGGCGATGGTGATGACGCTGCCGCCGGTGATGGTCACCAGCACGTCGCCGTGCGCCGTGGCGCCCAGGCTCGCGGTGTAGGTGATGTTGCCGCCCTCGGCGATCGTCGGGTCGGCCGTCAGGCTCACCGTGGTGGTGCCGATGGTGTCGGTGATGCTGGTGCTCGCCGCCACCGTCGAGGCCGCCAGGCTCTCGAAGTTGCCGCCCGTGGCGCCGGTGATGCTGCGGCTCACCGTGCTGCTGTCCAGATACACGTCCTCGTCGGGCGCGGCGACGCTCACCGTGCCGCTGGTGCTGCCGCTGGCGATGGTGATGACGCTGCCGCCGGTGATGGTCACCAGCACGTCGCCGTGCGCCGTGGCGCCCAGGCTCGCGGTGTAGGTGATGTTGCCGCCCTCGGCGATCGTCGGGTCGGCCGTCAGGCTCACCGTGGTGGTGCCGATGGTGTCGGTGATGCTGGTGCTCGCCGCCACCGTCGAGGCCGCCAGGCTCTCGAAGTTGCCGCCCGTGGCGCCGGTGATGCTGCGGCTCACCGTGCTGCTGTCCAGATACACGTCCTCGTCGGGCGCGGCGACGCTCACCGTGCCGCTGGTGCTGCCGCTGGCGATGGTGATGACGCTGCCGCCGGTGATGGTCACCAGCACGTCGCCGTGCGCCGTGGCGCCCAGGCTCGCGGTGTAGGTGATGTTGCCGCCCTCGGCGATCGTCGGGTCGGCCGTCAGGCTCACCGTGGTGGTGCCGATGGTGTCGGTGATGCTGGTGCTCGCCGCCACCGTCGAGGCCGCCAGGCTCTCGAAGTTGCCGCCCGTGGCGCCGGTGATGCTGCGGCTCACCGTGCTGCTGTCCAGATACACGTCCTCGTCGGGCGCGGCGACGCTCACCGTGCCGCTGGTGCTGCCGCTGGCGATGGTGATGACGCTGCCGCCGGTGATGGTCACCAGCACGTCGCCGTGCGCCGTGGCGCCCAGGCTCGCGGTGTAGGTGATGTTGCCGCCCTCGGCGATCGTCGGGTCGGCCGTCAGGCTCACCGTGGTGGTGCCGATGGTGTCGGTGATGCTGGTGCTCGCCGCCACCGTCGAGGCCGCCAGGCTCTCGAAGTTGCCGCCCGTGGCGCCGGTGATGCTGCGGCTCACCGTGCTGCTGTCCAGATACACGTCCTCGTCGGGCGCGGCGACGCTCACCGTGCCGCTGGTGCTGCCGCTGGCGATGGTGATGACGCTGCCGCCGGTGATGGTCACCAGCACGTCGCCGTGCGCCGTGGCGCCCAGGCTCGCGGTGTAGGTGATGTTGCCGCCCTCGGCGATCGTCGGGTCGGCCGTCAGGCTCACCGTGGTGGTGCCGATGGTGTCGGTGATGCTGGTGCTCGCCGCCACCGTCGAGGCCGCCAGGCTCTCGAAGTTGCCGCCCGTGGCGCCGGTGATGCTGCGGCTCACCGTGCTGCTGTCCAGATACACGTCCTCGTCGGGCGCGGCGACGCTCACCGTGCCGCTGGTGCTGCCGCTGGCGATGGTGATGACGCTGCCGCCGGTGATGGTCACCAGCACGTCGCCGTGCGCCGTGGCGCCCAGGCTCGCGGTGTAGGTGATGTTGCCGCCCTCGGCGATCGTCGGGTCGGCCGTCAGGCTCACCGTGGTGGTGCCGATGGTGTCGGTGATGCTGGTGCTCGCCGCCACCGTCGAGGCCGCCAGGCTCTCGAAGTTGCCGCCCGTGGCGCCGGTGATGCTGCGGCTCACCGTGCTGCTGTCCAGATACACGTCCTCGTCGGGCGCGGCGACGCTCACCGTGCCGCTGGTGCTGCCGCTGGCGATGGTGATGACGCTGCCGCCGGTGATGGTCACCAGCACGTCGCCGTGCGCCGTGGCGCCCAGGCTCGCGGTGTAGGTGATGTTGCCGCCCTCGGCGATCGTCGGGTCGGCCGTCAGGCTCACCGTGGTGGTGCCGATGGTGTCGGTGATGCTGGTGCTCGCCGCCACCGTCGAGGCCGCCAGGCTCTCGAAGTTGCCGCCCGTGGCGCCGGTGATGCTGCGGCTCACCGTGCTGCTGTCCAGATACACGTCCTCGTCGGGCGCGGCGACGCTCACCGTGCCGCTGGTGCTGCCGCTGGCGATGGTGATGACGCTGCCGCCGGTGATGGTCACCAGCACGTCGCCGTGCGCCGTGGCGCCCAGGCTCGCGGTGTAGGTGATGTTGCCGCCCTCGGCGATCGTCGGGTCGGCCGTCAGGCTCACCGTGGTGGTGCCGATGGTGTCGGTGATGCTGGTGCTCGCCGCCACCGTCGAGGCCGCCAGGCTCTCGAAGTTGCCGCCCGTGGCGCCGGTGATGCTGCGGCTCACCGTGCTGCTGTCCAGATACACGTCCTCGTCGGGCGCGGCGACGCTCACCGTGCCGCTGGTGCTGCCGCTGGCGATGGTGATGACGCTGCCGCCGGTGATGGTCACCAGCACGTCGCCGTGCGCCGTGGCGCCCAGGCTCGCGGTGTAGGTGATGTTGCCGCCCTCGGCGATCGTCGGGTCGGCCGTCAGGCTCACCGTGGTGGTGCCGATGGTGTCGGTGATGCTGGTGCTCGCCGCCACCGTCGAGGCCGCCAGGCTCTCGAAGTTGCCGCCCGTGGCGCCGGTGATGCTGCGGCTCACCGTGCTGCTGTCCAGATACACGTCCTCGTCGGGCGCGGCGACGCTCACCGTGCCGCTGGTGCTGCCGCTGGCGATGGTGATGACGCTGCCGCCGGTGATGGTCACCAGCACGTCGCCGTGCGCCGTGGCGCCCAGGCTCGCGGTGTAGGTGATGTTGCCGCCCTCGGCGATCGTCGGGTCGGCCGTCAGGCTCACCGTGGTGGTGCCGATGGTGTCGGTGATGCTGGTGCTCGCCGCCACCGTCGAGGCCGCCAGGCTCTCGAAGTTGC
Organism: Sulfuritalea sp.; assembly: GCA_016710465.1. Classification (GTDB taxonomy): domain Bacteria; phylum Pseudomonadota; class Gammaproteobacteria; order Burkholderiales; family Rhodocyclaceae; genus Sulfuritalea. Next base: position 668,580 of record JADJVS010000016.1, read on the forward strand.
CGCCCGTGGCGCCGGTGATGCTGCGGCTCACCGTGCTGCTGTCCAGATACACGTCCTCGTCGGGCGCGGCGACGCTCACCGTGCCGCTGGTGCTGCCGCTGGCGATGGTGATGACGCTGCCGCCGGTGATGGTCACCAGCACGTCGCCGTGCGCCGTGGCGCCCAGGCTCGCGGTGTAGGTGATGTTGCCGCCCTCGGCGATCGTCGGGTCGGCCGTCAGGCTCACCGTGGTGGTGCCGATGGTGTCGGTGATGCTGGTGCTCGCCGCCACCGTCGAGGCCGCCAGGCTCTCGAAGTTGCCGCCCGTGGCGCCGGTGATGCTGCGGCTCACCGTGCTGCTGTCCAGATACACGTCCTCGTCGGGCGCGGCGACGCTCACCGTGCCGCTGGTGCTGCCGCTGGCGATGGTGATGACGCTGCCGCCGGTGATGGTCACCAGCACGTCGCCGTGCGCCGTGGCGCCCAGGCTCGCGGTGTAGGTGATGTTGCCGCCCTCGGCGATCGTCGGGTCGGCCGTCAGGCTCACCGTGGTGGTGCCGATGGTGTCGGTGATGCTGGTGCTCGCCGCCACCGTCGAGGCCGCCAGGCTCTCGAAGTTGCCGCCCGTGGCGCCGGTGATGCTGCGGCTCACCGTGCTGCTGTCCAGATACACGTCCTCGTCGGGCGCGGCGACGCTCACCGTGCCGCTGGTGCTGCCGCTGGCGATGGTGATGACGCTGCCGCCGGTGATGGTCACCAGCACGTCGCCGTGCGCCGTGGCGCCCAGGCTCGCGGTGTAGGTGATGTTGCCGCCCTCGGCGATCGTCGGGTCGGCCGTCAGGCTCACCGTGGTGGTGCCGATGGTGTCGGTGATGCTGGTGCTCGCCGCCACCGTCGAGGCCGCCAGGCTCTCGAAGTTGCCGCCCGTGGCGCCGGTGATGCTGCGGCTCACCGTGCTGCTGTCCAGATACACGTCCTCGTCGGGCGCGGCGACGCTCACCGTGCCGCTGGTGCTGCCGCTGGCGATGGTGATGACGCTGCCGCCGGTGATGGTCACCAGCACGTCGCCGTGCGCCGTGGCGCCCAGGCTCGCGGTGTAGGTGATGTTGCCGCCCTCGGCGATCGTCGGGTCGGCCGTCAGGCTCACCGTGGTGGTGCCGATGGTGTCGGTGATGCTGGTGCTCGCCGCCACCGTCGAGGCCGCCAGGCTCTCGAAGTTGCCGCCCGTGGCGCCGGTGATGCTGCGGCTCACCGTGCTGCTGTCCAGATACACGTCCTCGTCGGGCGCGGCGACGCTCACCGTGCCGCTGGTGCTGCCGCTGGCGATGGTGATGACGCTGCCGCCGGTGATGGTCACCAGCACGTCGCCGTGCGCCGTGGCGCCCAGGCTCGCGGTGTAGGTGATGTTGCCGCCCTCGGCGATCGTCGGGTCGGCCGTCAGGCTCACCGTGGTGGTGCCGATGGTGTCGGTGATGCTGGTGCTCGCCGCCACCGTCGAGGCCGCCAGGCTCTCGAAGTTGCCGCCCGTGGCGCCGGTGATGCTGCGGCTCACCGTGCTGCTGTCCAGATACACGTCCTCGTCGGGCGCGGCGACGCTCACCGTGCCGCTGGTGCTGCCGCTGGCGATGGTGATGACGCTGCCGCCGGTGATGGTCACCAGCACGTCGCCGTGCGCCGTGGCGCCCAGGCTCGCGGTGTAGGTGATGTTGCCGCCCTCGGCGATCGTCGGGTCGGCCGTCAGGCTCACCGTGGTGGTGCCGATGGTGTCGGTGATGCTGGTGCTCGCCGCCACCGTCGAGGCCGCCAGGCTCTCGAAGTTGCCGCCCGTGGCGCCGGTGATGCTGCGGCTCACCGTGCTGCTGTCCAGATACACGTCCTCGTCGGGCGCGGCGACGCTCACCGTGCCGCTGGTGCTGCCGCTGGCGATGGTGATGACGCTGCCGCCGGTGATGGTCACCAGCACGTCGCCGTGCGCCGTGGCGCCCAGGCTCGCGGTGTAGGTGATGTTGCCGCCCTCGGCGATCGTCGGGTCGGCCGTCAGGCTCACCGTGGTGGTGCCGATGGTGTCGGTGATGCTGGTGCTCGCCGCCACCGTCGAGGCCGCCAGGCTCTCGAAGTTGCCGCCCGTGGCGCCGGTGATGCTGCGGCTCACCGTGCTGCTGTCCAGATACACGTCCTCGTCGGGCGCGGCGACGCTCACCGTGCCGCTGGTGCTGCCGCTGGCGATGGTGATGACGCTGCCGCCGGTGATGGTCACCAGCACGTCGCCGTGCGCCGTGGCGCCCAGGCTCGCGGTGTAGGTGATGTTGCCGCCCTCGGCGATCGTCGGGTCGGCCGTCAGGCTCACCGTGGTGGTGCCGATGGTGTCGGTGATGCTGGTGCTCGCCGCCACCGTCGAGGCCGCCAGGCTCTCGAAGTTGCCGCCCGTGGCGCCGGTGATGCTGCGGCTCACCGTGCTGCTGTCCAGATACACGTCCTCGTCGGGCGCGGCGACGCTCACCGTGCCGCTGGTGCTGCCGCTGGCGATGGTGATGACGCTGCCGCCGGTGATGGTCACCAGCACGTCGCCGTGCGCCGTGGCGCCCAGGCTCGCGGTGTAGGTGATGTTGCCGCCCTCGGCGATCGTCGGGTCGGCCGTCAGGCTCACCGTGGTGGTGCCGATGGTGTCGGTGATGCTGGTGCTCGCCGCCACCGTCGAGGCCGCCAGGCTCTCGAAGTTGCCGCCCGTGGCGCCGGTGATGCTGCGGCTCACCGTGCTGCTGTCCAGATACACGTCCTCGTCGGGCGCGGCGACGCTCACCGTGCCGCTGGTGCTGCCGCTGGCGATGGTGATGACGCTGCCGCCGGTGATGGTCACCAGCACGTCGCCGTGCGCCGTGGCGCCCAGGCTCGCGGTGTAGGTGATGTTGCCGCCCTCGGCGATCGTCGGGTCGGCCGTCAGGCTCACCGTGGTGGTGCCGATGGTGTCGGTGATGCTGGTGCTCGCCGCCACCGTCGAGGCCGCCAGGCTCTCGAAGTTGCCGCCCGTGGCGCCGGTGATGCTGCGGCTCACCGTGCTGCTGTCCAGATACACGTCCTCGTCGGGCGCGGCGACGCTCACCGTGCCGCTGGTGCTGCCGCTGGCGATGGTGATGACGCTGCCGCCGGTGATGGTCACCAGCACGTCGCCGTGCGCCGTGGCGCCCAGGCTCGCGGTGTAGGTGATGTTGCCGCCCTCGGCGATCGTCGGGTCGGCCGTCAGGCTCACCGTGGTGGTGCCGATGGTGTCGGTGATGCTGGTGCTCGCCGCCACCGTCGAGGCCGCCAGGCTCTCGAAGTTGCCGCCCGTGGCGCCGGTGATGCTGCGGCTCACCGTGCTGCTGTCCAGATACACGTCCTCGTCGGGCGCGGCGACGCTCACCGTGCCGCTGGTGCTGCCGCTGGCGATGGTGATGACGCTGCCGCCGGTGATGGTCACCAGCACGTCGCCGTGCGCCGTGGCGCCCAGGCTCGCGGTGTAGGTGATGTTGCCGCCCTCGGCGATCGTCGGGTCGGCCGTCAGGCTCACCGTGGTGGTGCCGATGGTGTCGGTGATGCTGGTGCTCGCCGCCACCGTCGAGGCCGCCAGGCTCTCGAAGTTGCCGCCCGTGGCGCCGGTGATGCTGCGGCTCACCGTGCTGCTGTCCAGATACACGTCCTCGTCGGGCGCGGCGACGCTCACCGTGCCGCTGGTGCTGCCGCTGGCGATGGTGATGACGCTGCCGCCGGTGATGGTCACCAGCACGTCGCCGTGCGCCGTGGCGCCCAGGCTCGCGGTGTAGGTGATGTTGCCGCCCTCGGCGATCGTCGGGTCGGCCGTCAGGCTCACCGTGGTGGTGCCGATGGTGTCGGTGATGCTGGTGCTCGCCGCCACCGTCGAGGCCGCCAGGCTCTCGAAGTTGCCGCCCGTGGCGCCGGTGATGCTGCGGCTCACCGTGCTGCTGTCCAGATACACGTCCTCGTCGGGCGCGGCGACGCTCACCGTGCCGCTGGTGCTGCCGCTGGCGATGGTGATGACGCTGCCGCCGGTGATGGTCACCAGCACGTCGCCGTGCGCCGTGGCGCCCAGGCTCGCGGTGTAGGTGATGTTGCCGCCCTCGGCGATCGTCGGGTCGGCCGTCAGGCTCACCGTGGTGGTGCCGATGGTGTCGGTGATGCTGGTGCTCGCCGCCACCGTCGAGGCCGCCAGGCTCTCGAAGTTGCCGCCCGTGGCGCCGGTGATGCTGCGGCTCACCGTGCTGCTGTCCAGATACACGTCCTCGTCGGGCGCGGCGACGCTCACCGTGCCGCTGGTGCTGCCGCTGGCGATGGTGATGACGCTGCCGCCGGTGATGGTCACCAGCACGTCGCCGTGCGCCGTGGCGCCCAGGCTCGCGGTGTAGGTGATGTTGCCGCCCTCGGCGATCGTCGGGTCGGCCGTCAGGCTCACCGTGGTGGTGCCGATGGTGTCGGTGATGCTGGTGCTCGCCGCCACCGTCGAGGCCGCCAGGCTCTCGAAGTTGCCGCCCGTGGCGCCGGTGATGCTGCGGCTCACCGTGCTGCTGTCCAGATACACGTCCTCGTCGGGCGCGGCGACGCTCACCGTGCCGCTGGTGCTGCCGCTGGCGATGGTGATGACGCTGCCGCCGGTGATGGTCACCAGCACGTCGCCGTGCGCCGTGGCGCCCAGGCTCGCGGTGTAGGTGATGTTGCCGCCCTCGGCGATCGTCGGGTCGGCCGTCAGGCTCACCGTGGTGGTGCCGATGGTGTCGGTGATGCTGGTGCTCGCCGCCACCGTCGAGGCCGCCAGGCTCTCGAAGTTGCCGCCCGTGGCGCCGGTGATGCTGCGGCTCACCGTGCTGCTGTCCAGATACACGTCCTCGTCGGGCGCGGCGACGCTCACCGTGCCGCTGGTGCTGCCGCTGGCGATGGTGATGACGCTGCCGCCGGTGATGGTCACCAGCACGTCGCCGTGCGCCGTGGCGCCCAGGCTCGCGGTGTAGGTGATGTTGCCGCCCTCGGCGATCGTCGGGTCGGCCGTCAGGCTCACCGTGGTGGTGCCGATGGTGTCGGTGATGCTGGTGCTCGCCGCCACCGTCGAGGCCGCCAGGCTCTCGAAGTTGCCGCCGGTGGCGCCGGTGATGCTGCGGCTCACCGTGCTGCTGTCCAGATACACGTCCTCGTCGGGCGCGGCGACGCTCACCGTGCCGCTGGTGCTGCCGCTGGCGATGGTGATGACGCTGCCGCCGGTGATGGTCACCAGCACGTCGCCGTGCGCCGTGGCGCCCAGGCTCGCGGTGTAGGTGATGTTGCCGCCCTCGGCGATCGTCGGGTCGGCCGTCAGGCTCACCGTGGTGGTGCCGATGGTGTCGGTGATGCTGGTGCTCGCCGCCACCGTCGAGGCCGCCAGGCTCTCGAAGTTGCCGCCCGTGGCGCCGGTGATGCTGCGGCTCACCGTGCTGCTGTCCAGATACACGTCCTCGTCGGGCGCGGCGACGCTCACCGTGCCGCTGGTGCTGCCGCTGGCGATGGTGATGACGCTGCCGCCGGTGATGGTCACCAGCACGTCGCCGTGCGCCGTGGCGCCCAGGCTCGCGGTGTAGGTGATGTTGCCGCCCTCGGCGATCGTCGGGTCGGCCGTCAGGCTCACCGTGGTGGTGCCGATGGTGTCGGTGATGCTGGTGCTCGCCGCCACCGTCGAGGCCGCCAGGCTCTCGAAGTTGCCGCCCGTGGCGCCGGTGATGCTGCGGCTCACCGTGCTGCTGTCCAGATACACGTCCTCGCCGGGCGCGGCGACGCTCACCGTGCCGCTGGTGCTGCCGCTGGCGATGGTGATGACGCTGCCGCCGGTGATGGTCACCAGCACGTCGCCGTGCGCCGTGGCGCCCAGGCTCGCGGTGTAGGTGATGTTGCCGCCCTCGGCGATCGTCGGGTCGGCCGTCAGGCTCACCGTGGTGGTGCCGATGGTGTCGGTGATGCTGGTGCTCGCCGCCACCGTCGAGGCCGCCAGGCTCTCGAAGTTGCCGCCCGTGGCGCCGGTGATGCTGCGGCTCACCGTGCTGCTGTCCAGATACACGTCCTCGCCGGGCGCGGCGACGCTCACCGTGCCGCTCGTGGCGCCGCTGGCGATGGTGATGACGCTGCCGCCGGTGATGGTCACCAGCACGTCGCCGTGCGCCGTGGCGCCCAGGCTCGCGGTGTAGGTGATGCTGCCGCCTTCGGCGATGCTCGGGTCGGCCGTCAGGCTCACCGTGGTGGCGTCGGTGGTGTCGCTGATGCTGGTCGTCGCCGCCACCGTCGAGGCCGCCAGGCTCTCGAAGTTGCCGGCCGTGGTGCCGGTGATGCTGCGGCTGACCGTGCCGGCATCGATATACACGTCGTCACTGGGCGCGGCGACGCTCACCGTGCCGGTGCTGCTGCCGCTGGCGATGGTGATGACGCTGCCGCCGGTGATGGTCACCAGCACCTGGCCTTGCGCCGCGGCGCCCAGGCTCGCGGTGTAGGTGATGCTGCCGCCTTCGGCGATCGTCGGGTCGGCCGTCAGGCTCACCGTGGTGGTGCCGATGGTGTCGGTGATGCTGGTGCTCGCCGCCACCGTCGAGGCCGCCAGGCTCTCGAAGTTGCCGCCCGTGGCGCCGGTGATGCTGCGGCTCACCGTGCTGCTGTCCAGATACACGTCCTCGCCGGGCGCGGCGACGCTCACCGTGCCGCTGGTGCTGCCGCTGGCGATGGTGATGACGCTGCCGCCGGTGATGGTCACCAGCACGTCGCCGTGCGCCGTGGCGCCCAGGCTCGCGGTGTAGGTGATGCTGCCGCCCTCGGCGATCGTCGGGTCGGCCGTCAGGCTCACCGTGGTGGTGCCGATGGTGTCGGTGATGCTGGTGCTCGCCGCCACCGTCGAGGCCGCCAGGCTCTCGAAGTTGCCGCCCGTGGCGCCGGTGATGCTGCGGCTCACCGTGCTGCTGTCCAGATACACGTCCTCGCCGGGCGCGGCGACGCTCACCGTGCCGCTGCTGGCGCCGCTGGCGATGGTGATGATGCTGCCGCCGGTGATGGTCACCAGCACGTCGCCGTGCGCCGTGGCGCCCAGGCTCGCGGTGTAGCTGCCGCCGCCGCCCTCGCCGATCCCCGGGTCCGCCGCCAGCCCCACCGTCGTCGTGCCGATGGTGTCGGTGATGCTGGTGGTCGCCGCCACCGTCGAGGCCGCCAGGCTCTCGAAGTTGCCGCCCGTGGCGCCGGTGATGCTGCGGCTCACCGTGCTGCTGTCCAGATACACGTCCTCGTCGGGCGCGGCGACGCTCACCGTGCCGCTCGTGGCGCCGCTGGCGATGGTGATGATGCTGCCGCCGGTGATGGTCACCAGCACCTCGCCGTGCGCCGTGGCGCCCAGGCTCGCGGTGTAGGTGATGCTGCCGCCCTCGGCGATCGTCGGGCCGGCCGTCAGGCTCACCGTGGTGGCGCCGATGGTGTCGGTGATGCTGGTCGTCGCCGCCACCGTCGAGGCCGCCAGGGCTCTCGAAGTTGCCGCCCGTGGCGCCGGTGATGCTGCGGCTCACCGTGCTGCTGTCCAGATACACGTCCTCGTCGGGCGCGGCGACGCTCACCGTGCCGCTCGTGGCGCCGCTGGCGATGGTGATGATGCTGCCGCCGGTGATGGTCACCAGCACCTGGCCGTGCGCCGCGGCGCCCAGGCTCGCGGTGTAGGTGATGCTGCCGCCTTCGGCGATCGTCGGGCTGGCCGTGAGGCTCACCGTGGTGGTGCCGATGGTGTCGGTGATGCTGGTGCTCGCCGCCACCGTCGAGGCCGCCAGGCTCTCGAAGTTGCCGCCCGTGGCGCCGGTGATGCTGCGGCTCACCGTGCTGCTGTCCAGATACACGTCCTCGTCGGGCGCGGCGACGCTCACCGTGCCGCTGGTGCTGCCGCTGGCGATGGTGATGACGCTGCCGCCGGTGATGGTCACCAGCACCTGGCCTTGCGCCGCGGCGCCCAGGCTCGCGGTGTAGGTGATGCTGCCGCCCTCGGCGATCGTCGGGTCGGCCGTCAGGCTCACCGTGGTGGTGCCGATGGTGTCGGTGAGTCGGGTGCTCGCCGGCACCGTCGAGGCCGCCAGGCGCTCGAAGTTGCCGCCCGTGGCGCCGGTGGTGCTGCGGCTCACCGTGCTGCTGTCCAGATACACGTCCTCGCCGGGCGCGGCGACGCTCACCGTGCCGCTGGTGCCGCCGCTGGCGATGGTGATGACGCTGCCGCCGGTGATGGTCACCAGCACCTGGCCTTGCGCCGCGGCGCCCAGGCTCGCGGTGTAGGTGATGCTGCCGCCTTCGGCGATCGTCGGGTCGGCCGTCAGGCTCACCGTGGTGGTGCCGATGGTGTCGGTGATGCTGGTGCTCGCCGCCACCGTCGAGGCCGCCAGGCTCTCGAAGTTGCCGCCCGTGGCGCCGGTGATGCTGCGGCTCACCGTGCTGCTGTCCAGATACACGTCCTCACCGGGCGCGGCGACGCTCACCGTGCCGCTGGTGCTGCCGCTGGCGATGGTGATGACGCTGCCGCCGGTGATGGTCACCAGCACCTCGCCGTGCGCCGTGGCGCCCAGGCTCGCGGTGTAGGTGATGTTGCCGCCCTCGGCGATCGTCGGGTCGGCCGTCAGGCTCACCGTGGTGGTGCCGATGGTGTCGCTGATGCTGGTCGTCGCCGCCACCGTCGAGGCCGCCAGGCTCTCGAAGTTGCCGCCCGTGGCGCCGGGGATGCTGCGGCTCACCGTCCTGCTGTCCAGATCCACGTCCTCGCCGGGCGCGGCGACGCTCACCGTGCCGCTGGTGCTGCCGCTGGCGATGGTGATGACGCTGCCGCCGGTGATGGTCACCAGCACCTCGCCGTGCGCGGTGGCGCCCAGGCTCGCGGTGTAGGTGATGCTGCCGCCCTCGGCGATCGTCGGGCCGGCCGTCAGGCTCCCCGTGGTGGCGCCGATTTTGCCGGTGATGCTGGTCCTCGCCGCCACCGTCTACGCCGCCAGGCTCTCGACGTTGCCTCCCGTGGCGCCGGTGATGCTGCGGCTCACCGTGCTGCTGTCCAGATACACGTCCTCGCCGGGCTCGGCGGCGCTCCCCGTACCGCTGGTGCTGCCGATGGGGATGGGGATGACGCTGCCGCCGGTGCTGGAAACAAGCACCTGGCCTTGCGCCGCGGCGCCCAGGCTCGCGGTGTAGGTGATGCTGCCGCCCTCGGCGATCGTCGGGCCGGCCGTCAGGCTCACCGTGGTGGCGCCGATGGTGTCGCTGATGCTGGTGGTCGCCGCCACCGTCGAGGCCGCCAGGCTCTCGAAGTTGCCGCCGCTGGCGCCGGTGATGCTGCGGCTCACCGTGCTGCTGTCCAGATACACGTCCTCGCCGGACGCGGCGACGCTCACCGTGCCGCTCGTGCCGCCGCTGGCGATGGTGATGATGCTGCCGCCGGTGATGGTCACCAGCACCTGGCCGTGCGCCGCGGCGCCCAGGCTCGCGGTGTAGGTGATGCTGCCGCCTTCGGCCACGCTCGGGCTGGCCGTGAGGCTCACCGTGGTCGCGTCGGTGGTGTCGCTGATGCTGGTCGTCGCCGCCACCGTCGAGGCCGCGAGGCTCTCGAAGTTGCCGCCGGTGGCGCCGGTGATGCTGCGGCTCACCGTGCTGCTGTCCAGATACACGTCCTCGCCGGGCGCGGCGACGCTCACCGTGCCGCTGCTGGCGCCGCTGGCGATGGTGATGATGCTGCCGCCGGTGATGGTCACCAGCACCTGGCCTTGCGCCGCGGCGCCCAGGCTCGCGGTGTAGGTGATGCTGCCGCCTTCGGCGATGCTCGGGCAGGCCGTCAGGCTCACCGTGGTGGCGCCGATGGTGTCGCTGATGCTGGTCGTCGCCGCCACCGTCGAGGCCGCCAGGCTCTCGAAGTTGCCGCCCGTGGCGCCGGTGATGCTGCGGCTCACCGTGCTGCTGTCCAGATACACGTCGTCACTCGGCGCGGCGACGCTCACCGTGCCGCTGGTGCTGCCGCTGGCGATGGTGATGATGCTGCCGTCGGTGATGGTCACCAGCACCTGGCCTTGCGCCGCGGCGCCCAGGCTCGCGGTGTAGGTGATGCTGCCGCCTTCGGCGATCGTCGGGCTGGCCGTCAGGCTCACCGTGGTGGTGCCGATGGTGTCGCTGATGCTGGTGGTCGCCGCCACCGTCGAGGCCGCCAGGCTCTCGAAGTTGCCGCCCGTGGCGCCGGTGATGCTGCGGCTCACCGTGCTGCTGTCCAGATACACGTCCTCGCCGGGCGCGGCGACGCTCACCGTGCCGCTGGTGCCGCCGCTGGCGATGGTGATGATGCTGCCGCCGGTGATGGTCACCAGCACGTCGCCGTGCGCCGTGGCGCCCAGGCTCGCGGTGTAGGTGATGTTGCCGCCCTCGGCGATCGTCGGGTCGGCCGTGAGGCTCACCGTGGTGGCGTCGGTGGTGTCGCTGATGCTGGTCGTCGCCGCCACCGTCGAGGCCGCCAGGCTCTCGAAGTTGCCGCCGCTGGCGCCGGTGATGCTGCGGCTCACCGTGCTGCTGTCCAGATACACGTCCTCGCCGGGCGCGGCGACGCTCACCGTGCCGCTGGTGCTGCCGCTGGCGATGGTGATGATGCTGCCGTCGGTGATGGTCACCAGCACCTGGCCTTGCGCCGCGGCGCCCAGGCTCGCGGTGTAGGTGATGCTGCCGCCCTCGGCGATCGTCGGGCTGGCCGTGAGGCTCACCGTGGTGGCGTCGGTGGTGTCGCTGATGCTGGTCGTCGCCGCCACCGTCGAGGCCGCCAGGCTCTCGAAGTTGCCGCCGCTGGCGCCGGTGATGCTGCGGCTCACCGTGCTGCTGTCCAGATACACGTCCTCGCCGGGCGCGGCGACGCTCACCGTGCCGCTCGTGGCGCCGCTGGCGATGGTGATGACGCTGCCGCCGGTGATGGTCACCAGCACGTCGCCGTGCGCCGTGGCGCCCAGGCTCGCGGTGTAGGTGATGTTGCCGCCCTCGGCGATCGTCGGGTCGGCCGTCAGGCTCACCGTGGTGGCGTCGGTGGTGTCGCTGATGCTGGTCGTCGCCGCCACCGTGGAGGCCGCGAGGCTCTCGAAGTTGCCGCCGGTGGCGCCGGTGATGCTGCGGCTCACCGTGCTGCTGTCCAGATACACGTCCTCGCCGGGCGCGGCGACGCTCACCGTGCCGCTCGTGGCGCCGCTGGCGATGGTGATGATGCTGCCGCCGGTGATGGTCACCAGCACCTGGCCTTGCGCCGCGGCGCCCAGGCTCGCGGTGTAGGTGATGCTGCCGCCTTCGGCGATCGTCGGGTCGGCCGTCAGGCTCACCGTGGTGGTGCCGATGGTGTCGGTGATGCTGGTGCTCGCCGCCACCGTCGAGGCCGCGAGGCTCTCGAAGTTGCCGCCGGTGGCGCCGGTGATGCTGCGGCTCACCGTGCTGCTGTCCAGATACACGTCCTCGCCGGGCGCGGCGACGCTCACCGTGCCGCTGGTGCTGCCGCTGGCGATGGTGATGACGCTGCCGCCGGTGATGGTCACCAGCACCTGGCTTTGCGCCTGGCTGCCCAGGCTCGCCGTGTAGGTGATGCTGCCGCCCTCGGCGATCGTCGGGCCGGCCGTCAGGCTCACCGTGGTGGCGCCGATGGTGTCGGTGATGCTGGTCGTCGCCGCCACCGTGGAGGCCGCGAGGCTCTCGAAGTTGCCGCCGGTGGCGCCGGTGATGCTGCGGCTCACCGTGCTGCTGTCCAGATACACGTCCTCGCCGGGCGCGGCGACGCTCACCGTGCCGCTGCTGGCGCCGCTGGCGATGGTGATGATGCTGCCGCCGGTGATGGTCACCAGCACCTGGCCCTGCGCCGCGGCGCCCAGGCTCGCGGTGTAGGTGATGCTGCCGCCCTCGGCGATCGTCGGGCCGGCCGTCAGGCTCACCGTGGTGGCGCCGATGGTGTCGCTGATGCTGGTCGTCGTCGTCACCGTCGAGGCCGCCAGGCTCTCGAAGTTGCCGCCCGTGGCGCCGGTGATGCTGCAGCTCACCGTGCTGCTGTCCAGATACACGTCGTCGCCGGGCGCGGCGACGCTCACCGTGCCGCTGGTGCCGCCGCTGGCGATGGTGATGATGCTGCCGCCGGTGATGGTCACCAGCACCTGGCCTTGCGCCGCGGCGCCCAGGCTCGCGGTGTAGGTGATGCTGCCGCCTTCGGCGATCGTCGGGTCGGCCGTCAGGCTCACCGTGGTGGTGCCGATGGTGTCGGTGATGCTGGTGCTCGCCGCCACCGTCGAGGCCGCCAGGCTCTCGAAGTTGCCGCCGGTGGCGCCGGTGATGCTGCGGCTCACCGTGCTGCTGTCCAGATACACGTCCTCGCCGGGCGCGGCGACGCTCACCGTGCCGCTGCTGGCGCCGCTGGCGATGGTGATGATGCTGCCGCCGGTGATGGTCACCAGCACCTGGCCTTGCGCCGCGGCGCCCAGGCTCGCGGTGTAGGTGATGCTGCCGCCTTCGGCGATGCTCGGGTCGGCCGTCAGGCTCACCGTGGTGGTGCCGATGGTGTCGGTGATGCTGGTGCTCGCCGCCACCGTCGAGGCCGCCAGGCTCTCGAAGTTGCCGCCCGTGGCGCCGGTGATGCTGCGGCTCACCGTGCTGCTGTCCAGATACACGTCCTCGCCGGGCGCGGCGACGCTCACCGTGCCGCTGCTGGCGCCGCTGGCGATGGTGATGATGCTGCCGCCGGTGATGGTCACCAGCACGTGACCTTGCGCCGCGGCGCCCAGGCTCGCGGTGTAGGTGATGCTGCCGCCCTCGGCGATCGTCGGGCCGGCCGTCAGGCTCACCGTGGTGGCGCCGATGGTGTCGCTGATGCTGGTCGTCGCCGCCACCGCCGAGGCCGCCAGGCTCTCGAAGACGCCGCCCGTGCTGCCGGCGATGCGGCGGCTCATTGTGCTGCTGTTCAGATACACGTCCCCGTCGGGCGCGGCGACGCTCACCGTGCCGCTGCTGGCGCCGCTGGCGATGGTGATGATGCTGCCGCCGGTGATGGTCACCAGCACCTGGCCTTGCGCCGCGGCGCCCAGGCTCGCGGTGTAGGTGATGCTGCCGCCTTCGGCGATGCTCGGGCTGGCCGTGAGGCTCACCGTGGTGGCGTCGGTGGTGTCGCTGATGCTGGTCGTCGCCGCCACCGTGGAGGCCGCGAGGCTCTCGAAGTTGCCGCCCGTGGCGCCGGTGATGCTGCGGCTCACCGTGCTGCTGTCCAGATACACGTCCTCGTCGGGCGCGGCGACGCTCACCGTGCCGCTGCTGGCGCCGCTGGCGATGGTGATGATGCTGCCGCCGGTGATGGTCACCAGCACCTGGCCTTGCGCCGCGGCGCCCAGGCTCGCGGTGTAGGTGATGCTGCCGCCTTCGGCGATGCTCGGGCTGGCCGTGAGGCTCACCGTGGTGGCGTCGGTGGTGTCGCTGATGCTGGTCGTCGCCGCCACCGTGGAGGCCGCGAGGCTCTCGAAGTTGCCGCCGGTGGCGCCGGTGATGCTGCGGCTCACCGTGCTGCTGTCCAGATACACGTCCTCGCCGGGCGCGGCGACGCTCACCGTGCCGCTGGTGCTGCCGCTGGCGATGGTGATGATGCTGCCGCCGGTGATGGTCACCAGCACCTGGCCCCGCGCCGCGGCGCCCAGGCTCGCGGTGTAGGTGATGCTGCCGCCTTCGGCCACGCTCGGGCTGGCCGTGAGGCTCACCGTGGTGGCAGTAGCTGTTGTCGTGACAGCCGTCAAGGACGCCGGCGCAGGATTCGTCTGATTCTCCCCCTGGCTGCCACCACCAACAACGTCATCTGTCTTGCCCTGGTCTCTATTACCGAACTGAAACCCCAAGGGATCAATCGCCTCCGCAATGCGCAAGAGTTGCACAAAGGAATGCCCATCATCCGTTCTGCCAAATACCAGCGGCCTTCCCGCTGATGTCTCTTCAAGAAGTCGATCGAGGCTCCTTCCTTCTGCGATGGCCCGCGAAATATCCTCTAGTTCTCCTGCCCGTCCAGGTTGCAGTGCGGACTCTCTCGCGTCGGCCACCCGGCCACCGAGAACCATGCCATCGAGGGTGACCGCTTCCTTGTCGCGCAGGAAATACGTGGCGCCACTATTGAACGACAATTCGACGCGCCCATTAGTGGTTGGCGTCTGAATTACCTCACCTTCAAAAACTGGGTCGCCAACCCTGAGTTGGCGGACAGAGCCGTCGGCTCCCTTGGCGAAGACCTGACCTTCGACCGACGCAACCTTGCCCACCACATTCGCGCCATCGGCACCGCGCCCGCCAAATGTCATACCGTCTAGCGTCACCCCTTCCCTGTCGCGAAGAAAATAGGCGGTGCCGTCACGGAAGGCCAATTCGACGTGCCCACCGGGCGCAGCCTGGACAACCTCTCCCTCGAATACCGGATCGCCAACCCTTATTTGCCGCAGCGATCCGTCTTCGCCCTTGGCAAACGCCTCACCTCCGACGGATGAAACCTTGCCAATTGGATTGCCGTTGTCAGCCATTTCATTTACCTTGAACCCACCGATGGAATGCTCGTGACTGTACCGGGCGGTGGCAACAGCCGCCATTGGACCAAAGGACAATATCGAATGGGTCTGGTGTGAACGATTCAAAGCCCTCGGCTGGATCAGGCCTGGCTATCGCACACCGCTCGCCTCTCGCCGCCGCTACATCGAAAATATCCAAAACAACAGATAGATAGATAGCGCCTAGCCAGCGCTGGCCGCCACTTAGCGCTCGGTCAGGGCGGCTTGCTTGGCCCGAAGGACCGGCTTTAGCAGGTAGGAGAGGATGCTCTTCTTGCCGGTGATGATATCAACCTCCGCGACCATGCCCGGAATAATGGGCAAGTTCGCCCCAAGGGAGGACTTCGAGGTACGGACACGAACCAGGAAGAACGTGTTGCCACGTTCGTCGGTGATCGAATCCGCGCCTATGTGTTCCAGCTTGGCGTCGAGCCCTCCATAGGTGGAAAAATCATAGGCGGTGAATTTCACCATCGCGGGCTGCCCCGGGCGCAGGAACGCGATGTCCTTAGGAGCCACCTTGGCCTCAAGTATCAAGGCATCGTCCAAGGGCACGACTTCCACAAGATCGCGACCAGGTTGGACCACGCCCCCTACCGTATTGACCATCAGACGCTTGACCGTACCCTTGACCGGGGAGCGGACGGACGCGTGTTTCACCTTGTCGGCCAGCGCGATTCCGCCCTCCGAAAAAGCATTTAACTTGGCCATGGTTTCCGCAAGGTCGCGCCGAACCTCGTTGCGCGCGTTCAACTCGACCTCTTCGATCTTCCGCGAGCCCTCGGACATAGCCGCCTGCGACCTCAGTATCTGAGCCGACGCCACGTCACGTTCTCCGCGAAAACGTGCGGCGTCCCGCTCAAGGCGCAAGAGTTCAACCTCGGACACCGCGCCGGAACTAATCAGCGGTTTGGTCACCGCCAGTTCCTTCGCCGTAAGGTCGTACGCCTGAGAGGCCTGCTCGCGCCTGACGCGAGCTTCGGAAAGCTCCTGTTGGCGCTGCACAAGTTGTTGGCGGGCAATTGAAATCTGCGCCTCGACATTCGAGCGGGCGGTTTCAAACAGGCGCTGCTCGTCCTGAACCGTTTTCGGATCTTCGACCACAACCTCGGGAGGCGGCACGAACGGCAACCCCTCGGCCAAGGCACGCAAGCGCGCTGCCTTAGTCGCCAGCGCAAGATACTGCGAACGGTTTTCCCTAACCGAGGACTCGAACCGCGTCGGATCGACGCGAAGGAGAATCTGCCCGGCGTCCACGATCTGCCCTTCCTTGACATTGATTTCCACCACGATGCCCCCATCGAGGCTTTGCAGAATCTGGATCTGGCTTGATGGTATGACCTTGCCCTCGCCCCTTGTGATTTCGTCTATCAGTGCCACCGCGGTCCACATAACAAACAGCGCCATAGCGATCAATATCGTCTTGACCAAAACACGGGCGCGCAAGGGTTCCTGGTGAATCATGAAATAGTCGGCGTCCTGAACGAAATCCGAATCCCCAGCGACGGGATCACTCTTCCAGGACGCAAGCCATTTTTCCAGCCAAGGTTGAAACCTCGCCCGAATCGAATCCAGAAGGCGGTGGATTCGCGAGCCCATCCGCAGAAGTCCATCCAAGAGGGATTGCCGGGTCAATTTGCCTTCCCCACTTTTCCGGCCTGCAGCGACTCGACAACCTGCTGCCTCGGACCATCCGATACGATCTTGCCATCGTCGATCACGATCATTCGATCCGCAAGGTCAATCAGACTCAATCGGTGGGTAACGATCACCATGGTCTTATGCTGGATGAACCGGCTCAGGCTCGCCTTGAACTGACTCTCCGACGTAAAGTCCATCGAACTGGTAGGCTCATCAAGAAGCAATACCGGCGGATCCAGGAGAACCGCGCGTGCGATCGCCACCGCCTGTCGCTGCCCTCCCGACAGGGACGCGCCTCGCTCGCCAATAACCATGTCATAACCCTGCGGGTGCCGATCGGCGAACTCCGACAAGCCCCCGATCTCGGCTGCAGTCACGACTGCCAGATCGTCCGCATACGGGGCACGCAGCGAAATATTGTCCCTCAGGCTACCGTAGAACAACAAAGTGTCCTGTTCGACATAGCCGACGTTGCGACGCAGATCCGCCGGATCAAGCTGGCGCAAATCCACGCCATCCAGGAATACGGCGCCTTCGGTCGGCTGATACAGGCCAAGCATCAGCTTGTGCAAGGTCGTCTTGCCAGAACCGACGCGACCAAGCACCACGACGCGCTCACCCGGCTTGATGCGAAACGAAACGTTTCGCAGAACCTCCTGGGAATGCCCAGGATAGGTAAACGAGACATTGCGAAACTCGATCTCGCCGCGGATGTCGGGACGATGAACGAAGGTGCTCTCCTCCGATCTTTCGCCGGGGGTCATCATCGTCTGCTCCAGGCCCGCCAGCGCGGTCTTCGCGTTCTCGAACTGCATCAGCAGGCCGACAACCTGCCCCAGTGGCGACAATGCGCGGCCCGCCAGCATGGTGCAGGCGATCAGGCCGCCCATGGTAAGCCAACGCTCATTAATCAAATACACTCCGGCTACGACAATCATCACGCTGATCAGTTGGGTCAGCGTCGCGGCACCGTTCATCGCCGACGAAGAGAGCAAACGCAAACTGGCGCTGGTTCTTGCGAGGAAGGCGGCGGTCCCTTCCCACTTTGCTTGCATCAGGCCTTCCGCGCCATTCGCCTTGATCGTCTCCAGGGCGGTCAGGCTTTCCACCAGAGTCGCGTTTCGCAGGGCGGCTGCCCGAAAAGTCGTCTCGGAAAGTTCACGCATCTTGTGTTGAATGACATAGCTGTAGATCACCATGGCCACAATCCCGATCACGGGAAACGCAACCAGCGGCCAGGATATCCACATCATGACAAACAGGAAAAGAAACGCGAAAGGCAGATCGATCAAGGCGGTAACGGTCGCTGAAGCGATGAAATCCCGAACGGTTTCAAACGACCGCAAGTTTGCCGCGAACGAACCCACGGATGCCGGTCGATGCGCAAGGCGCATTCCCAATACCCGCTCCATGATGAGCGCCGACAACTTCAAATCGATTCTGGAACTCGCCAGATCGACAAAATGCCCGCGCAGCATCCGAATCAGATAGTCGACCCCAAGCACCAGCAACAGCCCCGCGGCAAGCATCCACAGCGTTTCGATCGCGTTGTTTGGAACGACCCGATCGTACACATTCATGGAAAATATCGGCATCGCCAGAGCGAACACATTGACTAGGGCCGCCGCCGCCAAAATATCCTTGTAGACGGGAATCTGCTCCAACACCGCGCCCCAGAACCAGTGACGCTCGACGACTTTCACCACCTCCGGCGTTCGTTGGTCAAAACGGAAATGCGGTCGCGCGAATATCGCGATCCCCGTGTAACGCGCCCGAAGTTCCTCGATCGGAACCGTAACGGCGCCTTGGCCCGTATCCGGAAACAGCGTTCGCGCCGCTGACCGGTCTTCGTTCCAGCCCAGCAGGATGCAGGCCTCGTTGGCTCCCAGCAGCAGGATCACCGGCAGCAAGGTGTCATCGATTGCCCCCAGGGATCGCCGAACCAGTTTGCTGGCAAAGCCGGCCCTCTGCGCAGCCCGAACAAATAACGACGGAGTCAGTCCAGACTGGGTCAGCGGCAACCCTGCCGAAAGCGCCGCATGCGTGCTTGGCCGGCCGTGAATACGCGTCAGTTCAACAAGGCAATCCAACAGCGGGTCATGGTGAAGTACGTCTTCGCGCACGCCATCCACCCTCAGGCGAGCGGGCGCCAACGACTCCTGACCCATGTCTGATGGCTTGCCTGACTGCTTATTCGCGTCAGCGCTTGGTGGATGCTCAGAACTCATGAACCGGGTGTTCCAAGACGTACCGCGATCGAACCGATACACTCATATTGGATTTCCGCCAAATACGTTGGACTGGAGTAGGGATTATGCCTCCAAAGTCCATCGGCACAGTGACTCGTCAAACGACGAGCCATTGCGCGGAACAATTCACCCGCGGGACAGCGCGCCATGGAATGCCCCGTCGCCAGGGACCCGCATTGCGATGGAACGGCGTAACGAACGAAAAACATCCCGCCCGTCACGCCATCCGATCATCGTCCCAGCGCCGTCTTGATCTGCTCCAGGGTCGATGGATCGTCGATCGTTGTCAGGTCGCCCGGGTCGCGCCCCTCGGCAAGAGCCTGGATCGAACGACGCAACATTTTTCCGGAGCGGGTCTTGGGCAGGCCGGTAACAAAATGGATGTGCTTGGGACGTGCGATGGCACCCAGGTTGCCATCGACCACTTTCTTGATTTCTGCTTCCAGCGCGGCGCGAAGTTCCGGCGTCGCCACCCGTGCCGGATCCTTGACCACGGCGAAAGCGACCGGTTCCTGGCCCTTTAACTGGTCGTTGACTCCGACCACGGCGACTTCCGCCACCGCGCTGTGCCCCTGCACCGCTTCCTCGATCTCACGCGTACCAAGGCGATGGCCAGCGACGTTGATGACATCATCGGTACGTCCCAGGATGAAGTGATAGCCCTCGTCGTCCTTTATGCCCCAGTCGAACGACGAGTAGACCTGCGGCTCCTTGAACAGGCTGAAATAGGTGCTGACGAAACGCTCATCGTCGCCCCAGATGGTCGACAGGCAGCCGGGCGGCAGCGGCGGGACGATGCCGACAATGCCTTTTTCATTGGCGTCGCACACGGTGCCATCTTCGCGAAAAATACGCAGGTCGTAGCCGTACACCGGGAAGCTCGGCGTGCCAAACTTGATTTTGGTGTCTTCGACGCCGCGCACGGTGGACAGGATCGGCCATCCGGTTTCGGTCTGCCAGTAGTTGTCGATCACCGGAAGCTTGAGCTCGCCCATGATCCACTCGTGGGTCGGCTGGTCCAGCGGCTCGCCGGCGAGGAACAGGTGCTTGAGCGAGGACAGGTCGTATTTGTGCAGCCAACTGTTGTCGCTCTTTTTCAGCACGCGAACCGCGGTCGGCGCCGAGAACATCACATTGACCTTGTACTTTTCGACGATCTGCCACCAGATGCCGGGGTCCGGACGAATTGGTGTGCCCTCGTACATGATGGTGGCCATGCCGGCGATCAACGGCCCGTAAATGATGTAGCTGTGACCCACCACCCAGCCGATGTCGGACGTGGAGAACATGGTTTCGCCCTCGCTGCCCGTGAAGATGTGCTTCATCGAGGCCGCCAGCGCCACGGCATAGCCGCCAGTGTCGCGCTGCACGCCTTTGGGCTTGCCGGTGGTGCCCGATGTATAGAGGATGTAGGACGGCTCGGTCGACTCCATCCACTCGCAAGGCACCTCGGCATTCATGTGCTGGTTGCGCAGGGCGGCGTAATCCACGTCGCGTCCCTCGACCCGCGGCCAGCCTTTGTCGAGGCCGCGGTCGACCATCAGCACCTTGGCCGGCGGGAATTCAGCCAGCTTGCACGCCTCATCGAGCAGATGCTTGTAGGGGACGGCCTTGCCCCCGCGCATGCCGGCATCGCTGGAAACGATCAGCTTCGGCTTGGCGTCATCGATACGGGTAGCCAGCGAACCGGACGCAAAGCCACCGAACACCACCGAGTGGATTGCGCCGATGCGAGCGCAGGCCAGGATCGCGAAAGTCGCTTCGGCGATCATCGGCATGTAGACCAGAACGCGATCACCCTTGCCGACACCCAAGGATTTCATGATCGCCGCGGTGCGCATCACTTCGCTCTTCAATTCGGCGAAGGTATAGGACTTCTCTTCGTTGGTCTCGGTCGAGATGTAGACCAGGGCACGATCGTTGGGGCGCTTTGCTGCGTGCCGATCCACGGCGTTGTGGCACAGGTTGGTCTTGCCGCCGACAAACCACTTCGCGAACGGTGGACGCGAAAAATCGCAAATCTGCCGAGGCGGCGTCTGCCAGTCGATCAGTTTGGCCTCTTCGGCCCAGAATTCGTCGCGCTGTTCAATCGAACGCTTGTGGAAATCGGCATACTTACCCATGGCAATCCTCGCTGGTTGGTGACTTGTGGTCGTGAAGTGGTGGATGGTGCGCGCTGGCAATCAGTTTGCGATTTCGACAACGACGCGCCCCTTGACGCGCCCCTGGATGTAGTCGTCGAAGGCGGCTGGGAGATCGGCAAAACGAATGTGCCGGGTCATCGAAGCCAAGTGCCGCGGCTTCATGTCGGTGGCAAGGCGCTGCCAGACTCCGCTGCGATAGGGCTCGCCGATGTAGCCAGAATCGATGCCGAGCAGCGAGGCGCCGCGCAGAATGAAAGGCGCCACCGTCGTGTTCAAACTCATGCTGGCCGCCAGGCCGATGCTGGCGATGGTACCGCCTTGCTTCATGGTGCTGGCCATCCAGGCCAGATAGTCGCCACCAAGATTATCGACCGCGCCGGCCCACAGTTCTTTGCCCAGCGGTTTGATCTTCGCCAAGTCGAGGGATTGACGGAGCATGACTTCATTGGCGCCAAGTCCCTTCAAATAGTCCGTTTCGCTTACTTTGCCGGTCAGTGCCACGACGTGATACCCGCGCGCGGCAAGGATATCGACCGCGAGGCTTCCTACGCCGCCGGTGGCGCCACTGACGATGACCGGACCGTTTGCCGGCTTCAGGCCATTTTCTTCCATGCGCACAATGCCCAACCCGGCCGTAAAGCCGGCGGTACCGAGCGCCATCGCTTCGGCCCGGCTAAGCCCGGCCGGGAGCATGTGCACCCAGGCCGCGGGAACACGCGCGCGCTCGGCATAGCCGCCATGATGGGCGACGCCAATGTCGTAACTGGTTGCGAGGACTTCATCACCCGCCTTGAACCGGGGATCGCTGCTTGCGGCAACCCTCCCGGCCAGATCGATGCCTCCGATGCAGGGGAAACGCCGGATGATCCTCCCGGCGCCAGTCGCGGCCAATGCATCCTTGTAGTTGATGCACGAGTGGGTAACGGCAATCGTCACTTCGCCAGGGTCGAGTTGAGTTTCGTCCATGGTGACGAACCCACTCTTGGTTTTGTTGTCTTCCTGAGTGATCAGATACGCTTTGAAGGCCACGCTCGCTTCCTCCTGTTTCGTCCGGTCGGGCCGGTCGTTTGTTTGTTTTCCTGATCGAAGCCAATTGATTATATTCAGCGGATGCTTACAGGGCGCTGAACATCCCATTGGTCGGGGTTTACCCGAGGATCGATCGCGGATATAGTTTCAACCCATGCAAGAAATACACACATTTTTTGCGAGGTTATTTATCCTCGCTGTGTTTATATTTTCTCCTGTTTCCCGAGCCGACGAGGCGATTGTGGTTCCGCCGGCCACGCCTGTTTCGTTCGTTGACCGCGCGTCCGCCTCGGCTCAGGATGCGATAGATCAGGCCTTGGATCTTCTGGGTATTCGCTACCGTCGCGGTGGCAGTTCGCCGGAGTCCGGATTTGACTGCTCAGGCTTTGTCAATCATGTATTCCGCGAAGGACTTGGTTTGATGCTTCCGCGAAGTTCCAAGGAAATGAGCAAGTCCGGGGAGTTCGTGGCCAAAGACGAACTCAGGCCTGGCGACCTGGTTTTTTTCAATACCATGCGCAGTGCGTTCTCGCACGTCGGCATTTATCTTGGCGACAATCAGTTTGTGCATGCACCACGTGCCGGTGGCAGGGTTCGGATCGAAGATCTGCGCGAGAGCTACTGGATCAAGCGCTTTAACGGCGCCCGCAGAATCAATCCTGCGTAAAGGGCTTCCAGAATCAATACGGCTTTTTTTTGACTTGAGTTTGAGAATGATTCTCAATACAATTCAGAGATTGTCCTCTTTACTCTTCCCGCAATCATGAAAATTTCAAGCCTTGCCGCGTCGATGCTTACCCTTGCCGCCATCCAGGGTTTTCCCGCCACGGCCCAGGAAAAGGTCCTGAACCTGTATTCGGCCCGCCACTACCAGACTGACGAAGCGCTGTACGCCAACTTCACCCGTCAGACCGGGATCAAGATCAATCGGATCGAGGCCAAGGAAGATGAGCTGATCGAACGCATACGCAACGAGGGGGCAAAAAGCCCGGCTGACATATTCATTACCGTCGATGCCGCGCGACTCGCCAAAGCCGACGAGATGGGCTTGTTTGCCCCGGTGAAGTCAAAACTGCTCGAAGAGCGGATTCCCGCTCATCTGCGTAGTCCGGACTGGTTCGCCTTTTCCACCCGCGCGCGCGTGATCGTCACCAATCGCGATCTGGTAAAGGCAGAGGACATCCAGAACTATGAGGATCTCGCCGGCCCGAAACTCAAGGGAAAAGTCTGCTCCCGCTCGGGTAGCCACCCCTACAACCTGTCCCTGATGTCGGCACTGATTGCCCACCAGGGTGAAGCGCGGGCTGAAGAATGGGCTCGCGGCGTCGTGGCGAATTTCGCGCGCGCCCCCAAGGGCGGCGATACGGACCAGATCAAGTCGGTGGCCGCTGGCGAGTGCGGGGTGGCGGTTTCCAACACCTACTATCTGGCCCGCATGCTTCGATCCGAAAAGCCCGACGATCGGAAGCTCATGGATCGCATTTCCATCGTCTGGCCAAACCAGAAGAGCTTCGGCACCCATATCAACATTTCCGGGGGCGGCATGCTGAAGTCCGCGCCGAACAAGGACTCCGCTTTGCGCTTCCTGGAGTACCTCGCCTCCGACGAAGCCCAGCGATATTTCGCCGATGGCAACAATGAATGGCCTTCGGTACCGACGGTATCAGTGAGGAATTCCGCTCTGGATGCCATGGGCAAATTTCGGGCCGACACTTTGCCTGTAGCCACCCTGGCAAAAAATGCCGCGGCAGCGCAACGCATTTATGACCGCGCCGGGTGGAAATAGCCGGCTGCGAGTCCCCGGCAATCGCCAAGGACCTGGTTCGGCGTCCCGCCAGCGCCGACTTCCACGATGGACTGTTCGTTCATGCAACACAAGGTGTTCGTGGACTTCCGCGTCTTCTCCGGAAAAATTTCATATAGTGCACGCTCGCCCCAAGCCAACGGAGAGCCCCAATGCCAACACCCGAGATCGCCGCCAGGACGCCTTTCGCCATCAATGTCGAAAAGGGCAAGGACTACTACTGGTGTTCATGCGGCAAGAGCAAGACGCAACCCTTCTGCGACGGCAGTCACAAAGGCTCCGAATTTGCGCCAGTCAAATACACGGCGGAGGAGAACAAAACCGTCTATTTTTGCGGTTGCAAGCACAGTGCCAACGGCGCCTTGTGCGATGGCACACATAAGGCGCTCTAACAGGAACTGACCTGGCTGCGCCCGGCGGAAATTTGCCGGGCGAGAATAATGATTGGCAGCAGGCCAACGACCACGATCGCCAGCGCCGCGCTCGACGCCTCGGCCAGACGCTCGTCTGCCGCCAAGGTGAAGGTCTGGGTTGCCAGGGTGTCGAAGTTGAACGGTCGCATGACCAAGGTTGCCGGCAGTTCCTTCATTACATCGACAAACACCAGCAGCGCTGCCGTCAACAGGCTGCCACGCAAGAGCGGAAGATGCACCCGGCGCAGTGTCTCGCCCGGCCCGCTTCCCAGGCTGCGGGCCGCCGCCTCCATGCTGGGCGTGATACGCGCCATCCCGGCTTCGACAGTCTGCAGGGCAATCGCCAGAAATCTCGCGAGATAGGCGTAAACCAGCGCAGCCAGTCCTCCTGTCAGGATCAGTCCCGGATTCGCGCCGCCGAGCTGTTGCCAGATATCCGCCAGCCAGTGATCAAGCCGCGTCACCGGAATCAGCACGCCGACGGCGATCACCGACCCTGGCACCGCATAGCCGAGCCCCACCACCCGCCCCGCCAAGACCGAAAGGAACCGCCCCTCGCGGGCAGCAAAGCCTAGCAGCAGCGCCATTGCCGCCGCGATCGCGGCGGCCAATGCGGCCAGCAGGCAACTGTTGCGCGCCAAGGTCATGAACCGGGCGGAAAGATTCCCGGCTTCCTCCGACGAGTCCCCAAATGCCAAACGCAGCAGCAAGATCGCCGGCAGCAGAAATCCGACCACCACCGGGATGCTGCAACCGATTTGCGCCAGCAAGGCATGCCAGCCGCGCAGAACCTGCCGCGTCGCGCGTCGCCGCCCGCTGCTGTCGTGATACCGCGCGTGACCGCGACTAACGCGTTCGAGCAGGATCAGAGCGGCAACGAAACCCAGCAGGGACGCCGACAATTGCGCCGCGGCAACACGATCACCCAAGGAAAACCAGGCGCGGTATATGCCAGTGGTAAATGTCTGCACCGCAAAATAGGCGACTGTTCCATAGTCGGCCAGGGTTTCCATCAAGGCCAACGCCATGCCGGCGGCGATGGCCGGCCGCGCCAGCGGAATCGAAACGCGCCAGAATCCTTGCCAGGGATTCAGGCCGAGCGCCCGCGCCGCCTCGATCATTCCGCCGGCTCGCTCGAGAAAAGCGGTCCGCGCCAGCAGATAGACGTAGGGATAGAGCACACAGGAAAAAAGCACGACCGCCCCACCCAGAGACCGTACTTCCGGAAACCAGTAGTCGTCCCTGGTCCACCCGAAGCTCTCGCGCAAGGTGGTCTGCACCGGGCCAACGAACTGAAGAAAATCGGTGTACGTGTAGGCCAGCACATATGCCGGCATGGCCATTGGCAGCAACAGCGCCCATTCCGCGATGCGCCGTCCCGGGAAGTCGTTCAACGCCACCAACCAGGCGGCACCCGTGCCCATCGACGCGACACCCAGGCCGACACCGCAGCAAAGCCAGATCGAATTCGCCACATAGTCGGGCAATACCGTCGCCATCAAATGGCTCCACGTGCCACCGGTTCCGCCACTGAACAGATTGATGCCGACGGCTAGCACCGGCAAGGCCACCAGCAGGGCGAGCGCAAAGGCGAAGGAATCCAGCGGAGAGGAACGAAGTGGGCGGGACACGGCCGGCTGATTATAATTGAGACTCATTCTTACATCCGCACGGAAAGCGCCGGCTGCCATGGCTTTGCTGCAAGTTGATCGGGTCAGTCACGCGTATGGCACGCATGCCGTGGTCAACGAACTTTCGTTTTCCCTCGAATCGGGTGAAATCGCTTGCCTGCTTGGTGCCTCGGGCTGCGGCAAGACGACGATGCTGCGCCTGATCGCCGGGTTCGAAGCGCCCTCATCCGGCAGCATCCGTCTCAACGGCAGGACCATCGCCGACGGCAAGGCGCAGATTCCCGCCGAAGCCAGGCGGATCGGCATGGTGTTCCAAGACTATGCCCTGTTCCCTCATCTGACGATAGCGCAAAACATCGGCTTCGGCCTGCGTCAAGAGTCGGCGCCGGCGAGACGCCGACGCATTGATGAGATGCTCGCACTGATCGGATTGGACAAGCGCGGCGAACGCTACCCGCACGAACTCTCCGGAGGGCAACAACAGCGCGTGGCGCTGGCCCGGGCGTTGGCGCCGCAGCCGCATCTGCTGCTGCTCGACGAGCCGTTCTCCAACCTCGACGTCGAACTACGCGAACGACTCTCCCTCGAAGTGCGGGACATCCTCAAGCGCGCGGGCATGGCGGCGATTCTCGTCACCCACGATCAAAACGAGGCCTTTGCCGTCGCCGATGTCGTCGGCATCATGCGCGAAGGCCGCATCGAACAGTGGGACACTCCATACAACCTGTATCACCGGCCGGCGACCCGCCATGTCGCCGATTTCGTCGGCCAGGGCATCTTTCTGCCCGGCGAAGTGCTGTCTCCCACGGTGGTCGAGGTCGAACTCGGACGGCTCGATTCCAAACTCCCCATGGACTGTGCCGCAAGTTGCGTCGAGTGCGGACGCGGTTGCCGACTGGACGTGCTGCTGCGGCCGGACGACGTGATCCATGATGATGCCAGCGAGGTCAAAGCCGAGGTGGTAGCCAAGGCGTTTCGCGGCGCGCAATTCCTCTACACCCTGCGTCTGGCTTCCGGCGCCGAAGTCCTCTCGCTGGTCCCCTCGCACCACAACCATTCAATTGGCGAGCGGATCGGTATCCGTCTCGATGTCGATCACGTCGTGACCTTCAATCAGGGCAAATGATTCCCTGGTTGCCCGACGACTGCGTATTCCCGCCGCTCGACACCGCACTTGCCGACCCCAACGGCCTGCTCGCCGCGGGTGGCGATCTCTCTCCGGTACGAATCATTGCCGCCTATCGACGCGGCATCTTTCCCTGGTATTCCCTCGGTGAGCCCATCCTTTGGTGGAGTCCCGACCCAAGGATGGTGCTGTTTCCGGATGATCTGACGATCAGCCGGTCGCTGGGGAAGACCCTGCGCAACGCTCCGTACGAAGTGCGGCTAGATACCGCGTTCACCAGGGTTGTCGCCGCCTGCGCGGACGTTCCACGCGATGGGCAGGCCGGCACCTGGATCACCCGTGAGATGCAAGCGGCCTACTCGCGACTCCACGCCTTGGGCCATGGACACAGCGTCGAGGTCTGGATCGACGGCGAGCTCGTCGGCGGCCTCTATGGCATCGCGATCGGCAGCGCGTTCTACGGCGAATCGATGTTCTCGCGACAGCGGGATGCGTCCAAGATCGCGCTCGCGCATTTATGCGCGCACCTCAAGCACCGCGGATTCGGCATAATCGACTGCCAGATGGAAACACGACACCTCGCCTCGCTCGGCGCGCGGCCGATTTCCCGTCGCGACTTTGTCGCGCGGCTGGACGCGCTTTGCCCCGTTGGCGATCCGCCGGGCAAGTGGGCCGTCGATGCCATCGACGGGTATTTCCGGGGTCGCCGATGACCCACCTGCGCGACCTGCCGCCATTTCCGCTGCTGCAGTTCTATGCGACGGCGCCGTATGGCTGCTCCTACCTGCCGGGCCGCATCGCGCGCTCCCAGGTTGCCACACCGACGCACCTGATCGACTCCGCGACCTACGGTGAACTGGTCCGCGCCGGGTTTCGTCGCAGCGGCGTATTTACCTACCGACCCTACTGCGATGCTTGCCGCGAATGCCAACCGGTGCGCGTCAAGGTCGCCGATTTCGTCCCCAATCGCAGCCAGACCCGCGCTCTGGCGCGCCATGAAGAACTGGTGGCGCGGGAATGCAGCCTCGGCTTTCGCGAGGAGCACTACCAGCTCTATCAGCACTACCAGGCGGCACGTCACTCGGGGGGCGGCATGGACCAGGACAGCCGTGACCAATACGCCCACTTCCTGCTGCAAACGCATGTGGATAGCCGGTTGATCGAGTTTCGCGAGGGCGAGCGCCTGCGCGTGGTCTGCATTGTCGACGTGCTCGGCGACGGCCTGTCTTCGGTTTACACCTTCTACGATCCGGATGTTTCCGGTGCAAGCTACGGCACCTACGCCGTACTCTGGCAGATCGCCCAATGCCAGCACCTGGGATTGCCCTGGCTGTATCTGGGCTACTGGATTCGCCACAGCCGCAAGATGGCCTACAAATCGAATTTCCGCCCACTCGAGGTGCTACGCCAGGGCACATGGCAAGCGGTTGACGCCTGATGCCCGCGGCGTCCCAAGCCACCCGCGGATCATGAAACGCACCTCCCCCTGCACTGCACTGGGCGAGCAAGCCCTGCCCACCCCCTTTCGCCCCCTTCAAGAAGGGTTCCGAATCCGCTCGCTACGCTCGATATCGACAGCGGCCCTTCCTGTCGTTTCAGGGTAAGGAATCACATGGCGATCTGGCACACGAGCTTCCCGCTGGAGGAGTGCAATCGCCGCGGCCTAGGCTGCGCCAACGGCAATCTCGGAATCGAACTGATCGCAGTCGGCGACGACTATCTCAAGGCGCGCATGCCCGTCGACCAACGCACCCGACAACCCGCGGGCGTGCTTCACGGGGGCGCATCGGTCGTGCTGGCGGAAACCCTTGGCCTCCTGGGCGGCCGCCTATGTCGTGGACCCGGAGAAATATCATTGCGTCGGCCAGGAGATCAACGCCAACCATGTCCGCGCCGTGGACAGTGGCTGGGTCTTCGGCATTGCACGCCCCATCCACCTCGGGCGCGGCAGCCACGTCTGGGACGTGCGCATTCATGACGAAAAGGATTGCCTGGTCTGCGTCTCGCGCGTAACCATCGCCGTGCTCTCGACCCCGATGCGCTATTGAACGGGTCTTGTTTCGGCTGCCTCGGTGGATACCCCTTCCACTGTCCGCAACCAATGCAAAATCGTCGCGTAAAATACTTCCGAAACAACCGGTTTGCTCAGGTGGTCGCTCATCCCGGCGGCGAGGCAGCGCTGCCGATCCGCATCAAACGCATTGGCAGTCATGGCGACAATGGGAACTCGCGACATTCCGGGCAGCAAGCGTATCGCCCGCGTGGCATCGAGGCCATTCATCACCGGCATTTGCAGATCCATCAGAATCAACGAATAGCGCGAGGCGCCGGCGCGCTCCACGGCTTCCTGTCCGTCGGCGGCGGATTCGGGAACCAAACCGGCGTCAAGCAAAAGAAATTCCGCGACCTCGCGGTTCGACGGCTCGTCTTCGACCACCAGAACTCGCGTACCGGCGTATTCCCGCAGCAGCAGATCCCGGGTTTCATCTCCCTTGCCCCGGACCTGAGCCGGGCGAGGCGTGTCGTCGCGCTTGAGCCTGGCCGTCACCCAAAAGCAACTTCCTTTTCCCGGCTCGCTTTCTATGCCGACCTCGCCCCCCATCAAATGCGCGATGCGCCGGGAGATGGCGAGACCCAATCCGCTTCCACCATATTTGCGGGTCAAGGAGTCATCGACCTGGGTAAAGGGTTGAAACAGCCTGGCCTGCTGGTCCGGACTGAGTCCAATGCCCTGATCGCGAACCGCCAGACGCAATAGCACACTATGGCCGTCCTCCTCGGCGACCTCGGCGCGCAGGCATATAGACCCGGAATCGGAAAACTTGATCGCGTTGCCGACAAAGTTGAGCAGTATCTGGCGCAGTCGCAGCGAATCGCCACATAGGCGCCGGGGCAAATCCGCAGCGACATCCGCCAGCAATACCAGGCCCTTGGCGCGCGCGGCCTCGTCATGCATGCGCAACACTTCATCGACCAGTTCCGGCACCGAAACGTCGTGCTCCTCGATGGTCATGCGGTCGGCTTCGATGCGCGAGATATCAAGGATGTCGCTGATCAGGCCGAGCAGATGCTGTGAGGCCTTTACCGCCTTGTTGAGATAGTCGATCTGCTTTGGATCCGTCGTCCGGCGCAAGACCAGATTGGTCATGCCCATGATCGCGTTCATCGGCGTGCGCAACTCATGACTCATGTTGGCCAGAAACACGCTCTTGGCGCGATTTGCCGCCTCGGCTGCGTCGCGCGCCGCCGCCAGTTCCTGCGTGCGCGAAAACACCAGTTCCTCGAGGTGATGCCGATGCTGGTCCAACTCACGGTCGGCCATGCGCTTTTCCGTTACATCATGGCCGATGCACAACAAACCCGAAGGTCGGCCGCCCGCGTCGAAAATAACCCGGTTCGACCACTGGATGATGACGCGACGGCCATCGCGGGTCATGTTCTCGTTTTCGTTGCTGGCAAACGCATCCGGTTGTTCGAGGATGGCGCCGATCATCGCGGCAAGATCGCGCCCGGTGCCTGATTCGGTTGGCGGCACGATGGTGTCGAGCACGTGCCTGCCAAGAATGTCGGCGGCCGTGTAGCCGAAGACGCGCTCGGCAAACTCGTTGAAATAGGTCACGGTGCCATCCGGCGCCAGGCGCAAGATAATTACGTTGGCATGCGTCAGCAACTCTCGATATTTCTGTTCGCTGAGCTTCAATGCGTCGTAAGCCTCGGCCAGGCTGACTTTCGACACCGTCGTATCCTGCAAGGTCCGCATCAGGTCATTGAACGCACTGGCCAGCGCCCCGACCTCGTCGTTCGACCTGAGGTCCACCCGCCGTGCGAGGTTGGTGGTGTCGGCGCGGATATCCTCGACCGAGCGTGTCAGGCGCCGCAGCGGCCGCACCACGAAGAATGACAGCGCGACGATGAACACCGCGAATCCGACGAGCAATGCCAGGAAGCCCACGGCCAATCGCCCGCGCTGGATGTCATTCAATTTGCCGTCGACCGCGTGGGCGGATGTTCCGACCACGATGCTGGCGATCGGCGAACCGTCCGGTCCCGTCACCGGCACCATCGCGGCATAGCTCGACGCATCGGCAACGCGAAAAACAGTGGTGGCAGCCGCCCCGGATGCGATGCCGCGGCGTAGCTCCGCGTTGTCCAGCCGCTCACCCAGTCGCGCGGCATCACTGTGAAAGAGTATCGTCCCATCGCCCAAGACGACCGCGGCAAACTCAACGCCAGCATAGCCTTCCACGGCTTCCCGGCACTGCTTTTCGAATCCGGACAGATCCTCCAGCCGGATGCCCAGTAGCAGCACCCTTTCCAACTGGATTCTCAGGCCCTGGGCGATCGCCAGCGAGCGCGACTGCAGGGCGTCGACGTAGGCGTCGGCGAATAGCCGGCTGCTCGACCAGAAGACGGCGACGACACCGATCAGCGTGACAACCAGCGAAATGATCAGGACCTTGGCCAGCAGGCCAAGCTTCATGGCTGATCCCATTCGAAGCGCTGGATCAGTTCGGCGCTCAGCAACACGCTGGAATCGAGGCGGATGCCGAGCTTGCGCGCGCGCGCCAGGCTGATCACCGGAACACCCTTGCGCGTCGGCTCCATGGACAGACTGGATGGCTTCCTGCGCTCAACCAGGATGGCCCTGGCAAGGCGGCCGGCCGCCCTGCCCTGTTCCCTTTCGGACACCGTGACCGCGCACAAGGTGCCGAAATAGACCCGATCGATCCAGAAGGCAAAATCAGGCAGCCGGCTGTTTTCCACGGTCCATTTCTGCACTTCCTGATAAGGAACGTTCCTGCCCTGCTCGTCCTTCAGGTTGAAAATGCCGAGGGTGCCGATCATGTCGGCGTCCTGCTGGTAACCGGCGATCCTGCGCTTGTAATCGGCAAAGGTCGGCACGACATCGACGGCGACAATTTTCATGTCGGGCAAGTTCGCCATCCCGGCTTCGATGCGCGCCCGGACCGCGTCCCACATTTTGGCGTCGTCGAAGATCAGTGCGATGCGCCGCGCCTTCGGCGCCAGCTTTCTCACCAGGCCGACCGACTCGGCGAAATGTTCATGTTCCAGCACGCCCGCCACGTTCGGGCTGCCTTTGAAGCCATACACGGCCGGATCGTTGCCGACGCCGCTGAACACGAAGGGCAAGGATGAACCGACATAGTGCTTGACCAAGTGCTCCTGCGCGTCATCGTCCGTCGTATAGACAAGATCGGGTTTCCAGCTTTCGATCAGCTCGCGCGCCTCGCGCCCCTTTCGTTCCTTTTGAACCAGGGCGCTATTGCGCTTGGTGTCCATCTGGAAGATGCGGTAGGTGGCGCTGACTCCCTTGAGGGACTCTTGAAAGCCTTCCAACTGGCGATCCGTCCAGCGCCATGGCGAGTGATAGCTCATGACATGCAGAATCTTCACTTCCCTCGCCTCGGCGGCGGCTGGACCAGGCGCCGCGAGAAGCAACACGAGCAACGCCCAAGCCCAAGCGGAATCAAGCGCTATCCGTCCTGAAATCATGTTCGCCGTGCCCATAGAGTTGAATGCCCGCGAGAGTCTTTAGCGGAAATTCTCCGCCGCGACAGACAGGGCAGGCTTGACCCATGTCAAGCATTCGCGGACAAGAGACGCCCGCTGCGGGCGCCATGCACGAAAAGAGCCTCAGGCCCGACGCCAGGTGGTCCCTTGCGCCCCATCCTCGAGGACGATGCCGGCTGCCTTGAGTTCATCGCGAATCCGGTCCGCCTCGGCAAAATTCTTCGCCCTTTTCGCCGTGGCGCGGGCGCCGACTTTCATCTCGATATCCTCGTTGCTCATGCCACTTGTCGGGGCCGCCTGGAGAAATTCGACCGGGTCGCGCTGCAACAGTCCCAACACGCCAGCCATTGCCCTCAGTTGCGGCGCCAGCGAGGTTTCTCCGCGATTCACCGCGCCGGCCAGATCGAACAACACGGCCATCGCCTCGGGGGTGCCGAAATCGTCATCCAGCGCGGCCTTGAAGCGCTGCGCGTGGGCCTCGTTCCAATCGACCGGGGCCGCTCCGTCCATACCCTTGAGCGCCGTATAAAGCCTCGTCAAAGCCTGGCGCGCATCATCGAGATGGACATCCGAATAGTTCAGCGGGCTGCGGTAATGGGCACGCAAGATGAAGAAGCGCACGACCTCGGGATCGTACTTTTTCAGCACTTCGCGGATGGTGAAGAAATTGCCCAGCGATTTCGACATCTTCTCGTCATCGACGCGGACGAAGCCGTTGTGCATCCAGTAATTCACGAACTGGCACAGGTGCGCGCCTTCCGACTGGGCAATCTCGTTTTCATGGTGGGGAAACTGCAGATCCTGTCCGCCACCGTGGATGTCAAAGTGGCGGCCGAGCAGTTGCGATCCCATGGCCGAGCACTCGATGTGCCATCCCGGGCGGCCCGGACCCCATGGCGATTCCCATTTCACCTCGGCCGGTTCGTCCTCGCGCGCATGCTTCCAAAGCACGAAGTCAAGCGGATCCTGCTTGCCGGCCATGACATCAACGCGCTCGCCGGCCCGCAAATCCTCCAGCGACTTGCCGGAAAGCTTGCCGTAACCCTCGAACTTGCGCACCGAATAGCAGACGTCATGGCTTTCGGCGACATAGGCGTAGCCGTTCCTTTCCAGTGTCCCGATCATGTCCAGCATCGATGTCACGTAATCCGTGGCGCGCGGCTCGGCGTCGGGGCGCAGTACGCCAAGGGCCGCGGCATCGTCGTTCATCGCGGCGATGAAGCGATCGGTCAGTTGCCGGATCGACTCGCCGCTTTCCCCGGCCCGCTTGATGATCTTGTCGTCAATGTCGGTGATGTTGCGCACATAGGTGAGTTCGTAGCCGCTGGCCCGCAACCAGCGCGCGACCATGTCGAAGACCACCATGACGCGAGCGTGGCCGAGATGGCAGAAATCGTAAACCGTCATGCCGCAAACGTACATGT
The DNA here is from genome assembly GCA_016710465.1 of Sulfuritalea sp. Taxonomy (GTDB): domain Bacteria; phylum Pseudomonadota; class Gammaproteobacteria; order Burkholderiales; family Rhodocyclaceae; genus Sulfuritalea. The sequence continues at coordinate 702,128 of JADJVS010000016.1, forward strand.
TCACGCGGCCTGGCTGGATCGGGACGAAGGCCTGCTTCTCGCGGGCAAGGGTGTTGTATATCTTCAGCATGGAAATGACGGCTCGCCAACGGCGGGAGAAGCGGCAAAATGGGCGCGAAAGGCAGGCATTATCAGCCTTTCGATCGCATGCATCGGGTTGTGGGGAAGGCGGGCTTCTTGTTAGAATCCGACGCTGAATCCCGCATGTTTTTCCGTGGAACAAGCAGTTTCAGGACAAGCCGGGGCCGGATTTCACGGCATCGGCAACGCGGCCGCACCACTTAAAACCACCGGCAACCGCCAGCGAGAAGTATATACCATGAGCCAAATCCGCCTCAATGTCACACGCCTGTTGGCTGCGCTTGCATCACTGGCCTTGCTGCTTGCCGCCGCACCGGCGAACGCCGATGCCCTGCAGGACATCGGCAAACTGATCAAGCAGGGGCAGCATGTGCAGGCACTGGATCAGGTCGACAAATACCTCGCGGGCAAACCCAAGGATGCCCAGGGCCGCTTCCTCAAGGGCATCATCCTGACCGAGATGAACCGGGCCAATGACGCCATCGCCGTGTTCACCAAGCTGACCGAAGAGTTCCCCGAGTTGCCCGAGCCCTACAACAATCTGGCGGTGATCTACGCCCAGCAAAAGCAGTTCGACAAGGCAAAGCAGGCCTTGGAGATGGCCATCCGCACCCATCCGTCCTACGCCACGGCGCACGAGAACCTCGGCGACATCTATGCGCGCCTGGCCAGCCAGGCCTACGACAAGGCCTTGCAGATTGATTCCTCCAACTCCAGCGCCCAGGCCAAGCTCGCCCTTATCCGCGACCTGATGGGGGGCGGCCGCTCGGGCAAGGCAACCCGGCCGATCAGCGATCCCCGACCCACCGAGCCGGTGAAGGTGGCGGAAGCCCCCAAGCCGGCAACCGTGCCAGTGGCCGTCGCACCCGTGGCGGCATCTTCGGCGCAAACCAAACCGGCAGACGCGCCGAAGACCGTCGAGCCTGCTCCCAAGCCGGCCGAGCCGCCCAAGGCGTCCGCCGCCAAACCGGCCGGCGATGCCGTGGCCGAGGTCACTCGCGCCATCGATCTTTGGGCCGCCGCGTGGTCACGCAAGGACATCAAGGCCTACCTCGGCTCCTATGCCAGGGATTTCAAGACGCCTGGTGGCGAATCCCGATCGGCCTGGGACGGCGAACGTACCAAGCGCATCAACAAGCCCGGTTCGATTCAAGTCAGTTACGAGAGTCTGAAAGTCACCGTGGATGGCGATACCGCAACGGCCAAGTTCCGCCAGCACTACAAGTCCGCCAACCTGAAGACGTCGAGCAGCAAGGTGCTGCTTCTGGGCAAGCGTGACGGCAAGTGGCAGATCCTGCAGGAGCGGGTCGGTAGCTGATGGCGGGCTCCCTGCGCCCTAGCCTTCTTTTCGCGGTCGCGGTTCTGTTCGCGGCCGGAGGCGTCGATGCCGCCGGCAAGGCGCCGCGCCACCTCAAGAAGAGCGGCGACAGCGGCATCGCGGCGCACTACACGGACTCCGGCCCCGAACCCCTGCTGGCCAAGGTTTTCGACGCCATCGAGGCCAACCGCCTTGACCTGGCGATGCAGCAAACCGATGCCCTGATCAAGGCCTACCCGAATTTCCGCCTCGCGCATCTGGTTCGCGGCGACCTGCTGCTGGCCCGCTCCCGTCCGCTCACCAGCTTCGGCGAAGGTGGTGGGGCCACCGCCGGGGAAAAGGTCGCGGACTTGCGCGAGGAAGCCATCGTCAGGCTCAAAGGATATCGCAGCAAGCCAGGCGCCGATTTCGTGCCCCGCTACCTTCTGCAAATGCATCCCGAACAGAAGCACGCCGTGGTGGTCGATACCCAGAAGTCGCGCCTCTACCTCTACCAGAACGACCGCGGCACGCCGCGATTCGTCGCCGATTACTACATCACGCAGGGCAAGCTCGGGGCGGAAAAGTTTCGCGAGGGCGACAAGAAGACGCCGATCGGCGTCTATCATGTCACCTCCAGCCTGCCGCGCCAGAAGCTCACCGACTTCTATGGCAGCGGCGCCTTTCCCATCAACTACCCCAATGAGTGGGACAAGCGGCAGGGACGCAACGGCCATGGCATCTGGCTGCACGGCACGCCATCGGATACCTTCTCGCGGCCGCCCAAGGCGTCGGACGGCTGCGTGGTGCTCGCCAACCAGGATCTCGACTCGCTGGCGAAGAGCCTGCAGATCGGACTCACGCCGGTGATCATCAGCAACAGCGTCGAATGGTTGTCGCTCGACGACTGGCAGTCCGAGCGCGGGTCGTTGCTCAAGATGATCGAGGAATGGCGCGGCGATTGGGAGAGCCGCAACACCGATGCCTATGCCCGCCATTATTCGCAGAAGTTCAATGCCGACGGGCAAGGCTATCGGGACTGGATCGAGCACAAGCGCAAGGTTAACGCCGGCAAGACCTGGATCAAGGTCGGCACCGGCAACATCAGCATGTTTCGCAACCCCGGTCGCGAAGAATATGTCGTCGTCACCTTTGAACAGGACTACCGTTCAAGCAACCTTTCCAACCAGATGAAGAAGCGCCAATACTGGATCAAGGAAGGCGGCCGCTGGAAGATCGCCTACGAAGGCGCGGCCTGACACCCGCGCGCCCCTCATTCACACCCGGCCCCTGGAGATTTCATGCCCCGTCTGGTTCTATTTGCCCTCGCCTTTTTTCTCGCCCTGGCCGCGCATGCCGCCAACCCGCGCGTTGAAGTCAATACCTCGCAGGGTACGCTGACCCTCGAATTGTTCGCCGACAAAGCCCCCAGAACAGTCGAAAACTTCCTGCTCTATGTCAAGGAGGGTTTCTTCGACGGCACGATTTTCCATCGCGTGATTCCCGGGTTCATGATCCAGGGCGGCGGCATGACGCCTGACATGAAGGAAAAGCCGACCCGCGCGCCGATCGCCAACGAAGCCAGGAACGGCCTCAAGAACGATACCGGCACCATCGCCATGGCTCGAACCAGCGATCCGAATTCCGCCAGCGCGCAGTTCTACATCAACCTCGTCAATAACGACGGACTCAACTACCCATCCCCCGACGGATCGGGTTACGCCGTGTTCGGCAGGGTAGTGGGTGGATCCGACGTAGTCGAGAAAATCGCCAAGGTACCGACCGGAAACACCGGGCCCCATCGCAACGTTCCCACCACCCCGGTAGTCATCAAAACGGTCAAGTTGCTGCCGGAAAAGAAATAACCCAGAACAGGAAACACACCATGATCAAGCTCACCACCAACCACGGCGTCATCGGCATCGAACTGGACGCCGACAAGGCGCCCAAGAGCGCCGCCAACTTTCTCGCCTACGTCGAGGCCGGCCACTACGACAACACGATCTTTCATCGCGTGATCGACGGCTTCATGATCCAGGGCGGCGGCTTCGAGCCCGGCATGAACCAGAAGCCGGTGCGCGAACCGATCGAGAACGAAGCGAAGAACGGCCTGAAGAACGAACGCTACTCGGTGGCCATGGCGCGAACCTCCGATCCGCATTCCGCCACCGCGCAGTTCTTCATCAACGTCGGCGACAACGATTTCCTCGACAACGACAAGTGCCAGGACGGTTGGGGCTACTGCGTCTTTGGTCGCGTCGTCGAAGGCCAGGATGTCGTGGACAAGATCAAGAAAGTGGAAACCGGCAACAAGGGTTTTCACCAGAACGTGCCGCGCAAGGACGTGATCATCGAGCGCGCCGAGAAAGCCTGAGGCCCCCGGTTTGATGCCGGACTTGGCCGGTACCGCGCGCTTCGTCTCCGACCTGCATCTGAAGGCCGAACGGCCCGACCTGCTTCGACGCTTCGCCACATTTCTCGCCGACACGGCCGCCGCCAATGTCGAATCGCTGTTCATACTCGGCGACCTGTTCGAGTACTGGATCGGTGACGACAATCTGGCCGACCCGTTCAACGCCGATGTCTGCAATCTGTTGCGCGGCACGGCAGACATGGGTACGCGCCTGTTTTTTATCGCCGGCAATCGCGACTTTCTGATCGGTTCGCGCTTTGCCGCCGCCTCGCGCATGACGCTGCTGGACGAAGCCACAAGAGTCGGCGCTGGCGATACGGCGATTTTGCTGCTGCACGGCGACACGGTATGCACCGACGACGTGCCCTACCAGGATTTCCGCCGCATGGTCCGCGCGCCGGAATGGCAACAGCGCTTTCTGGCCCGCCCCTTGACCGAGCGCCGCGCCGAGGTTGAAACCCTGCGCCGACGCAGTACCGAAGCCATGCAGGCGAAAACGGCTGAAATCATGGACGCCAATCCGGTGGCCGTGCGCCAGGCATTGATCTCGCACGGCTGCCGTCGGCTGATTCACGGCCACACCCACCGACCGGGCCACGAGCGGATCGACCTGCCGTCGGGGCATGGCGAACGCTACGTGCTTTCGGATTGGGACACCGGGCGCGGCGACGCGCTCGAAATCGGCCCGGCCGGGCTGCGGCGCCTCGACCTGTCGGCTTAGCCGAGTCCCCGGACCAGGTCGGCCTGCAGGTCGGCCGGGCTCTCCAGGCCGACGGCAATGCGCAGCAAGCCCTCTCCTATGCCGGATGCCGCGCGCGACTCCGCCGAAATGCGACCATGGGTCGTCGATGCCGGATGCGTAATGGTGGTCTTGGTGTCGCCAAGGTTCGCGGTGATTGACAACAACCGGCAGTTGTCGACCACGCGCCACGCGGCCTCGCGCTCGCCCGCGACTTCAAAGGATACGATGGCGCCGCCGCCGGCCTGCTGGCGGCAGGCCAAATCGTACTGGGGGTGCGATGCCAGGCCCGGGTAGTACACGCGGGAGACGCGCGGATGCATTTCGAGCCACCGCGCCATCTCCAGCGCATTGGCGGATTGAGCCTTCATGCGTACCGACAGGGTTTCCAGACCCTTGAGTATCACCCAGGCGTTGAAGGGCGACAGGGTCGGACCGGCGGTGCGCAAGAACTTGAATACTTCCTCCATCAACGCCTTGCCGCCGCATACCGCACCGCCCAGCACCCGGCCCTGGCCATCGAGGTACTTGGTGGCGGAATGGATCACGAGATCGGCACCCATTTGCAGCGGGCGTTGCAGGGCCGGCGTGCAAAAGCAGTTGTCCACCACCAGCAAGGCGCCACCGCCATGCGCGACCTGCGCCAATGCCGCGATGTCGAATACTTCCGTCAGCGGGTTCGAGGGCGTTTCGATGAACACCAGTTTGGTGTTTGGGCGCATCGCGGCGCGAAAGCCGTCATCCGCTCCCTGGTCGACAAAGCTGGTCTCGATGCCGAAGCGCGGCAGGATGGCACCGAACAATTGCTGGGTGGCGCCAAAGATGCTGCGCGAAGCCACGATATGCTCGCCGGCCTTCATCAAGGCCATCACCGTGGCCAGGATCGCCGCCATGCCGCTGGCGGTGGCGACGCAAGCCTCGGCGCCTTCCAGGGCAGCCAGGCGATCCTGCAGCGTAGTCACCGTCGGATTGGTGAAGCGGGCGTAGACGTTGCCGGGTTCGGCACCGGAGAACCGCGCCGCAGCCTCGGCGGCACTGCGGAAGACAAAGCTCGATGTCAGGTAGAGTGCTTCGGAATGCTCGTTGAACTGGCTGCGCTCCTGGCCGGCGCGCACGGCGAGCGTGTCGAAGCTCCACGCCGGATGCTCGTTGATCATCCCGCTTGCACCAGGTTCAGATCGAGCTGTTCGCCATCGGCTCCGTCGAAACCGTCGCCGTCCTCGCCCGCGCCGGCGCCAGGACTCGCCACGTTGCGCCGGTTCTCGATGTGCTGCAGGTACAGGGCAGTGACATCGCCGGTGATGTAGCTGCCGTCGAAGCACGAGGTTTCGAAGCGCGTGACCGTCGGATTCACCGAGCGCACGGCCGCCTTGAGCGCGTCGAGATCCTGGTAGATCAAGCCGTCGGCGCCGATCTCGCGGCGGATTTCCTCGTCGTCGCGGAAGGCGGCGATCAGTTCGTTGCGCGTCGGCATGTCAATGCCATAGACATTGGCAAAGCGCACGGGGGGCGAGGCGGACGCAAAATACACCTTTTTGGCGCCGGCTTCGCGAGCCATCAGGATAATCTCGCGGCTGGTGGTGCCGCGCACGATGGAATCATCCACCAGCAGCACGTTGCGCCCCTTGAACTCCTGGGTGATGGCGTTGAGTTTCTGGCGCACGGATTTGCGCCGCGTCGCCTGCCCCGGCATGATGAAGGTGCGCCCGATGTAGCGGTTCTTGACGAAGCCTTCGCGGTAGGGAAGGTTCAGGCGCGTCGCCAGCGCCATGGCCGAAGGCCGGCTGGAATCGGGAATCGGAATCACCGCGTCGATTTCAAGGTGTGGCATGGTCTGGCGGATCTTCTCGGCCAGATAGTCACCCATCTTGACCCGGGTTTCATACACGGAGATGCCGTCCATCACGGAATCCGGACGCGCCAGGTAGACAAACTCGAACATGCACGGAGCATGGGAGGTGAGGTCGGCGCATTGCCGGCTGACGAAATTTCCGCGGACATCGATCAGCACCGCCTCACCCGGCTCAACGTCGCGCAGCATCTTGAAGCCCAGGGTATCCAGGGCAACGCTCTCCGACGCCACGAGATACTCGGTACCCTGGCTGGCCTGGTTGCGACCGATCACCAGCGGACGGATGCCGCAGGGATCGCGGAACGCCAGCAAGCCATAGCCGGCGATCATGGCGACCACGGCATAGGCGCCGCGCACGCGGCGATGCACGCCGGCGACCGCCTTGAAGATGGTTTCCGCATCGACCTGATACTTGGTAGACGCCGCCTGCAGTTCATGGGCGAGGACGTTGAGCAGCACCTCGGAGTCCGAGTTGGTGTTCATGTGCCGCAGGTCCTGCAGGAACATGTCCTGCTTCAACTGATCGGCGTTGGTCAGGTTGCCGTTATGCGCCAACATCAGGCCGAAGGGCGAATTGACGTAGAACGGCTGGGCCTCGGCGGCGTTGTCGGCCGAACCGGCGGTGGGATAGCGGCAGTGGGCGATGCCCCAGTTGCCGACCAGGCTGCGCATGTTGCGCGTGCGAAAGACGTCGCGCACCAGGCCGGAGCCTTTGTGCATGTGGAAACGACCGCCATCGGCGGTGGCCACGCCGGCGGCATCCTGGCCGCGATGCTGGAGAACCTGCAGGCCGTCATAGAGCAACTGGTTCACCGGCGTGGTTGCCACCACGCCAAGAATTCCGCACATGGTCCTTCTCCGCAGTGCCGCCGCGATGCGTGGCAGCCAAAACATGGGGCGGGCAAAACCCGCGACTCATTATCGCCCCCTACCCCGGGAAGGGGAAAGAGTGATATCCAAATCTACTATCGATACCGAATCCGCTTTGCCGCATCCGCCGGCAGCCAGGGTTTGACCGCCAGCACCGCCGTCTCAAGCGGCGGCGAGAGGGTCGCCTCGCGCCACCAGTCCATCCTGGGCAGCGGCGTCATGCCCGCCACCAACACCGCCACCAGCAAGACCAACAATCCGCGCAAGGCGCCAAACGCGGCGCCCAGCAAACGATCCAGAACGCCAAGCCCCACAGCCTTGAGCAGCAGTTTCAACAACAAACGCAGCACCGCAAAAACCAGCAGCACGCCGACGACTACCAGCACATACGCTGACGCCAGCCGAAGCGCGGGCTCGGCAACATGCGGCGCCAACCAGTTTGCCACTTCGGCCGCTTCGGCGCGAGCCACCAAAAACGCCACCACCCAGGCCACCAGGGCCAGAATCTCGCTTACGACGCCCCGCCACAAGCCCAACAGCACCGACACCGCGAGAATCGCCACCACGGCGTAATCGAACGCGGTCATGGCTTACCTGGGCGCTACCGGTCCGTCCACGCCGATGATCTTGATCCTCGCGCGCGCCCTTTCTGCCGCTTCCTGGGTCGCGAATGGGCCGGCACGCACGCGGGTCCGCGTTCCTTGCGGCGAATCGTACTTTTCGACATAGGCCGGCACATTCACGCCCTTGAGCTTGGACAGCAGCAGCTTGACGTTGGCGGCCTCCTTGTAGGCCCCGAGCTGAACCACCCATTGCCCGCCGGCGTCCGCCGCCGGCATGGCCTCCGTCACCGCCTTCACCGCCTGCTTGTCGACCGGCTTGGTCGCAGGCGGTGCCTTTTCGGCGGGCTTTGGCGCGGACGCCGGCTTGTCTGCCGGCTTCGAGGCCACCTTTTCGACCGGCTTCGCGGCCGCAACGGCAGGAGGCACGGTAACGGGCTCGGCGGCCTTCGGCTCGGGCCTGGGGTCGGGCTTTGATTCCGGCACCGGCTCGGCGACGGCTTTCGGTTCGGGAGCCGGCAAGGGTGTCGACTTGCCGGGCATCACCTTGGCGGCGAGGCTGCCGGCGTCCTGGCTGGGAATTCGTATCTGGATGTCCGGGCCGACGGGGCGCGGTTCCCGATCCATGACCATCGGCAGGACGATCACCGCAAGCAGGGCCAGCGCAATGGCGCCTACCAGCCTCCGGCGAGCACGCTTTTTCAACTGCAGGTCGGCGTCAGCCGAGGTGTCTTGTTCCGCCATCGTGATTACGCGGTCCGGCCCAGCAATCGCAAGGCCGCAGCAACGGTGAGGAAGGATCCGAAGGCGAGAATTCTATCATCTTGACCTGCGTTCTCCCGCGCCCAGGCAAGCGCCTTTTCGGGCGATTCGAACTCATTGGCAACGTTCAAGCCCGACCCGCGCAACCGTCCGGCCAAGGAGTCGGCGCTGGCGCCACGGCGGCCATCGAGGGTACACGGCAGCCAATGCGTTACGCGCCCGCGCAAGGCCTCGATCACGCCGTCGATATCCTTGTCGCCGAGCATGCCGAACACGGCCCAGGTGTTTCGGTGAAAGCCCATGTCACCCAGATTCGCCGCCAGCACCCCCGCCGCCTGCGGATTGTGGGCGACGTCGAGCACCACTGCGGGGCGGCCGGGCAAGACCTGGAAGCGCCCAGCGAGTTCGACTTCGCCCAGGCCGCGCCGGATATCCTGCATCGCCACCGGCAAGCGCTCGTGAAGGCAAGCAAGCGCGCTCAGGACGCAGGACGCATTGCCGAGCTGGCGTTCGCCGCGCAAGGCCGGGAATGCCAGCCCGCCGCGCCGCTGCCGGCCATTCCAGAACAGCCATTGCCCCTCCTGCCGCAGATAGCCGAATTCCCGGCCGATCAGGCGCGTCTGCGCGCCAATACCATCGGCATGATCCAGCAAACTTTGCGGCGGACGCGGGTCGCCGCAAATCGCCGGCACCCCGGCACGAAAAATCCCGGCTTTCTCGCGCCCTATTGATTCCCGATCCGCGCCAAGGAAGTCCATGTGGTCAAGGTCCACACCCGTGACAATGCAGCAAGCGGGCTGATACGCGTTGGTTGCGTCGAGCCTGCCGCCAAGGCCGACTTCAAGAATGATGGCGTCCGGCGCGGTGGCCGCGAATACCTCCCAGGCCGCCAGTGTGCCGAACTCGAAATAGGTCAGAGGCGTGTCGCCCCGCGCCGCCTCGACCCGGGAGAATGCCGCACAGAGTTGCTCGTCGCTCGCCGCGCGACTGTCGATGCGCACGCGCTCGTTGTAGTCAAGAAGATGCGGCGAGGTATAGAGGCCGACACGATAGCCGGCGGCAAGCAGAATGCGCTCCAGCATCGCGCAGGTGGAACCCTTGCCGTTGGTTCCGGCGACCAGGATCACCGGACAAAACTCGGTTTGACCTAGGCGGGCCTTGATCTCCGCGACGCGCTCCAGCCCGAGTTCGACGCCGGCGCTGCCGTTCGGATGCAGCGCCTCGATGTGCGCCAGCCAGCCGCCGATACTCCGCGGCAATGCCGCCATCAGGCGGCCGGGACGCGCAGCAGCAGGGTCAGCAGCGCGGCCAGCCGGTCGCGCAACTCACGGCGATCGACGATCATGTCGATGGCCCCCTTCTCGAGCAGGAATTCGGCGCGCTGGAAGCCCTCGGGCAACTTTTCCCGCACCGTCTGCTCGATCACGCGCGGACCCGCGAACCCGATCAGGGCACCCGGTTCGGCGATGACAATATCGCCGACGAAGGCAAAGGACGCCGAAACGCCACCCATCGTCGGATCGGTCAATAAGGTGATGAAGGGGAGTTGATGGTGCGCGAGTTGGGTCACCGCCGCCGTGGTCTTGGCCATCTGCATCAGGGAGAACAGGCCTTCCTGCATCCGTGCCCCACCCGAAGCGGTGATGCAGATGAACGGCATCTGGCCTTCGATCGCGGCCTTGACCCCGCGAACAAACCGCTCGCCGACCACGGCCCCCATCGACCCGCCGAGGAACTCGAACTCGAAGCACGCCACCACCACCGGCACGGTCTTGATCGCACCCTGCATCACCACCATCGCGTCGGCTTCGCCGGTCTCGTCATTGGCGGCGACCAGGCGATCGATGTAACGCTTGCTGTCCTTGAACTTCAGCGGGTCCATCGGGATCACTTCGCTACCGATCTCGAAGCGCCCCTCCGGATCAAGCAGCGCGTCGAGCCGCGCGCGCGCGCGGAGGCGAAGATGATGTCCGCATTTCGGACATACATTCTGGTTGCTTTCCAGGTCCGTGCTGTAAAGCACCGCCTCGCAGGCCGGGCACTTGGCCCAGAGCCCCTCGGGAACGGAGCGGCGCACGCCCTCGGAACGCTTGATCTTCGGCGGCAGCAGTTTCTGTAACCAGCTCATGCAGTGGCTCCCTGAGTGGAGGCGTCCATTGCCGAACGGATGCCCGCGACAAATTTCCTGACCCGCGCCGCCGCTTCGCCGGGCGGCGCATTCTCGATTTCCTCAATGATTCGGCTACCGATAACCACGGCGTCGGCCACCGCGCCGATGCGCGCCGCCGCCTCGCCATCGCGGATGCCGAAGCCCACGCCGACGGGCACGCCGACCTGCCGGCGGATCTGCGGTATGCGCGTCGCCACCTCGTCGAGGTCGAGTTTGGCGGAGCCCGTCACGCCCTTCAGCGAGACATAGTAGATATAGCCGCTGCCCATGCGCGCAACCTCGGCAAAGCGCTTCTCGCTCGACGTCGGCGCCAGGAGGAAGATCGGATCAATGCCGCGGTGCTTCAGGGTTTCGGCAAAGCCGGCGCACTCCTCGGGCGGATAGTCGACCACCAGCACGCCATCGACGCCCGCATCGGCGGCATCCCTGGCGAAGGCGTCGACGCCGTAGGCTTCGACTGGATTGGCATAGCCCATCAGCACCACGGGAGTCGTCGCGTCACCACCGCGAAACTCGCGAACCACGGCCAGTACGCGACGCAGGCTCATGCCGTGCGCCAATGCGCGCTCCGAGGCACGCTGGATCGTGGGGCCGTCGGCCATCGGATCGGAAAACGGCACGCCGAGCTCGATGATGTCGGCACCGCCCGCAACCAGGGCCTGCATCAGCGGCAGGGTCTGGTCGGGATGCGGGTCGCCGGCGGTGATGAAGGGGATAAGCGCCTTGCGGCCCTGACTGGCAAGCGAAGTGAATTTGGCGGCGATCCGTGACATGGGGCTCAGAAGGTGATGCCGGATTTTTCGGCGACGGTGTGCATGTCCTTGTCGCCACGGCCCGACAGATTGACCAGCAGGATCTTGTCGGCGGCCAGCGTTGGCGCCAGCTTCGCCGCATGCGCCAACGCATGGCTGGATTCGAGGGCCGGGATGATGCCCTCGTAGTGGCAGAGGTCGTGGAATGCCTGCAGCGCCTCGGCGTCGGTGATGGTGGCGTACTCGGCGCGACCGGAATCCTTGAGCCAGGCATGTTCGGGGCCGACCCCGGGGTAATCGAGGCCCGCCGAAATCGAATGGGTCTCAATCACCTGGCCGTTCTCGTCCTGCAACAGGTAGGTGCGATTGCCGTGCAGCACGCCGGACCGGCCGGCGGTGAGCGATGCCGAGTGCTTGCCGGATTCGAGACCGTGGCCGGAGGCTTCGACGCCAATCAGTTTGACGCCCGCGACCGGAATATAGGGGTAAAAAATGCCCATTGCGTTGGAGCCGCCGCCGACGCAGGCGATCACCGCATCCGGCTGGCGCCCGGCCAGTTCCGGCATCTGGACCTTGCACTCCTCGCCGATCACGGCCTGGAAATCGCGCACCATCATCGGGTACGGGTGGGGGCCCGCGACCGTGCCGATGATGTAAAACGTGTTGCCGATGTTGGTGACCCAGTCGCGCATGGCCTCGTTCAGGGCGTCCTTGAGCGTCTTCGAGCCCGACTCGACGGGCACCACCTTCGCACCAAGCAGCTTCATCCGATAGACGTTGGCGGCCTGGCGCCTGATGTCCTCCGACCCCATGTACACCACGCATTCCATGCCGTAGCGGGCAGCCACCGTCGCCGTGGCGACACCGTGCTGGCCGGCGCCGGTCTCGGCAATCACGCGCGGCTTGCCCATGCGCCGCGCCAGCAGCGCCTGGCCGATGCAGTTGTTGATCTTGTGCGCACCGGTATGGTTGAGGTCTTCGCGCTTGAGGTAGATCTGCGCCCCGCCGAGCAGGCCGGACCAGCGCCTGGCGTGGTAGATCGGACTGGGGCGGCCGACATAGTGCGTGAGTTCGTACTCGAACTCGGCGCGGAAAGCCGGATCGGCTTGTGCCACCTCGTAGGCCTCGCGCAATTCCGTGAGGGCCGGCATCAGGGTTTCGGCGACAAAAATGCCGCCGTAGGGTCCGAAATGCCCTCCCGCGTCAGGCAACTGGTAGGGCAGGTCCTGCATCCGCATCTCGCACTCCGGCAATGAATTCAGAAATCTTCCGCATGTCCTTGATGCCCTTGGCGCGCTCCACCCCACTGCTGACATCGACCGCCCACGGCCTGACGCGACGGATGGCCTCGCCTACATTGCCGGGATTCAGGCCGCCAGAAAGAATCATCGGCAGAGGCAGGGACGGCGGGATCAGCGCCCAGTCGAAGGCTTGGCCGCCACCGCCGTAACCCTCGACATGGGCATCGAGCAGCAGGCCCGCGATGCCGGGGGCACCGGCAAAACAACGGGCGTATTCTAGCAAATCGAACCCCTGCTTCACCCGCGCCGCCTTGATCCAGGGGCGACGAAACGCCGCGCAATAGCCGGCATGTTCGTCGCCATGGAATTGGAGCAGATCGAGCGGAACCGCCTTCAGCACCTCGGCCACCGCTTCCTCCGATTCATTGACGAACAGGCCCACCGTCTTGACGAAGGCCGGCACCCGCGCCACCAGCCGCGCCGCCTGTTGCGGGCTGACATGCCGCGGGCTTTGGGCGTAGAAGACGAAACCGAGCGCATCGGCGCCGGCGGCAACGGCGGCATCGAGGTCTTCTTCACGGGTAATGCCGCAAATCTTGATTCGGGTTCGGCTCATGCCTCGAACAGCGCCGTATCGCCGGCACCGACTTTCAAGTTCCAGGCCGGATCATAGTCCACGCCGGCGAAATACAGGCCCGCGGCGGCGAAGGTCGGCGCGGCACGGCTGCGATCACGGCTCGCCAGGAGTTCCGTGATCCATTCCGGAGGATGAGCGCCCTTGCCGACATAAACCAGCGCGCCAACCAGGTTGCGCACCATGTGGTGAAGGAAGGCACTGGCGGAAAAGTCGAAGACGATCATTTCACCCCTGCGGCATACTCCGGCCTCACGCAAGTGTTTCACCGGCGACTTCGCCTGGCACTCGGCCGAACGAAACGCGGAGAAATCATGCTCGCCCAGCATCAAGGCGGCGGCCTTCGCCATTGCCCGCGCGTCGAGCGGCTGGTGATGCCAGCCGACCCGCCCGACCTGCAGACCCGGCCGCTGCGACCGATTCAGCAGCAGATAGCGATAGCGCCGTCCGCGAGCGGAAAACCGCGCATGGAACTCGTCCGGCACGGCCTGTGCCCAGCGCACCGCGATGCTGGACGGGAGGTGCGAGTTCACCCCGCGCACCCAGGCGCTATCGGGTCGTCGCGCATCGGTATCGAAATGCGCGACTTGCTCGATGGCATGGACGCCGGCATCCGTGCGACCGGCACAGACCACTCGTGTCGGCGCATCGGCGACGATGGCCAGTGCCGCTTCGACCGCATCCTGAACCGCCCCGCCACCGGCTTGCGACTGCCAGCCGCAAAACGCCGATCCGTCGTACTCGATGCCGAGGGCGTATCTCATGCCAGCGCGGCGATCAGCAGCAGCGCCGCGCTGCCGATGGCGGCCAGATAGTCGGCCCCGCCACGGGCAATGGTCGGCAATGCCAGACGTGCAAGCGTCATACTCGTTGCCTCATCGCCCCGACGCGCGCTTTCGACTTCCTCCAGGGTCAGCATCAGCCGCACCGCCAAGCGGTCGCGGAAACCTCCCAGCGGGGCCAACGGCGCCAGCAAGGTCCGCAGCCCTGATACCAGCTCCGCCGGCGACAGGCGACTCAGTAGCACGGACACCGTGGCGATCGCCAGGAGCAGCCGCGCGACATGCTCTGCCGCAAGCGACAAGCCTTCCCGCGTCGCCATGGGCAGACCGGGAACCGCCGTGCCCGGCGTCATCCAGCCGAACAGCACGAGCATGGTCAGCAACAACCAGCGGCTGCGACGCAGAATGATCAGGAAGTGCCGCCGCGCCCGGCCCAGGGCAAATCCGGCGGAGCCCAGCGCAATCACCCCAAGTCCGATGCCCCCGCGCGTCGAGCCGGCAATCAGAAAGGCGAGGCCAAGCAGAATCAGGCTTGCGGGATGCAGGGGTCTCACGGCAACGACGCCCCGGCGTAAACACGCCGGGGAGCGGTCCGACTCAGCTCAGCGCAGCGAGTTTGGCGCGTGCCGCCTCCTGCTGGGGGGGGCTGCCTTCATTCACGGCCTCCTGGTACAACTCGCGCGCGCCATCGCGATCGCCCATTTCCTCGTAGGCGGCCGCCAATTCGAGCTTGGTGGCGACTTCCGGATTGTCGGGCATACCTGAAGCCGGAGCCGGGGCTGCGGCGGCGGTCGGCGCATCGAGTTCCAGGCTCAAACCGCCAAGATCCAGTGCAGGCGGCGCAGCGGCCGGAGCGGGCATTTCGATATCGAGCGACATTTCCGGCAGCGCCGCCGGGGCTTCCGGAATCGCGGCCACCACCGGTGCGGCGCCACCGAGGTCGAAGTTGAAGTCGATGGCATTGCCATCATCGGCGGGTGCCGCCGCCGGGGCCGCCACGGGTTCAGGCGCAGCCGGCGTTTCCGCTAGGGGGAAATCAAGTCCCGCAGATTCTGCGGGCGCGGCCGCCTTGGCCGGCATTTCAAAATCGATGTCCAGTACCACGTCATCGTTCTTCGGTGCTTCGGCAACTACCGCCGGCGCTGCCGGTGCCGCGTCCGAGCCCAGGTCGAGATCAAAGTCCAGCCCGGAGGATTCCGCGGCCGCCTCGGGTGCCGCCGGGGCGGGAGCCGGCGCGGCGCCGATATCGAGATCAAAGTCCAGAGCCGACGATTCCGCTTCGGCAGTCTCGGGTGCGGGGGCAAACGCGGCTTCCGCCGCCGCTGCCGCGCCACCCTGCAAAACGGTAGTCGATTGAAGGTTGATCACCGCCGTGGCGTTGGCGTCGACAACCGGCGCTGATCCGTAGAGCGCATTCGACGGATCGAGGGACGCTCCCATGGCCGCAACCTTGTCCCAGATTTCGCCACTGCCGCCGGTCAAGCCCTGCAACTCCCTGGCCACCGACTCGAACTTGCCTGCATCCTTGCGCGCGGAGTAAATCTCCAGAAGCTTCATGCGGATCGGAATACCCTGCGGCTGGGGATCAACATTCAACGCATCGAGCAGGATTTCCTCGGCCTGGGCATCGCGACCGAAGGCCAGGAAGGTATCGGCTTCGACAACCGGATCCACGGTGTCCTGAGCCGCCACCATGCCCATGCCGGTGGTACTGAACTGGCTGGTCTCCTGTTCGCTCGGCGGTGGCGCCACGGTCGTGCTGCTGAACACCGAATGCGCCGACAGGTCTGCGTCGCCCAGCGAGGCGCCGGCCGCGGAGCTGGCCGCCTTCTTCTTGCGGTAAGCGGAAATTCCGAGCCAGCCGAAAAGCAGGGCCAGGAGCGCGCCGCCACCAAAGACCAGCGGCCCGTTTTCTTCCATGAAATCGGGTTCCGGCGGGGGCGGTGGCGGGGGGGCAACTTTCTTTTTGGGCGGGGGCGGCTTGTCGCCTTCGGCGGGCTTGGGCGCGGCAGCATCCGCCACTTTGGGCGTGTCGGCCGGCTTCGCGCCTTCGGCGGGCTTCACTGCTTCCGCGGACTTGGCCGGCTCGGCAGGTTTCGGCATTTCAGCCGGCTTGGCGACGGGCGCAGGAGCAGACTCGGGCTTTTTCGCTTCGGCCGGAGCAGGCTTGGTGGCTTGTGCCGACGCTTGAAGATCCGCGCCCCCCTTGCTCTTGAGTTCAGCCAGCTTCTTCAGATCATTGAGGTTCCTTTCCAGCTCGGCAATGCGGGTGCCGGCCTCTTTCAGGGCACGATCGCGCGCGACCAGATCTTCCTCCAGCGAAGCAATCCTGCCCTGCAGCGGCTTGCCCTTGGCATCGCGCGCCATTTCCGTCCGCGACACTTCGAGCTTGTCCTTGCCGGACGGCGCGGGAGCCTTGTCCTCGACCCTCGGCGCAATCTTGCCCTTGACTTCCTGCTTGGCACCCTCGTCACGCGCCGGACCAGATGCCGCGGCACCCGCCAGCCGCTGACGGTAGGCATTGAAATCGGCCGCCTGGGCAACAATTTCCTTGCGCGCTTCGCCAGGCGATACCTTGCTCGCGGTTTCGGCGTCAGGGATGGATAGGATCTTGCCGGCCTTGAGGCGGTTCATGTTGCCGCCGTCGAACGCATCCTGGTTGTTGCGGAACAAGGACACCAGCATTTGGTCGAGACTGATCCCCGACGGAGCCGTCTGCGCGGCAATCTTGCCCAAGGTGTCACCCGAAAGAACGGTACGGGAAGCCGCAGCGGCGGGTTTGGCGGCAGGGACGACGGCGCGCTCGGCGGCGACCGGCGGACGGCTTTCGGTCACCGGGCGGGCCTGCGCTTCCGCCGCAGGCGCCTTGGCAGCGGCCTTGGTCTCGACCACGGGCGGCACCACAGGTGCCGGGGTCGGCGTCGGAGGCGCCTTTGCCAGCAAATCGGGCGGATCAAGCAGGAAGGTATATTCGCGAACCAGGCGCCCGGAGGCCCAGCTCAATTCCACAAGCATATCAATGAAGGGCTCGTTGAGTGGCCGATCGGTAGTCAGCTCGATGAAGCGACGACCGCCGCGCTCCTTGATTTCCTTGGAGAATCGCAAGTTGACCAGTGCCGGCGAATATTCGATGCCGGCCTGGCGGAACGCATCGATCGAAGCCACGCGCGCCACCAGGGAGAGTGCTTCATCCCGATTCGCCGTAACCTCGAGTTCGGCCTTGAGCGGTTGCCCCAGGGCCGACAGCACGTTGATCTTGCCCAACCCGGCAGCGTTGGTCGCCAAGGGCAGGAAAGCTAATGCGGCCGCGAGCAGGGTGGCCTTGAATGGATTTCGCTTGGCAGTATTGGGCACTGTGACTCCCGACGGGCTGTGTTTCATGTTTTATGTCGAAATATCCCGGAGATGGCGCGAGGCGAAATGGCACCGGGTACCCCGACCGTAACTAAAATAACATCATGATGTTAGCGATGCAAGCTCAACTTCCCCATGACATTCCGACGGGGCCTGCGGCGCGGCATCATTGCAACAGGATGCGCAACATCCGGCGCAACGGTTCGGCGGCGCCCCAAAGCAGTTGATCGCCGACCGTAAACGCCGACAAATACTGCGGCCCCATGGAAAGCTTGCGCAGGCGGCCCACCGGCACGCTCAGCGTCCCCGTAACCGCCGTCGGAGTCAATTCCCTGAGCGTGACCTCGCGCTGATTCGGTACCACTTTGACCCAGTCGTTGTGTTCGGCAAGCAGCCCATTGATCTCGTCAAGCGGCACGTCCTTGGTCAGCTTGATGGTGATCGCCTGCGAATGGCAGCGCATGGCGCCGATGCGCACACACAGGCCATCCACCGGGATCGGTGTCGCCGAGCGGCCGAGGATCTTGTTGGTTTCGGCTTCGCCCTTCCACTCTTCGCGGCTCTGGCCGTTGCCGAGATCCTTGTCGATCCAGGGGATCAGCGAGCCAGCCAGCGGCACGCCGAAATTCGCCGTGGGAAAATTGTCGTCACGCAGGATGCCGGCCACTTCGCGGTCGATGTCGAGAATGGCGGACGCCGGGTCGTCGAGCAGGCCCTTGACCACGCGGTGCGCCTCGCCCATCTGCGACAGCAGTTCGCGCATGTTCTGCGCCCCGGCGCCGGACGCCGCCTGGTAGGTCATCGAGCTCATCCACTCGATGTAGCCGGCCTTGAACAGCCCGCCCAGAGCCATCATCATAAGGCTCACCGTGCAGTTGCCGCCGATCCAGTTGCGCCCGCCCTTGGCCAGGGCATCCTTGATCACGCCCATGTTTACCGGGTCGAGGATGATGACCGCATCATCCTTCATGCGCAGCGTCGACGCGGCGTCGATCCAGTGTCCTTTCCACCCCGCCTCGCGCAGCTTGGGGAAAACCTCGGAGGTGTAGTCGCCGCCCTGGCAACTGATGATGATGTCCAGCGACTTGAGTTCAGCTATGTTCTTTGCGTCCTTGAGCGCGGGCGCGCCGGTGGCAAAGTCGGGAGCCTTGCCGCCGATATTCGATGTCGTGAAGAACACCGGCTCGATGTGCGCGAAGTCGTTCTCCTCGCGCATGCGCTGCATCAGCACGGATCCCACCATGCCCCGCCAACCCACCAGACCTACACGCTTCATGATTGCTTTCTCTTTTCCGATTTACAGCGCTGCGAGTACCGCGTCGCCCATTTCCCTGGTTCCCACCCGCGTGGTGCCGGGTTCGTAAATATCGCCCGTCCGCAGGCCCTGCGCCAGGACTTTCTTCACGGCCACCTCGATCCGCTGTGCCGCCGCTTCATTGCCGAAAGTGTAGCGCAGCATCATGGCCGCGGAAAGAATGGTCGCCAGCGGATTGGCCACGCCCTTGCCGGCAATGTCCGGAGCGGACCCGTGCGAAGGCTCGTAGAGCCCCTTGTTGTTGGCATCGAGCGACGCCGAGGGCAGCATGCCGATCGATCCCGTCAGCATCGACGCCTCATCGGACAGGATGTCGCCGAACATGTTGCCGGTAACCATGACATCGAACTGCTTCGGGTTCTTCACCAGTTGCATCGCGGCGTTATCCACCAGCATGTGGCTGAGTTCGACATCCGGATACTCCTTCGCCGTCTCGGTAGCCACGTCGCGCCAGAGCTGGGTGCATTCCAGCACATTCATCTTGTCCACCGAGCAGACTTTCCTGTGGCGTTTGCGCGCCGCATCGAAGGCGACACGCACGATGCGGCGGATCTCGCTTTCGGTGTAATGCATGGTGTTGAAACCGTAGCGCTGCTTCAGCCCATCGACCTCGCGCACTTCGACGCCGCGCGGCTGGCCGAAGTAGATGTCGCCGGTCAGTTCGCGCACGATCAGGATGTCGAGGCCGGCCACGACCTCCGGCTTCAGGGTCGAGGCATTGGCAAGCTCGGGGTACAGGATCGCCGGGCGCAGGTTGGCGAACAGGCCGAGGTCCTTGCGGATGCGCAGCAGGCCGCGCTCGGGACGCAATTCGCGGGGATTGTTGTCCCACTGCGGACCGCCGACGGCACCGAGCAGCACGGCATCGGCCTCTTTGGCCAGCTTCTGCGTGGCTTCGGGAAAGGGATCCTTGGCCGCGTCGATGGCGCAACCGCCAAGCAGGGCTTCTTCCATGTCCAGCTTGAGGTCCAGCGCCTTGAGCACGCGCACGGCCTCGGCCATGATCTCGGGGCCGATGCCGTCGCCGGGCAAAACACAAATCTTCATGCCGCCTCCGCAGGGCCGCCCCAAGGAGGCGACAAATCAACAATCCGGAGCGGGCAATGCCCGCGAACCACAGTCACCCCCTGTCCACGGGAAAGGGGGTTGGGGGAAATGGTCGTTCTATTCATGTCTTTCAGGAAAACAGCCAGGGCTGCTCGGCACGGCGCCGGGCTTCGAATTCGCGGATCTTCTCGGCATGGCGCAGCGTCAGGCCGATATCGTCCCAGCCGTTCAACAGGCATTCCTTGCGGAAGGGATCGACATCGAAGGGGATCGCATGGCCATCGGGCCGCACAATCCTCTGCGCGGCCAGATCGACCGTCAGGCGATAGCCGGGCGAATGCTCGGTGAGGCCGAACAAGGCATCCATCTCAACCTTGGGCAGAACGATGGGCAGCAGGCCGTTCTTGAAGCAGTTGTTGTAGAAAATGTCGGCGAAGGATTCGGCGAGGATGGCGCGAAAGCCAAAATCCTGCAGCGCCCATGGCGCATGCTCGCGCGATGAGCCACAACCGAAGTTGCTGCGCGCCAGCAGAATGGACGCGCCCTGGTAGCGCGCCTGGTTGAGCACGAAGTTGGGATTCTTCGGCCGCTTGCTGTTGTCCTGCCCCGGTTCGCCCTGATCCATGTAGCGCCACTCGTCGAAAGCATTGGGACCAAAGCCCGAGCGCTTGATCGACTTGAGGAACTGCTTGGGGATGATGGCGTCGGTATCGACGTTGGCGCGATCGAGGGGCGCCACCAGGCCGTCGAGCTTGATGAATTTTTCCATTGCGGATCCTACGAAAGCTGCCGGACGTCGGCGAAGTGACCGGCAATCGCGGCGGCGGCGGCCATCGCCGGGCTGACGAGGTGGGTGCGTCCGCCGGCACCCTGGCGGCCCTCGAAATTGCGATTCGAGGTCGAGGCACAGCGCTCGCCCGGGTTCAGGCGGTCGTCGTTCATCGCCAAGCACATCGAGCAGCCCGGCTGGCGCCATTCAAAGCCGGCGGCGACGAATATCTTGTCCAGCCCCTCGGCCTCAGCCTGTTCCTTGATCAGGCCCGAGCCCGGCACCACCAGCGCCAGCTTGACGTTGGCCGCGATGCGGCGCCCCTTGGCCACGGCGGCGGCGGCACGCAGGTCCTCGATCCGCGAGTTGGTACAGGAACCGATGAACACCTTGTCGATGGCAATCTGGTCGATGCGCATGCGCGGCGTCAGGCCCATGTACTGCAGCGCCCGGGCCACGCCCTCGCTCTTTACCGGATCCTTGAAATCCTCCGGCGCCGGCACGCTGCCGTCGATGCCGGTCACCATCTCGGGCGAGGTGCCCCAGGTCACCTGCGGCACGATGGATGCAGCATCGATATCGACAACGGCATCGAATTTCGCGTCGGCATCCGAGACCAGCGTGCGCCAGCAGGCGACGGCCTTGTCCCAGTCATCGCCCCTGGGGGCGAAGCCGCGCCCCTTGAGATAGGCGATGGTGGTGTCGTCGACCGCGACGAAGCCGACGCGGGCGCCGGCTTCGATGGCCATGTTGCAGACCGTCATGCGCCCTTCCATGGACAGGCCGCGTACAGCCGAGCCGCCGAACTCGATGGCGTAACCCGTGCCGCCGGCGGTGCCGATGCGTCCGATCAGCGCCAGCACCAGGTCTTTCGCCGTAACGCCAGCGCCGACTGTTCCGTTGAAGCGCACCAGCAGGGTCTTCGACTTCTTCTGCAGCAGGCACTGGGTTGCCATGACATGCTCGACCTCCGAGGTGCCGATGCCGTGGGCCAGGCAAGCGAAAGCGCCATGGGTCGAGGTGTGCGAATCGCCACAGACCACGGTCATGCCGGGCAGCGTCGCGCCGTTTTCCGGGCCGACAACGTGGACGATGCCCTGGCGCTTGTCCTTGAACGGGAAGTAGGCCAGCGCGCCGGTTTCGCGGATGTTCGCGTCCAGCGTCTCGACCTGCTGGCGCGAGACCGGATCGGTGATGCCCTGCTCCCAGTGCGAGGTCGGCGTGTTGTGGTCGGCCGTGGCTACGATGGAACTGACGCGCCAGAGCTTGCGCCCGGCCAGCTTCAAGCCTTCGAAGGCCTGCGGACTGGTGACTTCATGCACCAGGTGGCGGTCGATGTAGAGCAGCGCCGTGCCGTCGTCCTCGACATGGACCACGTGGCTGTCCCAGAGTTTTTCGTAGAGCGTTCTTGCCATGATGATTGGTGCCGCAAACAGGACCTGGAATTATCGCACAGGCGCCTGCTCCGAATCACCCGGAACGCCATGCCAGACGAGGGCCAGACCCCATAGCGCGAGGCCCGCCGAGGCCGTGTAGGTCAGCGCCGGACCAAGGGCTTCCCACATCCAGCCGGCCAGCAAGGCGCCACCAAGACCGCCGGCGCCGTAGGCAATGCTGCCGTAGAGCGCCTGCGCCCTCGCCTGCTGGCCCGGCGCAAACCAGCGGTTGAGGGCATCCACTGTCGCCGCATGGTGTGCGCCGAAGCTCGCCGCATGCAGCAGTTGCGCCAGCACCAGCAAGCCGATGAAGGCCACGCCCCAACCGATTGCGGCAAAGCGAAACACGGCCAGGGCAAAACAGGTCAGAAGCACGGCGCGCAGGGAAAAGTGGGTGGAGATTCGTGGCATCCAGAGAAAGACAAAGATCTCGGCGACCACGCCCAGGGTCCACAGGAAACCAACCAGGGTCTTGCCATAGCCCTGACTAACCAGGTGGATGGAATAAAAGACATAGAGCGCGCCGTGGGCCGCCGTCATCAACATGGCGGACGCCATCAGGTAGATCACCTTGCGCTGGCGCAGCACCGCGCCGATTTCGCCCGCGGGGTGGCTGCCATGGCCCTTGACCTCGGTGAGTGTCAAGGCGCTGACCAGGGTGCCGAACAGGATCGCCCAGCTTACCCAAAGTTGCGACTTGATCGGCGCCACGTCGAGCAGCAGGCCGACGCCCATTACCGTGAGGATGAAACCCACCGATCCCCACAGCCGGATGCGTCCGTAGTTCTCCGGCTTGCCGCCCAGATGGCCCAGTGTCAAGGCTTCGACCAGAGGCAGCGAGGCGCTCCAGAAGAAGTGCAGGATCGCCAGCCCGAGCAGCAGGCCGATGAAGTCATCGGTGAGGAAGACCACCGAAAAGCTCGCCAGCGACGCCGCGGTCGAGACGACCACGATGCGCACGCGATGCCCGCCGCTATCGGCCAGCCAGCTCCAGAGCAGCGGCGCCAGCAGGCGCATGAACTGGCCGAGCGACATCAGGACCGCAATGCGGCCGGCGGAAAATCCCAGGGATTGCAGGTAGAGCGCGAAATACGGCAGGAAGGCGCCGATGAACGCGAAGTACCAGAAATACCAGACGGCCAGGCGGCCGTGCGGCTGGAAGGTCAAGCTTTGTGTTTCTGGCCGGCGCGGAATGCCGTCAGCAAGTGATAGATCTCGTCCTTGAGCTTGACGCGCGCCTTCTTCATGTCCTCGATCGTGAAATCGCCGACCGGCATGTCGTGCTCTTCGAGATCCTCGACCTTGCCGGTGAGCCGGTTATAACGCCCGAACAGGCTGCCGATGTAACCGCCCTCGGCTTTCAACGCGTCGATGGCTTCGCGCATGTCGGGGAATTCCGTGTTGAGATCGTGGTGATCAACGCGCATGATTTCCTACCCTGAATATTGGTTTTGGGAAAAGTGTTGCGAAATTCTATCAGCCGAGCCCCGGGGCCTTACCGGCGATCTTCGGTGTCGGGCAGTCGACGTCGGCACACTGGGCGCGCTGGCGCAGCGCGGCATCAATCAACACCAGCGCCAGCATGGCCTCGGCGATCGGCGTGGCACGAATGCCGACACAGGGATCATGGCGGCCCAGCGTGGCGATCTCAGTAGCCTCACCGGCAAGATTGATGGTTCGGCGCGGCAGGCGGATGCTGGAGGTCGGTTTCACCGCCATGCGCACCACCACGTCCTGGCCGGTGGAAATACCGCCCAGCACGCCGCCGGCGTTGTTGCCGAGGAAGCCCTGCGGCGTCAGTTCGTCGCCGTGCTCGCTGCCCCTCTGCGTCACCGAGCGGAAGCCGGCGCCGATCTCGACGCCCTTGACGGCATTGATGCCCATCATGGCGTAGGCGATATCGGCGTCCAGGCGGTCATACACCGGGTCGCCCCAGCCCACCGGCACGCCGCGCGCCACCACGGTGACCTCGGCGCCCACCGAATCGCCCGACTTGCGCAAGGCATCCATGCAGGCTTCGAGTTCTGGAACGATGGCGACATCCGGCGCGAAGAACGGATTGCCGTCGATCGCCGCCTCATCGGTAAAGGGGATTCTGATATCGCCGAGCTGACTCATCCAGCCGCGCAGCGTGACGCCATAGCGCTCGCGCAGCCATTTGCGGGCGATGGCGCCGGCCGCGACGCGCACCGCCGTTTCGCGCGCCGAGGCACGTCCGCCGCCACGGTAGTCGCGAATGCCGTACTTCTGCCAGTAGGTGTAGTCGGCATGGCCAGGTCGGAACTTCTCGGCGATGTCGCCGTAATCCTTGCTGCGCTGGTCCTCGTTGCGGATCAGCAGGCCGATAGGGGTTCCCGTGGTGCGGCCCTCGAAGACGCCGGAAAGAATCTCGACCGTGTCCGATTCGCGGCGCTGCGTGACATGACGCGAGGTGCCGGGCTTGCGCCGGTCGAGTTCGTGCTGGATGTCTGCGACGCCGAGTTCCATGCCCGGCGGGCAACCGTCAACCACGCAGCCGATGGCCGGGCCATGGGATTCACCAAAAGAGCTTACGCAAAACAGCGAACCGAAGGTATTGCCGGCCATGAGGAAAATCCAGAAACGAAATCGGAGTTCAGCGCTCCAGGAGCGAAAGTTTGCCGTCCTTCTTCAGCCACTCATCGGCGTCGGCCGGGGGCTCCTTGCGCTCGATGATCACCGGCCATTTCTTCGCCAGTTCCGCATTCAGCGCCGTGAAATGCTCCTGCCCCTTGGGCACGTCATCCTCGGCGAAGATCGCCTCGGCCGGACACTCGGCCACGCACAAGGTGCAGTCGATACACTCATCGGGATCGATGACAAGAAAATTCGGCCCTTCATGGAAACAGTCCACGGGGCAGACGTCGACGCAATCGGTGTATTTGCACTTGATGCAGGCTTCGGTAACGACATAGGTCATGGCGGGGCTCCGGCTACAAGGAACAATTTACCATTGCCGCACCAGATTGGCACATGGCCTCCGTTCGCCATGACGAGTTTTTTTTGCTAGCATTCCGCATGCAGGTGACGGCAGTCGCCTCCTTCCATCGCGCCGCCCGGCTGACGATGCGCCTCTCTGTTACACGCCCCCGAGGATTTCATGAGCGAACATATTCACCACGTTTCCGACAGCACATTCAAGGCCGAGGTACTCGACTCGTCCGTTCCGACCCTGGTCGATTTCTGGGCCGAGTGGTGCGGCCCCTGCAAGATGATTGCCCCCATCCTGGACGAGGTTGCCAAGGACTACAACGGCAAGCTGCGCGTCGCCAAGCTCAATATCGACGACAACCCCAAGGTGCCGGGCGAGTATGGCATCCGCGGCATTCCCACCCTGCTGTTGTTCAAGGGTGGCGCGGTTGAGGCACAAAAGGTCGGTGCCATGTCGAAGTCGCAACTCACGGCTTTCATTGACAGCAATCTCTGATCCCGTTACATTTCGGCCCGGAGTCTGATTCCGGGCCGCCGCAGAAACACCAAGAATTTTCCGGCGCCCATGCCCTCGCAGTTCAGGTAGCGCCGAGTCGCCCTCCCTTCTGACCGAATTCCCACCGGAATTCACCCCCGAGATTCCCCCGTTCCGGCGTCATTCGCCGGCATTCCGCGCAGGAAGTCCATGCATCTATCCGAGCTCAAAGCCCATCACGTCAGCCAATTGCTGGAGATGGCGGCCGCCAACAACATCGAAGGCGCCAACCGGCTGCGCAAGCAGGAACTGATCTACGCCCTGCTGAAGAACCAGGGAAAGAAGGGCGAAACCATCTTCGGCGACGGCGTCCTGGAAATCCTTCCCGACGGCTTCGGCTTCCTGCGTGCCCCCGAAGAGTCCTACCTTGCCAGCACCGACGACATCTACATCAGTCCGAGCCAGGTGCGCCGCTTCAACCTGCGTTCCGGCGACACCATCGAAGGCGAGATCCGCTCGCCCAAGGAAGGCGAGCGTTACTTCGCCCTGGTCAAGGTGGACAAGGTCAATGGCGAATCGCCGGAGGCCTCCAAGCACAAGATCCTGTTCGAAAACCTGACGCCGCTGCATCCCACCGAGCACATGCTGCTCGAGCGCGACATCAAGAGCGAAGAGAACATCACCAGCCGCGTCATTGACATGATCGCCCCAATCGGCAAGGGTCAGCGCGGCCTGTTGGTCGCCAGCCCGAAGAGCGGCAAGACGGTGATGATGCAGCATATCGCCCACGCCATCACCGCCAATCATCCGGACGTGACGCTGATCGTGCTGCTGATCGACGAACGCCCCGAGGAAGTCACCGAAATGCTGCGCACGGTGCGCGGCGAAGTCATCGCCTCGACCTTCGACGAGCCGGCAACGCGCCACGTCCAGGTCGCGGAAATGGTGATCGAGAAGGCCAAGCGCCTGGTCGAACACAAGCGCGACGTGGTCATCCTGCTCGACTCCATCACCCGCCTGGCGCGCGCTTACAACACCGTGCAGCCGGCCTCGGGCAAGGTACTGACCGGCGGCGTGGACGCCAATGCGCTGCAAAAGCCCAAGCGCTTTTTCGGCGCGGCGCGCAACGTCGAGGAAGGCGGCTCGCTGACCATCATCGCCACCGCCCTGATCGAAACCGGCTCGCGCATGGACGACGTGATCTACGAAGAGTTCAAGGGCACCGGCAACATGGAAATCCACCTCGACCGCAAGATGGCCGAGAAGCGCGTGTACCCGGCGATCAACGTCAACCGCTCGGGCACGCGCCGCGAGGAACTGCTGCTGGTCCCCGCCGTGCTGCAAAAAATGTGGATCCTGCGCAAGCTGCTGTACAACATGGACGACATGGAAGCCATGGAGTTCCTGCTCGACAAGGTCAAGGCCACCAAGAACAACGGCGAGTTCTTCGACGCCATGCGCCAACGCTGATCGCCGCCAATTGCATCAGGCTCCGTTTTGGCGGATAATGCCGAGTTCTGTCGGCTCGCCAAATCCACGGGCCGCGCTTGCAACCGAAAGGACACCCAAATGAAAGACGGAATTCACCCCAAGTACGCCGAGATCGAGGTCACCTGCAGTTGCGGGAATACCTTCAAAACGGCCTCGACCAGCATCAAGCCGCTGCACATCGAAGTCTGCTCCTCGTGCCACCCCTTCTACACCGGCAAGCAGAAGATCGTCGACACCGCCGGCCGCGTCGAGCGCTTCCGCCAGAAATACAGCAAGAAGGCCGCCTGAACGCGGAACTTCGCCGCATGACGCCGAAAAAGGCAGCTCTCGGGCTGCCTTTTTTCCATCTGTCGCCGGCCGGCACCGACCATGCTCGAACAGTCTGACCGCTCCCTCGCCCCGCTGCTGGCCCGTCGCGCCGCCTGGGTGCTGTGCGCGATCTGGCTACTGGCCGGCGTCGTCGGCCACGATCCGTGGAAGGTCGACGACGCCCTGCATCTCGGCGTCGCCTGGAGCATGGCCGGCGGCGACTGGCTGGTGCCGCGCATTGCCGGCGATCCCTGGCTGGTCACGCCGCCGCTCTATCATTGGATAGCCACCATCTGCGGAAGGATCTTCGGCAACGTGATGCTCTGGCACGATGCCGCCCGCCTGGCCTCGGCCTTGTTTGGCGGCCTCTACCTGCTGGTGGTATCGCGCACAGCCTACCGGCTCAACGGTGGCAGCGCTGCCCTCGCCGCGCCGCTGCTGGCGATCGGCACGCTGGGCATGCTGGTGCCGATGCATGACGCGCAACCGGCCATCGCCGCCATCGCCGGGTTTGCAATCACCTTGCGCGGACTCGCCGTCTGGCAGCAGCAGGCCTTGCGCGGTGGTGCCCTGTATGGCCTCGGCCTCGGCATCAGCTTCCTCGCCGCCGGCAGCGACATCGCCGCCGTCGAGTTGGCTACCGCGCTGACCCTGATGCTGCATCCCGACTGGCGACGCCGCGACAGCCTCAAGGCCTGGCTAGTCGCCCTCGGCATCGGCCTGGCGCTGGCCCTGCCCTGGCCGCTGCTGTTGTGGCAACAGGCGCCGACACTGTTCGATCTGTGGTGGGCTGCCGAACTCGGCAGCCTGGGCTTCCATGGCGGCCTCGGCCTCAATCACCTCGAAATGTTGGCCTGGGCCGCCTGGCCGGTATTGCCGCTGGCGCTCTGGGCGCTCTGGCTGGAGCGACGCAAGCCGTTTCAGGCGCGAAACTTCCTGATGTCGACCGCCGCCGTCTGGGCCCTGCTGCTGTTTCTCGCCGATTCGCCAAAGCCGGCCACGCTGCTGCCGGCGCTGGTGCCGCTCACCTTGCTGGCCGCCGCCGCGGCCGCGCGCCTACGTCGAGGCGCGGCCAACGCCTTCGACTGGTTTGGCATGATGACCTTCACTCTGGTCGCCGCCCTGATCTGGCTGGGCGGCATTGCCATGCTCACCGGCGAGCCTGCACGGGTGGCCAAGAACTTCAGCAAGCCGGCGCCCGGCTTCGTCGCCGAAGCCCACCCGCTAGTCATCCTGCTGGCCATCGCCGCCAGCGTCATCTGGATCGCCGTGATGTTGCGCACGCCGCGCTCGCCCTGGCGCGCCGCCGCGCGCTGGAGCATCGGCGTCACCACCATCTGGGTGTTGTTGATGCTGCTCTGGCTGCCCTGGATCGACCATGGCAAGACCTACCGAAGCGCAAGCGCCGATCTGCGCCATGCCCTGGGCACCAATCCTGGCTGCATTGCGCGCCGTGGCCTCGGCCTTGCGCAGCGCGCATCGCTCGACTATTTCAATGGCATTCGCACGGTGGGCGGCGGTCGTGCCGCCAACTGCCGCCACATGATCGTGCAGGCATCGCCGCGCGCGGACAAGGACATCCCGGGCTGGACCCTCGTCGCGGACACCTCGCGCCCCGGCGACAAGGGCGAGCGCTTGCGGCTGTATCGCCGCGGCGAGTGACTAGACGTTGATGAAGTGCTCGCGGTAATACTTCATTTCCGCGATCGACTCGAGGATGTCGGCCAGCGCCTCGTGCTTGCCCTGTTTCTTCAGCCCTTTCGCCACCTCGGGCTTCCAGCGTTTGCACAGTTCCTTGAGCGTCGACACATCGAGGTTGCGGTAGTGGAACCAGTCTTCCAGCTTCGGCATGTAGCGGGCCATGAAGCGGCGGTCCTGGCAGATCGAATTGCCGCACATCGGCGTTGTCGACTTGGGCACGTGGCGGCGCATGAACTCCAGCGCCTGCTCCTCCACCTGCGCCTCGGTCAGGATCGAATCCTTGACGCGCTGGATCAGGCCGGATTTGCCGTGCGTGCTCCGGTTCCACTCATCCATGCCGTTCAGCACCGCGTCGGATTGATGCACCACCCAGGTCGGCGCCTCGGCGATGATCTCCAGATTGTTGTTGGTGACCACCAGCGCGAGTTCGATGATGCGATCCGTTTCCGGAAACAGCCCCGTCATTTCCATGTCGAGCCAGACGAGCGCGTTTTGATCCTGTGCCATAATTTTCCGCAGACCGTGCCTTGATCGCGGCATTCTCGCACAGCGATCCCCGCCCATGAGCCCGCAAACCTTCAGCCTGATCTTCGTCGCCGCGTTGCTGTTGTCCACCGGATTGCGCCTGTGGCTGGACCTGCGCCACCTGCGCCACGTCGCCGCGCATCGCGACCAGGTGCCGGCCGATTTTTTTGGCCGCATCGAACTCGTCGACCACCGCAAGGCCGCCGACTACACCACCGCCAAGCTGCGCCTGGGCTTTTTCGAGACCCTGGTCGACACCGTAATGCTGATCCTGCTGACGCTCGGCGGCCTGCTGGCCCTGATCGATGGCGGGCTGCGCGAGTGGCTGGGTGCCGGCCACCCGCAGGGTCTGGCGCTGTTCGCCACTGTCGGCCTGATCGGCTTCATCCTTGGCCTGCCGGCCAGCTTGTACCGCAGCTTCGTGCTTGAAGAACGCTTCGGCTTCAACAAGCTGACCTGGAAGCTCTGGCTCGCCGACCTGGCCAAAGGCGCCGCACTCACCGTCGCCATCGGCGGCCCGCTGCTCTATGCCGTGCTCTGGCTGATGGATGCCATGGGCCGCCACTGGTGGCTGTATGTCTGGCTGCTGTGGCTGGGCACCAACCTGCTGATCCTTTTCCTCTACCCCACTGTCATCGCGCCGCTGTTCAACAAGTTCACTCCGCTCGAGGACGCCTCGCTCAGGCAGCGCATCGAGGCCCTGCTGGCACGCTGCGGCTTTTCTTCCTCGGGGCTGTTCGTGATGGACGGCTCGAAGCGTTCGGCCCACGGCAACGCCTACTTCACCGGTTTCGGCCGCGCCAAGCGCATCGTCTTTTTCGACACCCTGCTGGAGAAACTGGCGCCGCAGGAAATCGAGGCGGTGCTGGCGCACGAGCTCGGCCACTTCCGCCACAAGCACGTGGTCAAGCGCATCGCGCTGATGGGCGCGATGAGCCTTGCCTTCCTCTGGCTGCTCGGGCTGCTGATCGGCCAGCCCTGGTTTTATGAAGGCCTGGGAGTCGGCGCCGGCAGCACGGCGATGGGGCTGTTGCTGTTCTCGATGGTGCTGCCGGTGTTCCTGTTTCCGCTGGCGCCGCTGACCTCGGCCCTCTCGCGCCGGCACGAATACGAAGCCGACGCCTATGCCGCGCAGCAGACCGCCGCCGCCGACCTGATCGCCGCGCTGGTCAAGCTCTACCGCGACAACGCGGCGACGCTGACGCCCGACCCGCTGCATTCGCTGTTCCACGATTCACACCCGCCAGCCAGCCAGCGCATCGCGCGACTGCATCACGCCTGAGGAAAATCATGACCACCGTTTGCGATCTCGCCAAAGGCAGATGTAAGCCCTGTGAAGGCGGCGTGCCGCCGCTCGCCGACGATGAAGTCGCGAAGCTGCTGGCCACGCTTGACGGCTGGAAGCGCGATGGCAACATCATCAGCAAGACCTACCAGTTCAAGAACTATTACGAGACCATGGCCTTCGTGAACGCCTCGGCCTGGATTTCGCATCGCGAGGATCACCATCCCGACCTCGCCGTCGGCTGGGGCCAGTGCACGGTCAGCTATACCACCCACGCCATCGGCGGGCTGTCGGAAAACGACTTCATCTGCGCGGCGAAGATCGATGCCCTGTTCGCGCTGTAAGCCGCGTTGAACGCCGCCGGCACCATCATCGCGGCCTTCGGGCGGCACTATGAAATCGAACTGGCCGACGGCCGCATCGCCACCGGCTATCCGAAAGGCAAGAAGAGCCTGCTCGCCGTCGGCGATGAAGTCCAGTTGAGCCCCAACGGCCAGATCATGGCGCATGGCGCGCGCCGCAGCCTGCTCTACCGCAGCGATGCCTACCGGCAAAAGCTGATCGCCGCCAACGCCACGCAACTGCTGCTGGTGGTCGCCACCGACCCCTCGTTCTCGGACATGCTGCTCTCCCGCGCCCTGGTCGCGGCCGAGCATCAAGGCCTCACCACCACCATCGTCCTCAACAAGTGCGACCTCGTCGCCGCGCTGCCTGCCGCGCGCAAACTTCTTGCGCCCTACATCGCGCTGGGGTGTCGGGTCATAGAACTCTCGGCCAAACAGGATCCCTCGCCGCTGCTGCCACTGCTGGCCGGCGAAAGCTCGGTGCTGGTGGGCCAGTCCGGCATGGGCAAATCGACATTGACCAATGCCCTGGTGCCCGGCGCCGCGGCGGCGACGCGCGAACTCTCGACGGCGCTGGACAGCGGCAAGCACACCACCACCTACGCCCGCCGCTACAAACTTCCCCAAGGAGGAACGCTGATCGACAGCCCCGGCCTGCAGGAATTCGGCTTGAAGCACCTGACGGCGCAGGAGATCGAATTCGGCTTCGCCGAGTTCCGCCCCTTCCTCGGCCAGTGCCGCTTCCGCGACTGCCAGCACGATGCCGAGCCCGGCTGCGCGATCAAGCAGGCCCTTGCCGAGGGCATAATTCATCCACGCCGCCTCGACCACTTCCGCCAATTCATCTCGGAAAGCCGCCATGGATCGCACTGAGCGCTTCTACAAGATCGACCAGATGATCCACGATCGCGGGCTCGTCACCTGTACCGAGTTGCTCGAGGCGCTGGAAATCTCTCGCGCCACGCTCAAGCGCGACCTCGAATACATGCGCAACCGCCTCAACGCGCCCATCGTCTGGGACCGCGATGCCGGCACTGCCGGCGGCTACCGCTTCGACACCCCGCACGCCGAGGCCGGCGCGCAATACGAATTGCCCGGCCTGTGGTTCAACTCGGGCGAAGTGCATGCCTTGCTGACCATGCAGCACCTGCTCACCGACCTCGATCCCGGCGGCATCCTGACGCCGCACATCCAGCCGCTGATCGCGCGCCTCAACAGCCTGCTAGGCACGGCGGAAAACACCGCCGACGAAATCCGCCGCCGCGTGCTGATCGTCGGCCTGGGCCGCCGCGAGCTCAAGCTCGCGCATTTCGAGAAGGTGGGCGCCGCGCTGCTGCGCAGAAAGCGCCTGGCCATCACCTACTTCGCCCGGGGCAGCGGCGAAACCACCGAGCGCGAGGTCTCGCCGCAGCGCCTGGTCTACTACCGCGAGAACTGGTACCTCGACGCCTGGTGCCACCTGCGCAACGACATCCGCAACTTCGCCCTCGACTCGATCCGCGAATGCAATGTCATCGAGAAGAAGGCGCGTGAAGTCTCGCACCGCAGCCTCGACGAAGTGCTCGGCGCCGGCTACGGCATTTTTTCCGGGCGCAGGCTGCAGCACGCCAAGCTTCGCTTCACGCCCAAGCGCGCGCGCTGGGTGGCACTGGAGACCTGGCATCCGAAACAGAAAGGGCAGTACGAAGCCGACGGCTCCTGGCGGCTGGAATTTCCCTACGCCGATCACCGCGAGCTGATCATGGACATCCTCAAGTTCGGCGCCGATGTCGAAGTGCTGGCCCCGCCCGACCTGCGGCGACGCGTGGCCGAGGAAGCAGCGCGGCTGACCGCGCTGTATGCGGCAGCGCCGAAGGCCAAGGCCGCTGCAGCCTGAGGCCCGCCTTTGCCGCGGCACGGCACTTGAGCACCGCGATTCATGCTACCGTCTTGGCGCAGTCCAAAACATAACAGCCATCGCCCAACAGGAGAACCGCATGAAAAACACATCATTGCTCGGCGCCTTCGTCGCCAGCATTTTGCTGGCCCAGCCCGCCCTCGCGCAGAACGTCAAGGTCACGCCACTGGGTGGCCAGGAAGGCGAGTTCTGCCCGCTCGACCGCGCCCTGATCTTCGAAGACCCGAACGGCACGCGCGTGCTCTACGACCCCGGCCGCACCGTCGCCGGCGCCGATGACCCGCGCCTGGGCAAGATCGACGTGGTGCTGGTCAGCCACATGCATGGCGACCACGTCGGCGACCTGCATGCCAAGGCGCCGAATTCCGGCGCCTGCGACAAGCCCGATTTCTCGGTATCGGCCAAGCCGAATTCGAGCGCGGTGAACATCGCCGTCGCCAAGGGCGCCAAGATGGTCACCGGTTCGGAGATGGCGGGCTTCTTCGGCAACAAGCTGAAGGCCGCCGGCGGCGACCCGAAGAACTCCATCCTCGCCCGCTTTGGCGCCACGCAGAAGGTCGGCGGCGTGTCCATTTCCACCGTCACCGCGATCCACAGCAATGCGCTCGATCCCGAGCTGATCGGCGGCGTGCTCGGCCAGTACCTCAAGGAAGCCGGCATCGGCGCCTATGTCGGCGAGGCCACGGGCTATGTGCTGAAGTTCAGCAACGGCCTGGTGGCTTACCTTTCCGGCGACACCGGCATCACCGGCGACCAGGACAAGGTGGTGCGCGGCCACTACAACGCCAAGCTGGCGGTGATGAACATCGGCGACACCTTCACCACCGGCCCAACCGAAGCCGCCTACGTCATCAACGACCTGGTCAAGCCGAATGCCGTGATCGCCTCCCATGCCAACGAAGTCGGCACCGTCGGCGGCAAGGTCCGCGCCGGCTCGCGCACCGAGACCTTCATCAAGGCCAGCAAGGTGCCGGTGCATGTGCCGCTGTCGGGCAAGACCATGGAGTTCGATGCCGGCGGCAAGTGCGTGGCGGGTTGCTGACCTGGTAAAGCGTGCAGGGCGCCGCGCGCCGCGCGCCGCCCGGGTCGAATCCCTTCCGCACTTGACATTCGCCGATCAAATAATATCATCGGTGATATGACTATTCCGAATGTGGTTCTCGATACGAATGTGCTGGTGGCAGCGTCACGCAGCCGACTTGGCGCTTCATTCGCCCTGTTGCAGGCATTGAGACAAGGCCGCTACAAGGCGCTTGTGTCGGTTCCATTGATGCTCGAATACGAAGCCGTGCTCAAGCGCCCGGAACAGCTCGAAGCCAGCGGGCGCAGCGCGGTGATGACGGACTCCTTCCTCGATGCCTTCAGCCTTTGCATCGAGCCGGTGCATCTGCATTACCTGTGGCGACCGCAACTACGCGACCCTGCGGACGAAATGGTGCTTGAAACCGCATTGAACGGACGCGCCGCTGCCTTGGTTACCCTGAACGGCGGCGACTTTCCCGCCGCCGCGAACTTTCGCCTGCCGGTGTTGACGCCCGGTGCGTTTCTGCAATTTCTGCAAGAGGAGAAAACCTGATGGCCAACTATGCCTTGCGTGTTCCCGAGTCCCTGTTCTCCTATGCCCGGCAAGTGGCCGAGGAAGAGCATGTGTCGATGAACCAGTTCTTTGTCACGGCAATCGCCGAGAAGGTGTCTGCCTTGAAAACCGAAGCCTATTTTCGTGAACGGCAGGCGCGCGGTGATCTGGCCGCCTTCGATCAATGGCTCGCCGCGAGCCCGAAGGCCCAGCCGGTCCCAGGCGACGAGAAGCCCTGATGCAATCCGCGCCAGCATCTGAAAGTCGGCGCTGGCAACACGGCGACTGCCGCGCCCAAAGGCAGTCCTGATGCCCGCCAGCCTCGAAGGCCAGCTTGTCGTCGCGCTTTCCTCGCGCGCGCTGTTCGATTTCGAGGAAGAGAACCGCGTCTTCGAGGACCAGAACGATTCCGCCTACATGCGCCTGCAGCTTGAGCGCATGGAGCAGCCGGCGCGGCCCGGCGTCGCCTTCCCGCTGGTGCAAAAGCTGCTGGCCTTCAACACGCCCGAGCGCCAGCGCGTCGCCGTGGTGATCCTCTCGCGCAATGACCCGGTCTCGGGCCTGCGCATTTTCAAGTCCGCCGAGGCCGCCGGCATGCAACTGGAGCGCGGCGTGTTCACGCGCGGCCGGCCGCCCTTCGGCTACCTCAAGCCGCTGGGCGCCAACCTCTTCCTCTCCGCCAACGAAGCCGACGTGCGCGCCGCACTGGAAGGCGGCTTCCCCGCCGCACGCGTGTATTCGACGACGCTGAGCGAAGCCGAGCAGCACCCGCAGGAAGTGCGCATCGCCTTCGACGGCGACGCCGTGCTGTTTTCCGACGAGGCCGAGCGCGTGTTCCAAGAGCAAGGCCTCGCCGCCTTCCAGGACCACGAAGAAAGCCGTGCGCTGCACCCGCTGCCACCGGGGCCATTCATGCCGCTGCTGGAAGCCCTGCACCGCCTGCGCGCCGACAGCGCCGGCTGCCCGATGAAAATCCGCACCGCGCTGGTCACCGCGCGCAGCGCCCCCGCCCACGAACGCGCGATCCGCACCCTGATGGAATGGAAAGTCGAAGTCGACGAAGCCATGTTCCTCGGCGGCCTGGAAAAAACCCATTTCCTGCGCGAATTCGAACCCGACTTCTTCTTCGACGACCAGACGAGGCACTGCGAGCCGGCGTCACGGCTGGTGCCGACGGGGCATGTGGTGAGCGGGGTGGCGAACTCCGAGTAGCTTGCGGCCCGACAACCTCGCTTGCCGCGGACTTCTCTCTGCTTCCATTCTTGCAAGTAAGGCTATTCTGCATTACACTCCAGGCGATCAGGAAACCATGAGGGCATCGCCATGACAACCTTGACCGTTACCTCCCGGGGACAAGTGACGTTCAGAAAAGAAGTGTTGCAACACCTCGGCATCAGGCCGGGAGAAAAATCGAGCTGGACTTGCTGCCGGACGGTCGGGGCATGCTCAAGGCGGCCAGGCCTGCCGGAAAGATAGATGGCTTCGTCGGATTGCTCGCCGGCCGGTCAAAGAAAGTCGCCACCATCGAAGAGATCAACGCGGCAAGCGCACAGGGCTGGGCCGGCGAGGAATGAGGATCGCCGTCGATACCAACGTACTGATTCGTGCCGTCGTGCGCGACGACCCCGTGCAAGCGAAAGTCGCCGCCAAAATCCTGACCAAGGCCGAATTGATCGCGGTGGCATTGCCATGCCTATGCGAGTTTGCGTGGGTGTTGCGCAGAGTTTACGGCTTCACCGCCGCCGACGTAGCCAGCGCGATCCGGGCACTGCTTGCCGCGGCCAATGTGGAAGTCAACCGCCCCGCCGTCGAGGCCGGCCTGTCGGTACTCGAAGCCGGCGGGGATTTCGCCGATGGTGTCATTGCCTACGAGGGCTGCTGGCTCGGCGGGGAAACCTTTGTTTCCTTCGACAAGAAGGCGGTTTCGCTGCTCACGGCGGCAGGCCAGTCGGCGCGCCTTTTGTAATTAGGGGCGGAATTTGCGGATGCATGCGTAGAAGTCTCATTCGAGGCACCGCGATAGAATCAACGCAATTCGCAATACGCGAAACGACCAGCACAGGTGAGTTCATGAAACCTTCCGCGGCCTTGCAGGCACATCGAGACCGGATTCGAAGCGTGGTGGAAAGCCACGGCGCGCGCAACCCGCGCGTATTCGGTTCCGTCGTCCATGGCACGGACGGGGAAACCAGCGACCTCGACCTGCTGGTCGATCCCATCGAAGGCCGAACCACGCTGTTGAGCCTGGTGCGCATCAAGCGCGACATCGAGGCGATCACCGGCGTCGCCACCGACGTCCTCACGCCGATGTCCCTGCACGAACGCTTCCGCCAGGCCGTGCTGGCCGAAGCGCTGCCCGTATGAAAGACAAGGCACGCCGCGTCCCCGAGCGGCTGCAGGACATGCGCGAGGCGATTGCCAACGCCCGCGACGACCTTGGCGCCCTGACCAAAGAGGAATTCCTCGCTGACGGCAAGACCCAACGCGCAGTGATCGAAAGTCTGATCGTCATCGGCGAAGCCGCCAAGCTCGTCATGCGCCTCGATCCCGACCTCGAACGCCGTGACCCAAGCGCTTGGCAGCAGTTCCGCGACGCCTACGACATGCGCATCGTCCTGACCCACGAATACTTCCGCGTCGATGCCGCCGTGGTCTGGGAGACAGTCAAGAACGATTTGCCGCAGTTGAATGCGCTGGTCGAATCCTTGCTGGGCTGATGAAATCGCGCGACAGCCCAATTGATTCATTGAAAGTCGGCGCTGGCGAGACGGCGATTCAGATGGGTTTGGAAAGTAATTCGAAGCTGACCCCAAATAGCTGACCCCAAATAGCTGATATCCAAAAGGTACGCATAGTTAGGCAGACGTTGTCAGGATCGTCTAAATATGAACTGGCCAAAATACATTTGGGATTTCTGGAACGATCTTGGTCCTCTGGCCAATATCATCCAAATCGTAGCCAGCGGGCTAGGCGGTGCGGTGTTTATTTATCGCATTCTGACCAGGCGCATTAGATCGCAGACGGCTATTCAGGAGAACTTAGAAGAAGCGCTTTCTCTCGGAAAGAGAGAAATTCTAGATCTTCAACGAGAACTTACAGATGCAAAGCAATACGATCCGCATATTTGGCTCGAAATTGCAGCGAAGGAACGGAAAGAACGAAATGAAGAAAAAGCAGTTGCTGCGCTGCAGTTAGCCTTCAAGCAGAACGGCTGAGGCGCTCTGTGAGACCTATGTTGCAATTGCCGGCTTCCATGTTGCGCTCTATCCAGATCAGGGCGATGCGTCTCTGGCTTGCACGAGGCACATCGCATGGCTAGTATCGCCGCGTTATTGCATACCAACGATCCATCTATCTCGTCGTTACTCGAAGAGATCAACGCAACAATGGCAATGGAAGGTGTCCGGCGGCAAGAATACGACTTAACTGCCCTGGCACTCTCTTCACCGTCGGTTGGCATTTATTGCCCCACCTCACAGCAAGATGCTGCGGCGTTGGTGAATAGCCTCCTGGCAATAGCAGTGAAGCGCATCATGATGAAGGCACATATCTAATCTTAGAAAGGTTGTGCTTTCGGGCATTTTTTGTCGCCCGTCAGCACCTTGGTGACTTGGCGGAGCCGACATTGGTTGCTCGGCGGGAATGGGCATATGCATTGCTACTTACAGGGCAGCAATCGCTGGCTCTTGAGGAAATTGACGCAGTACTTGCACTTCAAAACCGTATCTTTGATGCCCAACATCCAGAGATCCTGCGTACGCGTGCTCTACATGCGACGATGACCGAATCGGTCGGCAGGCAGCAGGAAGCGCTATCGGAAATCGATGAGTTGTTGCCCGATATGACATATGCCAAGGGCGCAGACCATTCCGAAACGCTTAGTTTGAAGTCCTTAAGAGCGGGGCGATTGTTCTATTTGGGGCGCTATTTAGAGGCCTTGGAAGCAGTTGAATCAGTGTTGCCAGCACAGGAGCACATATGCGGAAACGAGCATCGCAATACACTACTTTCGCGAAGCCTTCGAGCCAATGTTCTAAATATTCTGGAGCGTCATGATGAAGCTTTGAGCGAGATTGATGCGGTTCTCGCAGTTCGCATGCGTGTTAGTGGCCCGGAGCACCCTGATACGCTGCTGGTTCGTGATTACCGTGCGAATATCTTAGTGCGCGTTGGTCGGCACGAAGATGCGCTACTGGAGTTGGATTCAATTTTTCCGCTAAAGTGAGAACGCTAGGAGCACGGCATCCGAGCGTGCTGATGACAAGCAGACCAAGCGCAGCTTCTGATCGAGCTGGAAACCTCAAGAAGGGTTGAATATCCTTGACGCCCTGATACCGCGTAGCAAGGAAGTATTCGGTGCTGACCACAGTGATACTTTAGCTATGCGCAGCGCCAAGTGGTCGCCCTGATGCGACTCGGTCGTCATGACGAGTCACTTGAAATGCTGCGTGACTTGCTACCAATTCAGGAACGGGTACTAGGAGCGGATCATCCTGTGCCTGTTCATACGCGGTATATCAAGGCAGGACTGTTGGCAGATGTCGGACAACTCGAAGAAGCTCTAGCGTGTATTGAGGAGCTAATACCAGTCGTCTGTCGTATTTTCGGGCCGGAGCATTCGAACACGCTCATGGATAGGTCAGCTCGTGCCGGGATTCTTTTCAAGCTCGATCGGAAGAGTGAAGGGTGCGAGGAACTGCGCAGCATTCTCGAAATTTGGCAGCGCATCTTAGGACCAGACCACATTGAAACGATCAGGACTCAAGAATCGCTAGATGCCAATTGCCGCTTATGAAGAACCAGCCAAACGGCGCCAGGTACCAAAGGGTCAGGGTACCAAACAGGGTACCAAAGGGTCAGAGTGAATTGAATTCCTTGCCCGAAAAGTCGGCGCCAGCGGCACGGCGACGAGGCCGGCACCGGCAGGCCAGGGCGGAGGAATGTGAAACCCTGACGGAGCCACGGGCCTGCCGGTGACGGCCGATCAAGCACTCAAGCCGCTTCCAGCGCACGCAGCACGGTCTTCGGTTCTTTCGCAATGATGTTGAGCAGCACCAATGCCGTGCCGCGAGGCGTGCGATCGCCGCGTTCCCAATGGCGCAGCGTGCCCAGGCTGATCGCGAACCGGGCAGCAAATTCCACCTGGGTCAGGCCCGTAAGGCGACGCACTTCCTTGACGTCGACCTGTGGCGCTACATGGAGCTTGACGCCCGCCTGCATGCCACGCTGATGCGCGATGGCTTCCCGCAACCCCTGCTTGATGCTTGTAAATGCCTTGCTCATTTCTCGCCTCCTGCCAGATCCTTGAGCAGACCGACCAGTTCGGCCAACTCGTTACGTTCCGCCTTGCTCAGATTATCCTTTTCACCCTTGCCGAACATCGTCAGCAAATAGAGTGGAATGCGGGCGCTGTGAAAGTAGTAGATCACCCGCACGCCGCCACTCTTGCCCTTGCCGCCGCGTGCCCAGCGCAGCTTGCGCACACCGCCGGTACCCTGCATCAGTTCGCCCGCTTTCGGCTGCGCCGAGAGGTAATCGATCACGTCCTTGCGCTCGACCTCCGACAGCAGGCGCTAGGCGCAACGGATGTATTCCGGCAGTTCGGCAACGGTGACCTGCATCCGGCGATACTAATCCATTGGATTAGTATCGCCCCCGATTCGGTAGATGGGCAACATCCGAAGAGTCGGCGCTGGCGACACGGCGAAAAGGCCGGCACCAGCAAGCCCGGGACTGAGGAATCTCTCTGACGGAGCCACGGGCCTGCCGGTGATGGCCGGGGCAATCCCCTACCGGAACGGATTCAGCACAACCACACCGAAGCGCTTGAAGTCGCCGACGTTGCGCGTCACCACCGTCAGCTTGCGCACCAGCGCTGTGGCCGCGATCATCGCATCCTCATAGACGGTATCCGACTGGCGGTGCATCAGTTTTGCCCACAGGCGGAAGCTCGCGGCATCCATGTTCAGCACGTTGTAAGCGGCGGCGACCTGGTCCGCCCAGGATTCGATCTCGGCGGCCTTGGCCGGGTCCTGCTCGCGGATGATCTCGATGCCGGCCTGTATCTCGCCGAGCGTGACCACGGAAATGTGCAGGTCGGCGTCGGCGACGGCTTCGATCCACGCCAGCACGCCGCCATGCGGCTTCGGCTTGCGCAGTTCGGAGACGACGTTGGTATCGAGCAGGTACATCGCGCGACTACAGGCCGGCCGGGGTGCGGCGCCTTGCCTTGCCGCGCGCCGGCAGCGTCAGGATCGAACGCGCCTCGTCGGAAAGCAGCAACTGCTTCAGCGTCGGACGCGCCGTGGCATGGAGTCGTTTCCATTCCGCGATGGGCACCAGCACAGCCGTTTCCGTGCCGCGCCGGGTAACGACCTGGGGGCCTTCGCTGATGCAGGCATCCAGCAATTCGCTGAATCGGGCTTTGGCGTCTTGTACGGGCCAAGTATTCACGGCAATCTCCGCTGACTAGTTACCTGACCAGTTTAGCCCGCACCAGCAGTGTGCGCAACCGGGCGCGGCAGGCGGTAAAAAGTCGGCGCCCGCGACACGGCGACAAGGCCCTCACCGGCTGGCCCGGGGTGGAGGAATCTCTCTGACGGAGCCACGGGCCTGCCGGTGACGGCCGAGGCAAGCGATCAAGCGGTTTCAGGCAGTTCCAGCGGCTCGATCTTCGCAATCACCTTCTTCAGCGACTTCTCCGACGCCGCGAGATCGTATTGCGCCTGCATGTGCAGCCAGGATTCCGCACTGCCGCCGAGTGCGGCGGCAAGGCGCACCGCCATGTCGGCGCTGACGCCGTTCTTGCCATAAAGGACATTCGACAGCGTCACGCGGGTGACGCCGATGCGCCGGGCAAAATCGGTCACGGTGATTTCGGTGCCGGTGAAAACGCCATCCCTCAGAACTTCCCCGGGATGGGGCGGGTTGTGCATGCGCGTCATCTCTTTGCTCCTAGTGATAGTCTCGATAGTCCACCAGCACGGCGTCCTCGCCGTCGAAGTCGAAGGTCAGGCGCCAGTTTCCATTGACCCAGACCGACAGAACCATTGGGGTCCAGAACCATTGGAGTCAGTGTCGATTCATCCTGCACAAAAGTCGGCGCTGGCGATACGCCGATCAGGCTGCAAGCTCCTGCAATATCTCCGGGTGATATTCGGCGACTCGCAACAGGGTCTTCGCCGCGCCAGAGGGTTCGCGGCGACCTTGCTCCCAGTCCTGCAAGGTTCGGACGGAAACGCCGAGCAAGGCGGCGAATGCGGGCTGCGACAAGCCCGACGACAACCTGGCGCGCGCGACCGCGGACACCTCCGGCCGATGGACGCGGGCAGGACAGCGCTCCGGCTACAGGCGCTCACTCCGCTGGGCGGCTGAACCATGCAATCCCGATGCGCCTGGCATCGCTCAGCCACATCCGGATGCCCACGCGCGTCAGCGCCGCTTCCGCATCGCGATTGCGGTAGGGCGAGGGCAGGCAGGTGTCGGTCGCGGCGGGCAGCGGCAAACCGTCCATCGCGCTGGACTGCAAGACCGTGCCCGAGGCCCGGCGCCGTTCGACCATCACCAGATCGCGCGGGATGCGCACCGGAAACGCGAAGCCGTCCGCCGACCAGGCCGGGGCCAGGGGCAGGGCTTGCGGCGTCGGCTCGGGCGGCGCCGAGCGCCAGTCGGACCGGTGCAGGCTGCCGGCCGCGTCGCGCCAATACAGGCGCCAGCGCGGGGCGGGGTCGGCGGCGCGGCGCAGGACATGAACATCCTCGCCGTCGCGGCACAGGATGCTGCCGGTGCTGTCGCCGGTTTGCAGAAACTGGCCACCCAGTTCCCATTCGATGCGCTCGACCCTGACGCCGGGCGGCGCCTGCCACTGTTCGGCGAACACCTCGCCGATGTCGGGCAGGACAAAACGCCGGCGTTCCAGGATGCGATGGGCGAGCGGCGCTTCCACCGCCAGGCCCCGCTGTGCCTGCCGTGCGCCCTGCTCCAGTTGATGCACCCATGGCAATGCCATGCTCGCCAGCAGCGCCGGCAGAATCACCAGCAGCAGGCCGCTGCCGCCGATGGCCGCCGATTCGGCGGCGCTCAGGGCGGGCGTCGCCCAGCGGCCGATGAACCAGTGCAGGCCGAAATAGACCAGCGGCCCGAGCGAGAACATCAGCAGGTAGAACGCGGCCAGCGCTTCCGGTCCGCCGACGGCGCGGGCGGGCAGCCACACCGCGGCGGCGGCGGCGAGGGCTATGGGCACGCTGGCCAGCCGCAGCCCCAGCCAGGCCCCGGCCTTGCCGCGCGCCGCAAA
The DNA here is from genome assembly GCA_016710465.1 of Sulfuritalea sp. Classification (GTDB taxonomy): domain Bacteria; phylum Pseudomonadota; class Gammaproteobacteria; order Burkholderiales; family Rhodocyclaceae; genus Sulfuritalea. The sequence goes on from JADJVS010000016.1 coordinate 745,047, forward strand.
GCGGCGGCGCTCGGCACGCAGGACCCATCCGATCACCAGCAGGGCGCCCAGCGCCAGCACGCCCCAGATGAATTGCGTTAACGACATATCGATTTCCCCATCGCCATGTTCCCGGCCAAGTCGGCAATCTACCGGAAGCGCACCGGAAGCATCCACGTTAGACCGTTCGAAAGATTCGGCGGCCCGGCGAATCGGATTCGCGGGCCAACAGTCGGCGCTGGCAACACGCCGGCCGGCCGGCTCGAACCCGGATCGATCAGGCCGCCGCGCCGTGCCATGCGACAATCCCCGCATGCCCTCCCCCCTTCCCCTGCGCCACTTCCTGCTCGCGCTGGCCGTGGTTGCCGTCTGGGGCATCAATTTCGTTGTCATCAAGTTCGCCCTCGGCGCTTTTCCGCCGCTGTTGATGGCGGCCTTGCGCTTCGGGCTGGTGTTGATCCCCGGCCTGTTCTTCGTCCCGCGCCCGGCGGTGGGCCTGGGCAACCTGGCGCTGTATGGCTTCCTGATCGGGGGCTGCCAGTTCGGCCTGCTCTATGTGGCGATGGATGGCCACATCTCGCCGGGCCTGGCCTCGCTGGTGATCCAGGTGCAGGTGTTCTTCACCATCGGCCTGGCGATGCGCCTTGCCGGCGAAAAGGTGCGCGTCTTCCAATGGTTCGCGCTGTTGCTCGCCGCGGGCGGAATCGCCATCATCATCCTGCATACCGACGGCAGCACCACGCCGCTCGGCCTGCTGCTGGTGCTGCTGGCGGCGCTGGCCTGGGCCGGCGGCAACATCGCGGCGAAGCAGGGGGCGCCGACCAACATGCTGGCCTACGTGGTGTGGTCCAGCGCCTTCGCCGTGCCGCCGCTGCTGGCACTGTCACTTCTGGTCGAGGGCCGGGAAGCCGCGTCGGCGGCGCTGCGCACGGCGGATGCGGCGGCATGGGCGGCGGTGGCCTGGCAGGCCTGGGGCAATTCGCTGTTCGGCTACGCGGCCTGGGGCTGGCTGCTGGCGCGCCACCCGGCGGCAACGATCACACCCATGGCGCTGCTGGTGCCGGTGTTCGGCATGGGCGGCGCGGCGCTGTGGCTGGACGAATCGCTGCCGCCCTGGAAGCTCATTGCCGCCGCGCTGGTGATGGCGGGCCTGGCGCTCAACCTGCTGTGGCCGCGACTGCGCGCGGTGCTTGCCGGACGCGGCTGAGCAAAGAGTCGGCGCTGGCACCACGGCGACGGGGCCGTCACCGGCGGGCCGTTGGGCGGAGGAATCGCTCCGCCGCCGCCACCGGCCTGCCGCTACCGGCCCGGCCTCGTGAAAGCCTTTGGAGACCCCGAAATCCGTATTTTTCCTGAGTGTGGGCCGTGGCGGGCAATGTCATAATCCGCCCGGTCGATACCCGGGGCTGGGCCTGAAATGACGGAAAAGGATGCCGCAACGCTCAGCCGACTCGTTACCGGGTGCCGCGAGCAGATGGAAGGCGAACTGGTGGAACTGGTCGAGGAACTCGGCCCGTCCCTGCTCCAGGAGATCGCGGCGCGTACCTTTCCCGCCCGCGAACCGGAACGCCGCATTGCCGCCGCCACGCTCAAGCTGGCGCTTGGCGCCCACTGGGGCAAGGTGGCGCCCGCGCTCAAGGCGGCGCTTGCCAGCCGCGCCGTGGTCCCGGCCCAGCCCGGCCTCGAATCGCGGGAAATCGCCAACCTGAAGTTGCTGAGCGATGCCGAGGAATCGATACTGATCGCCTCCAACGAGGCTCTCGACCGCCTCACCACCGCCTGCCGCGACGAGACCAACCCCCTGGAACGGCGCGTCTCCTACCTGGTGCTGCGCAGCGCCATGCAACCGGGCGATGCCAGCTTCCGGCTGGCCACGCTGTGGCCCTGCCTGCAGGGCGCGTTCTGCGAGATCACGCCCGACACCGGGGCGCGCATCCTGCTGCTCAAGACGGTGGGCGAACGCCTGGCGACCGAGATGCCGCAGCTCTTCCGTGTGGTCAACGAAGCCCTGATCGATGCCGACATCCTGCCGCGCCTCAAGCGCAGCTACCGCGACACCACGCCCGTAGACGCCCATGAGGTGGCGGCCGAAACGGCCAAGGTGGCGACCACCCTGGATCGCCTGGTCAAGGCGCGCACCAAGGAAGAGGAATCCACCGGCAAGCCGGGCAGCGGCGCCGGCAGCCAGACGCTGTTCAGCTCGCTCAAGACGCTGCAGGCCGCGCCGGCGCCGGCCACTCCCGGCACCCATGCCAACGTCGTGCGCATGGCGCGCGACAGCGGCGCCGCGCGCGACGTGCGCCCGCAGGACGCCGTCACCCTGGACATCGTCGCCGAGCTGTTCGACCTGATCTTCAACGACCCGAACATCGCCAACGGCATGAAGGGGCTGGTGGCCCGCCTGCAATCCACCGTGCTCAAGGCGGCGATGCTCAACCAGCGCTTCTTCGCCGACCGCAGCCATCCGGCACGGCGCTTCCTGGACAGCATTTCGACGGTCGCGATCCGCTGGGGCAAGGCGGTCAATGCCGACGACCCCTTCTTCGTCAAGCTGCTGGAGCTGGTCAACAGGATCCAGCTCACCTACGACGGCGACATGGCCGTGTTCGACGCCGCGAACACGGAACTGGACGCCTTCCTCGCCGAACGCGAGAAGATCGAGGAGCAGCAGGATCGCGAGCTGGCCGAGGCCGTGCACGCCCGCGAGGAAGAAATCCGCCTCACCCGCGCCGCCCAGATGCGCGCGCAACGGACGGCGAACCAGTGCATCGCGCGGGTGCTGGGACCGGCGGTGCCGGGCGAGATCGAGGAGTTCCTGCGCAGCTACTGGCGCGACGTGGTGCAGGGCAGGATTTCGCGGTCCGGCGAGGACGGCGCGCCCACCGGCGAGGCCCTGCAAACCGCCGTCGCGCTGATCCTGGCGGTGACGCCGAAGCACGACCCGACCGAACGCAAGCGGCATGCGGCCGCGCTGCCCGGCCTGCTCAAAAGGCTCAACGCCGGATTCGACGAGATCGGCACCTCGCCCGCCGAACGCAAGTCCTTCATGGATACCCTGGCCGATCTGCAATTTGCCGCGCTGCGCGCGGAAAAGCGCGCCGCGGCCACGGCCGAGACGGCACAGGCGGAGAAGCCGAGGAAGACGGACGCGGGGCCGACGCTGCAGGTCAGCCATGCCACCGGCAGCGGCGTGCAGGTGCAGGACATCTCGCTGCCCGAGGGCAGCGATCTGGGCGAGGAAAACACGCCGGATCGCGCCGACCTGCGCCGCGTGCGGCAACTCGTGCGCGGCGACTGGGTGGACTTCATCACCGCCGGGCAAACCCGCCGCGAGCGCCTGACCTGGATCAACCCGAGCCGGACGCTGTTCGTCTTCAGCAACAGCGCCGCGGCCTGCGCCATATCCATCACGCCGGAGGCCCTGGCGGTGCGCCTGAGGAACAAGACCGCCGGCATCGTGTTGCCCGACCGGCCGATGTTCGAGCGCGCCATCCACGGCGCCATCCAGTCGCTGGACAAGCGCGCCTGAGAATCGGCCGCCAGAATCACCCGGGCGGCGCTTAGACCACCTCGAACCGGATCGGGATCGTGCGCCGGCCCGCGCTTTCCAGGCGCACCGAGGCCGTCCCCCGCATCGCCTCGGCCAGCACCCTGCCCCTGCCCGGCACGCGATAGCACTCGCCGGCGGCGAGGAACACATCCCCTGCAACACCGCCAGCGGTGATCCATACGATGCCGACATCGACCCGCAGCTCCGCACCGCGAGCGGCATCCAGGCACAGCGGCCGATCGGGGTGCAGCAGCAGGGTTTGCGCGGTGGGCATGGCGGGCCTCCTGGGTGGATAGGCCATGCTAGGCAGGGCGGCACCGGCGAAACAGAGGCACAGCGGCAAAATTGTGACCGTGACAGTTGCGCCAAATCCAGGCTGTACCGGTCGATAATGCGGGCGACTGTGCGGGTCGCCGCGCGGCTCACGGGGCCACAATTCCGCCATGCTTTACGAGAACCTCGCCAACGAATTCGCCACGCTGATCGGCAGCGGCCAGTTGCGGCCGGGCGACCGCCTGCCTTCGGTGCGCCACCTGGCGCGGCAGCGGGCGCTGTCGATTTCCACCGTGGTGCAGGCGCTGCGCACGCTGGAAAGCCGCGGCATGGTCGAGGCGCGTCCACAGTCCGGCTATTTCGTGCGGCGCCGTTCGCCGCGTGTGATCGAATCGGTTATGCCGGCCGGCGCGCCGGCGCCGGTGGACGTCGGCGTCAGCCGCCGCCTGGTGCAGGTGCTGCGCGCCAATGAGGCGCCCGGGATGGTGCCGCTGGGCTCGGCCCTGCCGGCGCCGGAGCTGCTGCTGGCGCCGCGCCTGAACCGCCTGTATGCCAGCATCGCGCGCCGCCAGCCGCGGCTTCTGGCGGGCAGCAGCCATTCCGACCTGACCGAAGCGCCGCTGCGGCAAGCCATCACCCGGCGGGCGCTGCAATGGGGCTGCCCGATCGCGGCCGACGAACTGGTGGTGACCAACTCCTGCACCGAGGCGATGATGCTCTGCCTGCGCGCGGTGACCAAACCCGGCGACACCGTGGCGGTGGAATCGCCGACCTATTACGTGATGCTGCAACTGCTGGAAAGCATGGGCCTGCGCGCGCTGGAAATTCCCACCAATCCGCTCACCGGCGTGTCCCTCGATGCGCTGGAACTGGCGACGCGCAAACCCGCCGCCGAAGGGGGCATCGCCGCCTGCCTGCTGATCCCCAACGGCGCCAACCCGCTGGGTAGCGTGATGCCGGATGCGGCGAAACAGCGGCTGGCCAACTTGCTCGCTGCGCGCGACGTGGCGCTGATCGAGGACGACATCTACGGCGACATCTGCTTCACCGGCTCACGGCCACGGCCGATCCATACCTTCGACGGCAGCGGCAACACCATGCTGTGCACCTCGTTCTCGAAGACCGTCAGCCCCTCCTTGCGCGTCGGCTTTGTCGCCGCCGGCAAGCGCGCGGCCGACGTTGTGCTGCAAAAGACATTGACCTCGGGCAAGACCAATCCGCTGACCCAGCATGTGATCGCCGCGCTGATGGAATCGCGCGGTTTCGACGTGCATCTGCGCACGCTGCGGCGGCGTTTTGCCGAGCAGATCGCGCGCACCCGCGACGCGGTGGCGCGCCACTTCCCGGCGGAAACCCGCGTCACCGATCCGCAGGGCGGCTTCGTGCTCTGGCTGGAACTGCCGCCCGAGGTGGATTGCAGCGCATTGCACCGTCGCGCGGCCACGGAAGGCGTGGCCTTCGTGCCCGGCGAAATGTTCTCCGCCGGCGGGCAGTACAAAAACTGCCTGCGCATCGCCTGCGGCCAGCCCTGGAGCGAGCGGCTGGAAGAAGGCGTCAAGCGCCTCGGTCAGTTGGTGGCGCGCTGAAGGGCGCGCCACCGGCTGTGCTGCCCGGTCAGGCGGCGAGCTTGACGGCAGGACGCGCGCGACGCTTGGCGACGACAAGCTTCTTCGCGACCGGCTTGCGCACGGTGCGCTTGACGGCCAGCCTGCGCTCGCGGGTCAGTTCAACCACCTGGGCCGAAACCTGGTGCAGGCCCTTGCCGAACAGGTCGACGCCGATTTGCGCCGGGGCGGCGAGGCCCACCTTGTCCAGCACCGGCATGACGCGCGCATCGAGCGCCTGCTCGACGGCTTCCCATGTCGCCACCGACTTGTCGTTGGCGGCGGCCACCGTGTTCTTCAGCAGCCGGAGGTTCTGCGCGGCCAGCTCGGCGGCCGTTGCGCCCAGCGCGACCCAAACCTTTTTGCCCTGGTCGCGGGTGACGGTGAGCACGTTCAGGTTGGCCGAAAGCACATTCACCGCGGCTTCCCGCATGGCGACCACGACCTGATTGGCGGCCAGATTTTTCGGCAGCAGTTTGTTGGTCTTCAGCATGATGATTCCTTTCATTGTCCCGGGCCGGCCACGGGGCCGGTCTTCCAGCGGCCACACTCTAGCGGGCCGGCCTAGAGCGGGCACCCTAAAACCCTGGGCGAATCACTCTAGTTTCCGCGCCGGCGACGGAGCATGCCGATGCGCGAATAACGCGAGGGCCGAGGATAATGGCGGCACACCCGACGCGGAGCCCACATGCACTGGCTGGACCGGATTCCCTACCCGCTGCTGATCGCCGCCGCCATCTTCATGCTCGGCGCACCCTTCCTGCCCGAACCGCACCTGGTGGAAAAGGCACGCATGCTGTCCGAAGGCCTGCTGACACGGGCCATCGACATCTTCGATGTGGCCTGGCACCTCTTGCCGAGCCTGCTGCTCGGCCTCAAGTTCACGCTGGCGCGGCGTGCGCAAGCTGCCCGCAAAACCAGCGAAGACTGAGAGTCGGCGCCGGCGCCACGGCGATTCAGAGCAGCACACCCACCACCGCCCCGCAGGACAGCGTCGCCAGCGTGCCGGCGACCAGGGTACGCGGGCCGAGTTCGAGGATCTCGACGCGGCGCTCGGGCACCATGGTGGTGAGGCCACCGATCATGATGCCAAGGCTGCCGAGGTTGGCGAAGCCGCACAACGCGTAGGTCATGATCACGCGGCTGCGTTCGGACAGGGCCTCGGCCGGCAGCGCAGCGAATTCGAGGTAGGCGACCAGTTCGTTCAACACGGTCTTGGTGCCGAGCAACGCCCCGGCGGTGGCGGCTTCGGCCCAACTGACGCCAGCCAGCCAGGCCAGCGGCGCCATGATCCAGCCAAGGATGCGCTGCAGCGACCAGGCCGCGCCTTCGTGCGGCAGCAGGCCGAGCAAACCGTTGGCCAGCGCCACCAGGGCCACCAGCACGACCAGCATGGCGACGATGTTGAGCAGCAGTTGCAGGCCCTCGGCGGTGCCGCGCGTGATCGCGTCCATGCTGCTGCCATCGAGGCGTGGCAACGCCACCTTGCGCCCGGTCGGTTCGCCAACCGGCGGCACCATCAGCACGGCAAAGACAATGGCGGCCGGCGCACTGATGAAGGAGGCGGCGAGGATGTGACCCAGCGCGCCGGGCACGCGCGGGCCGACGATGCCGGCATAGAGCGCCATCACCGTGCCGGCGACGCCGGCCATGCCGGCGGCAAGGATGATGAACAGCTCGCCGCGATTCACCCGCGCCAGGTAGGGCTTGACCAGCAGCGGCGCCTCGACCATGCCGACGAAGACGTTGGCGGCGGTGGAGATGCCGACCGCGCCGCCCACGCCCAGCGTGCGTTCCAGCAGCCAGGACATGGCGCGCACCAGCAGCGGCAGGAGGCGCCAGTGGAATAGCAGGGCTGACAGCGCGCTCATCACCAGCACGATGGGCAGGGCCTGGAAGGCGAGCACGAAGGCCGCGCCGGGGAAGGGCTCGGTGAAGGGCAGCGGCCCGCCGCCGAGGTAGCCGAAGACCATGCCCGTGCCGGCGCGCGTGGCCTTATCCAAGGCCAGCAGGGCATCGTTCATCGCCGCGAACACCGCCTGCGCGCCGGGCAGTTTGAGGATCAGCACGGCGAGCGCCACCTGCAACAGCACGCCGCCGGCCACCGTGCGCCAGGGCACGGCGCGACGGTTCTCGGAGATCGTCCAGGCCAGGGCGAGGAACACGGCATAACCGAAGATGCCCTGCATGGCTTCCATCAGCGCAGCGCCCGCAATCTGCCGTCGGTTTGCGGCGCGATCGTGCCGGCGCGTTCCATGGCCTCGAGCAGGACTTCGGTCTCCAGCGGCGAGCCCTCCGCCGCGCGCAGTACCGGCAGGCCCTTGAGCACGGCGTAACCGTCGCCGCCGCCGGCGAGATAGTTGGAGGTGGCGAGGCGATAGCCGGCGTCGTCGCGCAGTGCTTGTCCGTTGGCCATCAAGTCGACGATGCGTTGGCCCTTGGGCCGGGACGGGTCATAGACGATGCGCAGGCCCGAGGCATGCGGCAGCGCCCCGCTTTGCCCCTGCGTCACGCGGCGGTCGATGCCGTGTTCCAGGGCCGCGCGCAGTTGCGCGCCGGTGACCGAGAGCAGCAGCAGCGGGTTCTGGAAGGGCAGCAGCGCCAGCACGTCGCGGCGCGTGATGGCACCGGGGCCAAGCACGGCATCACTGCGAAAGCCGCCGGCGTTGAGCAAGGAAATGTCGGCGCCCATGGCCGCTCGCACGGCATCGGCGGCGAAGTTGGCGATGTTGGATTCGCCACGGCGCAGGGTCTCTCCACGCGCGTCCAGCGCCACCGTGGTTTCGGCGACGCGCTCGTTGAGGCGTTGGCCCAGCCCGCGCTCGATATCGGCGGCCAGCGCAAGGACGCCCGCATCCTCGGGCCAGCGCGCGTCGACCGGCAACAGATCCCAGGCCATGCCGATAAGGCGGTGGCCCGAGACCTCGCGCGCGAAACGCAGGCGCACATGCAGCGCGTCGCGCGCGTCCGAACCGGCCTTGAAGATCGGCGTGCGCCCGGCCATTTCGGTAATCAGGTGGTGCTCGTGGCCACCGAGGATCAGGTCGACCACGCCTGCGGCGGCGATCTCGCGGTCCTCGGCGAGATTGTTGTGGGTCAGCGCCACCACGGCCGCCGCGCCCTGCGCGCGCAGCGCGGCGGCTTCGCGCCGGGCGGCGACGAGCAGCCCGGTGAAGCGGATGCCGGGGCCGGGCTTGGACAGCGTGACGGTATCGGGCGTGATCAAGCCGAGAAAGCCGATGCGCACCCCGCCCACCTCGCGCAACGCGGATGCCCTGAGCATGGGCAGCGGCGGCTCGGCTTCGATGTTGGCCGCCAACCAGGGAAAGCGCGACTCGGCGAAGCGCTCGCGCGCCACCTCCGGCCCGTAGTCGAACTCGTGGTTGCCCGGCACGGCGAAGTCCAGGCGCATCGCGTTCCAGGCGCGCATCATCTGCGCCCCCTTGAACAGGCCGGACTCGACGCCGGGCGAGAGCGTGTCGCCGCCGAAGACGAAGAGCGTGGCCGGATGCCCACGGCGCAGGGTCTCGACCAGCCCCGCCAGCCGCGCCAGGCCGCCACGCGGCGCCTTGGAGTCAACAGGCGCGATCTGGTAGATGTCATTCACATGGACGATGCCGACCTCGATGTCGGCGGTGCGGTCCTGCGCATAACCAGCGACGACGAGCCCGGACAGGAGGACCAGGGCATAACGAAGAAGAATGGCGGCAGGTGGCATGGCCGCAAGATTCTACGATAGCCCGTCAAGGCGCGCGGGTGAGGCTAACGCGGCATCGGCTACCGCTGGAGCGGCTTGCTATTCCTTTCGCATTTGTGACATCATCATTGCCCGCCACCTTGAAAGGAGTCGCCATGGACACGAAACGTCGCCAGTTGCTCAGGATCGCCGCGGCAGGCGTCGGCATGGGCTTCGCCGCATCTCCCCTGGAAGCCCTTGCCTGCCGACCGACAACCCCGGCCAAGCCGAATCACCTTTTGATCGACGTGCATTGCCATATCTTCAATGCCGACGACTTGGCGGTACGCGGCTTCGCCAACCACATCTTCATGCATACCTCGGGACGCGGCGTACTCAATATCGGCAACTGGCTTTCACAGATGGTCGACTGGCTTGGCCAGCTTTCGGCGCCGGGAATTCGCACCGAAACGCGCTTGCTGGAAAGCATACTTACCGGGCGAGTGGACCCCTACGATGCATATTGTCGAGTCGAACATCCCCACGGCGGCATACTTGCCCAGGCCAGCAACTACCGACTGCACAACGCGCTGGCAATGATGGCGCTCTATCCGGAGACCGACCTCTTCGTACCGGCGATGGTGGACATGGATGCCCACCTCGGCGACCAGGCGCTGGTGACACCGCGCCAGCAGGTTGACCTGATGGAATACATCTTCGTCATTACCGGCGGCCGCTTCCACGGCTACGCGGCCTTCGATCCGCTGCGCCAGGTGCGGTACGACGAAAAGCGGCCGAACGGCCGCGACTCGCCGTTGTCACCGCTCAGAATCGTCAAACGTGCGGTGATGGAACAGGGATTCGTCGGCATCAAGCTGTATCCCCCGATGGGCTTTCGCCCGATCGGCAACGCGGCTCTGGACGGCTGCAAAGGCATCAATCCGCGTGCGCCGAAGTACGACGCGGTATTGCGCGAGCTGTTCGACTGGTGCGCGACCGAGCGCGTTCCCGTGATCACCCACTGCAACGATTCGAACCACGCCAATGTCCATGACTCGGAAAACTCTGAGTGCCAGCACGTCGGCTCTCCTCGGCAGTGGGCCCAGCTATACGAAAGCCATCCGGAATACAGAGGGCACCTGAAGGTGGACCTTGGGCATTTCGGCCGCGCCGATATGCACTCGCGTAACCGGCTCAAGCTGCTGGACGCCGAGCGGGAAAATTGGCCGAATGCACCGGACCTTGCCAGGCAGCATGCGGAAGACATGAAGGAAGCGGCGGGATTCATCGCCGCCATGGCCGCCCATCCGGAGTCGCTGTTTGCCGACCTTTCCAACTATGACACGCTCGACACCGACCGCCTGCGCAAGGCTTTCAGCAAGGACATGCGCGAGATGATCGCGGCACATCCCCATCTCGCCAGGCAATTGATGTACGGCACCGACTGGTTCATGACGCCGCAGGGTGCGGTCCCTTACCTGGACAATATGCGCGATGCGCTTCCCCCGGATCGTCACGGGCCGTTCTACGGCGCGAATGCCGCACGTTTCCTCGGACTGAGGCGCGGCGAAGCGACGCGCCGCCGGCTGGAAGCGTTTTACCGCAAATGGGGCATTGCCGACCCGGATTGGTTCCAGCGCGTCGACTCGACCCCGGCAGGCTGAAACGCAGCAACGCGGACTATCATTGGCTGACCCCAAGCCCTGTCGTCGCCATGCCCAACTTCATCGACCCCACCCCGCCCGGGCATTGCCTCTTCTGCCGTCTGATTGCCGGCGAGATTCCGGCCACCCGTGTCTACGAGGACGACATCACGCTGGCTTTCATGGACCTCGGCCAGGTCAACCCCGGTCACGTGCTGGTGGCGGTGAAGCGCCACGCCGCCACCCTGCTCGACCTGACGCCCGACGAGGCCGCGGCGGCAATGCGCATGGCGCAGAAGATCGCCCGCGCCGCCAAGGATACCTTTGACCCACCCGGCATCACGCTGCTGCAGGCCAACGGCAAGGAAGGCGAGCAGACGGTGTTCCATTTCCACCTGCACGTGGTGCCGCGCCATGCCGGCGATGGCATTACCTTCACCTGGCCGCGCAAGGACCCGTCGCGGGAAACGCTGGAAGCGCATGCGGCGCGGCTGCGCGCGGCCATGGCCGACTGAGAGTCGGCGCCGGCGGCACGGCGATTCCTGCCTCAGGCGGCGTCCAGCGCCTGCGCCACGTCGGCCAGCAGGTCGTCGAGGTCTTCCAGTCCGGCCGAGATGCGCACCAGGCCCTCGGCGATCAGATGCTCCTTGCGCTCTTCCGGCGTGTAAAAGGAATGCGTCATGCTCGCCGGGTGCTGGGCCAGGCTTTCGGCATCACCCAGGCTGACGGCGCGGGTGATCAGTTGCAGCGCATTCATGAAGCGCCGACCGGCCTCGATGCCGCCCCTCAGTTCGAAGGCCAGCATGCCGCCGGGCAGCTTCATCTGGCGTCGCGCCAGTTCGCGCTGCGGGAATGACGCCAGCCCCGGGTAGTGGCAGACCTCGACCTTGGGATGTCGGGCGAGGAACTCGGCGATGCCCTGGGCATTCTCACTGTGGCGGTGCATGCGCAGTGACAGGGTCTTGATCCCGCGCAGGATGAGAAAGGCGTCTTGCGAGGACATCACCGCGCCGGTCATGTCCTTGAGGCCGTGGAAGCGCACCTGCAGCAGCGGCTCCTTCGGGCCGACGATGACGCCGGCGATCAGGTCGCCGTGGCCGCCGAGGTACTTGGTCGCGGAGTGCAGCACGTAGTCGGCCCCAAGTTCGATCGGGCGTTGCAGGTAGGGGGTGCAGTAGGTGTTGTCCACCACGGTCAGCGCGTCATGGCGGCGGGCAATGGCGGAAATCGCCGGGATGTCGACCAGGCGCATGTTCGGGTTGGCTGGCGACTCGAAGAACACCAGCTTCGTCTGCTTGCTGATCGCGGCTTCGAGATTTCGCGGATCGGTCAGGTCGAGGTGGGTGATCCTGACGCCGAACTTGGCCAACCCGTGGTTGAGGAAGCCGAAGGTGCAGCCGTAGAGCGTCTTGTCGGCGATCACTTCGTCGCCGGGTGCGAGCAGGGTCCACAGCAGTGAAGTGGTGGCGCCCTGGCCCGAGCCGGTAACCACGGCGGCCTCGCCGCCTTCGAGGTCGGCGAGGCGTTGCTCCAGCAGGTGGGTGGTCGGGTTGCCGACGCGCGAATAGACGAAGCCGGCCTGTTCGCCGGCGAAGCGCGCGGCGCCATCCTCCACCGTGGGAAAGGTATAGGTGGAGCTCAGGTAGACCGGCGGGTTCAGCGACCCCTGCCCCGCATAGGGGTCGTAGGCGTGGTGGATGGCGCGCGTGTTGAAGCCCTTGCGGGGTGAGTTTTCCGTGCTCATGGCGAGTTTCCTTTTCTGGCGGCGCGTCAGCGGCGCGGGCTCATGTGATGGCTTGCGGCACGGCGCGCGAATTCCTTGCGGATCAGGTTGTCAACCTCGCGTATCCACTCGTGCAGTTTGAGCACCGCCGGCGGCGACCACTGGCCGAGGTCGCCGATCTCGGCATTGAGCTTGTCGATGACTGCGTCCATCTGTTCCACGCTTTTCATGCCAAACCTTTCTCACTTTTCGTCAAGTTCCTGATGATTCATGGCATTTCCGTGACTTTTGCCCTGTATCGGGGCAACTCCGGAGACGTAGTCTTTTCTCCAGATGCCGCAACCCGCTGGTGATCCAGCGCATTCCCATGTCCCGATATTCACTCAGCCTCAAGTCGAAGCTCAGTTTATTTACCGCGCTGCTGTTCGTCAGCACGGTAATGGTACTGGCATTCAAGCTGGAACGGGAAGTCCGCAATGAGTTCGAGACGGCGCTGACGGCACAGCAGTTCCTGCGCGTGCAGCGCGTCGCCGACAGCCTCGACACCAGCGCCAGGGAGCGACTCGGCACGCTGGCCGAAACGGCGCGTGCGATCAAGCCGCAATGGATTGCCAACCCGGCGCGCCTGAGCCAGTTCCTCGCCGAAGGCAGCCTCCATCATCGCGGTTTCAGCGGCGGCCTGCGCGTGGTCGCGGCCGACGGCACGACGCTGGCGCTCAGCCCGCGGTTTGGCGACACCGAGGACATCGAGCTCGCCTCGCGCGAGTTCTTCCGCAAGATCGTCCATCTCGGCATTCCGGCGATCGGCGCGCCGCTGCGCGACAACGTCGACCGCCAGCCGCTGCTGCGGATGGGGGCGCCGATCCGCGATGCCGACGGCCGCGTGGTGGCGGCCCTGGTGGGTACCGTGCGGATACTGGTCGACGACTTGTTCGCCGAAGTGAAGGCCGGCCGCTTGCGCGCCGAGGAAGGCTTGCACGTCGTCTCGCTCAAGGACGAAACCTTCGTTGCCTCCACCGACCCGGCCCTGGTGCTGAGCGGACTGCCGGCCAAGGGCGGCGGGCGCATGCTGGATCGCTACCGAGACGGCCACGAGGGCTCCGGCGTCGGCCCCGGCATCAAGGGCGAGCAAGAGCTCAGTTCGGCGCGGCGCATGCGCACGGCGGGCTGGACGGTGATCGCCACCTTGCCCACCGGGATTGCCTTCGAATCCATCAACTCGATCCGCGACAAGATCTACTTTGGCGCCATCCTTTCCTCGCTGATCATTCCCATCCTGCTCTGGCTCTACCTGCACGGCCAGCTCACGCCCCTGTCGCGGGCGGCGAAAACCCTGGATGAGATGACGCAGGGCCGGATGCCACTGCAACCGCTGCTGGCCGAGGGCAGCAAGGAAATCCGCCGCTTGCTGCACAGCTTCAACCTGCTGCAGTCGCACATCAACGAACAGAAGACCTCGCTCAACGAAAGCGCGGAAAAGCTGCGCCTCTCCGCCAAGGTATTCGAGAGCAGTTGCGAAAGCATCGTCATCGCCGACGCCGCGATGCGCATCGTCTCGGTCAACCGCGCCTTCACCGAGATGACCGGCCATGCGGGCGACGAAGTCGTTGGGCGCTCGCTGCGCATGCTTGCCGCCGATCAGGGCGACGACCAGTTCGCCACCCTGGTCGGGCAACATCTGCGCAGCGCCGAACACTGGCAGGGTGAAGTCCTGCACCGACGCAAGAGCGGGGAGACCTACCCGGCCTGGCTGCATGTCTCCGCAATTCGCGACGCGGAGGGCCGACCGGGCCACTATGTCTTCGGCTTCCTCGACATCAGCGATCGCAAACAGGCCGAAGAGCGCATCGAGTACATGGCCTTCCACGACCCGCTCACCGGCCTGCCCAACCGCCGTTTGGCGATGGAACGCCTGGAGCTGGCGATCACGCTGGCCGACCGCTCGCAAACCCGCACCGCGCTGGTGTTCCTCGATCTCGACAACTTCAAGACCATCAACGATTCCTTCGGCCATGCCGTCGGCGACCTGCTGCTGCAGGCGGTGGCCTCGCGCCTGATGCTGTGCATCCGCGACAGCGACACGATCTGCCGCCAGGGTGGCGACGAATTCCTCATCGTGCTCGGCAACGTCGCCGACGCCGACGCCATCACCGTGGTGACCCGGAAGATCCTCGAAGCACTGGCCCCCACCTTCAACATCGAGGGCAAGGAACTCTCGACCTCGAGTTCGATCGGCATCGCGGTGTTCCCCGACGACGGGCGCGACATCGACACCCTGCTCAAGCGGGCCGACACGGCCATGTACCACGCCAAGGAAGCCGGCCGCAATGCCTACAGCTTCTTCACCGAACAGATGAACCTCGATGCGGTGGAGCACCAGCAGGTCCGCGTCGGCCTGCTGCACGCCATGGAACGCGGCGAATTCCGCCTGCATTACCAGCCGCAGATCGACATCAACTCGGGCAAGGTGATCGGCGCCGAAGCGCTGATCCGCTGGCAGCATCCGGAGCGCGGCTTGTTGATGCCCGACCATTTCATCCGCATCGCCGAGGAAAGCGGGCTGATCGTGCCGATCGGCGCCTGGGTGCTGCGCGAAGCCTGCCGCCAGGCCGCGGCCTGGCGCAAGACCGGCCTGCCGCCGCTGGTAATCGCGGTCAATGTCTCGGCGATCCAGTTCAAGCGCGGCGACATCGAGGCCTGTGTGCGCCAGGCACTCGACGAATCCGGCCTGCCGGCCAATTGCCTGGAACTGGAACTCACCGAATCGGTGCTGATCCACGATACCGACAAGGTGCTGGCCACCGTGCAACGCCTGAAGGCACTGGGCGTGATGCTCTCGATCGACGACTTCGGTACCGGCTATTCCAGCCTGTCCTATCTCACGCGCTTCAAGGTCGACAAGCTGAAGATCGACCGTTCATTTGTCTGCGACCTGGAAAACCAGCCCGGCAACGCCTCGATGGTGCGGGCGATCATCCAGATGGCGCGGAGCCTGAACCTGACCACCATCGCCGAGGGCGTCGAAGACGTCGAGCTGGTCAATTTCCTGCGTCGCCAGAACTGCCAGGAAGCCCAGGGGTATTACTATTCACGCCCCCTGGCGGCCATCGAGTTTGCCCATTACCTGGCGCTGTCGCGCGCCCACACGGGCGTCCGCGCGGCCTGAACGGGCCGCATGGCGGCTTCTCAGCCGCGGCCGGCCTTGAGCTTCAACAGCAGGTGCAGCCCGGCGGCAAGCAGGGCCGTGGCGCAGACGCTGTGCGCGACGGCCAGGCCGAGGCCAAAGCCGCTCAAGACCGTCAGCACGCCGAGGGCGAACTGAACCAGCAACAGGACAAGCAGCGCGACGGCGCCACGCCGTGCCTCGGCGCGCGCGAGCGCCCGCAGGCCACCCAGCCCGAGCAGCAGCAGGGCCGCCAGCGCGCACCAGCGATGCAGCAGATGCAATGCCGCGCCACCGGCGTCGCCCAGCAGCGCCGGCGCGCTGATCGTGACGAATGGATACAAGGCGCCAAGGCCGGCGGCGGTGGGTAACCACGCGTCACCGCAGCCGGGCAGCGTGGGGCAGGCCGGCGCCGCATAGCGCGCGCCGACCAGCGCGCCCAGGGCGAAGGTCAACGCGAGGAAGCCGAGGCCGGCATGCAGCAGCGCCGCACCGCCGCGCCCTTGCCCGACTTTCGGCGCCGCCCCGCTCGCCGCGAGAAAGCAAGCCCACGACAACAGCACCAGGCCGGCGCCGCCCAGCATGTTGATGAATCCGGCCCAGACCCGCTGCGGATCGGCACTGAACAGGCCGACAAAGGTGAGCAGGATCATCAGTGCCAGCAGGGCTGCGGCCGGTCGCTTCGGCCCCGCGATGGGAACCGGACGCTGGCACTGCCAGACCAGCACAAAGCCGAGTACCAGCGCCAGCGAGGCAACGATGCGGTGCAGGATGCGCACGCCACCGCTGTGCGGATGCGCCGCGCCGGCAAGTATCTGGCCGTAGCACTCGGGCCAGGGCGCGCAACCGAGGCCGGCGCCGTTCAGGCGTATATAGGCGCTGACCGTCACGATCATCAGCGACAGCGCGGTCAGCGCCAGGGCAAGGTAGCGGATGCGGCGAAGGCGCGGGCCGGGTTGGTCCATGGTGCGGCGGGCCTGTCGGCCGGAAAAGTGGAAGGTAGGCGTACTTTACGCCCAGCGTGGCGCTTCGGTAGTGGATCATGGCCATCGCGCGCAACGTGGCAATATCCGGGTGCCGGTGTCGGGTACTGGCTATGCGCGACGAATTTCTCCATACTAGCGGCGGCGCATCGGCGATCCTGGCGCACCACATCCGCTTCGCTCCACCGTCCCACGAAACGCCGACTGGAGGCCAGATGACGATTCGACCGGAACTGCTCGAACAACTGCGCGGCAAGCGCGGCCGCCTGACCGGCAACGTCGGCGCCGACAAGCTGGCGGAACTCCATGCCCAGGGCCGGATGTCCGCGCGCGAACGCATCGACGCCCTGTGCGTGGCGGGCAGCTTCCAGGAATTCGGCCTGCATGCGACGCACAACGCGACGCACTTCGGCATGGCCCGCCGCAGCCTGCCCGCCGACGGCGTGGTGGCCGGCACCGGCTACGCCGGCGACGGCCAGGTGGCGGTGTTCAGCCAGGACTTCAGCGTTGTCGCCGGCACGCTCGGCCGCATGCAGGCGGAGAAGATCACGCGCCTGATGCACCACGCGCTGAAGGTCGGCGTGCCGGTGGTGGCGTTCAAGGATTCCGGCGGCGCACGCATCCAGGAAGGCGTGGACGCACTGTCGGGCTACGGCAAGGTATTCCACGCCAACGTTCTGCTCTCCGGCGTGGTGCCGCAGATCGCGGTGATCTGCGGTCCCTGCGCCGGTGGCGCCGCTTACTCGCCGGCACTGATGGATTTCATCATCATGACGCGCGAACATGCCCACATGTTCCTCACCGGCCCCGAGGTGATCAAGGCCGTCACCGGCCGCGCGACGACGATGGCCGAGGTCGGCGGCGCCGAGATGCACGCCACGATCAGCGGCAACGCGCACTTCCTCGCCGAGGACGATGCCCACGCCATTGCGCTGGTGCGGCAACTGTTGTCCTTCCTGCCGACCAACAACAACGAGGATCCGCCGCACGATCTCGGTGTCCCGATCGTCGAGCAGGAGGACCCGGACATCGAGGACTGCATCCCGGACGACCCCTCCGCGCCGCTCGACATGCGCGCCGTGATCGGCCGCCTGGTCGACCATGGCGAACTGCTCGAGGTCCATGCCGGCTTCGCTCCCAACGTCATCGTCGGTTTCGCGCGTTTTTGCGGCGTGGTCGCCGGCGTCGTCGCCAACCAGCCGATGGTGATGGCCGGCGCACTCGACATCAACGCCGCCGACAAGGTGGCGCGCTTCGTGCGGACCTGCAACACCTTCAACATTCCGCTGGTGACCCTGGTCGACGTGCCCGGCTTCCTGCCTGGCGTCGAGCAGGAACGCGGCGGCATCATCCGCCACGGCGCCAAGATGCTTTCGGCCTACGGCGCCTGCACCACGCCGAAGATCACCGTGATCCTGCGCAAGGCGTATGGCGGTTCCTACCTCGCGATGTGCAGCCAGGAACTCGGTGCCGACATGGTCTTCGCCTGGCCGACGGCGGAGATCGCGGTAATGGGCGCCGAGGCCGCGGTGCAGATCCTCTACCGCAAGGAACTGGAGCAGGCGCCCGACCGCGCCGCGCGTGCCGCCGAACTGGTGCGGGAGTACCGCGACCAGTTCGCCTCACCCTATGTTTCCGCCGCCAATTTCCTCATCACCGACGTCATCGAGCCGCGCGACACGCGCTGGTCGGTGGCCCTGGCGCTGCGCAAAACGCTGGACAAGCGCGAACTGCGGCCGGCGAAGAAGCACGGCAACATTCCGCTCTAGCGCCATGCTGACCGCCGCCATCATCAAGTCGCTGCAAATCTTCGGCATCGCCGCCGCGGTGTCCGCCGTCGTCGCGCTGCTGATCAAGGCGCTGGTCGTCGCCACCGCGCGGCTGGAGCGCAACGCGCCGTCCGAGGTGCCGCTTGGCACCGTCTGCCCGATCGGCGAGGGCGTGCCCGAGGAGGACGTCGCCGCGCTCTCGGCGGCGATCTACGCAATGGTCGGACCGCACCACGTGCTGCACATCACCCATGCCGGCCGCGGCTGGGCCAGCGGCGCGCGCGCCGCCCAGCATTCCCACGCCCCCGGCCGCAAGTAGGAGGAGGAAACATGTCCAGGCAATTCAAGGTGACGGTCAATGGCCGCGAATACGAAGTGTCGGTACTCGAGGTCACCGGCGTGGAAGGCATCGCGTCGCCGCCTGCCGCCGCGCCGCCGGTCGCATCCCGCGCCGTGTCGCCAGCGCCGACCTTCACGCCCGCGCCCACGGCGGCGCCCGGCGCCGGCGACGTGGTCGCCGGCATGGGCGGCGTGGTGGTTGAAATCCATGTCGGCGTCGGCCAGTCGGTCGCGCCCGGCGACCGGCTGCTGGTGCTCGAGGCGATGAAGATGAAGTCGCCGGTCATCGCCAGCCACGGCGGTCGCGTGACGCGCGTGATGGTGGCTCCGAAGGATGCCGTCGAGGGCGGGCAGGTTCTCGTCACGATCGAGTGAGCGCCATGCGACGCCGCCAGGTAGTGCTTTCGGTCAGCCGCTTCCCGCGCCGCGTCGGCCCCGCGCGGGCGCCGGACTGAGCCGCATGGACGGCATCAATTTCCTCGACCTGTTCCAGGGCATCGCCACCCTGGTAGCCTCCGAGCCGAAGATCATGTTCGGACGCATCTTCCTTATGCTTTTGGGCTTCCTGCTGATCTATCTCGGTTCGAAGAATATCCTCGAACCCCTGCTGATGATTCCCATGGGGCTGGGCATGTCCTCGGTCAATGCCGGCGTGATGTTCCTCGAAGCCAAAAAGATGGGCACGCTGTTCGTCGATCCCTTGCTGTCGGACCCGATCGAACTGATGAACATCCTGCAGATCAACTGGCTGCAACCGATTTACACGCTGACCTTCAGCAACGGCCTGATCGCCTGCCTGGTGTTCATGGGTATCGGCGTGCTGCTCGACGTCGGCTATGTCATGGCGCGACCGTTCCAGAGCATGTTCATCGCGCTCTGCGCCGAGTTGGGAACCATCGCCGTATTCCCCATCGCCGTCGCTCTTGGCCTCACCGAACGCGAGGCCGCGGCAGTAGCCACCATCGGCGGCGCCGACGGACCGATGGTGCTGTTCACCTCGCTGGTGCTGGCCAAGCATCTGTTCGTGCCGATCACCGTGGTCGGCTATCTTTATCTCGGCCTGACCTATGGCGCCTACCCTTACCTCATCAAGTGGCTGATACCCAGGCACCTCAGGGGCATCGACATGAGCGCCGACCAGGGACCCAAGATCAGCCGTGCGCAGAAACTCATGTTCGCCGTCGTTGCCTGCACCCTGCTCTGCCTGTTGTTTCCCGTGGCGGCACCGCTGTTCTTTTCGCTCTTTGTCGGTGTCACGGTTCGCGAAAGTGGCATTACCGAATTCTCCCGGATGCTCGGCGACACCTTCCTCTATGGAGCCACCTTCTTCCTCGGCCTGACCCTGGGCATACTTTGCGAGGCCAATACGCTGCTTGACCCGACGGTATTGAAGCTGCTGCTGCTGGGCGTGCTGGCGTTGACGATCTCCGCGCTGGGCGGAATCCTGGGCGGTTACATCCTGTACTTCTGGACCGGCGGCAAGTTCAATCCGATGATCGGCATCGCCGGCGTCAGTTGCGTACCGACCACGGCCAAGGTAGTCCAGAAGCTCGCGACCGAAGCCAATCCCGGAGCGATCATCCTGCCGCAGGCCCTGGGCGCCAACATCAGCGGCGTGATCACCACGGCAATCATTGCCGCGGTGTATGTCTCGGTCTTGCGCTAGCCGGGTTCACGACGCGGCCCGCGTCGCCGCGGCGACGAATTCGTCGTGGATTGCCTGCAGCCGGAGCTCGATCATATCGAGTCGTGCCGGCTCGATGCCGAGCCCGGCTAGATGGGCGCGGATGTCCGCCGGCGTCAGCATGAAATAGTCTTCCGGCTGCAACGCGACGTCGCGTATCCAGAGGCTGGGGAAGCCCTCACCATGGGCATCGCGTTCTTCGCTGTGAACCACGCTGCGCGACCACCCGGTGGCGTTGCTGATCGCGTCCGCGTAGCGCGCGTAGAGCGTGCAGCGGCCGCCGGGCGGCTGCTGTGAAATGACCTTGACCGGCGCCATCTCAGAACACCAGTACCTTGTCGGCCCCGGAGGTCCATTCGGTCAATTGCGCGAGGGTGCCGCGCCGGGCGCCTTCCACCAATTCGGACTCGGCAATGCCGCGCGCGTCCATGCACGTGCCGCAGACGCCGATCTCGGCATTGCGCCGCGCCACCATGCCCAGCATGTCGCCCAGGTTGTAGTAGCCCTGCGGCACCTTCTGTCCGGCCTTGGCGCAGGAGGCGGCGTCGCCCATGAGGAAGACGCGTACGCTTTCGCGCTCTGTCTTGGCCAGGGATAGCGCCAGGCGCAGCGCGTTGTAGCTGCGCTCGGTGCCATAGGGCGGATCGTTGAGGATGAACAGGTTCTTCGCCATTTTTCGTGCCTCCGTCAGTCGAGGGATGTTTCTTCCACCGGCATGCCGGCAGCCTTCCACTCGGGAAAGCCGTCTTCCATGCGGCGGGCCTGGTAGCCCTTGTCGCGCAAGATGGCGACCGCGTCCACCGAGAGCAGGCAATACGGGCCGCGACAATAGGCGATGACCTCGCGTCCCTTGGGCAGGCGCCTGAGGTGGCTGGACAATGCGTCGAGCGTGACGTTGATCGCGCCGGGCACATGGCCCGCGGCGTATTCCTCGGCCGGGCGCACGTCGAGTACCGTGACCAGGCCCTGCTTCGCGCGTTGCATCAGCTCCCTTGCCGGCACCGGTTCGAGGTCGTCGCGCGCGGTGATGTAGGTGCGCAAGAGCTGAGAGACCTCCGCGACCCGCGATTCCGCGACCACGCGCAACGCGCCCAGCAAATCCACCACGTCCGGCCCGGCCACTTCGTAAAACACGCGCACGCCTTCCTTGCGCGCCTTCACCAGCCCCGCCTGGCGCAGCTCCTGCAGGTGCTTGGAGGCATTTGCCACCGAGAGCTTCGTCATGCCCGCCAGCTCATCGACGCTGCGCGGCCCCTGGGCCACGAACTCCAGCAGTTCCAGGCGGTTGGCGTGGCCGACGGCCTTGGCCACTCGCGCCAGTTGCAGATAGACGTCTTGTTTGAAATTTCCTGTTGACATCGCCGAACCCGCCCTCTACTATTCAACCATTCGGTTGAATAGTTGATGAGTTGAATTATAGCCCCTGGATTGCCGGGTGCAAGTGACAGTGCAGGAGGAGATCGCATGACGTTCAATGAATACACCCTCGCCCACGAACCCGCGATCCGCCTGGCGGCGTTTTTCGGCATCTTCGCCCTGATGGCCGCCTGGGAAGTGGCTGCGCCGCGCCGCGTCCGGCTGCACAGCCGGGCCGTGCGCTGGACCGCCAATCTCGGCCTGGTGGTGTTGAACACCGTACTATTGCGCCTGCTCTTCCCGCTCGCCGCCGTCGGCTTCGCCGCTTTTGCCGCCGAGCGCGGCTGGGGCCTGCTCAACAACCTGACCTTGCCGGAACCGCTGGCGCTGCTGCTGGCCGTGGTCGCCATGGACTTCGCGATCTGGCTGCAGCACGTGATGTTCCACGCGGTCCCGGCCCTGTGGCGCCTGCACCAGGTGCACCACGCCGACCCGGACTATGACCTCACCACCGGCGCCCGTTTCCACCCGATCGAGATCGTCCTGTCGATGCTGATCAAGATTTCGGTGATCGCCGTGATCGGCGCGCCGGCCGCCGCCGTGCTGGTGTTCGAGGTGCTGCTCAATGCCACGGCGATGTTCAACCATGGCAACGTCAAGTTGCCCGACGGCATGGATGCACTGCTACGCCGCCTGCTGGTGACGCCGGACATGCACCGCGTGCACCACTCGACCGACCACACCGAGGCCAACAGCAACTTCGGCTTCAACCTTTCGGTATGGGACCGCCTGTTCGGAACCTATCGCGCGCAATCCCGCCTGCCCCAGCAAAGCATGGAGATCGGCGTTACCGGCCTGACCGGCGACCCGCGCTGCGTGAGCCTGACCGGGATGCTGGCAATTCCCTTCATCAATTCCGGCGAGGGCTATGCAATCGGCCACGGCGGCGCGGCCGGCCATGAAGCCCGCTAGCCTGGCACGCCTCGCCCTGGGCATCGCCCTGGTCGCGGGCCTGGCCCTGGCCTTCGCCAACCGCGAACAGTTTTCGCAGGAGGCCCTGCAAGCCTGGCTGACGTCGGCCGGCTGGTGGGCGCCAGTTTTGTTCATCGCGATCTACGCCGCCGGCACCGTGCTGTTCCTCCCCGGTTCGGTGCTGACGTTGACCGCCGGCGCCTTGTTCGGCATCCTGCCCGGTGCACTCTACAGCCTGGCCGGCGCCACGCTGGGCGCCGTGCTGGCCTTCCTCGTCGCGCGCCACCTGGCCGGCGAGTGGGTGGCGCGGAAGGCCGGCGGACACCTCAAGCAACTGATCGAGGGCGTCGAGGCCGAGGGCTGGCGCTTCGTCGCCTTCGTCCGCCTGGTGCCGCTCTTCCCCTTCAACGTGGTGAATTACGCGCTGGGACTGACACGCATTCCGCTGGGTTCCTACGCTTTGGCTTCGGCCGTGTGCATGCTGCCCGGTGCGCTGGCCTATGCCTGGCTCGGCCATGCCGGGCGCGCGGCGCTGGCCGGTGATGCCAACGCCATCCGCAACGGCCTGCTGGCGCTGGCCGTGGCCGCGGCGCTGATGTTCCTGCCGCGCCTGGTGCGCCAGTTCAAGGCCGGCCTGATGATCACGCCGGAAATGCTGCGCGCTCTGCAGGCGGAAGGCGGCATTGCCGTGATCGATGTGCGCGAGGCCAAGGACTTCATTGGCGAGACCGGCCACGTGCCCGGCGCCGTCAACCTGCCGCTGGGCGAACTGCCGGCGCGCGTCGATGAGCTCGCCTCCTGGCGCAAGGACGGCATCGTGCTGATCTGCCGTACCCAGGTGCGCTCGGGGCAGGCCGCGCGCCTGCTGGCGAAGCATGGCTTTTCCGGCCTGCGCGTCGTACGCGGCGGCATCCTCGCCTGGCGCGAACTGGGCTATCCGACCGCCGGCGCCACCACTCCCGCCACCCCTATCGCGGAGAACGCCCTTGGCCACCATCACGCTTGAACAACCCATCGGCGGCTTTCCGCGCGCGCCGCATTGCGTCACGGCGGACGAGCAGGACACCCTGCCCTCGCGCTATGGCTGGCCGGTCAAGCTGCTGTCGCTGGCGGCCTTCACGCTGGCCTTCGTCGGCTGGCTCAACGAGACCTGGCTGTTCATGTTCGAGAGCCCGATCTGGCTCAACCGCTATACCGAATACGCTATCATCCTGGCCTTCGGCATCTGGCGCATCGTCGCCGAAAAAAATGCCTACACGCGGCGCCGCCTGATCATCCTGGTCGGCGTGGTCACCGGCCTGTGGTGGCTGGTACCCTGGCTGAATCCCTTCTTCGAACTCTACATCGGCTACCTCTGGTCGCAACCGGTGTTTCCCTCCTTGCATACGCCGGGCACGCTGACTTTCTTCCTCGTGCTGGCGCTGGTCTTCTTTTTCGGCCGGCGCGTGATCTGCGGCTTCGGCTGCCCCTGCGTCGGCATCCGCGAGACGGTGGGCTTCGCCTTCCGCGAGAATTCCCCGCGCGGCGAATTGGCCTGGAAGCTGCGCCACATCAAATGGGCGTTCTTCGTCTACTACGTCGGCGTGCTGGTGGTGACGCAGTATCCGCCCAACTCCTGGACGATCTCCTTCGTCAGCGGCTTTTACCTGCTGGTCGCCGCCACCTACTTCGGCACCTTCTTCATCGCGCCGCTGGTCGGCAACCGCGCCTACTGCCGCTTCCTCTGCCCCTTCGGCGCCACCTTCGGCCTGCTCAACCATGCCGGCTTCTACGACGTGAAGATGGACGCGATGCGCTGCATCGACTGCGGCCGCTGCGAACAGGCCTGCGACATGGGCATCCCGGTGTGGAAGCAGGGCAAGGCCCACGGCCGCGTCACCGGCCTCGAAGACTGCATGGGCTGCGCGCGCTGCGTGGTCTCCTGCCCCACCGATGCGCTGGAAATCCGCGATGTGCGCAACCTGCTGCGCCCGGCGCTGCGCCAGGATGCGACCCATCTCTTGCGCCGCGTCGCCGCACCGGAGCTGCCGCGCATCGATGCCTGCGCCGAACGCCTGCCGCTGGCCGAGATCCAGTCCCAGGCCACACGCTGCCTCGACTGCGGCGAGCCCACCTGCCGCACGGCCTGCCCGCTGCACAACCGGATTCCGGAATGGCTGATGCAGGCCGCCAAGGGCAGGATCGAGGCCGCCGCCGAAATCATGGCCTCTACCTCGCCGATGCCGGAACTCTGCGGCGCGCTGTGCCCGCAGGACCGCCTCTGCGAAGGCTCCTGCGCCCGCGTGCGGCAGGGCGAGGCGGCCGTCGCCATCGGCGCCATCGAGCACGCGGTGACCGAGGAAGCCCTGGCCCGTGGCTGGCGTCCGCAACTGGCACCGGCCAAACGCATCGACAAGGACGCCGCGGTAATCGGCGCCGGCCCGGCCGGACTGGCCTTCGCCGAGGCAATGAATCGCGCCGGCTGGAACGTGACGGTTTACGACCGCGATACGCAGGTCGGCGGCATGCTGTCCAGCGGCCTGCCGCCCTTCCGCTTCGACAAGCGCGCGCTGGACCGGCGCCGCATCCTGCTGGAGCAGGCCGGCATCCGTTTCGAGCTCGGTACCGAGGTCGATGCCGAACGCTTCCTGCAATTGCGCGACGACAACGAGGCAGTCTTCCTCGGCCTCGGCGCACGCCAGGCGCGCGAGGTTTCGCTGCCGGGGCGCGAGCTGTTCGGCGTCGATGACGCGCTGTCCTATCTCGGCCGCATTAACCGCGGCAAGGACGGTGCCGTCGCCGGCAGCCTCGCCGGCAAGCGTGTGCTGGTGCTGGGTGGCGGCGACACGGCGATGGATTGCGCGCGCGCCGCGTTGCGCGATGGCGCAAGCAGTGTGGCGATCGCCTATCGCGGCACGGCCGAGAAACTGCGCGCCAATCCTCACGAGCGCGTTGCGGCGACTGAGGAAGGCGTGAGTTTCCTCTTCGAGCACAATCCGCTCGCCATCGAAGGCGAAGCCTCGGTGCGTAGCGTGAACTTCAAAGTCGGCGCTGGCTCGCTTTGCGTACCTGGAACGCCGCTTCGCGGGCAGGTAACGGCGATTTCCGTGCCCTGCGATGCCGTGATCCTCGCCTTCGGCCAGCAGCCGGCAGCGCCCTACTGGCTGGAAGCCGGCGGCGTCGCCACCGAATTCGGCGCGATCAAGGTCGATGCCCACGGCCGCACCACCCACCCGCGCATCTTCGCCGGCGGCGACGCCGTGCATGGCGCCGACCTGATCGTCACCGCCGCCGCCGCCGGCCGCCGCGCCGCGCGCACGGTGCTGGCCGAGCAACGCCTGGCCGGCTGGAAGACCTGGCGCGCCTGGCAAGCGGCGCCGCAGCCGCTGATGACAACGAGGCTGGCGACATGAGGCGTCTTGCTTTCCTGCTCGTGACGCTGGCGACGCCGGCCTGGGCCCACGTTCACTCGGTCAATTTCGATTTCTTCTGCACCACGAACGAAACAATGCCCGGCCTGACGCTGCTGCCCTTCCTGCTGCTCGCCGGCATCGGCATTGCCCGCGCCGTCGCCCGCCACCGCCGGGATCGCTGATGTCCCGGCGCTGGTTGCTGATCCCGGTGCTGCTGTCGCTGGCCGGCATCGCACTGGGCATGGTCTGGGTCGACTGGAGCAAGGGCGGCGCCGGCAGCGGCCTGTATTCGCGCGAGTGGCAGCCCGACCCGGTGCAGGGCTACTGGGACCCCGACCGTTTCTACCAGCCGGTCGACAGCGTCGAAGGCGCTTTCCCCGCCGCGGAATGCATCACCTGCCACGAAGCGCTGACGCCGGGCATCGTCGCCGACTGGCGCGACAGCCGCCACAGCAAGCCGGCGAATCGCGCGCCGGTGGCCTGTCCGGATTGCCATGGCGCCGACCACCAGAAGCTGCGCATGCCGACGCCCAAGGTATGCGCCGAATGCCACGCCGTGCAGCACGACGCCTTCCAGTCCGAAAAGCAGTACGGCTTCCCCAGCCACGTGCTGGCCATGGAGCGCGCCACCGACAGCAAGCATTTCGCCGACAAGCCCAAGGCGGAAACCACGGCCTGCGTGCAATGCCACTCGGTGGCGACCAAGTGCGATTCCTGCCACACCCGCCACCGCTTCGAGGCCGCCGAAGCGCGCCGCGCCGAGGCCTGCACCACCTGCCACAGCGGCCCGCCGCACCCGGACGACGAGACTTTTTACGGCTCGGCGCACGGCAAGCGCTACCTCGCCGACGCCGCGACGACCGACTGGAGCAAGCCGCTGCGAAAGGGCAACTACCTGACGCCGACCTGTGCCTACTGCCACATGCGAAACGGCCAGCACGTCGTTGCCGACAAGTCGATCTGGCAATTCGGCCTGCGGCAGGTGAATCCGAACACCGCCGAGAACAAGGTCAAGCGCGAACGCTGGATCGAGGTCTGCACCGATTGTCACGACGAGGACTTTTCGCGCCGGCAACTGAACGAGTTGGACCGCGAGCGCACCCAGGCATGGCATGGCCTCAACCGTATCGAACGTCTGCTGCGCGACCTGAGGAGCGAAAGGGCCATCTACCCCGCCGCCGGCGAACGCCCGCCCTACCCGACCGACTGGATGGATGCCTGGTTCCCGAAGGAACGCATCGGCTTCTTTGAGGGCCAGGCTTCGAGCTTCTACAATGTCTCGCCCATCGAGCGCGACTATTTCGAGATGTGGTATTTCGCCAACCTCGGCGCCTACAAGGCCTCGGCCCACGGTGCACCCGCGCTGGTCAAGGAAGGCCACGAAGCCTTGGCCCATGCCGAGAAATCCATCGCCGCCGAGGCGGGGAACCTGCGCGCCAAGGCGCGAGGACCGCGGCCCGACCCGCGCCCCTTGTGGACGGAAGGCGAGTACACGGCGCACAACAGGACGCACAACTGATGCGCGCCCTGGGCCTGCTCCTGTTGTGGATCGTCGCCCTCCCGGCTGCCGGCAAGCCTTGCGTCGACTGCCACGCCGGCGCGGCGGAGCGCAGTTGGGCGCTGTCCAAGCACGGCGTCATCGCCGGGATCGAAGCCGGCCGCGAGCGCCGGCGCGCGCCGGACTGCGCCACCTGTCACCTCGTCGAAGCCAAAGCGCCGACCGCGCAGCACTACTCCGCCAAACGCACTCGGGCGCAGGCGCGCGAGGCGGCAATGGAGAGCTGCCGCGCCTGCCATTCGCCTCGCTACGCCACCGAGCAGAATGCCGCCGCGCAACGCGGGCTGGCGATCGGCGAAATGAAACGGCGCGAAGCCGAGGCTCTGGTGGCGGTGGCGCGCACGGAAATCTCGGGCGAGGAACTGGCGCACGTCGAGAAACTATTCGCGACGCTGCACGACGGGAACCTGCGCGACCTGCGCCTTGGGCTGGCCCACCAGTCGCCCGACTACCAGTGGTGGCTGGGGCAGGCGGCGCTCGACGGCAGCCTGCTGCGCATCAAGGGCGCGCTGGGCGAAGCGCGACGCGCGCGTGCCATCGCAGCGGCAGGAAGGTGAGAGTTATGTCTCCCGCAAGGCCGGAGACGGTATCCCTTGCGGACGGCGCTCGCAGGACGGCAAACGCGAACCGGCGTATTTCAGGAATGTCCGCCTGCGGCAGGCCGCGGCAGCGAAAAGCTGCTGACCAGCGCCGCAACGCCGCGCCAGAGTCGGGGCAGCAGCCAGAGCATCAGTGCCACCAGCAGTGCCAGCAGCACCAGCATGATCCAGGGATGGGCGAACATCAGCCACAGGCCGGTCAGCACCACGACGTCCTCGCCGGTCGAGGCGGCGATATTGCTGAAGGGCTCGGGCGAGGTGTTGATCATGGCGCGCGTGCTGGCCTTGGTGAAATGCGTGCCCGCCGCCAGCGTGCCGCCGAGTACGGCCATCGCCGTCTGCCATTCGAGGCCCTGACCGCCGAAGACCATCGCCGCCAGCGCGGCGCCGGCCGGGATGCGGATGAAGGTATGCACCGTGTCCCAGGCGCTGTCGAGCAGCGGAATCTTGTCGGCGAAGAATTCGACGAAAAGCATCAGGCCGGCGGCGCCGAAGACCAGCGGGTGCTGCAGGATGCGCAGGCCGGGCGGCAGTTCCGCGATGCCCAGGTAGCCAACCATGCCGACCACGAAAATCACGGTGTACAGGCGCAGCCCGGCGGCCCAGCCCAACCCGGCAGCGAGGGCCAGCAGTCCTGCCAAATCCAGCGGCATGTGCGTCAAGTCCATGATCCGTGCTTCGCCTTGGTGAATTGCAGCGTCGATGTCACTATAACGGCTGGCCGGAGCAATCCTCAAGTGGCGGCGCCGCTTCGAAACGCCGTGCCGAGTTTTTTTGCCACAGGTCGTAAGGCTCGGTCGGCAATCCCGACCAAGCAGGAATTCCCCGGAGAACGCGCATGCACGCCACCCTGCCCCTGTTGAGCCAGACCGATTTCCCCGCCCTCAAGCGGCGCGCGCTCGATACCCTGCAACTCAACCTTGGGTACCGCTGCAACCAGAGCTGCCTGCACTGTCACGTCAATGCGGGCCCCAAGCGCACGGAGGAGATGACCGCCGAAACCGTCGACGTGGTGATCGCCTTCCTCGCCGCCAATCCGGGCGTGCGCAGCATCGACCTGACCGGCGGCGCGCCGGAGCTGAATTCGCAGTTCCGCCGTCTGGTGCTTGCGGCGCGCGCACGTGGACTGCGGGTGATTGACCGCTGCAACCTGACCATCCTCGAAGAACCCGGACAGGATAGCCTGGCCGAGTTCCTCTCCGCGCACCGCGTCGAAATCGTCGCCTCGCTGCCCTGCTACCTCGAGGAAAACGTCGACCGCCAACGTGGCAACGGCGTGTTCGAGGCCAGCCTGCGCGCCCTGCGGCGGTTGAATGACCTGGGCTACGGCCGCGAAGGCAGCGGCCTGTCGCTGAACCTGGTCTACAACCCGCAGGGCCCCAGCCTGCCGCCGCCGCAGGCCGCCTTGCAGGCGGACTACAAACAGCACCTGGGCGAGCGCTACGGCGTGGTCTTCAACGAACTGTTCACCCTGGCCAACATGCCGATTCAGCGCTTCGGCAGCATGCTGATCTCCAAGGGCCAGTTCAACGCCTACCTGAACACGCTACGCGAGGCGCACCGCGATGCCAACCTCGACGGCGTGATGTGCCGCAGCCTGGTCAGCATCGACTGGCAGGGTTACCTCTACGACTGCGACTTCAACCAGCAACTGGGGCTGGCCATGGGCGACGGCGCCGGCGGCCGCCTGCACATCACCCACGCCACGGCGATGGCCATCGACGAAACGCCGATCCGGGTAGCCGAGCACTGCTACGGCTGCACCGCGGGCCAGGGGTCGAGCTGCGGTGGCGCGCTGGGCCACGACACCGCCGCGGCGCCAAGCTGCGGTACGTGAGCGGGGGCAAAATGAACGAAAAGCTGAACGGGATCGAGGCCTGCGTATTCGACGCCTACGGCACGCTGTTCGACTTCAACACGGCCGCGGCCGGCGCACGCGACGAGCTCGGCGCCGACTGGCAGAAGCTCTCCGATCTGTGGCGCCTTAAGCAGTTGCAGTACACCTGGCTGCGCGGCCTGGCCGGACACCATGTGGAGTTCTGGCAGGTCACCGGCGACGCGTTGGATTTCGCCCTGGCGCAACTGAAGATCGAGCGCCCCGGGCTGCGCGCGCGCCTGATGGACCTCTACCTGCGCCTGGGCGCCTATCCCGAAGTACCGGCGATGCTTGCCGAACTGAAGGCGCGGGGCATGAAGCTGGCGATCCTCTCCAACGGCAGCCCCGCCATGCTGGCTGCCTTGGTGGGCAATGCGGGACTGGATGGCGTATTCGACGCCGTGCTCTCGGTCGAGGACGTCGGTGTCTTCAAGCCCCATCCCTCGGTGTACGGGCTGGCCGCAAAGCGTCTGCAATTGACGCCGGAGCGCATCTGCTTCCTCTCGTCCAATGGCTGGGATGCGTATTCCGCCAAGGCCTTCGGCTTTCGGGTGCTGTGGTGCAATCGCTTCGGCCAGGCGCCGGAACGGATCCCGGCGACGCCGGATGGCGAAATCGGCGACCTGGGTGCGTTGCCGGCCTGGCTGGCCTGAGAAAAGCCCGCTCGCGGCCTCAGCGACCTGCGGCCTTTTGCGAGGCCGCCGAACCCATGATGTTCATCACCTCGCGCCCGGCCTGGGTGTCGGCACGTTTGTCGGCTTCCTGACGCAATTTCTCCTCGCGCGCCAATTGTTGCTGGTAGGTCTTCTCGCGTTCCTCGCGGAAGCGATCCTCGCGGGCCTTTGCATCCTCTCCGGCCTTGTCCTGGGCGTCGAGTTCGCGCTGCTGAACCGCCTCTGAACTTTCCACCGCCCTTCGCATCAGTTCCGAGGTCTTTGGAATGGCCTCGGCGCGACGCCTGGACTCGTCGGCGCGAGCCTGCGCCTCGAGCAGCTTCATCTCCCGGTCGGCGTTTTCCCGCATGAAATTGAGGCCCAGCCAGGCCATGCCCAGCAACAGCACGCCGAAGATGCCCAGCGTCACCGGCACCAACCACGGTGAACGGCCACCACGGGACATCACGGGTTCGATGAACATCGGCTCCGCTTTCGGTTTGCGCAACTGCTCCAGCAACTGCCGATCGAAAGCCTCGCGCGACTCCGGGCGCCCGAGGATTTCGATGGCGTAGCGCAGTTCGGCATCGGCCAGGACGCCGTCGGCCGAAATTCGCGTTACCGCCTCGGCGATCGCATCATCGCCGCAATCGGCGGCCAGGCCGAGCACCGAGTAGAGCGAACTTTTCCGCTGGAAAGCGAGCTGGCGGCGCAACTCGCCGCGCAGTTGTTGCAGGTCAGCGCCGGGATCGTTCGCACTCATGCCCTGCCTCCTTTTGGCTTTGCCGGGTAACGGACAATGTATCCGACCTGGATACCCCTGGCAATGCCATCTGTCATGCCCTTCGCATCCGGTTCAATAGCTGCCCGCGCTATCCCACATCTCCGGCAGGAAGCGCACCACACGGTTGCGGCCAGCGGCCTTGGCCTTGTACAGGGCGACGTCGGCGTATTTGACGACCTGCCAGAAGCTGTCGGCGTCGGCAGGGAACTCGGCGACGCCGATGGAAATCGTCTTTTGCAGGATGCCGCTGGGCAGCGGCACCTTGGTGCCCTCGACCTCGGCGCGGATCTTCTCCGCCACCATCAGCGCCGGCTCGACGCCGGTGTCGGTCAACACCAGGAGGAATTCCTCCCCGCCGTAGCGCACCGCGATGTCGGAACTGCGCACGCTGCGCGCGACGATGTCGGCGAGCGTCTTCAGCACCTTGTCACCGGCCTCATGGCCGTGAGTGTCATTGACCTGCTTGAAGTAGTCGAGGTCCAGCATCAGCACCGAGAAAGCACTCTTGCGTCGCTGACTGCTGTTGACCAGGGCGCCGACGTAGTCCTCGAGGAAGCGCCGGTTGTAGAGGCCGGTCATCGGGTCGCGCAGGGAATTTTCGCGCAGATGTTCCATCAGTCGCTTGGCTTCGAGCACCGGACCCGCCTCGCGCAGGTAGACGCTGACAAACGGCACCAGCCGGCTGGCCAGATCGCCCTCTTCGCGGCTGGTGACCATCTGGACAATGGCGCCGGCGGAACCCGACTGGTTGATCGGCAGGCAGACGTGGGTATCGCCCTCGGCGCCTGGACGAAACATGGTACACAGGCCGGGGAAGGCGACGGCGTTAACTTCATGGCCGGTGCGGCGGGCACGGCAGGAATTCGCGTCCACCATCACCTGCGGATCGCAATGGCGACAGGTCGCGGCGGGATCGCCATCGATCGACATGGCCGTCATGCGGTTCTTGGAGGGCGCCACTTCGTAAATCGAAAAGCGCCGGACACCGTATTTCCCGCGCATCAGATCGGCCAGGCGCTGGTAGATCTCGACCTTGGTCTGATCCTCCTCGATCGCCTGCTTGAACTGCGAGGCCTGGACCAGGCCTTCGACCAGCTCGGTGGTATGCGCCAGTTGGTTGCCCCTCCCGTCGCTGCTGAAGCCCATCAGTTCGCCGACACGCTTGCGGATGGTGCCGACCTCGCGCTGCAGGAAATCCATGAGCTGGTTGATGTTCAGCGCTATGCCGCCGACTTCGTCCGAGCTGCGCTGGAGCACGCGCCCGCTGAAGTCGCCCTCGACCGCCAGCGAGGTCACGTCCCGAACCGCCTCGGCGGTCTCCGACAGCGGCCGCAGCAGCTTCTGCAGCAGCGCCAGCGCCGCCAGTGCGGCCACCAGGACGGCCAGGCCGACCAGACCGACCGCGATCCTGCCCTTGTGGCGCACTTCGCTGAAGGGGATATCCACCTGGACCGCACCGAGCACGGTGCCTACGCGAACGGCATGGCATTGGAGGCAATTGGGCACGCCCTGGTCCGAAGCCACGTAGGGAATCACGGCATGGAACACGGGTTCGCCATTGATCTCGACGAGTTCGAAAATCTCCCGACCCGTTGACAATACGTCCTTGACGTCATGATGTGAGGCGTTCTCGGCAGCGAGGCCGGGACCGAACTGGGCGATCACTGCGGGACCGCGTGCCACACGAACTTCGCTGACACCGGGTATGCCGGCCAGGCGCAAGAGAAACTGCTGCCGCATCTTGATGGTGCCGTTGATCATGCTTTCGGTGAGGCCCACCTTGACCGTTTCGGCGACGGAACGGGCGTGGCGCTCGGCGGTATAGAGGGAGAACTGTTTCAAGCTCAGGGCCGAGAGCCCGGTAAGCACGCAGACCAGCACGGCGAGGATCATCGCCGATACGAGCAGAATCTTGTCGCGCAGATTCACGCCGGCAAGGTCGTTCCGGCGCGCTCCGCCTTCACGGCGGCGAGGCAAGCGGGACAAAAACAGGACGCCGGGCTACCGGGTGCCGGTACCGGCAAGGCATCCGCGGAAGGCGGGTCGGCGCACCAGCAGCGGGCGTCGCCACCGACCATGCCGCAGCGAAAGGCGACGCCGCAACGCGGGCAGCAACTATTGGCCGCCGCCTCACTCACGGCGTGTCGCCCCCGCCAAAACGCCGGCAGGCGTCACGCAGGATTCCCATCTGGCGCCGATAGTTCTCGCAGGCGGCGCAGATCAACACGTGCAGGCGCAAGCCGAGGCGCTCTGCCAGGCTCAGGCGCCGGTCCTGTTCCTGGGACATCAGTTCGGTTGCCTGCCTGCAGCTCAGCATCTCGCGTCTCCCGCGAACCACGTGGTTTCGAGGCAGCGGCGCAGCGACATGCGCGCACGATGCAAAACCACCCAGCAGTTGGACGTGCTGATGCCGGTTTCCTTACAGATTTCTCCAGTTTCCAACCCGAGGATTTCGCGCATCATGAACACCCGCGCCGTCTTCGCCGGCAGATGGTCCAGGCAGGCCTCGAACACGCGCCAGAACTGCTGTTGCTCGAAGGACGCGTCGGGATCTGCCCAGCGCCCGGGTCGCGCCTCGACGGTCCAGTGCCCGTTGGGCTCGAACAGCGTCTCGGCCAGCGCGTCATCGCCGTCTTCGTCGCCAGCCAGCGAACTGGCCAACACTTCACGGCTTTGGCTGCGGATGATGTCGACGATCTTGTTGCGCAAGATGGCGATCAGCCAAGTCTTGTACGAGGAACGGCTTTCGAAGTTCCCGCCACCGGACAGGGCCGCAAGCAGGGTTTCCTGGACGGCGTCTTCCGCCGCGCCGGCATCGCGCAACTGCAGGCGCGCAAAACGCAACAGGTCGGGACGCAGTGCGTTGAGCTCGGATTGGCGATCCGCATTCATCGTGGTTGCCGCGAAGTGGAATGGAACGCATTTTCGCCCAAGATGAGGGGCGGGGCCGGCGCGGAGGAGGGGGGGGGGGGGGGGGGGGGGGGGGGCCCCCCCCGGGGGGGGGGGGGGGGGGGGGGGGGGGGGGGGGGCCCGGGGGGGGGGGGGGGGGGGGGGGGGGGGGGGGGGGGGGGGGGGGGGGGGGGGGGGGGGGGGGGGGGGGGGGGGGGGGGGGGGGGGGGGCCGCCTTGTGGGGGGGGGGCGCGGGGGGGTGATTGAGAACACGCCCTAAGATGGGCAAACCGCGCGAAGTCCTTGTAAGGATCGCGCCCGTGCCACGACAGAATGGCACGGCGCAAGCCCCCGCAACCGGGTCGCTGCCGCCACGCCACGACAGGAGACGACAATGAACCGCCGCAACTGGCTGTATGGAATTTCCGCCTTGATCACCGCGCCCCTGCT
This sequence comes from Sulfuritalea sp., assembly GCA_016710465.1. Classification (GTDB taxonomy): domain Bacteria; phylum Pseudomonadota; class Gammaproteobacteria; order Burkholderiales; family Rhodocyclaceae; genus Sulfuritalea. The sequence continues at coordinate 779,962 of JADJVS010000016.1, forward strand.
GGTGCGTCATCAGGCAAGCGCCGCCGAAGCCTTTCCCCTAAGCAAGGCGAAGGCGGAGTGGAAGAAGCTGCTCGCCGCCGACGCCTATCAGGTGCTGTTCGAAGACGGCACCGAGCGCGCGGGCAGCAGTGCGCTGAACAACGAAAAGCGCGCCGGCACCTATCTCTGCGCCGCCTGCAACCTGCCGCTGTTTGATTCCGCCCACAAGTACGAAAGCGGCACCGGCTGGCCCAGCTTTTGGCAGCCCCTGCCCGGCGCATTGGGTACCGCGACCGATTTCAAGCTGATCTACCCGCGCACCGAGTACCACTGCTCGCGCTGCGGGGGACACCAGGGCCACGTATTCAACGACGGCCCGCAACCGACCGGAAAGCGCTACTGCAACAATGGCGTGGCCCTTCGATTCACCGCCCGCGGCGAAACCCTGCCGGCCTTGCGCACATGAAGTTCACCCTGCCGACCGCGCTGCTGGGCACGAGCCTGCTCTTCGGCTGCGCCGCCAGTGCACAACCCGTCCCCGTACCGGCCGGGATGTCCAGCGCGATATTCGCCGGTGGCTGCTTCTGGTGCATGGAACAGGACTTCGAAAAGCTTCCCGGCGTGATCGAGGCTGAATCCGGCTACATCGGCGGCAGCGCCCCCTACCCGACCTACGAACAGGTCGCCCACGGCGGAACCGGACATACCGAGGCCATTCGCGTGATCTACGATCCGAAGAAGATCGGCTATACGCAGCTTCTTGACTACTTCTGGCGCCATATCGACCCGACGACCAAGGACCGGCAGTTCTGTGACAAGGGCAACCAGTACCGCAGCGGCATTTACTTCCAGAACGAGGACGAGCGCAGGGCCGCCGAGGCCAGCCGCGATGAGTTGCTGAAGGGCGGCCGTTTCGCCCGAATCGAGACCGAGATCGCCCCCGCCTGGAAGTTCTGGCCCGCGGAAGGCTATCACCAGGACTACTACAAGAAGAACCCGATCCGCTACAGCTACTACCGTTTCGCCTGTGGTCGCGACGCCCGCGTGGAGAAGGTCTGGTCCGGCAAGTGAGGCTGTCGATCATCATCCCGGTGCTGGACGAGGCGGAGCGCATCGGCGGATTGCTTGCCGCACTGCAGGCGTGGCGCGAGCAAGGCGTGGAGGTGATCGTCGCCGACGGTGGCAGCCGTGACGGCACTCCCGGTCTGTGTGTCGGTCTGGCCGATCAGGTCATCGCATCGGCGCGCGGACGCGCCGCACAAATGAATGCGGGCGCGGCGACCAGCCATGGCGACGTACTTTTCTTCCTTCACGCCGACACCATGCCGCCGGCGGACGCACCGACGGCCATCGCGGCGGCAATCGCCGGCGGCGCCGATTGGGGCCGCTTCGATGTTCGCATCGACGGCACCCATCCCCTGCTGCGGGTGGTCGAGCGGATGATGAACTGGCGCTCGCGCCTGACCGGGATCGCCACCGGCGATCAGGCAATCTTCGTCCGCCGCGCCACCTTCGATGCTGTCGGCGGCTACCCCGCGATCCCCTTGATGGAAGATATCCGTCTCAGTTCCACACTCAGGTGCGTCTCCTCCCCGGCCTGCCTGCGTGAGCAGGTATACACCTCGGGACGGCGCTGGGAGAGCCGCGGCGTGGTGCCCACGATCCTGCTGATGTGGACCTTGCGGCTTGCATTCTTCTGTGGCGCCGACCCGGTGCGACTGGCGCGGCGCTACGGTTGCGGCCCCTGACTGCGGGCTGGCGACTGTGGCAAATATCCATCATTCGACTTAAAGGACCAGCGGCAAGTCCTTGTCAAAAAAGGTGGAACCCGGCATATTCCGGCTATGAACGCGAAATACACGCAGTCACGCCGCGCCGCGGAGGCCTTGCCTTTCGTGATCCGCTGCGTGCGCGACGAGGCCGAGTTGGCGAAAGCCGTGGCCATCCGGCGCAGCGCCTACGGACGCCACGTGCCCGAGCTTGCCGCGCGCTTCGCGGCGCCGGAACCCAGTGATCTCGACGGCAGCAGCCGCGTCCTGGTGGCCCTGGCCAAGCTTGACGGCATGCCTTTGGGCAGCATGCGCTACCGCACCAACCAATACCGGCCGCTCGACCTCGAGCAGTCCGTCACCTTGCCGTCGGCGCTGCGCGGCCGCGTCCTGGCCGAGGCCACCCGCCTCGCGGTCAGCCAGGCCGCCGTCGGGCGCGTTGTCAAGTCCATGCTGATGAAGGCCATGTTCCTGCAATGCGAAGCCGGCGGGGTCGACAACATGGTCGTGACGGCGCGGCATCCGATGGATCGCTTTTATCACTGGTTGTTGTTCGAAGACGTGTTTCCTGGCGGGGATTTCGTACCGATGGCGCACGTCGGCATGATTCCCCACCGTGTCATGGGCTGCGACATCGTGGCCACCAAGCAGCGCTGGCACGAGATGGATCATCCCTGGTATTCACTGTTCTTCGAGACCCGTCACCCCGACATTGACCTGACCCCCTTCCCGGTCGCGTCGGCTCGCGGCGAAAAGGAAGGCATGGATTCCCGCGTTACCCGGAGGATCGGACACAGAGACCTGCGCTAGTATTCAGCGCATGATCCGTTTTCGCCGCCGCCGGCCCCCCACGGACGCGGCCCCATGACCCCCCGCACGCGGCGGCTTGTTCTGCTGGCTTCCCGCCAATTGTTGCGCGGTTTCCTGCGGCGCAATTCGCGCTGGCTGGCGCAACTGTCCTACCTCGTCATACCGCTGGCGCTTGGCGGCATCATGTTGCTGGCGCTGCTGGCGTGGGAATCGGACACGGTGGTCAGGCAGGCTCCCGACCTGCCCTTCACCGCGCTGTCCTTTGTTCCCGACGACGGACAGATCGAACCGGCGGCGGCGCGTGATGCACTGCGCGGGCTGAAGCCCGTCACCTCCTTCGACAGCCAGCTTTCCGAGGCCCCTGTCTGGTTCGCGTTTACGCCGCCCAAACTGGAAAGCAGCGTAGCCGGCCCACCCCTGGTGTATTTCCCCTCACGCCATGCGCGCAGCCTGTCATGCTGGCGCGGCGCGGCGCTGAAGCCCCTGGGCAGCGCGACGCGCGCCCACGCCGACGGCGCACTGACCATGGTCAATGCCGGTTTCGCCACCAGCGGAGTGGATCTTTCCGGCGTGCCGCTGCTGTGCCGCGCCACCTTCGTCGGTCCGGCGCGACTTTCCGTAACCGCATGGAACGCCACGGACTTCAACGTGGCGACACGCTCCTTCGCCAACGACATGGGCCTGCTCGAAGGTGGCCTGACCGTGCTGGCGGTCTTCATGCTGCTCGCGGCCCTGGTCAACCGCGAGCCGCTGTACATCGTGTTTGCCGCCTGGCTCATCGTCAATGCCCGGCTTGGCGCCAACTCCGCCGGCTGGGACGCGCTCTGGCTAAGCCATCAGGTGCCCTCCGGCTGGCTCGACGGGATGCGCAAGGTCATCTTCGCCAGCAACTTTCCGCTGACGGTTTACCTGTTCACGAGGCTGTTCCAGCACGACCTGACGAAGGTCGGCAAGGATTCGCTGGTACGCGTGCTGGAACTGCTTTACCTGCCGATGTTCGCGGCGGCACTGTTGCTGCCCTACCGCTATTTCATCCCGATGCTCTGGCTATGTTCATTCATCGGCTACGGCATCATCGTGTATTACCTCGGCAGCATCCTGCTGGTGTCGCGTTCGCGCATCGCCATGTGGTTTGCCGCCTCGCTTGTGGTTACCGCCGCCGCCGGCTTTACCGAGGTAATCAAGGCCATGTTCGGCCTCCCCGGTCCGGTGCCCTATGTCAACAGCGTCACCGCGGCGCTGAGTTCCGGGCTGCTGGTGGCGATGGCGCTGGCCGAGCAGATGCGCATCGAGCGCTCCGGCCGCGAGGGCGCCGAGAAGGCCCTGCAGAAAACCTACGACCAGGTTCCGGTGGCTTTCTTCACGGCCGACGCCACCGGGCGCCTGTTGCGCGGCAATCCGGCCCTCGGCCGCCTGCTCGGCGACAACGTACTCGACGGCAACACGCGCTGGCAGGACTATTTCGAGCCCGGCACCTGGGAATCGCTGAGCAACCTGTTGGCCGAAGGCCCGCGCGCCCAACTGCGCTTCCAGTCGCGCGACCACGGCGCCTGGTACGAGGCCCGCGCTTCGATCGGCGAAAGCCTGATCGAGGGTTCGATCGAGGACGTCACCGAAGCGATCTCCGCCAACCGCAAGCTGATGTACCTGGCCGACCACGACCAGCTTACGGGCACGCTGTCGCGGCGCGCGATCGAGCAGGCGCTGCGCGGCGCGATCCGTTCGGCCGAGGTCGACACCCCGTTCGCTCTGGCCTACATGGACCTCGACCGCTTCAAGACCGTCAATGACCTGTTCGGGCACACCGCCGGCGACGAGGTCTTGCGCCAGTTGTGCAACCGCATGGCCAAGGCGCTGGGCACCGAGCACCTGCTCGGCCGCATTGGCGGCGACGAGTTCCTCATCCTGCTGCGCGACATGAGCCTGGCCGATGCAACGGCGAAATGTCGCGAACTCGGCGAGGTCATCGACGCCAGCGCGTTCCGCGTCCAGGACCTGGCCTTCCGCATCGGCGTCTCCTTCGGCGCCGTCGAGGTGACACCCGGCATCGAGGTGGTCGACCTGATCTCCGCCGCCGACCGTGCCTGCCGCGAAGCCAAGCGGACGGCGGCCTCCGGGCATGTGGTGGCCTATGGCGCCGACGCGCCGGCCTTCCAGGAGCACGAGGAAGAGCGCGGGCTGGTGGCGCGCCTGAGCCCGGAACGCGCGCCGGAATTCCTCGCCATCGCCATGCAACCGATCATGTCGCTGCACGATCCGCAAGGCAGCCTGGATTTCGAGGTGCTGCTGCGCGCCCGGGCGCCTGACGGCAGCATCATGCCCGCGGGCCGCGTGATCTCGGTGGCCGAGGCCCACGGCCGTGTCGGCGTGATCGACCGCTGGGTGCTATCCACCGTGCTGGAATGGCTGGATACGCACCATGCCCAACTCACCGGCACGCGTTTTGTCACGGTGAATTTCTCCGGCGCCTCGATCAACGACGAACAGTTCATGGCCGACGCTTATGCGATGCTGCGCGCCCACCCGCGCGCCGCCGCCCGGCTGTGTGCCGAGATCACGGAAGGCGTGGCGCTGCGCGACTTCGACCAGACGCGACGCGTGCTCGAACGATTGCGCGAATTCGACGTCAAGCTCGCGCTCGACGATTTCGGCGCCGGCTATACTTCCTTCATGTATCTCTCCGATCTGCAGGCCGACGTGATCAAGATCGACGGCGCCATCGTCGAATCGGCGGCGCGCCACCCCTCTCGCCTGTCCATCGTGCAGGCGATCGCCGATCTGTCGCGCAACCTCGGAATGCGCTCCATCGCCGAATGGGTCGAAGATGCCGCGACCCTGCGCGCCATGGCCGACGTCGGCATCGACTACATCCAGGGCTTCGCCATCGCCCGCCCCATGGCGCCGCGCGAAATCCTGCTGGGCCCGCACGCCGCGCACTGGATCGCCGACGGCACGATACGCGCCGTGCTGGCCGACATCCAGGCTAACCCCGTGGCGGTCGACGACGGCGCAGCCTATTCCGCCGGAAAGAACCTGCATTAATCTCAGGCAATGACCCTGCGCGGAAAAATCTGGCTGGCACTTGCCCTGCTGGCGGCGACGGTATCCCTTCTCGACCTCGGCTTCGAATACCGCCGGACCGCGGGCGAGCAACGTGCCGAACAGTTGCGCGACGCGCGCGGCATTGGCCAGTTGCTGCTGGCGACGCGCAAGGTCTATCACGGCCAACTCGTCGACGGCCGGGCCGGCGATGCCTTCGTCGCCGAGCTGGCGCTGGCGCGCATTTCGCGCGAGTACTCACGCGAGCACGCCAGTGGCGTCGGATTCCGCAACGTCACGGACAAGCCGGGGAATCCCGAAAACCAGGCCGACCGCCTCGAACTCGACGCCATCAAGTGGTTCCGCGAGCATCCCGAAGCCCGCGAGCGATCGCAGCCCATCGTGGACATGAGCGACACCGCGATGTTGCACTACAGCCTGCCCTTGCGCGTCGAGGCATCCTGCCTGCATTGTCACGGGGCCAAGGCGCACCGCGCCGCAAGGGCGCGCGGCGACGAATTCGCTGTCGGCGAGGTGCGCGGCCTGATCAGCATCAAGCTGCCGGCCACGCGGTACGAGGCGGCGGCGCTCGACAACTGGATCGGCCGCCTCGGCTGGAGCCTGCCGGCCTATGGCCTGATCTTCCTCGCGCTTGGCTTGCTCACGGACCGCCTGATCCTGCGCCGGCTGGAGCGCATCCGCGCCGGCATGCGCCTGTTCGCCGCCGGTGATGGCGTGGTCCGGCTGGAGGACCAGGACAACGACGAACTTGGCGAACTCGCGCGCGACCTGAACCGCATGGCCGACCAGGTGGCGGAGCGCACCGAGGCGCTTGCCGCCAGCCGCGAAGAGCTCAGCCGGCATCGCGACCAGTTGGAGGAGCAAGTGGTCGCGCGCACCATCGAGCTGGCCTCGGCCAAGGAGACGGCGGAAAAGGCCAATCTGGCCAAGTCCCGCTTCCTTGCCAACATCAGCCACGAGATCCGCACGCCGATGAACGCCATCATCGGCCTCACGCACCTGCTGCGGCGTGGCAAGCCGACGCCGGAGCAGGCGGAGCGGCTGGGCAAGGTCGATACCGCGGCAAACCACCTGCTGGCGGTGATCAACGACATCCTCGACATCTCCCGGATCGAGGCCGACACGATCAAGCTGGACCAGCACGACTTCGCCCTGGACGCGGTATTCGACCACGTGCGCTCGCAGACCTTCGACGAAGCCCGGACGCGCGGGCTGGTGCTCGACATCGACGCCGGCAAGGTGCCGACATGGTTGCGCGGCGACTCGCTGCGTCTGCGCCAGGCCTTGTACAACTACGTCAGCAACGCAATCAAGTTTTCCGAACAGGGGCGCATCCGGCTAGGCGCCGAATTGCTCGGGGAACGCGACGGCGAACTGCTGCTGCGCTTCCTGGTCGAGGACAACGGCATCGGCGTCGAGGAAGGGCAACTGGAAAACCTGTTCCGCGCCTTCGAGCAGGTCGACACCTCGGACACCCGCGGCTATGGGGGCACCGGCCTGGGCCTGGCCATCACGCGTCGCCTGGCCGAGCTCATGGGCGGCGAGGTCGGTGTCGAAAGCCAGCCCGGGAAAGGCAGCCGATTCTGGTTTACCGCCCGCCTGCAGCGCGGCCACGGCGTCATGCCGGAGACATCGGAGATCAGCACCGAGACCGCGGAAAGCGAGTTGCGACGGCGACACGGCGGGGCCACGGTGCTGCTGGTGGAAGACAACGCGATCAACCGCGAAGTGGCGCTGGAGCTGCTCTACGGCGCCGGCATGGACGCCCACATCGCGGTCGACGGCCGCGATGCCCTGGACAAGGCCGCCGCCTGGCGCTACCAGTTGATCCTGATGGACATCCAGATGCCACGCATGGACGGACTCGAAGCGACCCGCGCCATCCGCGCCCTGCCCGGCTACCGCGAGGTTCCCATCCTGGCGCTGACCGCCAATGTGTTCGAGGAAAACCGGCGCGCCTGCATTGACGCCGGGATGGACGACTTCGTCGCCAAACCCGTCAACCCGGAGGACTTGTACGCCGCCCTGCTGACCTGGCTGGAGCGCGGCCCACCGCCGCAGCCGGCGCAGCCGCCGCAGGCCGAGCCACCGCAAACCGAGCCGCCCCGGGCCAAGGCCAGCTACGGCGGCGTGCCCGCGCTCCCGACACGCGACGCCGAGGAATGGCGCCGTCGCCTGCAGGCCGTGCCCGGCCTCGACTTCGAGCGCGGGCTGGACGTGGTGCGCGGCGACGTCCGCACCTATTCGCGCATCCTTGCCCTGTTCGCCGAAACCCATGTCAAGGATATCGCCCGCCTCGAGGACTGCCGCAAGGAAGGAAAGATCGCCGCGCTCAAGGAAATATCGCACACCATGAAGGGCTCCGCGGGCAGCGTCGGCGCGCTGAAGCTCGCCGACGCCGCCAAGCACCTGCATGCCCTGATACTCAAGGAAGGCACGGCCGACGAAATCGACGCCGCTTGCCGGGTCCTGGTCGCCAAACTGGAAAAGATGGTCGCGGACCTGCGTCAGGCGCTGGGCGAGTAGCCTCCGCCCCTACATCGCCGTGGCGCGGGCGCCGACTTTCAGCCCGTGTCGCCGCGCCGCGCCGCCGCCGCGCGGTCCAGCCATTCGGCGACCAGCGGCCAGAGATTCATCTCGCATTGCGGCTTGAAGAAGCCGAAATGACCGATGCGCTTGAGCCCGTGCCGCGCGGGCTCGACCAGGCGATAGTCGACCGCGCGCCGACGGTAGGCCTCGTGCAGCATGCGCGAGCCGGCCTCGGCCAGCAGTTCGTCATCGGCAAAGGTCAGCGCCAGCACCGGGAAATCGGCCGTGGCATAGGCCTCGCGCGCGCCAGGCTCGCCGGAGAGCAGGTAGTCCGGGGTCAGGCACCAGCGCCGCCACTGCATCAACGCGCCGGTCGGCAGATCACCGACGACGCCGATGCGCGCGCCGGGGAAATAGCCGAACAGCGGCGACAGGGTCGGTGCCAACACATGCCACAACAACGGCGCCGAACGTTTCGTGCGCGGCGTCAGGTGGCGTGTCGAACCGCTGCCGACGGCGATGTTCACCAGGCCGGCGAGGCGCTCGCGCGAGGGCAGCAGCGGCGCCACCTGGCCGCCGAAGCTGTGGCCGACGACGAACAGCGGCAACTCGGGCGCGCCCTCGACAAGCTTGCGCAGCAGGGCGTCGTAATCCTTGTGCAGCCAGTCGCCGAGATCGGCCTTGACGCGGCGGCGCGGCCCCTTGAACGAAGCGCCGATACCACGGTAGTCGAAGGTCCAGGCAACATAGCCGCGCTTGGCCAGGTAGTGTGCGAACGGCGCGTAGAACGACTGCGCCACGGCCATCGCCGCGGCGATGACCACCTGGCCACGCGCCGGGCCATGCGGGTCGAAGCGATGGACGGCGAGTTCGTGTCCGTCGGCGGCGGTGAAGGGAATGGCTTGCATCGGCGTCCCGAAGACATTGCAAGCCGCTCTTTTACCATGCGCCGGGCGTTTCGCGCCTCAATGAAAATCCCGGCTTGCGGTCAGCAGCGTGCCGAGCAGTTCGCTGTGATCGAACAGGCGCTTGGCGACAAGATGCACCACGGCGTGCTCGCCTTCGCCTTCCACCTGCAGTTGGCCGGCGACGCCCAATAGCCGGCTGCCGAGCAGGAGTCGGCGCTGGCGGGACGCCAGATCGTTGAAGACCACGACGTTGGCGCTGCCGGTTTCGTCCTCCAGGGTGACGAAGATCACGCCGCTGGCGGTGCCCGGGCGCTGGCGGCAGGTGACCAGCCCGGCGCAGCGCACCACGGCGCGATCGCCGCACTCGCGCAATTCCATCGCCGAGAGATAGCGCTTCATCGCCAGCCACCCACGCAGCAGGGCCAGCGGATGACGCCCGAGCGTGAGGCCGAAGCTGCCATGGTCGGCGACGATCTCTTCGCCTTCGCGCGGCGCGGCGAGAACCACGCCGGCTTCGTCCAGCGCGATGCCGGCGAAGAGGTCGCGCTGCAAGGGCACCGCGGCGGCGGCCCAGGCGGCCTGACGGCGATGGCCGGCCAGTTGCCGCAGTGCCCCGCCCGCCGCCAGCAAATCGAGGTCGCCCTGGCCAAGTTCGGCGCGTCGGGCCAGGTCGGCAAGATCGGCGAAGGGAGCCGCCGCGCGCGCGGCGGCGATGCGCCCGGCAGCGGCGGCGGGAAAGCCTTTCATCTGCCGCAGGCCGAGGCGCACGGCGGACAGATCATCGCCTTCCAGCGCGCACTCCCAATTGCTGGCCATGACGTCGACCGGCCTGACCTCGACGCCGTGGCGGCGCGCATCCTGCACCAGTTGCGAAGCTGAATAAAAGCCCATCGGCTGCGAGTTGAGCAGGCCGAGCAGGAAGGCCGCCGGCTCGTGGCGCTTCAACCAGGCCGAGACATATACCAGCAGCGCGAAGCTCGCCGCGTGCGACTCGGGAAAGCCATATTCGCCGAAGCCCTGGATCTGGCGATAGAGCGCCTCGGCAAACTCCTCGGCATAACCGCGCGCCTGCATGCCGCCCAGCAGCCTGTCGCGGAAAGGTTCGAGGCCGCCCTTGCGCTTCCACGCCGCCATGGCGCGGCGCAACTGGTCGGCCTCGCCGGCGGTGAAGCCGGCGGCGACGATGGCCAGTTGCATTGCCTGCTCCTGGAAGATGGGCACGCCCAGCGTGCGCGACAGCACTTCGCGCACCGCCACGCTCGGATACGCCACAGGCTCCAGGCCCTGGCGGCGCCGGAGATAGGGATGGACCATGTTGCCCTGGATAGGCCCGGGGCGTACCAGCGCCACCTCGATCACCAGGTCGTAGAAGCAGGCCGGCTTCAAGCGCGGCAACATGGCCATCTGCGCCCGCGACTCGATCTGGAACACGCCGACGGTGTCGGCGCGCGAGACCATCGCGTAGGTCGCGGCATCCTCGGCCGGTATGTCGAAGAGCGTGAAGGGCCGGCCACGACGCAGGGCGATGGCATCGAGCATGCGGCGGATCGCCGAGAGCATGCCCAGGGCCAGCACGTCCACCTTCATCAGGCCCAGCGCATCGATATCGTCCTTGTCCCACTGGATCACGGTGCGCTCCGCCATCGCCGCGTTCTCCACCGGCACCAGGCGATCGAGCCGCCCGCGTGCAATCACGAAGCCGCCGACGTGCTGGGTCAGGTGGCGCGGAAAGCCGATCAGCATCTTCGCCACGCCCAGCCAGCGCCGCACGCCGGGATCGTCCGGATCGAGCCCGGCTTCGGCGAAGCGTTGCGCCAGTTCCTCGCGCTTGTCCCACCAGGCCAGGTTGCCGGCCAGGGCATCGATCGCCGCCAGCGGAAAGCCCAGCGCGCGACCGGCGTCGCGCAGCGCACCGCGCGTGCGATACGTGATCACGGCGGCGGCCAGCGCGGCGCGCTCGCGTCCATATTTGGCGTAGATGTACTGGATCACCTCCTCGCGCCGCTGGTGTTCGAAATCGACGTCGATGTCCGGCGGCTCGTTGCGCTCCTTCGAGACGAAGCGCTCGAACAGCATGCTGGCGCGCGCCGGGTCGACCTCGGTGATGAAGAGCGCGTAACACACCGCCGAATTCGCCGCCGAGCCGCGCCCCTGGCACAGGATGCCCCGGCCGCGCGCCCAGGCCACGATGTCGTGCACGGTAAGGAAATACGGCGCGTAGCGCATGTCCGCGATCAGCGCCAGCTCGTGCCCGATCTGGGCTTGCACCTTGTCCGGCACGCCGGCCGGAAAGCGCTGCCGCAAGCCGCGTTCGGTCAGGCTCCGCAGCCAGGAATCCGGCGTCTCGCCCGCGGGCACGACTTCCTCCGGATATTCGTAGCGCAGCTCGTCGAGCGAGAAATCGCAGCGCGCGGCGACCTTCAGGGTCTCGGCCAGCAATTCCGGCGGATACAGTCGCGCCAGCGCCAAACGCTGCCGCAGGTGGCGCTCGCCATTGGCAAACAGCGCGTCGCCGGCCAGCGCCACCGTGGTATCGAGGCGCAGCGCGGTCAGCGCGTCCTGCAAGGGCCGGCGCGAACGCAGATGCATATGTACGTCGCCCGCCGCGACCAACGGCAGCGATACGGCCGCCGCCAGTTCGCGCAAGGCGGCCAGCCGCTCGCCGTCATCGGGGCGGAGGTGGCGCTCAAAGGCGATCCAGGCGCGACCGGCGAAGTGTTCGGCCAGCCAGCGCGCATCACCTTCCCAATTCGCCGTCGGCTGCCCGCGCAGCGGAGTTCCAGGCGCGCAAAGCGAGCCGGCGCCGTCCGCAAGGGATACCGCCCCCGGCTCGGCCGGGGGCATAACTATTGAAGGAATCCACAGCGCCAGGCAATCCGGCACACCACCGCCGTCCCAGCCGGCAAGGTCGGCGCGCGACAGGTGGTAACTGCCCTTGTCCGCGCGACGGCGGCCCAGCGTGACCAGCGCCGCGAGATTGCCGTAACCGGCGCGATTTTGCGCCAGCAGCACCAGCTTCATGCCGCAGGCGAGTTGCAGTTCAATGCCGTGGATCAGCTTCAGCCCGGCCTCGCGTGCCGCGAGATGGGCGCGCACACTGCCGGCAAAGCTGCATTCGTCGGTGATCGCCAGCGCCGCATAGCCCAGTTTCAGGGCGCGATCCACCAGCTCCCCGGCGTGCGATGCGCCGCGCAGGAAGCTGAAATTCGACAGACAATGGAGTTCGGCGTAGGCCGGCAGGGCAGGCATGGCGAATAACTGTATTTTTGTACGGGGTATCCACTTAGCTCCACTAAGCGGTTTTCCTTGCTCTTTTGCTCTTGATGTCGCCGTAGGTGATCGTTGAAGTGGCGACGGCTTGTTGCATCAGGCGATAGAAGAGCAGGCCGCGCGAACGGGAGGTTCGGCGGTTGAATCGGAACACGAATTCGTCGAGATAAACATCCACCTGATGGGGCTGGATGGCGCCGTGGTGAGTCCCCATGATCCAGCGCTTGACGAGAGAGGCCACGCGATGGACTCCCGGCAGGAATGGGCAGGCGTCTCGGACCCGAGCATGACGTGGCGGTCGTGCGCGTAACCAGACGACGCGACAGAGCGGTAAGCAGCCGAGCCATCGGTGGAAATCGTGCGGCACAGACGACATCCTGAATGAAGGGCAGCACATGGGCCTCGGTATCCTCGGAGATGCGGCGCAAGCGGATACGGCCAAAGCCTTTGGGATCCAGCAGTTCCAGGCGATCACCACCAGCAGCTTGTTGGTGTTGCTTTTCCTTTTCTTTGAATCGGTTGCGGAAGGCTTGTCGGTAATGTCCAGGTAGGTTTCATCGACCTCGACACGCCCCTTGAGCTGATCCCGCGGGCGAACCATGGCATGGCGGAAGCGAGGCATGGTCCAGGCGGTTTGGTAGCTCCCCAAGCCCAGCACCGCTGTACCCGAGCGCACTGACTCCCTGCTTTTGATTGGTCAGGTACCAGGCCGCAGCGAACCAGACCCAGGGGGTCCGTGTCTTGTCGAAAATGGTTCCTGCCGTAATCGACGTCTGGTGGCGGCAGTGGCGACACATCAACCGCGTGCGACTGCCCGATAGGCAGGCGCCATGATCGAACACCGGACAAGCAAATCCTTGCGGCCAGCGCAGTTGCTCCAAATACGCATGGCAAGCCTCTTCCGTTCCGTACCAGTCCAGGAAATCGTTCCAGGTTCGGGGGTAGTCTTTTCCGGAAATCGGCGGTAGTATCTGGACGTCCATCCAGTACATTCTAGCTCAAGTGGAGCTAACCGGATAGCCCGTATTTTTGTACAGTTTACCGCAAACCCGGTCATTCGGTCCCGGATCGACTGCTCCCGATACCGCGCCGCGACCAGCGATGACGGCGACCGCCGGTCCGGCGCGGCCGACCCAAGGGCGCAGGACTCAGGCCCGGGCTCGCTGCCCCAGATAGCGCAAGTGGCTGCCGCAGGCCTTGCGGCAATCCGATGCGCCAAAACCGGGAACGATGACGCTGCCACCGGTACCGCGATTCAGTCCGCATTCCGTGCGTGTCGAGCGCCCCACGCAAACCAGCTCCACCCCGTCCTCCGCCAGCAGGTAGTCGATATGCCAGCGCAGGGTCTTGTCCTTCCGGCAATGCCGCGCGATGCGCGCCTCCAGGTTGCGCTTCGCGCTGCCGGTGTAGACATAGACGCCGGCCGGAAAGCGGCACACGCCAAGCCGCCCGACCTCGATGTCGAGAGGGCGCCGCAGCGCGATCCACAACTGGTAGCTGATGGCCCGCGCGGTCATGGGACCGGATGCGCGATTTGCGGCGCCAGCCAGCGCTCGATGCAGGCCATCAGGCCGGCGCGGTCGAACGGCTTGGCGAGGAAGTCATTCATGCCCGCTTCATGACAGGCATCCTGATCGGACTGCATGGCATTGGCGGTCAGGGCAACGATCGGCACGTCGCGATTCGCCCCGCCCAGTTCGCGAATCCGCCGCGTGGCGGTGAGGCCATCCATCACCGGCATCTGCATGTCCATCAGGATCAGCGCATAGCGCTGGCGCGCCGCGGCTTCGACGCCCTGCAAGCCGTTTTCGGCGAGGTCGACCTGGTAGCCAAGGCGGCCGAGCAGGGCCAGCGCCACTTTCTGGTTGACCTTGTTGTCTTCCACCAGCAAAAGACGCAAGGTCTGGGCTGGCACGAAATCCGGCCCTGGGTCGGCCACGGCTGCGCCTACGACGGGCGGCGCGGCAACGGGCTCGGCCGGTGCGCCAGCCGGAACGGCAAGCGGCTCGGCCGCCGCCGCTTCGGGAGCGGGAATCAGCGGCAGATCGAACCAGAAGCGACTACCCTTTCCGGGCGTGCTGTCGACCCCAATGCTGCCACCCATGCCCAGCGCAAGGCGCTTGCTGATGGCCAAGCCGAGACCCGTGCCGCCATAGTGGCGGGCGGTCGTCACATCGGCCTGGGCGAAGTCCGAGAACAAGCGCTTGCACGCGTCCTCGGCGATGCCGATGCCGGTGTCGACAACCTCGAATTCGAGTCCGCCGGGTTTGCTCGCGACCCGGATGCGGACTTCGCCGGTCGCAGTGAATTTGACCGCGTTGCCCGCCAGGTTGAGCAGTATCTGGCGCACGCGCAGGCTGTCGCCAAGATAAGTGCCGGCCACCTCCGGCGCGATTTCGACCCGCAGGCCGATGCCCTTGGCGGCGGCCCGATGCTTGAGCACCGAGGCGATGGCATCCACCACCGCGGCGATGGCGAAGGGATGCCGGTCGAACGCCATGTGGCCCGCTTCGATCTTGGACAGGTCGAGAATGTCGTTGATGATCTGCAGCAGGGATTCGCCCGAGCTTGCGATGTCGCTGGCGAATTCGCGCTGCCGCGGATCAAGCGGCGTATCCAGCAGCAACTGCGCCATGCCGATCACGCCATTCATCGGCGTACGGATTTCGTGGCTCATGCTGGCGAGGAACTCGCTCTTGGCGCGGCTGGCGTTTTCGGCAGCCACTGCCGCCTCGCGATTGGCCCGCAGGTAAAGCACCACCGCGATCACGGCGACGATCAGCGTGGTGCCGGCGGCGGCGATGAGGAAGAATATCCACGGTCGCTCCGACTCGATGCGCGCCAGTTCCGGCAGCGCCCGCGGCAGATGGATGCTGATATTGCCGTCGGCCACGGTCCGCGAAACAAGGATCACCGGAACCTTCGATTCGCCAATGCGAAACAGCTCGAAATCCCGATCACTGTCGATGGCGCGCAATGGCGCCGGTTCCAGTTCGCGTATCCGGTATTGGCTTAGGCGCGCCTCCGGCGAGAGGCTTTGCGCGGTCGCCTCGGGGAGGGTTCGCAACTCCAGCCCGCTGTCCTCCGCAAGGACGATCACGCCGTTCGAATCGCTGACGAAGGCATTGTGCGGTCGCGTCCAGCGACGCAACTCGGCGATCTCGCGCTTGACCGCCACGGCGCCAAGGAAGCGACCGTCGGCATCAAGAACGGAGTGCGAATAGTAGAGCCCCGCCGTTCCGGCAACCCTGCCTGTCGCATACTCCTGACCCGTCAGGCCGCGGCGCGCCTGTTCGAAGTAATCGCGCTTCGCGTAGTTGCCGCCGACAAAACTGGTCTTGCGCCCGGCGTTGCTGGCGGCAACGCAGTCGCCGGCGGCATTGACCACCCAGATCACCTCGGCGCCAAGGCCGGATGCAGCGGCGCCAAGAAAGGCATGCAGCCCGGACTGGTTGCCGGCCTCGGTCCAGCGCCGCGTGCGTTCCTCGCTGGATAGCGACATGCGCGGATCGCGGGCGCCGAACAGGGCAAGCTGGCGCCTGACCGCTTCCTCCCCGGCCAGCACGCGCGGCACGCCGCGCAGGTTGCGCAGGTTGGCCTCGATTTCCTCGGCGATGCCGTCGACCTGGCGGCTGGCCTGGGCGTGGCCATCCTGGTAGGCGAGCTCGGACATGTGCGCGCTGTAGTGGTTCGCGCTCTTCCAGGCCAGCACGCCCCAGGACGCGATGAGGATGGCCATGGCCTTGTAGGCCAGACTTTTCGAGCGTCCCAGGGGGCTGCCGAAAAAGCTCACCACCAGCATCCCGGCGATCAGCATGCTGGTGACGATCAGCAGGATCGACGCCAGGAAGGTCGGCGGCAATTGGTACAGGAACTCGCTCACGGTGCGCGCTCCGCAAGAGGCAGGGCGCCGTCGAACGAGGTATCCGGCGCGATCAGGCGGAATTCGTCGCCGGCATCGAGGCCGTGGGTGTCGTTGACCGCCTTGCAATGATCGATATCGAGCATCAGTATCGCCAGGGGATGCAAGCCACGATCCGCCTCGGCCCACGCCGGGTGCAGGTTGTCCATGGCATGGCATCGATTGTATAGGCCGGCAAGCGCATCCGTCAGGGCCGGGCCTCGCGGCGAGTGCAGGTTGCCGCTGGGCTTGCGCGCGACGAAGCCGGACGGTTCAAGCATTGCGCGCGCCCTCGCCTCAGGCCGCACGCGCCAAATCGGCGTCGGCGGCGGCATCATCGGCATCGCCGTAGCGCGCGCGGATCTCGATCACCTCGCCCCAATTGCCGAGAAAGGCCTCGACGCAGGCCGGGTCGAAATGGCTGCCGGCCCCCTCCTTGAGGAAAGTGGCCGCCGCATCCAGGGTCCAGGCCTTTTTGTAGGGGCGCTCGGAGGTCAGCGCATCGAAGACGTCGGCGACCGCGACGATGCGGCCATACAGCGGTATCGCCTCCCCGGCGAGCCCGCGCGGATAGCCGCTGCCGTCGAATTTCTCATGGTGCGTAAGGGCCACCACTGCCGCGTTCTGCAGCAGTTGCGACACCGAATCGCGCAGTATTTCGTAGCCTATCGTCGCGTGCTGCTTCATGACCTCGAACTCTTCCGGGGTCAGCCGGCCCGGCTTGAGCAGGATGTGATCCGGCGTGCCGACCTTGCCGACGTCATGCATCGGTGCCGCCTCCATCAACTGCTTCTGCTCGCCGGGCGGCAGGCCGAGTCCGGCGGCGACGATGCGGGTGTAGTTCGACATGCGCAGCAGGTGCATGCCGGTTTCCGGGTCGCGGTATTCGGCCGCGCGCGACAAGCGCAGGATGGCTTCCTTCTCGCGGGCGGCGATGGTCGCCGTCGCCTTCGCCACCTCGTCCGCCAGCCACGCGGCCCGGTCGGCCAGTTGGCGCCGGCTCAGGCGCAGCGCCAGCAGGTTGCGCACGCGCGCGATCAATTCCACCTTGTCCACCGGCTTGGTCAGGAAATCCTGGGCGCCCAGCGAAAGCGCCTGGTGGCGCACGTCACTTTCGGTATCCGCCGTCACCATCACGATCGCCACGTCCCGGCGCTCGGGCATGGCCTGCAGGCGCCGGATGAATTCCAGGCCGTCGATCACCGGCATCATGTAGTCGAGCAGGATCAGGTCGGGTTCGTTCGCGGCGCACCACTCCAGCGCCCTCGCCGCCTCGGCGAAACACAAGACCTCGGCGTCCTCGATCTTTTGCAGCAGATGCCGAAACAAGGTCAGATTGGTGGCATTGTCATCAACCACGAGCAGCGTGGACATGGCTCAGGCTTTCTGGCGCGAGGCGCGCCCGTCAATGAGTTGTATCAGCCGCTGGCACTCGCCGATCAGTGGCGGCACCAGGGTGTCAAGCGCGGCGTGCTCGCCACGCCGAAGATGCGTCCCGATCTGCTTGGCAAGCGCCGCAAGCCGCGGTGCGCCAAGGTATTGCGCCAGGCCGCGCAGTTCGTCGACAACCGTCCCGGCGTCAGCGCCGGCCTCGGGCATCACCTGCAAGCGGTCAAGCAGGTCGATGAGGTTTTCGCGTACGGCGCCCAGCAGTTTCGCCATCTCTTCCTCGTCGTCGCCGAGGAGTTCCTCGATGGAGCCGAGGTCCAAGGCTTGCGCTTCGGTGATGCGCGACTCCGCCAGCCACGCGTCGGATGGGGCGAGCGGCGCCACGCACATCGGGCCGGAGTTCCGCGCCAGGTGCCGGGCAAGCACGCTCGCCAGCAAGAGCGCGTCGATCGGCTTCGCCAGATAGTCGTCCATCCCGGCCGCGATGCCCCGCTCCCTGTCGCCCGGCGAGGTATTCGCGGTCAGGGCAACGATCGGTAGATGGCGCCCCTGCCCGGCTTCGGCGCGGCGGATTGCGATGGTGGCCGAAAAGCCATCCACCTCGGGCAATTGGCAATCCATCAACACCAGTTGGTACACGCCGAGGGCCGCCGCGGCGACCGCCTGAGCGCCGTCGGCGACGACGTCGACCGCATAGCCCAGGCGCTCGATCATGTGCGCCGCGACGCGCTGGTTGACCGGATTGTCCTCCACCAACAACACGCGCTGTCCGTTGCCCCGCACCAGGTCGTCGACGGCATCCACGTCCCCGGCGCGGCGCGCCGGCGCCGAAGGAAGCGGACTCACCGCCTCGGACAGGGCATGGAGCAGGCTCGACTGGCGCAAGGGCCCGCGCACGAAATGCACCGCGAGCTTCTCGGGAACACCAGCGAAGGCTTGATCCGGCCTCGGCAGGCAGCAGACCACGGGCGAATCGGCGGGATTCGATTGCAAGGCCAGCAGCGCCTCGGCCAGGCTTGCATCGGCCAGGGGGGGGGCCAGCAGTATCAGGTCGCGGGGCGAACCGTCATCCATGCGCTGGCGCAGTTCCGCCAGACTGTCGACGCCCGCGCACCCGATCCGCCACGCGGTGAAATACCGCCGCCAGACCCCGGCGGCGCCGGTCTCCAGGCCCGCAAGGATCACTTGGCGGCCCTGCAACAACCGGTCCGGCGCCGGCACGGCGCGCTTTTCCTCGGCGCGGGCCAGCGGCAATTCGACCCAGAACGTGGAACCGGCTCCGGGTTGGCTGTCGACCCCAACCACGCCATCCATCGCCTCGGCCAGACGCTTGCTGATCGAAAGTCCGAGCCCGGTACCGCCATAGCGCCGCGTGGTCGAACTGTCGGATTGGGTAAAGGGATTGAACAGGCGGGCGATTTCGGATTCGCCAAGACCGATGCCGGTGTCGCTGACGGCAAAGCGAAATCTGCCGCGATTCGCATCCGGCTCGCCGGCCACCGACGACACGTCGATCATCACCAGACCCCGCGCGGTGAACTTGACGGCATTGGACAGGAAGTTGAGCAATATCTGTCGCAGCCGCGTCGGATCGCCGACCAGGTGGTCCGGCAGCTCTGGCGCTATCAGGCTGGCCAGCATCAGGTCTTTCTCCTGGGCCTTGCCGGCGATCACGTCGAGCGTGCTCTCGACGGTCTGTCGCAGCGAAAAGTCGGTGGATTCGATTTCCAGCCGGCCGGCCTCGATTTTCGAAAAGTCGAGGATGTCGCCGACGATGCCCATCAGTGCGTCGGCCGAGATCTTGATCAGGCGCGCGAACTCCGCCTGCTCGCTGTCCAGGCGGGTTTCCAGCAAGAGTCCGGTCATGCCGATGACGCCGTTCAGCGGCGTGCGTATTTCGTGACTCATGGTCGAGAGGAATTCGCTCTTGACGCGCGCGGCGGCTTCGGCGGCGTTCTTCGCGTCGAGCAGGCGCCGCTGCAGCAGGCGTTCCTCGCTGGCATCGGAGAACACCGCCACCGAGCCGAGGCGCACGCCGTCCGCGACAAGCGGGGCGCCGGTGACCTTCACCGGCAGCATGCTGCCGTCACGGCGGAAAAAAACCTCCTCGCCGGATCGATAGACGCGGTTCTCCTCCATCGCCTGACGGATCGGACACAGTTGGGCCGGCATCGGCCGCCCGTCGGGGTGATGATGATGGATGGCCTGATGCAGCGACCTGCTTTTCAGCTCCGCCAACGACCATCCCAGCAGGCGCTCGCCCTCGCGATTGAGATAGGTCAGCCGGCCTTCGGCATCCAGGGTGTAGACGCCCTCGCCCAGGTTGTCGAGGATGCCGCGAAAGCGCGCTTCCTGCTGGCGCGAACCGGCTTCCAGCATTTTCTGCTCGGTGATGTCGGTACGGATCGCGACGTATTCCTCCGGCTTTCCGCGCTCATCAAGGAAGGGAGTGATCGTGGCGCGCAGCCAGTAGCGACTGCCGTCCTTGGCGCGATTGCAGATTTCGCCGTGCCAGACGTGGCCCTGGACCAGGGTTCGCCACATTTCGCGATAGAACTCCCGCGGATGTTCTCCGGACTTGAGGATGCGATGGTTCCGGCCGAGCAACTCGTCACGCGTGTAGCCGCTTATGTCGCAAAAGCGCTCGTTGGCGAAGGTGATACACCCGGTCACGTCGGTGATGCTGACAATGGCGTGGTGATCCAGCGTGTATTGCAGGCGCAGGCTGTTGCGGGCCTGGCGCAGGTGCTGCCTTCGTATGCGCAGTGCCAGGGGCAGCACCGTCGCGACCACCAGCAGCGAGAGCAGCCCGGCGTTGAGCAGCAGGCGGGCCACGTCGCCGGAGTCGGGCCCCAGGATGCGCCGCAGCAGGACCAGGATCAGCGTCTCGCCGAGGAAGACGGCGGCAAGGATCGCGATCATCAATTGCCCGACCAGGGCGAGTGACTTTCCACCGGCCAGGCGGTAGTCGGCGGCGGATCCCGCAGTCATGTCGAGGCTTCCTGCATTCTGCTTGCAAATCCCTGGGTTGCACCCGGAAGCGGGCGCCGCGGGGCGAACTCGCGCCGCGGGAGGCCATCGTCTCAAACCCATGCTTGCCTGTTTATCCGTGAATTACGCGACAAACTGCGGTATCTACGTAGCCGCGAGGATGCGCCACGAGCCAAACCACAATCGCTCGCGTATTGGCGCCGGGACCACGCCCGATTTGACGACCGTCAACTCCGATAGCGGGCTTTCCCTGTAGCGTCGAGCATGGCGGTTTTTTTTGCCAAGGGCAGAGCAATGCGCCGGATCACGCGACGACCGGAGTTCACGCGACATCGGAAAACGGAACCGACACGACCACCATGAATCCCAGGCATTCGCTCAAGTCCCGGCTGACGCTGCTGATGCTCGCCGTGTTTCTGGCCAGCCTGTGGGGATTGACGTTCTTTGCCAGCCGGGTATTGCGTGCCGACATGCTGCGCGTGCTGGGCGATGAGCAACTCACCACCGCGTCCTTCATTGCCGCCGAGGTCAATCAAGAGCTGAGCCAGCGACTGCGCGCGCTCGAAACCGTTGCCGAAACGGCGGCGCCAAGCCTGCGCAAGGGCCCCGCCGCGATGCAGGAAATGCTGGCGCAGCGCCCGGTGTTTCGCGGCCTGTTCAACGGCGGCGTCCTCGCCCATGCCGCCGACGGGACGGCCATTGCCGAGGCGCCCCTCACGGTTGGCCGGGTGGGCGTCAACTACATGGATATCGACACCGTCGCGGCGGCGCTGCGCGAAGGCAGGACCACGTTCGGCCGGCCGGTGATAGGCAAGAAGCTCGGCAAACCGGTTTTCGGTGCCACCGCGCCGATTCGCGATGCCGACGGCAAGGTCATCGGCGCGCTGGCCGGGGTGACCAATCTGGGACTGCCGAATTTCCTCGATGGACTGACCAGCAGCAGCCTGAAAAATGGCAGCTATGTGGTGCTTGTGGCCCCGGCACAAAGGCTGATCGTCACCTCGACGGACGCACGCCGCGTCATGGAGTCCTTGCCGGCACCGGGCACGAACCCGGCGCTGGACAGTTTCGTGAACGGCCGCGAGGGTGTCGACATCCTGCAAAACCCCGGCGGCATCGAGGTACTGGCGGCGGTCAAGCGCATTCCGGCGAGCGGCTGGTACGTTGCCGTCGCGCGCCCAACCGCCGAGGCATTCGCGCCCATCCATGCCATGCAGCAGCGCCTGCTGACCGCCGCGCTGTTGCTGACGGTGCTGATCGGCGGGCTGATCTGGTGGCTGCTGACGCGGCAATTGGCGCCGATGGTGGCGGCGGCAAAATCGCTTGCCGCCCAGGCCGAGTCGGGCACGCCACCACGGGCGCTGCCCCATTCCGGCAGCGACGAGGTCGGCGAACTGATCGGCGGCTTCAACCGGCTGCTGCATGTCGTCGCCGCCAGGGAGGATGCGCTGCGCGAAAGCGACGACCGCTGGAAATTCGCCGTCGAGGGATCGGGCGACGGCCTTTGGGACTGGAAGGTGGCGGAAGGATCCATCTTCTACTCGCGCCGCTGGAAGGAGTTGCTCGGCTATGCCGAGGGCGAGATCGGTGCGGCGCCGGAATCCTCCTTGCAACTGATCCATCCGGATGACCTGGCGGAAACCCAAAACCAGATCCAGGCCTGTTTCGACGGCCGCGCGCCAATTTACGCGCGCGAGCTTCGCTTTCGCTGCAAGGATGGCTCCTACCGCTGGATGCTCGCCCGCGGCAAGGTGATCGCCCGCGACGCCGCCGGCAAGCCGCTGCGCATGATCGGCACCCACGCCGACATCACCGAACGCAAGAACCATGAACGCCGGATCGAACGCCTGTCCCTGCTCTACGCGGCGCTGAGCCAGTGCAACCAGGCCATCGTGCGCTGCGCCAGCACGGCCGAACTGTTCCCGCAAATCTGCCGCGACGCGGTGAATTTCGGCGGCATGAAAATGGCATGGATCGGCATGGTGGACGCGGCGACGAAGGATGTCGTGCCGGTCGCCGCCCATGGCGCGGGCGTGGAATATCTCGAAGGGATCAAGATTTCGATCGCCGCCGACAGCCCCTACGGCAACGGGCCCACGGGCATCGCCATCCGTGATGGCGAACCCTTCTGGTGCCAGGACTTCGCCAGCGATCCGCGCACCGCGCCCTGGCGCGAACGCGGCGCCGGCCATGGCTGGGCCAGCTCGGCGGCGCTACCTTTGCACCTGGAGGGCAAGCCGGTCGGCGCCTTCACGATCTATTCCGGTGATGTCGACGCCTTCGATGACGAGATTCGCCGCTTGTTGCTGGAAATGGCGGGCGACATCAGCTTTGCGCTCGATAATTTCAAACGCGAGGCCGAGCGCCGCGAAAGCCGCGACCGTTATCAGGCCTTGTTCGAATGCGCCGCCGACGGCATCCTGATCGCGGACCATCAAAGCGTCTATGTCGACGCCAATGAAAGCGTCTGCCGCATGCTGGGCTACGCCCGCGACGAACTGATCGGGCGCCATGCCCGCGACATCGTCGCGCCGGAGGAGATTCAACAGGTGGCGCCGGCGCTGGACACCATCAACTCCGGAAAGGTGTATTCCCGCGAGTGGCGCTTCCGGCGCAAGGACGGTTCGGAATTCACCGCTGAAGTCACGGTCAACACCATGCCCGACGGACGGCTGCTGGCGATGTTGCGCGACGTGACGGCAAAAAAGCAGATCGAGCACGAGCTGGAAGCGCATCGACATCATCTCGAAAGCATCGTCGCCGCGCGCACCAACGATCTGGTCGCGGCCAGGGAGCAGGCCGACAACGCCAATCTCGCCAAGAGCAGCTTCCTCGCCAACATGAGCCACGAGATCCGCACGCCGATGAACGGCATCATCGGCATGGCCCACCTGCTGCGCCGCGACGGCATCACACCAAGGCAGGCGGATCGGCTCGACAAGATCGACAACGCCGCCGAGCACCTGCTGAACATCATCAACGACATCCTCGACATCTCCAAGATCGAGGCCGGCAAGTTCGTGCTCGACGCCGCGCCGGTCGCCATCCACCAGATTCTGGAGAACGTGAGCTCGATCCTGTTCGAGCGCGTCCGCGCGGCCGGCATCGAACTGCGCACGGAGATGGACTCCTTCCCGCCCATGCTCACCGGGGACCCGATGCGCCTGCAGCAGGCGCTGCTGAACTTCGCCACCAATGCCGTCAAGTTCACCGAGCACGGCTCGGTGACGCTGCGCGCCCTGCGCCAGGGTGAGGGCGCCGATTCGATACAGGTCCGCTTCGAGGTCGAGGACACGGGCATCGGCATTCCGGCGGAGGCCCTGCCGCGCCTGTTCCATTCCTTCGAGCAGGCGGACAATTCGACCACGCGCAAGTATGGCGGCACCGGTCTCGGCCTCGCCATTTCGCGGCGCCTGGCGGAACTGATGGGGGGCATGGCGGGTGTCGAAAGCACGCAGGGGAAGGGAAGCCGTTTCTGGTTTACCGCGACGCTGATGAAGTCCGGCGATGCCGTCGCGGGGCAAGCCCTGGCGCGTATCGACGCGGAATCCGGAATCCGCGAACGGCATGGCGGGCGCCGCGTCCTGGTCGCGGATGACGAACCGCTGAACCAGGAGATTGCCCGCATCCTGCTCGAAGATGTCGGGCTGACGGTGGACACGGCGAATGACGGCGCCGAGGCCGTGGCGATGTGCGCGTCGCGGGGCTATGCCGCCATCCTGATGGACATGCAGATGCCGAACGTCAACGGGCTGGATGCGACGCGGCAAATACGCGCGATCGATGGCTATCGGGAATTACCGATCATCGCTCTGACCGCCAACGCCTTTGTCGAGGACAGGGTGCGCTGCATCGAAGCCGGCATGAACGACGTCCTGATCAAGCCGGTGAATCCGCATGCCCTTTTCGCCATGCTGCTGGCGGGGCTTGATGAAAGCGGCTAGGGCGTGTTCACAATCATTCGGCGGATGGCGTTGAGGCCAGACGCGGATGGATGCAAGGCGGAGGGCGCCGGCAAGGGTAATCCCTTGCCAAGTCCGACAACGCCGCAGACGCCGCGTCCGGCCTCAACCCACAGGGCCGGGGCAAATCGGGCGCGCTGCGGCGTTGCGGCTCCTGGCGAGGTATGAACATCGCGGCGTCGCCGCGCCTTGCATCGCATCCCGATTTGATCCCGGCGCCACCGTCGCATGATTGTGAACACGCCCTAGGCAAAAATGCCGTGCAGAAACCACCCGCCGGGCGCGCGGGAATCGCGAAAAATCCACAACCAGCAAGCCTTGCCATCGACCGCGACGAAATAGTCGCGACGCGCGTCGGCGCCATCCCACCAGCCCGACTCGATGCGCTCCGGGCCGGCCACCAGAGTCAAGGGACCGCCGTATTGCGGCCGGCCACGCACTTCACGCAAGGCTTTGGGCGAATCCAGCAACCAAAGCGGACGCGGTGGCAACGCCAGCGGCAGCACCTGTCCGCGCCTGGCTGCCGCCACGCTGGCCCGCTCCGGGCGGTGGTCGGCATGGCAGGCCAGGCCGCGCACGGCCTCGGGCCCGAGGCGCGCGGCCAGGCGATCGAGCAGTTCGGCCAGCGCTTCCCGCCCTTGCCCGGCGCCCTCGAACAAAACATGGCTCGCTCCCTGGCGCGGCTCGACATCGCTCGCGCCAAGGCGCAAGCCCAGGGCGGGGGCCGACAGATGCAATGCTTCCAGGCCTTGCCTGAGCACGCGCTCGATGCGCGATGCCTGATGCACCGGCAGGCTGAAGGCCAGTGGCAGCGCGGTGGCCGCACCGTGGCCGTGGTCGATGTGCAGCACCAGTTGCCGCAGCGTGCCGTTGCGTACTTCGAGCCAGCCCGCCAGCGCCGCCACCAGGCGCCGCGCGGCGAACAGCAGCACCGGCGCGGCCGCCACCGGCGCCGGCAGTTCCAGCTCCTGTTCGAAGCGCTCGGGAAAGACGAAATCGATTTGCGGATCGGGCAGCTCGCCCAGCGCCCGCGCCAGGTCGAGCAGCAAGGGCTTGCCGAGCCGGGCGCCGAGGCCGGCGCGCGGCAGGGCCAGCAACTCGCCGATGCGACGCAAGCCGAAGCCGGCGACGCGACGCGCCAGCGGCGGCGACAGTTGCAGCACGGACACGGGCACGCCAGCCAGCGCCGCGCGCATCGCCTCCAGGTCGGTGCAGACCGCGCCGTCGCCGGCACGCGCCAGCCACAGGGCGGCCAGCGGTGTTGCCGCCACCGCCAGTTGCGCATCCACCCCCATGGCCACGAGATCGCCGCGAACCTGCCCCAGCAACGCCGGCAAACCACCGAACAGGCGCAAGCTGGCGCCGATCTCGAGACGCAGGGCGTCGGCGCCAAGATTGACGCGCGGGGTGTAGCGGCCGGCCCAGCAGGCGAGGGTCGGCCAGAAATCGTCGCTCCGCGCCGCGCTAGGCGGCGACGCGACGTCGTTCCCGGCGCTCGCCGGCGGCGGGCAATGCAGTGCCAGCCAAAGCATGGGCCATGCCCGGAAAATGCCGCGCCAGACGCGGAATGTCGAGCAGGATGTCCTGCCGTGCCGGCGGCCCGCGGCGCTTGAGCAACTGCACGCGCAGTTGCCGGCCGGCAGCCTGCAAACGCAGGCGCAGCGGCGCCGGGGACGCCTGCGCCGCGAAGGCCGCGGGACGCAGGCAGAAAGCCGCGCCGCCGCCCTCGCCCGCCGCCAGTTGCAGGCGGCGCAGGCTGTTGGCCGGCAGGCCGGCGCGAAACCGATCGTCCAGCCAGAGCAGCGTCGCCGCCACGCCGCCGCAGCGCAGGGCCTCGACCCCGGCCCACAGCGCGTCGCGCGAACCGCGCGGAAAAACCAGGCGCAGGCCGGCGAGGTCAAGGCCGGCGGCGGCCCAGGCCGGCGCATGGGGAGCATGCGGCGGCGCCAGCAGCAGAACGCTGCGGCCGGCGGTGGTCAGCGCGGCCAGCGCCGGCCGCAACAGGCCGAGCTCGCCGATGCCTTCGTCCTCGACCAGAAGCTCGGTCAGCGCGCCACGCGGCCAGCCGCCGCCGGGCAGCTCGGCATCAAGAACGGGGAAACCGCTGGCAAGAGTCGGCGCTGGCGCCACGGCGAAGGCGTCGCCGCGACGGACCTCGCCGCGCTCCAGCGCCCCGCAAAGGGCGGGATGCATGGCAAGCGCGGTTACAAGGCGTGACCGCCGCGGATCAGGCCGACGGCTACGCCCTCGATCTCCAGCGGTTCCTTGCGGGTATTGACCAGGATGGGCGCGAAGTCGCGGTTTTCGGCGATCAGCTCGACCATGGTGCCGCGCCGCTTGTAGCGCTTGACGGTGACCTCGTCGCCAAGCCGGGCGACGACGATCTGGCCGTTGCTGGCTTCGCTGGTGCGATGCACGGCAAGCAGGTCGCCATCGAGGATGCCGGCCTCGATCATCGACAGGCCGCGCACGCGCAGCAGGTAATCGGCATGCGGCTGGAACAGCGCCGGATCGATGCGGAAGTTGCCCAGCCGATTTTCCACCGCCAAGAGCGGGCTGCCGGCCGCCACCGTGCCGATCAGCGGCAGGCCGAGTTGCTCGACCAGGCGGATGCCGCGCGCCGAGCCGGGCTCGAGGGTGATCGCACCCTTCTTCGCCAGCGCCCGCAGGTGGTCCTCGGCGGCATTGGGCGAGGCGAAGCCGAAAGCGCCGGCGATCTCGGCACGCGTCGGCGGCATGCTGAAGACTTCCATGCTGTTGCGGATGAAATCGAGGATTTCCTGCTGGCGGGGGGTGAGGTCGTCGGCCATGCTCTGCTCCTGTGGCTGTTTTTTCGTACAGTACAGGAAAGCGCGATCCCGGTAAAGCCCCGCATCACAGCAATGCGGCCTGGATGTCCTTGGTCATCAGAAAGAGATGCGAGGCATCGATCGGCGAAGGCTCGAAGCCGAAATGCCGGTAGAACGCGGCTGCCTGTTCATCCTTCGCCTGCACCACCAGGGCGCGGGCGGCGATGATGGCCTGCGCCTGGAGAAAGCGCTTGAGCGCATCCTTGAGCAGGCCCGAACCCAACCCCTTGCCCTGCTCCGTGACATCGACGGCAAGCCGCGCCAGCAGGGTCAGCGGAATCGGATGGCGCGCCAGTCCCTTGGCCAGGCGCGGCGGAACGAAATCGAATTCTGCCGATGCCGCCGCCAGGCTGTAATAGCCGACCACTCGTATCTCGCCGCGCAATGCGACATAGGTGCGCGCGCTCTGGTTGCGCTGGTTGTCGAGTGCGTGGCGCTGCAGAAAGCGATTCAACGCAGCGTTGCCACAATCGAAGGAAGAAACGTCGTGGGGCGACGCCAGCGGCTCCGGGCCACCGATCGGTAGCTTCATTTACCCTCGAAGACGCTGGGCTTTCTGAGCAATTCCCTGAGCCGGGGAATCGACTTGGCGGGCTGGTCGAGAGCCGCGTGAAAGGCCTTCATCTGCTCAGCGGGCAACACGAAGCGCGTCTGCTCGGCCAGGGTCTCGTCGGCCACGGTACGCACCGCCCGCAGCACAAACTCGCTGACGTTCTGATGGCTGAGCACCGCCGCCTGGCGAATCCGCTCCTTCTCGGCGGCGGCAAGCCGAATCTCGATGCGCTCTTCCTTGATTGTGGCGCCCATGGCGATCTCCAGTAATGTACGGACAGTATACGGTAAATGGTCATGGCCCGTCCCCGATTTAGCCCGGTAATTGCGGCGCCGACAGCGCGGCAGCCATTTACAAGCGGAGCTGCCGATTTGACCCAGAGCCACCCGCCTGGCTCACTTTGCCTTCCCGGATGTCGAATCCTGGTTAGGCGTGAGTGGATTGCACTTCGTTTCCCAACCTTCCGGCAGCGAACTGGGCAGGCGGCCGACAAGATCCGCGCGAATCAACCCCTCGGGCTCACCCTGCAACCAGCTGACCCATTCTTTGAGCCAATGCTGCTCGGCGACTGGCACGACGGCAACCTCGACGGGAAGAATGCACTCTATCTTCCCGCATGATGGAGCTTTGCTCCTATTTCCATTCTTCTCCTTGACCACCCACTTGAAACGATCCAGCGGAATTACGAGCAGACGGCCCGGTTGGAGCAGGAGCTTGCCGTTCTTGGCAGAAGGCAAGGGCTTGTCATCGGCCTCCAGTCGCAAATCAACCGTGTTTTCGCCTTCGCTACGGTTGAGGATCACGTCCTTGACCTCGATATTGCGTGTGCCACGGTTGAGCAACGTCACGAAAAGCTGCGCCTCCTGCGTGACCGAATTGGTCGCTTTGTTCGCGTCGGGCCGCGCGTTTGCCTTGTCGGAATACTGCATGTACCAGGCCGCTTGCAAGGGCACTGTCGGTAACACCCCGCAAGCACCCAGCCAAAGAGCGGCGAAAATCGCCATTCCGAGCTTCATCGTCCGCCTCCCTCGACGCCCCGAATATTTCTCCGGGGTGGCGCTTCCTGGACCGATCTCAATATGTTGTCCAACCGGCTATTGATCTTTTCAAGGTGCTCTAGATTCTTATTTTTCGTCCAAGCTTTGATCTGCTCTAAAGCCTCCTCGACCCCAGCCTTCAGTTTCAATATTTCCTCCAGATTCTTCGCGTCTGATACTCCCGCTGCTTCGACCCTCCTTACCCGTTTTTCAAGCTCATCAACCACACCATTGAGCTTGGTCATCGTATTGGCGGTGAAGTCTTGCGTGTCGGCGGTCGATTTGAGCTGCGTCGAGATCTCCTGCAACTGGCAGACAAGCGCTTTTTCGGCCTGTGCGTCACTTCCTCCACACGCGGGTTTCGTATTCTTCAATGCGTCCAGGGAATCTTTGTTAAGGCTGATTTCCGTACCCGGCTTCAAGGTCAAGGCGGTGTCCTTCAGGGCCACCGCGCCACTCACTCCAAGTACGCCGCCAACCGTAATGGCCGAGGCAAGCATTGCTCCCTGGCCAAGGTTCTGCGCCGAGTTTGCCAGCCGGGAGAGGATGCCTTCCTCGGCACCTGGCTTCGTGACAATGTTCGTCGAGGTCTCGCCCGGAACGGAGGCGGCCTCTGCCGCCGCCGCACCGGAACGCCTTGGCCATTCCGAATCCGGAAAAACCTTGGTCGTCATGAAATGGCCAAGCATGCGATAGCTCTCGAATTGCGCCTCGTCGAAGAACTGGTCGGCGGTGGTCTGATGGGGAAAACAGGCCTCCTTATCACTCTTCCGACTGAGGGCGGCATAACGCTGCACGTCAAGCGGCTCACCACCCAACAGAATCGGTTTGAGATAGCAAATGACGCCGTTCTTAACCTTCCCGTCCACGTCTCCATAACAAATCCTGCCCACCACGAATGGACGACGTCGATCGAAGCTGCCCTGTTGAAACTCGACGGAAATGCCCAGGTCAATCCGTATCTTGCGCATCGCATCCTGCAGGTCACCGTATTCGAAGGCCGGATCCGCCGTGGCATCGACCACCAGTATCTTCCTGCACCGGCGACGGACCATTTCATAGAGCCCAAGATTCTCGAAATGCCCTCCGTCGGAAAGATAAACGTAGGATCGCTTGGCCGTCGTAAGCCCGAATGCCTCGGCGAGCAAAAGCCACAAGGACCGTATCCCCGGGTCTGCCCGTTCGTTCGTTGGGCTTCCGATCAATGCCGGATTCGGCAGCCACCAACCCAGGCGCACGTTGAGCAAAGTCATCACGAAAGCCACCGCCGGCGAGGAGTGATACCCCATGCTGGGCGAGGCCGCGGCGCCCGATATGGTCATCGCTCGCGCCAGCGATATGCCTTGGCCGGCGGGTCCCGCGTAGTTCATGGAACGCACATAGCCCAAGGCGGAGCTGCCCGAATGCCGGGGCGTCACGGTAAACGGTGCCGCCTTGCGTTGCTGCCATTCCAGCCGGTCGCCCGAAGGAGACACGAGATTCAGGGCGAGATTCAACACATGAAACAGCCTTGGCTTGCCTTTGCCGTCCCGCCCCCTCAGGGCAGACATCGAAACGTTGTCGGCATTGTCGAATCCGGTGAACCCGTTGGGATTGCGCTGTTTGGCCGCGCGCGCGGCACCAAGATATGCACGAACCAGGCGGTTTCCATACATGCTGTGCAGCGAGAAGGTGTTGGTGCCGACAATCCACGAAAATATGAAGCCGAAGACACACAGCACGACAAACAGGATCAAGGGCTCCTTCAGAGTTCGGCCGAAATCCGCCGCGTAGGAGGTGGCCGACTCCATTTCTAGCGCCCCATACGATTCGAACTTCATCGACGCGTTCGAAACCGACTCCAGAGCGCGATCGATCAATGCGCGCGCGGCCGTGTTCTTCGCGGATTTGGCTTCGGCCATCAATGCGGCAACGTCCACAATCGCCTTCGCGGCGCGTGACGCGGCATCGGCGCGAATCTTCAAGGATGGATCGTCGGCCGTCCGCTCCGTTACCTTGATCAGATTCTCCACGGCAAGATTCAGTTGGGTCGCCGCGGCGGTAACGGCTTCACACTCATTCAACTCCTTGAGCCGTACTCGCTCACTGCAGGCCCTGACCACCAACTCGGCGGCGCGGGCGGCGGATTCAATGGCCAAAGAGGCCCTTTCCACGGCGCGAATGTCGCCGGAACTGGCCGCGTACGGAAAGTCAAACGCCAGGGCGCCGCTACGCATTTTTGCCAACCCCGACGACACTACGAAACAAAAGGCAATCAGCAATGCCAGTATGAATGCGATTGCCGCCAGGTCGAGCACACGCGTACCGGTTTTAGCCGCGAGACTGCGCGCCTTGCCGACGATAGCGGCGCCGTTCTTCGACCAATAGCCAGCCAGACCGGTGAGGATGCCCCATAGCCCGCCTCCGGCGACCAAGGCCTTTGCGCTGGTATCGGAATAGCCGGGAATCTCCAGCACCCACTGCGGGACATAAATTACAAGGACAAATACGGCCGCCCAGGCGAGACTTGCCCGTATCCACCAGCCTCCGGAACGCGCCCACCATTCGCGCTCGTCTTCGGACGATCGACTCCGGATCAGCGCGGCATAGAAGACGGTGGCAAGCCAGAAGCTCATTACCAAAGCCGGAACGGTGGCGGTTGCATAGAAAAGACGCATATGGGGGGACGGATTCCCTGCCGCCAGCCATAGAACTAGAACGTAAAGAAGGCCGCCACCTGCTGCTCCGCTTGCCAGCACGTAAAGTGCATCCAGAACTCTTCCGCTTCGGAAGGGTCTGGTCGTCGTAGCTGGGGCACTATGGTGGCTCCAGACCATGCCAAGACCACATCCCAGCAAATGCCCCAGCGCGCCATACGACGCAAAACAAGCCACCACCGACCATTGGACGGACTGGAACCATCCACTGGACGAAAACTCCGGCACCAGCCACCACAAGCCAATACTAAGCAATACCGCCGCCCCGAAGATCAGCGCGAAGCACAGCCACGGGAAGTGCGAGTATCTGGTCGAACCCACGCCCCTCGAAGCTTTCGATGGAAGTTCATTCACCGTGCGTGCGATCCCTGCAACGAAAAAGGCCGTCGCGATCACTATCAGAGCCGTGCCCGGCTTCCAGCCGAGGAATGCGGCCTCGAGCACGCCGACATACAAATGGGGTACCAGCAATGCCGCGCCAATCAGCGGCAGCAACACGCACCAGTTGAGCAGCAGATTTCGCAGCACGATCGAAACCAGCGCGAAGAAGTCGGTGGAGAGTCCCCATACGGGACTAAGGTAATTGCTGTAGGCGCGCAACTGCGACACCTGCTTCGGCTCGCTCGCGCCCACGCCGGAAACGCCACCTGCTAGAGATCGCTCGACATCGCCGACCTTGCCGTCGGAGGCCTCGATCCAACGGGAAAGCCAGCTACCGATATAGCCACCGCCGGATACCGTTGACAAGTAATTGAATCGGCTTAGCAGGCCGCGACTGGCGAGGCCCTGCAGCACGCCCAGACTAAAGGTTGCGCTACGAATGCCGCCACCCGAAAGACAAAGCGCCCAAGGCGCATCGTCATCGTCGAGCCCGTGGATTCGCCTGTGCAATTCCTGCTCCCGCTCGTCGGGCGAAACCTCGATTGGCACCGAATCGTACAGGTACTGATACTCGTCCTCGAGAGCTTCCTGGGTTTTCAGCCTAGCGTCGTTGCCGTCCGGCGCATCATTCATGGTCGCCTCCCGAAAACGATAAATCCTTCCCTTGCCATGGATCGGATGCACAACTGCATCCGAAACCCTTGCGCTCTGTTCTGTTCGCCGAGTTCCGATTTAGCCACCTGGTGGCGAACCCGACAAGCGCCTCAGGTCACACCCAGTACCGCCAGTTGCACGGCGATGCGCTGCGCAATCTTCGCGTAGCCCAATGCATTCGGATGCACTTCATTCGCCCAGTCAGCGCTGTCCTTTTTGCTTTCCGCCTTAGCGGGTACAGTCGCACCGCGCGTATCGACCACGAAAATCCGCTTTCCCGGATCATGGAAATCGCTGATTGCCTCAACCACTCGATTCGCCACGCGTTTGATGATTTCGAAATGCAGTTCCTGCGGCGCCTTCACATTCACCAATGGTTCGTAAAGCCACGTGCCCACCGCCGGGACGCCCATCACCTGGGCTTTTGCCGGACGCGGCATCGGCCAGTCGTAGGTGTGAAACACGAAGGGTGTTGTCTTGTTCATCGACAACGGATCATCGCGCCAGGAAATGATTTTCGTGAAATTGACGCGAACATACTCTGTCAACTTCTCCACGGCTTTCCAATTCACATAAGTGCTTGGATCGGCGGTATCGCCACCGCCGGCCGATTGCAAGATGTGACCGTAACGGATGGCATCGAACAAATCGTTGCCGCCCCCACTAAGCAACATGGCCTTGAAGCGACGGGCGCGCATTTCCAGGCAAAAGCCAGCGCTGCCGGACATCTGAGCCATGGCGCCAACGGTATCGCCAGAATAGGCATAGCACAGGGTCGCCGTGCGCTTGGTAAAGTCCATCTCGCTCAAAACGCTAGGCGATGGCTTCGGGTTCAGATAGCCCCAGGCGAACCATGAGTCGCCTTCGGCCAGCAACAGATTGCCGTAAACGTTCTGGTTGAACTCGCCCATGCGATCAGGCTGAAGCTCCGGATAGAACACCTCGTTATGCATATCCCCTCCGGCACCCCGCCACCGTGCGTTGGCGGGCCAAATCAGCGCGGTGGCCTCTCTCGGGAGACGACAGCGGAACCGCGGCAAAAAAATGCCCCCCCGCGGCGGTGCACATCCATAGCATCATCTGATGGAACAGCCAAAACCGCGAAAGTTTAAGCTCACGATCTGACCGATCAACATTACGTCTCAGCTACATCTGCCGTCAATTGGGATTCAGTTTGGGTGGATCAGGAGGCGGAGGCGGAGACGGATTCGAGCAGTCTCGTATATCCGAACTGCCACAAGCGAGGCTCGCCGTAGGAAACATTGCTGTCCCGAGCGACAGAGCGATAAGCAAAGCGGAAATAATGCGCTTCAACATATTGGTTCCTTTCGAACAAAGGGATGTTCCTGCCTTTGATGCACCACAGCAACCGCATAGCGGAATGGCATTTTCGGCTTCTACGCTCATGCCGAATGAAAGTCAAGCAATGCCAAAGGCAAGTCTGCAGAGTGCGCGCTAAAAGCTGCCCACGCTGCAATAGGAGTGGCAATTTCCGCATAACCGGGGTTTGTAGGATAATCGGCCCCGGTCGTCGGGAGAGCGTGGCAGCTTCCCAGCCACCGCCGAAGGCGCAACCCCCAGGAACCGCTCAGGCAAACGGACCGGCGACGCAGTGCAAATCTGGAGAGCGGCAGCTCACGCGATGCGTGACGCCTGCCCGCCGACGGAGTAAATCTCTCAGGCGCCAAGGACAGATGGGGATGTGACGGAGTCCCGTCGCCTTCTTGTCGCCGTCAGTCCAAGGACCGCCATGCCGCTACGCACCCCGCTCTACGACTCCCATCTCGCCGCCGGCGCCAGGATGGTCGATTTCTCCGGCTGGGAAATGCCCATCCATTACGGTTCGCAGATCGAGGAGCACCACGCCGTGCGCCGCGACGCCGGCATGTTCGACGTCTCGCACATGTGCGCGCTCGACCTCGCCGGGCCGCAGGCGCGCGACTACCTGCGCTTCCTGCTGGCCAACGACGTGGCCAAGCTCACCGTGCCGGGCAAGGCGCTGTATTCCTGCATGCTCGACGAGGCCGGCGGCGTGATCGACGACCTCATCGTGTACTACCTCGGCCCCGAGCGCTACCGCATCGTGGTCAATGCCGGCACCACGGAGAAGGACGTGCTCTGGATGCGCGGCGTGCTGACCCGCTTCGACGCCAGGCTGACGGTGCGCCGCCGTCGCGGCAGCGATGCCGTGGCCATCATCGCCGCCCAGGGCCCGGGCGCCCACGAGCGCCGCCACAGCGGCGTCGACGCCGTGGCGATGATCGCCGTACAGGGCCCGCAGGCGCGCGAGCGCTTCTGGAAGGCCTTCCCCGAGCTGCGCGCCGCCACCGAAGGCCTGGGGATATTCCAGGCCGCCGAAGTGCGCTTCAACGACGCCGACTGGCTGGTGGCGCGCACCGGCTACACCGGCGAAGACGGTTTCGAAATCACCCTGCCCGCCGGCGAAGCCGCCCTGGTCTGGTACCAGTTGCGCGGCGCCGGCATCAAGCCCTGCGGCCTCGGCGCGCGCGACACCCTGCGCCTC
Organism: Sulfuritalea sp.; assembly: GCA_016710465.1. GTDB lineage: Bacteria > Pseudomonadota > Gammaproteobacteria > Burkholderiales > Rhodocyclaceae > Sulfuritalea. Next base: position 815,224 of record JADJVS010000016.1, read on the forward strand.
GAAGCCGGCATGAACCTCTACGGCCAGGACATGGACGAGAACATCTCGCCCTACGAGGCCGGCCTCAAGTGGACTGTGGACCTCAAGGACGCCGGCCGCGACTTCATCGGCAAGGCCGCCATCGAAGGCCCCGAGGCCCGCCCCGCAGCCAACCAGTTCCAGGGCCTGCTGCTGCTCGACCGCGGCGTGCTTCGCGCCCACCAGAAGGTCATCACCCCGCAGGGCGAGGGCGAGATTACCAGCGGTAGCTTCTCCCCGACACTGGAAAAATCCATCGCCCTCGCCCGCCTGCCCCACGGCGTCGCCATCGGCAGCGAGGTCGACGTAGAAATCCGCGACAAGCGCCTCAAGGCGCGCGTCGTCAATCCCGTATTCGTCCGCAACGGCAAACCCCTGATCTGAGGAACCCGCAATGAACACACCCGCCAACCTGAAATACGCCGCCTCCCACGAATGGGCCAAGCTCGAGAGTGACGGCACGGTCACCATCGGCATCACCGACCATGCGCAGGGCGCGCTGGGCGACATCGTCTTTCTTGAGTTGCCGGACATCGGCCGCGCGGTCAAGGCCGGCGAGGAATGCGCCGTGGTCGAGTCGGTCAAGGCCGCCTCCGACATCTATTCGCCGGTCTCGGGCGAGGTCGTCGCCGCCAACACGGCTGCGGTCGATGCGCCGGAATCGGTGAATGCCGACGCTTATGCCAACTGGCTGTTCCGCGTCAAGCCATCCAACCCCTCCGAGCTCGACGCCCTGCTTTCCGCCGACGCCTACGCGGCCACGCTCTGATCGGCCGCCCATGCACGCCGAACACCTCTCGCACCCGCTTGCCGACCTCGAACAGCGCGACGAATTCATCTCCCGCCACATCGGCCCCGACGAGCACGCCATCGCGGCGATGCTGGCCTCGATCGGCACCGATTCGCTTTCCACCCTGATCAGCGAGACGGTGCCGGCGACGATCCGCCTGCAGCGCCCGCTCGACCTGCCCGCCGCCCTGCCCGAACATGCCGCGCTCGCCGCGCTCAAGTCCGTGGCGGCAAGGAACGTGGTCAAGAAATCGCTGATCGGCCAGGGCTACTACGGCACGCTGACGCCACCGGTGATCCTGCGCAACCTGTTCGAGAACCCGGGCTGGTACACCGCCTACACGCCCTACCAGGCCGAGATCGCCCAGGGCCGGCTGGAGGCGCTGCTCAACTACCAGCAGATGGTGATCGACCTCACCGGCCTGGAAATCGCCAACGCCTCGCTGCTCGACGAGGCCACCGCCGCCGCCGAGGCCATGACCATGGCGCGGCGCGCCTCGAAGTCCAGGGGCAATGTCTTCTTCGTCGATGACGCGGCCTTCCCGCAGACCATCGACGTGCTAAAGACCCGCGCCGCCTACTTCGGCTTCGAGCTGGTTTTCGGCCGGCCCGACGAGGCACACAGGCACGAGCTGTTCGGCGCCCTGTTCCAGTACCCGAATGCCCGCGGCGAAATCGCCGACCTGACCACCGCCATCGCCCATGTAAAGAACAAGGGCGGCGCGCAGTGTCCAATCGTGGCCGTCGCCTCCGACCTGATGGCCCTGGTGCTGTTGAAACCCCCCGGCGAGATGGGCGCCGACATCGCGCTCGGCTCGGCCCAGCGCTTCGGCGTGCCAATGGGCTTCGGCGGCCCGCACGCGGCCTTCTTCGCCACGCGCGAGGCGCACGTGCGCTCGATGCCCGGCCGCATCATCGGCGTCTCGAAGGACGCGCGCGGCAAGACCGCCTACCGCATGGCGCTGCAGACGCGCGAACAGCACATCCGGCGCGAGAAGGCCAATTCCAACATCTGTACCTCGCAGGTGCTGCTGGCCAACATCGCCGGCATGTACGCCGTCTGGCACGGGCCCAAGGGACTGCGCGCCATCGCCTCGCGCATCCACCGCCTCGCCGCGCTGCTGGCCGGCGCCCTGGGCGTCAGCGGGCACGACTTCTTCGACAGCTTCGAGCTGAAAGTCGGCGCTGGCAACACGGCGAAAATCATGCAGGCGGCGGTGGCCGCCGGCTACAACCTGCGCCGGGTCGATGAGGAAACGGTCGGCATCAGCGTGGACGAAACCACCACGCGGGAAGACGTCGCCGCGCTGCTGAAGCTCTTCGGCCACACCGGCGCCCCGGTCGAGGCGCTCGACGCCGCGCGCCCCTGCGCGATTCCCGTGACGCTGCAACGGCGCGAACCGATACTCGCGCACCCGGTGTTCAACAGCCACCACACCGAGCACGGCATGCTGCGCTACCTGAAGCGCCTGCAGAACCGCGACCTGGCGCTGGACCACGCGATGATCCCGCTCGGCTCCTGCACCATGAAGCTCAATGCCGCCGCCGAAATGATCCCGGTCTCCTGGCCCGAGTTTTCGCAGATGCATCCGTTCGCTCCGCTGGACCAGGCGCAGGGCTACCTGGAGCTGATCACCGGGCTGGAGAACCAGCTCAAGGCGATCACCGGCTTCGATGCGATCTGCATGCAGCCGAATTCCGGCGCCCAGGGTGAGTACGCCGGTCTGGTCGCCATCCGCCGTTACCAGGAAGCGAACGGCCAGCGCGCGCGCAACGTCTGCCTGATCCCGAAGTCGGCCCATGGTACCAACCCGGCCACCGCGCAGATGTGCGGCCTGGAGGTCGTCGCCGTGGCCTGCGACGACAACGGCAACGTCGATGTGCCGGACCTCAAGGCCAAGGCGGCGCAGCATGCCGAACGCCTGTCCTGCCTGATGATCACCTACCCCTCGACCCATGGCGTGTTCGAGGAAGCGGTGAAGGACATCTGCGCCATCGTGCATGCCCACGGCGGTCAGGTGTACATGGACGGCGCCAACCTCAATGCCCAGGTCGGGCTGTGCCGACCTGCCGACATCGGCGCCGACGTCTCGCACATCAACCTGCACAAGACCTTCGCCATCCCGCACGGGGGCGGTGGGCCGGGCATGGGCCCGATCGGCCTCAGGAGCCACCTCGCGCCCTACATGGCGAACCACGCGGTGCAGACCATCGCCGGTCCGCACGGTGGCCAGCACGCGGTCTCGGCCGCGCCCTGGGGTTCGGCCTCGATCCTGCCCATCTCCTGGATGTACATCAGCATGATGGGCGGTGCCGGCCTGACGCGCGCCACCGAGATCGCGATACTCAACGCCAACTACGTCGCGGCGAAGCTCAAGGACCACTATCCGGTGCTCTACACCGGCAGCCAGGGTCGCGTCGCCCACGAATGCATCCTCGACGTGCGCGCCATCAAGGCCGCCACCGGCGTGGCCGAGATCGACATCGCCAAGCGCCTGATGGACTACGGCTTCCACGCGCCGACAGTGAGCTTCCCGGTGGCCGGCACGCTGATGGTGGAACCCACCGAGTCCGAGGACAAGGCCGAACTGGATCGCTTCTGCGCCGCAATGTGCGGCATCCGCGACGAGATCCGCCAGATCGAGACCGGCGCCTGGACACTGGAGCAGAGCCCGCTCAAGCATGCGCCGCACACCGAAGCGGATTTCGTCGGCGAATGGACCCGACCCTACAGCCGCGAGCAGGCGGTGTTCCCGCTGCCCTGGGTGGCCGAGAACAAGTTCTGGCCCTATGTGAATCGCATCGACGACGTGTATGGCGACCGCCACCTGTTCTGTGGCTGCGTGCCGATGGAGGATCTCGCATGAACCAGCATCTCGTCCTCACCGTCATCGGCGACGACCGTCCCGGCCTGGTCGGCGAACTTTCCGCCGTGATCAGCGCCCACCAGGGCAACTGGCGGGAATCCTCGATGGCGCAGCTCGCCGGAAAATTCGCCGGCATCGTCGAAGTCGGCGTCGATGCTGCGCAAGCCGATGCGCTAAGCAAGGCATTGGGCCAGCTCAAGGGATTGAAAGTCACCGTCGAATCTGCCGCAGCGCAGAAGTTATGCGAAGCGGTATCCCCCGGTGGGACGGCGCCCGCGGGACGGCGCTTGAAGCTGGCCCTGGTCGGCCACGACCGCATCGGCATCGTGCGCGAGGTTTCCATGGTGTTGGCCAAGCATGCGGTCAACGTCGAAAGCCTGGAAACCCACACCTCGAGCGCGCCGATGTCGGCCGCCGTGCTGTTCCATGCCACGGCCGAACTCACAGCCGCTCCCGGCCTTGACGCCGGCGCCCTGACACAGGAGCTGGAGCGCATCTCGCAGGACCTGATGGTGGACATCACGCTCGACGAGACGATCCGCGCCTGAGCAATGGGCTACGTCCTCCACATCACCAACAAGAATTATTCCTCGTGGTCGCTGCGGCCCTGGGTGCTGATGCGTGCGCTGGGCATCGCCTTCGACGAGGTGCTGCACCGCTTCACGCCGGGCGCCGCCGACGACTTCCGCAAGCTGTCTCCCTCCGGCAAGGTGCCCTGGCTGGCCGATGGCGATACCGTGGTCTGGGATACGCTGGCCATCGCCGAATACCTTGCCGAGCGCCATCCCGCTGTCTGGCCGGCCGACGCCGGCGCCCGTGCCTGGGCGCGCTCGGCCGCCGCCGAAATGCATTCCGGTTTTACTGCGCTGCGCGGCCAGCATGGCATGAACGTCGGCGTGCGCGTCGCCGTGGCGCAGCGCTCGCCGGCGCTAGTAACCGACATTGCGCGCATCGAGCACCTGTGGAACGAAGGCCTGGCGCGCTTCGGTGGCCCCTTCCTCGCCGGCGCCGCCTTCAGCGCGGTCGACGCCTTCTACGCGCCGGTCGCCTATCGCTTCCGCACCTATGGCATCGCCCCGCAGGGCGCTGCCGCTACTTACCTCGCCACCCTGCTGGCCCACCCCGCCATGCGCGAATGGGAGTCCGCCGCCCTGGCCGAGGACTTCCGCGACCCGCCGCACGAAGACGAACTGGCGCAGATCGGTCGCGTCACCGCCGACCTGCGCGTGCCCGCCCGGTGAAAGCACCCGAGCTGCTGGCCCCGGCCGGCTCGCTGCAGATGGCGCGCACGGCACTGGATTTCGGTGCCAACGCGATCTACGCCGGCCAGCCGCGTTACAGCCTGCGCGTGCGCAACAACGACTTCGGCACCCTCGACAACCTCGCCGCCGGGATCGAAGCCACGCAGTCGCGCGGCGGCAGGTTCTACCTGGTCAGCAACATCCTGCCGCACAACGCCAAGCTCAAGACCTATCTCGAGGACATGGCGCCGGTGATGGCGCTCAAGCCCGATGCGCTGATCATGGCCGATCCCGGCCTGATGCTGATGATCCGCGAACGCTGGCCCGAGATGCCCATCCACCTCTCGGTGCAGGCCAACACGGTCAACCACGCGGCGGTGAAGTTCTGGCGCAGCACCGGCGTCAGCCGCGTGATCCTGTCGCGCGAACTCTCGCTCGACGAAGTCGCCGAGATCCGCCAGGAATGCCCGGACACGGAGCTGGAAGTCTTCGTGCACGGCGCGCTGTGCATTGCCTACTCGGGGCGCTGCCTGCTCTCGGGCTACTTCAATCACCGCGATCCCAACCAGGGCAGTTGCACCAATTCCTGCCGCTGGGACTACAAGGTCCATGAAGGCGTCGAGGATGCCAGCGGCGATGTCGACCTCGCCGCGCCGCGCCCGGTCGCCGTCTCGCCAGCGCCGACTCTTGCGCCTGCCGCGCCCGGCAAGCTGCGCCGCCCGGGCGCATGGCTGATCGAGGAACGCGAGCGCCCCGGCGAGTACATGCCGATCGAAGAGGACGAGCACGGCAGCTACATCCTCAACTCGAAAGACCTGCGCGCCATCGAATACGTGGCGAGGCTGGCGGAAATCGGCGTCGATTCGCTGAAGATCGAGGGCCGCACCAAGTCGCCCTACTATGTCGCGCGCTCCTGCCAGAGCTACCGCCAGGCGATAGCCGACGCGGTCGCCGGGCGCCCCTTCGACGCGCGCCTGATCGGCCAGCTCGACGGCCTCGCCAATCGAGGCTACACCGCCGGCTTCTACGAGCGCCGGCCTGACCGCGACTACCAGAACTACCTGCGCGGCAGCTCCGAATCCAGCCGCAGCCAGTATGTCGGCGATGTCACCGGCTACGACGCCGAGGGGCTGGCCGAGATCGCGGTGAAGAACCGCTTCGCCGTCGGCGACCGCCTCGAGATCGTCCGCCCGCAGGGCAACCTGGAAGTCGTCATCGAGGCCATGCGCAACGCCGAAGGTGCGCCAACAGCCGTCGCCCCGGGCGGCGGCCACCATGTGCGCATCACCCTCCCGCCGGGCTGCGAAGGCGCCTTCGTCGCCCGCTTCCATCCCGCTGCGGACGCGACCACCGGATGAGCGGCCTGCACGAAATCCGCATCCCTATCTATCCCGAATGCTGGGAGACCTGCGGCAACTGCGCCCAGGGCGACATCACGGTCTGGGAAATCCTGGTCAAGCCCGGCGACACGGTGAACTTCGACGACAACGTGATCACCCTGGAAACCGGCAAGGTCGCCCTCGACATCCAGTCGCCGCATGCCGGGCGGGTGGTCGAAATCTTCGTCGAGGAAGGCCAGCACGTCGCCGAGGGCGCGCTGGTGATGACCCTCGAAGCCGCTTAGGAAGAAGACTCGCCTTCCTGCTCCGCCGGCTTGGACTCGTCGCGGAACAAGGCCATGTCGCGCACGTTCTTCTGCACCGCCACGGCGGCAAACAGGCTGAGCAGGTAGGACATTGCGTAGAAGCCTTTTTCGCTCGAGGAAAGGTCCGAGTTCCACACGCCCACCGTCAGCAGCAGGATGGAAAGGCCGACCGCAAACCACGACAGGCCGAAATAGAGGCCGGTCACGGGAATACCCTCCATTCGGTCACGAACGGCCTTTTGCAGGGACACCGCGGCATACAGGCCGAACATCAGCACGGTGAAGTAGTAACCCTTCTCGTAGCTGGGCATCGTCCCATTCCACAATCCCGCCAGGAAGGCCAGGGCGCCCACCAGCAACGCGGTCCAGGAGGCGCCGACAAAGGCGCCTGTCGGCTTCGGCAAAGTCTGTTTCATGTTGCGATCCCCCTCGAAGTATGTTCTTGGCCCGGTCTCATGCGCCCCAAGCGGCACCATAATACCAAAAGCATGAGTCCAAAAACGCCTTCAGATCAGGATGTAGCGGTTCGCCTCGTCGCGCCGGCTGACGGCCTCTCGCGCGTCCTCGCGCCGTATCCTCACCACCAGCAGGTTCCATTGCCGGCGATCGCGCCCGACCAGCTCGGGCAGGCGCAGGGTGGCAAGCTCCCCGTCCGGCGCCGGGCCGTCGGCGATCACGCCCATGCGATCGACGCGGACCTCGTTCTGCTTCAGATAGACGCGCCGGTCCGCACCAGCCAGCCAATCCGCATAGGCGTCGAGCAGGCGCTCGGGCGCCAGCGAGGCGATGGCCTCGCGCTGCCTGGCTTCCAGCTCCAGGCGGCGCTCGCCGCGGCCATTGCGCGCGCGCTCGATCTGCAAGGCGGTGCTGGCATCGAGCCGAGTCTGGCGCAGCTCGGCGACGCAGGCGGCGAAGCCGCGCGCGAGGCTGTCGAAGGCGGCCTGGCGCAGGCGCTCGCGGGTGGCATCCTGGTCGGCGGCGATTTCGCCCAGGGTGTGGTCGGCGAAGTACAGCAGCCGCTGCGGCACGTCGCGGCGGATCACCTCGCCCTCCCTGGCCATGCCGCTGACGGCCTTCTCGCGCCGGCGCATGCCCAGCAGCGCATGGAACTCTTCGCAATCGGCCGTGCCGGGGTCGGCGAGGAACTCGCGCAGCTCGCGGCTGCGACCGAGCATTTCGCCGATGTCGTCCGGCGTGGCGAACAGGGCGTGCACCAGGGAGTCGGCGCTGAAGCCACGGCGATCGATGGCCACCGGCCCCGGGATCGCCGCCGCCAGGCGCTCGCAATGCCCGAGGGCGGCCGCCACGGCCGGTGCCAGACGACGCTCATGGCCGGAAACGGCTTTCAGCAGCGGATCCACGGTCTCGATGGCGCGCGCCATGGCGGCGTCCAGCGCCGCGTCCGGCGCGGCGCGTGGCGCCAGCCAGCTACCGAGCATGCCCAGCAGGCCCATCCCGCGTCTCCCTGTCATTTTCATGGCGTTTTAGCATGCCGCTGACGTCCGGCTTGCCGCAGCGAATTGACCCGCCCACCGGGTGCGCGTATCTTATGCGCGTTCTCCACAAAGGAGGAATCCATGACCACGCCCAAGAAAGCCGCCAACCTGACCGTCCGCGCCGACCTGCTCGACGAGGCCCGCGCGCGCAAGATCAACCTGTCGCAGACGCTGGAAACCGCGCTTGCCGCCGAGCTGAAGAAGCGCCGCGAAGCCGAGTGGCTGGAGCAGAACAAGGCGGCGATCGAGGCCTACAACCGCGAGATCGCGGAACACGGGCTGTTCAGCGACCGCTACCGCGATTTCTGTCGATGAGCCAGTTCGATGTCTATGCCAATGCGGACCCGACGACCCGAGGCCGAATTCCCTATGTCGTGGCGCTGCAAAGCGACCTGCTCGACGCAATCGAGAACCACGTTGTCGCGCCCCTGCGACTGAAAGCCGACAAATCCATCGTCGCCGTCGTGCGCCTCAATCCACTGGTCACGATAGCCGGCAAGCAATACCTGGTGCGCGTGCAGGACATCGCAACAGTGCCGCGCAGCCTGCTGAAGAAGCCTGTCACCAACCTTTCCGCCCAACGCGACGAGATCCTCGCCGCACTCGATTTTCTTTTTACCGGATTCTGAACACATGGCCCAATACGTAATGTCCATGCTCCGCGTGAGCAAGATCGTCCCTCCGAAGCGCCAGATCATCAAGGACATCTCGCTGTCCTTCTTCCCCGGCGCCAAGATCGGCCTGCTCGGCCTCAACGGTTCCGGCAAGTCGACCGTGCTGCGCATCATGGCCAAGGCAGACACCGAGTTCGAGGGCGAGGTGCAGCACCTGCCGAACCTGCGCATCGGCTACCTGCCGCAGGAGCCGCAGCTCGATCCGGCCAAGACCGTGCGCGAGGAAGTCGAGTCCGGCATGGGCGAGGTCATGGAAGCCCAGGCCAAGCTCGAAGCCGTGTATGCCGCCTACGCTGAAGAAGACGCCGATTTCGACAAGCTGGCCGAGGAACAGGCGCGGCTGGAGGCCATCATCGCCACCTCCGGCGCCGACAGCGAAACCCAGCTCGAAATCGCCGCCGACGCCCTGCGCCTGCCGGCCTGGGAGGCCACGATCAAGAACCTCTCCGGCGGCGAGAAGCGTCGCGTGGCGCTGTGCAAGCTGCTGCTGTCCAGGCCCGACATGTTGTTGCTGGACGAACCCACCAACCACCTCGACGCCGAGTCCGTGGATTGGCTGGAGCAATACCTGCTGCGCTTCCCCGGCACCGTGGTGGCCGTGACCCACGACCGTTACTTCCTCGACAACGCCGCCGAGTGGATCCTCGAACTCGACCGCGGCCACGGCATCCCCTGGAAGGGCAATTATTCATCCTGGCTGGAGCAGAAGGAAGCGCGCCTGGAGACAGAATCCAAGCAGGTCGACGCGCACATGAAGGCGATGAAGCAGGAACTCGAGTGGGTGCGCAGCAACCCCAAGGCGCGCCAGGCCAAGAGCAAGGCGCGTTTGCAGCGATTCAACGAAATGTCGGAAGTCGATTACCAGAAGCGCAACGAAACCCACGAACTTTTCATCCCTGTCGGCGAGCGCCTCGGCGACAAGGTCTTCGAGTTCAATGAAGTCAGCAAGGGCTTCGGCGACCGCCTGCTGATCGACAAGCTCTCGTTCAGCGTGCCGCCCGGTGCGATAGTGGGCATCATCGGCCCCAACGGCGCCGGCAAATCCACGCTGTTCAAGATGCTGACAGGTCAGGACAAGCCGGACTCGGGTTCCATCGACGTCGGCCCGACGGTGAAGATCTCCTACGTCGACCAGAGCCGCGACTGCCTCGACGGCAGCAAGACGGTGTTCGACGAACTCGCCGGCGGCGCCGACATCATCACCATCGGCAAGCAGGAAATCGGCAGCCGTGCCTACATCGGCCGCTTCAACTTCAAGGGCGGCGACCAGCAGAAGAACGTCGGCAACCTCTCTGGTGGCGAGCGCGGGCGCCTGCACCTGGCCAAGACGCTGATGAACGGCGGCAACGTGCTGCTGCTCGACGAGCCCTCGAACGACCTCGACGTCGAGACGCTGCGCGCACTCGAAGACGCCCTCCTCGAATTCGCCGGCTGCGCCATGATCATCAGTCACGACCGCTGGTTCCTCGACCGTATCTGCACCCATATCCTCGCAGCGGAAGGCGATTCGCAATGGACTTTCTTCGCCGGCAACTACCAGGAATACGAGGACGACAAGAAGAAGCGCCTGGGCGAGGAAGGCGCCAAGCCCAAGCGCATCCGCTACAAGCCGATTTCGCGCTAAGATATCAACGTCATTTCCCGGGTGCCCGTCATGCTCGATGCCGAAGCCATACAGTCCGCCGTCCAGCGCATGGTCGCCGCCGCCTCCGGTCCCAGCCGGGTAATTCTGTTCGGTTCTTACGGGCGGGGCATTGCCGACGAGGATTCCGATCTTGACCTCATGGTCATCGAGCGGGAATTGCAGGACAAGGCCGCCGAATACCAACGCCTGCGCAAGGCAATCGGCATCCTCGGCGTCGGCGTGGACCTGCTGATCTACCCAATGGCCGAGTTCGAGCGACGCAGCCAAGTTCCCGGCACGGTACTGTTCGAGGCGCGGATCGAAGGCTTGGTTCTGCATGACGCCCTACATTGAAGAAGCGCTGCGCATGCTGCGCCTCGCCGAGGCGGACTATCAGGCCTTCGCCATCTTGCGCGCGCATCCGGAGGCACCGTTGGCGCCCACCTGCTTTCATGCCCAGCAATGCGTGGAGAAGGCGCTGAAAGCGGTGTTGATGGCGCATCAGGTCCATTTCCGCCGCACCCATGACCTCAACGAAATCACCTCCCTGCTGGAACGGGCTCGGATCACCCCGCCCTTCGCCATGGATGTCTATAAAAGCCTCGGCCCCTTCGCGGTTGAACTGCGTTACGACGAACTGCTCGTGCCGTCCATCACCATTGAGACCGCGGATCGTATCGCCGGGGGCACCTTGGATTGGGCACGGGAGCAGGTGCGGGTAGAACCGCAGGCCGCCGCCTGAGCCACGGCGCAAATTCCCAGCGCAACACCAAGATCATGCCCCATAACGACCCGCTGGACCGCCTGTCTGCCTTGCCGTACCGCCAGCGCCGAGTTTGGGGCCGGGTCAGCAAGTCCGAACCGCACGTCCTGCATTTCCATCTCGACGCCCAGACCTACGACCTGCCCGCGCCGCAGATTCCCGAACGGGCGCGCGTGCGCAAAGACGATTGGCCCGAGGGCCGGCGCATGGAGGATTACCCCCTCGAAAGCAGGCATTGTCTGTTCCTGACCAAACCAACCCAGGAGGACAGCCACCTCTGGCACGCCTCATTGGCCTGGGGTGAATCGGACGACAACCCCTGGAACCCGGAATTCCCCAGACGGCTGCAACGCGGCGATACGGTCGCCGGCACGATCACCCAATATGTCGGCGATTACGCTACGCTAGTGCGGCTGGACGATAGCGGGGTCGAGGCATTCTTGCATCGCGCCGAGACCCCGGACGCACGGACGGACATCCGCCACAGCCTGCACATCGGCGACCGCATACAAGCCCAGATCAAGGCGGAAGGCACTGATTTCGAGCGCCTGAGGGCCAACCTCTCGGTCAACGAAGCTGTCGAAACGGCGAAGCAGGCCTTCTTCGAGCGCTACCGCGAACATCAGAACCGCGACAAAGCCAAGGAAGTTCAGCACCATGAAGCCTGGATCACCAGCTTGGGGGCGACCGAGGCGCCTCCCTTCGCCGGCCTGCGGATTCTGCTGATGGAGCACGACGGCAACTACGCCAGACAACTTGGCGATCTGATCAAAGGCATGGGTGGACAACTGGAGATCGCGACCCATCCCAATCATGTCGAGCAGTTGCTCAAGGAAAAGTCTAGCTTTACCCACATCCTCAGCGATTACCAGATGGGCACGGGGGGCCAGCGCCGGGACCTGTTCGATGTGCTCAAACGCAGCCGGCTGCCGGTAGCCCTGATGTCGGGAGACTATCGCGAAGCCGCCGGCGAAGCGGCACGCCAGGCTTGGGTCATGCTGTGCAAGCCGGTTTCCTTTGCCGATCTGCGCCTGTGGCTCATCGATGGCGCCGTGTCGACGATGAACCCGACTGGTGAGGACATCTCCGCCGCATGGAACCTCGGCGTGGAAAGCAAGGCCACGCTGCGCCGCGCCTCCCCCGCCCTGGCTCGCTTCTGCCGCGAAACAGGTGCCATCGCCGCGTGCTGGATGCGGCAGCAACGGGAAGGCGTTTTTGCCGTCCTGGTCAGTCACGGCCTGAACGACGGCTTGCCCGAATCGCTCCAGGCACAACTGGGCACCAGCCTGGTGGCTAACGTCATCGGCAACCGCAAGAAAATGCTTCAACCGGCAGCCCATGCCGGGCCACTCCGTGCGCTGGCGGAATCGCTTGGCGCCGCCAGCGTCTGGGGCCTGCCACTGATGGAGGATACGGCCGACACTGACACGAACGCAGCGGACGCGCCGGACGCCTTGTTGTTGTTCGCAAGCAACGCCTATCCCAGGGACGCCGCCATGCCCCAAGCATGGACAGTCCCGTTCGAGCGCCTGCGCGACCGCCTCCTCGACCTGGGCGAAATGACAATGCTCGCGGAACGCCTGCGGGAAGCGGAAAGCTTCGCCACCCAGGGCCGAGTCAGCGGCGCGGTAATGCACGAGATCCGCCAAACCCTGCAAGGTTTTACAAGCTATTTGCCCTTGGCGGTTCGCAGCCTGAAAGCGGGTCAGTTGCAGCTGACCGAGCAATACCTCAAGGAAGTCACGCAAACCCAGGAACGTGTCACACGTCTGGCCCGGGCCAACCTGTATAACCTGCAAAAGGCCCGTCGGGAGGAAGTAGCCATCAACGAGCGCATCCCGGAGATTCTCTACCTGTTCGACCCGGCCTTTCAGCGCCATGAATGGTTGCTGACATGCGATTTGCCCAAGGAGCCGATTACCGCCCTAGTGCCGCCGGAAGTGGTGGAACAACCCCTGATCAACCTGCTCGACAATGCCCTGCATCATCTGCGCACCTGGGGCGAGGTAAGAGTCGTTGTGCGCTTGAAACCCGAAGATAGTGCCTGCCCCATTCACATAGAAGTTCGCGACCAGGGCCAGGGCATGACTGCCGAACAACTGGACCGGCTGTTTACCCCGCGCGTCAGCAGCAAGGGCACCAGGGGCTACGGCCTGGGGCTCTATACCTCGCGCCAGTTGCTGCGGGCGGTCGGCGGCGACCTGGACGTAATCCGCGACGCCTGTTTCCGCTGGATGGGCAGCGGATTCCGGATACGCCTGCCGGATCGGATCGGGAATCACGCCGCCAAGGAGTCCGCATGAAATTCGCTGTACTGGATGACTCGGATTTCTTTCTGAAGGCGCTGGAAATGGAATGGGAAGCCATCCAGGATGGCTATCCGGATATGGAAGGGCAGTTCGTTAAGCTCACTGCCGCCCTGGATTTCGCGGTGCAAATTAATCCATTGAAGGAATGCCAACACCTCCTTCTGGATGTCTCCGTCCTTGACGAGAACAGCATGCGAATCTTGGCGGACACATTGCCGGACACCTTCTTTTGGATGATGACCGGCAAGGCCAACGCGGAGGAGGTGGAACGCTGGCTGGCCTGGACAACGGAAAATTCGCGCGCCAAAAATCAATGGTTTGAGAAACCGCTGAGCCTTGCGGAGGCCGTGCTTCCAGTCTGGCTGGCCGGAACACCATCGAATGCCCACGTCTCGCCGCATCCCGATCTGGCGGCGGAACTGAACAGCTTCCCCATCCCCTGTCGCTGGTTCAGTACCGACGCAAGACCCATCCACAACAATACCCATTGGCGCCTCACCTTCGATGCAAATCCCAACCGCTTCAGCGCCGAAGAAATCGTGCAACTGAAGCAAGGGAAGTCCGTCACCCTCGACACCTGGAGCGAGCATCCAGACCAACCCGGCCATTTCGGCAAGCTGCGCTTTGTCACCCACGCCTGGCGGGATGGCTATCTGCAATTTGGACTCTCCCTGCCAGAGACGCGGGGAGATACCGTGCATCAGGCGGTCAGCGACATCTTCAACTTCATGATCGGCAGTGGCAACTTCACCCGCGCGCGCTATTACGAAATCCTTCGGGTGCCCGGCAGCAACGGAGTGCTGCGCTTGTGCCAGGCGAGTTATCCCTTGGATATCGCGTTGCCGGCGCAGCAGACTCTGGGACCAACCATGACTCGGCGGGTAGGGCAATACGATGCGGACTTTGCCAAACGCCAGCGCGAACCTAACGGAAAGGCCAGGCTGAATTACTACATCCGCGAACACGAAAACGAAGCTGCGAACCCGGACCCGGATATACAGTTCTGGCAACAGCAAGCCAAGACTGGCCAAGCGCCCTGGCTGGCCTTGCCCATCTGCAGGAAGAGGCAGGAATTGGCTTCTGCATTGTTGGTCTTCGACCGCCTGGGCAAGGGCACAGGTGCGGGTGCGGACGACTACGATGGCGAAGGCATTTCAGACGAGTTAGTAAAGAACCTTGGACCCAAGCTGCTTGGGAGCATTCACCACCTGCGCAGGGTGATGGAGCAGGAGGACATACGAGAGCGCCTTGATCGCCGCGAGGCCATGGCCAAATGGCGCGCCGAGTTTGCCGCAGCGGTGGATCAACGCGCTGGCCAACAAAGCAACTCCTGCCTCAACCACCTCGAACAAATGATCCTGGATGCGGCTATTGAACTCACCCAGGCCGACTCTGCCCTGCTGGCCTTGCGGCCCCCCGCCGCCAATTACCTGGAATCCCGCGGTCAATCAGATTCCCTGATGGGCGGTTTGCGGCTGAACTATGGTCGGCCCCGTTTCCTTGCCGTGGGCTGTGCTCTTAGCAAGGCACCGGTTTACGTACCGGATTTCCAGCGCATGCCCACGGAGGACGCCATCACCGACGATGACTGGCGGGATGCACTGGCCCACCTCGCTTTTGCCGAACAGGAAAAACGCCTTCCAGAACTCGCGAAGTGGCAGAAACGGCAACTGGGTAGCGTCATTGCACTGCCGATGAAATATGACGATACCCTGCTTGGCGTCCTGGTTCTTCGCCATAGGAAGCCCCATTTTTTTACGGCGGAACGGGTAGCGGTGGCCGAATCCCTGGTCCGCGAGGCCCATCCCTTCCTGCGCCGTGCCCGCGCCCTCACGGCGCGGGACGCCTGGGACAGCATGATCTTCCACGAAATGCGCAGCGGCTTGAGCCATATCCGCGGCCAAGCCGATTGGGTACTGCGCCCATCCACTTCCCGTATTCCACAGGACGCTGCCCAAGCCATCCTGTCGCGAACCGAGTTGATGACCGATCTGTCGAATGAAATTCTGGTCATGCTGGGCTACCCTGACAAGCGGTCGGAACCGCGTCGATATGAGCGGGACAATCCCCTTGATCTGCTGAAAACACTTTGGACCGAACTCGGCCAACTTCCAGAAGCAACTGGCAAAAGCGTAGACAGCGCGGGTGGAAAGCTGCCCTGGGCGATCAATGACCCGAACAACGCGCTTCCCCATGTCCTGCGCGTACTTCTGGAAAACGCGCTGCGCTATGGCGAACCCGGCGTCATTCAGGCGACTCAGAGCAGCGAGACCGGTCATTGGCACCTGTGCCTGTGCAACCCGGGCCAATTTAGCGAGGACATCCTCAAAGGGCA
Organism: Sulfuritalea sp.; assembly: GCA_016710465.1. Lineage (GTDB taxonomy): Bacteria > Pseudomonadota > Gammaproteobacteria > Burkholderiales > Rhodocyclaceae > Sulfuritalea. Next base: position 830,985 of record JADJVS010000016.1, read on the forward strand.
GTTCACAGGGCTTTCGGACCGCGAAGACCTGGCCCAGGATTCGCTGCGCGCACACATCGGCCTCGCAACCTGCCGCCGGGTACTGGAAGGTCTGGGCGGCAGCCTCGAACTGAAAAACCGTCCCGCTCAGGAGACCGGCCAAGCCCATGCCTGCGTTACGCTCATCTGGCCCTACGTCGCGCCCGAAGCGGCAAATCGTGGCGACACCCCCGCACCGCCCTCAGGAGAACCGACATGACCCACCCGCTCAAGGCACGACTTGGCGATAAACCCATACTCCTCATGGACGACCAGTTCTACACCGTTGGGGATTACCAGCTTCGCCTGGCAGACGTAGGCGTCGTCGTCGAGCATGTGGCAACCCTAGATGAAGCCTTGGCGAGGATCGAACGCACGCCGAATGGTTATGGCCTGGCCCTATTGGACCTCAATATGCCCGAACCGAAGGCTCCGGCCCTCCTTGGCTATGCGAGCGAGCTTCACTTGAGCCCCACCTCATTCAATCACGGGCGCTGCCTGGGCCTGCACCTCTGGAATCAGCGGGCCACATTGGAGCTTCCCTATTGTTACCTTTCGGCCCTACCCCATTTCCTCGGCTCGGCTGCGGGTGAGTTCGGTGACCGCGACTGTGTAGCAGATTTCATCCTGGACAAGGCGACCCTGCTACCCAGCCAATTGCCGGATGCGCTGGTAAAGGTATTGGAGAAATGGGACGCGCTCCATAGGGCAAATGGCAATACCCGGTCGGGAGGTCAGTCATGAGCGCTCTGGCTGCGGGCGGGGTTGTCGGCCTCACCGTATTGGCCTATCTGCTCTGGAGCGATCGGCATCGGCTGATCGAAACTGGCAGAACCGCCCGCCCCTTACCCCATCTTCCGCTGCTGGTGGCACTCGCCGGTCTTGTGGGACTTGCAGCCTACCTCGCCATGGACCACTGGCCGGTCAAGAAGACCGAGCCAGCACCGTCCCAGGCGGTTCAATTCGACCTTAGTTGCGCCAAGATAACGACGCAAAAGGGTAAACCCGCAATCCTGACCCAATGCCAAGGAACGCTTCCCACCGTATCGGCGCCCTCGCAAGACAAGGATCCGCTATCCGGCAAGCTTGAGCTCACCTTTGCCGCCCTCGGCATATTCATCGCGCTGGTAACGGCGATCAGCCTGACCGTCGCCAAGAATGCCACCGACGAAGCGCGCCGCGCGGAGGCCCAAGCAAACGATCTGCACAAGGAAATTGACAATATCGCCCAAGCGCAGGAACTTGCTGCTCGGCTTTCACTTCAGCGCATCGAAATCCAAACGACTGCCCAACTAGCCCGTGCCCCAGCCCTCGCTTCCCGCCTGGGCATCAATCCAACTCCCCTGCTGGAAGAAAAGCTCAAGGCCCTTGACGAAATGTTGCGTTGGCAGGCACCGGATTTCGATGCTGATGCCCTAGCACGTCAAACGGATACACTTGTCGCTACCATGGACAATCCGAATTATCGCCTTCACTTGAATGCGTTCTTCGACCAGCGGGACGCCCAAGCCTGTGAGGGCTTGATCCATGCATTGAATAAGCCGGCGCACGGTACCTTGCGCCCCGACCATATTTTCGCCGCGCGAGCCATTGGCCGCTTGCTGCGCCGATTGCGCACAAATTGATTGCAGAGGCCCAAGATTGCACCCTGAACATGTCCCCCACGCCATGAAGACGATGAATCGGAAACAGGAGCGGGCGCGCAGCAACCCCAAGGCGCGCCAGGCCAAGTGCAAGGTAGGGCTGCATCTACACAAAACCCGAATGAACGGCGGCAACCTGCCGCTGATCGACGAGCCCTCTAACGACCTCGGCATCGAAATCCATCGCGCGCTGAGCGTTTCGTGAGCCGCCTCAAAATCACCGCGCTCATGGTCGCGGCGCTGCTTGCGGTGCTGGCGGCGCCGCTGCTGTTCCCGCCGACGCAGGACACCGCGCCGCCGATCACCCACGGCATGCCCTGGCAGATCGATCTGCCGACACCCGGTGCTTCGCGCGTGTTCGGCCTCACGCTCGGCGGCGCAAAACCGAGCACCCTGAGCGATGCGCAGCGTGCCTTTCCCGAGCTGCTCAAGCTGGCGCTGCTGGCGCCGCCCGAGCAGCCGCTGGCGCTCGAAGCCTATTTCGAATCCGTCTCGATCGGCCCGCTGAGCGGCAAGCTGGTGCTGACCGTCGCCGCCACGCCGGCGGAACTCGGCGCCATGCGCGACAAGGCGGCAAAGACCGACCACCTCGAAACCGGCATCCGCAAGTTCGTCCTCAACGAAGCCGACCGCCAGCGCGCGGAGAGCCTGCCCCTGGCCGGCATCGTCTTCATCCCGGCCGCCCGACTTGACGAAAGCATCATCCTGCAGCGCTTCGGCGCGCCCGCCGAGCGCATCCGCCAGGGCGAAACCCTGGAGCACTTCCTCTACCCCAACAAGGGGCTGGACCTGGTGCTCGACCGCAAGGGCAGGGAAGTCCTGCAGTACGTCGCGCCGGCCGAGTTCCCCAGACTTCGCGCGCCACTGGGCAAATAGATGCCGCCCCGGCGCGGCAAGGCCGATTCGCCCCGCGCTCAGGTTTTCCCGCAATTGGCCGTAAATAGCTCAAGGACCCGACGGGAGCGACCCATCATGATGTTCCGCGTAAAGCACAAGGGAATCGAGAAATACCTCGGCAGGCTGGAACTGGCCTATGCCTACCTTGCGGCGCACTGGGGTTCGGCGTCGCAGGCCTATGAACTCGGGGTCAAGCTGGAACCGGTGCGATAGATCCGCCCTCGGCGGGCTCCAAGCCCGCCGGGAGAAGCGCCCCCGTAAGCGAGGTTTGGGCGGCTTCCACGACGCTATTCCAGCCTCGGCACAACACGGTGCCGGGGTAGGCTTGCCGGATTGGGGAGGAGCGACAGCCGGTGAGCAATTTGATGCGGATTTTGGCGAACTCTCGGGGACGGCACAACGTCGCCGAACCGGATGCCGCCGGACATGGCGACCAGGTCATGGCCGACCGCATGGCCGAAGCCCATGCCTTGACCAGTGCCGGCGCCGATGACCGGGCCGGCGCCGCGGCCCGCCACCGCCAGGCGGAGGCGGCCGAGCGCATCGACGCCCTGGAGCGTCGCCGGCAGGCCGAGGAGCTTGCCACCACGCAGGCGCGCGACCGGGCCGACGCCGATGCCGCAGCCGAGCAGGCCATCGCACGGCAGGCCCATGCCGAACGCATGGCGGAGGTCGCCCTGCGCACCCGTGTCGAACACGAGGAGCAGGCCAGGATCAATGCCCAGCGGCGCGAATTCGCCGCCGCCGAACTGGCCAAGGCAGCGCGCGAACGGGCCAGGCGCGAGGAGGAACTCGCGCGCCTGGCCGAGGCGCGCTTGGCCGCCGAACGGCACGCCGCCGAACTGGCGGCCGAAGCCGCGCGCGCCGATCAGATTGCCGAAGCCGCCGCGCTGGCCACCCAGGCCGCCGAGCAGGAAACCGCCCGCGAACTGCGCCGCCGCGTCGAACTCGAAACGGCGGCCGCCCAGGCGGCGACTGCCCGTCGCGAAGCCGAACGCGATGCCGCCGAGGCACGGGGACAACGCGTCGCCGCCGAGGCGCGACTCGCCGAAGCGCGAACAACGGCAAGCGCAGGAATGGCGAGCGCGGTCGTGATAGCGGCGGCTGCAGGGTCAACGCCCCCGTCGACGCGGTCGCGGTTCGCGGGCGGATTCTCCGCGGGCCAACTGCTGCCGGCCCTGATTGCGGCGGTTATCGGACTCGGCGGCGGTGCCTGGCTGGCGTCGTCCGACGGCTTCGGTCGACTTACAGACGGCGCCAGCGCCGACAAGGTCGCACCACCCACGCTACGCCTCGATACCAGCACCGACGGCCTGGCGGCGCGGATTGCGCGCGCCAACGCCCTGGAGGCCACCCGGGTCCGCCGTTAGGGCCGGCACGGGGCACGCGGCACGGGTCACCGAACAGGATCGGTGCCCCCACGAAGCCTACATGCAGCGCCAGTAAGGCGATCCGGGGCCGAGGGGAAAGCAGTTGGGCATGGGATGCGGCACCAGCGGCGGCGCCACGGATTGAGCGCGGCAGGCGCCTACTTCAAGCTCGATGCGTTCGCGGCAGGCCTGATCGCGCTGCTTGAGTTCGTCTGCCATGTCCTCGAAGATTCGCTGGCGTTCGGCGCTGACCAGGTGATCCAGCACCGCCAGCGGCACGCCCTGCCGGGCCAGGTCGAGTATCTGTCCCGCGGAGAGCCGGTAGCGCGAGGCCGAGGACGTGATGCGGGCGATGATCTCGGTGGCGGGCAGGCCCTGCTTCGCCAGGGCCACCACCTGCTCCAACGGCAGCGCCGCGACAGGTTGCGACAAGCGCGCTTCGAGTTGTTCGGCACCCAGCCGCTCGATCGTCGGCGACTCAACGGCCCTGCCGGCACAGGCGGCAAGCACGAGTGCCGGAAGGACGGCAAGCAAATGACTGCGAACTCGAAGCATGGAGGCACCCGGTGAATCAGCCTCGCCAGTGTAACGCCCCGCTCAACGCGATCTCCGCGTCAGCCGGTTCGGCGCCGCCGTGATGATGCCGCGCGCCGCCTGCGGCAGCCGGTACAATCCCCGGCCCATGTCCGCTGCCCTTGAACTGCTCGCCCCCGCCCGCAATGCCGAGATCGCCATCGAGGCGATCAAGCATGGCGCCGACGCCGTGTATATCGGCGGGCCGGCCTTCGGCGCGCGCCACGACGCCGGCAATGCGGTGGCCGACATCGAGCGCCTCGCCGCCTTCGCGCACCGCTTCCACGCCCGTGTCTTCATCACCCTCAACACCATCTTCCGCGACGACGAGCTCGACGATGCGCGCAAGCTCGCCTGGCAGGTGTATGAGGCCGGCGCCGATGCCTTGATCGTGCAGGACATGGGCCTGCTCGAACTGGACCTGCCGCCGATCCAGTTGCATGCCTCGACGCAGTGCGACATCCGCACGCCGGAAAAGGCGACGTTTCTCGCCGATGCCGGCTTTTCGCAGATGGTGCTGGCGCGCGAACTCTCGCTGCCGGAGATCGGCGCGATACGGCAGCGAGTTATGCCGAGCGGCATCCCGGCGGACGGCGCTGGTGATGCGGCGAAGGAAGCGCCCGTCCTCGAATTCTTCATCCACGGCGCGCTTTGCGTCGCCTTCTCCGGCCAGTGCTACATCAGCCACGCCCACACCGGGCGCAGCGCGAATCGCGGCGAGTGCTCGCAGGCCTGCCGCCTGCCCTACAACCTGGAAGACGCGCAAGGTCGCATCGTCGCCTTCGACAAGCACTTGCTGTCGATGAAGGACAACGACCAGAGCGCCAACCTGCGGGCGCTCGCCGACGCCGGCATCCGCTCGTTCAAGATCGAAGGCCGGCTGAAGGACCTGGCCTACGTCAAGAACGCCACCGCGCACTATCGCCAGCTCATCGACCGCATCATCGAGGATGCCCCGGAGTACACGCGCGCCGCGTCGGGGCGCTGCAGCTTTACCTTCACGCCGCGCCCGGAAAAGACCTTCAACCGCGGCGCCACCGATTACTTCGTCAATGGCCGCCAGCCCGACATCGGCGCCTTCGACACGCCCGCCTTCGCCGGCGAGGTCAGCGGCACCGTCACCCGCATCGGCTCCGACTGGTTCGAGGTCGACAGCGCCGAGGAATTCGCCAATGGCGATGGCATTTCCTACCTCTCGCGCGGCAAAAAACTCGCCGGCCTGCGCATCAACGTCGCCAAACGCATGGCCGGGAGCCAGCGCCTTTTTCCCAACGAGATGCCCGAGGACCCGGAAGGCTTCAAGCCGGGCACCGAGATCCTCCGCAACCGCGACCAGGCCTTCGAGCGCCTGCTGGAGAAGGATTCCGCCACGCGCCGCATCGATCTCACGGTCGAACTCGGCGAGACCGCGGACGGCTTTGCCCTGACGCTGCAGGACGAGGACGGCATTGCCGCCAGCGCCCTCATCAGCCATGAGAAGGAGGCGGCGAAGAACCCGCCGCGCGCCTTTGCCGGCCTCGCCGAGAATCTCGGCAAGCTGGGCGGCACCGATTTCCGTGCCACCGAAGTCAAGGTGGTACTCGGCGAGGCCTGGTTCCTGCCCGCCTCGACCATCAATGCCCTGCGCCGCGACGCCGTCGAGCAACTCATCGCCGCGCGCGCGGCCGCGCGGTCCCGCCTGCCGCGCGCGCAAGCGATTGAGCCGCCAGCGCCCTACCCCGAACGCGAACTGAGCTACCTCGCCAACGTGCTCAACAGCCGCGCCCGCGACTTCTACCGCAAGCACGGTGTCGAGCTGATCGCCGACGCCTACGAGGCCGACACGACGCCGGGCGAGGTTTCGTTGATGATCACCAGGCACTGCCTGCGCTACAGCCACAGCCTCTGCCCCAAGGAAGCCAAGGGCTGGGTCAAGGGCGTGAATGCCGAACCCATGGTGCTGGTCAATGGCAAGGAACGGCTGACGCTGCGCTTCGACTGCAAGGCCTGCGAGATGCACGTCATGGGCAAAATGAAAAAGGGCCGGACCCTCAGTATCCTGCCGGTCGCGCACTGACGACATGGTCAAGGCCTTGCTTGCCGCGCAAAAGCGCGAACGCGACCAGGTGCTTGCCGAGATGGTCAGGATAAAGGGCTTCATGCCCCTGCTCATGAAGCCCCGCAACGGCATGCGCTGGACGCCGGATGACCGCAAGGAGCTGGCCGTTCAGCTCAGGGCCGCCGCCCATCTGTCGCCCTATCTGGCGGCCATCATGCTCCCCGGGTCCTTCATGCTCCTGCCGCTGCTGGCCTGGTGGCTGGATCGGCGGCGGCACAAGCGCGATGACGCGATCCACCACGCCTGAAACGCGCATGCCCCAGGGCGCACCGAAGCCGAGAGTCGGCGCCCGCGGCACGGCGTTCGTGTCGTTCATTGCGCAATGCCCGTGAGCCGCATCGTCCTCGCCCCCATGGAAGGCCTGGCCGACGACGTGCTGCGCGGCGTGCTGACCGGCGCCGGCGGCTACGACTGGTGCGTCACCGAGTTCGTCCGCGTCACCGATGCCGTGCTGCCGCACCGCTGCTACACGCGGCTCTCGCCCGAACTCGCCAATGGCGCGCGCACCGAAGCCGGCACCCCCGTGCGCATCCAGTTGCTGGGCAACGACCCCGAGATGCTGGCGGCCAACGCGGCCCACCTCGCCCGCCTCAATCCCTATGGCATCGACCTCAACTTCGGCTGCCCGACGCCGCTGGTGGTACGTCATCGCGGTGGTGCCGCCCTGCTCGACGAACCCGAACTGCTGTACCGCATCGCCGCCGCCGTGCGCGCCGCCGTGCCGGGTGAAATGCCCGTCACCGCCAAGATGCGGCTGGGCATAACCGACACCAGCAAAGCCCTCGACTGCGCGCTGGCCCTCGAATCCGGCGGCGTGAATGAACTCGTGGTCCATGCCCGCACCAAAGCCGACGGCTACCAGCCGGTCAAACGCTGGGAGTGGGTGGCGCGCATCCGCGAGGTGATCAAGCTGCCGCTGATCGCCAATGGCGAAGTGTGGACCGTCGCCGACTGGCACGCGATCCGCGCCGCCAGCGGCTGCGACGACGTCATGCTCGGCCGCGGCGCCGTCGCCGACCCGCTGCTGGCAAGGCGCATTCGCGGCAAAGCCGACGCCGAGCCGAACGCGGACGACTGGCGTGAAATCGAAACCATGCTCGCCGATTTCTGGGCCCGCGTCGAACGCAAGGTGTTGCCCGCGCAATCGCCGGGCCGGCTCAAGCAGTGGCTGGGGTTGATGCAGCGCCGTTATCCCCAGGCGGAACGCCTGTTCAAAACCGTGCGCGAAGCCCGGCGCGGACCGGACGTCAGCGCCATCCTGCTCCGTGAGGGGGTGATTACGGAGTCGCGCGAGGCGGCTTGAAAGATTGGCCGCAGGGCTGTCACCGGCCACGAACCGCAACCATGGAATTCCACCAGGCCTGCATTCAAAATGCGCATACAATGCGCATTGGAGGTATGCGATGAAGGCAAATACATTCAATAGCGATGCAAGGAAGCGTCCGGTAAATCTAAGCTTGAACGAGGACCTGGTTGCCCAGGTACGCGGCCTTACCAACAATCTTTCCGGGGTGGTTGAATCGCTGCTGGCCGACTATGTCGAACACGAGCGTCAACAGCGCATGGCCAAGGCCAGGACCCTGGAGGCGACGCTGTCGATGTGGAACGCGTTCAACGCCAAACATGGATCGTTCGCCGACGAACATTCTTCTCTTTGAGCCTGCGCCATGGCTCAATTCGATGTGCATCGGAACATGGGAAAACACCGCGACGATATTCCCTATGTGGTGCTTGTCCAGTCGTCCTTGTACGATAATTACCGGCGGCGGGTAGTCGTTCCCTTGGTTCGCAAGGCGGCTCTCGGAAAGCCAGGCAATCCCCGATTCAACCCGTCGTTCAATATTGAAAATGTGCAGGTGGTCCTGCATCCGCTCGAGATTGTCTCGGTTCCAATCGAGCTGCTCGGCGAATACGTGACGTCACTGAGTTCGGAGGGTAATCGCATCATGGATACACTTGATGAACTGCTAACGCGAGCTTGGGGTTAGCGCGACGATTGAAAGTGGTCTTCCGCACCAGTCCAGCGCCGGAGGTCAATGCCCTCTTGGCAGCAAACTATCGACTCATTCCGCAGCCTCCAATTCCATGTACCTGAACCATTCGAACATTGAACAGACCGCAAGCGAACTGGCGGCCGCGTCCGGCGCGGAGAGGCGCTGGCTGTTGTGCGTCGCCGATCGTCACGGCGAGGACCTGCCCGCGCTGCTGGCGGCTTGCGACCGGCACGGCCTCGACGTCTGCGGCGGCATCTTTCCCGGCTTGATCCAGGCCGGTGCGGGCTGCGACAGCGGCATTGTCGCCCTGCCCTTGCCGGCTGGCAGCCAGGTCGCGCTGGCGCACCTGGGCACTGACAACCTGGAATGGAAGTCCGCCCCGCCCGAATCCAACGACACCCGCTTCGCCAGCTCCGTGCTGCTGGTGGACTGCCTGGCGCCGAATATCGAGGGGCTGATGGACCAGGTCTATGACCTGTACGGCAGTCGCATGTATCACATCGGCGCCGGCACCGGCTATCACGACCTGCGCGCGACGCCGACGATATTCACCCGCGAAGGGCTGCACCACCACGCCGCCCTGCTGGTCGCCATGCCGCGGCGGCTGACCCTGGGAGTGCGGCACGGCTGGACGCGCGTGGCCGGCCCCTTCGTCGTCTCGCGATCGAAGGGCAATGTCATCCAGGAATTGAACTGGGAGCCGGCCGGCAGCTTCTTTCGCAACCAGGTGGGCCTGCAGAATCCGGCGCTGCGCGACAAGCCGGTGTTTCCCGACCTGAGTTCGGTCCATCCCCTGTGCATCGCCAGGGAGGGCAGCGAGGACGTCATGCGCGACCCGATGTACATCACCGAGGCCGACGAGGTGGTGGTGCTTTCCGACGTCGCCGAGAACTCCGTGATGTACCTGGCGCGTGGCGACCGGGAATCGCTGATCGCCGCGGCCCGCGAGGCCGTCGAGGATTGCGCTGGCGCCGCCGACGTCGAGTGCTGCTTCGTCTCCGACTGCTACTCGCGCGTGCTGATGCTGGGGGATGATTTGAAGCACGAACTGGAGACCGCGCGCCGCGCCCTGGGCGCCATCGCCGACGTCGAGCTGGAGGGCGTCCAGGCGCTGGGCGAAATCGCCGCCAACGGCAGGCAAAAGCTGGAGTTCTTCAACAAGACCTTCGTCGCCGGACTGCTGCATCGCGCCTGATGAGTCAAATCACCGAAGAACTGCTGCTGCTGTACGAACTGTCCCTGAACCTCGGACTGTCGCTGGACCCGGTGCAGACCGGGCGACGCTTCCTCAAGACCCTGCTGTCCCGGCGCAACCTGTCGACCGCCTCGATCTGGTGGCGCGACGACGCGGGCACGCCGGAGGTGCTGGACGAAACCGCCTTCGACCTGCTGGACGCGATCCCCAGGGGGCAGTATCGCCAGGCCCGGCGGCCGCTGACGCCCTTGCTGCGCCGGCTGATGCTGGACGGGCAGGTCCGGGTGTTCGCGGCGGGAGTTCCGGAATACGCGGAACTCGTCAGCGGCGCCACCGATACCTCCGCTGTTTGCGCCATCTACCCGCTTGGCATGGACGGACTGCTGTTGGTGGAATCGGCGGACCCGGCGCAATTTGCCCCCCGCTTTCTCGGACAGTTGCGTGCCGTGGTGAACAACCTGACCAACAGCCTGCGCGGCGGCAAGGCGCACGCCCTGCTGCGGGCGCGCACGGCCGAACTGGACGAATCGCGCAAGCTGCTGCAAACCATCATCGACACCGCGCCGCTGCGGGTGTTCTGGAAAGACCGCGAATCCCGCTACCTCGGCTGCAACCCGGCCTTTGCCCGGGATGCCGGCAAGGAGGGCGCGGCCGACCTGATCGGCAAGGATGACCACCAGATGGCCTGGGCCGCCCAGGCCGACCGCTACCAGGCCGATGACCGGCGGGTGATGGCCAATGACCAGGCGCTGCTGGGATACGAACAACCGCAGACCACCTCGGACGGCCGCACTATCTGGCTGCGCACTTCCAAGGTGCCGCTGCATGACCGGCAGGGCCAGGTCATGGGCGTGCTCGGGATGTCTGAGGACATCACCGAACAGAAGCGGGAAGAACGCCGTCTTGCCCTTGCCATGGACGTGGCCAGAATCCTGATCTGGGAAATGGACCTTGTCACCGGCAAGCTGGGTTACGACGGCAGCGACATGACCCGCCTGGGACTGGATGGCGCCGATGCCCCGGATACCCTGGAAGGCTGGCTGGCGCGCGTGCACCCCGACGACCGCGAGCGCTTCACCGGAGCGATGCGGCAGGCGCTGCAACCGGGCGATACCTGCGGTTTCGATTGCGAATACCGCCTCGAAGACAAGGCCGGCGGCTACCGCTGGCTGCAAACCGTGGGCCAGGCGGCGCAACGCGACACCCAGGGGCGGCCGCTGCTGGCGGCGGGTTATTCGGTCAACATCGAAGCGCGCAAGCGCGCCGAGCAGGACCTGAAGGCAAGCGAGGAAGCACAGCGTACCCTGATTGCCGCCCTTCCCGACATCGTCATGCGTTTCGATGCGCAGGACCGCCATCTCTTCGCGTCCGAAAACGTCAAGGCAGTCACCGGCCTGGCCGCCGCCGAATTCCTCGGCAAGACACATCGCGAACTGGGCTTTCCCGAGCCGATGTGCGCCTTCTGGGAACATGCCGTCCGGCAACCCTTCCTCACCGGGCGGCCCCACGAAACCGAATTCGAACTGGACAGTCCGTCCGGACATCGCGTGTTCAACTGGCGTTTGACGCCGGATTACGACGTCGACGGCCGGGTGCGCACCGTGCTGGCCGTAGCGCGCGACATCACCGAACGCAAGCGTGCCGGCGCCGAACTCGAGCGTCACCGCCGGCACCTGGAAGAACTCGTCGCCACCCGCACCGCCGAACTCGCCGCGGCGAAGGACGCCGCCGAAACCGCCAACCGCGCCAAGAGCGTTTTTCTGGCGAACATGAGCCACGAATTGCGCACGCCGATGAACGGCGTGATGGGCATGATCGATCTGGCCAGGCGGCGCATGAGCGATGCCGACGGGCTCGACAAGCTCGGCAAGGCCAAACTCTCGGCCGAGCGCCTGCTCAAGGTGCTCAACGACATCCTCGACATCTCGAAGATCGAGGCGGAACGCATCGTGCTCGAAGACCAGCCCCTGCAACTGGTGGACGCGGTGGCGAACCTGCACGCGACGCTGGACCACAAGGCGAGCGAAAGAGGCCTGCGCTTCACCGCCGATCTGCCGCCCGATCTCGCCCGCATCCCGCTCCGGGGCGATGCCCTGCGCCTGGGCCAGATTCTGCTCAACCTGGTTGGCAACGCCATCAAATTCACCGAGCAGGGCGAGGTGATCCTGCGGCTGCGGACGGTCGGAGAAACAGCCGATGCGCTGCAGGTGCGCTTCGAGGTCACCGACACCGGCATCGGCATCGCAGCCGATGCGCGGGCACGCCTGTTCCGATCCTTCGAGCAGGCCGACAACAGCATGACCCGCAAATACGGCGGCACCGGCCTCGGCCTGGCGATCTGCAAGCGCCTGGTCGGCCTCATGGGCGGCGAGATCGACGTGGCCAGCACGCCCGGCGCCGGCAGCCGCTTCTGGTTCGTCGTGCCGCTGCGAAAAACGGAGACCGCCGCCGTGCCGCCAGCGCCGACTCTCGCGGCCCTCGGCGCCGAACAGCGCCTGCAAACCGAATATGCCGGCACGCGCGTGCTGCTGGCCGATGACGAACCGATGACCCAGGAGATTTCTCGCGCCTTGCTCGAAGCGATAGGCTTTGTCGTCGATGCCGCCGAGGACGGACAACAGGCGCTGGAAATGGCCCGCCAGCGCCCTTACGCGCTGATCCTGATGGACATGCAGATGCCGGTGCTCAACGGCGTCGATTCCGCCCGGGCGATTCGCGCCGATTCCCTGAATCGCGACACCCCCATCCTCGGCATGACGGCGAACGCCTTCGAGGAAGATCGCCAGTCCTGCCTCGATGCCGGGATGAATGTCCATCTGTCCAAGCCGGTCGCTCCGGATATGCTCTACGAGACGCTTCTCGGATGGCTGGAAAGGCGCGGCAAGCGAACCGTCGCCTGACCCCCAGGCTCGTCAGCGGAGTTCGGACGGAGCGTTTGCACACAAACCCACCCGAACACAAAGCTATTGAAGTCGGCGCCAGTCCTACGGCGACGCCAGCCCTTTACGCGGCCGCACCACCAGCCACGCCAGCAACACCGCCGCACCGGCCCAGGCCAGCACCGGCAACCAGGGCAGCAGCGCGGCGAAGCCGGGGTCCTTGTTGAGCTGGGCGGCGACAATGGCCATGCGCGCCAGCGTGGCCAGCGCCAGCAGCGCAAACAGCCCCCCGGTGGCGGCGCCTTCGCGGCCGGTGTGACCAATGGCGATAGCCGCGGTCATCGCGCTCATCAGCACCGCGGCCCAGGCACCGCCGGCGAGGAACTGCAGCGCGACGAGGATTTCCAGCGACGGCGCCGACGCTGCCGCGCCCGCCGCCAGCGCGCCGAGCACGGCGCCGGCCGTCATCACCGCGACACCGCCGAAGCGCAGGTTGGCGCGGCAGGCGGGGAAGATCAGCAGGTTGAAGCCGATCCAGAACACCGGCATCAGGTGGTCAAGCGCCGGCGGTTTGGCGAAGCGCAGGTAGAGCGGCGCCGAGTTCAGCGCGAAATGCATCTGGAATCCCAGGCCGAGCAGCGCGACGGCGGCGAAGAAGGTGACCACGCGGGCATCGAGCGGGCGCGCCGGCGGCGGCGGCTCGGCCGGCGCCGCGGCGGCGAGATGCTTCTCGGCCCAGAGCATGCCGCCGACGGCGGCGATCAAGGCCAGCGAGGCCAGGGCGAAGGGCAGGCGCGGATCGACGCCGCGCAGGCCCAGCGTCAGGTAGGGCGCGGCGGCGCCGGCCAGGCCGAGGCCGACCAGGCTCAGCGTCGACACCCAGGGCACGCCGGCCGGCGGCACGTATTTGCCGAGCAGCATCATCGGCGGCGCGCGCAAGGCCGACGAGGTCATCGCCCACACCACGACGGCCCCCGCCAGCAGGGCCGGCGCGCCGGCCGGGGCCAGGTGCGGCAGCAGCAGGAAGGCCAGCCCGGAGACCACCGTGGCGCCGAGCAGCCAGGGCCCGATGCGGCGCAATCCGGACAGCACGCGGTCGGCGGCGATGCCGATGGCGAAATCCATGACCGTGAAAATCAACTGGTCGGCCATCAGCACCCAGATCACCCACTTCTTCTCGATGCCCGCCTGCGCCAGCAGACCTGGCAGGTAGATCACATACACCGTCCAGCAACTGACGAAGAGGAACTGGACGACGCCGAAGTAGAGGCCGACGCGGGTCACGGCGCGGTGCCGTGCCAGGCACGGCGTTCGGGCAAGGGGCGGCCGCGCCGGCGCACGGGCTACATCGCCTGGGCCAGGAAGGAACCCAGGCGCTGGTCGGCGGTGAGGATGTGCTCGGTCAGCCAGCGCTCGATGAATTCGATCTCGGTATTGGCCACGGCCGTGTCGGCTTGCGCCAGCTTCGCCTGCAACTCCTGCGCCGCCTCGATCAGCTCGCGATGCGCTTCCCGGTGCCGGGCGATTTCCGGATAGTGGTGCTTGAGCATCAGCCGGTCTTCGTGGCTGAAGTGCCAGACCGTGCAATTGATCAATTCGGTCAGGGTTGCCGCGCGATAGTCGGCGGACTCGCCCTCCCGCACGGCGCGATTGAGTTCATTGAAGATGCCCACCAGCGTGCGGTGGTCATCGTCGAGTTCCTCGACGCCGACGGCGAGGATCTTGCTCCAGGTGATGTCCTTCATGATGCCTCCCATGCGTGCGGCGGCCTGTGCCATCGCGGCCGCCGTTTGCCCGCACTCTACCGCAAGACAGCGCCGGCCGAGGACTGAAAGTCGGCGCCGGCGCTACGCCGCTAAGGCGCAACATGCGCGCAATGGTCGGCAATCAGCGCGGCCAGGCGCGGCATCAGCGCCTCGGGGAAATCGTGGCCCATGCCCTCGATCACCTCCAGGCGCGCGCCGGGGATGTGCGCCGCCGTGTCGCGCCCGGCGGCGAGCGGCACCAGCGGGTCGGCGGCACCGTGGATCACCAGTGTCGGCGCCTTGATCTCCTTGAGTTGCTTGCGTCGGTCGCCGGCCGCGATCACCGCGACCAACTGGCGCGCGACGCCCGGCGGATCATAGGCGCGGCGCACGGCGCGGCCGATGCGTTGGCGCATCTCCTCGCGCGTCGACGGAAAGCCGGGGCTGCCGATGACGCCGAAGGTGTGCACCAGGTGCTCGATCACCACCTCGGGATCGTTCGGATCGGCGGGGCGCGCCAGCAGCGCCTTGCCGGCGGCCTTGCTCGGTTTGGAGAGCTTGCGGTTGCCCGAGGTGGACATGATCGAAGTCAGGCTCAGCACGCGCTGCGGGAACTTCGCCGCCAGAACTTGCGCGATCATGCCGCCCATCGAGGCGCCGACGATATGGGCGCGGGCGATGCCGAGGCGGTCCATCAGGCCTGTCGTGTCGCCGGCCATGTCCTCCAGCGTGTAGGGGCTGCGCACCGGCAGGTGCAGCGCGGCGGCGGCCATCGCCAGCACCAGGTTCGGCCGCTTGCGGCCCGGCGTGCGCCCGGAAAGGCCGACGTCGCGGTTGTCGAAGCGGACCACGCGGAAACCGCGCGCCACCAGCGCATTGCAAAAGCTGTCGGGCCAGGCGACAAGCTGCATGCCCAAGCCCATGATCAGCACGATGGCGGGATGCGACGGATCGCCGAGCGATTCGTGCTCGATATGCGGATTCATTTGACGGCGCGCACTGCCGGCTTGCGGCGCGGCGCCCTGGTCGAAGTCTTCGCTGTCTTGCGCTTGCCCGCTGCCACCACCGCCAGGCTGGGCTTGCGCCGTGCCGGCGACTGCACCAGTGCCAGGTATTCCTGGAAACTGTCGCGCAGGCATTGCGCCAGCAGTTCCGGATCAGGCAACTGTTCGTAGCAGGCGGTGAAGGAAACGATGAGCATGTCGCTGTAGCTGGTCACCGAGAACACCAGGCCCATGCCGTCAGCCACCGGCATGATCGCCGAGAGATAGCTCAGGCGCGCGCCCTGCAGGTAGAGCGGCACCCGCGGGCCGGGGACGTTGGCGATCGCGCAATTGGCCAGCGGCGTCCATTGCCCAAGCAGGGCCGAGGTCGAACGCAGCATCTTGCTGGTGGCGGCGATCGCCGCCGAGGGCGCCTGCTGCGCCAGCTCCGCCAGCTCGCGGGCAGTGACCGCTTCCGCCATTACCTCCGAAGACGCCGCCAGGTCGCGGAGTGCCAGCAGCCGCGCCACCGGGTCGGCGATGTCGGTGCCCAGCTCCATGCGTACCCAGGAGAACACCGCATCGTCTTCGCCGCGCAGGGCGATGGGCACGGCGGCCACCAGGCTTTCATCCGGCAGCTCGCCCTGCAAGTCGAGGTAGCGGCGCAGGCCGCCGGCGCACACCGCCAGCACCACGTCATTGACCGTGGCGCCGGGGGCAAGACCGCGCAGGGCCTTGAACTCGGCCAGCGGAAAGCGCCGCGTCTCGAACACGCGATGCGGCGAAACCTCGCTGTTGAAACGGGTCAGGGGGAATTCCTGCGGCCGGCCGAGGAACTCGCCGAGGAAGGTGGTGGTCGCCGCCTTCAGCGTGGTCCAGCTTTTCGCCAGCGGCTGGGCCAGGCGCAGCGGCAGGGTCATGGCGTGGAAGCCGGCGCGCCAGAGCAGGCCGAAATTGCCCGGCGCATCTTCCGGAAACCAGGGCTCGGGCGGCGCCGACGGCGGCGAATCGGGCGAGACGTCGTGCAGCAGCGCGGTGATCTCGTTGCGCCGCGAGACATCGATGGCCGAGTGGTGGATCTTCAGCAGCACGGCGAAGCTGCCCACCGGCAGGTCGAGGAAGCTGTCGAGGCCCTCGATCACGTACATCTCCCACAGCGGGCGCTGCTGGTCCAGCGGCCGGGCATGGATGCGCGCGGCCTGGATGCAGAACTGGCGCCAGTCGCCGGGCTTGGGCAGGGCGATGTGGCGCACGTGGTATTCGATGTCGAAGCTCTCGTCCTCGACCCAGTAGGGATAGTCGAGGTCCATGGGCACGCGCAGCAGCTTCTGGCGGAACACCGGCAGGCGGCCAAGCCGGCTCTCGACATGGTTCAGGATCTGCTTGAAGCGCACCATGCCGCCCTTGGCCGTCGACTGGTCGTAGATGTGCAGTAGCGTGACGTTGGAATTGGCGTGGGCGCTGTCCGAGTAGATGTAGGCGGCGTCGTTTTCGCTGAGTTGGCGCATTGTCGTTCCGATGGTCAGGCGACGGAAGGCAGGTCGGGCTTGCCGCGGCCGGCGGTGACGCGCCAGACGCGGGCCAGCAGGCCCCTGGGTGCGAAGGGCTGCCAGGCACCCTCGGCTTGTGCCAGGCGGTCGGCGACGATGGCCAGCACGATGCCGTTGAAGCCGAGGCCGAGGTGACTGCCGGGCACGCGGATGTTTTCGTGCAGCGCCGGGTCGCCGTCGATGGTGGCCTCCTGCGGCGGCACCACGCCGTCGCCCAGCGAGTACAGGCAACTGGTGGGAATCGCCAGCCGGCGGTGTTCGCGCAGGGTCTTGGCGCGCGGCTGCATGACGTGCGCCGCGGGACCGAGGCGATGCGAGACGATGCGGTAGAGCGCGCGGATCGCCGGCGGCGACTGGCTGCCGGCGGCATCGACGCTGACCGGGCTGCCCAGCGTGATAATCGAGCGTACGCATTCGAGCGTGTTCTGCGCGCCGTAGAGCGAGAACACCCCGCCCAGGCTCCAGCCCACGAGGCTGACCTTGCGGCCGGTGATATGGTGCAGGTAGCGGATCTTCTGCGGCAGCGCGCTGGCGTGCTTGCTGCGAAAGCCCAGGTTGCGGCCCAGGCCCCAGGTGTGCACGTCGTAGCCCTTGCGCTGCAGGAAGAGCTTCAGCGCGATCAGCGATTTCTCGTCGGCCATGAAGCCCGGCATCAGCAGCACCGGATGGCCGTCGCCGCGCGGGGCCTCGGCCAACAGCGGCAGCAAGGCCGGCAGCAGCGCGATTTCCAGCAGCGCGCGCGGCTCGAGCAGCGAATGCAGCGCGCGCGGGCGGCCGACGTGGCCGTGGCGGACGACGGGGCGGCGGTTGGGCATACTTAGACTCCCTTTGCCGCGCGCTTGCCGCGCGTCCGTGCCACTGCAGAAGTCGGCGCTGGCGCCGCCCCGAAGGAAGTCCCCTTGGGGGACACGGCGTTCTTGAGTTCGACATGCGCCGCCATGAAGTCCTCCGCCAGTTCGCCGGCCTCGGGCACCGCGTTCTTGGCCACGACGAAGCCGAAGCAGAGGTTTCCGGAATAGCTCAGCAGCGTGATGTTCACGCCGACGCCATGCTCGACGATGGACAGCGGCCAGTAGCCGGTCATGCGCAGGCCATCGACATAGAGCGGCACGGGCGGCCCCGGCACGTTGGAGATCAGTACGTTGGCCAGGATCGGCAGCGTGTCGACCACGCTGCTGCGGCCGTAGAGGTTTGCCAGGGCACCGAGCAGCCAGGGCACGCCGAGCAGCGGGATGTCGGTGGGAATCACCGATTTGGCCTGCCGCGCCACCGCCTTGGTGGCGCCCGAGGAATCGCGGATCGCCTGCAGGCGCTTGACCGGGTCGGCGATGTTGCTCGCCAGGTTCACCAGGCTCAGCGTGGCCTGGGTGCGCATCTCGGTGTTGCCCTGCTCGCGCAGCGAAATCGGCATCGAGGCGATCAGCGGCTTGCGCGGCACGCTGCTGTTGCGCTTGAGCCAGCGCCGCAGCGCGCCACTGCACAGGGACATCACCACGTCATTGACCGTGGCATCGAGGACGGCGGCGATGACCTTGAGCTCGGCGCGCGGAATGGTTGCCGTGGCAAAGCCGCGCCCCGGCATGATGGCGACATTGAACGCGGTGCGCGGACCGAAGGAGGCGCTGCGCTTGAGTTCGGCGAGGCTGGCGGCCTCCGTCGCGTTCACGACGCCGCGAGACTTGGCGGCGGACCCCTTGACTATCCCGGTCAGCGTCCGCAGTACGCCGGGCAATTCGCGCACCAGCTTGACGTACTGCGCGGCATCGTGGCGGAAGGCAGCGGCGGCCAGCGCCAGGGTGCCAGGTTGTTCGGGCGCGACGGCTTTCTTGCGCGCGCCGCGCCTCGCCGGCGGCAAGGGGTCCGGCGAGGTGCTGAACATCGCGCCAGCCAGGGCGACGCCGGCCTGGCCGTCGAGCATGGCGTGATGCACCTTGAAGTAATAGGCCTTCTCGCCGCTGGCGAGGCCTTCGAGCACGTAGAGCATCCACAGCGGGCGCGCGCGGTCGAGCAGTTGGGCGTGCAAGTCGGCGACGGTCGCTTCGAGCTGGGCCCAGGTGCCGGGCTTGGGCAGCCTGACGCGGCGGATGTGGTAATCGAAATCAACCGCGTCCTGCACCCAGACCGGATTGGCCAGTTGCAGCGGCAGGGTCGCCAGCCGGCGCTGCAGCACCGGCACCATGCGGCTTTGCATCATGTGCCGAACCGACTTGTGGAAGTCGCCCTTGTAGCCCGGCGGCGTTTCGAACAGGTGCAGCGAGCCGACGTGCATCGGCGTCGCCTCGGTTTCGAGGTTGAGGAAGGCGCCATCGACCCCGCTCAGGGTTTCGATCCCCGCCTGCTTGATGCGACTGCGGCTCATCTCCCTCCCTGCCGTGGCCGTGGTTTTCATACCAATGGGTATATTTAGTTCTACCAATCAGTATAATCGCTTTCCATCACCCTGCGCCCGCCCCCTCGCCACCCACCGATGCCCGCCAGCCGTCGCCGCCGCCAGGATTCCGCCGCCCCCGCGCGCCCCGTGGTCGCCAACGGCGTGGACAAGCGCGAGCGCATCCTGAGCGCGGCCGAGGACCTGTTCTACCGCAACGGCCTGGTCGGCACCACCATGGACATGCTCTGCGCCGAACTCGGCGTCACCAAGCCCTACGTCTATTACTACTTCAAGGACAAGCAGGAGATCGTAGAGACCCTGGCCTGGCGCGCCTCGCTGGCCTGCCTGACGACCATGAGGTTTCCCGCCGGCGACACGCGTCCCGCCGCCGAGAAGCTGGCCGAGGGCCTGCAGCGCTGGGTCGCCGCCTGTGTCATGCACTTTCGCGCCAGCGCCCTGGCGTTTCGCGTCACCGCCTCGCTGCGGCCCGAGTTCCGCGCCGAGCTGCGCCGCCTCGCCAACGCGTTCTACGCCGACTTGGCGGCGCTGATGGAGCAAGGCCGGCACGAGGGCCGCCTCGATTTCGAGGATGCCGCCGTCACCGCCAAGGCCATGGGCGGCGCGGTCGGCTTCATGTACACCTGGTATCGCCCCGACGGCCGCCTGCCGCCCGAGCAACTGGCCGAACGGCTGACCGGCACGCTCTACCGCATGATCGGCCTTCGCCCCACCCCTCGCAAGCGCACCCCAACAACAAGGAAACGCACATGAAGGAATTTCGCGGTCGCACCGCCGTGATCACCGGCGCCGCCAGCGGCATCGGCCTCGAACTGGCGCGCCGCGCCGCCGCCGAAGGCATGAACCTCGTACTGGCCGACATCGAGGCGACGAAGCTCGACGCCGCCGCCGCCCGCCTCGGCATCGATGCCAGCCGCATCCTCGCGCAACGCACCGACGTCAGCCGCGAGGACGAAGTCAAGGCACTGGCCGATGCCGCCTTCGCCCGCTACGGCGGTGTGCACCTGCTGTGCAACAACGCCGGCGTCGGCCTCACCCGCGTCAGTTGGGAACTGACCACGGCGGACTGGAACTGGGTGCTCGGCGTCGACCTGTGGAGCGTGATCCACGGCATCCAGCATTTCGTGCCGCGCATGCTCGGGCAGGCCGAGGGCGGCCACGTGGTGAACACCTCATCGGCCGCCGGCCTGCTGTCCACACCGGGCATGGCGGCGTACAACGTCGCCAAGCACGGCGTCGTCACGCTGTCCGAAACCCTCTACGGCGAGCTGCTGGCGGCCAGGGCGAAGGTCGGCGTTTCCGTGCTCTGCCCGGCCTGGGTGCCGACGGCGATCCACGAGTCGGGGCGCAACCGGCAGGAACGCTTCGGCGAGGTCAAGGCCGCCGAAGGGCTTTCCGCGGACTACGAGCAGCGCATGGCGAGCGCCGTCAAGTCCGGGCGCCTGACCGCCACCGACATGGCGAATGAAGTCTTCGCCGCGGTCATGGAGGATCGCTTCTACGTCATCCCGCACCGCAAGATCAACAATGCCATCCAGTTGCGCATGGACGACATTCTCAACCTGCGCAATCCAACCCAGTTGCCCTGAGGAAACACCCCAATGAAAGCACTCGTCTGCGAGGCCTTCGGCCCGATCGCCAACCTCGCCGTCAAGGACATTCCATCCCCGGTGCCGGGGCCGAAGCAGGTGCTGATCGAGGTCAAGTCGGCGGCGGTGAATTTTCCCGACGCGCTGATGGTGCAAGGCCTCTACCAGGTCAAGCCGCCGCTGCCCTTCACGCCGGGCGCGGAGATCGCCGGCGTGGTCACGGCGGTCGGCGCCGAGGTGACGCAGTGCAAGCCGGGCGACCGCGTCATCGCCCTGACCAGCACCGGCGGCTTCGCCGAGGAATGCCTGGCCGAAGCCCACCGCGTGCTGCCCCTGCCCGCCGGCATGGATTTCGATTCCGGCGCGGCGCTGGTGCTGACCTACTGCACCTCGCTGCACGCGCTGAAGGATTGCGGCCACCTGCAGCCGGGCGAAACCCTGGTGGTGCTCGGCGCCGCCGGCGGCGTTGGCGTCTCGGCGATCGAGATCGGCAAGGCCATGGGCGCGCGCGTAGTCGCGGCGGCGTCCACGGCCGACAAGCTGGACCTGTGCCGAAGAGTCGGCGCTGACGAGACGGTGAATTACGGCACCGAGAATCTGAAAGACCGCATCAACGAGCTCACCGGGGGCAAGGGCGCCGACGTGGTCTATGACCCGGTCGGCGGCCCCTACACCGAGCCGGCGGTGCGCGCCCTGGCCTGGCGCGGGCGCCTGCTGATCATCGGCTTTGCCGCCGGCGAGATCCCGAAGATTCCGCTCAACCTCGCGCTGCTCAAGGAGCGCTCTCTGGTCGGCGTGTATTGGGGCGATTCGACCCGGCACGACCCGGCCGGGCACCTGGCCAACCTGCGCCAGCTCAATGACTGGTTCGCCGCCGGCAAGATCCGCCCGGTGGTCAGCGAACGCTTTTCTCTCGACGCGGCGCGCGACGCGCTCGCCGCCATCGCCAATCGCCAGGTCAAGGGCAAGATCGTGGTGGTGCCCGGCGCCTGAGCGACATCCCATTCAGGCCCGGCGCAGGCGCACCGTGACGCGGAAGCGGCTGCCGACGCCGGCTTCGCTGGCCACCTCGATGTCGCCGCCCATCAGGCGCGCGATGCGGCGGGCGATTACCAGGCCCAGGCCGATGCCGCCATGCTCCCGCGTCGAGGCCTCGTCGCCCTGGCTGAACAGCTCGAACAGGCGGCCACGCGCCTCGGCGTCGAGGCCGATTCCCTGGTCGCTGACCTCGAAACACACGCCCACGCCGGCGGCATCGGCGGTGGTCGGGCTCACCCGCAGGCAGATGTCCCCGCGCTCGGAAAACTTCACGGCATTGCCGAGGATGTTGAGCAACATCTGCTTCAGGCGGGCGCTGTCGCCGACCAGGTCGTCGGGCAGCTCAGGGGCGATTTCCGCCGTCAGGCCGAGCGCCTTGGCGCGCGCGGCCGGCTCGTGCATCTCCAGCAGTTCATCGACCAGCTTCGCCAGCGAAAAGCGGCGTTCCGACAGTTCCACGCGGCCGGCCTCGAAGTTGGCGATGTCGAGGATGTTGTCGATCAGCGCCAGCAGGTGGCGCGCCGAGTTCATGCTCTTGTCGAGCTGCTCGACCAGTTTCGGATCGCTGGTGCGGCGCAGCGCCAGGCTGGTCATGCCCATGATGCCGTTCATCGGCGTGCGCAGTTCGTGGCTCATGTTGGCGAGGAACACGCTCTTGGCGCGGCTGGCGGCTTCCGCCGCGTCCAGCGCCCTTGCCAGGTCCTCGGTGCGCGACTCGACCAGATCTTCGAGATGGTTGCGATGCCGATCCAGCTCGGCCTCGGCGACCTTCCGCTCGGTGATGTCGCGGGTGATGCCCAGCAACTGCGCCGGCTTGCCGGAGGCATCGAGCAGCACGGTGCTAGCCACCTCGGTGCTGACGATGCGGCCGTCCTTGCAGGGCTGGTCGGCTTCGCCGACATTGAATCGGGCGGAAACATCGCCCGCGGCAATGCGCTGCATACGCTCCACCAAGGCATGGCGAATGCGTTGCGCCGACTCAGCGGTCACCGCAGCCTCCATGGGCTGGGCCATGATTTCCTCGGGAGTCCAGCCGCGCAGCCGTTCAACCGATGGACTGACATAGGTGAAACGCAGGCTGGCAAGGTCCATCAGCCAGATCACGTCGCTGCTGTTCTCCGCGATCAGGCGGTAGCGCTCCTCGCTTTCGCGCTGGGCCTGCTCGGCCCGCCGGCGCGGCGTGATGTCGGAGATCACGCCGATCAGGCCGCCGGCGTCATCCTCCGTCGCGGCATGGCGCCGGCCGGTCAGGTGGCCCCAGAATTCGCCGTGGTCGGCACGCCAGTATTTGCGTTCCAGGTCAACGGCGTCGATGTTGCTGGCCAGCAGCGCCAGCATCCGTTCGCGCCCGACCTCGCGTTCCGAGGGGTGGATCAGCGAGACATATTCCGCCCCTTGCAGCGACTCCACCGTGCAACCAAACATTTCCGCCATGCGCTTGTTGGCCTGGGTGATCACGCCCCGGGCATCGACGAAGAAGATCGCCACGCTCGACGCGTCGAAAATCGATTGCAGGCGCCGACGCTCAGCCTCGGTTTCCCGATGGGCCCGCGCCAATTGCCGCATGACGATGCCATCCTTGCCGCGCGCGCGGATCAGCACGCTGGCCAAAATCGCTACTAGCCAGGTGATGAGCAGTTGCGCGACCAAGAGCGTGCGCTCCCTGGCTACGTGGCCATTGGCACCGAAGCCCGCAAGCGAGCGCATCGTCACCGTCCACGTCTGTCCGGCCAGTTTGACGCGGCGCACCGACACCAGGCCACCGGCGGCGGCGCCCGGCCCGGAATCGAACAGCAGCGCGTCGGCGGTGGCATGCGCGCCGTCGTATATCGCCACGGCGACATGCCCCTCCAGTTCCGGGTGTTCGCGTTGCAGCAAGCCGGTCATCAGGTTGCTCATGCGCAGGGGGGAATAGGCCCAGCCGATCAACTTCGCGCGCCGCTCGCCTGGCGCGGCGGACTTTCCTGAAGCAGCATATATCGGCAGGTAGAGCAGCACGCCGGCCTGGACCTCGGTGTCGGTTTCCTGGACCAGCGTCACCTTGCCGGACAGCCTCGCCTCGCCGCTGTCACGGGCGGCTTCCATGGCCTGCCGCCGGACCGGCTCGGAATACATGTCGTAACCGAAGGCCCTCTGGTTGCGCCAGTCGAAGGGTTCGAGATAGACGATGGAACTGTACAAGTTGCGCTCGCCACCGGGCTTCAAGGCGTAGCCCGGAAAACCCTCGGCGCGCACGGCCCGAACATGCGCGGCTTTTTCCTCGGGCCGGATCAGTCTGGAAAAGCCAACCCCCTGGATGCCCGGAAAGTGTCGCTCGAGGCGCATGGCGGCGACATAGGCGCGAAACTCGCCGCGCCTGACGTCCTGGCGCGAATCGAACAAGCCTTCGACGCCGCGCAGCACCTGGACATTCGCCTCGATGCGGCGGCCGAGGCTTTCCTCGACGCGATCGAAAAGATGCTCGAAATCGACACGCGCCGCGATTTCGTTCCGCTTCTGCGAGGTCTGCCAGATGCCCAGCGAGAGCAGGACCCCGCCCAGCAGGATCAGCCAGGGCAAGGCCTTCGGCATCAGTCGCCGGATGCGGTGGGCGAGTCCCGCCGGATCGGGCTTCATTCGCCCAGCAGCGCCACGACGACGGTCAGCACGCCAAGGTTCAGGTTGATCAGCACCAGCATCCGGATCACGTTCATCGCCGCGCCGCCTGCCGGCCAGTCCTTGGCCGCGACCGCCGCCTTGAGCCTGGGATGGAAGCGCAACAGGATCGCCGCATAGATCGCCGCCATCAGTGTGCCGATGCCGGCCATGGCATGCCAGTGCCAGGGGATCGGCGACCCCGCCAATTCGCCGAAGCGCCAGAAGCCGGTAACCAGGATCGCGACGACGGCGACCGTCACGACGCCAAAGAAGCGCCCGAGGACGGCGGCCAGCAGCGGCAGGCGCTGGGGCGGCGGCAATTGCTCGGCGGCCACCGGGCGCAGGCAGACATGGGCGAAGAACATGCCGCCAACCCAGACGATGACGCCCAGCAGGTGGATCAGAACGGCGATGCGCATGGCGGCGGCTTCCGCGAACCGGAAAGCCGCGATTCTGCCTCAAGCGGCGATTCCCGGCCAAGCGGTGGCGCCGAGCCGCGCCAGAGCGACGCGACGCGGCGCATAATAAAAGCTTGGGGAGAACATCGGAACTATCATGAGTGGAGGTTCATCCACCGTTGCGAAGGGCGCCGGCGCCGCGTCCGACCCGCTGGCACGACTGGGCCAGGCGGTGCGGATGCCATTCGTCACCGCCGCCCTGGTGCTGATGATCGGCTGCGTCGCCAGCCTGGCCTACTGGCACCACGCCACGCTGCAGCGCCAGGCCGCGGAGCGCCTGCGCTTCGACGCCAGCTTCTCCCAACTCCAGACCGACATGCAGCGCCGGCTCGACGAATTGCGCGGTTTGGTGGTGGGCCTGCAGGGGCTGTTTCTGGCCTCGCAACACATCGACCGCGGCGAATTCCGGCGCTACCACGAGAACCTGCTCGCCCATCTGCGCACCCCGGGCGTGCGCGCGATGCACTTCACGCGCCGGTTGAGCGCCGGCGAGCGCGCCGCCTTCGTCGCCCGCGTGCGAAGCGACAAGAGCCTCAATGGGCGGGGCTATCCGGACTTCGACATCCATCCCGCCACCGGCGGCAACGAGCACTTCGTGATCGAACTCATCGAGCCGTTCGAAAGCAACCGGCGCGCCTTCGGCCTCGACGCCCTGAGCCAGCCGGTGAATCGCGAGTCATTCCTTGCCGCGCGCGATTCCGGCCGCATCTCCCTCACCGCGCCGTTCCAGTTGGTCCAGGCCAACAGCGGGGACATCGGGCTGGTGATACGCGCGCCGGTGTACCGCCGTGGCGCGCCGATGGGCAATGTCGACCAGCGACGCGCCGCCTTCATCGGCCTGGCCGGCATCTCGCTCGATGCCGCGACGATCCTGAGCGACGTGTTCGCCGCATCGTATCTCGATGGCCTGTGCATCGCCGTCACCGACCTGAGCAACGACGCGACCTCGGCTTCCGCCAGGGCATCCGCACCGGAGCCACGCCTGCGCCCGATTGCACGGCGCTGCGACTCCGGCGCCAAGCCGGGCAATGCCCCGACGACGGCCGCCATCGTCCCGGTCGGCGACCGCCTGTGGGAAGTACGGCTGACCGCCGGCAAGGTCTGGCCCCCCGGCGCGCCGGACGCCGAACCGGCGCTGGTGGCGATCGGCGGCATGCTGATCAGCCTGTTGCTGGCCGCGCTCTACCTTGTGCTGGGGCGGGCACGCGGGGAGGCCGAGCGCCTGGCCCTGCGCATGACGCGCGACCTGCGCCGCAGCGAGCAGCGTTTCAGGATCATGGCCGAGCTGTCGTCGGACTGGTTCTGGGAACAGGACACCGAGGGACGCTTCATTGGCATCAGCGGCTCGGAGGTCAGCGAGCGCGGCTTGCCCATGCCGGTGGATCGGGCCGTGGGCAAGACCCGCTGGGAGCTCAGCCCCGACGGATTGCCGCCGGAGCAATGGGCAGAGCACAAACGCCAGCTTGACAGGCGTGAGGACTTCGAAATCGCCTATGTCATGAAGGATCTCAATGGTCGCGAGCGATGGATCCACTCCCGCGGCACGCCGCGCCACGACGAGGAGGGCCGCTTCCTCGGTTACCACGGAACCTCGCGCGACATCACGGCGGAGAAGGCAAGCGAACGCGAGATATCGAACAAGAACAAGGTGCTGCAGGCCACGCTCGACAACATGTCGCAGGGCATCAGCGTGGTCGACGAAAGCCTGCACATGACGGCGATGAACGAAAAATTCTGCGAGGTGCTCGACTTCCCGGTCGAGATGGCGCGCAGCGGCGCGTCCTTCGAGGAATTTGTCCGTTACAACGCAAATCGCGGCGACTACGGACCCTGCGACGTCGACGGCAAGGTGCGCGAGCTGGTGGCCCTGGCGAAGGAGATGAAGCCCCACCGCTTCACGCGCCTGCGGCCCAACGGGCGGCGCATCGAGGTGGTCGGCAATCCGCTGCCGGGCGGCGGCTTCGTCACCACTTACACCGATGTCACCGAGCGTGAACTTGCCGAGCTGGCGATACGCGCCAGCGAAGCCCGGCTCAAGCGCGCCGAGCTGGCCTCGGCCTCGGGCAACTGGGAACTCCATCTCGACACCGGCGTCATGATCGCCTCGGAAGGCGCGGCGCGCCTGTACGGCATCGCCTCGACCCAGATTGGTTTCGACGCGGTCAAGGGCATCCCCCTGGCCGATGAACGAGCGCGGCTTGACGCCGCGCTGAAGGACCTGATCGAGCGTGATGCCCCCTACGACATCGAGTTCCGCATCCGTCGCGCTGACAATGGCGAAATCCGCGACATCCATTCCCAGGCCGTGTTCGACCGGAGCGAGCGCGTGGTGTTCGGGGTGATCCAGGACATCACCGACAAGAAAGCCATCGCCGCCGAACTGGCGCGCCACCACGACCACCTCGAAGAGCAGGTGCGCGTCCGCACCGCCGCGCTGGCCGAAACGACCCGCGCCGCCGAAGCCGCCAGCGTGGCCAAGAGCGCCTTTCTTGCCAACATGAGCCACGAGATCCGCACGCCGATGAACGCCATCCTGGGCATGACCAGTCTGCTGCGCCGGGCCGGCGTGACCCCGGCGCAGGCCGATCGGCTGGAAAAGATCGAAACCGCCGGCGAACACCTGCTCGAGGTCATCAACGACATTCTCGACATCTCGAAGATCGAGGCCGGCAAGTTCTATCTTGAAGAATCCGCGGTCGATGTCACGGAGATCGGGGACAAGGTTGTGGCCATGTTGCACGAACGGGCCAGCGAAAAGCATCTGCGCCTGGCGATCACCGAACGTCCGCCTCGCCAGCGCCTGCTTGGCGACCCGACCCGCTTGCGCCAGGCCCTGCTCAATTATGTGACCAATGCCGTGAAGTTCACCGAGCAGGGCTCGGTCTCGGTGCGCCTTCGCGTGGATGACGAAACCGACGACACGGTGCAGGTGCGCTTCGAGGTCGAGGATACCGGCATCGGCATCGATCCCGAGGCCAGGGCACGCCTGTTCTCGGTGTTCGAGCAGGCCGACAACTCGACGACTCGACGTTACGGCGGCACCGGACTCGGGCTGGCGATCACGCGGCGCCTGGCGCAGCTCATGGGCGGCGATGCCGGGGTCGACAGCGAACCGGGGATCGGCAGCACCTTCTGGTTCACGGCACGTCTGCGCCGCGCCGGCGCAGCCGTTACGGCGCCCGTCGCGCCGGCCGGCGGGGGCGCCGAGCACGAACTGCGCCAACGCTTCGCCGGCCGTCGCATCCTGCTGGTCGAGGACGACCCGCTGAACCGCGAGATCGCCGCCCTGCTGCTGGGCCAGGTTGGCCTGGAAACCGATTCCGCCGAGGACGGGGAGATCGCCGTCACCCTCGCCGCCAAGGGTAACTACGCCTTGATCCTGATGGACATGCAGATGCCGGTCATGGGCGGCCTGGATGCGACGCGCCTGATTCGCGCAAGCGGAACGGCGCATCGGATTCCCATCGTGGCGATCACTGCCAACGCCTTTTCCGAGGACCGGGAACGCTGCCTGGCGGCGGGCATGGACGATTTCATCGCCAAGCCCTTCAATCCGGACAATCTCTACGCCACCATCCTCAAATGGCTGGCTTCGGCTGACCCGCGCCCGGCGAACCCCTGAGCTGCGCCGGCCGCTGGCGCAAGCCTGCGCAAGGCCTCCGGATCACGCGGCCGGCTTGCCTTCCAGGGCTGCCCACAGCGGCGTCCCCTTGCACTCCCTGGCGATCTCGCCGAGCACACGCGCATGCTCGGCAAGTTCACCGGCGCTGGCTTCCAGGACCCGCAAGGGTGGGCGCGGCCGCTCCGGGGCGGTGCCGCGCGCCACCCTGGGCGCCTCGAAGGCAATCTCCAGCGAATTCTGGCCGCGCGTCATGGCCAGGTAGACCTCGGCCAGCAGTTCGGCATCGAGCAGCGCGCCGTGCAACTGGCGGCCGGAATTGTCCACGCCGAACTCGTTGCACAGCGCATCCAGGTTGTTCTTCTTGCCGGGGCGCATCTCGCGCGCCATGCGCAGCGTGTCGATGACCTCGCCGCAGGTCTGGGCGATGCCCTCGCGATCGAGCAGGCCGAGCTCGTTGTCGAGAAAGCCGACATCGAAGGCGGCGTTATGGATCACCAGGTCGGCGCCGCGGATGAACTCGATGAATTCGCCGGCGACCTCGGCGAACTTCGGCTTGTCGGCGAGGAAGTCGTCGGACAAGCCGTGGATGCGCTCGGAATCGGCCACGGCGCGGCCCGGGTTGAGGTAGGTATGGAAGCGCTGGCCGGTGAGTTGCCGACCCATCAATTCGACGCAGCCGATTTCCACGACGCGATCGCCGGTGCGGAAATCCAGCCCCGTGGTTTCGGTATCGAGGATGACTTTCCTCATCGCCGGGTCCTTGCCTGTTCGACGCCGCGCCGGGCCAGCGCATCGGCGCGCTCGTTCTCGGGATGCCCGGCATGGCCGCGCACCCAGATCCATTCGATTTCGTGCTGCGCGGCGAGGCTATCCAGTTCGCGCCACAAATCCTCGTTCTTCACCGGGTCCTTGCCGGCGGTTTTCCAGCCGCGCCGCTTCCAGCCGTGGATCCATTCGCTGATGCCCTTCTGCACATACTGCGAATCGGTATGCACCTTCGCCGCCACCGGCTTCTTCAGCGCGCGCAGGGCCTCGATCACGGCCGTCATTTCCATGCGGTTGTTGGTCGTTTGCGGCTCGCCGCCAAACAACTCCCTTTCCGTTTCGCCGCTCCTCAGGATCGCGCCCCAGCCGCCCGGACCGGGATTCCCGCTGCAAGCGCCGTCGGTGAAGATTTCTATCATTGATCGACCTTTTGCGTAATCGAGACGAGCGCCTTGGCGCGCAGCTTGCGATCGTGCCAGGCCGGCGTGATCAGGCGCATGCCGGCCTGGCGCTTGACCGCCTGCACGACGTACACGGCGCCGGCGATCGGCCACCAGCGGTCGCCGGCGGCGTCCATGAACTGGAAGCGGCGCAGCCATTTTTCCTGGGTCACGGCCGGCGCATAGCAGCCGAAAAAACCGGCCTGCATCTCGAAACCAAGCAGCGAGAACCAGTCCTTCAGGCGCGGCACGCTGAGATAGGCGCCACGCCATGGCGGCAGCGCCTCGCGCCGCGACAGCTTGCGCTTGGCGCCCCACAGGCTGAAGGGATTGAAGCCGGTGACGATGACATGGCCCTCGGGCACCAGCACGCGCTCCACCTCGCGCAGCACCTGGTGCGGATTGGCGTCGAACTCCAGGGTATGCGGCATGACCACGAGGTCGATGCTGTTGTTGGCGAAGGGCAGGTAATGCAGGTCCGGAGCGAACTTCCGAAACGCCGTCAAAACGCCCGTCGTCACAGCGAAAGCGGAAGGGCATGCGGTTGTCGCGCAGGAAGTCGTGGCAGGGCAGCGAAAGCTGCACGGCGTTGAACCCAAAGATGTCGGCCACCAGCTCGTCGTGCTTCACCTGTTCCCAGTTGAGCACGTACTGTCCGGCCGGCGTCCTCAGCCAGTCCTCGAATCCCTGAATTGACATCCTGCCCCGTTGCGGGAAAATCCCCGCATGACTGAAATCCTTGCCTTGCCTGCCTTCGACGACAACTACATCTGGCTGCTGCGCGCCAACGGCCTGGTCGCCGTCGTCGATCCGGGCGATGCCGCGCCGGTCCTGAAGCACCTGGCGCACAGCGGTGACCGCCTGTGCGCCATCCTTGTCACCCACCACCACGGCGACCATGTCGGAGGCATCGCCGAACTGCTGGCCGTCGACGCCGTGCCGGTATTCGGCCCCGCCACGGAAAACATCGCCGGAGTGACCCGCGCGCTGGTCGGCGGCGAGCACATCGAGGTACCCGGCATCGGCGTCGACTTCGAGGTTCTTGCCGTGCCCGGCCACACGCGCGGCCACCTCGCCTATTATGGCCCAAGTCTCGCCAACACCGGAGCCCTGTTCTGCGGCGACACGCTGTTCGGCGCCGGTTGCGGACGCCTCTTCGACGGCACGCCGGCGCAGATGCAGGCCTCGCTGGCCAAACTCGCCGTGTTGCCGGCGCCGACTCTTGTGTATTGCGCCCACGAATACACCCAGAGCAACCTGCGCTTTGCCGCCGTCGTCGAACCCGGCAGCATCGCCGTGCAAAAACGCGCCGAGGAGGTCGCCGCCGCTCGCGCCGCGCGACGCCCAACCGTGCCGACGCGCATCGGCATCGAACTCGAAACCAATCCCTTCCTGCGCTGGAGCGCGCCGGCCGTGCGCGCCGCCGCCGCCTCGCGCCTCGGCCATGCGCCGGCGGACGACGTGGAAACCTTCACCGCGATCCGCGAATGGAAGAACCGCTTTTGAACGCACAGAACCCGCTGCCGTGACCACCCGCCGCAACTTCATCAAGGCGCTGGCCTCGCTCCCGCCCGTCCTCGCCTATCGCCCGGCCTGGGCACAGAACAAAACCGGACCCGACCCCTCACGCCTGGCCCTGGTCATCGGCAACAGCGAGTATCCCTCTTCACCCCTGGGCAATCCGGTCAACGATGCCAAGGCGGTGACGACACTGCTCACGCAAGCCGGATTCACGGTCAATTCGCTGCTCAATGCCACGCGCCAGGACATGACCGCCGCGATCGAGCGCTTCGGTGCCGCCGCCAAGCGTTCCGATGTCCGGCAAATCATTTTTTACTATGCGGGGCACGGCGCCCAGTTGGAATGGCGCAACTACCTGTTGCCGGTGGATGCCATCGTCGAAAAGCAGGAACACATGAAGCAGCGCTGCGTTGATCTCGGCCTGCTGCTGGGCCAACTCAGCGCCGCCAGGGACAAGACCCACATCGTCATCCTCGATGCCTGTCGCAACAATCCCTTTGGCAGCGGCTACAAACCGGAGCAAAAAGGACTGTCGCAATTCGATGCGCCGGTCGGCAGCCTGCTCGCCTACGCCACGTCGCCGGGAAACGTCGCCTCGGACGGCGAGGGTGCCAACGGGCTTTACACCGAAAACCTGGTGCGCGAACTGTCGCGCCACAATACCCGCCTGGAAGACGCGCTGAAACGCGTGCGGCTCAACGTGCGCCTTGCCTCCAACGGGGCCCAGGTTCCATGGGAGACGACCTCCCTGGAGGGCGACGTCTATCTGTTCAGCGAGGACCAGAAAAAGCTCAGCGAATCCGAACTGGAGAAACAGGTCGAGGCCGACATCACCGAATGGATTCGCATCAAGTCATCGAAGAAGCTTGAGGACTGGACCTCCTACCTGCGCAACTTTCCCAACGGCCGCTTCGCCGAGATCGCCCAGTTGCGGCTGGCGCGGCTGCTGGCCGAGGTCGAACAACGCGCGGCCGAGGCCAGGCTGCTTGAAGAAAAACGCAAGCAGGAGGAACAACAGCGCATCGACCGGCAGCGAATGGAACGCGAGCAGCTCCGGCTCGCCGAGGAACAGCGCCAGGCCGAGGAGAAGCGCCTGGCCGAAGAGCGCCGGCAGCGCGAAGAGCAGCGACTCAAGGAAGAGCAACGCCTGGCGCTGGAACGCAAACAGCGCGAGGACCAGCAACTGCGGGAAGCCCAGCGCAGCCAGGACGAACACGCCAGGCGTCAGGCTGCCCTGCGCCTCGAACGCGAACGCGCCGCTGCCGAACGCAAGCGGCAGGAACAGGAAGCCTTGCTGGCCGAGCAGCGCAGGACGGAGGAAGCCCGCCTCGCGGAACAGCGCCGCCAGGAAAGGGAACGCATCGAAAGCGAACGGCTGGCGCGGGAACAACAACGCCAGCAGGACGAACGGCGTCGCGAAGAACAGCAGGCGCTTGCCAAACGCGCGGAGCCCGCGGGCCTTGCGGTCGCGCCGGGCGCAAGGATACAGCTCATCGAAATTCGCGCCGGCATCGCGGTGCCGCAACTCATACCGCCTTCGGACAATCCCTACTCGGCGGGGCGCTTTCCGCTGGGCCGCGTGTTTACGGTAGGCGACAGCTTTGTAGTGCGGCAGACCGACATCCTCACCGGCATCGAGGAAAACACCCGCACCGCGACTGTGACGCGCGTCGACCATGACGAGGATCGGGTGGAATACAACCACGGTCTGATCATCGTCGACCTGATGGGCAATCTGATCAAGAATGGCCCGGTGCAATTCGAGACGCCGGTGCAGTCGACCCCGGCGGAACTCCAGGTGGGAAAAAAATGGACGGCGGCCTTTCGCCGCACCCAGGGCGGAGTCACGACCAATGCGTATTTCGAGATGCATGTTGCCAAGCGCGAAATCATCACCGTCCCGGCGGGTCGCTTCGACTGCTTCCGCGTCGAGGGCGAGGGCTGGAACACCACCAACGGCGCGCAACTCAGCAATGTCGCCTGGATCGTTCCCGGATTGAATGTCGCCGTCAAGCGCGAGCAGATGGGACGCAACAAGTTCGGACGGATCGGCCAAAGCGACAGAACCGAACTGGTCTCGCTGCGCCAGCAGGCCACGGGACTGACGATTTGAGCCGGATTCCGGGGCCGACGGAAGCCGCGCCGGTCTGCTAAGATGCGCCGCCTTCCCGAGCGCCCGCCGCGGCGCCAATTTCCGCCCATGCACCTGTTCTTCCGCGTCCTACCCTTTTTGTTTCTGCTGCTCTCGCCGGCGCGCGCCGAGCAAGCGCTGCAACTCAGTTCGGAACTCGGCGCGTCGGCCACCCGTGGTTATGCGCCACCGCCGGCAGCATTTGCCACGCCTGAAATTCCGACGCCGGCGGTTCCGCGCCTGCCCGATCCCTCGCAGGAAGTTCGCGACGAGCTGCCGCCGATGCCGACCATCGACCTCACCACGCCGCCCGACGACCTCTGGCAGCGGATGCGCAACGGCTTCTCGATGCCCGACCTCGACAGCCCACTGGTGGCCGACCGCCAGGCCTGGTACCTGAACCGGCCCGACTTGCTGAAGCGCATCTTCGAGCGCAGCCGGCGCTACCTGCACCACATCGTCGAGGAACTCGAAAAGCGCGGCATGCCCACCGAGCTGGCGCTGTTGCCGGTGGTGGAAAGCTCCTTCAACCCGCTGGCCTATTCCTCGGCGCGCGCGCTGGGCATGTGGCAGTTCATTCCCGCCACGGGCAAGACCTACAAGCTGCAGCAGAACGCCTGGTTCGACCAGCGCCGCGACATCGTCGCTTCCACCGGCGCGGCGCTCGACTACCTGCAGACGATTTACGAAATGCACGGCGACTGGCACCTCGCGCTGGCCTCCTACAACTGGGGCGAAAACGCCGTGGCGCGCGCGGTGGCAAAAAACCAGGCCAAGGGCCTGCCGACCGACTACCGCAACCTGAAGATGCCGGTGGAAACCGCCTACTACGTACCCAAGCTGCAGGCGATCAAGAACATCATTGCCCATCCGCAGTTATTCGGCATCACGCTCGACCCGATTCCCAACAAGCCCTATTTCGCCACCGTCGAGCGCAACGAGAACATGGACATTGCGCTCGCCGCGCGCCTGGCCGAGATCCCGGTCGAGGAGTTCATCGCGCTGAATCCGGCCTACAGCCGCCCGGTGATGCCGACCGCCGCCAACAGCCCGCTGGTGCTGCCGGCGGACAAGGTGCAGACCTTCCTCGCCAACCTGCAAAGCCACGAAGCCCAGGACAAGCCGCTCTCCGCCTGGTTCACCCACAAGCTGAAAAAAGGCGAGAAGCTCGATACCGTCGCCAAACGCCACGGCCTCACCCTGCTTCGCCTCAAGCAGTTGAACGGCATCAATGCCAAGACCAAGGTGGTGCCCGGCTTCGCCCTGCTGGTGCCAGGCAAGGACGCCGTCGGCCACGAGGCGCTGGCGGCACGCCTGCCACAAACGCCGGCAAGCCCGCCGCGGGCCGTCAAGGCGAAGAAGGGCAAGCTGACGAAGGGCTCCGTTCGCGCCAAGATCGTGACAAGAGTGCGCAAGCCGACTGTGGCGCCAAAATCGCGCTAAAGCCGGCTTTCTCGCGCGGCCGGTTGTGGCGCCCGCCAACAGTCATCCGGGCGAAGGCTGGATTCCGGCGTGTGATCGTGCTGATTCTCGGCCCGAAAAGCGGCATTGGAACCTGGCTGCTGCTCATTGGCCGAAATCCACGGCAAATGCATCTTCTGATGGGCTGAAGGCCGTACTGCCACGGATGGCGTCGCCGTCGAATCCTATTGCAGGCAAATCCGATGACGCATTACTGCCAGTTCGCGGCAATAACGGGAGCAAGTACGTCTTGGTAATTCTGCGGCAGCATGGTCTGTCCAGATGAGGGCGGCTCAAAGGCAGCCATGGCCTGAACCAGATTCTCGATACGCGCATCGGTCAAATGTCGACCATCCGCCGTCGCGAAATCCTCAACCCGATAGTCGGTGCCCAGATACCAGTTCTCGACAATCAGCTTTTGGCTGGTGCCGATGATGCTCATCTCAAGATTGTTGCCGACATGCTGCCACCATAGTTGCTCCGCCGATACTCCGGAAAGAATCGCCACGGCGTCCTGATTTCCCGGCGTCGAATCGTTCTCCCTGACGGTATCGCTGCCATACCCGGCGCCAAAGCGGTAGCTGTCGTTTCCGCTTCCGCCGATCAGGAGGTCGCTGCCCGCACCACCATCCAGCGTGTCGGCCCCGGCTTTTCCAGTCAAGGTGTTATTGCCCGCACTGCCAGTCAGCACGTTGTCAAGCTCGTTCCCGGCTCCACTGATGCTGGCGCCAGTGATCACGAGATTTTCGATGTTGGCACCCAAGGTCCAGGCAACCGCGCTGCGCACCGTATCGTTACCCTGACTTGCCTCCTCAATGGCCACATCACCCACTTGCGCGACCACAAAGGTGTCGTCGCCAGTGCCACCGATCAGGGTATCGTTCCCTGCCCCACCATCCAGCCAATCGTTTCCGTCCAGACCGGAGATCAGGTTGGCGCCACTGTTACCGGTCAGGACATTGGCGATGTCATTGCCAGTTCCATTGATTGCCGACGTTCCGGTCAATGTCAGGTTCTCGATGTTCGTTGCCAGGGACCAGGTCAGGGAGCTGCTGACCACATCGGTACCTTCCCCTGCAAACTCGAAAATTGCATCACCGAGGTTATCGACCGTGTATGTGTCATTTCCGAGGCCGCCACTGATGGTGTCGGCACCGGCGCCCCCATTCAAGGCATTGTTGGCGGAGTTGCCAAGCAACACATTGTCCTGCGCGTTTCCCGTCCCATTGATCGCCGTGGCACCGGTCAGTATCAGGGTTTCAAGGTTCGCACCCAATGTCCAGGTCACTGTGCTGCGGACCGTGTCGTTGCCTTCACCTGTTGCTTCAATGATCGTGTCCCCGGTCTGGGCAACCACGTAAATGTCGTCATCGATGCCTCCCACCAGCGTGTCGTTGCCGGCTCCGCCATCAAGCCAGTCGCTGCCGCCCGATCCCGTCAGGGTGTTGGCGCCGCTGTTCCCGATCAGCACGTTATTCCCCGTATTGCCCGTACCGCTGATTGCAGCACTGCCAGTCAGGGTCAAATTTTCCACATTGCCATCAAGAACCCAAGCTACCGCGCTGTTGATCGTGTCGTTTCCTTCACCAGCCCCCTCAAGTATCACGTCGCCTGCGACATCGACAACATAGATATCGTCGCCAAAACCACCAACGAGGGTATCGATACCTGCACCTCCATTGAGCACATCGTCGCCCTCTCCGCCGATCAATTGGTTTGCACCGCTGTTTCCGGTCAAACTATTGCCAAGCGCATTGCCGGTGCCGTTGATCGCCGACGTCCCGGTCAGCGTCAAGTTTTCAATGTGCGATCCCAAGGTCAGACTGATGCTTGAATTCACCAGGTCCGTGCCTTCGTCAGGATTCTCCTGAACAACATCGCCCGCATTGTCCACCGTGTAGCTGTCGTTGCCTGTTCCGCCGGTCAAGGTATCCGCGCCGGCCCCACCATTCAAACTGTCGTTCCCCGCACCCCCGGAAAGGCTGTTCGCGCCGCTGTTGCCAGTGAGCACGTTGTTCAACTCGTTTCCGATTCCGCTCAGGGCCGCACTTCCCGTCAACGTCAGGTTTTCGCAGTTGGACGAAAGTGTCCAGGCTACCGAACTGCTGATCGTATCCGTACCCTCGCCCGCGCACTCGACAATGACATCGGCAAGATTATCGACGATGTAGCTATCATTGTCGGCACCGCCAATCAGCACATCGGCACCGACGCCACCGTTCAGCGTATCGTTGCCCAATCCTCCGATCAGCGTGTTTTCTCCGGAATTCCCGGTAATGGCATTGTTCAATTCGTTTCCGGTTCCGCTGATCGCGCCACTACCTGTCAGCATGAGCTTCTCGACGTTACCGGCCAATGAATAGCTGATACTCGCCTGTACCGTGTCGGTTCCCTCGGCGGCATTCTCGATCACCGTATCGCCGGAATGGTCGACAACATAGATGTCATTACCCAGTCCGCCAATCAAGGTATCCACTCCCAAGCCGCCGTTGAGCGTATTGGCCGCCGAGTTGCCCCGGATCGAATTGTCGAGCGCATTGCCAGTGCCATTGATCGCGCCTGCTGGTTCCAGCAAGACGAGGGATTCGAGATTGTTTCCCAAGGTATGGGTCATGGCGCTTCTGACGGTATCAATGCCCTCGTCCGCCAATTCGGAGACCACGTCAGACGCATTGTCTACCCAGTAGGTATCGTTGCCGATACCTCCGGCCATCGAATCGATGCCGCTGCCACCATTCAGGGTATCGTCACCCTCCCCTCCCATGAGCGTGTCGTTTCCTTCGTTTCCGACAAGCTCGTCGCTTCCATCCAGGCCGGAAATAGAATCAGCGCCGGTCGAACCCCAGACGAAGTCGTCGCCTTCGGTGATATTCGTCGTCTTTGCCTCCAGTGTCGCCGCAGTCCATGAGCTCATGTCGCCAAAAACGAGTTGCTCAATCCTGTAGGAGTTGTCGGAGAACCAGTTCAGGACGGCAATGCTGTCGCCACTGTCTTTCAGCGAAATAAACAGGCT
The DNA here is from genome assembly GCA_016710465.1 of Sulfuritalea sp. Taxonomy (GTDB): domain Bacteria; phylum Pseudomonadota; class Gammaproteobacteria; order Burkholderiales; family Rhodocyclaceae; genus Sulfuritalea. Next base: position 868,994 of record JADJVS010000016.1, read on the forward strand.
CGCGGCATCACGCGTTACACGAAGATCATCCGCATCAATGTCGGTTGCAAGGCGTATCACATCCGAACTGCCTGACGTCTCTGCAATCTGGTCTGCTCCGCTGCCGCGACCGAACAGAAAGGTATCGTTGCCTTCGCCACCGTACAAGGTGTCGTTGCCTTCTCCTCCCTCCAGCGTGTCATTGCCGGCATCGCCAGACAGAACATCCCCACCGGCCAGGCCGTACAGCTTGTCGTTGCCGCTGGTGCCGGTCAGATAGTCCACTCCCGCGGTGCCAATGAACGGCGCCGCCGCAAGCGTTGCCGTGCTCCATGTCGTCCCGTCGGCGAACTGGACGCTTTCCACCCGGTTCGTCGTCAAGTCAAACCAGCCTTGCACCGTCAATTTGTCCGGCGTGCCCATCACGCTCAGGTACAGGTTGGATGTGTCTCGCCATGCCGTCACCGCGCCGGGTTCCAATCCCGTGCCCAGCTTGATGACATCGGTTCCCGATGCGTCAACGAGGGTGTCCTGTCCGAAGCCGGCATCGAACACGTAGATATCGTTGCCCGCGCCGCCGTCCAGTTGGTCGTCTCCGGTGCCTCCCTCCAGCGTGTCATTGCCGGCATCGCCAGACAGAACATCCCCACCGGCCAGGCCGTACAGCTTGTCGTTGCCGCTGGTGCCGGTCAGGTAGTCCGCTCCCGCGGTGCCAATGAACAGCGCCGCCGCCAGCGTGGCAGTGCTCCAGATCGTGTTGTCGGCGAACCTGATGCTTTCGACACGGTTGGTGGTCAGGTCGTACCAGCCTTGAACGATCAGGACATCCGGGGTGCCGATGATGCCCACATACAGGTTTGACGCATCCCGCCATATCTGGACATCACTTGTGGCGACATCGGCACCGAGCGCAATGACGTCGGTGCCCACTGCATCGGTGATCGTGTCCTGGCCGTAGCCGCGAGCAAAAACGTAGGTGTCGTTGCCAGCGCCACCGTCCAGAGCATCGTTGCCAGTACCGCCATCCAGCGTATCGTTGCCGGCGTCGGCCGTGAGGGAGTCATCACCAGCGAAACCGAACAGGGCGTCGTTGCCGGTGGTGCCGGAAATCGCATCGGCGCTCGTGGTGCCAAAGAACGGCGCCGCCGCCAACAGCGTTTCGTTCCAGATCGTGTTGTCCGCGAACTTGATGCTTTCGACCCGGTTGGTGGTCAGGTCGTACCAACCTTGAACGGTCAGGACATCCGAAGTGCCGGCAATGCCCACATACAGGTTTGACGCATCCCGCCAGATGTGGACATCGCTTGAAGCAATGTCGGCGCTCAGCGTGATGACGTCGGTGCCTGATACATCAGTGATCGTATCCTGACCATAGCCGCGAGCAAAAACGTAGGTGTCGTTGCCAGCGCCACCGTCCAGAGCATCGTTGCCAGTACCGCCATCCAGCGTATCGTTGCCGGCGTCGGCCGTGAGGGAGTCATCACCAGCGAAACCGAACAGGGCGTCGTTGCCGGTAGTGCCGGAAATCGCATCGGCGCCCGTGGAGCCAAAGAACGGCGCCGCCGCCAACAGCGTTTCGTTCCAGATCGTGTTGTCCGCGAACTTGATGCTTTCGACCCGGTTGGTGGTCAGGTCGTACCAGCCTTGAACGGTCAGGACATCCGAGGTGCCGGCAATGCCCACATACAGGTTTGACGTATCCCGCCAGATATGGACATCGCCTGAGGCAATGTCGGCGCCCAGCGTGATGACGTCGGTGCCTGATACATCAGTGATCGTATCCTGACCATAGCCGCGAGCAAAAACGTAGGTGTCGTTGCCAGCGCCACCATCCAGTGCGTCGTTGCCAAGGCTTCCATGGAGAACGTCGTTGCCGGCGTCGCCATAGAGATAGTCGTTTCCGCCGCGTCCGACAATGACATCATTGCCCGTTGAACCATAGAGATAGCCGCCGATCTCGGGTGCAACCAGTTGAACCGCCTGCATGACGGTGCTGTCCCAGACCGTGCCGTCGGCGAATTCGATCCGTTCCACGCGGGTGGCCGTATCCGCATACCAGCCCTGTACCGTGATCGAATCACTGCTGCCGTTGATGCCGAGGTAAAGATTGGTCGTATCGCGCGATAACGTCACATCGCCGGGCGCGACATCGGGCGCCAGGCGAATCGTGTCACTGTTCCCTGCCGTGGCGTCGTTGTCCGTAACCGTGTCCTGGCCGTAGCCGCGAGCAAAAACGTAGATATCGTTGCCCGCGCCGCCGTCCAGTTGGTCGTCTCCGGTGCCTCCCTCCAGCGTGTCATTGCCGGCATCGCCAGACAGAACATCCCCACCGGCCAGGCCGTACAGCTTGTCGTTGCCGCTGGTGCCGGTCAGATAGTCCACTCCCGCGGTGCCAATGAACGGCGCCGCCGCAAGCGTTGCCGTGCTCCATGTCGTCCCGTCGGCGAACTGGACGCTTTCCACCCGGTTCGTCGTCAAGTCAAACCAGCCTTGCACCGTCAATTTGTCCGGCGTGCCCATCACGCTCAGGTACAGGTTGGATGTGTCTCGCCATGCCGTCACCGCGCCGGGTTCCAATCCCGTGCCCAGCTTGATGACATCGGTTCCCGATGCGTCAACGAGGGTGTCCTGTCCGAAGCCGGCATCGAACACGTAGATATCGTTGCCCGCGCCGCCGTCCAGTTGGTCGTCTCCGGTGCCTCCCTCCAGCGTGTCATTGCCGGCATCGCCAGACAGAACATCCCCACCGGCCAGGCCGTACAGCTTGTCGTTGCCGCTGGTGCCGGTCAGGTAGTCCGCTCCCGCGGTGCCAATGAACGGCGCCGCCGCCAGCGTGGCAGTGCTCCAGATCGTGTTGTCGGCGAACCTGATGCTTTCGACACGGTTGGTGGTCAGGTCGTACCAGCCTTGAACGATCAGGACATCCGGGGTGCCGATGATGCCCACATACAGGTTTGACGCATCCCGCCATATCTGGACATCACTTGTGGCGACATCGGCACCGAGCGCAATGACGTCGGTGCCCACTGCATCGGTGATCGTGTCCTGGCCGTAGCCGCGAGCAAAAACGTAGGTGTCGTTGCCAGCGCCACCGTCCAGAGCATCGTTGCCAGTACCGCCATCCAGCGTATCGTTGCCGGCGTCGGCCGTGAGGGAGTCATCACCAGCGAAACCGAACAGGGCGTCGTTGCCGGTGGTGCCGGAAATCGCATCGGCGCTCGTGGTGCCAAAGAACGGCGCCGCCTCCAACGTTGCGGTGCTCCATTTCGTCCCGTCGGCAAACTGGACGCTTTCCACCTGGTTCGTCGTCAGGTCAAACCAGCCCTGCACCGTCAGCCTATCCGGCGTGCCCATCATGCTCAGGTAAAGGTTGGATGTGTCTCGCCATGCCGTCACCGCGCCGGGTTCCAATCCCGTGCCCAGCTTGATGACATCGGTTCCCGATGCGTCAACGATGGTGTCCTTGCCATCGCCAGAATTGAATAGGTAGGCATCATCGCCTTCTCCGCCATCAAGGTAGTCGTCGCCAGTTCCTCCGATCAAACCATCGTTGCCAGCGTATCCCCAAATCACATCTGAACCACCCAACCCGTACATTTGTTCGCCATCAGTCGAGCCACTTAGGGAATCCGAGGATTCGCTTCCAAGGAATGCCGCTGCCGCCAGCGTTGCCGTGTCCCATGTCGTCCCATCGGCAAACTGAACGCTTTCCACCCGGTTGGACGTCGCGTCAAACCAACCCTGCACCGTCAGCCTATCCTCCCTGTCCATCACGCTTAGGTACAGGTTAGACGTGTCCCTCCATGCAATTACCAATCCAGAATCCAGGTCAACACCCAGCGAAATCAGATCGTTGCCATCTTCATCAGATATCCAATCGGATCCATCGCCGATGTCGACTGCATAGATATCATCGCCGACACCTCCCACCAGAAGATCGTCTCCGGTTCCACCAACCAGGAGGTCATTGCCACCGTATCCGTAGAGACTGTCGTCACCAGCCAGGCCGCGGATCACCTCACCTAAATCACCCCCGATCAAAACCTCATGCCCTAATGTTCCCACCACACCAACAAACACTTGCACGCTGAATGAAAGGTCGCAAGACGCCCCGGACAAGTCCATCGCACGAATCGAGAGATCTAGTTTCCCGAGATCATCCGTCGCCGGCACGCCGCTAAAGGTCAGAGAAACCGGATCAAAAACTAGCCAGCCCGGCAGTGGTTCGCCCCCCTCCAGGCTTGCAGTAATGGCCAGCGTATCTCCCGGATCTTGATCGGAAAACATCGTTGACGGAAGCGTGAAGGAAAACGGGCTTTCGCAGGCCGCCCACTGGTCTACAATGCCAGACACAACCATCGGTGCATCATTGGTGTTGGCGACCGAGAAGCCAAACTCCTGGCTGGCTGTTGCGCCTGCGACGTCCGTAGCGACAATACGAATCGTGATATCACCAAGATCGCTATTGGTCGGCGAGCCCTGGAAGCTACGCGTCGCAGGGTCAAATGTCAGCCATGAAGGCAACGCGGTACCCGATGCAAGCGTCGCTGAAAAGTTCAGGACGTCTTCCGGATCGATGTCGCTGAAGTACTCAGCATCAATCACAAATTGATAGGGCACGTCCTCCTGGGCATCAGGCGCAAGTATCAGAGCCGTCACTACTGGGGCGTCATTTACGTTCTGAACAACATTTGCACACTCCACGATGACAGCTTCTCCCGCGCCGTGTCCGTCAACGTAGCTCACCGCGGCTCGTAGATGCTTACCCACATGTGGCTGCCCAAGCGCAATACTTCCTGCGTTCGCGCCAGAAATGTTTGTCCAGACTGCACCATCGTCCGAGGCTTGCCATTGATAGCCCAGGCTGCCAAGGCCATCAGCATCGCTGATCGCCCCGTCAACCACCAGCATCTCGTTTTGGATGGCACTCCCAACAACCGTCAGCGTGCTGGTCGGCGCATCGTTGATGTTAGCAACCGTCCCCGTAGCGAGGCTAGCGCGGTACCTTGGAACCTCATCCTCATCGAGATAGTTGACCAGGACGCGCACACTCTGCCCAACCAGCGACTCGTCCAACAGCAATTGAGTCCCGGTCGCCCCTGCAATCGCAACCCAGTTTTGGTTCTGATCAAGCCGTTGCCATTGATGACTGACGCTGCCCGCAACGCCCCCCGCAATCAGTGGCTCAGGAACGGCCAGCGTTTGGTTCTGTGACGGATCGCCCAGGACACCGATGCCGCTGCTTACATTGAGAACAAAGTCAAACCGAGTCTCGGCTTCACCGTCACTGGCCGACATCGTCAGCCGCACCGTCTGATCCCCATCCGATGGAGCGATGCCGACGATCCGTCCCGCACTTGCGTCGAATTCGATCCAACTTGGCGGTGTGTCGCCGTTGATCAGCTCGATTTTCAGCTGTAGCGCGTCGCCATCGGAATCGACTATTCGGGATCTTTCTACCAAGAACTCAAACGGCGTCCCACTCGTAAGCTCGGCCCAGGGTGCAATCGGTTCCCCTTCGAGATAGGGGGTGCTATTGACCCCCGCATTGCCTAGGAACGTCACTCGGCCCAGATTGTCTTTATTGATCCCCTGCAATATCAGGACTTGATTGTCTCCAAGCGAGATCACCGTATCGCCGCCTTGCTGCGACATCCGCTGTTTTACGTCGGCAAAATGCTGAATGTCCGCGAACTCGCCAAGGTCGATCGTGTCACCGTACTCCCAAGCTTGAAGGTCGGTAATCTGGTCGGTCGTATTGGCATAGCGCCCAATGACAAAGCGGTCCGCTCCGTCACCACCAGTGAGCGTGTCGTTGCCGCCACGCCCTTCAAGGGTATCGTCGCCGTTGTATGCCGCAATCACATCCGCATACTTGCCGCCAACTAATTGATCGACACCGAAAGTGCCTAACAGACTCCCGTTGTTGAAGTAGGCTTGGCTCGCGTCCAAGCGGTTATCCCAAGTTCTGATGTTATAGCCGGTGCCCAAGCTGACTCCGCTGGCATTCACCCAGTTTGCATAGCCATAGTTGATCGAGCTATCGCTGGCTTCGCTCCAACCCAGGATGACAATCTTTTGACCGTCCCCAAGGTCGAGGTGAGTTCCCGCATCCACCCCAGTGCCAACGTAGGTGACCACGATGTCCTGGTAACTCCGCACTCCAGCGAAGTGGCTGAAGTCGAAATTGGTGTTCCATGAATTGAAGCTGGCAACCACGTTTGTCCAACTGCCGTTCTGGATTTCGTCCTTATAGGCAAAACTAAGGAAGTTCGTCAGGCGCAATACTTGCCCCGGCTGACGCGTAATAAGCAGCGCATCACCATCGTTGGTTGAAGGCCTTTCGATCACATCGTCGCCGCCAAACGGCAGAATCCAGACCTGGTTCCCGGTAAAGACATCGTTCCCGTTCGATCCAGGTAGCACCGGCCACCCGGCGGCGCCCGGCTCCATGCGCACCTCAAATCCGGTCGGCGCCTGCCCCGGAGCAAATACAAATTTAGTCGCAAGCTCGGGTAGCTTCGGCCAGAATCCCTCGTCCCAGGGTTGCAGATTGGTCAGGGTCAGCGCGTCCTTATAGAGCGCATCCACGCCGGCAACGCCGTCGCCGGTAAAGAATTTCAGTTTGGTGCGATCGGCGCTCCATTCCGCCACCAGGCGCTTGCCGGAAAAGTCGATCGCCGAGAGGTCGATCTTTTCATCGGGGTTGTCCATGTCGAAATCAGTGATCTCGGTGATTCCAGTTCCGGATCCGGCGACATGGGCTTCGATCACGAAGCGATCCGCACCGCCGCCACCTGTCAGGCGATTCCTGCCGTCCCGACCATTCATAACATCCTCGCCGTTCAGGCCATCGAGAGTTTCCCAGAGCGTCGTATCGGCATTCACCGTGTTACTGCCGAGCAACAGATCGTCGCGGTTCGAGCCGACGAGCTTTTCCACACCCTGCAACTGGTCACCCTCGGCAGTGCCGCCCACACCCGTTCCGCTCGCAAGGTCGATCGTCACCCCGGTCCACGAGTCGTCGTAGCGCACGGTATCGAATCCGGCGCCCCCATCCAGCGTATCGGCGCCGTCGCCGCCGATCAACAGGTCGTCCCCATCCCCAGCGTTAAGTTGGTCGTTGGCCTGTCCACCCGTCAGCGCATCGCGACCGCCATGGCCCGTAAGCACATCATTGCCGACACCACCGACCAGTTTGTTGTCGGCATCGCTGCCGGCGAGCACAAGACTGGCCTGCTCGAGAGGCGGCCCCACCGTCACATCGGCCACCCCAGATGGCAGCACGAAGTTCGCGGCAGTGAGCAGGCTTGGCGCGACGCCGAGCACGTAGAGCATCCGTCCGCCGGTCAGTTCAATGGCCGTGTCAGCGCCACGCTGCCGCAGCACCACGGCGCTCATGGCCAGGTCCTGAAGCACGATTCTTTCCGCCGGATCGCTGACATCGAAGTCGTGGATAAAAACCGCCTGCTCCGGCGCTACCGCATACGGGTCGCTTGTATCGCTTCCGTCGACATACACGCCATCGACATAGGATTGCAGCGAAGCATATGGTGCCTCGAAGAGATCGCTGCCGCCCTGGCCGAAAAGATGCTGGGTGCCGGAGGAGAATTGCAGCCTGTCGTTGCCGGCTCCGCCGATCAGGATGTCATTGCCGTCATTGCCGAACAACACGTTGTCACCAGCGTCGCCGATCAGGACATCGTCGCCTCCGCGAACACCCCATACGCCCTCGATCCCGGTGTAGCTATCGCCCGTGGCAACGCCGCCGGTGCCACGGCCAAGTGAAAGGTCGACGACAACTCCATTCGCTACAAAGGGATGGGAATACGCCACATAGTCGAAGCCGGCCCCGCCGTCCATCTGATCGCCGCCATCGTATCCATAGAGCCAGTCGTCCCCGGTACCGCCAAAGTAGCGTTGGCGACCCGTTGTCGCAAACACGGAATCGCTTCCACCGCCGCCTACCAGCACATCATCCCCGCCCTCGCCATTGAGCGTGTTATTGCCCTCGTCACCGATCAGCACGTCGGCGTAGCCGCTACCGCGGATGTCCTCGAAGTTGGATATCACATCCCCTTCCGACTCGCTGCCGTGGGCCTTGCCGGTCGCCAGGTTGACATATCCACCCGCGGTCGACTGTCGCAACAACAACACATCGCGGCCGGCGCCGCCGTCGAGCACATCGGCACCGGTGCCACCAGCGATCATGTCGTAGCCATCGCCGCCGTAAATGCTGTCGTTGCCCTCGAAGCCTTCGAGCATGTCGTTGCCTGCGCCACCGAGCAGCACATCATTGCCCGTGCCACCCTTCAGCGCGTCCTCGCCGGCGCCGCCGTCGAGGGTGTCGTCGCCCGCATCGCCGCGCAGGTAGTCATCACCCGCTCCGGCATCGATGGCATCGTTACCCTCGCCGCCAAAGAAATACTCCCCCGCCCCGCTGCCGTGCAGCGCATTACCCCCTGCATCGCCGACCTGGATGCCGCCGACCAAGACTTCGCCGACCGTGCCGTCGCCCGTGTAGAGCCCCCAGTCCGGGTCACCGAAGTTGCTCGGCGCGATCAGGTGTTCACCCAGATACAGGTTCTGCCCCGCCTCGGTTGAAACGGCGGCATTGATCGCGGCAACGGATTGACCCAGTTCGTCCTTGCCTTCGATCAGGATGCCGCCGAGCTGGGTCCAGAATTCGCGGGCCTGTTCCGTATCGGCCGGCGCCAGGCTGCGGGCGCGCGCCAGGATCTCGGACATCGATTCGTTGAGCACCATCGCGTCGGTGGCAAAGTCGTAGCTGGCATTGGGCAGTACGGCGCGCAGCGCGCCTTGCGCCACCAGCCGATGCATCAGGGCGGCTTCGATGCCGTTCCAGGTTTTCTTGAGACCGACCGAGGCGTCTTCGCCGACCATGGAAGTGGTGCCACTCTGGGCCCAGGTGAGCCCGGTGAAGCGTTCGACGAAGTCCACCTTGCGCCCGTCGATGCGCGGGCCGTCGCCCGTGGCATGGCTGGCCGGATCATTGCCGCGCACGCCGGCCCATTCGAGCATGATGTCGTCGATCCGGGCAGCGGCCTCGTTCAGCCGGTCGAGCGGCAGGTAGGCCAGTTCGCGCACCATCCGCTTGAGTTCGGCATTGGCGCTCATCGCCAGGTGCAGCGAGGGCAGATCGCCATAGCCGCGCGACAGGGGCAAGAGGATGGCTTCGAGGTCGATCTGGATGTCCGAGCCATAGACCTGGCTGTGGGCGCCCAGTTGCCAGGTGTTGGCGTTGTCGTTCAGAAAATGCACGTCGGCGATTTCACGGTCGACGGCGACGCCGTTCTCCAGCCGGGTGAAGGTGGTGGAACTGGAGATGTAGTTTTCCTGCGCCCAGCGGGTGTCGTTGTGGTCGTTGGTGGAGATGGACTGGATGTCGAGGCTCGCCAAGGTCTTGAGTTCGCCGTCCTGGGTGATGCCGTCCTGGTTGGCGTCTTGCCAGATGCGCAGGGCAGCAAAGGCGGCATCACTGGCGTCAATGCGGCTGTCGCCGTTGGTATCGATGTTGCGCAGCTTCTGGAAGGCGGGCATCTGGTCGTCGCCGTACAGTTCGGTGATGTCGTCGATGCGGCCGTTGCCATTGACGTCCATGGCCAGCAGGCCATCGTCGGGATTGACCCAGCCGACCCGTTCGGCAAAGCCGTCGGCGTCGATGTCGAAGAACACCCGGCCGCCGTCGTAGGCGTGGGTGAGGTCGGTGGCGACGCCGTCGCCGTCGAGGTCGAGGACCAGGGGGCTGAGGTGGTTCTCGGCGCCGCCCATGTAGCCGATGGATTGGGTGACGACCGGGGCCGCGCAGTAGGGGGCTCCGGGCGAGGCAAGTGCGCCGTTGCCGGCCGCGTTCCAGCCGCCGCCGTTGGTGAGGTTCAGGTCGGCCCAGTTGTTGTTCCAGATGTATTGGGTGCCGCCGATCTCGACTTGCAGGTCGTTGAGGCCGGCGTTCTGCGCGCCGGTGGCGGCAAAGCCGTCTGTCATGAACTGGAAGCCGTCGGCCAGGCCCAGTTGCTCGAGGCGGGAGGCGACTTCTTGTTGGGTGTGGAAGCCGTAGGATTGGCGTTCGGTGGGGGTGAGGGTGAGAAGGTCGAGCGAATGGGTGGCGCCGCTGCCCATATCGGCGGCAAGCGAACTGATTTCGCCGTTGGTGTAGGTGGCGGTGAGCGCGGCCCAATCGCCGCTGCCGCTTTCGTTGTAGACGGTGCGTTCCGTCAGGTTGCCGAATTCGTCGTAGGTCTGGGCTTCATGACCGACGACTTCGCCGTCCTGATAGTTCTGGGTGTCGACGATCTGGCCATCGCCATTTTCGTCAGACAGGGAGGTGGTCGTTGTTTCGGTATCCACCTCGCCGTCGCCGTCGGTGTCAGTACGTTTGATCGTCTGGATACCGCCCACGGTGTTGAGTATTTGCCCCTTCGTAAGCACTGTGACGGAGTTGTCTGGATTGATCCGGGTAACGGTCAGTGCACCGTTAACCTCGCTATCTTGAGGTCCCAACAGCAGTTGAGTGCCCGTTGCGGCCCCCTGCATGACCACGATGCGGGGGTTACCTTGGTCGCGGTCAATGTAGGCCACTACCTGGCCTTGCCCGTTGACCAGTCCAACCACATTGGGGCCGGGTACCATGGGGTCGCCAATGGTGCCTTGAGCCTGCTCCAGACTCATGCTCTGGCTGCGGAGTTCTCCCGCATCGGCGAGCAGTGGCTTCAGTGCTGCCAATCCATACATGGCCCGTTCGATCTCGATCGCGTTATGCTTGGCAGCCAGTTGTTGAGTTGCGAACACTCCCGCACCCACCAAGGGAACAAAAAAGGCCGCCGCCACCGACAACAGGGTGGCCACGCCTCCGATCTGGCCCAGAGCCGGGATGTCGACCGTACTTCCCAGTTGGATGCCTAGATTGGAAGCCCCGCTGGTAGCGTAGTTCACCACCTTGTCCGAGACGTTGAAATCCAACACATTGCCTTGCGCATCCACCTGATTCAGTGCCCGGGCCTGCGTCTGAAACTCGGCGGTCGTTACCAGGCGCCCCGCCCCCAGCGAATCAAGTACCTCCGCCGGATAGCCGAACATCTTGGACACTACCTGGGCCAGCAAGCCCCCCAGACTGTGGCCGGTCAGCAGGGGAGTGAGGTTGCTCGAAGTCATCTCAGGTAATTCAGCACCTCTGCGATACGCATTGATCTGCACCAAGGCCGCCGCCTTGGCCTGTACCGCATAGTTGGTCGCATCGGTAAATTGCGGATCCCAATAGCCGGTGGTCGCGGCTCGGGCGGCGACGCCCAAGGCCTCTCCCACCGTATCGCTGCCCCGATAGGCAATTACGACCTGACCGGTGACTTTGTTGTAATAGGTTTCGGCGGCGAAACCGCTATTTGGGGTGGGGGTAAAGTTGAGTTGCGAACTCTCGACTTTCTCAAACCCCGTGGGGGGCTGAAACTGCGCACTCCCTTCGGCGAGATATACCCCTTGAGCAAAGGTCGTCGCCAACAGCGTGTTGGCCGTGATGCCGTTGAGATTCATGCCGGTGGTGCTCATTTACGCTCTCCCTGATTGACTTGATTCCAGATGTTTTGATAGAAGTTGTTATCGCGTTCCAGGTTTTGCTTTCGTAATACCGCTACCCGGGCATCCCAGCTTGCGGGTAGAAAGACCTCATGAAATGGCCTGGACGAATCGGGTAATGCCTTGCGACTTCGCAGGTCTCTTGCTTTGGAGGTTTCGAGGTACAAGCTGCGGGCCGTGTTGGGATTTGAACCAATCACGCCTTGACAGCCCAATTCGAGCCGTACAAATGCGTAGCGACTATGGATTTCCCGGTCATACGCAATCACACGCGCTCCCCAGCCCAATTCCTCCCCCGTCTGAGGATCGCTGAAGGGGCTGCGGGCGGCCAGTTCGGGATAGTGGGGGGACTTCTTGCTACCACGCGATGTATCCCCGTTCGGTGCAGGCGCCCAACCATTGGCTGGCAAGAAGTGGTACGCCGACGAGATGGTTTGCCAATCGAAATCCGCTACCTGACGGTTGGGCGCCCAAGGCAGCGGATGGGCCTGCCGGTCAAAGTAGAGTTCCAGCACGCATTGCATGACCGGCCGGCAAGCCTGCGCGTTGCCCCCCCAGCCGCAGTCCTCCTCGGCCCCCATGCGCTCCATGCGATAGGCCGCTGCGGCGACACCCTTGAGTTCATCGCTGGCCCACTCCAGCGGCATGCCCACGCGTTCGGCCACTTCGCGGGTATAGACCCATAGGTTCGGGTCCTTGCGGAATAGCGAAACGCCTTGCGGCGACTCGCCATGCATGCCCCGGTAGTACGTCGGACTGCCTGGCACATAACTGTGGGATGACGAAGGTACTTTCTCCGCCTGCGCCAATGCCGGTTGCGTTCCGCCGGTACCAGCAGCCAGCAGCCATGCAAACGCCAAGATATTCAGAGCGCGATTTGACCTCATGCCGCCACCTTCCACCCGGCATCGTTGGCGGCTCTCTGCCGTGCCGCCGTCCCGCCAGCGCCGACTTTTCAAACCATTCGTCTGTCGCATGCCTGTCCCCTCGTTGTTCATCCGCTTCATCTCCCTCACCGCTCCCGCAAACTTTCACTCCCCCGCTGCAACAGCGGACTCAGGAAATACTCGATCACCCGCCGCTTGCCGGTCTTGACCTCCAGGCTCACGGCCATGCCGGCGGTGAGATTCACCGTCTTGTCCTCGACCTGCACCGTGGCGCGGGCGAGCTTGGCGCGGGTGGAGTAGATCAGGCCGCGCTTCTCGTCGTTGATGGCGTCGTGCGAGACATGGGTCAGGCGCGCGGGGATGGTGCCGTAGCGGGTGAAGGGAAAGGTCTCGATCTTGACTTCGGCCTCCTGCCCGGCATCGACGAAGCCGATGTCCTTGTTCTCCAGGAAGGCTTCGACTTCCAGGGCGTCGTCTTTGGGCACGATCACCATCAGGGCCTGCGCCGGGGTGACGACGCCGCCGACGGTACGCACGGCAAGTTGCTGCACGCTGCCGTCGACCGGGGCTGTCAGCGTCATGAGTTTGCCGCGGGTGTCCGACTTGACCAGTTCCTGCCCGAAGGCGGTGGCTTTCTGCTCGGCGTCGTTGAGTGTGTCCAGCGCGGCGCGCCGGGTTTCGGCGGTCAGCGCCTGGCGCTGGCCCTGGGCTTCGGCAATCGCGGCGGCGAGTTCCTTGATCCGGCTTTTCTGGGTTTGCAGGTCGGCTTCCTGTTCTATGCGGACCTGTTCCTTTTCCAGGTAGCCGTGCTTGGAGATGAAGTTCTTCTCCACCAGGCCCTTGAAGTCCTCGGCGCGCTGGCGGGCGATGGGGGCCGTTTGCTCAAGCTTTCGCACGATCTCCAGGGTCGAGCGCCGCTCCGCTTCGCGCTTGGCGATTTCGGCGTCGATGCGCTGGGCGCGGGCCTGGTATTCGCCGTACTGGCCGTCGAGGATGCGCTGTTCTTGCGCGACACGCTCGACGCCGACGTCGGCCGGCGACTCGATGCGCGGCGCCCTGCCCGAGGTAAGCGCCGCCAGCAGGGCGCGGGCGCGCGCCGCTTGCAGCCGCGCGGTAGTCAGGTCGTTGGCGGTACGCGTGCTGTCGGCCCGGGCCATCGTCGCGTCGAGTTCCACCAGCACCTGGCCGGCCTTGACCGCCTGGCCGTCGATGACGTGAATGGCCTTGATGGTGGCGGTTTCGATCGGCTGGATCAGCTTGCTGCCGGCATTGGGCACGATCTTGCCCTGGGCCACGGCGACGACGTCGATGTGGCCGAAGCTGGCCCAGAGCAGCGCGATCACGGCAAACGCCATCAGCAGCCAAGCGACGATGCGCGGCGCGGGCGAGACCGGGGTTTCCTGGAGTTCCAGGGCGGCCGGAAGGAAGGCGGCCTCGTGCGGCAGGCGCGGCGGCGGATCGAGTTCGCGGCGGATCTTCCAGACGTGACTGAAGATCGTGGCGTAGCGGCGCAGCAGGTCGAGGGCGGCTTGCAGGCGGAGGGTGAGGGACTGGGTCATTTCGAACGCCCTTGAAAAACACAACATAAGTGTTTAGACTTCGTTCCGTGAACTCGAACGAATTCAAGCGTTGGTTGACCAGGCAAGGGGCGACGTTTCAGACGACAAAAGGGTCCCATCTGAAGATATTTCTGAACGGCCGCCAGTCGGTAATGCCCATGCACAACGCCGAACTGAAGACAGGTACTGTCGAGGGCATCAAGAAGCAGCTTGGACTGAAAGGAAAATGAATCATGCTTGACTATCCCGTCATTCTTGAAACGCAACCGGAGGGCGGCCTTGTTGTCACCTTCCCGGATGTCCCGGAAGCCATCACGCAAGGTGAGGACGAAGACGAGGCGCTGATGTATGCGGTGGATGCGCTTGAATCCGCGCTGTCGTTCTACGTCGATGACCGCAAGCCCCTGCCGGTGCCGAGCAAAGCCAAGCGCGGGCAAAAAACAGTGCGTCCCTCCGCGCTGGAATGCGCCAAGCTGGGCGTGTACCAGGCGATGATGGAACAGGGCATCCGCAAGTCCGAGTTGGCCCGCCGCCTGGGCTGGCACATGCCGCAGGTGGATAGGCTGTTCGATCTGCGCCATGCCTCGCGCCTGGACCAGATCGAGGCGGCGGCGCGGGCGCTTGGACGGCATATTGAGGTGTCGGTTACCTAACATCGCATCACCCCTGCTGCATCCGGTGCAGCCGCGAGTAATGCCCGGCCTCGTGCCCTAGCAACTCGGCGTGGCTGCCCTGCTCGACGATCTGGCCGCGGTCGATGACAATGATGCGGTTGGCGTCGCGCACCGCGCTCAGACGGTGGGCGATGACGATCACGGTGCGGCCCTGGCAGATGGCCTTCATGTTGTTCTGGATGATGCGTTCCGACTCGTAGTCCAGCGCGCTGGTGGCTTCGTCAAAGATGAGGATGCGCGGGTTGCCGATCAACGCCCTTGCAATGGCGATGCGCTGGCGCTGGCCGCCCGAAAGCGTGGCGCCGTGCTCGCCGACCACGGTGTCGTAGGCTTCGGGCAGTTCGAGGATGAATTCGTGGGCGCCGGCCAGCTTGGCCGCCGCCATCACCGCCTCGATGGGCAGGCCGGGATCGGCCAGCGCGATGTTGTCGCGGATCGTGCGGTTGAACAGCATGTTCTCCTGCAAGACCACGCCGATCTGCCGGCGCAGGCTGGAGCTGTCGGCCAGCGCCAGATCGATGCCGTCGGCCAGCACCCGGCCGCGTTCGGGCACATAGAGACGCTGCGCCAGTTTGGCCAGCGTGCTCTTGCCCGAGCCGGAACGTCCGACGATACCGATCACCTCGCCGGGGGCGATGGCGAGGCGGATGCCGCGCAGTACTTCCGGGCCGTCGGGCCGGTAGCGGAAGACCACGTCGTCGAATTCGATCCTGCCGGCCAGGGGTGGCAGCGCGGTTCCGCTGCGCGCGCCCTGCCCTGCCCCGCCGGAAAGCTCGGTACGCGTGTTGAGGATGTCGCCCAGACGCTGAACCGAGATGCCGGTCTGCTGGAAGTCGGTCCAGAGCTGGGCCAGGCGCATCACCGGCTGTGCAACACGGCCGGCGAGCATGTTGAAGGCAATGAGCTGGCCGAGGCTGATCTGCCCCTCGATCACCAGCCGCGCGCCCAGCCACATGGTGACCAGCGTCACCAGCTTGCCGATCAGCGAAACGCCCTCGTGGGCCAGCGTCGATAGCGTGGCCGTGCGGAAGCCGGCGGCGACGTAGGCGGCGAGCTGCTTGTCCCAGCGCCGCATCATCTGCGGTTCGACGGCCATGGCCTTGACGGTGTCAATGCCGTTGATGGCCTCGACCAGGAAGGCCTGGTTCTCGGCGCCGCGGTTGAACTTCTCGTGCAGGCGCGCGCGCAAGAGCGGCGTGATGCCGACCGAAAGCAGCAGGTAACACGGCAGCGAAAGCACCACCACCAGGGTGAGCCAGCCGCTATAGATCAACATCACGGCGATGAACACCACCGAGAACAGCAGGTCAAGCACCAGGGTGATGGCGTTGCCGGTGAGGAACTGGCGGATGTTCTCCAGTTCGCGCACGCGCGCCACGGTGTCGCCGACGCGGCGCGCCTGGAAGTAGGCCAGCGGCAGGTTGAGCAGATGGCGGAACAGCCGCGCGCCGAGCTCGACGTCGATGCGGCTGGTGGTATGGGCGAAGACGTAGCTGCGGATGCCCGAGAGCACTACCTCGAACACCATCACCACCAGCAGGCCGACGGCGATCACGTCGAGCGTGGTGAGCCCGCGATGCACGAGTACCTTGTCCATCACCACCTGGAAGAACAATGGCGTGACCAGGGCGAAAATCTGCAGCACGAAGGAGACCAGCAGCACTTCGCCGAGCAGCTTGCGGTACTTGACCACCGCCGGGATGAACCAGGTGAAATCGAACTTCGCCAGTTCGCCGGCCAGCGAGGCGCGGGAGGTAAACAGGATCAACTCACCGCTCCAGCGTGCTTCGAACTCGGCCAGCGACAGCACCTGCGGACGCTCGGCGCGCGGATCCTGGATCAGGACCTTCTGCTCATCGACGCGGGCGAGGATGATGAATCTGCCATCTTTCTCGATAGCGAGGGCGGGCAGCGGGGTTTGCGCTAGGCGGGCGGTTTGCGTGGCGACCTGTTTGGCCTTGAGGCCAAGCCGCTTCGCGGCGAGCAGGATCTGCGGAACACCAAAAACCTGCCCCGCCTCGCGGAAGTCATGCGCCAGTTGATTGGCGTCGGCGGCGATATTGTGGAAGCGCGCCAGCATGATCAGGGCGACGAGTCCGGTGTCCCCCAAGGGGACTTCCTTCGGGGCGTTGAACTGCTGTGGCTTGCCAGTGAGCGGCACGTCTCCGGCCTCGTCGCTCGCGAGATGCAATGTACCGGAACTCATGATTACCCTGTCCGCTGCCTATTCCATTGAACCAATGGGACCGTACCCCCCATACAGTCCAGGCGAAAAATGACCTTGAGCAAAGCCGAACGGAAGAAGCTGACCAGCTTGCAGCGCAAGCGCACCGGCGGCAGTAGCGCAGGAGAGGCGCACGCGGCTGATCCTTTTGCTCAATGACGGGGTGTCGCGGAACGCGTTCATGAGTACGGTTGCGACTCGCGTTTCATCACAACATGGCAAGCGCGCTGAAGCGAGAAGCGGCTGGCGGGAACGTGCGGTCGGCACCCGGGGCGTACGCCGCGCCACGACCCGCAACGCTCGGAAACGCGGATGCCCGACTACGCGTTCAAGCGCAAACCGAAGGATTGCTCGACGCACTGGAGCAGCCGCAAATTTGGCAACAAAGTTGATGATTTCGTTCATGGGCATGCTGCTCGTCTGGATCCATCATGCCCTGAAGCTCCATGGTCTGAACAGACACATGGCCTCCAGCGATCCGCAATTTGTGTTGCATTCATTTGTGAAGGTCACGGCGTCCATTTCCAGCATCTTGGAGCGTTACGGCGTTTCATGCGGCAGACACGTGCATTACCGTAGCATCAGCACTTATGCGATGCAAGTAGTTTTTCGGCATTGCACTGCATTGGCTATCACGGAGGACATAGCCTGACCAACACGAAACCCAGGCGAGCAACGGCTTGCCCGTCGGGCGCACCTTTAAGGCAACAGTATTCCCCGGTGCGAATCAATCCGCGCTTGAAGGAGATGCCTTACGAAACGCTCGGTTTAACGTCAGGCCAACAGTCGGCGCCGGCAACACTGCGCTCAAGGCCGGCCTTGATGCCGCAAACGCCAATCCGTTGTGCCGCGGCAAAGCGTCGGGACGCTGCTCGCTGCCGCGAAAGACCTCATAGCCATCGATCGATCTTGAAATCGCTCTCGCATTCGCAAGGCTGTGCTCCTCCAATCTAGGAATCCGAGATCGGCAACTGCCGCTCGTGGTGCAAGCCCAAGAACAGATTGCGGCTACACAGCCCTGAAGCAGCGCACCACCTGCGTCGCACCGACGCGGGTTTCATCCGGGTAATCGACACGGCAGCCTGCGTCCGCCAGCGGGCAACGCGGATGGAAGTGGCAGCCAACCGGCGGATTCGCCGCCGAGGGCATGTCGCCGGCGAGTTTCGGCGCGTCACCGCGCACGCCATCGACCCGAGGCACGGCGGCGAGCAGCGCCCTGGTGTAGGGATGGCGCGGGCGGCGCAGCACCTCTTCGGCCGAGCCGCTCTCGACCACACGCCCGAGGTACATCACCGCCACATCGTGCGCCAGGTAGTCCACCACGGCGATGTTGTGGGTGATGAACAGGTAGGCCAACTGCAGTTCGCGCTGCAGGTCGGCAAGCAGGTTGAGTATCTGTGCCTGCACCGAAACATCCAGCGCCGAAGTTGGCTCGTCGCAGATCAGCACCTTGGGGCTTACCGCCAGGGCACGGGCAATGGCAATGCGCTGGCGCTGGCCGCCGGAGAACTCGTGCGGATAGCGGTTCGCCATTTCGGCGCGCAGGCCGACTTTTTCCAGCAGCTCGGCGACGCGCCTCGATGCATCGCCATCCGCCGTGCCCAGCGCGCGCATGCCCTCGGCGATGATTTCGCCGACGCGCAGCCGGGGGTTGAGCGAAGCGAAGGGGTCCTGGAATACCATCTGCATCTTGGCGCGCAAGGGCCGCAGTTCCGCCGTCGAGCGCGTGGTGATCTCCAGGCCATCAAGCTGCACGCGCCCGGCCGTGGGCCGGATCAGTTGCAGCATGGCCTTGCCGGCGGTGGTCTTGCCGCAGCCGGATTCGCCGACCAGGGCCAGCGTGCGCCCCGGCAGCAACTGCAGCGAGACGCCGTCGACTGCACGCACGGCGCCCACCGCGCGCTGCAGGATGCCGCGACGGATGGGGAAATGCACCTTGAGGTCTTCGACTGCCAGCAGGGGCTTCTCCGCGCCCGAAATCGCCGTATCACCGGCGCCGACTCCCGCGGCCACCGCAGGCGCGGCGTCGGCCAGGACGCAGCGCACGCGCTGTCCATTGCCGGCATCACGCCAAGGCGGTGGCGCCTTGCCGCATTCTTCCCTGGCTTCGCCGCAGCGTTCGACGAAGCGGCAACCGGGGTACAACGTATCGGCCGGCGGCACGCTGCCGGGGATGGTGGCCAGCCGCCCGCCGCGCCGCTCGGCATCGGGCAGCGCGGCGAACAGGCGCACCGAATAGGGATGCGCCGGACGGGCGAAGAAGGCTTCACGCGTCGCCTCTTCCACCAGTTGCCCGGCATACATGACACCGATGCGGTCGGCCATGCGCGCCACCACGCCGAGGTCATGCGTGATCAGCAACAGCGCCATGCCCTGGCTGCGCCGCAGCTCGTCGAGCAGGTCCAGCACCTGGGCCTGGATGGTGACGTCGAGCGCCGTGGTCGGCTCGTCGGCGATCAGCAGGCGCGGCGCGCCGGCGAGGGCGATGGCGATCATCACCCGCTGGCGCAGTCCGCCGGAAAGCTGGAAGGGGAATTCGTCCAGCCGCCGTTTGGCATCGGGAATGCCGACCTGGTCGAGCAGTTCCTCGGCGCGTTGGCGCGCCTGCTCTCCGCGCAGCGCGGAATGCAGTTCCAGCGCCTCGACGATCTGGCGGCCGACGGTGAGCACCGGGTTGAGGCTGGTCGCCGGCTCCTGGAAGATCATGCCGACCTGGCCGCCGCGATACTCGCGCATGCTGGCCTCGGGCAGGGCCAGCAGCTCGCGGCCGGCAAAGCTGACGGTGCCGCTGGTGGCGCGCGCGCCGGGTGGCAGCAAGCGCATCAGGCCCAGCGCCGTCATCGACTTGCCGCAGCCCGATTCGCCGAGCAGCGCATAGCATTCACCGGCGGCGATGTCGAAGCTGATGCCGTCGACCGGTCGTGAGGCCCCAATGCGTATCGCCAGATCTTGCACCGCAATCACCGCCCTTCCCCCTCCTCCCTTCCCCCTTCCCGCCCACCCCTCCCCCCTTCCCGCGAAGCCGTTCATTTCGCCAGCCTCGGATCGAAGGCATCGCGCACCGCGTCGGCAAACAGGTTGGCGGCGAGCACCAGGGCGAACATGAAGCCGAAGGCGGCCAGCAGCGACCACCAGACCATGGGCTCGCGCGCCAGTTCCATGCGCGCGGTGTTGATCATGGTGCCGAAGGAGATGGTGCTCGGATCGACGCCGACCCCGACGTAGGACAGCACGGCCTCGGCCAGCACCAGGCCGGAGAAGTCCATCACCAGCGCGATCAGCACGATGTGCATCAGGTTGGGCAGGATGTGGCGGCCCATGATGGCGAAGCGGCCGACACCGAAGGCCTGCGCCGCCTGGACGAACTCGAGTTCACGCAGCTTCAGCGTCTCGCCGCGCAGGAGGCGCGCGACGCCCGTCCAACTGGTCATGCCGAGGATCAGGCACAACGCCAGCAGGCGCGCGTCGGCGCGCTCGGCCGAGGTGGCGAACCACTGCGGATGGGTGTCGATGATCACCTGCATCATCAGCACGGCGGCGGCGATCAGCAGCACGCCGGGAATGGAGCTCAGCGTGGTGTAGAGGTACTGGATCACATCATCGACCCAGCCGCCGACATAGCCGGCGAGGATGCCCAGCAGCACCGCCAGCGGCAGCATCACCAGCGTGGTCAGGGTGCCGATCAGCAGGCCCGTGCGTATGCTCTTCAGCGACAGGTAGAGCACGTCCTGGCCCACCTTGTCGGTGCCGAAGACATGGTAGCCGCCGGCCAGCGCCGTCATCGCGCCGCCCAGCAGCAGGATGGGCAGCAAGGTGAGCAGCACGGCGTCGATGGCCATGCCGTCCGGCCGCCGCAGACGATGCAGCAGGAAGCGCAACAGCCACCAGAGCGCGAAGCCGAGGGCGGCGCCGAGCAGCACACGCTTGATGATGTCGCTGGCGTGCGCGTCGAGATCGGCACCGAGGTGCGCTCCGCCGTGCTTCAGGCGCGGGAAGTCGCGGTTCGCCGTGTCGCCGATCGCTTCCTTGGCGTAGAGATGGGTCGCCAGCGGCGCCGAGTAGGTCTTCTCGCCGCGCAGCCGCAGGTCGGAAAGCAGCGCGTCGAGGGCCGAGTGCACCTCGACCGCATAACGCACCGGCTCGCCGGGCTTCGAATCGAGGCGCGCGCGATAGTGCAGCGAATCGAGCAGGCCGATGAGGACAAAGGCCGCCAGCACGGTCGCCGCCGCCATCGCCACGCCATCCCGCAACACCCGGCCCCAGGCCGCGCGCAGGTTGTCCTCGCGTCGCGCCCAGAGGGTCAGGGCAATGATTGCCGCGATCAGCACGAAGAGCAGCGCGTCGGACCACAGGACAACGAACTGGAAGCTCACTGCAACCTCACCCGCGGATCGGCGATGGTGTAGGAGATGTCGGTTGCCAGCAGGCCGACGATGTAGAGCACCGAGCCGATGAAGACCATCGAGCGCACCACGGCGAAGTCCTGGGCATTGATGGCATCGATGGTGTAGCTGCCCAGGCCCGGGATACCGAAGAAGGACTCGATTAACAGGCTGCCCATGAACAGGCTAGGAATCACCACCACCACGCCGGTGAGAATGGGGATGAGGGCGTTCCTCAGCACGTGGCGGAACAGCACGACGCGTTCAGGCAGGCCCTTGGCGCGCGCAGTACGCACATAGTCACGGCTGATCTCCTCAAGAAAAATGGTACGGTACCAACGAGTTGACGAACCGATACCTGAGACAACGTTAACCAGTACGGGCAGGATAAGGAACTTGGCCGCATCCAGCCCAGCGCCATAGCCCGAGATCGGCACCAGGTGCCAGACCTTGGACACCAGCCACTGGCCGCCGATGATGTAGAACAGGCCGGAGATCGACATCATCGCCACGCACAGCACCACGCCGGCGAAATCCAGCGCCGTGGCGCGGAAGAAGACCAGCAGCAGGGCGAAGGAAATCGCCACGAAGAGGCCGAGGATGAAGGTCGGCACCGCGATGGCGAGGCTGGGCCCCATGCGCGAAGTGATCTCGCGCGCAATGTCGCGGCCATCGTCGGCGCGGCCGAAATCGCCGACGAACATGCGCACCGACTTGCTGAAGAGGATGGTGTCGGTCACAGCCGCGCTGCCCGCGGCCTTGGCATTCCACAGCAAGGGCTTGTCGTAGCCGCGCTCGGCCTTCCACTTCTCGATCGCCTCGGGCGTCACGCGCTTGACGCCGAGCTGCATGCGCGCCATGTCGTCCGGCGTATTGACGACGAAGAACAGGGCGAAGGTGAGCAGATTCACCCCGATCAGGATCGGGATCGCGTACAGCAGGCGGCGGACGATGTAGGCGAGCATCGCTGGCGATTATCGCGCCACGGGCAATTCACGCCCGAACAGCATGGCGAAAAATTCGCCGCGCATGGCCGGCGTGAACTCGTGGCGGCTGACGAACTCGGTGGCCGCGCCGGGCCCACCCCATTGCAGGCCCCAGATCGGCGCGATCCGCGTTGGCAGCATGGCGTAGCGCGCATCGCCGACGAAGCCGGGCTGGCGCCGGTCCTCCACCGCGAAGCCGTCGGAGAAGGCGCGGAAGCGTTCGATGTCGGCGAGCCGCCGCGCGTCGCCGGCAGCGATGCGCCGCGCGGTATCCGCCGCAAGCAAGGGCAGCGATTCACCCGCATAGTGGCGCGGCGCAGTGCCAAGATGAAAGGCATCGGCCTGAACCCGTCCGTCATGGATGTAGAGCCCGCGCCAAAGCACGAGGTTGGCCAGCGTCGGTTTGACCGAGACTTGCGTCGGCTGGTGGCCGCGCGCCCGCGCGAGTTCGAGTAGCGCCTGTTCGGCCCGTTGATGCTGGACTGCGCTGAGTCCGAGGTAGGCGGCGCCGAGGACGAAGCCCCAGGCCACGGCGCGCGAACCATCGCGGCGCAGGAACAGATACAGCGGCACCGCCAGCAGCAGGGTGAATGTCGGGTCGAACACCGCGACCAGGTTCCACGCCGCCGGCTCGCGCGAAACCGGCAGCCAGAGGTGGGTGCCGTAGCTGGTGCAGGCATCGAGCAGCGGATGGACGAAATAGCCGAGCAGGCAGGACAGATACAGCAGGCCAAAGCCGAGTCGACGGCGCAGCAGCGGCCACAGCAGGCCGGCGACGACCAGGGCGCCGAGCGGCGCGAAGGCCAGCGCGTGGGTGAAATGGCGATGGTAATCGAGCACCAGCAGCGCATCCTCGCCGCTCTGGATGAAGGCGTCGATATCGGGCGCGAGGCCGGCGACGGCGCCGGCCATGGCGGCAAATCGCCGTCTCCTCAGCGCCGACTCTTGCCGCAGCGGCCGCAGCGAAGCGGCGCCCGCGGCAAAGCTGGCGCCTAGTACGGCATGGGTTAGTGGGTCCATGGGCGAATGCTAACGTGTCTCGGAGTTTCGGTTCCGTCGGCGTGTCGCGGATTTTGCCCGGCAATCCCTTCGTCTTCCGTCACGCGACCAACGTCCGGTTGCGCGGTCGTGACTTTCCGCACCCGGGGGCCCTACAATCGCGGCTATCCTGTCCGCCAATCCAGGGAGGCCGATGGACAACTTGCGCGCAATCCTCTTTGCCGACATCGTCGGCAGCACGGGCCTGTATGAAGCCAGCGGCGATACCGTGGCCATGGCCGCGGTGGTCGAATGCATCGCCAGCCTGAAGGACACCACCACGGCCTATGGCGGGCGTGTCATCAAGACCATCGGCGACGAGGTGATGGCCTCCTTCGCCTCGGCCGGGCAGGCGATCCAGGCCGCCAATGCCATGCAATCGCGCTTTGCCGATCTGGTCGGCGGCCAGGCCGGCATCAAGCTCAGGATCGGCTTTCACTTTGGCCCGGTAATCGAAGCCGAGGGCGACTGCTTCGGCGACACGGTCAACCTCGCCGCGCGACTGACCGGGCTGGCCTCGCCGGAACAGATCCTGACCTCGAGCGAAACCTTCGACGCCCTGCCCGGCTACCTGCGGGCCACCTGCCGCAAGCTGTATGCAAGCTCGGTCAAGGGCCGCAAGGGCAAGGTCACGATCTTCGAGGCGCTTTGGCAACAGGACCAGGGCCAGACCCTGGTGTCGGACAACTCGGCGGCGGCCGAGGCGCCCTGCCGCGCGGCCGAAATCTCGTATCGCGGGCAAACCTGGACGGTTGACGAGGCACACCCGGAAGTCGGCATCGGCCGCGAGAAGAACAATGCCGTGGTGGTGGATGTGGCGACGGCCTCGCGCCACCATGCCAGCGTGATACTGCGGCAGCAGAAGATCGTCATCGAGGACCATTCCAGCAACGGCACCTTCGTGCGCCTGCAGAACGGCCAGGAACTGCTGCTGCGGCGGGAAGACCTGGTGATCGCCGGCTGCGTCCTGGTCGGACTCGGCGCCTCGCTGGCCAACGGCGGGCAGGAGCCGCTGACGATCAGCGTCGCCGGCCAGTCCGTTACTGCAGGTAGCTGATTTCCATCTGTGAATCGAGCCCCGTCACCATGTCGAGGATCTCGCCGGTGAAGGCCTCGTCCTCGTCGCTCCAGGTGGCATCCACCGCGCCGGAATCGGTCACCAGCGGCGTGATGTCAAAATCGACGAAGCGTCCGCCGACCTTCAGCACCCAGATGCCGGACGGGTGTTCGACAAGTTCCCAGTCATCGGGAATTTCAAGCTCCGCGGTCAGTACGAGGGACAGCTTTTTCATGTGCTTCTCCGGCTTCGATTGCAAGGTCACCATCCTAATCGATCCCCGCGCGACGGGGTAGGATGGCGCACCGCTTTTCGAATTCGACTGCCATGACTGCCGCGCCGCTATTCCTCGACAACAACGCCGTGCGCCGCCTGCTTTCGCTCGATGCGCTGTTGCCAGCCATCGAACAGGCATTGATCGAACTTTCCGCCGGACGCGTGACGCAACCGCTGCGTACCGTCTTCGAACTGGCCGAACCGGGCAGCCTGCTCTTCGTCAAGCCGGCCCTGGTCGGCGACGCGCTGGCGACCAAGCTGATCACCCAGGTGCCGGGCAATCCCGCACGCGGACTGCCGACCATGATCGCCACGCTGCTGCTGCTCGACCCGGCGACCGGCGTGCCACTGGCGGTGATGGATGCCACCTGGCTCACCGAGCTGCGCACCGCCGCCGTCTCCGCCGTGGCCACGCGCGCGCTGCGCGACCGCAGTCCGAAGCGCCTGGCCATCCTCGGTTCCGGCGCCCTGGCGCGCAGCCATGCACTGGCACTGGCCGCCGTGGTGCCGCTCTCCGACATCCGCGTCTGGAGTCCAACGCAAGCCAATGCCGAACGCTGCGCCGCCGATATCGGCGGCCATGCCGCGCCCAGCGCCGAAGCCGCGGTGCGCGAGGCCGACATCGTGGTCACCGTGACCAATGCCAGCACGCCGGTGCTGCTGGGCCGCTGGCTCAAGCCCGGCGCCCTGGTGCATGCGGTCGGCGCGCCGCGCCCCGGCTGGCGCGAACTCGACGACGAGGCCATGGCCAACTGCGTGATCGCGGATAACCGCCAGGCCGCCGAGAACGAATCCGGCGACGTGATCCTTTCCGGTGCCAAGGTGGCCTGCGAAATCGGCGAAGTGCTGGCAGGCAAGGTCGCGATCCCGGCCGGCGCCACCGTGATCTTCAAGGCGCTGGGCCAGGCCGTGGAAGACGCGGTTGCGGCGCGCATCGTCTACGCCGCCGCGATGGCGGAAGACCCGCGCTAATTCATCCCGGCACGCCGCGCCTGCTGCCAGGCGATCACCACCTGGTTGGCATGGGCGAACATCGGCTCCGAAATGTCGCGCGGCAGGTTCTGCCGCAAGGCAGTAAACAAGGCCGCATTCACGTCGCGCGCCAGCTCGGTGCTGGCCGCCGCCTCGGTGAGGCAGCGAAGCTGGATGTGGGCCAGGGCATCGGCCACCAGGCGCCAGCCGAGTTGGGGCATCTTCTGCGTCAGCGCCACCATCATGCCGCCCAGTGCGGCGAGGATGGTCTCGGCTTCGGCGCGATCCTCGCAGGCGATCATGGCGTGCCAGAGGCCGAGGTGGATGTTGCGCCGCAGGTCCATCTTGAAATCGATGGCATCGCACTCGGCGGCGTCGATCGCGGCAAAGGCGCGTTCGAAGCGCGCATCGGCGGCGACGTCAAGCCCGGTACGCAGGCTGCCGAGCAGTTCGCTGACGCCGGGGATGGCGGAGAGGCGAAAGGCCTGGCACCAGGCCAGGCCCCACTGGTCAATGCCGGACAGCAGCAAGGCCAGGCGCAGCGCGCGCGCCTCGTCGTCGGCGCCGGCCTGGGCCCAGTTGCGCGACAGGCGGGCGATTTCGGCCACCGCGACCTGCAGGGCCGGCGCATCGCGTTCCAGCGTCAGCCGGAACAATTGGGTGAAGGCATCCTGCGCCATGCGCGCCGCCAGGCGCTGGACGTCGGGATGGACCACATCGGCCAGGGTATCGGGGGGCAGCGCAAAGGCGCCGCCACGGTCCTCACTCATAATGCCCATCCACCATGACGATCAAACCCCGCATTATGCAGATATGGGTCGATGCCGACGCCTGCCCGGGCGTGATCAAGGAAATCCTCTTCCGCGCCGCCAAACGCCACGAACTGCAGGTGACGCTGGTCGCCAACCAGATGCTGCGGGTGCCGCCCTCGCCCCATATCCGCGCCGTGCAGGTACCGGGCGGCTTCGACGTCGCCGACGCCCACATCGTCGACCAGGTGGCGGCCGGCGACCTGGTGGTCACCGCCGACATCCCGCTGGCGGCCCTAGTGATCGCCAAGGGTGCCTTCGCCCTCAACCCGCGCGGCGAACTCTACAGCGCGGAGAACGTGCGCCAGGCGCTGGACATGCGCAACTTCATGGACAGCCTGCGCGGCAGCGGGGTCGACACCGGCGGCCCGCCGGCCTTCAACCACGGCGACCGGCAGAACTTCGCCAACCAGCTCGACCGTTTCATCGCCCGGCAACGCAAGGCCCGCTGAATCGCCGTACTCCCAGCGCCGACTCTTGACGGGCGCGGGCGGCCATGGGGCGGCGACTATAATCCTCGCCTCCGGAGTCACCATGACCACACAGCGCTTCCCGCTCAAGGGCGAGTTCATCGAGCTCAACGTCCTCCTCAAACTGCTTGCGCTGGCCCCGTCCGGCGGCTCGGCCAAGAGCCTGATCGCCAGCGGCGCGGTGCGCGTCGATGGCGCCGTGGAAACCCGCATCCGGCGCAAGCTGCGGAAAGGCTGCACGGTAGAGGTTGCAGACCAGGGGGTGCTGATCTGCGCCAATGGAGACAGTGCCGCGTGAGCATCCAGTGGTTCCCCGGCCACATGACTTCGGCGCGCAAGAAGGCGGCCGAGACCATGGCCTCGATCGACGTCGTCATCGAGGTGCTCGACGCGCGCCTGCCCGAGGCCAGCAGCAATCCGATGATCCGCGAGCTGCGCCTGCATCGGCAGCGTCCCTGCCTCAAGCTGCTCAACAAGGCCGACCTCGCCGACCCGGCGGCCACCGCCGCCTGGCTGGACTTCTACAACGCCCAGCCCGGTGTCAAGGCCGTCGCCATCTCCTGCAAGAAGCCGGGCGACGCGACGCGCGTACCCAACTTGTGCAAAACGCTGGCGCCGCATCGCAACGACGGCATCAAGCCGCTGCGCATGCTGATCATGGGCATCCCCAACGTCGGCAAATCGACGCTGATGAACGCGCTGCTCAAGCGCCGCGTCGCCGCCGTCGGCGACGAGCCGGCGGTGACCAAGTCGCAGATGTCGCAGGATCTGGGCAACGCCATGACAGTCACCGACACGCCGGGCCTGATGTGGCCGAAGATCGCCCACGAGGCCGACGGCTACATGCTCGCCGCCAGCCACGCCATCGGCCGCAACGCGGTGATCGACTCCGAAGTCGGCGCCTTCCTCGGCGACCTGCTGCTGCGGCGCTATCCGGGGCTGCTGGCGGAGCGCTACGCGCTCGACGAAGCGGGCATGGACGGCATAGCCGTGGTCGAGGCCGTGGCCAAGAAGCGCGGCTGCATGACGCGCACCCGCCACGGCATGGAAACCGACCTGGAAAAGGCGGCGATGATCCTGCTCACCGACTACCGCGAAGGCCGACTCGGCCGCATCAGCCTGGAGACGCCGCAAAGCCGGGCGGCGATGCTGGAAGCCGTGTCGACCGCACCACCGATAGTCTGATCAAAATCCATCCATCCGCGGCTCGGACAGGTTCAGTGCCGAGTCGACAAAGCGGAACAGCACCGTAGGTGGATTCCAGCCCGGCGCGGTGCGCAAGACCTTCTTCACGGAATCGTTCATCTGCACCGCGATGCGATAGTTCCTGGGGAAGGTACGATCCCAGCGCGGCAGGATTTTCTTGATGTACTCCAGTTCGTGGTCCTCGCGCAGGATGATGCCCATGGTTTCGAGCAGGCTCAGTTTCGGCCAGTGCTCGCCGCCGGGCCGTCCGTACGTGACGATGCCGATAAAGCGTTCGAAGTCGGCATAGAAGGGGTCGGCGGGCTCGATCATCTTGCCGTTCGAATAGATCGCATCCATCAGGTAGGTCACCGTGAAGTTGCGCGGCGCGCGCTTGGACCACTGGAAAATGATGTCGTGCAGCGTGGTCGACATGCACAATTCGAGATGCCCGCCGACGATGTAGACGTGCGAGGCGGTGAGCTCGAAACTGATTTCGCCGCCTTGGGAAAACACCCAATGATAGGGAAAACAGTCTTCCATGAAGTAGAACTCGTCGGGCGTGTCGTCCTGCAGGTAGATCACCGGAATCTTCCGGCTCTTGGCAAAACGCACCGCTTCGTCCACCCCGCGCTTGGTGGCAAAGCGCGCGTCGTGGGTCGAGGACTGATGCACCACGATCATCACCGAATCGTCGGCGATCCGGACCTGGGCCGGCGGCGTAACGCCGTGATTGCGACAGGCGGCCCAGGAGGGTGTCGCCAGTAGCGGCAGCAACAGCAGGAACAGGGTTCGAAAAAACATGTGAGATGGCGGACGTCGGACTGCGCAGCATGGAAATTCTAGTCCCCGGCGTGGCAGCAGCATCCGCAAAAATACCGATGCAGCAGTAGCGAGGGCTGATTCTGCAGTGCAGCATACGCCATCGATCCAAACTCCGGCTCACCCCTCGCGATGTACGCCGCAGCCTTTTCCATGCGCCGACAAAAGGCGTTTACAGGGCCGGCGACAATCAGTATAGTTTCGCTTGTATTACAGAACTTGGTTCCACACTGCAGAACTAGGTCGGCGCAGGCGGCTCGCTGCGACACATACCAATATCCGGAGGAGAACAGCATGAAGCAGAGAAATTTCCGCAGTCTCGCCATCGTTGCAGGTCTCGCGCTGGCCGCCAGCAGCGCCTACGCGCAAGTCAAGATCGCCTACATCGACCCGCTTTCCGGGCCCTTTGCCAACGTCGGCGAGGCCGGCCTCAAGGGCTTCAAGGAAGCCGCCGAGATCCTGGTCAACCAGAAGGGCGGCATCAAGGGCCAGAAGCTCGAATTCGTCGGCTTCGACAACAAGGGCAGCCCCCAGGAAAGCCAGATCCAGCTCAAGGCGGCGATCGACCAGGGCTTTCGTTACATCACTCAGGGCAACGGCTCGGGCGCGGCGCACGCGCTGATCGACGCGGTCAACAAGTGGAACGCGCGCAATCCCGACAAGACCGTGCTCTTCTTCAACTACGCCGCCGTCGACCCGACGCTGACCAACGAGAAATGCAGCTTCTGGCACTTCCGCTTCGATGCCAACAGCGAAATGAAGATGGAGGCGATCACCAACTTCCTGGAGGGTGACAAGAAGATGAAGAAGGTTTTCATCATCGGCCAGGACTATGCCCACGGCCACCAGGTGGCGAAGTACGCCAAGGAAATGCTGGCGAAGAAACGCAAGGACGTGAAGGTCGTCGGCGACGACCTGCATCCGATCGGCCGCGTCAAGGATTTCGCGCCCTACATCGCCAAGATCAAGGCCTCCGGCGCCGACACCGTGATCACCGGCAACTGGGGCAACGACCTCTCGCTGCTGGTCAAGGCCGCCAAGGACGCCAAGCTGAACACACGCTTCATCACCTACTACGCCGGCGGCCTCGGCACGCCGCAGGCCATGGGCGCCTCGGGCGAAGGCAAGGTGCTGCAGCTCACCGAATGGCACATGAACGTGCCGACCAAGGACACCGAGAAATTCGCCCTCGACTTCAACAAAAAGTATCCCGGCGTCTGGTTCTACTACCTGCGGATAAACAACATGGTGCAAATGGTGGCCAAGGCGATGAACGAGGCCAAGTCGCTCGATCCGAAGGAGGTTGCGCTGGCGCTCGAAGACATGCGCTTCAAGGTCGACACCGGCGAAGTCTGGATGCGCAAGAGCGACCACCAGGCCATGCAGCCGCTGTATATCTCGATCTTCGCCAAGGCCGGCGGCAAGAACGTGAAGTACGACTCGGAAGGAACGGGCTACGGCTGGAAGACGCTGGCGACGATCTCCCAGCGTGATTCGCAACTGCCGACTGCCTGCATCATGGAACGTCCCTGAACCGGGCGAGCGAGCTTGCCCGGCAGGGCCCTTTGCGGCCCGCCCCCTCCCGACCTCCCCCTCGCGGGGGAGGCGATTGAACAGCTCGCTGCGCTCGGCCACTAACCCGATATTCCCAGTACCCGGATTGCCCTTCGTCATTCACCGCCTTTGAGGATGCAATGGAGTTCGTCGTCATCTCGCTCTTGAACGGCATCACCTACGGCCTGTTGCTGTTCATGCTCTCCAGCGGCCTGACGCTGATATTCAGCATGATGGGCATCCTCAATTTCGCCCACGCCAGCTTCTACATGCTGGGCGCCTACTTCGCCTACCAGATCAGCACCCTGGTCGGTTTCTGGCCCGGCCTGCTGGTGGCGCCGCTGCTGGTCGGCGCCGTTGGCGCGCTGGTGGAGCGTTACGGCCTGCGCCGCGCCCACCGCTTCGGCCACGTTGCCGAACTGCTGTTCACCTTCGGCCTGGCCTTCGTCGTCGAGGAAGTCGTGCACCTGATCTGGGGCAAGGTGGCGGTCGATTACAAGATTCCCGACGAACTCGACGGCACCCTGTTCACCCTGTTCGATACCGCCTTCCCCATGTACCGCGGCTTCATGATGCTGGTCTCGGTGGGCATGCTGGTCGCGCTCTACGCCCTGCTCACGCGCACCCGCATCGGCCTCATCATCCAGGCCGCGCTGACCAAGCCGGACATGGTCGAGGCCCTGGGGCACAACGTGCCGCGCATTTTCATGCTGGTCTTCGGCGGCGGCACCGCGCTGGCCGGGCTCGCCGGCGTCATCGGTGGCAATGCCTTCATCACCGAGCCGGGCATGGCGGCCGCGGTCGGCAGCATCGTCTTCGTCATTGTCGTCGTCGGCGGGCTCGGCTCGCTGGGCGGCGCCTTCATCGCATCGCTGCTGATTGGCTGCATCCAGACTTTCTCGGTCGGCCTCTCGATTTCGATCACCGACGTCTTTGCCCTGATCGGCGTCGAGTTGCTCGAAGGCTCGCAAGTGGCGCGCCTGACCATCACCCAGTTGGCGCCGGTGCTGCCCTACCTGCTGATGGTGGCGATCCTGATCTTCCGCCCGCGCGGCCTGATGGGGGCACGCGAAAATTGAACAGCGCGATTTTTAGCCGGAGCCGGCTCGCGCTCTGGGGCGGCTGCCTGGCCCTGGCCTTCGCCCTGCCCCTGGTGCTGAAGAGCGGCTTCATCATCTCGCTGTTGTGCCAGATCGGCATCATGGCGGTGTTCTCACTGTCCTACAACATGCTGCTCGGCCAGACTGGCCTGCTTTCCTTCGGCCACGCCGTGTATTACGGCCTCGGCGCCTTCGCCACGATGCACCTGCTCAATGCCATCGGCAAGGGCGGCGGACCGCTGACCACCGCGCTGCTGCCTTTCGTCGGCGGCCTCGCCGGCCTCGCGGCCGGCATCGTGCTGGGCTATGTCACGACGCGCAAGGCGGGCACCACCTTCGCCATGATCACGCTGGGCATCGGCGAAATGGTCGCCGCCTGCTCGCTGATGTTCCCCGGCATCTTCGGCGGCGAAGGCGGAGTTTCCGGCAACCGCGTGGTCGGCAAGGAAACCTTGCTCGGCTTCACCTGGGGCCCGCAGGTCGAGATGTACGGCCTGATCGTGCTCTGGGCATTCGCCTGCACCATCGCCATGTTCGCGCTGACGCAGACGCCGCTGGGCCGCATGGCCAATGCCGTGCGCGACAACCCCGAGCGCGCCGAGTTCGTCGGCTATGACACCGAGCGCGTGCGCTTCCTGATGGTGATCCTCTCCGGCTTTTTCGCCGGGGTTGCCGGTGGCCTCTCGGCGCTGAACTACGAGATCGTCACCGCCGAAACCCTGAACGCCCACACCTCCGGCGTCGTCCTGCTGATCGCCTTCGTCGGCGGCATCGGCTTTTTCTACGGCCCGATCATCGGCGCGATTCTCGTCACCGTGATGCAGATCGTGATCGGCGGCATGACGCACGCGTGGCTGCTCTATTTCGGCCTCTTCTTCCTCTTCATGGTACTGGTGGCGCCGGGCGGCATCGCCAGCCTGATCGTGGTACAGCGTGCCCTGTGGCAGGCCGGACTGCTCGGCCGCATGCTGCCGCACTACGCGGCGACGGCGCTGCCGGTGCTGATCCTGCTGGCCGGCCTGGTCGGCCTGATCGAACTCGGCTATGCCCTGCTTACGGGCGATGCAGGAGTCGGCGCTGGCGACACGGCGACCAAGGTGCTCGGCATGCAATTGCAGCTCGGTACGCCCGGCCCCTGGCTCACGGCGCTCGCCGTCACCGGCATCGGCATTGTCCTCACGCGCTGGATCGGCGGTCGCCTGCGAAGTGAATGGAACGCCACGCTGGCCACGCTGCACGGAGACAAGGCATGAACGTGCCGGCGATCCGCCTGCAGGGGCTGAAAAAGAATTTCGGCGCCAGCGAAATCATCCGCGGCGTCGACCTCGACATCCATCGCGGCGAGCGCCATGCCATCATCGGCCCCAACGGCGCCGGCAAGTCCACGCTGTTCCACCTGATCAGCGCGCGCCTGCCGATCACCTCGGGCACGATCGAACTCAAGGGCGAGGACGTGGTCGGGCTGAAGCCCTTCGAGATCAACCGCAAGGGGCTTTCGCGCAGCTTCCAGATCACCAACATCTTCCACAACCTCTCGGTATTCGAGAACCTGCGCTGCGCCGTACTCTGGTCGCTGGGCTACCGCTATTCCTTCTGGCGGCGCCTGGCCGGACTCAAGGATGCCCGCCTGCGCGCCGAGGCGGTGATGGAGGACATCGGGCTGACCAAGCGCCGCGACACGCCGGCCGGCATCCTCTCCTACGCCGAGCAGCGCGCGCTGGAAATCGGCATCACCATCGCCAGCGGCGCCGACGTGATCCTGCTTGACGAACCCACCGCCGGCATGAGCAATACCGAAACCGAGGAGGCGGTGGCCCTGATCCGCCGCGTCACCGAGGGCAAGACCCTGGTCATGGTCGAGCACGACATGGGCGTGGTGTTCGGCCTGGCCGACCGCATTTCCGTACTGGTCTATGGCCAGATCATCGCCACCGACGCGCCGGCCGCGATCCGCTGCAACGCCGCCGTGCAGGAAGCCTATCTCGGCACCAGCCTGCACTCGGGGAATGATCATGAATGAGGCCGTGAGCACGCCGATGCTGCAAATCGCCGACCTGCACGGCTATTACGGCAAGAGCCACGTGTTGCACGGCGTAAACCTCCACGTCAATCCCGGCGAGATCGTCTGCCTGCTGGGTCGCAACGGCGTCGGCCGTTCGACCACGGCCAAGGCGGTGATGGGCCAGGTATTGGCCAAGGGCAGCGTGCGCTTCAAGGGCCGCGAGATCCTCGGCATGAAGGCCTACGAGATTGCGCGCCTCGGCATCGGCCTGGTGCCGGAAAACCGCGACATCTTCCCCGATCTGACGGTGCGCCAGAACCTGATGCTGGGCATCAAGGACCCGCGCGCGCAGTTGCGTGGCGAGTGCCGCTGGAACATCGACGACATGTATGCCCTGTTCCCGCGCCTCAAGGAGCGCGACGGCACGCCGGGCGGCGTGCTTTCCGGCGGCGAGCAGCAGATGCTGACTTTGTGCCGCACGCTGATGGGCGACCCGGACTTCGTCATGATCGACGAGCCGACCGAAGGACTGGCGCCGAAGATCGTCGAACTGGTCGGCGAGTTCCTCCAGGAGGTGAAGAAGCGCGGCGTCTCCATCCTGCTCATCGAACAGAAGCTGGCCATAGCGCTCGACATTTCCGAGCGCCTCTACCTCATGGGCCATGGCCGCATCGTCTTCGAAGGCACGCCGGCCGACCTCAAGAACAACGCCGCCATCCGCAAGGAATGGCTGGAAGTATGAAAGGCGGGAAGAGGGAAGAGAGAAGGGAGAAGGGTGTAAAGCGCACCGTCTTTACCCTTCTCTCTTCCCCCTTCTCCCTTCCCGTATCCACCGCCAAGGAGCAAAAATGAGTAGCGCGAATTACGCAGTCCACGGCAGCACCGCCGTCATCACCCTCGACAACCCGCCGGTCAATGGCCTGGGCTACGACCTGCGCTGCGGCATCGTCGCCGGCATCGACCGGGCCAGTGCCGACCCCGCCGTCAAGGCCGTGGTCATGATCGGCAACGAGCGCGCCTTCTCGGGCGGCGCCGACATTCGCGAGTTCGGCTCGCCCAAGGCCTACGCCCTCCCGAACCTGCCCGCCGTGATCCAGATTGTCGAGAACTGCCCGAAGCCGGTGGTCGCCGCGATTTCCGGCGTCTGCATGGGCGGCGGCTTCGAACTCACGCTGGGCGCGCATTTCCGCCTCGCCAAGCCGGACGCCAGGATCGCCCTGCCCGAAGTCAAGCTGGGCCTGATCCCGGGCGCCGGCGGCACCCAGCGCGGCCCGCGCATCCTTGGCGTCGAGGGCGCGCTGAACCTGATGGTCAAGGGCGACCCGGTCCCCGCCTCGGCCTTCAAGGGCACGCCGCTGATCGACGAGTTCGTCGAAGGTGACCTGCTGCCCGCCGCCCTGGCCTTCGCCGACAAGGTCGTCGCCGAGAACAAGCCCCTGCGCCGCATCTCGGAAATGAAGGTCGACTACCCGAACCACGAGGCCTATCTCCAGTTCGCGCGCAACATGATCAAGGGCGTGGCCGGCCCCTTCCCGGCGCCGGCCAAGTGCGCCGACGCCATCGCCGCCTCGCTGACCAAGTCCTTCGCCGACGGCATGAAGGTCGAGCGCGAAATTTTCATCGGCCTGATGGGCACGCCGGAATGCCGCGCGCTGCGCCACCTGTTCGCCGCCGAGCGCGCCGCCTCCAAGATCCCCGACATCCCCGACAACACCCCGGCGCGCAAGATCGCCAAGGTGGGCGTGATCGGCGCCGGCACCATGGGCGGCGGCATCACCATGAACTTCCTCAATGCCGGCATCCCCGTCACCATGCTGGAGATGAAGCAGGAAGCGCTGGACAAGGGCGTCGGCATCATCCGCAAGAACTACGAAAACTCGATGAAGAAGGGCAAGCTGAGCCAGGAAAAACTGGACCAGCGCATGGGCCTGCTGTCGACGACTCTCTCCTACGACGACTTCAAGGACTGCGACCTGATCATCGAGGCCGTGTTCGAGGACATCGGCGTCAAGGAGGCCGTGTTCAAGCAACTCGACGCCATCGCCAAACCCGGCGCGATCCTCGCCTCCAACACCTCGACGCTGGACGTGAACAAAATCGCCAATTTCACCAAACGCCCGCAGGACGTCGTCGGCATGCACTTCTTCAGCCCGGCCAACGTCATGAAGCTGCTCGAAGTGGTGCGCGGCGCGGCGACGGCCAAGGACGTGATGGCGACGGTAATGCAGGTCGCCAAGAAGATCCGCAAGACGGCCGTGGTATCCGGCGTCTGCGACGGCTTCATCGGCAATCGCATGATCGAGCACTACGGCCGCGTCGCCGGCTTCCTGCTCGAGGAAGGCGCCACGCCGGCACAGGTGGACAAGGCCCTGGAAAAATGGGGCATGGCCATGGGCCCCTTCCGCATGGGCGACCTCGCCGGCAACGACATCGGCTGGGCGATCCGCAAGCGCCGCTATGTCGAGAAGCCCAGCATCCGCTACGCCAGGTTCGCCGACAAGCTTTGCGAGCAGGGCCGCTACGGCCAGAAGACCGGCAAGGGCTGGTATCTTTACAAGGCCGGCGATCGCAAGGCGATTTCCGATCCCGAGGTCGACGCCATGCTGGTCGAGTACCGCAAGGAACTGGGCATCACGCCGCGCAAGATCTCGGATGCCGAGATCGTCGAGCGCTGCATCTACGCCCTGGTCAATGAAGGCGCGCGCATCGTCGAGGAAGGCATCGCCGCCCGCGCGTCCGACATCGACATGATCTACCTCACCGGCTACGGCTTCCCCATGTTCCGCGGCGGGCCGATGCTCTACGCCGACGAGATGGGCCTCTACAACGTCGCCCGACGCATGCAGGCCTTCGCCGCGAGTTCCGGCGACGCCTTCTGGGAGCCCGCGCCCCTGATCGCCAAATTGGTCGCTGAAGGTAAGTCGCTTACCTGAGCGCTGACATGATCAGAACCCAAAACCCCCCCCCCCGCCCCACGGGGGGGGGGGGGGGCGGGGAGGGGGCGCGCGCGAGGGGGGGGGGGGGGGGGGGGGGGGAGGCCCCCGGGGGAAATAACTGAATTCTGGAGAACCCCATGACTGATGCCGTTATCGTATCCACCGCCCGCACCGGACTCGCCAAGTCTTGGAAGGGGGCCTTCAACATGACCCACGGCGCCACCCTCGGTGGCCACTCGGTCAAGCACGCCGTGGCCCGCGCCAAGCTCGACCCGGCCGAGGTCGAGGACGTCCTGATGGGCTGCGCCACGCCGGAAGGCGCCTGCGGCAGCAACATCGCGCGCCAGATCGCCCTGGCCGCCGGCCTGCCGGTCACCGTGCCCGGCGCCACTGTGAACCGCTTCTGCTCATCGGGCCTGCAGACCATCGCCATGGCCGCGCAGCGCATCATCGCCGGCGAAGGTGACATCTTCGTCGCCGGCGGTGTCGAAAGCATTTCCTGCGTGCAGCAGGAAGCCAACCGCCACATGATCACCGACCCGGCATTGCTGAAGATGAAGCCGGAGATCTACTGGAACATGCTGCAGACCGCCGAACAGGTCGCCAAGCGCTACAAGCTCGACAAGGCGCGCATGGACGAGTACGGCGTGCGTAGCCAGCTCAACGCCGCCGCCGCCGCTGCCGCCGGCAAGTTCAACGACGAGATCGTGCCGATGACGGTCACCATGGGCGTCGCCGACAAGGCCACCGGCCAGTTGCTGACCAGGCAGGTGACCATCGCCGCCGACGAAGGCATCCGCCCCGACACCACGCTCGAAGGCGTGGCCAAGATCCGCTCGGCAATGCCCGGCGGCGTCATCACCGCCGGCAATGCCAGCCAGTTTTCCGATGGTTCCTCGGCCTCGGTGGTAATGAACGCAAAGCTCGCCGAACAGAAGGGCTTGAACCCGCTCGGCATCTTCCGCGGCTTTGCCGTGGCCGGCTGCGAGCCCGACGAGATGGGCATCGGCCCGGTCTTCGCCGTGCCCAAGCTGCTGAAGAAGGCCGGGCTGACGGTGGCCGACATCGGCCTCTGGGAACTCAACGAAGCCTTCGCCGTGCAGGTGCTGTACTGCGCCGACACCCTGGGCATCCCGATGGACAAGCTCAACGTCAACGGCGGCGCCATCGCCGTCGGCCATCCCTATGGGGTTTCCGGCGCGCGCCTGGTCGGCCATGCGCTGATCGAGGGCAAGCGGCGCGGCGCGAAGTTCGTCGTGGTGACGATGTGCATCGGCGGCGGCCAGGGTGCCGCCGGCCTGTTCGAAGTCTGTTGAAAGGAAGCACCATGGGAGTGAAACAACTTTTTGACCTGAGCGGCAAGGTCGCTCTGATCACCGGCGGTTCGCGCGGCCTGGGCCTGCAGATGGCCGAGGCGCTGGGCGAGATGGGGGCCAAGCTCGCCATCACCGCGCGCAAGGCCGACGAACTGGCGGAAGCCAAGGCGCATCTCGAAGCGCAGGGCGTCGAGGTGCTGACCGTGGTCAATGACCTCTCCAGGTTTGACCAGATCCCCGGCCTGGTCGATACCGTGGTCAAGCACCACGGCAAAATCGACATCCTGGTGAACAACGCCGGCGCCACCTGGGGCGCGCCGGCCGAGGACTATCCGCCGGAAGCCTGGATGAAGGTGATCAACCTCAACGTCAATGGCATGTTCTTCCTGACCCAGGCGGTGGGCAAACGCTGTTTC
Source organism: Sulfuritalea sp. (assembly GCA_016710465.1). GTDB lineage: Bacteria > Pseudomonadota > Gammaproteobacteria > Burkholderiales > Rhodocyclaceae > Sulfuritalea. Next base: position 907,227 of record JADJVS010000016.1, read on the forward strand.
ATCCCGCAGAAGTCGGGGCGCGTCATCGTCACCGCGTCGATCGCCGGCCTGCGCGGCAACCCGCCGGACATGCAGACCATCGCCTACAACACCAGCAAGGGCGCCGACGTCAATTTCGTGCGCACCCTGGCCGCCGAATGGGGCAAGCACAACATCAACGTCAACGCCATCTGCCCCGGCTTCTTTCCCTCGAAAATGGCCAGCGGCATCATGGAAAAGCTCGGCGACCGGATCATCGACGGCACCGCCCTGCGTCGCGTCGGCGGCCCCGAGGACCTCAAGGGCCTGATCGTGCTGCTCGCCTCCGAGGCCGGCCGCCACATCACCGGCCAGGCCATCGCCGTGGACGGCGGCAGCAGCAGTTTCTAGGCACTGTCCATGAGCGAAGCCGCCGATTTCTTCGGCCTCTCGGTGCCTTTCCTCAAGCATCTCGGCGTCAAGGCCGAGATGGCCGAGGGCGGCCGCTCGCGCATCTCGCTGGAGTTGCGCCCCGAGTTGCTCAACAGCTTCGAGGTTTCGCACGGCGGCGTGATCATGACCCTGCTCGACGTGGCCATGGCGGTCGCCGCGCGCGGCCAGCAGAAGCACCCGGCCGGCGTGATGACCGTGGACATGTCGCTCAACTTCCTGCGCGCCGGCAAGGGCCGCATCGTCGCCGAGGGCAAGGTGCTGCGCGGCGGCCGCTCGCTCTATTTTTGCGAAGGCGAGGCCTTCGACGCCAGCGGCGAGTTGATCGCCAAGTCGCTGGGCACCTTCAAGCTGCGCCGCCTCGAAGCATGAATTCTGAATCGCCGTCACCTGCCCGCGAAGCGGAATCCCAGGTGCGCAAAGCGAACCAGCGCCGACTTTCGACCCCGGCATCACCAAGGAAAACACCATGGAAAAGAACCAGCGCATCGTCCTCGCCAGCCGCCCCGCGGCCTGGGTCGAGGAAAGCAACTTCCGCTTCGAGGAAAGCGACATCCCGCAGCCCGGCGACAACCAGGTCCTGGTGAAGAACCACTGGCTCTCGCTCGACCCCTACATGCGCGGTCGCATGTCGGACGTCAAGTCCTATGCCACCCCAGTGCAGATCGGCGAGGTCATGGTCGGCGGCTGCGCCGGCGAAGTAGTGAGTTCGAAGCATCCGAAATTCGCCCCCGGCGACAAGGTGGTCGGCGCGCTGGGCTGGCAGCTCTATGGCGTCGCCGACGGCAACGCGCTGCAGAAGGTCGACGCTTCGATCATCCCGCTCTCCGCCTACCTCGGCCCCGTCGGCATGCCCGGTGTCACCGCCTGGGTCGGCCTCAACGACATCTGCGCACCGAAGGCCGGCGAAACGGTGGTGGTCACGGCGGCGTCGGGTGCGGTCGGCAGCGTCGTCGGCCAACTGGCCAAGCAGAAGGGCGCGCGCGCCGTGGGCATCGCCGGCGGCGCCGAAAAATGCCGCTACGTGGTCGAGGAACTCGGCTTTGACGCCTGCATCGACTACAAGGCGGGCAATCTGCGCGGCGACCTCAAGACGGCGACGCCCAAGGGCATCGACTGCCTGTTCGAGAACGTCGGCGGCGAAATCTTCGACACCCTGCTCGGGCGCATGAACCCCTTCGCCCGCATCGCCGTCTGCGGCCTCATCGCGCAATACAACTCCGCCCCCTACCCGATGCAGAACATCGGCTCGGTGCTGATCAACCGCATCAGGATGCAGGGCTTCATCGTCTCGGATGACCTGAGCCGCTGGCCGCCGGCGCTGAAGGAACTCGGCATGCTGGTCGCCACCGGCAAGCTCAAATACCGCGAAACCGTGGCCGAAGGGCTGGCTGCGGCGCCCGCGGCCTTCATCAGCCTGTTGAAGGGCGGCAACTTCGGCAAGCAACTGGTGAAGCTGATCTGACAATGAGCAACGCACACACGGGCACCCGCCCGATCACCGAAAAGGACGGCCTCGATACCGTCCGTCTCGCGGCGTGGATGAAAGCCCACGTTGAGGGCTTTTCCGGCGACCTGCAGGTCGATAAATTCAAGGGCGGCCAATCCAACCCGACCTTCATGCTCAGTGCCGGCGGGCGCAAGTACGTGATGCGCAGGAAACCCCCGGGCAAGCTGCTGCCGAGCGCCCATGCCGTCGACCGCGAATACAAGGTGATCTCGGCGCTGGCCGGCAGCGACGTGCCGGTAGCGAAGACCTGGGCACTGTGCACCGACGACAGCGTCATCGGCACCATGTTCTACATCATGGATTGCGTCGACGGCCGCATCATGTGGGACCCTTCCCTGCCCGGCATGAGCCCGGTGGAGCGCGCGGCGATCTTCGACGAGATGAACCGCGTCATCGCCGCCCTGCACAGCGTCGACTACGCCGCCGTGGGGCTGGCCGACTACGGCAAGCCCGGCAGCTACTTCGCGCGCCAGATCGATCGCTGGAGCAAGCAATACCGCGCGTCCCTATTGGTGACTGGCGAGAAGATCGAGGCCATGGACAAGCTGATCGAGTGGCTGCCGCGGAACATCCCGGCCGGCGACGAAACCCGCATCGTGCATGGCGACTTCCGCCTCGACAACACGGTGTTCCACCCCACCGAACCGCGCATGCTGGCGGTGCTCGACTGGGAGCTTTCTACCCTCGGCCACCCGCTGGCCGACTTCGCCTACCACTGCATGACCTGGCGACTCTCGCCGGGACAATTCCGCGGCCTGGCCGGCAACGACCTCCCCACGCTCGGCATTCCCACGGAAGCCGAGTACGTCGCCGCCTATTGCAGGCGCACCGGCCGCGCACCGATTCCGCCGCGCGACTGGGAGTTCTGCATGGCCTTCAACATGTTCCGCCTCGCCGGCATCCTGCAGGGCATCATGGCCCGCGCGTTGCAAGGCAACGCCTCCAGCGCGGAGGCCATCGAAACCGGCAAGCGCACCCGCCCGCTCGCCGAAGAAGCCTGGCGCCAGGTCGAGCGCCTGCTCGCCGAACACTGAATTTTTCGAGAAAAGGAAACACCATGGACTTCGATTACTCGCCCAAGGTCAAGGAACTGCAGGCCCGCCTCAATGCCTTCATGGACCAGCACATCTATCCCAACGAGAAGGCCTTCCACGCCGAGATCGAGGCCAACCGCGCCAAGGGCAATCCCTGGGTGCCGACAATGATCATGGAAGACATGAAGGAGAAGGCGCGCGCCGCCGGCCTGTGGAACCTGTTCCTGCCGGAATCGAAATACGGCGCCGGCCTCACCAACCTCGAGTACGCACCGCTGTGCGAGATCATGGGCCGCTCCTCGCATTTCGCGCCGGAAGCCTTCAACTGCGACGCGCCGAACACCGGCAACATGGAAGTGCTGGTGCGTTACGGCACGCCCGCCCATCAGCAGGAATGGCTGGTGCCTTTGCTGGAAGGCAGGATCCGCTCCGCCTTCGCCATGACCGAGCCCGGCGTGGCATCGTCCGATGCCACCAACATCGAGGCGCGGATTGAGCGCGCGGTTGGCAAGGATGGTGACGAATACATCATCAACGGCCGCAAGTGGTGGACCTCGGGCGCGCCCGATCCGCGCTGCAAGATCCTCATCTTCATGGGCAAGACCGATCCGGACAACCCCAGCCGCCACAACCAGCAGTCGATGGTGCTGGTGCCGATGGACACCCCGGGGGTCAAGCTGGTGCGCCCGCTCACCGTCTTCGGCTACGACCACGCGCCGCACGGCCACGGCGAAATGCTGTTCGAGAACGTGCGCGTGCCGGTGTCGAACATCCTGCTCGGCGAAGGCCGCGGCTTCGAGATCGCCCAGGGCCGCCTCGGCCCGGGCCGCATCCACCACTGCATGCGCCTGATCGGCGTCGCCGAGCGCGCGCTGGAACTGATGTGCAAGCGCGCGCTGAACCGCGTCGCCTTCCACAAGCCGGTGGCCGACCAGGGCGTGACCCGCGAGCGCATCGCCAATGCCCGCATGCTGATCGACCAGGCGCGACTGCTGACGCTGAACGCGGCCTGGAAGATGGATACCGTCGGCAACAAGATCGCCAAGCAGGAGATCGCCATGATCAAGGTGGTGGCGCCCAACATGGCCTGCCAGGTGATCGACTGGGCCATGCAGGTGCATGGTGGCGCCGGCGTCTGCGACGACTTCCCGCTGGCCGACGCCTACGCCAACTCGCGCACCCTGCGCTTCGCCGACGGCCCGGACGAAGTGCATCGCAATTCCATCGCCAAGCAGGAACTCGGCCGCTACCTGGGCAAGTAACCGCGCAAGGAAACGATATGTCCGAGCGTCATTTCGCCTATTGGCCCAAGGGTCTGCCGCGCACCATGACCGTGCCCGAGACCGACCTGTTCCATAACGTCGAAGTCTCGGCGCGGCGCTATCCGGCCAAGCCCTTCCTGGTGTTCTACGACACCCAGATCAGCTACGCCGAGTTCAAGGACGAGGCGGAACGCATCGCCGGCTGGCTGCAGGCGCAGGGCGTGAACAAGGGCGACCGGGTGCTGCTCTACATGCAAAACAGCCCGCAGTTCGTGCTCGCCTACTACGGCATCCTGCGCGCCAACGCCGTGGTGGTGCCGGTGAATCCGATGAACATGACGACCGAATTGCGCCACTACGTCAGGGATGCCGGCGCCCGGGTGGCCATCGTGGCGCAGGACATCCTGCCGCAGATGCAGCCGCTGCTGGGCGGCGGCCCCGACCAGGGCCTCCAGCAGATACTCGTCGCCACCTACTCGGACTACCTCAAGGCGCCAACCGAGATGAAGGTGCCGGATTTCGTCAAGGCGCCGCGTCAGTCCTTCGCCGATGCCGGCGTCACGCCCTGGTGCGACATGCTGGCAGCGAACGCCCACCCCGGCCCCATCGAGGTCGGCCCCGACGACCTCTGCGTCATGCCCTACACCTCCGGCACCACCGGCCACCCCAAGGGCTGCATGCACACCCACCGCACGGTGATGCACACGCTGATGGCCGGCTACCAGTGGTTCGGCATCCAGCAGGACGCGGTGTACCTCGCCGTGCTGCCCTTCTTCCATGTCACGGGCATGCAGGGGAGCATGAGCGGCCCGCTGCAGTCCGGCGCCACCGTGGTACTGCTGCCGCGCTGGGACCGCGAAGCCGCCGCGCAGTGCATCGCCCGCTACGGTGTCACCTCATGGACGGCGATCCCGACCATGATCATCGACTTCCTGATGAACCCCAACCTGGGCAACTACGACCTGAGTTCGATCACGCGCATGAGCGGCGGCGGCGCGGCCATGCCCGAGGCCATAGCGCAGAAGCTGCTCGACATGGGCATCACCTATGTCGAGGGCTACGGGTTGTCGGAAACCATCGCCCCCTCGCACATCAACCCGCCAGACCGGGCGAAAAAGCAGTGCCTCGGCATCCCCATCTTCGATGTCGAATCCATGGTGGTCGACCCCAACGACTTCAAGGAACTCCCGTTCGGCGAAGTCGGAGAAATCCTCACCCGCGGGCCGCAGGTGTTCAAGGGCTACTGGAGCAACCCCGAGGCCACGCGCAATGCCTTCGTCGAACTCGACGGCAAGCACTGGTTCCGCACCGGCGACCTGGCCTACGTCGATGAGGACGGCTACTTCTTCATGGTCGATCGCCTCAAGCGCATGATCAACGCCTCGGGCTTCAAGGTCTGGCCGGCCGAAGTCGAAGCCCTGATGTACCAGCACCCGGCGATCCAGGAAGCCTGTGTCATATCGGCCAAAGACCCGCATCGCGGCGAGACCGTCAAGGCCATCGTGGTGATCAAGGAAGCCCGGCGCGGCAAGGTGACGGAGCAGGACATCGTCGACTGGGCCCACGCCAACATGGCGGCCTACAAGTCACCGCGCATCGTCGAGTTCGTCGCCACCCTGCCCAAGTCGGCCACCGGCAAGGTGATGTGGCGCAGCCTGCAGGAAAAGGAGATGGCCAAATGATCATTGTTCATCACCTCGAACAATCGCGCTCGCAACGCGTGCTCTGGTTGCTGGAAGAGCTCGGCCTGCCCTACGAGATCAAGCGCTACCCGCGCGATCCGCGCAGCGGCCTGGCGCCGCCGGAGCTGAAGCAGGTGCATCCGCTGGGCAAGTCGCCGGTGATCAGCGACGGCGAGCTGGTGCTGGCCGAATCCGGCGCCATCCTCGAATACCTGGCCGAGACCTACGGCGCGCAGGCGCAGGGAGAGGCGGCTCAGTTGCTGGCCACGCCCGGCAGCACCGAATATCGGCAACTGCGCTTCTGGATGCACTACGCCGAAGGCTCGCTGATGAACTGGCTGGTGATGAAGCTGGTGTTCATGAAGATCCCGCGCCAACCGATGCCCTTCTTCGTCCGCCCGATCGCGCGCAAGCTCTGCGCCACGGTGATGGCCAGGCTGATCGACCCGAACCTGAAGGCCGCCATGGCGTTCATCGAGGACCACCTCACGAAGAACACCTGGTTCGCCGGCGAACGCCTAACGCTGGCCGACTTCCAGATGAGCTTCGCCATCGCCGCCCTCCTCTCGCGCGCCAACGCCGCCGGCCAATGCCCGCACATCGCGGCCTGGCTCAAGCGCGTCGAGGCCCGCCCGGCCTGGCAGCGCGGCATCGCCCAGGGCGGCCCGGTGCTGATGTCGGCCTGAACCGACGACGCAGATAAGTCGGCGCTGGCGGCACGGCGAAATCGCGGTGTGCTGACTTGTGTGCAAAAGCGTCTGCAGCAGAAAGCAGGCGGGGTGCCATGGCAAGAGGTTGATTGTCGAAATCGATCTTGAACCCCTTGGGAGGGCAAACCATGACCACGAGCAAGCGCTGTAGGAAAGTTGTCGACCGTGGAAACCGTCGCGGGCGACCGCGACCTGATGAAGACGACACTCAGCGCACCCAGGGCGGCGTCGGGCTCAGCATCCGTTCGAGTTCGGCGAGGAAGACCGCGACCTTGGGCGCGCGAACACGGCTGGGCGTGTAGCAGGCATAGATGTGGCGGCCGAAACTGACGACCGGCTCGAAATCCTCGAGCACGAGTTTCAGTGCACCCGATGCCAGGTCTGCACCGCAGATGTAGTGCGGCAGTATCGCCATGCCGTGGCCGTTGCGCACGGCGTCGTGCATGCAGGCGATGTCGTTGAACTGGAACCGGCTGCGAACCGGGATGTCGGTTTCCTTGCCCTGCCGGTCCGCGAGGCGCCACAGCTTGTCGTCGGTGAGCAGGTAGCTGAAACACTGATGGCCTTCCAGCTCCCTGGGCGTTCGCGGTTCGCCATGCGCCTCGATGTAGGCCGGTGAAGCGCAAATCATCCGCTTCACCTCGATCAGCCGCCTGACCACGGCATCCTGCGGCGGATCCCGGGTCATCCGTATCGCCAGGTCGATGCGATCGTCGACCAGGTCGACGGTCTGGTCGGCGAGAACGAGCTCGCACTCCAGGTCGGGATAGCGGGCGATGATGCCCGGTATCAGCGGCGCGACATACATGCGGCCGAAGGCGACGGTGGCGCTGATGCGCAGCATGCCGCGGGGTTCGTCGCCGAGATTTCTGACCGCGACTTCGGTGGCTTCGATGGACTCCAGGGTGCGCAGCGCATGCTGATGGAAGACTTCGCCGGAAGGCGTCAGGCTGATCCTGCGCGTCGATCGCTCGAACAGGCGAACGCCGAAACGGCGTTCGAGTTCGCCGATCTGCTTGCTGACCTGCGCCCGTGTGCAGTCCAGGCGTCGTGCCGCCCCGGCCATGCTGCCGGCTTCGACGACCTTGACGAAGATTTCCCAACTGTTCAGCCAGGACATTTGTAAATGAATCGTTGACGGAATGATGCAAATTATGGACTTTTTGTATTTGAATTTGTTACCTAGAGTGACGGGCATCGTTCAGTGCCGTGGTGACCTTCATGTTTCGTTCAATCCGTAGCCCCGACGTTCTGCTGACGACCCTGGCCGCGGCCGGGATCCTGATGGTCACCATGGGTGCCCGCCAGTCGCTGGGCCTGTTCGTGGCGCCGATCAACGAATCGACCGGCCTTGGTATCGTCACCATCAGCCTCGCGCTGGCGGTGGGCCAATTCACCTGGGGGGCCATGCAGCCGGTGGCAGGCGCGGTCGCCGACCGCTACGGTCCGCGCGCCGTGCTGATCGGCGGGCTGGTGGTGCTGGCAATCGGCTGCGCGCTGACGCCCTTCATGACGTCCGGTTTCGGCCTCATCGTCTCGCTCGGCCTGCTCTCGGCGATGGGCGCCGGCGCGGGGAGCTTTTCCGTACTGATCGGCGCGGCGGCACAGCGCATGCCTTTGGAATCACGGGGCACCGCTTCCGGCGTCATCAATGCCGGCGGCTCGCTCGGTCAGTTCGTGTTCGCGCCCATCATCCAGAAACTGATCAGCGTCTTCGGCTGGATGGGGGCCATGTGGTCGCTGGCGCTGCTGACGCTGACCGCGCTGCCGCTGGTCGGCAAGCTGACCCAGCCGGGCGCGGCGCCGCCGAAGCATGCCGAGGCCGACGCCGGCCTGAAGAACACCGTGGTCGGGGCGATGCAGGACCGCAGCTACCTGCTGCTGCACGCCGGCTTCTTCACCTGCGGTTTCCACATCGCCTTCCTCGTCACCCATCTTCCCGGCGAGGTGGCCTTGTGCGGCCTGCCGCCGAACGTGGCCAGTTGGTCGCTGGCGATCATCGGCCTGGCCAACATCTTCGGCAGCCTGTATGCCGGTTCCTGCGTCGCCAAGTACCGCAGCAAGTACGTGCTGGCCTGGATGTATGCCTCGCGCGCCGTACTCATCGTCGGCTACCTGCTGGCCCCGCGCACCGAGCTGAACTACTACATCTTCGCCGCCGGCCTCGGCTTTACCTGGCTGGCGACGGTGCCGCCGACCGCGGCGATCGTCGGCAAGCTCTTCGGCGTGCGCTACCTGGCCACGCTGTTCGGCCTGACCCTGCTGTCGCACCAGGTGGGCGGTTTCCTCGGCGCCTACCTCGGCGGCCTGACCATCTCGCGCTTCGGCGACTTCGGCTGGATGTGGTATGCCGACATCGTGCTTTCGCTGCTGGCCGCGATCCTCAACCTGCCGATCCGCGAAGCCAGGATCGAGCCTCCCATCCTTGCGGCGCAAGTGGCGCCGGTTGCATCGAAATGAAGTGCGCCATGAGCAAGCTGGATCAAGCGCGAAGGCGTTTGGTTTGATAGGTTCCCCAACCGCTCTTCATCAAGGACGCCAGAAACGCCCAAAGGCCGCTTTCCCCGGGATGAGGATCGCCACCCACGGCGATTCGCTTCAACTGCCGCGAGTACCACAGTATTTCCATGATGCCCATGCGATCGATGGCCTTGATTCCCGTCGAAATTGGACGCACCTGCTGCCCGCATTCCTGACCCTGTAGCAGCGCCTTGGGGGCATCGGGATCGATCGCCAGCAGGCGAGCCAGACCGATGACATCCAGTGCGCCGGTCTTCAGAGCCTCATTCATGCCGGCAAGGCTACGAAAGCCACCGGTCAGGATCAGCGGTACCTGGACGGTGGAGCGCAGCTTTTCGGCAAACGACAGGAAGTAGGCCTCACGCAAGGCTGTGGACGACCGTTGTGGCTGTTGTACGGCACCACTCATCGCGGGTGCTTCATAGGTGCCGCCGGAAATCTCGATCAGGTCGATGCCCGCATCGGCCAGCGCGCGGATGGTCGCCATGGATTCCTCTTCGGTAAATCCGCCTTTCTGGAAGTCGGCGGAGTTGAGCTTGATGCCGACCGGAAAGTCCTTGCCGACCTGCCGGCGTATTTCCGCATACACCGCCAGCACAAAGCGGCGCCGCTTTTCCGGGCTGCCGCCCCAGGCGTCAGTCCGCTGATTGTGGTGCGGCGACAGGAACTGGCTGATCAGATAGCCGTGGGCGCCGTGAATCTGCACACCACTGAAGCCGGCTTTCTTGCAGATGGCTGCGCTGCGCCCGAAGCGCTGGATGATTTCGTCAATCTCCGCCGTCGTGGCCTCGCGCGGCGTTTCAAAAAAGCTCGCCATGTCAGCCCGGAACGGAATGGCAGACGGGGAAAGATTCGTGCTGTTCAGCCCCTTGGGCGATTGCTTGCCCGGATGATTCAACTGAACCCAAATCGCCGCCCCCTGTTCGGTCGCCGCTTTTGCCCACTGCTGCAAGACCGCCAGGTCAGATTCGTCCTCGATCACCACATTACCGGGCTCACCCAGCGCGCGCCGATCAATCATCACGTTGCCGGAAATGAGCATGCCGATGCCGGATTGTGCCCAGCGCCGGTAGAGTTCAACGTGCTGTTGGGTCGCATGGTTATCGTAGGTTCCAAGTACCTCGCTCATCGCGGCCTTGGCCAGGCGGTTGCGTAGCACGCTGCCATTGGGCAGTCGCAATGGCTGGTTGAGAAGATTGCTTTCGGGAGAGATAGTTTTTGTCATGGTGATTTCTGAATTGGTTGAGTTGGTGGTGCCGGCAAAGTGACGCCTTACGCGATGCGCAATTGCTTGCGGATTCCTGCATCCAGAAGGCTGGCCGGCAACAGCGTATGCATCAAGCGCAAGCGCGCTGCTGCCGTGCCTGCTGTGTATCGCGCTCTGGGGCTGGCCGCTGTTGCGGCCTTCAGTACCGTGTCGGCGACCACATCGGGGGCCTCGGCCACATCCAGCATTTCCTTGAGGCGCCTGTCCATGGCGATCCGCACGTCCCGGTACGCGTCCAGCTTGGCATCCGCATCACGGGAGTTGGCATCGATCGCGGTCTTCATAAATGCGGGCTCGATGACCGAGACGCGGATACCCATGGTTCGAAGTTCATGGTCGAGGGATTCCGAGTAACCCTCGATGGCATGTTTGGTGGCGGCATACAGCGCCATGTAAGGCATGGCCATGAAGCCCAGGACCGAGCCGATGTTGATGATGTGGCCGCTCCCTTGCCGGCGCATGTGAGGAACGACGGCCAAGGCCATCCGCACCATCCCGAAAAAATTCGTATCGAAGATGTCCTGGGCCTGCTGGATGGAGCTTTCTTCCGCACCACCGGCCGCGACGTTGAAGCCGGCGTTATTCACCAGCAGGTCAAGGCGCCCCGCGCGCCGAATGACTTCAGCGACGACAGCTTTGACGGATGCGTCACTGGTCACGTCCAGAGGCAGCATCTCAAACGAGGCTCGCGTAGCGGATGCTCCCCGTCGGCTGGTACCGAATACCTTGTAGCCCGCTTCGGCCAGTCGCAGGGCCGTGGCTTCACCGATGCCTGAAGAGGCACCTGTTACCAGGGCAACCGCCTGATCTTTTTTCTTCATCATTCAAATCTCCGTAGGGAAGTGTTAGTATCAATCCGATACGAACAATACTATCAATTTGAAAGTAAGTCACTATCTTTTTAGTATGGACAGCAAAAAAACTTTTGAAGAGACCTGCCCGATCGCACGCAGCCTGGCTTTTGCGGGCGACGCGTGGAGTTTGTTGATCCTGCGCGACGCCCATGCGGGTCTCACGCGCTTCGACCAATTCCGGAAAAGTCTGGGTATCGCACCGACGATCCTGACCCGGCGGCTGGCTGCTTTGACGGAGGAGGGATTGCTGGAGAAGCGCCGCTACTCGGAACACCCGCCACGTGAAGAGTATCTTTTGACCCCGGCCGGGCAGGATTTTCTGCCGGTACTTTTCATCATCGGCGCCTGGGGACGCCAACACCGGGGTGGCGGGAAACTGGTCCGCTTCCTGGATGCGGAAACCGGTACCGAAATCAAGGCGGTGGCGGTGGATGAGGTCACCGGTGCCAGGATCGGGACGCGCCCGATACGTATCGTTACGCCGGATGAAAGCTGAGGGGCGGAGTGCGCTTCAGTCGCGCGACCGGCTGCAAATAGCCGGGTTTTGCCTTACCGCGAATCTAGCCCAGCGGCAACAACGCGGCACACCCGTCTGTCCGACTGAAAAGCTGGGTACCTTCGGATCAATGACCGCTTCGGAGCGAACAGGAAAATAAATGGCCGCAATGGAGAGAAATTCCGAGCGGCAAGCTACGCCGCCGAACCTGATGGTCGTATCCGCGCTTACGCGCATGGAGGTTGATTTCGGGATCCCACTCGACATCGAGCACGCAAAGAAGCGGGCGCCGATACGGGATGCGTTGATTTCGACCATCGCTACGCTGCCGTTTGATGAAGCCGAATCGCAGGCCGCTGCGGCAATCCGTGCGACGCTCAAGACTCAGGGGCAGTCGGAAAGGTATCTACGATGTCCTGATAGCCGGAGCGGGGCTGGCAAGAGGCTTGGTAGCGGTTACATCGAATGTCGGCGAGTTCAAGCGGGGCAGCGAATTGCAGGTCGCGGATTGGTGATGAGCGCGCACTACCGTCCCCGACGGGACGCCGGGGACAAAAAAAAGCCCGACCGTCAAGGCCGGGCTTTTTCTGGTCGGGAAAAACCCGATCTGCTTTAGATCATTTCCCAGATCGTGGTGATGCCCTGGCCGCCGCCGATGCACATGGTGGCGAGGCAGTACTTGCTGCCGACACGTTTGGCTTCGTAGAGGGCCTTGGTGATGATCACCGCGCCGGAGGCGCCGATCGGGTGGCCGAGGGCGATCGCGCCGCCATTCGGGTTGGTTTTCTTCGGGTCGAGGCCGAGCACCTTGGCCACTGACAGCGACTGCGCGGCAAAGGCTTCATTCGACTCGATTACGCCGATGTCGTCGAGCTTCAGGCCGGCCTTGGCCAGCGCGATGCGGGTCGAGGGGATCGGGCCTTCGCCCATGACGTCGTTGGGCACGCCGCCGATGCCGTAGGCGACCAGACGCGCCATCGCCTTGTGGCCGCCGGCGGCCGCCTTGGCGGCGTCGGCCAGCACCAGGAAACCGGCGCCGTCGTTGATGCCGGAGGCATTGCCGGCGGTGACGGTGCCGGCCTTGTCGAAGGCGGGCTTCATCTTGGCCAGGGCTTCCATGGTGGTGCCGGCCTTGACGTGCTCGTCGGTGTCGAACACGACATCGCCCTTGCGCGTTTTGATGGTGATCGGGACGATCTGTTCCTTGAAATAACCGGCGGCGATGGCGGCGGCGGCGCGACGCTGCGATTCGCAGGCAAACTCGTCCTGCATCTCGCGCGTGAAGCCGTGTTTCTTGGCCAGGTTCTCGGCCGTCACACCCATGTGGCCGACACCAAAGGGGTCGGTCAGGGCGCAAACCATGGCGTCGAGCATCTTGGTGTCACCCATGCGCGCGCCGGAGCGCATCGCCGGCGACATGTACACGCCGCGTGACATGACCTCGACGCCGCCGCCGATGGCGAAGTCGGCGTCGCCGAGCAGGATGGCCTGGGCGGAGTTGACGATGGCCTGCTGCGCGGAGCCGCACAGGCGGTTGACCTGGAAGGCGACCGACTCCATGCTCATGCCACCCTGGATGGTCGCGTTGCGATGCACGTAGGCATAGCGCGCCTCGGTGGGAACCACGTTGCCGACAGTGGCGAAGGTGACCGCCTTGGGGTCAACGCCGGAGCGGGCGATGGCCTCCTTGATGACCAGCCCGCCCAGGTCGGCCGGTTCCATGCCGGCCAGGGTGCCGTTGAAGGTGCCTACCGCGGAACGCGCGGCGCTCAGTACTACGACTTCTCTCTTGTCAGCCATTGCGAAGAACTCCTGTATTTATGAATCAAACGCCGACCCATCCGGAAACCCAGATCAGGGCCAGCACCAGCAAAGCGAGCACCAGACTGCGCCAGACGAGGCCTATGGTGCTCTGCATGAAATCGGGGTCGGCATCGTCGCCCAACCCCAGCTCGGGGCGATCGCCGACGTCGCCCGTTTCAGGTATCGCATCGTGCACCGGCATGCCAAGGCGCACGCCGAGGGCACCGGCGCCACTGGCCAGCAGTATACCGGCCCCGGCTTCCGGCCACCTTACAGCCTGCGTCCGCCAGCAATGGGCGGCACCTTCGAAATCGCCGACCACGGCAAACGAGGCCGCGGTGACGCGGATCGGTACCCAGTCGATGAAATGGAAGGCCTGGCGGGCAAACTGGCCGAATTCGCCGAACTCGGTTTCGCCGCGCTTGCCCCATTGCAGGTCCAGGCCATGCGCCAGGCGATAGAACAGTGCGCCGGCCGGCCCGAGGAAGGCAAACCACAACAACGGGGCAAAGACATGGCGGTGTGAATCGAGCAGGGCTTGCTCGATGGACAGGCGCGCAATGTCGCCACTGCCGAGGCGGTCACCGGAACGCCCGCGCCATTCGGCGAGCAGGCGGCGCGCTTCGTCGAGCTCGCCCTGGCGCAGCGCAAGATGGATGCCGGTGAAATAGTGGCTGAACTGGCGGAAACCCACCGTCAGGTAGAGCGTGGCGACGCCGAGCAAAAAGGCGGCGACAGGCTGGTAGTGCAGCAGCAGGGCGTAAGCCAGCGAAAGCAGCGAGGCCGGCAGCGCGGCCCCGATGCCCCAGGCCAGGGCGCCGTGGCCGCGTCCGCCATCGTTGAACTTGTCTTCGAGAAAGCTCGCCAGGCGCGCCATCGGCCGGCGCACGGCGCTGCCGACCGGCAAGGCATGGATCTGCTCAAGCACCAGGGCGACGATGATGGTGAACAAGCTCATGCGTCGATGTGCTCGAAAAGGAAGCGCTGCAGGGTCACCAGCATGCCTGCGGTGGCGCCCCAGATGAAATAGCCCTGCCAGGGCATGGCCCAGAACTCGTGGCGCTGGCCGCGGATTTCCATGGTCTGACGCTGGTGGTTGGCTTTGTCGAGAAGGAAATCGAGTGGCGGCTCGAAGACCTCGGCGACCTCGAAATCATCGAGTTTGAGGTTGAGCGGCGGGGTCACAAAACCCACCACGGGAGTGACGACGAAGCCGGTACCGGTGCGGTATTCGGGCAGGCGGCCGAGTATCTCGACCTGGCCGGGATCGAGACCCACCTCCTCTTCGGCCTCGCGCAAGGCGGTATGCTCGGGCGAAGCGTCGCCATCCTCGCAGCGACCGCCGGGAAAGCTGACCTGGCCGGCATGATCGCGCAAATGGGCGGTGCGCTGGGTCAGCAATACGGTCGGGCCGGTTGATCGGACGACCACGGGGACCAGCACGGCGGCAGGCGTCAGAACGCGATCTTCGCCGCGCAGAGACGATTCGCTCACCGGCGGCGCGACGACTCCTTCCACGAATCGACGCCGCATGAGCGCGAGCAGGTCTCCGCTAGAATTCGGGTCTGCGCTATACAGTGAATCCGGCATGAAACCGATCGCGATCTTCCGTCATAGCCCCGGCGAGGGGCCGGGCTATTTTGCCACATTCCTCGACCGCCTCTCCCTGCCCTGGCGGCTGTTCAAGGTCGATGAGGGCGATCTTCCGCCCACCATGCCGGACGAATTTTCCGGGCTGTGCTTCATGGGCGGGCCGATGAGCGTGAATGACGACTTGCCATGGATTCCCTCCACCCTGGCCTTGATCCGCGCCGCCGACGCGGCGGGCATCCCGGTGATCGGACATTGCCTGGGCGGGCAGTTGATGGCGAAGGCGCTCGGCGGATCGGTGGGCCGCAACCCGGTCAAGGAACTGGGCTGGGGTCGGGTCGATCCCGTCATCGACAGCCAATGGCTCGACGGCATCGCACCCTTCGATGCCTTTCACTGGCACGGCGAAACCTTCACCATTCCGCCGGGCGCGACTCGCATCCTCGGCAATGCGCATTGCGCCAACCAGGCTTTCGTGCGCGGTCCGCATCTGGCCATGCAATGCCATGTCGAGATGACGCCGACCATGATCGCGAGCTGGTGTACCCAGTGGGATGCCGAAGGCGTGCCGGCCTCGGCCTCGGTACAGACGCCGGAACAGATGCAACAGGGGATGGAGCCGCGCATCGAGGCGATGCGCGCCGTGGCCGACCGGCTTTACGCGCGCTGGGCTCGCGGGCTCAAAGGCTGAAAGTCGGCGCTGGCGGTACGGCGATTCAATCGCGGAAGTTGCCGTATTGCAGGGGAAAGTCGGTGATCGACTTCTTCACCAGGGCGATGGCCTCCTGCAGCAGGTCGCGCTTGGCGCCGGTAACGCGCACGGCGTCGCCCTGGATGCTGGCCTGGACCTTGAGCTTGCTGTCCTTGATCAGCTTGACGATCGTCTTCGCCAGTTCCTGCTCGATGCCGATCTTGATGGTCAGCACCTGTTTCGACTTGTTGCCGCCGACCGACTGCACCGGGCCGTGATCGAGGCGCTTGGTGCTTTCGCGTTCCTTCTTTTCCATCTCGGGGAACAGGATGTCCTTGATCTGGCCGAGCTGGAATTCGGAATCGCCATGGAGGGTGATGAGCTTGTCCTTCTCGTTGAGCTCGACCTTGGCCGATGTACCCTTGAAGTCGTAGCGATTGCCGATGTGGCGACCGGCCACATCCACCGCGTTTTTCAGCGCGACGATATCGGCCTCGGAGGTGATGTCGAAGGAAGGCATGGCGGTCTCCCGATTCAACCGAAGTGGCAGACGTAGTGGTAGGGCTCGCCCGTCACTTCGATGTCGAACGAGGAATTTCCAGGGACTTTGAAGCTCTCGCCGGCGGCGCAGCTTTTCCAGTCCCCGCCCTGGAGCTTGTAGCGGCAGGCGCCGGCGACGGTTTCCATGATCTCCGGCGCGCCGGTGTTGAAGGTCAGCGTCGCCGGCAGGATCACGCCGACGCTCTTTTTCGTGCCATCGGCGAAAGCAACGGTATGGCTGACGCACTTGCCGTCGAAATAGACATTGGCCTTCTTGACGACGGAAACGCTGTTGAACTGGCTCACGTTATATACCCCACATTTTCTGGATGATGAACTTGGCGATGAAGCCGAGCATGCCGAAGGACAGGACGAAGAACAGGACGAAGGTGCCGAGCTTGCCGGCCTTGGAGCTCCAGGCCAGTTCGCCGATGATGAACAGCATGTAAAGCATGAAGGCCCCGAGGCCGAAAGTCATGCCGAATTCCGCCAGTTGCTCCTCGGAGATGCCGAACATCGCCGCTCACCCTGCCCGCCCGCTCAGCCCTTCTTCTTGCCGGCGCGATTCGCGGCGCGATTCGCCGCAATCCTCATGCGCAGGGCATTGAGGCGGATGAAGCCGTGGGCGTCCTTCTGGTTGTAGGCGCCGGCGTCATCCTCGAAGGTGGCAATGGTCGGATCGAACAGCGAATCGGTCTTCGAGTCGCGGCCGGTGACGATGACATTGCCCTTGTACAGTTTGAGCCGCACCCAGCCATTGACGGTCTGCTGGGTGTGGTCGATCAGGGTCTGCAGCGCACGGCGTTCGGGGCTCCACCAGTAGCCGTTGTAGATCAGCGACGCATAACGCGGCATCAGGTCGTCCTTGAGGTGGGCCACTTCGCGGTCGAGGCAGACCGACTCGATGGCGCGGTGCGCCTTGAGCAGGATGGTGCCGCCCGGAGTTTCGTAACAGCCGCGCGACTTCATGCCGACGTAGCGGTTCTCGACCAGGTCGAGCCGCCCGATGCCGTGCTTGCCACCGAGCTGGTTGAGCGTGGCAAGCAGCTCGTGGGCCTTCATCTTCTTGCCGTTGAGCGCCACCGGATCGCCGGCCTTGAATTCGATGTCGAGGTACTCGGCCTTGTTCGGCGCCTTCTCCGGCGAGACAGTCCAGCGCCACATCGATTCCTCGGCCTCGGCAGCCGGGTCTTCGAGGTGGCGGCCTTCGTAGGAGATGTGCAGCAGGTTGGCATCCATGGAATAGGGCGAGCCGCCCTTCTTGTGCTTCATCTCGACCGGGATGCCGTGCTTTGCCGCATAGGCCATCAGCTTTTCGCGCGACAGCAGGTCCCACTCGCGCCACGGCGCGATGACCTTGACATTGGGCATCAGGGCGTAGGCGCCAAGTTCGAAGCGCACCTGGTCGTTGCCCTTGCCGGTGGCCCCGTGCGAAATGCAGTTGGAACCGGTCTTCCTGGCAATCTCCACCAGGCGCTTGGCGATCAGCGGGCGCGCAATCGAGGTGCCGAGCAGGTACTCGCCCTCATAGACGGTATTGCAGCGGAACATCGGAAAGACGAAGTCGCGGACGAATTCCTCGCGCAGGTCGTCGATGAAAATGTTCTTCGGCTTGATGCCGAGCTTGATCGCCTTGGCCCGCGCCGGCTCCAGCTCTTCGCCCTGGCCGAGGTCGGCGGTGAAGGTGACCACTTCCGCCTGGTAGGTATCCTGCAGCCACTTGAGGATCACCGAGGTGTCCAGCCCGCCCGAGTAGGCAAGCACCACTTTGTTCTTGTCGCTCATTTCGTTTTCCCGTCGTGCAAATTCGTCAGTCGTTCACCCTGCCCAAGAGCAGGAATTCCATCAGTGCCTTCTGCGTGTGCAGTCTGTTTTCAGCCTCGTCCCAGACCACGCTGTGCGGGCCATCGATGACTTCGGCCGCCACTTCCTCGCCGCGATGCGCGGGCAGGCAGTGCATGAACAGGGCATCCGCCTTCGCCGCGCGCATCATCTCGGCGTCGACCTGCCAATCAGCAAAGTCGCGCAGGCGTTCCTCGTTTTCGGCCTCGAAGCCCATCGACGTCCATACGTCGGTGGTCACCAGGTCGGCGCCCCGCACGGCGTCCATCGGGTCGGCAAACTCGCTGAAATGTTCGCGCCCGTGCAGGCCGGCGCGCTCGGGCTCGACCTCGTAGCCGGGCGGGGTCGACACATGGACGCGGAAGCCAAAGATCTCCGCCGCCTGCAACCAGGTGTTGCAGACATTGTTCGAATCGCCGACCCAGGCCACGGTGCGACCCTGGATCGCGCCGCGATGCTCGATGAAGGTAAAGATGTCGGCGAGGATCTGGCAGGGATGGTATTCGTTGGTCAGGCCGTTGATCACCGGCACCCGCGAGTGGCTGGCAAAGCGCTCGATGATCGCTTGCTCATAGGTGCGGATCATGACGATGTCGCTCATGCGCGAGATCACCTCGGCGGCGTCCTCCACCGGTTCGCCGCGCCCGAGCTGCGAATCGCGGGTATTCAGGTAGATCGCCGAACCGCCGAGCTGGTGCATGCCGGCCTCGAAGGACAGGCGCGTGCGCGTGCTGGCCTTCTCGAAGATCATCACCAGCGTGCGGTCCTGCAAGGGCCAATGACGCTGATAGGCCTTGAAGCGGGCCTTGATGATGCGCGTGCGCTCGAAGACGTAGTCGAGTTCGTCGCGCGCGAGATCCTTGATCTGCAGGAAATGCCGCGTCGCCACCATGATCAGGCTCCGAGGAATTCTTTGATCAGGGCGCCGAGCAAGGTCACGAGTTCCGCCGCTTCGGCATCGCTCATCACCAGCGGCGGCAGCAGACGCACCACCTTGTCGGCGGTGACGTTGATCAACAGGCCGGCCGCCAGCGCCTGCTTGACCAGGTCGCCGCAGGGCCGGTCGAGTTCGACTCCGATCATCAGGCCATCGCCGCGAATATCCACGATGCCGGCAGTTCCTGCCAGCGCCTTGCGCAAGCCGCCGCGAATGGCATCGCCGAGCGTGACGGCGCGCGCCATGAGAGCGTCGGCTTCGATGACATCAAGCGTGGTCAAGGCGGCGACGCAGGCCAGTGGATTGCCGCCGAAGGTGGACCCATGATTGCCCGGCTTGAACACCCCGCTGGCGCGACCCGCCGCGAGGCAGGCGCCGATAGGCACGCCGGAGCCGAGGCCCTTGGCCAGGGTCATGACATCGGGAAGGATGCCGGCATGCTGATGCGCGAACCAGACACCGGTGCGGCCGATGCCGCATTGCACCTCGTCCACCATGAACAGCCACTGCCTGTCGTCGCAAATCCTGCGCAGGGCGCGCAGGTAATCCTGGTGCGCGATGTTGATGCCGCCCTCACCCTGGATCGGTTCGAAGAGCACGGCGACAATGTTCGGATTGTGCGCGGCGACCTGTTCGATGGCCGCGAAATCGTCGAAGGGCACGCGCACGAAACCGGCGACCAGGGGCTCGAAGCCAGCCTGGACCTTGCGGTTACCCGTGGCGGAAAGCGTTGCCAGGGTGCGACCGTGGAAGGCATGTTCCATGACGATGATCGCGGGCTGATCGACGCCGCGCTG
The DNA here is from genome assembly GCA_016710465.1 of Sulfuritalea sp. Taxonomy (GTDB): domain Bacteria; phylum Pseudomonadota; class Gammaproteobacteria; order Burkholderiales; family Rhodocyclaceae; genus Sulfuritalea. The sequence goes on from JADJVS010000016.1 coordinate 927,170, forward strand.
GTGGCCGTACATGCGCGCGAGCTTGATCGCCGCCTCGTTGGCTTCGCAACCCGAGTTGCAGAAGAACACCTCGTCCATGCGCGAAATGGCGGCGAGGCGATCCGAGGCCGCTTCGGCCTCGCCGACGCGGTAGATGTTTGAAACGTGGATCAACCGACCGACCTGCGCGGCAAGGGCCTGCACCAGGCGCGGATGATTGTGCCCCAAGGTGTTGACGGCAATTCCGCCAAGGGCGTCAAGGTAGGACTTGCCCTGCTCGTCGTAAAGACGACATCCGCCGCCGTGAGTGAAAGCGACCGGCAATCGCCCGTAGGTGTTCATCAGATGCGGCATGAAAGCACTCCGCCAAAAGCCCCACACAAAAACATACGGCGGCCGAGGAGCAACGCGGCCGCCGTGCTTGTAAACGCCCCTATACTAAGTGAAAACGTAGTCCCTGTACAGCATGGAAGTGGGGAGAGCGGCGGCCGTGAGGATGGCAGTTTTCAACCAGAAGGGCGGAGTCGGCAAGACCACCACGGCGCTGAATCTCGCGGCGGCGGCGGCACGCGATTCCATGCCGACGCTGCTGGTGGACCTCGATCCGCAGGCGCACCTGAGCTCGATCCACGGCGATGCCCCCACCGAGGCGCACAATAGCGTTTTCGCGCTGTACCAGGACAACCGGCCGCTGCAGGATGTGGCAATCGCCTGGCCAGACATCGGACGCCTGATCCCGGCCCATGCCGAGTTGATCAAGGTCGATTCGGTGTTTGGCAAGGGACCGACCATCCTCAATCGCCTCAATGCCGGATTGCAGGCGCTGGAAGTCGAAGCGGTCGAGGAATGCGTGCTCATCGACTGCTGCCCTTTCCTCGGCGTTCTCTCGCTGAATGCAATCTTCGCCGCCGACCGAATGCTGGTGCCGGTATCCTCGGACTTCCTGTCGCTGCGCGGCGCGCTGCAGATCGAACACACCCTGAAGGCACTGGAACCGGTGCTCAAGCGTCGCATTGAACGACGTTACCTGCTGACCCGCTTCGACCGCCGGCGCAAGATGAGTTTCGAGGTGCAGGAACGCCTGCGCAAACAGTTTGGCGCTGAACTCTGCGAAACGGTGATCTCGGAAAATGTGGCGGTCGCCGAGGCACCAGCGATGAATCGCGACATCTTCGCCCATCAGCCGAGCAGCCGGGGCGCGGAAGACTACCTTGAACTGATGCGCGAATTGCGGTCGGCGCGCTTTCTCTGAAGCAAAGCGCGGCGTTCTGCGCTGCTCAGCGAACGATGATGTTCGCGACTTCCTCGAAGCTGACGACGGGAATACGCACGCTGCCGTGATGGCAGACGCATTCGACAATCTGGCAGCCGTGATACATCTGGCGCAGCTTGCGCTGGGCATCGTGCTCGTCGCTGCCGTGGATCATCAGGTTGTCCACCACCACGCCGAGCCGCGTCCTGATCTTGAATGCATATTTCACGAACCGGTGGGAATGCATAAAACCCCTTTCACTTCAATGAAGTTCGCAGAGTATATGCAGTGATTTCACCAAGTACAAGCTATTTATCTAATTTGGTGAGTATTTTTCCCACCCTATATGCACTGATCGAAATCTCCCCGGCATCATGGATAGTGCCGGGCGCACAACGAAAAAGGCTGCCCGAGGGCAGCCTTTTGAGTCGCCGCAAGGCGGCTTGCTTAAAGCGCCTTGATCGCAGCGGAAAGACGACTCTTCTGACGCGATGCCAGGTTCTTATGCACGATCTTCTTGTCGGCGATCGAATCGATGACGCTCTGGGATTCCTTGAACACGGCTTGCGCCGCGGCCTTGTCACCGGCGTCGATGGCCTTGCGGACCTTCTTGATGGCCGTGCGCAGGGTGGAACGCTGGCTCATGTTATGGGCGCGCTGCTTGGTTGCTTGACGGGCACGCTTGCGGGCTTGGGCGGTATTCGCCATGTCTGGTTATCCGGTAGCACTGGGAAAGGAGCGGGATTATAAAAGGGCTTTTCGCCCATTGCAAGCGGCTTTTGCCTGTTCCATCCCGGCTACCATACCCGCATGAACCTGCTCCGCGCCCTGGCGACCGTCAGCGGCATGACCCTGCTGTCACGCGTCCTGGGCTTCGTGCGCGATTTTGTCATCGCCCGCGTGTTCGGCGCGGGAATGATGACCGACGCCTTTTTTGTCGCCTTCCGCCTGCCCAACCTGTTGCGCCGGCTGTTTGCCGAAGGCGCATTCTCGCAGGCTTTCGTTCCGGTGCTGGCGGAGTACCGCAACCGCAAGGGTGAAGCCGAGACCCGGACTCTGGTCGACCGCGTCAGCAGCGTGCTGTTCCTGATCCTGATCGGTGTCAGCGCCATGGGCATGGCCGGCGCGCCGCTGCTGATCGCGGTCACGGCGCCCGGCTTTGCCGCGGACGCGGACAAGTTCGCATTGACCGTCGAAATGACCCGGGTGACCTTTCCCTACATCCTCTTCATGTCCCTGGTGGCAGTGGCGGCCGGCGTGCTCAATACCTGGAGTCGCTTCGCCCTGCCCGCCTTCACGCCGGTGTTGCTCAACCTCGCCTTCATTGGCATGGCACTGTTTGCCGCACCCTGGTTCGATCCGCCGATCATGGCGCTGGCCTGGGCGGTGTTTCTCGGCGGCGCACTGCAACTCGCAATCCAGCTTCCGGCCCTGGCCAGGATCGGCATGCTGCCGCGCTTCGACCCGGCATGGCGCGACGAGGGCGTGCAACGCATCCTCACGCTGATGGCACCCGCCGTGCTCGGCGTTTCAGTCGCGCAGATCAGTCTGCTGATCAACACCGTGTTCGCCTCGTTTCTAGTCAGCGGCAGCGTCTCCTGGCTGTACTACGCGGACCGCCTGATGGAATTTCCTGCCGGTCTGCTCGGCGCGGCACTGGGGACGATTCTGTTGCCCAGCCTGGCCAAAACGCATTCCAGCGGCAATCGCGAAGAGTTCTCGGCGCTGCTCGACTGGGGTTTGCGGCTGACCCTGATGCTCACCCTACCGGCCGCGCTGGCGCTGGCATTGCTGGCGGTGCCGCTGCTATCGACTCTGTTCCAGTACGGTGCGTTCACCGCCAATGACGTGCTGCAAACGCGCGACGCGCTGGTGGCATATTCGGTTGGACTCGCCGGCCTGATCCTGGTAAAGGTGCTGGCCCCCGGCTTCTACGCACGGCAGGACATCCGCACTCCGGTGAAGATCGCGATCTTCACGCTACTGCTGACGCAGGCTATGAACCTGGCCTTCATCGGCTGGCTCAAACACGCGGGACTGGCGCTGTCGATCGGGCTCGCCTCCTGCGTCAATGCCTTCTTGCTCTGGCGCGGCTTGCGCCGCAGCGAGACCTACGTTCCGCAAGCGGGCTGGAGTGGCTTCGCGCTACGGCTGCTGGCCGCCCTGCTGGTGCTCGGCAGTGTGCTGTGGTTCGGTGCCGGCAAGGATGCCTCCTGGCTGGCCATGGGCGGTGCGCAACGGGTACTGCAACTCGGAATCGTGGTCATCGGTGGCATCCTTGCCTACTTCGCCACGCTTTGGCTGCTGGGATTCCGTGTGCTCGATTTCCGGCGACGCGCGGCCTGATCATTCCCCCCGCGCCGAGCCCTCTCGGCGCGGATCGGCGGCACCGACCCACCGCCCCTCGCGGCGCAGGATCAGGTGCAGGCCGCTGGTCATGTCCAGCATCTGGACGGCGTGGCCACGGCGTTCCAGTTCCCGCGCCAGCCCCGGCGCCACCCTGCCTTTCTCGAGCTCCGTTGCGCCATTCCGGTTGCCGACGTGGCCGAGGGACAACGCCGCGGCTGGCTCCATGCCGTGGTCAAGCACGGCCACCAGGGTTCGCGCGACATAATTGATGATGCGACTGCCGCCGGGCGAACCAAGCACGGCATGCAAGCTGCCCTCGTCATCGAATACCAGGGTCGGCGACATCGACGACATTGGCCGCTTTCCCGGTTCGGCACGGTTGGCCACCGTCTTGCCGGCAGGCGAAGGATTCAATGAAAAGTCGGTGAGCTGGTTATTGAGCAGGAAACCATCGACCTGGATACGGCTGCCAAACGCGGATTCGATCGAACTGGTCAGCGCTACCGCATTGCCCTCGGCATCAACGACGGACAGGTGCGTGGTGGCCGGCAGTTCAGGCGAGTCACCGTCGGCTAGCGTGCCAATTGAAGCCAATTCGCCCGGTTGTGCTGCATCCATCGCCTTTTCCGGGTCCAGCAGACGCGCTCGCTGTTGCAGGTAGGCCGGAGCCAGCAGTTCACGCTGTGGCACGGTAACGAAATCAGGATCGGCAATGTAGCGCGAACGGTCGGCATAGGCCAGGCGACCGGCTTCAGCGAAGTCATGGATGGCCTCGGGACGTTCCGGATCTGCCGATGCCCGACCGCTCGCTTCGAGAATGTCTAGTATCTGCAATACGGCAATTCCACCCGAGGATGGCGGAGGCATGCCACAGATACGCCAGCGCCGGTACGGGGCACAGACAACCTCTCGCTCGCGCGGCCGATAGTCGGCCAGTTCGTCGAGGCCGAGGCGGCCACCACGCACTTCAACCGCCGCGGCAATGCGCCCCGCCATCTCGCCGCGACTCAGGGTGACGCTGCCCTCGGCCGCGATCCGGCGCAGCGTTGCCGCCAGTTCGGGATTGGCCAGCAGGCTACCAACCGCCCTGGGTTTGCCGTTGCTCTCGTAATACAGCGCGAATGCCTTCGCGTCCTTCCGCAGCAGCGGATCGTCGCGCAACAGCAGATGCAGTCGCGGGGAGATTGGGAAGCCTTTTTCCGCGAGCCTGATCGCCGACGACAGCAGGTGCTGCCAAGCGATCTTGCCGTGCTTGCGATGTGCCGCCTCAAGCATGGCGAGCAGTCCGGGAACACCCACCGCCTTGCCGCTGGCGAGAATTTCGGCGAATGGCAGCGGACTGCCATCGGCGTGCCGCCCAAAATCCTCTGAAATCGAGCGCGGCGCGGTCTCGCGACCATCCCAGGCGCTTACTTTCCGCGAAGCGGCGTCCCAGTGGAGAAGGAAGCCGCCGCCGCCAATTCCCGAGGACTGGGGTTCGACAAGGTTCAGCACCCATTGCGCGGCGATCGCGGCATCAATCGCGCTGCCGCCACGATGCAGGATCTCGACGGCCGCATCCGTCGCCAGCGGATTGGCGGTGACTGCCATGAAGCGCGTACCCGCTGCCGCCGGACGCGCCGTAAAGCCGCTGCCGACTTCTGGCTGGGCCGACTGCCCCCGTCCCGCCGATGCGACCAACAGCAATGCCAGGCACAAGCAAAAACGGGCAGCCCGAAGGCTGCCCGTTGTTTGGGTGATGCCAATGGGAATCACACCACCAGCGGCAATATCATCAGCGCAACGATGTTGATGATCTTGATCAGCGGATTCACCGCCGGGCCGGCCGTATCCTTGTACGGATCGCCGACGGTGTCACCGGTAACGGCCGCCTTGTGGGCCTCGGACCCCTTGCCGCCGAAGTGACCATCTTCGATGTACTTCTTGGCGTTGTCCCAGCAGCCGCCGCCGGTAGTCATCGAGATCGCGACAAACAGACCGGTAACGATGGTGCCCATCAGCACACCACCGAGCGCACGCACACCGGCACCGACGCCCCCGACCGCCGGCATCAGCATGTTCATCACCACCGCCGCGACCACCGGAACCAGCACCGGCAGCAGCGAGGGGATCATCATTTCGCGGATCGCGGCCTTGGTCAGCATGTCGACGCAAGTGCCGTACTCGGGCTTGGCCGTGCCTTCCATGATGCCTTTGATTTCCTTGAACTGGCGACGGACTTCGACCACCACCGAACCGGCGGCGCGGCCGACGGCTTCCATTCCCATCGCGGCGAACAGGTAGGGCACCATGCCGCCGATAAACAGGCCGATGATGACAGCCGGATCGGAAAGATCGAACGCGAACTTGACGCCGGGTTTGAGCGCCTCGAGGCCGTGCGTGAAGTCGGCGAAAAGCACCAGAGCCGCCAGGCCGGCAGAGCCGATCGCATAGCCCTTGGTCACGGCCTTGGTGGTGTTGCCCACGGCGTCGAGTGGATCGGTGATGCCACGCACGGAATCCGGCAACTCGGCCATTTCAGCAATACCGCCGGCGTTGTCGGTGATCGGACCGTAGGCATCAAGTGCAACGACGATGCCGGCCATTGACAGCATTGACGTCGCGGCAATGGCGATGCCGTAGAGCCCCCCCAGAACATAGGAGGCCCAGATCGCGCCGCACACCGAGAGCACCGGCCAGGCGGTGGCCTTCATCGATACGCCGAGACCGGCGATGATGTTGGTGCCGTGACCCGTGGTCGAGGCTTCGGCCACGTGTTGCACGGGCTTGAACTCGGTACCGGTGTAGTACTCGGTGATGTAAACCATCAGGCCGGTCAGGATCAAGCCGATCACCGAAGCACCATAGAGTCGCATCTGCGAACCACCGCTGATGTTCAGCATGCTGTCGAGCAGGTGGTCATCCACCAGCCATCCCGTCATGGGATAGAAGGCAACCAGAGCCAGCACGCCGGCAACGATCAGGCCACGGTACAGGGCGTTCATGATCTTGCCGCCGGGCGAGGCCTTGACGAACATCACGCCGATGATCGAGGCAATGATCGAGAAACCGCCGAGTGCCAACGGATAGATGACGGCCTGTTCGGCGAATACGGGATTGGCCTTGAGCAGTAGCGCGCCGAGCAGCATGGTCGCCACCGTGGTCACGGCATAGGTCTCGAACAAGTCCGCGGCCATGCCTGCGCAATCACCGACGTTGTCGCCGACGTTGTCGGCGATCACGGCCGGGTTGCGTGGATCGTCTTCGGGGATGCCGGCTTCCACCTTGCCGACCAGGTCGGCGCCGACGTCTGCGCCCTTGGTGAATATGCCGCCGCCAAGACGGGCGAAAATCGAAATCAGCGAGGAGCCGAAACCAAGGCCGACCAGGGGATGAATAATGGCTTCCATACTGGCGCCAGCTCCGAGGTGCCATTTCAGCACCGCGTAGTAACCGGCGACACCCAGCAGACCGAGGCCAACCACCAGCATGCCGGTAATAGCGCCGCCCTTGAAAGCGACGTTGAGCGCCGCGTTAAGGCCTTCATGCCCTCCCGCCGACGCGGCCTGCGCAGTACGAACGTTGGCGCGAACCGAGACGTTCATTCCGATGAAACCGGCGGCGCCAGAGAGCACGGCACCCAGGATGAATCCGACAGCAGTGGTCGTGCCGAGGAATACCCAGATTACAACCGCGAGTATGGCGCCGACAACACCAATCGTTGTGTATTGACGATTTAGATAGGCTTGGGCGCCTTCCTGCACCGCTGCAGCAATTTCCTTCATGCGGTCGTTGCCCGCCGGTTGGGCCAGAATCCACTGGCTTACGATCCAACCATAGGCTATGGCGGCCAAGGCGCAGACCAACGCAAACATCAATCCTGCTGACATAGAGCTCCCCCTGAGAATTAATGAACGAAATAATGAATTTTATCACCACAACTTCGCCATGCGAAAGCCCCGGCAGGGCATTCGCTCGAAATCCGACGCGCTTACCTCGCTCTCCGGGCGCCAGAGGAATTCAGTTTGTCTGATATTCCTATCGGTCTAGTGGATGCTCGACAACGGGTTTGACCGCTATAGTTGATGCTCGCCGGTTAACCGGCAACAATATCCACGATCTGGTCCTGCATCTAAAAAAAGGAGCGTCGCAATGCCTCACGGTAAAGTATTGGTTGCCCAGGGCGGGGGCCCGACCGCTGTAATCAATCAGTCAATGGCGGGAGTGGTGCTCGAGGCCCGCAAGTTCCGCAATGTAGAGTTGGTCTATGGCGCCTATCACGGCGTGCGCGGCATCGTCGAAGAGGATTTCCTCGACCTGACGCAGGAAACGAGCCACAACATCGAGATGGTTGCCTGCACGCCATCCTCAGCGCTGGGGTCGACCCGCGACAAGCCCGATCTCAAGTACTGCCAGGAAATCTTCAGGGTACTCAAGGCACATGGCATAGGCTACTTTTTCTACATCGGCGGCAACGATTCCTCGGATACCGTGCGCATCGTCAGCGAGGAGGCACGCCGCGCCGGATATCCTCTGCGCTGCATCCATATCCCGAAAACGATCGACAATGATCTGGTGGGTAACGACCACACGCCCGGATTTCCCTCGGCGGCGCGATTCGTGTCGCAGGCATTCATGGGCGCCAACCTCGACAATGCCGCGTTGCCGGGCGTATATCTTGCGGTGGTGATGGGACGCCACGCCGGTTTCCTGACGGCGGCCTCGGCGCTGGGGAAGAAGTTCCCGGATGACGGCCCGCACTTGATCTATCTGCCGGAACGAGTATTCAAGGTTGATAAGTTCCTCATGGACGTCAAGGCGACGCACGAAAAATATGGTCGCTGCGTGATTGCCGCCTCCGAAGGCATCCATGATGAAAAGGGCACGCCGATCATCACCCAGCTGACCTCGCAGGTCGAACGCGACGCCCATGGGAATGTGCAACTGTCGGGGACCGGCGCGCTCGCCGACCTGCTTTGCGACCAGATCAAGGAGAAGCTAGGCATCAAGCGCGTCCGCGGCGATACTTTTGGCTATCTGCAACGCTCGTTCATGGGCTGTGTCTCGGACGTGGACCAGCGCGAGGCGCGCGAAGTCGGCGAAAAGGCAGTGCAATACGCAATGTGGGGCGACATGGACGGATCAGTGGCGATCAAGCGCACCGGCTTCTATTCGGTCGACTATCAATTGGTACCTCTGGAAAGCGTGGCCGGAAAAACGCGCGTCATGGAAGACGAGTTCATCGCGGCGAACGGCACCGACGTCACGGATGCCTTCCGTCTGTATCTCCGTCCGCTGCTTGGCTCGGGTATGCCCGATGCCTATAGGCTGCGATTGAACAAGGTGGCGAGAATCCTCAAGACCGGAGACTAATCGCCGAAGCTGATTCCGATGTCCCTGCCGGTCTGCAAGGTGTCGCTATCGAGCGGTACAGCCTTCATGCGCCCGGCGACTTCTTCCAGCGCAACGTAATTCACGTTGGGAAACCCGAGCGCCACCATCACCCCCGAGTGCCCTTCATCGAGCGCTCGCACCGCCGCACTGCCAAACCGCATGGCGGCAAGCCGATCGAACGCGGTCGGGCTGCCGCCGCGCAGGAGGTGGCCCAACACCACGACGCGCACGTCTTTTCCGGTCTTTTCAGCCAGCACCCTCGCCACGCGCTCGCCGACGCCACCAAGGCGCTCCGCGTGGCCAATTTCCGCCGGCTCGAGAATTTCCCGATGCCCGTGTATCGGCTCGGCTCCTTCCGCGACCATCACCAACGAATACATTCGACCCTCGGCGTCACGCGAGCGAATCTTGGCCGCGACCTTGTCGATATCAAAGGGAATTTCCGGAATCAGGATGGCGTGAGCGCTGCCTGAAATCCCGGCATGCAATGCGATCCACCCGGCATAGCGCCCCATGACCTCGACCACCATTACGCGCTGATGGCTTTCCGCGGTGCTGTGCAGACGATCCAGGCACTCGGTGGCGAAAGCCACGGCGGTATCGAAACCAAAAGTGGTGAATGTCTTGTCCAGGTCGTTGTCGATGGTCTTGGGCACCCCAACCACGGGTAGCCCCTTGAGGTGAAGGGCATTGGCGATGGTCAGCGACCCGTCCCCACCGATGGATACCAAGGCATCAATTTCCTTGCGCGCGAAGAACTCAAGGATTTCCTCGGTTCTGTCGGTATCGCGGGTCGTGCCATCCGGCATCTTCATCGGGAAGTGAAGCGGGTTCCCCTTGTTGGTGGTACCGAGAATGGTTCCGCCGAGATGCCCGATGCCGCGCACGCGCTCGCGGGTCAGGCGGAACACGCCGCCCTCGGGGTAGCGCTCGGGAAACAGGATGCCATTGAAGCCGTCACGAATGCCGTAGCATTCCCATCCGCGATTTGCCGCAGCGATGGCGACGGAACGGATCACGGCGTTAAGGCCCGGCGCGTCGCCTCCTCCCGTGCATACCGCGATGCGTCGAACGTGGCTGGTCATGATCCCTCCGTGGCGACGAAACGAAGCAGTGTCTTAGCCAAGCGCGGCGAAAACCGCGGCCTTGATCGACTCGAGCGGGCCCTCTCCCGACACTCTGCGATGTTTTGGCGCTCCCGAGGCACCCGATCTCGCCCATTTTGAGTAGTACTCGATCAGCGGGCTTGTCTGGCTATGGTAGACGGCGAGACGTTTCTTTACCGTGGCCTCCTTGTCGTCGTCGCGCTGTATCAGGGGCTCGCCCGTGACGTCGTCCTTGCCTTCGACCTTCGGCGGATTGAATACCAAGTGGTAGGTTCGGCCGGATCCCGGGTGGACACGACGCCCGCCCATGCGCCGGATGATTTCCTCGTCACTGACATCAATCTCAAGCACATAGTCAAGCTCGACGCCTTGGGCACGTAAGGCCTCCGCCTGCGGGATGGTGCGCGGAAATCCATCCAACAGAAATCCCTTGGCACAGTCGGGTAGCTTCAGGCGTTCGGCAATCAATCCAAGGATAATGTCATCGGACACCAGTCCGCCGGTGTCCATCACCTTCTTAGCTTCGATGCCCATTGGCGAACCCGCCTTGACGGCGGCGCGCAGCATGTCGCCCGTCGAAATCTGGGGAATTCCAAACCGTTCGGTGATGAAACCTGCCTGCGTTCCCTTGCCGGCGCCAGGCCCCCCCAACAGAATCAATTTCATTCTTTCCTCCAAAAATATATTAAATCACAATGAGTTATAAGTTCCAAGGCAACTTACGCCGAATCACGGGCGACGTCAAACAATTGCCGGACGCGTAGCAGATCCTCGGCCGTATCCACCCCCGGGGCGGGGGCGTGGGCCACGTCAACTACCCGTATCGGATAGCCATGCCAAAGTGCGCGTAATTGTTCGAGTGATTCGGATTGCTCATGCGGCGACAGCTCAAGCGTTCCGTAACAACGCAAAAAGGCGACCCGATAGGCATACAGTCCGATGTGACGCCGCGCGGAGAGTCCTGTGGGAAGCTCCTGCCTCGCCACGGCGAACTGGTCGCGGTCCCAGGGTATCGGCGCGCGACTGAAATAAAGGGCGCGCCCAAGTTTGTCACAGACAACCTTGACGACGTTCGGACTGAAGAAATCCTCGGCCGAATGCAGCGGATGTGCCGCCGTGGCAATCGCCGCGGTTGGATCGCCAACCAGCGCCGACGCCACCGCATCGATCAGGGCGGGATCGAGCAGCGGCTCGTCGCCTTGCAGGTTCATCACGATCTCAGTGTCGTGCCAGCCGAGGCTAGCCGCAACTTCGGCAATGCGATCAGTACCGGTTGGATGGTCGGCTCGGGTCATGACGACCTGGAAGCCGGCACGGTGCACGACATCCGCGACACGTTCGTCATCGGTGGCGACCCAGACACCGTCGGCTTGGGTGCGTCGCGCAACCTCGACGACCCGCAAGATCATCGGCTTGCCGCAGATGTCGACCAGCGGTTTCCCCGGCAGGCGGGTTGATGCAATTCGCGCCGGAATGACAATTCTATACGCCATCAATTCTCTTCGGGAGAAAGCTGGCGCGCCTCGTCTTCGAGCATTACGGGGATGTCATCCTTGACCTGATAGGCCAATTTGCAGGTCTTGCAAACCAATTCCGCCTCTGCGGCACGGTTTTCAAGAGAACCCTTGCAGACCGGGCAGACCAGAATTTCAAGCAGGCGAACATCCATGCAGCTTCTCCAGTAAAAACGCACCCAGATCGGGAGTCAGGCGTGCGTCGACAGGTAGCACCCAAACCGGCAAAGGCAACTCAATCGAGGCCAATTTTACGGCATCCTTTTCCGTGGTCACGATGGCATCGCCGACAAAGTCGAGGTCGGTCCGAACAAACGCATGGTGATCCGGAAACGGATGTTCCACGAACTCAAGGCCCAATGCTTTCAGATGGCGAAAGAATCGCATCGGCGAGCCGATCCCCGCCACGGCATGCAAACGCTTCCCGGCCAGCTCAGCGACGGAACAGCTTCGGCCAGGCTCGATGAGATCATGGAATCGGGAACCCTCCAGGCACATCCGGAAAATCTCGAGTCCGGAAGCCGGAAGCATTGTGGACGCGTCACCGTTGAGAACCACCGCATCGACCCGCGTCACGCGCTGCAACGGCTCGCGCAAAGGGCCTGCGGGCAGGCACCAGCCGTTCAATACACCGCGCGCATCGAACACGGCAATTTCGACGTCGCGCGCCAATCGATAGTGCTGCAGTCCATCGTCGCTGAGGATTACGTCGCAGTCCGGATGCGCCGCAATCAACGCCAGTCCTGCGGCGACACGGTCTGCACCGACGAATACCGGACAAGCGCAGTTTCGGGCAAGCACCAGTGCCTCGTCGCCGAAAACGGCCGGATCACCAAGGGCGACGACCGCCGTTGGGCCCCGGACACCGCCGCGGTAACCGCGGGCGATGATTCCCGGCCGTCGCCCGCGCTGGCTTAGCACCCGTGCCAAATGAATCACAAGGGGAGTCTTGCCACTACCGCCTACCGTCAAATTGCCGACAATAACCACGGGAACCGGCAATCGCGTGGCGCCAAGCACGCCCAATCGATAGGCAGCGCGACGCGCGGCGGCCAGTGCGCGAAATACCAAGGAAAACGGGTAGAGCAGCCAAGCCATTGGCCCGCGCCGCTGCCAGGCGGCGACGAGGCCATCCTCAGCGCTGCGCCTGCTGGGTGGCAAAGGAAATGTGCGAAAGCCCGGCCTGCTGCGCGGCCTGCATGACATCGATAACGCTTTGGTGCGCGGCCTTGGCATCGGCGTTGATGATCACGACAGGTTCCTTGCCGGTGCCCGCGAAACGCTTCATGGCGGCGGCAATCGATGCGATATCACGGGTTCCGATTGCCGCTTTGTTGACCAGCACGTCACCGGCGGCGGTGACGACGATGTTGATTTCGTTCGGTTGTTCCTTGTTCTGCGGCGCATCCGCCGTCGGCAGGTTGATCTCAAGCCCGGAGAACTTGGAATACGTCGTGGTAATCATGAGGAAAATCAGGATCACCAGCAAGACGTCGATCATCGGAATCAGGTTGATCTCGAGTTCTTCACGTTGGCGGCCACGCTGGAAATTCATGGTGACAAGCCTACTTGCGCTGACCCTGCATGATTTCAACCAGCTTTACCGCTTCCTGCTCCATTTCGACGAGAAAGCCGTCGACCAGCGCGCGGAAGTGGCGGTAGAAAATCATGGCGGGGATGGCGATGATCAAGCCGAAACCGGTGTTGTACAACGCGACGGAAATGCCGTGGGCCAACGCCTGCGGGTTGTTTCCCGAGGCTGTCGGCGAGCCGAAGATTTCAATCATCCCGACCACCGTACCAAACAGGCCCATCAACGGGGCAATCGACGCAATCGTGCCCAGGGAAGTGAGAAATCTTTCCAGGTCATGCGCTACACCGCGACCGGCCTCTTCGATCGCTTCCTTCATTATTTCCCGCGAACTTCCCGCATTGCGCATCCCGGCCGCCAACACAAGCCCCAGCGGAGAGCTGCCTTCAAGACGCAGAAGCTGTTCCTCGGTAACTCCCTGTTGCCGATAGTTGGCCATGGCGCTATGCAACAGACCAGGCGGAACAATCTTGACACGGCGCAAGGCCGCCGCCCGCTCGATGATCAATGCCACGGCGATTATGGAAGCCAATAGCAAGGGCCAGATAGGCCAACCCGCAGCCTGGATGATCGAAAACACAATGAATCTCCGTCACTCTGGAAAGCGCGCACTTTAGCCCGACTCATCCGATTCGGCAACCTCCAGGCATTCCCCCAAGCAGTCAGTGTGCAATATGTGGGGCGAATTGCTTATCCACAGATTCTGTGGATAAGCCTGTGGATTGCCTTTGGATGCTCGCCTTGATGTCTGCAATCGTCTGCCATGTCGAGCGGTCGCACAGATTTTGCGCAATGTACTTCGCCGCGAATCATCGTGCCGGCTCAAGGCATCGAGCATGGGCCGGATGGCCGTATGAATGTTCTGCACGGCTAGCCGACGGATGTGCGTTAGAATTTTCCGTGATTCCGGTTTCTCTCTCCTGTGCTGCAATGTCCGAAGCCAACGCAGTGATTCCCGTCGGCGAACTGAACAAGCGCGCGCGGCAAATATTGGAGCGCGAGTTTCCCTTGCAGTGGGTCGATGGCGAAATCTCGAACTTGACGCGCGCTACGTCCGGACATTTGTATTTCTCGCTCAAGGATGAACTGGCCCAAGTTCGCTGCGTGATGTTCCGTTCCCGCGCGCAGGCCTTGCCTTGGCGAATCGACAATGGACAGCAAGTGGAGGTACGCGCGCTGGTTTCGCTGTATGAGGCGCGCGGAGAGTTTCAGCTCTCCGTTGAGGGCATGCGGCGTAGCGGCCTCGGCAGGCTGTTTGAGACCTTCGCCCGACTCAAGGACCAACTTGGTACCGACGGACTATTTGCCGCCGAACGCAAGAAAGCCCTTCCGCGCTATCCGCGCGCCATCGGCATAGTCAGTTCGCCGCAGGCTGCCGCATTGCGCGACGTAGTCGCCGCCATCGGTCGTCGCGCACCCCATTTGCCACTGGTTCTTTACCCGACCACCGTTCAGGGCGACGGAGCCGCAACAAGCATCGCAATGGCGCTCCAGGCGGCCGCGATGCGCAAGGAGACCGACCTGATTCTCCTGGTTCGTGGCGGCGGCAGCATTGAGGACCTTTGGGCCTTTAACGAAGAAGTCGTCGCACGCGCATTGGCCACCTGCTCCTTGCCCACCGTGAGTGGCATCGGACACGAATCGGACGTCACCATCGCTGACTATGTCGTTGACCTCAGAGCGGCGACCCCCACTGCCGCTGCGGAGTTGGTCACCCAGGGGTGGTTTGAGGCTGCGGCCGAGATTGCCAGTTTGTATACCGCACTTGGCCGCGCCGCGGAGTACCGGCTTGCCAGCGCGCAACAAGGCCTGGATATGCTCGCGCCGCGGCTGATACATCCCGCGATGCGCCTGCGCATTGCGGCTGGATCGCTCAATCTGCTGGAATCAAAGATGAAGGCGTCGGTGGCGTACCTTGTCGGAAGGCGCCAGGCTCAACTGAACCAAAGCGCGCTAAGCCTGTATCGCGGGATGCCAAGAACCGTGAGCCAGACATCCCGAATCTCCTTGCTTTCCCAGCGGCTCGATGCCTCCCTGCGCCGGATGCAGGCAAACCGTCTCGGGACTATCGAACGAATTTCCGGGGCGCTGTCGCACCTGAATCCCGAGGCGATTCTTGCCCGTGGATTCGCGATCGTGCGGGACGAAAACGGGCACCTGATATCTGACATCAATGGACTAACTATGGGTCAATACCTCAACCTGCGCATGGCAAGCGGTGATATCGATGCCGGCGTACTTGCCATACGTCCAGGCTGAAAATTGCGCTCCAAACTATTCCCGACTACAATAGTCAACTTTAATGCCCCACATCCAGCCAAAAGGAGAACTCGAATGGAACACACGCTTCCACCCCTGCCCTACGCGATGGACGCACTCGCACCCCATATTTCGAAGGAAACCTTCGAGTACCACTACGGCAAGCACCATCAGGCCTACGCCACCAACCTCAACAACCTGATCAAGGGTACGGAGTACGAAACCCTCGATCTCGAGGCCATTGTCAAGAAGGCTCCCGCCGGCGGCATCTTCAACAATTCGGCCCAGGTCTGGAACCACAGCTTCTTCTGGAGCAGCATGAAAGTCGGCGGTGGCGGTACGCCGACCGGTGCCCTGGCGGATGCCATCGGCAAGAAATGGGGCAGCTTCGACGAATTCAAGAAGGCCTTCCAGGCCTCCGCGGTAGGCAACTTCGGTTCCGGCTGGACCTGGCTGGTGAAAAAGCCCGACGGCACGGTGGACATCGTAAACACTTCCGGCGCCGGCACGCCGCTAAACACCGAGAACAAGGCATTGCTGACGATAGACGTCTGGGAGCATGCCTATTACATTGACTACCGCAATGCTCGACCGAAGTTCGTCGAGACGTTCCTGGCTTCGCTGGCGAACTGGGATTTCGCCGCCAGGAATTTCGGCTGAGAGCGCGCTTCTGTTATGCCCGCCAAAGGTCGCCCAATGGCGACCTTTGGTTTTCGGATTCAGGAAGATCATGGACTCGCGAATCACGGACATCGAAGTCAAGCTCAGTCACTGCGAGGATGCAATCGATGCACTGAATCGAACCGTGTTCCGGCAGCAGCAGCAAATGGATTTGTTGCAGGCTCAGTTGCGCGAATTGTTCCGGATGGCGCAAGCAGTTGGGGCAGCCGAATCGCGTAGCCTCCGCGATGAGATTCCACCCCACTACTGATGGCCGCAAGCCGGCCCACGCGATGCAAGACTCAGCGTGGCAGGCCGACTTTCTCAATCCCGGTGATGGCTAGTCCCGCCGAGAAGCCTCGACTGCGAAACCAGCCAAGATTCATTTCCAGA
Source organism: Sulfuritalea sp. (assembly GCA_016710465.1). GTDB lineage: Bacteria > Pseudomonadota > Gammaproteobacteria > Burkholderiales > Rhodocyclaceae > Sulfuritalea. Next base: position 943,646 of record JADJVS010000016.1, read on the forward strand.
GCATAGCGGGCGGGACGCGAGGCACAATGGTTGTCGTCGGACTTCGGCTGCATGTCTTCCACATTGATGACGACACCTTTCTCGTCAAGAAAGGCTACCGAGAGCGGCAGCAGCGTGTTCCTCATCCACATGCAATGCTTGGCGATCTCGGGGAAAACGAAAAGCATGCCGCGTTGCGGCGCCAAGAACCCTCGTTGCATCAAGCCAATTGCCCGACTTTCCGGGCTGGCGGCAACCTCGGCTTCGATGCGATGCATGCCAGCAAACAACTCGACCATCGGCAGTTGAGGCTGCTGGGCTCGTGACCATTGCAGGGGCTGGAGAAACAAGAGCAGCACTAGCGCACGCAACGACATGACAAACACACCATGAACGTTCTGGTGATGGTCGCCATCCAACGGCGCTGGACACCGGCATCGCAAGTCGGGCATGAAACTCGTCCTATTGAAGATTGGCGGAATACGCGATTCCCGGGACGCAGGGGCAAAAAAAATGGCAGGGAAACCTGCCATTTTCCATTTTTTTTGCGCGCAATTACTTTGCGGCGTCTGCCTTCTTGGCCTTCTTGGCCTTCTTGGCCTTCTTGGCCTTGCCTTCCATGCCAGCCATGCCAGCCATACCCTTGGCGTCAATACCGGACATGCCGGCCATGCCCTTCTGCACCGGGGCGGCAGCCGGAGCAGCAGCGGCAGGAGCGGCAGCCGGGGCTGTAGCCGGAGCGGCCTTGGGAGCGTCAGCAGCGAAAGCGGAGGTGGCGATCAGGCCGGCGGCCAGGGCGGCGAAAAGCTTGGTCATGGTGTTTCCTTTCGTTTATGTATAGGTAGAGATGAATTAACACCACGATTCTTCGGGGCGTTGGGCCGAATAACGCGCTGCGGGACATCAGGTTGACGCGATATTTCAAGCTCCCGCCACTGACCGGGGGCAAGGCCGTCAAGATTCCATATCCCTACGGACCAACGGATCAACCGAAGCGTCGGGAATCCGACCTTTGCAGTCATGCGCCTTACCTGTCGATTCTTTCCTTCCTTCAGCACCAATTCCAGCCAGCTCGTGGGAATTGCTTTCCGAATCCGAATCGGCGGCGTCCGCGGCCATAGGCCCGCAGGTTCCTCTATCGGCCGTGCAATGCACGGCTTACTGACAAACTCTTCCAAATCAACACCTCGTTCCAGCCATCGCAAGGCGGCCTCGGTCGGCACGCCCTCGGTTTGCGCGAAGTATCTCTTGGCCAACTTGTATTTGGGATCGGCGATCTCGGCTTGCAGCGCACCGTCGTCAGTCAATACCACAAGACCTTCGGAATCCATGTCCAGACGCCCGGCGGGGTAAACACCGGGCACCGGCAGGTAATCAGCAAGTGTCGCGCGCCCCTGGCCAGAGGTGAATTGGGTCAGAACGCCAAACGGCTTGTTGAAAAGGATCAGCCTGCTCACGCGAGCTTGCCGCCACCATACAGTTGGTGGAAACGTTGAGATTCCGGATACGGGAAGAAGTCTTGCACCGTGCCCAGCCGAATTTGCTCTTGTGCGTTCCGCCAGAACTCCACGTCAAACAAGTCTGCGTGATAGCGCATGAACGAGTCCCGTATTCTGTCGGAGACCAGAAGAAACGTTGCGAACTCCTCTGGAAACACATCCAGGCGCGACACCGAATACCAGATTTCACCTGACATCTCGGTTTCGAAGTCCGGGGGTGGAGGAATGCGACGAAACTTGCAATCCGTCATGAATTCGATTTCATCGTAATCGTAAAACACGACCCGGCCGTAGCGCGTAACTCCAAAGTTCTTCCACAACAAATCGCCGGGAAAAATGTTTGCGATGGCCAGTTCCCGGATCGCATTCCCGTACTCTTTTACGGCGTGGTCGACCATCTCCGCCTTTCCGCTTTTTTCGGCGTTTTCGAGGTACATGTTGAGCGGTTCCATGCGCCGCTCAATGTACACATGCCTGATGATGAGGTCGTCGCCGTCTTCCTCGATCAACGACGGGACCTCGCGGCGGAGCTCGGCAATAAGCTCAGGCGAGAACCGCGCGCGAGGCAAGGCAACCTTGGAAAATTCAAGGGTATCCGCCATGCGCCCAACCCGATCGACCTGCTTCACCAACTGGTACTTGCGACGCACCGTTTCGTGATCGACTTCCTTGGAGCTGCCAAACACGTCCTTGATCACCTTGAACACGTAAGGATAGGACGGCAGGGTGAAGACCATCATCACCAGACCACGGATTCCCGGCGCGACGATGAACTGATCTGCCGAATGACGCAGATGGAAAATCAAGTCGCGGAAAAACATGGTCTTGCCCTGCTTTCCCAGGCCAAGCATGGTGTAAAGCTCGGAACGCGGTTTGGCGGGCATGATCGAGCGCAGAAACTGCACATAGCCGGATGGCACCTCCATGTCCACCATGAAATAGGCGCGCGAGAGAGAGAACAGCACTCCTATCCGCCAGGCATCAAGGATGATCGTGTCCAGATACAGCTTTCCTTGCGGCGAGTGCAGGACTGGCACGGTGAACGGATATTCCGACGCGCCGTTCACCGCTTTACCGATCACATAGGCCCCTTTGTTGCGATAGAAGGGCGAGCTGAGCACCTGAATCTGGAGGTTTGCCTCCCTTGGTGGAACGCTGCCCAAATGGGCCGCGATGCTGCTCAGGACATAGTTGACGTCGCGGTCCAGATCTTCGAACTCCCGATCCCAATTGAAATCGACGAACACCTGCGCGATAGACACGCGAAATCCGGCCTCGTTGGGATAGTAGCTTCGATAGGTGGGCGGGTCCGACTCGATATACTCGGTCGACACGGCCGGCCGGACGAAAATGAAATCGTTGTGGAAATAGGTCCGGTGCATGATTTGGCAGAAGACGGAATTGAAGAATGTCTCTGCCAGTTCCGGCTGCTTGTGGTCCATTAGCAGCCCGATGAAAATAAGCTTGGCCTGCTGCCAAACGGCATCGTCAACAGGTGCCGCAACGAACTCGGATTGCAAGGTTTCTACGGTTTCGCGAACGCGATCGTCGTAAAACTGTATCCGTTCTCGCACCGCCCGCTGGCCTACCTGCCATTCCGCGCGCTCGAACCTTTTCTTGGCGCCCGCCGAGCATTCGCGAAACAGGCGGTAGTGCTTGTCGAAGCCGACCACCATGATCCGTGCGATCCGGTGCGAGAGGTCTTCCTGGTCAAGCGGATTGCTCATGGTGGATAGGTCGGCGCAGGACGCTCGGACGATTCTAGCAGCGGCAAATCAGCCATCGAGTGAGATCCGAGTCACCGAGTACTCCACTATTCGATTTGATCGAAGCATTTGTCCGGCTTATTGACGTCACCGCACCGCTCTAGGATACTCAGCCGTTAGGCTTAGTCACCGATCTCTCAGGCGGTCAGCCAGAACACTTTACAATCAATAACATATTACGAGGCGCGGATATGAGTACTGGGCAATCGAAGATCACTTACACCCTTACCGACGAAGCACCCCTGCTGGCTACTGTTGCCTTCCTGCCGGTGATTCGGGCCTTTGCTGCACCGGCCGGCATCGATGTCGAAAAAGCAGATATCTCGGTGGCGGCCAGGGTTCTCGCGGAGTTTCCAGAAAGCCTGAGCGAAGCGCAGAAAGTGCCTGACGTACTTGGAGACCTCGGGCGCAGAACCCAGTTGCCGGAAACGAACGTCATCAAGCTGCCCAACATCAGTGCGTCGGTCGCGCAGTTGGTGGCCTGCGTTCGCGAACTGCAGGCGAAGGGCTACAAGATTCCCGACTACCCCGAAGACGCCAGGACCGATGAGCAGAAGACCGCCAAGGCGCGTTATGGAAAGTGCATCGGCAGCTCGGTCAATCCGGTGCTGCGCGAGGGCAATTCCGACCGTCGCGCACCCAGAGCGGTGAAGGAATATGCACGCAAGAATCCGCATTCGATGGGAGAGTGGAGCCAGGCATCGCGTACCCACGTCTCGCACATGCACCACGGCGATTTCTACCACGGCGAGAAGTCGCTGACGCTGGATCGCGCCCGTGACGTCAGGATGGAACTGATCTCCAAGAGTGGCAAAACCATTGTGCTCAAACCCAAAGTTTCCCTGCTGGCCGGCGAAGTGATCGACAGCATGTTCATGAGCAAGAAGGCGCTGTGCGCGTTCTACGAAAAGGAAATCGAGGATGCCTACAAGACTGGCGTGATGTTCTCGCTGCACGTCAAGGCGACCATGATGAAGGTTTCGCACCCCATCGTCTTCGGCCACTGCGTCAGGATCTTCTACAAGGATGCCTTCGAGAAGCACGCCAAGCTGTTCGACGAACTCGGCGTCAACGTGAATAACGGCATGGTCAATCTCTACGACAAGATCGCGACGCTGCCGCAGTCGAAGCGCGAAGAGATCATGAACGACCTGCACGCATGCCACGAGCATCGTCCCGAACTGGCCATGGTGGATTCGGCCAAGGGGATCAGCAACTTTCACTCGCCGAACGACGTGATCGTCGACGCCTCGATGCCGGCGATGATTCGCATCGGCGGCAAAATGTGGGGTGCCGACGGCCGGCCCAAGGACGTAAAGGCGGTCATGCCGGAGAGCACCTTCGCCCGCATCTACCAGGAGATGATCAACTTCTGCAAATGGCACGGCAACTTCGATCCGAAGACCATGGGCACCGTGCCTAACGTCGGCCTCATGGCGCAGCAGGCTGAGGAGTACGGCTCGCACGACAAGACCTTCGAAATTTCCGAAGACGGCGTAGCCAACATTGTCGATGTCGCCACGGGTGAAATCCTGCTATCGCAGAATGTCGAGGAAGGCGATATCTTTCGCATGTGCCAAGTCAAGGACGCGCCGATTCGCGACTGGGTCAAGCTTGCCGTCACTCGCGCACGCCAATCGGGAATGCCGGTCGTGTTCTGGCTCGACCCCTACCGTCCGCACGAAAACGAGCTGATCAAGAAAGTCCACCACTACCTCAAGGATCACGACACCACCGGCCTCGACATCCAGATCATGTCGCAGGTTCGCGCCATGCGCTACACACTGGAACGGGTAATTCGCGGCCTCGACACCATATCGGCGACGGGCAACATTCTGCGCGACTACCTCACCGACCTGTTCCCGATCATGGAACTCGGCACGAGCGCCAAGATGCTCTCGATCGTTCCACTGATGGCCGGTGGCGGCATGTACGAGACGGGTGCCGGCGGATCAGCGCCGAAGCATGTCCAGCAATTGGTCGAGGAAAACCACCTGCGCTGGGATTCCTTGGGCGAATTCCTCGCGATTGCGGTTTCACTGGAGGACCTTGGCATCAAGACCGGCAACACACGAGCCGCACTTCTGGCAAGGACACTGGACGCTGCTACCGGCAAACTGCTCGATAATAGGAAATCGCCCTCCCCCAAGACCGGTGAACTCGACAATCGAGGCAGCCAGTTCTACCTTGCAATGTACTGGGCGCAGGAACTGGCCACGCAAACGGACGACAAAGACCTCGCGACCCGCTTCGCTCCGCTGGCGAAGGCATTAACCGACAATGAGGACAAGATCGTCGCGGAATTCAAGGCGGTGCAGGGCCAACGCGTCGATATCGGCGGCTATTACAAGCTCGATCCGGACAAAGTCAAGAGCGTGATGCGCCCAAGCGCCACCTTCAATTCCATCATCGCGGCCGCGCAAGCCTGACCTCCGGCAGGCCACGGCCCGCCGGATAGGGAGGTCCGGCGGGTCGCACCCGACACCAGCCTTTGGTGGATAATCCGTCGAACCGACGGGCGGCATTCATGGCTTGGCGCCGCTTTCGCATTCGATGACAACGACGACGGAGTAGACATGAGCGCTTCATTGATCAAGATTCCGGTGCAGGGCCAGAAAATCGTAGCCGGACAACCCATTCCGGACAATCCGATCATCCCGTACATCGAGGGCGACGGCATCGGAATCGACATCACCCCGGTAATGATCAAGGTGGTCGACGCGGCGGTTGAGAAATCCTACGGCGGCAAGCGCAAAATTTCATGGATGGAGGTCTTTGCCGGTGAAAAGGCAACTCGGCTATATGGCCCCGATGTTTGGCTCCCCGCCGAGACAATCACTGCCTGCAAGGACTATTCGGTATCGATCAAGGGACCGTTGACCACTCCGGTAGGTGGAGGAATTCGATCGCTAAACGTTGCCCTGCGCCAGGAAATGGACCTTTACCAGTGCGTCCGCCCCGTTCGCTATTTCCGGGGCATTCCGTCACCGCTGAAGGATCCAAGCAAGACCGACATGGTGATCTATCGGGAGAACACCGAGGATATCTATTGCGGCGTCGAATGGCAGGCGGAAACCGCCGCCGCGAAAAAACTCGTCAAGTTCCTGCAGGAGGAAATGGGGGTCACCAAGATCCGCTTCCCCAATACATCCGGTATTGGCATCAAGCCCGTCTCACGCGAAGGCACCGAGCGCTTGGTGCGCGCCGCGATCAAGTATGCGATCGCCAACAAGCGCAAGTCAGTGACCCTGGTGCATAAGGGCAATATCATGAAATTCACGGAAGGTGCGTTTCGTGACTGGGGCTACGCGTTAGCCAAGAATGAATTTGGCGGTATCGAAATCGACGGCGGCCCCTGGCTCAAGTTACCCAATGGCATCGTGGTCAAGGATGCCATTGCCGACGCATTCCTGCAGCAGATTCTCCTGCGCCCGGCGGAATACGACGTGATTGCCACGCTGAACTTGAACGGCGACTATATTTCCGACGCACTGGCAGCCCAGGTCGGCGGAATCGGTATTGCGCCCGGCGCCAACATTTCCGATTTGTACGCCTGCTTTGAAGCCACGCATGGCACCGCGCCGAAGTATGCAGGCAAGGACTACGTCAATCCAGGCTCCCTTATCCTTTCGGCTGAAATGATGTTGCGCCACATGGGTTGGATCGAGGCCGCAGACTTGATTATCAAAGCGATGGAAGCCGCCATCGGCGACAAAGTCGTTACCTATGACTTCGCGCGCCTGATGGACGGTGCCACCGAAGTCAAATGCTCAGCCTTTGGTCAGGCGATGATCGATCGAATGTAGGCGATCAAACGCAAAAAAGCAAAGCCCGCCATTCGGCGGGCTTTGCTTTTCGGAACTGGAATACCCAGGAACCGAAACGGACTCGTCAAGCCTTCTGGATATTTGACGCCTGCTTGCCCTTCGGACCCTGAACCACGTCAAAGGAAACCTTTTCGCCTTCCTTCAGCGACTTGAAGCCCGACATGTTGATGGCCGAGAAATGCGCGAACAAGTCTTCGCTTCCGTCATCGGGGGTAATGAAGCCGAAACCCTTGGCGTCGTTGAACCACTTAACAGTACCAGTTGCCATGTAACTTTTCCTTAATCAAAAACGAACGAATCGGCCACCGCTGCGGGCTGCAAGACACCGCACCCCGGCCGGGGCATGTTTTGGGTCAATTTCGGAACGGCAGAGGGAGCCAAGCGGCGATTCAGAGGAGCTGCAAGAACAGGCTATGAGACGACCGTAGGTCACTGCGGGGAATTTGAGCCAAACACGGTTCGCGTTTTACGCATATTGTCAAGCAGCGTCAAGAACTTTCGATGCTGCATTGCACATCCCGCCGTCCTTGATTTTCCTCCTGTTGGCCCGACCTAAGTCACTGGCGCTGTGCTATTCCCCTCTTTTTCGAAGTGTTGAACCGCGCTGGATTCACTTTACAATCGGGCGATGGCCACACGCAAGCAAGTTGAAATTGGAGGCGGCGCCGCCTTGGCGCCACAGCAAAGCAAGACCAAGCCGCCACCAATGTATAAGGTTTTACTGCTTAACGACGACTTCACGCCGATGGATTTCGTCGTCATCGTTCTGGAAAAGTTTTTCGGTCTTTCGCGGGAGCAGTCAACGCAGGTGATGCTCAAGGTGCACCGTGAAGGCAAGGGAGCTTGTGGGGTTTATCCACATGACGTCGCTGCCACCAAGGTGCAGCAGGTCAGCGAATATTCGCGCAGGCACCAGCACCCGCTGGCTTGTGTAATGGAGGAAGACTGATGATTGCCCAGGAACTTGAAGTCAGCTTGCACATGGCATTTGTCGAGGCAAGGCAAAAGCGACACGAATTCATCACCGTTGAGCACTTGCTGCTTGCGCTACTCGACAACCCGTCGGCCGCCGAAGTCCTTCGCGCATGCGCGGCGGACATCGAGGGTCTGCGCAAGGAACTGCTGACCTTTATCAACGAGCACACTCCGACTGTCGCCGGTAGCGATGAGATCGACACCCAGCCGACACTTGGATTCCAGAGGGTCATCCAACGCGCGATTCTCCATGTGCAATCATCGGGAAAGAAGGAAGTGACCGGCGCCAACGTCCTCGTCGCGATCTTCGGAGAAAAGGATTCGCACGCCGTGTTCTTCCTCCAGCGCCAGAACGTTTCGCGCCTGGACGTGGTGAATTTCATCTCGCACGGCATTACCAAGACGCCGCAGGGTCGCAGCGGCAAGGAAGAACCCGCCGAGACTGAAACCGAGACCCAGGAAAAGGGCGGCGCGCTGGAAAACTTCACCCAGAACTTGAACCAGCTTGCGCTTACGGGAAAGATCGACCCGCTGATCGGCCGGGACAAGGAGCTGGAGCGCGTGATCCAAACGCTCTGCCGCCGCCGAAAAAACAATCCATTGCTTGTCGGCGAAGCCGGTGTCGGCAAAACCGCAATCGCTGAAGGCCTCGCCCGCCACATTATCGAGGGGCGGGTTCCGGAAATCCTCGCCAATGCGACGGTGTATTGCCTGGACATGGGCGCCCTGCTCGCCGGCACGAAGTATCGCGGCGATTTCGAGCAGCGCCTGAAAGGGGTGCTGAAGCAGTTGGCGGACAATCCCAATGCCATACTCTTCATCGACGAGATCCATACCCTGATAGGTGCCGGTGCGGCCTCGGGGGGAACCATGGATGCGTCCAACCTGCTCAAGCCGGCACTATCGTCGGGCGCGCTGAAGTGCATCGGCGCAACGACCTACACCGAATTCCGCGGCGTCTTCGAGAAGGACCACGCCTTGTCGCGGCGCTTCCAGAAGGTCGACGTCAACGAACCGTCGATCAATGAAACGGTATCGATCCTTCGCGGCCTCAAGTCACGCTTCGAGGAACATCACGGCGTCAAGTATTCCGCGGCGGCGATATCAAGCGCGGCCGAACTGGCGGCCAAGTACATCAACGACCGCCACCTTCCGGACAAGGCGATCGATGTCATCGACGAAGCCGGCGCGGCGCAGCGCATCCTGCCGAAGTCGAAGCAGAAGAAGACCATAGGCAAACTCGAGATCGAGGATATCGTGGCCAAGATCGCGCGCATTCCGCCACAGCATGTATCGGCCGACGATCGCTCAGCGCTGAAAAACCTCGACCGGGATCTGAAGAACATGGTCTTTGGCCAGGAAGCCGCGATAGACGCCCTGGCCAAGGCGATCAAGATGTCGCGTTCCGGTCTGGGCGATCCGCAGAAGCCGATCGGCTGCTTCCTGTTTTCGGGCCCGACCGGCGTCGGCAAGACCGAGGTCGCGCGCCAACTGGCCTATGGAATGGGCATCGAATTGATCCGCTTCGACATGTCCGAATACATGGAACGCCACGCCGTGAGCCGCTTGATCGGCGCGCCTCCGGGATATGTCGGGTTTGATCAGGGCGGCCTCCTCACCGAGGCCGTGACCAAGAAGCCGCATGCCGTTCTGCTACTCGACGAAATCGAGAAAGCTCATCCGGAGGTGTTCAACATCCTGCTGCAGGTGATGGACCATGGAACGCTGACCGACAACAACGGACGCAAGGCGGACTTCCGCAATGTCGTCATCGTCATGACCACGAATGCCGGAGCCGAAGCCCTGCAGAAGACCAGCATCGGCTTTACCGCAAACAAAGGCCAGGGCGACGAAATGGCCGACATCAAGCGCATGTTCACGCCCGAGTTCCGCAACCGCCTGGATGCAATCATTTCCTTCCGCGCGCTGGACGCCGAAATTATTTTGCGCGTCGTCGACAAATTCCTGATGCAGCTTGAGGGTCAATTGCACGAAAAGAAGGTGGAAGCCATCTTCACCGATGCCTTGCGCGCCTGGCTTGCGGAAAAAGGCTTCGATCCCCTGATGGGCGCCCGCCCGATGGCACGACTGATCCAGGATACGATTCGCTCCGCGCTCGCCGACGAACTGCTTTTTGGACGACTGGTACACGGCGGTCGCGTCACCATCGACCTCGACGACCACGAGAAGCTCAAGCTTGGTTTTGATGAAGTGGCGAATACGGCGACAGTCGCCGCGCCACTTGAATAGTTCACTGACTTCTACCCCTCTTGCCGATCAGCCGTGGATTCGGGAATTTCCATGATGAGCTTCCTTACCACCGACCTTTGCGACGCCAACGAGGACAGGGTGCGCGTCGTCGAGCCCATGTTCAGCAGTTTTGGCGGTCGCGATTCGTTCCATGGTCGCATCGCCACGTTAAAGCTGTTTGAGGACAACTCGCTGGTGCGCAAGACTCTCGAGTCCCCCGGTAGCGGACGAGTGCTGGTGATCGACGGTGGCGGTAGTCTGAGACGTGCGCTGGTGGGTGATCAACTTGCCGCCCTGGCCGTAAAGAACTCCTGGGCGGGCATGGTTGTCTATGGCTGCATCCGAGATTCGCGGGCCATCGGCGAAATGGATATTGGCGTGTTTGCGCTCGACACCCATCCGATGAAAACGCGCAAGTTGAATACCGGGGAGGCCGAGCTACCGGTCACGTTTGGCGGTGTAAGCTTCGTGCCCGGGGAATGGCTCTATGCAGACGAGGATGGCGTGATTGTGAGTGCGACAGCCCTCCACTGAATACTAGTCTTATATAAAACACATGTCAGGCAAAGAACTGACTTCACGATTTAGAATTTGCTTTTGTATTGCGAAATAGCTGCCTTATCGCATTGTTAATACAGATTAAAAAATTGTGTTAAGTCTTATATAAGACTGTTGCTGCAACGCAAAATCCTCTCTATACTGTCGACACCGCTCCGACGTGGAGCACTTCTTTTCGACAACCCCTGCAAGAGGATTCATCATGACAGATCGCAAAGCACAAGCGGCCGCCCTGGCCAAGGACTGGGCCGAAAATCCCCGCTGGAAAAGCGTCAAGCGCGGCTACAGCGCTGAAGACGTAGTTCGCCTGCGCGGTACATTCCCGATCGAATACACCGTCGCCAAGCGAGGCGCCGAGAAGCTCTGGTCGCTGGTGAACGGCTCGGCCAAAAAAGGCTATGTCAATGCCTTCGGCGCAATCTCTGCCGGCCAGGCCATGCAGCAGGCGAAAGCCGGCCTCGAGGCCGTCTATCTGTCAGGCTGGCAGGTCGCCGCCGACGGCAACACCTCCGAGACCATGTACCCGGACCAGTCACTGTATGCCTACGACTCGGTGCCGACCATGGTTCGCCGCATCAACAACACCTTCAAGCGTGCCGACGAGATCCAGTGGTCGCGTGGCATCGATCCGGAAAGCAAGGAGTTCATTGACTACTTCCTGCCCATCGTGGCGGATGCTGAAGCCGGGTTTGGTGGCGTACTGAACGCCTTCGAACTGATGAAGAACATGATCACCGCCGGTGCCGCCGGCGTGCATTTCGAAGACCAATTGGCGGCAGTGAAGAAGTGCGGCCACATGGGTGGGAAGGTGCTGGTGCCGACCAACGAGGCCGTCGAGAAACTGATCGCCGCGCGCTTTGCCGCCGACACCATGGGCGTGCCGACCATCATCCTGGCCCGCACCGATGCCGAAGCCGCCAACCTGCTGACCTCGGACCATGACGCCAACGACAAGCCCTTCGTCACCGGCGAGCGCACGCCGGAAGGCTTCTACCGCGTCAAGAACGGCCTTGAGCAGTCGATCAGCCGCGGCGTCGCTTACGCGCCGTATGCCGATCTGGTCTGGTGCGAGACCGGCAAGCCCGACCTCGGCTTCGCCCGTGAGTTCTCCCAGGCGGTGCAGGCCGCATCTCCAGGGAAGCTGCTGTCCTACAACTGCTCGCCCTCCTTCAACTGGAAGAAGAACCTCGACGACAAGACCATCGCCAAGTTCCAGGACGAACTCGCCGCGATGGGCTACAAGTACCAGTTCATCACCCTGGCCGGCATCCACATCAACTGGTTCCAGACATTCCAGTTTGCCCACGCCTACGCCCGCGGCGAAGGCATGAAGCACTACGTCGACATGGTGCAGGAACCCGAGTTCGCCGCGCGCGACAAGGGCTACACCTTCGTTTCGCACCAGCAGGAAGTCGGTGTCGGCTACTTCGACGACGTCACCACCGTGATCCAGGGCGGCGCATCGTCGGTGACTGCACTGCACGGCTCGACCGAGGAAGAGCAGTTCCACTAAGCAATCCAGGCATCGCTTCACTCAAGGCCGTAGCGGGAAACCGCTGCGGCCTTTTCTTATGTCCGACCGGCAGGCGCTGACGGTACCAGCAGGATTGCGTTACAGTCGGCGCAGGGAACAGACGCAAACCAGGCACAACCATGGGCGACGGACGCAGCCAGAAAGGTAAGTCGATGCTCTTGTCTGCCATCCAGATCGGCCTGCTGGCCTATGCCGGACTGGCCGCGCTGATCTACTTCAAGCAGGACGCTTTGGTGTTCCAGGCGGCGATGGAGCGCGGGTATGAGGCTACGCCGGCCCGCATCGGCCTGCGTTTCGATGCATTGACACTGGCCACCGAAGACGGCGAAGCGCTCGACGCCTGGCATGTCCCGACCAGGGCCGGCGCCAGCGCACGCGGCCTTGTCCTGGTCTTCCACGGCAATGCCGGCAACATCGGCCATCGCCTTGACTATCTGCGCATGTTCCACGATCTCGGTTATGCCAGTCTGATCCTTGACTACCGCGGCTACGGCCGCAGCAGCGGCAAGCCATCGGAGGACGGCACCTACCTCGATGCCGCCGCCGCTTGGCGCCATGCCACGCAAGTGCTTGGCTACCCGGCCGCAAGGATCGTACTCTTCGGTGAATCCATGGGCGGCGCGGTAGCGGCGCAACTCGCTGCGGTGCAAAAGCCGGCTGCGCTGGTGCTGGCCTCGACTTTCACTTCGGTACCGGACCTCGGCGCAAAGATCTACCCGTGGCTGCCGGTTCGCGCGCTCGCCCGCATCCGCTATGACACGCGCAAGCGCCTGGCAACGATCGCCTCGCCGGTGCTGGTGATCCACAGCCGAGGCGATGACATCATTCCCTTTTCCCATGGCGAGCAGTTGTTTGCCGCTGCAATATCGCCCAAGCAGATCCTCGAAATCGAGGGCGGCCACAACGAAGGCTTCGTCTTCAACCGCGAGGCATGGGTACGCGGGCTCGATGACTTCCTGCGTGCGGCCCTCGAGCCACAAGCGGCTCAGACGCCGGCTGCCGCCGTCCAGTAGGCGGAATCGCGCCAGCGCGCCTTCAGCAGGTCGATGAACGAGCGTACGCGCAGCGGCAGGTGGCGGCGTTGCGGCACCACGGCGTGGATGCCCACCGGCGGTGCGGCGAACTCATCGAGCACCGTCACCAGCCGTCCGGCCTTGATGTCGGCACCAACTTCCCACAGGGAGCGCCAGGCCAGGCCTTTGCCGGCCAGCGCCCAGTCGTGGAGTACCGCACCGTCATTGCACTCGAAGCCGCCGCCCACTTTGAACACCCTGACCTCGTCGTCGATGCGCAGGGTCCATCCGCGCTGCTGGCGCAGCGACAGGCAGTTATGCTCGGCAAGAAGAGTCGGCGCTGGCGGTACGCCGAATCTTGCGATGTAGTCGGGACTGGCGACCACCACCCGGCGCATTTCCCCCAGGCGAATGCTGATCAGGCTGGAATCGGCCAAGTCGCCGATGCGGATCGCGCAGTCGACGTTTTCTTCGACCAGATCCACAAGGCGATCGGAAAGCTCGAGGCGAACCGTGACTTCCGGATTCTCCGTCATGAAGTCCATGAGCAGGGGCGCCACATGGCGCCGCCCAAACCCGGCCGGCGCAGAGACTTTGAGATGGCCGCCGGGACGAATCCCACCCAGGCTCACCGCCCCCTCGGCGTCCGCCAGTTCGCGCAGGATGCGCTGGCAGTCCTCGAGAAAGGCGGCGCCTTCGAAGGTGAGAGAGATCCGCCGCGTCGTGCGCAGCAGCAACTTGGCACCGAGGCGCTCTTCCAGCGCATCGAGACGCCGCCCGATGATGGCTGGCGTAACCCCCTCGACCCTGGCTGCCGCCGACAGGCTGCCGCGACTTGCAACACTGACGAAGGCAGAAATCTGCTTGAATTGGTCCATTACATACTTTTAGTAACTAATCATTTGATCTCATAGTAGCTTCTATATCCTATTTGGCAAGAATAGAATTTGACCATCCCAGCAACCCATATCAAGGAGTTCCCCATGGCCCTGCCCGCCGGCGTCCAGATCAACGCCCCCGTTTCCGCCGACTACGCGACCATCCTGACGCCCGAAGCATTGGAGCTAGTCGCCAAGCTGCACCGCGCCTTCGAGCCGCGCCGCAAGGAATTGCTTAACAAGCGCGTCGAGCGCCAGGCCCGCATCGATGCCGGCGAGATGCCCGACTTCCTGCCCGAGACGAAACACATCCGCGAAGGCGACTGGAAGATCGCGCCGCTGCCCAGGGCCCTGGAATGCCGCCGCGTCGAAATCACCGGCCCGGTCGAAGCCAAGATGATCATCAATGCCTACAACTCGGGCGCCGATTCCTACATGACCGACTTCGAGGATTCCAACAGCCCGAAGTGGGACAACCAGATCCAGGGCCAAGTCAATCTGTTCAAGGCAATTCGCCGCCAACTCAGTTTCAAAAACGAAGCCGGCAAGGAATACAAGCTCAACGAAAAGATCGCCACGCTGCAGATCCGCCCGCGCGGCTGGCACCTCGACGAGAAGCATGTGACCGTGGACGGGCAGCGCGTCTCGGGCGGCATTTTCGATTTCGCGCTGGTGTTTTTTCACAACGCCAAGGAGCAGGTCGCGCGCGGAGCCGGCCCCTTCTTCTATCTGCCGAAGATGGAAAGCCATCTTGAGGCCCGCTTGTGGAACGAGATCTTCTGCATGGCGCAGGACCATATCGGCATGCCGCGCGGCACCATCAAGGCGACGGTGCTGGTGGAAACCATCCTCGCCACCTTTGAGATGGAAGAAATCCTCTACGAGCTGCGCGAGCACAGCGCCGGCCTCAACGCCGGGCGCTGGGACTACATTTTTTCCTGCATCAAGAAATTCAAGAAGAACAAGGACTTCTGCTTGGCCCAGCGCGGCGCGATCACCATGGAAGTGCCCTTCATGCGCAGCTACGCGCTGGCACTGGTCAAGGCCTGCCACAAGCGGGGGGCACCGGCCATGGGCGGCATGAGTGCGCTGATCCCGATCAAGGGCGACCCGGTCGCCAATGAGAAGGCGCTGGCCGGCATCCGCCACGACAAGACGCGCGACGCCAATGACGGTTACGACGGCGGCTGGGTCGCACACCCCGGCCTGGTGCCGATCGCCATGGAAGAGTTCCTCAAGGTGCTCGGCGACAAACCAAACCAGTGGGAAAAGCAACGCACCGACAGCTACGGCCCGAAGGACTGGCTCAACTTCCAGCCCGAGCAGCCCATCACCGAGGCTGGCGTGCGCAACAACATCAACGTCGGCATCCACTACCTCGGCTCCTGGCTCGCCGGCAACGGCTGCGTACCGATCCACAACCTGATGGAAGACGCCGCTACTGCCGAAATCAGCCGCTCGCAGATATGGCAATGGGTCGTGTCGCCCAAGGGCAAGCTCGACGACGGCCGCAAGGTCACCGCCGAGATGGTGCGCGGTATGATCGGCGAGGAACTCGCGAAAGTGAAGGCCGTGGTTACCGCCCAAGGAGAGAAGACCGAGACCTACGATCAGGCGGCGGTTATTTTCGACAAGATGAGCCTCAGTCCCGAGTATCCGGAATTCCTCACTCTGCCGCTATACGAAGCGATGGCGTAGCAAGGCGGCGCCGTGCAAAAGTCGGCGCTGGCGACACGGCGTTCCGGAAAATCGGAGCGCCGTTTTTCATTGACCTTCCCTAAAGGGCGGGATTGCCTTGTTCTTGCCGGCAAGCCACCGGATTCCACCAACGCGGGACGACGCATGAACCACTTCGGCCCACATTGGACCGTGACGAACGCCAAAGGAAATTCTTTTAGAATATTAGGAAAATCAAAAATAAGCCTGTCGATAAGCCAATCACAATATTCTTTTACCCCTTGAGACAGCCCCTGCAATAATCACCCCACTAGCATTAGTGACGCTGGCAAAGCGTCGCGTTCGGGGAGATGGGCAAAGCGTGGATCGCCGCCAGCGAGTGCGGTGCCTTGCCTGCCATTTCCATTGACTCAAAATCGAAGCATTTGCCGTCTCGGCAAATGATCAATTTGGATTTGAACAATGGCTGACGAAAACCGGAAGAGCGAAGGCAAGCAGGGCTTCATCGACTCCCTGCTCAATCCCCCAAAATGTTCCATGCTGCGCATGATCGTGATCGGCATTGTCGGCGGCATCGTGATCTGGGGCGGACTCAATATGGGCATGGAATATACCAATCGCTCCGATTTCTGCATGTCCTGCCATGAAATGACGATTCCCTTCGAGGAATTGAAGAAGACGGTCCACTACAAGAATCGCAGCGGCACGACGGTACAGTGTGCCGACTGCCACGTCGCCAGCAGCAAGACTCCCACGGACTACATGTTCAAGTCCTTCCAGAAACTGATCGCGGCACGCGACGTTATCGGCCACATCAAGGGCACGCTCGACACGCCGGAGAAATTCGAGGAACACCGCTTGGTCATGGCCGAACGCGTCTGGGAGCGCATGAAGGATCGCGATTCGAAGGAATGCCGCAACTGCCACGACTTCAAGACCATGGACCCGGCGAAGCAGAAGGATCGCTCGGTGACCAAACACGAAGGCGCGATCGAGGATGGCAAGACTTGCATCGACTGCCACAAGGGCATTGCGCATAAGCCGGTCCATCTTAAACAGGACAAGGCGCAAGCTCAGCAGGCAGCCGCGCCGGCGGCGCAGCCGGAAAGCGCGGCTCCTGCAAAGGCTGAAGATAAGCCGGCCGCTCCGGCAACGTCACCGGCCCTGGCAGTCGCCGCGGCCACCACCGCAATGGCCACCGCCGCCACGACCGCGATGACAACGGCGGCGACCGCCGCGGGAACGGCTGCCGCAACCGCAGCGACTAGCGTTGCCGCGGCGACCAAGCCAGCCAAGACCGAATCCACGGCGGGTTCCGTCACGGCGCTGGACTGGAGCAAGATTCCGGCGCGCCAGATCAAGGTCTTTTATCCCGGTCAGGCGGGCCTGGAATGGATCATGAACAAGGCCGACCACTCCTCGGCCGCAGACATCGTCGAAAAGAAGCGCGCCTGCGCCAAGTGTCACGAAGGCGATGCCAACGAAGTCGGTACCGCCATCGTCACCGGCAAGCCGGTCGGCGTTTCGAAGACCGTGATGGAACCTACACCGCCCGCCGGCAAGGTGGGTTTCATACCCGTCACGTTCCAGGCCACCCATGACGACAACAAGATCTATTTCCGCTTTGAATGGGTGCCCCCGAAGAATGGAGACAAAAAGCTGGACCCGAAGAACGAGGTCAAGCTGACCATGATGTTCGACGGCGGCGGCACCGTGGAAGGCAGCGAACTCAATGGCTGCTGGGGTACCTGCCACGTGGACCTGCGCACCATGAAGGACGCCAAGGACGACAAGAAGACCAAGTACATTGCCGGCGCCGATCTCGCCAGCGGCAAGTTCATGGACTTGATCCAATACCGCAGCGGCAAGGGGCAGTCGCCCGTCGATGGCTGGGTGGATAGCGAGCGCCACATGGACGGTGGCAAGAGCCAGTTGAAGGCCGACGGCAAAAAGGAGGGCAACAAGTGGGTTGTCATATTCGAGCGCAACAAGGCGGGTGGCGGCAAGGGAGACCATGCCATTTCGGCCGACAAGGTGTATAACTTCGGCTTCGCGCTGCATGAGGACTACACCAATGCCCGATTCCACTATGTTTCGCTGGGCTATCAGTTCGGCCTCGACAAACCCAATCCGGGCGTGAAGAACTACATCGACATACAGAAGCAGTAAGGCGACAGGCAATTTTTCTGCAGTACATTCATCAAACTCAGGAGGAGACACTATGATGATGAAGTGGAAAGGATGGGCGCTGGCCACCGGCGTCCTGGCGATATCCGCGCTGGCTCAGGCGGCACCGCCCTCGGCGGCGATGCTGTCGAATGCCTGTGCCGGTTGTCACGGCACAAACGGCGGCAGCGCGGGTCCGACCATGCCCAGCTTGGCCAGCCAGTCCAAGGAGGCCATCGAGGTCGCGATGAAGAAATTCAAGAGCGGCGAACGGGCGTCCACCGTCATGGGCCGCCTTGCCAAGGGATACAGCGATGGCGAAATCAAGGCGATTGCCGAGTTCTTCTCCAAGCAAAAGCTCCATGTCACGGCTCAGGCGGTCGATGCAGGCAAGGTGAAGAAGGGTGCCAGTCTGCAGGAATCCAACTGTGGCCGCTGCCACATCGAGGATGGCAAGGAAGGCAAGGACGATACTCCGGTGATGGCCAGCCAGTGGCTGCCTTACATGCAGATGCAGATGGCCGACTATCTGTCGGGCAAGCGCAAAATGCCGGAAAAGATGAAGGAGAAGGTCGATCCGATGTCCAAGGAAGACCTAGAGGCTCTCCTGCACTTCTACGCCAGCGTTAAATAATCGGGGGAGATGACATGACACTGGATCGCAGAAGTTTTCTGAAATTGGTCGGCGCCGGCGCCGGCGCGGCGGGGCTGCCGATGATCGGCCGTGCCGCCGAACTGATGCCCAAGGGCGCCAAGCGCGTGGTGGTGGTCGGCGGCGGCTATGGCGGCACCATCGCCGCCAAGTACATTCGCATGATGGACAAGAGCATCGAAGTGGTGATGATCGAACGCAACGATCATTTCATTTCTTGCCCGTTCAGCAACCTGTACATCGGAGGCATCCTCAAGGACCTCAGCCCGCTGACCATCAAGTACGACAAACTGGCCGCCAACCACGGCATCAAGGTCGTCCAGGCCGAAGTCACGGCCATCGACCCGGCGGCCAAGGTGGTCACCACCAGCAAGGGCACCGTCAGCTACGACCGCCTGGTGCTCTCGCCCGGCATCGATTTCCGTCTCGAAGACATGAAGGGCTACGACGCCGCCGCCATGGAAATAATGCCCCACGCGTGGAAGGCCGGCCCCCAGACCGTGCTGCTGAGAAAGCAGCTCGAAGCGATGAAGGACGGCGGCACCGTCGTGCTTTCCGTACCGCTCTCGCCCTTCCGCTGCCCGCCCGGCCCCTACGAGCGGACCAGCATGATTGCCCACTACCTGAAGGCCCACAAGCCGAAGTCGAAAATCGTCGTCCTCGACGCCAACCCGGCGATTGCTTCCAAGGGCCCACTGTTCACCAAGGGTTGGAAGGACAACTACGCGGGCATCATCGACTATCGTCCAGCCAAGAAGGTGACCGAAGTGGACGCCGGAAAGATGACGGTTCTGATCGAAGGCCTCGAAGACGTGAAGGGCGATGTGGTGAACGTCATACCGCCGCAGCGTGCCGGGCAAATCGCGGTTGCCGCGGGTCTGGTCGGTGACGACAAGAACTGGTGCCCGGTGAATCCGAACACCTTCGAGTCGACCAAGCAGGCTGGCATTCACGTCATCGGCGATGCATCGAACGCCGGTGCGATGCCGAAGTCGGGCTATTCGGCCAACTCCGAAGCCAAGATTTGCGCGACCAACATCGTTGCACTGATGAATGGCAAGGAACTGACTGACATGTCGGGCATCAACACCTGCTACAGCTACATCACCGACAAGGAGGCTGTCAGCGTCGCTGCGGTGTATGCCGCCAAGGACGGCAAGATCGTCGCCGTGCCGAACTCGGGCGGCGTGTCCCCGGCGGATTTCTCGGCCGCCAAGATGGAGGCGATTTTCGCCGAAAGCTGGCTGAAGAACATCCTTACCGAGATGTCGACCTGATCGAAGCGATTCGCACCAAGAACAAAACCCCGCTTCGGCGGGTTTTTGTTTTTGGCCTGATTGACCGCGACAACGCGTCGACCTTCCCCTACTGCAAGCCACCGATGTATACCGCCACGGCCCTGGTTTCCAGTTCGGTGAGCTTTGACGCGATCGAGTGCATGATTGAATTGTCGTTGGTGCGCGCGCGGCGGTTGAATTCCTTCAACTGCGTTTCGATGTAGGCCGGATGCTGCCCGGCGAGGCGGGGCAGTTGCGCCGTGCCGAGACCGCCAGGACCGTGGCAGGAAGCACAAGCCGCCACGCCGGAATAGCCGTTGCCGCGCTGATAGATGTACTTTCCCACTGCGGCAAGATCTGTATCGCCAGGCTGTCGCGCACCCGCCTTCCTGCCGGCGAAGTACGCCGCCAGTTCGACTATCACATCATCGTTGAGATCCTTGGCCATATCGGTCATCGTCTCGCTCCGGCGACGACCATCGCGAAAATCTTTCAGTTGCTTGACCAGGTAATCCGGATGCTGCGCGGCGATGCGCGGGTACACGGCGCTGGCACTTTCGCCTTCGGCTCCGTGGCACAAGGCGCAGCGCGACTGGATGATCGCTGCAACGCGCGGCGCGGGCGCCGGCGACGAGGCGGCAGTCGCCGGTAGCGCAACCACGAACAGTGCGACTCCAACCAGGGATAGGAAAGACCGGATCATTCGGGCTGCCCTGAAAGCTATCCCGCGATCCCGGTGCTGCCAAACCCGCTCGCACCACGCTCGCTCGCCGGAAAATCGTCGACGACATTGAACTTCACCTGAACCACGGGAACGACGACCAGTTGCGCAAGGCGATCCAGCGGATTCAAGGTGAATGTGTCGTGGCCGCGATTCCAGGTCGAAACGAATATCTCCCCCTGGTAATCCGAGTCGATCAGACCGACCAGGTTACCCAGCACGATTCCATGCTTGTGTCCGAGGCCGGAACGCGGAAGGATCATTGCCGCGTAACCCGGGTCGGCCAGGTGCACGGCCATTCCCGTTGGCACCAGTATGGTTTCTCCGGGATGGATCTTAAGTGCCACGTCAATGCACGCCCGCAGGTCAACGCCTGCGGAGCCTGCCGTGGCATAGGCCGGCATGTAGCGTTCATCCTTGAGGCGGGCGTCAAGTATCTTCAGGTCGATCGTGGCCACGTCATTTCTCCAGCAGGGCGGCGATATGCGCAACGATGCCACGCGCCACCTCCCGCTTGTCCGCCGGCGGCAAGGGGTGCGCACCATGCACATCAAACATGGTTACCGTGTTGTTGTCGCCACCCAGGCTGTCTTGTACCAGGTTGCCCACGACAAGGCCCAGCTTCTTGGCAACGCGCTTGCCCTCGGCGTACTTCGCCAGGTCACGGCTCTCGGCGGCAAAGCCAACACAAAATGGCGCATTGGGTTTCGCGGCCACTTCGGCGAGGATGTCGGGATTGGCCTCGAGTTCCAGCGTGACGCCACCGGCGCCCTTTTTTATCTTGTGATCGGACGCATTTGCCGGACGGTAATCGGCAACGGCGGCCACGCCAATGAAAATGTCCTGACCGGGCAACGCGGAGATCACCGCGTCGCGCATTTCAAGGGCGCTGCGCACGTCGCGGCGAATGACGCCTCGGGGCGCGGCCAGCGACGTCGGCCCTGCCACCAGCGTGACCTCGGCGCCAGCCGCCGTGCAGGCTCGGGCGAGAGCAAATCCCATCTTGCCTGAGCTCAGGTTGGTCAGCCCGCGCACAGGATCGAGCGCCTCGAAGGTCGGTCCGGCCGTCATCAATACCCGCTTCCCCGCCAGGCACTTGGGTTGCAGGGTTGCCGCAAGCTCCTCCAGCAATTCGGCGGCCTCCAGCATCCGGCCATCGCCGACCTCTCCGCAGGCCTGGTCACCGTGAGCCGGGCCAAGTATGCCTACGCCATCGGCACGCAGTTGCACAACATTGCGTCGCGTGGCCGGGTTCTCCCACATCTGGCGATTCATCGCCGGCGCCACCAACAGATTGCAATCGCGAGCGAGGCACAGGGTCGATAACAGGTCGTCGGCAAACCCGTGCGCCAGCTTGGCAAGGAAATCGGCAGTGGCCGGAGCCACCAGCAAGGCATCGGCACCGCGCGTGAGATCAATGTGGGCCATGCCATTGTCCATGCGCTCGTCCCAGAGCGTCTGCCAGACGCGCCGCCCGGTGAGCGCCTGAAAGGTCGCGGGGCCGATGAACTGGGCCCCGGCCGCGGTGAGCACGACATCAACAGCAGCCCCCGCCTTGACCAGCAGGCGAACCAGTTCGGCCGCCTTGTAGGCCGCCACCCCGCCGGTCACCCCCAGCACGACGCGCCTGCCCTGAAATTCGCTCATGACATTAAAATCCCGCCAATCGGCAACCAGCGGGGATTCTAAACCATGGCCATACGCGATTGGCCCGAGGCTGAGCGCCCGCGCGAGCGGCTTGCCAGACAGGGCGCCGCCGCACTGTCTGACGCGGAACTGCTGGCGATCTTCCTGCGCGTCGGCCTGCCCGGAAAAAGCGCCGTCGACCTGGCTCGCGAACTTCTGGAAAGCTTCGGAGGCGACCTCGCCAGCCTGGCCTATTCGAGTCCCCGCGAATTGGCCCGCCTGCGTGGTATCGGTCCGGCCAAGGCGGCCCAGTTGTCGGCCGCGCTGGAGCTTGCTCGCCGGGCGCTGGCATCTCCCATGAAGGCAAGGGACGCGCTCGCGTCGCCCGAGGCGGTCCGCGACTGGTTGCGCCTCAAACTGGGAAATATTCCCCATGAGGTTTTCCTGGCGTTGTGGCTGGATGCCCAGAATCGACTGATCGTCAGCGAGGAGCTGTTTCGCGGCACCCTTACGCAAACCAGCGTCTATCCCCGCGAGGTGGTCAAACGCGCTCTGGAGCACAACGCCGGAGCCGTCATCCTGGCCCACAATCATCCGTCCGGGCTAGCCGAGCCATCGCGCGCCGATGAAGTGCTTACTTCCTCGCTAAAACTGGCACTGTCGATGGTTGACGTCAAACTGCTGGATCACTTCATCGTCGCCGGCAGCGCCAGGCCACTATCCTTCGCCGAACGCGGATTGCTCTAAAAAGATCTGTGTTTTCCCTGGATTCTTTGTTAAACTAGCGAGCTTTGCAAAATCTGCATTCAGGAGCATCACATGTCTCGCGTTTGTCAAGTGACGGGCAAGGCCCCGATGGTCGGGAACAACGTTTCCCACGCCAACAACAAGACCAAGCGTCGCTTTCTGCCGAATCTGCACAGCCGCCGCTTCTGGATCGAATCCGAGAATCGCTGGGTCAGCCTGCGCGTATCCAACGCTGGCCTGCGCACCATCGAGAAGAAGGGCATCGACGTTGTCCTCGCCGAGCTGCGTGAGCGCGGCGAGCGCGTTTAATCAGGAGATAGGAACATGGCCAAGGGCGGACGCGAAAAGATCAAGCTGGAATCCACCGCGGGGACGGGGCATTTCTACACCACCACCAAAAACAAGAAAACCACGCCGGGGAAGCTGGAGTTCCTGAAATACGACCCGAAAGCGCGCAAGCACGTCGCCTACAAGGAAGTCAAGCTGAAATAAGGACGGGAAACTCCAACAAAAAAACCCGCCGAGGCGGGTTTTTTTGTTGTCCCGATCACGCAAGCCGGAAGTCGATCCGGTTGCTTTCCATGTCCACGCGCGCGAGCTGCACGCGAACCCGGTCCGCAAGTCGAAAGCGCTTTCCGCTGCGCTCGCCGACCATGGCGTGGGCCGCGGCATCGAAGTGGAAATAGTCCTGCCCAAGTTCCGAGACGTGCACCAGGCCCTCGACGAAGACCCCGTCGAGGGCAACGAAGATGCCGAAGGGGACCACTGACGAAATGCTGCCCTCGAATGTTTCGCCGACGCGATCCTTCATGTAAAAGCATTTGAGCCAGTCTTCGACATCGCGCGTCGCCTCGTCGGCACGACGCTCTGTCTTCGAGCAATGCAGGCCGATCTCTTCCCAGTTCCCCGGCTCATAGCGCCGTGTCGCCAGCGCCGACTTTATCGCCCGATGCACCAGCAGATCGGGATAGCGGCGTATCGGTGACGTAAAGTGGGTATAACTTTCATAGGCCAGGCCGAAGTGGCCGACGTTTTCGGGACTGTAAATCGCTTGCCGCAGCGAGCGGAGCATCACGGTCTGCAATAGCTGTCGATCCGGTCGCTGGCCGATCTGCTCCAGCAGCTTGGCATAATGCCGGGCCTCCGGTGCATCGCCTCCGCCCAACTGGAAGCCGAAGGTGCCCAGAAAATCGCGCAGCTTGACCAGGCGTTCCGGCGTCGGCCCCTCATGGATTCGATAGAGGACTGGATGCTCGCGTTCGCGCAGGAACTCCGAAGCGCAAACATTGGCCGCCAGCATGCACTCCTCGATCAGCCGGTGGGCGTCGTTGCGCTCGTAGGGCTCGATACGCTCGATCTTGCCGTGGTCATCGAACACCATGCGGGTCTCGACTGTCTCGAAATCGATGGCGCCACGTTTGGCCCGCTCCTTGGCCAATTGTCGGTACAGTTCGTCCAGCGCTTCCAGATGTGGCAGCAGCGACGCGAGGCGGACCCGCGTGGCATCGTCTTTCTCATAGAGCGCCGCTGCAACCTCAGTGTAGGTCAGTCGCGCCTGCGAATACATCACGGCTGGATAAAAGCGGAAGCGTCGGATACTGCCATTGCCGGCGATGTCCATATCGCAGACCATGCACAAGCGCTCGACTTGAGGATTCAGTGAGCATAGTCCGTTGGAGAGTTTCTCGGGTAACATCGGAATTACCCGGCGCGGGAAGTACACCGAGTTTCCGCGCTCGAAAGCCTCGATGTCGAGCGCACTGCCAACCGTGACATAGTGCGAAACATCGGCAATCGCGACGACCAGGCGGTAGCCCTTGCCGCGTCGCTCGCAATACACCGCGTCGTCGAAATCCCTGGCGGTTTCGCCATCGATGGTCACCAGGGACAGATTGGTGATGTCTTCCCTGTCCTTCCAATCCGACTTGCGCACTGCATCGGGCAACTTGCGCGTCTGCGCCAACGCCTCGCCGGAAAACTCATGGGGCATCTCGTGCTTGCGCAGCGCGATCTCGATTTCCATGCCCGGATCGGCATAGTTGCCGAGCACTTCGACCAGGCGTCCGATGGGTTGCGAATGCCTGCTCGGCTGTTCGATGAGTTCCACGGTCACGACCTGTCCGGACTGTACCTTGAGCGATTTTCTGGAACCCTTCTCCGGTGGCGCCAGCAGGATGTCCTGGCTGATGCGCTTATCCTCGGCGACGACGAAGCGCACGCCGTGCTCCTCGATCACGCGCCCGACCACGAGCCGGTTGGCCCGCTCGGTAACCTCGACGATCTTGCCCTCTGGGCGGCCCTTGCGATCCACGCCAATTACGCGCGCGATTGCCTTGTCACCATGCAGGACCTTGTCCATTTCCTTCGCTGCAAGGAACAGGTCGGCACCGCCCTCTTCCGGCACCAGGAAACCGAATCCGTCGGGGTGGCCGACGATGCGCCCGCGCACCAGGTCAGCCTTGTTCGGTATCAGCCAGTCGCCTCGCCGGTTCTGCATCAATTGCGCATCGCGTGCCATTGCCCCCAGCCGCCGTTGGAAGGCCTCCAACTCGTATGCCTGGACATCAAGCAGTCGCGCCAGCGCGTCGAACTCCAGCGGCGCTCCCTGCACGGCGAGTACCTGCAGGATGTATTCGCGGCTGGGCAGCGGATGCTCGTACTTGGACTTCTCGCGCTCGAACTCAGGATCCGCGCGGCGAATTTTCGAGAGCGGGCGACTATTGGTTTTCTTGTTTGACAATCTGGGGTTTTCCTTTAGAATTCGCGCCTCGTTTCGCGCCTGCCCAGGTGGCGGAATTGGTAGACGCACTAGTTTCAGGTACTAGCGCTGCGAGGCGTGGGGGTTCGAGTCCCTTCCTGGGCACCAAGTAACTGTTGGGCGATGACGAATAAAGCAAGGGCCGCCGGATGATTCCAGTGGCCCTTTGTTTTTTCCCTCTTTTCCGATCAAGGTTGTCAGAGGAAAGGGTGTCTCATCACGATGGTCTCCTCACGATCGGGCCCGGTTGAAATCATGTCGATCGGCACACCGCAAAGCACTTCCATGCGTTTGATGTAGTTCTGTGCGGTCTTTGGCAAGGCGTCGAACGTCTTGACGCCCACGGTGCTATCGTTCCAGCCCGGCATGGACTCGTAAACCGGCTCGCAGCGCTCCAGATCGTCGGCACCGACCGGAAGGATGTCGGTGAACTGGCCATCGAGCTTGTAGCCCGTGCAAAGCTTCATCTCCTCGATGCCGTCGAGCACGTCGAGCTTCATCACGCATAGTCCGGAGACGCCGTTGATCTGGATCGCGCGCTTCAAGGCGGCGGCATCAAACCAGCCGCAGCGCCGGGCGCGCCCGGTGGTCGCGCCGAATTCGTGACCCTTGGTCGCCATGTGCTTGCCGACGGGATCCTGCTTGTCGACCGCGTCGTAAAGTTCTGTCGGGAACGGTCCGCTGCCGACGCGGGTCGTATATGCCTTGGTGATGCCCAGCACGTAGTGCAGCATGCCGGGGCCGACGCCGGCGCCGGTGGATGCGCCCCCGGCGATGCAGTTCGACGAGGTGACAAAGGGATAGGTGCCGTGGTCGATATCGAGCAGCGTGCCCTGCGCACCCTCGAACAGGATGTTGGCACCCGCCTTGTGTGCCTCGTAAAGCGAACGCGGCACGTCGGCAATCATCCTGGTCAGGCGCGGCGCCATGGACATCGCGCCGTCCAGCACCTGTTGAAAATCGACCGGCTCCGCGCCCAGGTAGTTCTTCAGCGTGAAGTTGTGATAGTCCAGCACTTCACCCAGCTTCTCGGCAAAACGCTTGGGACGCAACAGGTCCTGCAGGCGCAGGCCGCGGCGTGCCACCTTGTCTTCGTAGGCTGGACCGATGCCGCGCCCGGTGGTGCCGATTTTCTTCGCGCCCTTGGCCGCCTCGCGGGCGATGTCAAGCGCCTGGTGGTAGGGCAGGATCAAGGGGCAGGCTTCCGAAATGCGAAGGCGCGCATCGGCATCGACTCCAGCAGCCTTGAGCTCATCGAGTTCCTTGATCAGCGCCTCGGGAGAGAGCACCACGCCGTTGCCGATATAACACGTGACGCCTTCGCGCAGGATGCCCGAGGGCACCAGGTGAAGAACGGTCTTTTTGCCGCCGATGACCAGCGTATGCCCTGCGTTATGCCCACCCTGGTAGCGCACCACAGCCTGGGCGTGATCGGTCAGCCAGTCGACGATCTTGCCCTTGCCCTCGTCGCCCCACTGGGTACCGACAACCACGACGTTCTTTGCCATTTCAGTCTTCCTTGAGCGATTCAATTGTCCAGCGGTTTCCCTGGCGCACCAGGATACGGTCGCAGCCGGCCTCACGCCAGGATCCTTCGTGTCCCGGCAATGCCAGAATGACCCGCTCGCCAAGGGAGCGCAAGCGCTGCGCTTCGGCGTGCAAAGTGTCGTCTTCGGGCCACGGTGCCGCTATCGCGCCCGGCGAGCCACCGTTCGGCGCGAGGCGAACCAGCGCCCGCAAATCCATGGAAAACCCGGTTGCGGGACGGCCACGGCCAAAGGCGCGTCCAAAATCATCGTAGCGGCCACCCAAGGCCACCGCCGCCGGACTGCCGGAGCAGTAGGCGGCAAAGGCAATCCCGCTGTGATAGTGGTAGCCGCGCAGGTCTGCCAAGTCAAAGCTAAGAGGCAGGTCGCCGAGCGCATCCGCCATGCGTCGCAGGTCCGACAGCGCGGTCTCGATCTCCGGCAGATTGGGCAAGACCTTGGCGGCCCGATCCAGCACACCACGATCGCCATACAGTTCGGGCAAGGTCTGCAAGGCCGTGCGCACCGGTTCGGCAATGCCGGCCACGAGTTCGCGGACCGCGGGAACGTCCTTGCCCTGCAGCGCGTCGAACAGTTCCTTTTCCGCGCTAGACCCAAGCCCCGCCTGCCGCGTCAAGGCTCGAAATACGGCGACGTGGCCCAAGTCGATTCGCGAAACGGAGACCTCGCACAAATCGAGCGTCGAGGCCAGCAGACGGACGCCTTCGATATCGGCTTCAAGTCCGGCATGGCCATAAATCTCCGCGCCGATCTGCAACGGCTCGCGGGTTGCGTTAAAGCCGGCAGGAAGCGTATGCAAGACACTTCCGCAATAGCAAAGCCGGGCGACGCCCTGGCGATTGAGCAGATGCGCGTCGATCCGTGCCACCTGAGGCGTGATGTCGGCGCGCACCCCCATTCCGCGGCCGGACAGTTGATCGACAAGCTTGAAGGTGCGTAGGTCAAGATCCTGCCCGCGCTCGCTCACCAGCGACTCGATATATTCGAGCAGGGGCGGAATGACCAATTCGTAGCCATGGGCGATGAACTCGTCAAGGACTGCGCGCCGCATGGCCTCGATGCGCAATGCCTCGCGCGGCAGAACGTCCTCGATCGCTTCGGGCAACAGCCAGCGTCGGTTTGCCATGGTGATCAGCGGAATACCGTGAGCATCATGACGCCGACCAGCATTGAACTCAGACCGATGAAGCGGATCTGCCCATCACTGAACTCGGTTACGCGGCGAAATGTTTCGCGCCATACCTTCGGCGCCAGAAAGGGCAACAGGCCTTCGATGACAAGCATCAGGGCGAAAGCCAGCAGCAAAGTGTTCACCATCGCCCGGACCAGCCTGCGTCACTTGCCCTTGCCGCCGCTCTTCAGATACTTGAAGAACTCGGAATTGGGCTCGATCAACATCAAGTCGTTCTTGCTCTTGAAACTGCCGCGATAGGCTTCGAGGCTGCGATAGAAGCCGTAGAACTCGGGGTTCTCGCCAAACGCGCGCCCATACAACGCGGCGGCCTTGGCATCCCCTTCGCCCTTTATCTTCTGCGCATCTCGGTACGCCTCGGCAAGGATGACTTCGCGCTGCCGGTCGGCGTTGGCCTTGATTTTCTCCGCTTCGGCCGCGCCCTCGGATCGCAATTCATTGGCCACGCGCTTGCGTTCCGTTTCCATTCGTCGATAAACGGACTCGGATACTTCGGGCGGCAAATCGACGCGCTTGAGACGCACATCCACGATCTCTACACCAATCGCGCGCATGTCCGCGTCGGCCTTCTTCTTCACCGAAACCATGATGTCATCGCGCGCGCCCGAGACCACGTCATGTACCGTGCGTCGCCCGAACTCCTCGCGCAGGCCCGAATTCACGGTCTGCGACAGCCGGGTCTTGGCCAGCGTCTCGTCGCCGCCCACGGAAATGTAGTAAAGCTTTACATCATGGATGCGCCACTTGACGAAGGAATCAACCAGAACCGGCTTCTTCT
The DNA here is from genome assembly GCA_016710465.1 of Sulfuritalea sp. Classification (GTDB taxonomy): domain Bacteria; phylum Pseudomonadota; class Gammaproteobacteria; order Burkholderiales; family Rhodocyclaceae; genus Sulfuritalea. The sequence continues at coordinate 973,066 of JADJVS010000016.1, forward strand.
CGGCGGTAAGGAAGCGCTCAGGCTCGGGGGAATCGAGCGTCAGGATGCGCTTGTCGAAAATGCGTACGTTCTGCACCAGCGGCCACTTGAACGCCAAGCCCGGCTCGGAAACCACTTCCTTGATTTCGCCAAGCTGGAAAATGATCGCGAACTGCCGCTGATCGACGGTAAACACGGTCATGGCAAACAAGGCCAGAACGCCGAAGATGAATGAACTGATGAAGGATAGATGCCGTTGCATCAGCGTTCTCCCCGTTCGCGCGAGCCCAGGTTGCCGCGCACCCGGGCATCGCCGGGAGCGGAGCGCTCGGTCTGCGGCGGCGCTTCAGCCTGCACGGCGGCCGGTGACGGCGCCGCGCGTGGCGTCGGTGCAAGTTCCGCCGGTTGAGCTGCCGTCACGGCCGCAGCCTGCATGAGCTTGTCGAGCGGAAGGTAGAGCAGGTTTCCGGAACCCTTGGCATCCAGCATCACCTTGCTCGTGTTGGCATAGACGTGCTGCAGGGTTTCCAGATACATGCGGTTGCGCGTGACCTCCGGCGCCTTGCTGTACTCCGCAAGGATCTGCTTGAAGCGCGAGGCATCGCCTTCCGCGGTCACGATCATCCGCTGCCGATAGCCGGTGGCTTCCTCCATCAAACGCGAGGCCGCGCCACGAGCACGCGGAATCACGTCGTTGGCATAGGCCTGACCTTCGTTCTTCTGCCGCTCGCGATCCTGGCCCGCCTTGACGGCATCGTCGAATGCCGCTTGCACCTGCTCGGGTGGCTGGGTGCTCTGCATGCTGACGGAACGAACCTGGATGCCGGTCTGGTAGCGATCAAGAATGTCCTGGATCAGCTTTTGGGTATTGGCTGCGATCTGGTCGCGACCCTCGTAAAGCACGAAATCCATCTTGTTCTTGCCGACCACCTCGCGAATCGCCGTCTCGGCAGCCTGCATCACCGCGTCGTCGGGATGCCGGTTGCTGAACAAATAGTCCTTGGGGTCCTTTAGCAGATACTGAACTGCAAACTGGACACTGACTATGTTCTCGTCATCGGTGAGCATCAAGGCTTCCTTGAGCACCTTGTTCTTGTCCGAGCCGCGATACCCTACTTCGACGGTGCGCACACCCGTCAGGTTGACGATTTCGTGGCTCTGGATGGGCCAGGGCCAGCGCATGCGCAGGCCGGGCTCGGTGGCTTCCTTGAAGGCGCCGAACTGCAGCACCACGCCACGCTGGGATGCGTCGACGATGTAGAAGCCGCTGCCAAGCCAGACGACGACGACCAACGCAAGCAGTATGCCGATACCGCCGCCGAATTGCCGGGGGCTGATGGTCGGCATCCGACCACCGCCGCCGTCTCCGCCCGCGTCGCCGCCACCGCCGCCCTTGTTGCCGAACATGCCGGAAAGTCGACGATTGAAATCGCGCCAGAGTTCTTCGAGATCCGGGGGACCCTGATTGCCGCCGCGCTTGCCGCCACCCGGCTGGTTGCCCCAGCCGTGGTCGTTGAGAGACATGAGTATTCCAGCGATCACGTTTTCGTATTGGGTAGTGAAGGGGATTGAAATGTCAGGCGGCAACAGCACTCTGATCCTTGCATGCGCTTGCCGCCTCGGCCAGTGCCTCGCGCAAAAAAGGCATTCCGGCACCACTGCGGGCACTTATCCGCACGTCTGAAATGTTACCACAGTCGTTCCGCGTGATTCCGGGCCTGGCGGGGGTCAGATCGAGCTTGTTCCAGACCTGCACCCGCGGAACCTCGTTGGCGCCGATCTCTTTCAGGACCGCATTTACCGCGTGTATCTGCTGGTCGCGGTCGGAACTGGCGGCATCGATGACATGCAACAACAGGTCCGCCTGGGCCGTCTCCTCGAGCGTCGCATGGAACGCCGCGACCAGGGCGTGCGGCAGGTCACGAATGAATCCCACCGTGTCGGACAGGACTATGGGGCCTGCCCCGTCGATGAACAAGCGCCGGGATGTGGTGTCGAGCGTGGCGAAAAGCTGATCGGCGGCATACGCCCCAGCCTTGGTCAGAGCGTTGAACAAGGTACTCTTGCCGGCGTTGGTGTAACCCACCAACGACACGGCGAGCACATTTCCCCGAACCCGCGCACGGCGGCGCACCTGGCGCTGCTTCTCCAGTTGCTTCAATCGGTCCTTGAGCAAGGCGACCCGCTTGCCAATGAGACGACGGTCGGTTTCGAGCTGCTTCTCGCCGGGGCCGCGCAGGCCGATGCCACCCTTCTGCCGTTCCAGGTGGGTCCAGCCGCGCACCAGGCGAGTGGCCAGGTGCTGCAGTTGGGCTAGTTCAACCTGAAGCTTGCCTTCATGGCTGCGCGCGCGCAGGGCGAATATGTCGAGGATCAGGCTACTGCGATCGATGACCCGGCACTCCAGCGCGCGTTCAAGGTTGCGCTGCTGGCCCGGAGCGAGATCGTGATTGAAGACCACCAAGTCAGCGCCGCGCGCGTGCGCTGTCGCGCCGATTTCATCGACCTTGCCCTTGCCGGCAAACAACGCGGGGTCCGGACGAGTCCGCCTGCCGGTGACGACGGCAAGCGGCACGGCCCCGGCGCTTCCAACCAGCATATCGAACTCGGCCAGGCGCTCGGCGGCATCGCCATCGCCAAAGTCGAGTTGAACCAGGATTGCCCGCTCGCCACTCGCGGGACGTTCAAACATCAGCGCGACTCCGTCACGGCAGTCACATGGCCCGCATCCAGGCGATCAAGCCCCGTCGGCCTCCTGCGCAAAATTCACCGGACGCGCCGGCACCACCGTCGATATGGCGTGCTTATAGACCATCTGGGTCACCGTGTTCTTGAGCAGAACGACGTACTGATCGAAGGACTCGATCTGGCCTTGCAGCTTTATGCCATTCACAAGATAGATGGAAACCGGAACGTGCTCGCGACGCAGGGTGTTCAGGAACGGGTCTTGTAGCATTTGCCCTTTATTGCTCATTTTGGGTGATCCTTATCGTGACAGACGACGCATCTGGCGCCCCGGTTGCGGCGCGGGCATTATTCACCCGGGCGACGTGCGGCTGGTTTTTTTGGATTGGGTAATGTAATCGATTTTGCGTCGCCGTGCCACCGGCGCCGACTTTCCGACCACGCCGCGCGCTGGTGGCCCGCTAGCTCCGGCCGGAGTCGACGTAAGGATTGCGCGCCGTCTTGTAGTGGATGCGCAAGGGCGTGCCTTGCAGCTTGAAGGCTTCGAGAAAATAGCGCTCGAGGTAACGCGTATATGACGACGGGACATGCTCCAGCGCGGTGCCGTGTATGACCACCACCGGCGGGTTGCTGCCACCCTGGTGGGCATAGCGCAGCTTGGGCCGGAAGGCGCCGTGTCGCGGCGGGGTCTGCTTCTCCACCGCGGCAATGAGCACTCGTGTCAGCCTGGGCGTGGACAGCTTCGCCATGGCGGCGGCATAGGCCCGGTCAACCGAGTTCAATATCGCGGCGATACCCTGCCCCTTGAGCGCGGAAACGTTATGCACCTTGGCAAAACCCAGGAAATTGAGTTTGCGCGAAATGTCCAGCTTGATCCGTTCGCGTCGATACTCGTCAACCGCATCCCACTTGTTCACCGCGACCACCAGAGCGCGCCCGGCATCGATCGCGAATCCGGCGATATGGGCATCCTGGTCGGAGATTTCCTGCGTCGCATCCACCATCAGGACCACTACATTGGCCTCTTCGACCGCTTGCAGGGTCTTGATTACCGAAAATTTCTCGATGGTTTCGAAAACGCGGCCCTTGCGCCGCAGCCCTGCCGTGTCGATCAGCGTATAGGCCTTGCCGTTGCGCTCGAAGGGAATTTCGATGGCGTCGCGCGTGGTGCCCGGCATATCGAAGGCAATCACCCGTTCCTCGCCAAGCAGGGTATTTACCAGCGTGCTCTTGCCCACGTTCGGCCGGCCGGCGATGGCGACCCGCGGACCATGCACCTCGTCTGCCGGTTCGGACGCTGCCGGGAAGGACTCCAGCGCCAGATCGACCAGCTCGCGCACGCCTTCGCCATGCGCCGCGGATATGACACAGGGCGCGCCGCAACCGAGTTCATGAAACTCGGCGCCAACCACCGCCCGGTCCATTCCTTCACCCTTGTTCGCCGCAAGCAGCACCGGGCGCCCGCTGCGCCGAAGCAGATCGGCGATCACCTTGTCCTGCGGCACCAGCCCACTCCGAACATCAACGACGAACACCAGCACGTCGGCCTCTGCGATGGCCGCCTCGGCCTGCCGCGCCATTTCGTGAACAATGCCGTCTTTCACCTGCGGCTCGAAGCCGCCGGTGTCGACTACCAGATAGGGCTTGTTACCGAGGCGTCCGTGTCCATAGTGCCGGTCCCGGGTCAATCCCGGCTGATCGGCTACCAGCGCATCGCGCGAGCGCGTCAGGCGGTTGAACAGGGTTGACTTGCCGACGTTGGGCCGACCGACGATGACCAGGGTCGGTTTCACGTCAGGTATCCCAGCGCGGATTGGCGGTTGATGCCAGTCATCGGAACAGCGACGAGTTGCACCGACTCAGCGTGCTTCAAGCGCATGCAGGCTGCCATTTGTGGTCTGCACCAGAAGTCCGCTGCCCATGCGCAGCGGCTCGCCGCGAATCGCGCTGCCGTCGGTGGCGATCCGTGCCGCAAACGCACCGTCTTCCCGGCGCAGGAGATGGATATAGCCCTGGTAGTCGGCCACCGCGACGTACTTGTCCAAGGCCAGGGGCCGCGAAACGGATCGCTGGGCCAGCTTGTCCTGCTTCCAGACACTGGCGCCGCTGTTCCTGTCCATGCAGTGAATCGCACCTTTGTCGTCCGTGACATAGACGTAGCGGTTGTCCATGTCGAGCCCAGCGCTGGAGGACATCTCGCGGGACCAAAGCGTATTTCCGGTGCTGCTCTCGAAACAGGCCACCCGCCCCTGGTAGGCCGCCGCGCAAATCGTCGTGCCGCTGACAGCAGGCGTGCTGGTCACATCCGCAACCCGCTCAAGCTCGGTCGCGCCCCTGGGCAGCGCGACCGTAACCTCCCAGACCGCCGCACCATTATTGTTGGCGATCGCCACCAGCTTGCCTCCGGGAAAGCCGGCCAGGGTAAATTTCCCGGCCGGCATTACGCCGACGTTGGAACGTAGGGACAGGCTGGGCGTACTGCGCTGGAAAACCCACCGTCGCTTGCCGTCCGCGATATCGAACGCAAATATCCGCGAGTCGCCCGAGCGAACCACCGCGAGCCCATCCGCGACCACTGGTGCCGCAAGCACTTCGGAGCTCACGCGGGCCTTCCAGGCCTCGCGCCCGGTGGCGGCATCAAAGGCAAGCACTTCTCCCTTCGGCGAGCCGACAACGACAACCGAGCCATCACTGCCGACGCCTCCGGAAATGATCTGACCGGCGGCTACGCGCCACATCTGCCGCCCGCCGTCGAATCGGGACAAGCTGCCATCGCGCGCACCGGCATAGACGCTGTCGCCGACAATCGCCGGCGAGAATACATACTCCCCCGCGCCACCGACACTCGCCTGCCACAGGGATTTCAGTTCGGCAGTGGCTTGAATCGTTGAAAGTTCGGTGGGCTTCGTTTTTGGCGTGGCTGGCCCGAAGGGGTTCAGTTTTTCGACGGTGGAACAGCCACCGAGGCTGACCAGGGCCATCGCCAGCAATGCAGCCGACGCCAGCGTCACTTGGCGGCTCCGAGCGAATCACGCTTGACTTGCAGTATCTCGCGGTAGCCGCCGCGCTGCCGTGTTTCATCTTCCTTCACCAGCGCCTCCAGCTTTGCCGTCGCCACCTCGTAGGCACCGCGCGCTTCGGCCAGTTTTCCCTGTGCGGCGAGGATATCGCCGCGCAGCTCGGCGAACCGCGGGGCAAATGCCGCGCCGGGCTCCGCGACCAGTTGTTTCAGCGCTTCGTCGTAGGCCTTGTCGTCGAGCATCAAGGTGGCAAGGCGCAATCGGGCCAGATCGCGCAAGCCCGGGTCCCTGGCGTATTCCGCCGCCCAGGCCAACTGCACGCGCGCGTTTCGCGAATCGCCGGCATCGACCTGGATTCGTGCCGCCAGCAGCGCGCCCATGCCAGCGTAGTCGGTGATCGAATATTTGTCGACCAATTCGCCCGCCAGATCGCGGACGCGCTTGGTATCACGTTGCGTCGCCGCCGTCTGCATGGCGGAGAACACCGCCGAGGCCTGCGCAGACTGTTGGCGCTGCCACCAGTTCCAGCCCTGCCAACCGGCGGTGGCCAGGGCCAGTGCCAGCAGAATGTTGGTTACCAGGTTGCCATGGAGTTTCCACCAGGTCTTCAGCTCGTCGAGCTGTTCCTGTTCTTCTAGGTCATAGGCTGCCATCGTCGTCTTCCATCGGAAAAAGTAGTATGCCGAGCTGATCGGCAAGTTCATCGAACCCCACCGTAAGCTGCGGCGGCGGCTGATCGAAGCCTCCGCGCAGTTGCTTGACGCCGACAGCATTGGCTGCCGCCTCGTCGTCACCGATGATCAGCGCAAGCGGCGCGCCGGATGTGTCGGCTTTCTTCATCTGGGACTTGAAACCACCGCCGCCGCAATGCAGTTGGATGGCAAAGCCGGCACTGCGCAGCGCTTCGGCGACCCGGAAGGCGAAACGTCCGGCCGCTTCGCCCTGATGCACCAGGTAGGCATCGGGAGACACCACCTCGTGCTGGTGCCCCTGCTCTCGCCAAAGGGCCAGCAGCCGCTCGATACCCATGGCGAAACCGCAAGCCGGCGCGGCCTTGCCGCCAAGCTGTGCGATCAACCCGTCATAGCGACCGCCGGCGCATACCGTGCCCTGCGCACCCAACTGATCGGTCATCCACTCGAACACGGTTAGGTTGTAGTAGTCCAGCCCGCGCACCAATCGCGGATTGATCCGGTACGGTATCGCCGCGTCCTTGAGCAATTGCTGAACACCCTCGAAATGACGCAGGGATTCCTCCCCGAGATAGTCGATCAGCTTTGGCGCCGCCTCGACCAACTCCTGCAAGACAGGATTTTTTGTGTCGAGGATACGCAGCGGATTGCTGTGCAGCCGGCGCCTGGCGTCTTCGTCGAGCAAATCCTGACGCTGTTCCAGATACACCACAAGATCGGCACGGTGACGAGCCCGCTCCTCGCTCTGGCCGAGCGAATTGATTTCGAGCCGGATGCCATCGAGACCGAGGTCGTCCCACAAGCGGGCGCACATCGCGATCTGCTCGGCGTCGATATCCGGTCCGGGAAACCCGAGTGCTTCCACGCCCACTTGATGAAACTGGCGATAACGCCCCTTTTGCGGGCGCTCGTGGCGGAACATCGGCCCCATGTACCAAAGGCGCTTGGGACCCTCATATAGCATGTTGTGCTGCAATACCGCCCGCACGCAGGACGCCGTGCCTTCCGGTCGCAAGGTCAGGCTTTCACCATTCAGCGCATCCTCGAAGGAATACATTTCCTTCTCGACAATATCGGTGACCTCCCCGATGGCACGGGCAAAAAGCGGCGTCGGTTCCACCATGGGCATGCGAATCGGCCGATAGCCATACGAGCGAAGCCAGTCGCGGACAGTCTCCTCGAACTGCTCCCAAAGATCCGCTTCGGCCGGCAGAATGTCGTTCATGCCGCGGACGGCTTGCAGGGTCTGGCTCATGTCATTCGTTCAGTGCCGCACGGGCCGCACGGTCATGGGTTCGGCCGCTCGGGATACTTGCGAGCAACGTAGGCTTCCACGATGTCACGGAACTCCGCGGCGATGTTCTCGCCGCGCAGGGTGACGACGCGCTCTCCGTCAACATAGACTGGCGCCACTGGCGCTTCGCCGGTACCCGGCAGCGAAATCCCGATGCTGGCGTGTTTGCTTTCGCCAGGGCCATTCACCACGCACCCCATGACGGCGAGGGTCATGTTTTCCACGCCCACCCGCGCCAGGCGCCACTCCGGCATGCGCACGCGAACATAGGTCTGGATGTCCTGCGCCAGTTCCTGGAACACCGTGCTGGTGGTACGCCCGCAACCCGGACAGGCCGCCACCAGCGGAGTGAAGGCGCGCAGTCCCATGGTCTGCAGGATCTCCTGGGCGACAATCACTTCGCGAGTGCGATCCCCGTTGGGCTCCGGCGTCAGCGAGACCCGGATCGTGTCGCCGATGCCTTCCTGCAACAGTACGCCGAGCGCCGCGGTCGAGGCGACGATTCCCTTGCTGCCCATGCCGGCCTCGGTCAGCCCGAGGTGCAGCGGATAGTCGCTACGCGCAGCCAGTTCGCGGTAGATCGCGATCAAGTCCTGCACGCCCGACACCTTGCATGACAGCACGATCCTGTCGCCTGCCAGTCCAAGCCGCTCCGCCTGCGCGGCCGACTCGACGGCGGAAGTCACCATCGCCTCGCGCATGATCTCGGTCGCATCCTTGGGTACAGGCCGCTTTGCGTTCTCGTCCATTACGCGCGCCAACAGGGCCTGATCAAGGCTGCCCCAGTTCACGCCGATGCGGATTGGCTTGTCGTACCGACAGGCGATTTCGATTAGTTGCGCGAACTGCTCATCGCGCCGCGCGCCCTTTCCGACGTTGCCGGGGTTGATGCGCAGCTTGGCCAATGCCTCGGCACATTCCGGGGATTCGCTGAGCAGCTTGTGGCCATTGAAATGAAAGTCACCGATCAGCGGCACCTCGACGTTCATCTGGGCCAGCCGCTCGCGTATCTTCGGCACAGCCGCGGCGGCCTCGCGGGTATTGACCGTGATCCGAACCAGTTCCGAGCCGGCCCGCGCAAGCTGGGCCACCTGCATCGAAGTCGTGAAAACGTCCTCGGTGTCGGTATTGGTCATCGACTGGACCACGATCGGCGCCGTACCGCCAACGCCGACTCCGCCGATGACCGCCAGACGGCGGAGCCGTCGCGCATGAACGTGATCCGCCACGGTCATTCCAGTGTGAAGCGCGCGACTTCTTCGCGCGTATGCGGCTTGAGGTCGATGCGGCGCTCGCCGAGGAATACCCGAACGCCTGACGCCCTCCCTATCCAGATTTGGTACGGCGGCTTGCCGTCCACATCCTGTCGCGTTCCCGCTGAATATTCACCCGCCAACACAACCTTCCGGCTTGCGTCGCGAATCTCGATCCAGGATCGATCGTCGAACTCGATGCGCAGGCCGCCCGCGGTGAGCGACGGCGCCGGTTCGATCGCCGGCGCGGCGGGACCGCTGCCAACCACCGTCGCGGCCGGAGTGGCCAGAGCCACCGCGCTTCCAGCCTCCACCGCCGGCGCGGGCGGCGCGCTAGCCGCTTGCGGAACAGCGCGCTTAACGACCGTGCTCTCGCTCGACGGATCCAGATACCAATAGAGCGCGGCAAGCAACATCAGTACCCCAACCACCGCGGATAGCAGGCGGGACGGAACCCGCTCCGCCAGACCAGGCTGTTCCGCCTCGCCCATGTTGGTCGGCGGTCTGACATCCGCTTCAGGAACGGGGACCGCCGGCTCGATCAAAGCCAGCAGCGGCAACGGGTCCAGCTTGAGGAATTTTGCGTAGTTGCGCACCAGGCCGCGCACCGAGGTCGCGCCGGGAAGGCTGCCATAGTCGTCGCGCTCCAGCGCCTCGATCTGGTGGGCGCTGAAGCGTATGACCTGAACCACGTCGGCTATCGAGCTTCCCTTTGCCTCACGCGCCACGCGCAGTTGGGTTCCAAGGCTGGGGAGCGTGCTCTCGACGCCGTGGTCAGCCATCCCGGAAGGTGATGCAACCGGGCTTCCCGCTTCCAGCGCCTCGCTCACTCGAACTGACCTTGACCCAACAGGCGCTGCTCCGGCGAACCCGGGAATCGCCGCCTGAGCTGATTGGCATAGCGCGTCTCGGCCTCGCGGTTTCCGAGCTTGCGCTCGATGCGCAACGCCAGCCAGAGCACCTCCGCGTTCGGCTCGATCATGCGCTCGATGTCGGCAACCCACTGCTTCGCGGCGACATATCGGGCCTGGCGATATTGCATTTCGGCCAGCGAAAACAAGGCCAATGTATTGGCCGGGACCAAGCGCAGCGCCGTCAATAGGTAGTCCTCGGCCGCCTTGTCGTCCTTCATTTTCTGGGCACAAATTCCGGCATTGGTATAGGCCTTGGTCGGCGCGGTGTACAGCGGGTTCTTTGCCGCCGCCATGAAATGCGCGATGGACTGCTGCTCGCGCCCGTTCTGGCAAAGGAACCATCCGTAGTTGTTGCTGATTTCAGGATCCCCCGGCGCCAGACGCATTGCCTTCTGAAAATTCTCCTCGGCGAGTCGCGGCTCGTTCAACAGCATGTGGGTCATGGCCAAAAGATTGAACGCCGGGGCGTAATCGGGATCGGAGGCGAGAGCCAGGCGCGCTTCCTCCAGCGCAATGGCGGACCGCCCCTCGAGGTAGTAGAGTGATCCGAGTTCGATGTGGTTCTTGGCCCGTTGCTGCTGCTCGCTGGTTGCAGGCTGGCCCAATGTCGCCGGTTTGGCGCCCTCCCCGGCACCGCCGCCCGTGGTGGTACAGGCGACCAGGAGGAATCCCAGCACGGGCAACGCGGCAAGTTTGAAATTCATCGCAGCTCCAATCCAATCGACGCGCGTAGCGATCCAGGGGACACCCCGATGACCCTCCGCGACTTATCCTTTACCTTGCCCGCGAGTTGCCCGCAAGCCGCATCGATGTCGTCACCTCGCGTCTTGCGCGTTGTCGTGACGATTCCATGGTCCGCGAGAATGGACGCGAACCGCCGAACCCGGTCCGCCGGCGACCGACGAAAGCCGGAATCCGGAAATGGATTGAAGGGAATCAGGTTGAACTTGCAGGGCACGTCCCGCACCAGGTGGAGCAAAGCGCGGGCATCGGCATCGGAATCATTTACTCCGTCGAGCATCACATACTCGAAGGTGATGAAATCCCGCGGCGCATGGACCAGGTAACGCTGGCAAGCGGCCATCAATTCGGCAAGCGGATACTTGCGGTTGATCGGCACCAGTTTGTCGCGCAGACCATCCGTTGGCGCATGCAGCGAGACAGCCAGGGCAACGGGGCAAGCCTCGGCCAGACGATCCATTGCCGGCACGATGCCCGAGGTCGACACGGTAACCCGGCGCCGCGACAAGCCGTAGGCGTTGTCGTCAAGCATCAGGCGCAAGGCGGGAATGAGGTTGTCAAAGTTGGCCAGCGGTTCGCCCATGCCCATCAGCACCACATTGCTGATAATGCGCTCACCTCCGGGTTCGACGCCCAGGGCGCGATTGGCCTGCCAGAGTTGGCCGATGATTTCGGCCGTCGTCAGGTTACGGTTGAAGCCCTGGCGTCCCGTCGAGCAAAACGCGCATTCGAGGGCGCATCCGGCCTGCGAGGACACGCACAGCGTGCCGCGATCATCCTCGGGGATGAACACGGTTTCCACCGCGTTGCCGTTGCCCACATCAAACAGGAACTTGCGCGTGCCGTCATCGGAGAGGCGATCACTAAGAGTCGGCGGTGGCGACACGGCGGCCGCGGCAACCAACTTCTCGCGCAACAGCTTGGCAACGTCGGTCATCGCCGCAAAGTCACCCTCCCCTCGCTGATGGATCCAGCGCAACACCTGGCGGGCGCGGAAGGGCTTCTCGCCCTGCTGCGCGAACCAGGCTGTCAGCCCTTCGGCATCGAAATCTAGGAGGTTGACGCGCATTCCTGCTTAGCGGGAGTAGACGTTCAGCGCCGGGAAAAAATACGCGATTTCGACGGCTGCGGTCTCGGCGGCATCCGAGCCATGGACCGCATTGGCGTCAATGCTGTCGGCGAAGTCGGCGCGGATGGTGCCGGCGGCGGCCTTTTTGGGATCGGTGGCGCCCATCAGTTCGCGGTTCTTGGCAATCGCGCCTTCACCTTCCAGCACCTGGACCATCACCGGTCCGGAGATCATAAATTCGACGAGGTCCTTGAAGAAAGGACGGTCCTTGTGCACGGCGTAGAAACCCTCGGCATCCTTTCGCGAAAGGTGGACCATACGGGATGCGGCGATCTTGAGACCGTTGGATTCAAAACGTGAATAGATCTTGCCGATCACATTCTTTGCAACTGCATCGGGTTTGATGATCGACAGGGTGCGCTCGACAGCCATTACTATCTCCAGAACAGGTTGAACTACAAGATATTTTGCTCAAAAAGCCAACAAAATATTTTAGCTCAGTTTCCTGCCCTTTACCGCGTCGGCTCAAGCCCGGCACCACAAAAAACAAGAGCCCGGCACAGCCGGGCCCTTGTCGCAGACGCAGGCGAAAGCTACATCATGCCGAGATATTTCGGGAACCAGATCGACAGGCCGGGCCAGTAGGTCACCACCGCCAGAAAGCCTAGCATAGACAGCAGCCACGGCCAGACCGCGACGGTCAGTTCCGTAATGCCCATCTTGGTGATGCCCGACGCCACATACAGGTTGAGGCCGACCGGCGGGTGGCACATGCCGACTTCCATGTTCACCACCATGATGATGCCAAAGTGCACCGGATCGATGCCCAGCTTGATCGCCACCGGAAACAGAATAGGGGCGAAGATCAGCACGATCGACGACGGTTCCATGAAGTTGCCGGCCAGCAGCAGGATGATGTTGCACGCCAGCAGGAAGGTGATCATGCCCAGCCCATGGCTCAGCATCCAGTCGGCCAGTGCCTGCGGGATGTTCTCGTTGGTCATGATGAAGGAGAACAGCACCGCGTTGGTGATGATGTAAAGCAGCATCGCCGACATGTTGGCCGAGTTGAGCAGCACGCGCGGCACGTCCTTCATGCCGAGGTCCTTGTACACGAACACGGCAACGAAGAAGGCATACACAGCGCTCATGGCCGCCGCCTCGGTCGGTGTGAACATGCCGGTGTAGATGCCGCCCATCACGATGACGATCAGCAGCAGGCCCCAAGCCGACTCCTTGAAGGCCTTAAAACGCTCGGCCATGGTTGCCTTGGGCAGGCGCGGATAGTCAAACTTGCGTGCCCGGTAGTAGGTCACGCCACCCAGAACCATGGCCAGGGCAATCCCCGGCACAACCCCGGCCATGAACAAAGCGCCAACCGAAGTATTGGTCGCCACCGAGTACATCACCATCACGATCGATGGCGGGATCAGGATGCCCAGGGCACCCGAGGTCGTGATCACACCAGCGCCGAACTTGTTCGGGAAACCAGCCTTGACCATCGCGGGAAGCAGGATCGAGCCGATCGCGACCACGGTTGCCGGCGACGAACCGGAAATCGCGGCGAACAAGGCGCAGGCGAGCACGCCCGAGAGACCTAGGCCGCCGTACCAGTGACCGACGATCGACGAGGCAAAGCGGATCATCCGTTTCGCCACCCCGCCATGGGTCAGGAAGTTGCCGGCGAGGATGAAGAAGGGGATCGCCATGATCTCGAACTTCTCGATGCCGGTGAATAGCTTCAGCGCAACCGACTCCAGCGGTACCTGGGTAAACAAGAAGAGGAAGCTGAGTACGGTAAGGCCGAGAGAAATCGAAATCGGCATGCCAGTCAGCATCAGCCCTAGCAGGATCAGGAAAATGATAGCGGCATTCATTTCGGCTCTCCTCCCAGGTCTTGTTTGCGCCGATCCGGGTTGGTCGGCACATTCTGCGCACGACGGTTGTCGCCCACCATGGTGTGCTTGAGGTCGCGCATATGCAGGTTGTCGTCCATTTCGTAGGGATTGACATCCACCGGCGGGATTTCGTCCTCAAGGCCATCTACATGGCCGTGGTCGTGGTGCGGCAGGTCACCAGTCCTGATGAAACCCACCAGCACCTGCAGGAAGCGGAAGCACATCAGGCTGCTGCCCAGCGGAATCGCCGAATACACGATCCAGGTCGGCCATTCCAGGTCCGGCGTGGTGGGTCCCTCGGGAACGTCACCAACCGAGAGGCCAAGCATCTTGAAAATCGCATAGTGCGCGCCGTTTTCCCAGACGAAGTGCGCACCCAGCGTTCCGACGATGCCGGTGAACAGTGCCCCGGCTGCCAGGCCGAAGATGATGAACCTGCTGCGATTTCTGTCGTCCAGCCGGTTGATCAGCACATCGACGCCGACGTGGATGCCTGTCCGCACACCGTAAGCGGCGCCGAACTTGGCCATCCAGACGAACATGATAATGGTCAGTTCCTGCGCCCAGCTCAGGCTAAGCGACAGCAACCAATCCTGCAGACCGGGAATGCTCGCGCTCGCGGCATAGCGATGGACGACGGCGACAAAAATGATCAGCGTCGCGGCGCCCATGAGGAAGGTGATCAACCACTCCTCAAGATGATCGAGAAATTTCATGGAAAGGCTCCCCCGGATTGGCAGCAAGACTGCTGGATTCGACTTGGGTGAAAGCAACCGCCGGCAGCTTCGCGCCGGCGGGTTGTAGCGGAAGCGTCTTACAGCTTGTTGGGGTCGAAGCCGGTTTCTTTGTAGATGGTCTGCAGCAAGTCCTTGCCGACGCGGTCGGCCATCTTGGCGTGCACCGGTGCCATCGCCTTCTTGAATGCCATGCGCTCATCCTTGCTCGGCATATAGACAGCGGTCTTGCCACTTTTCTTGACACCCTCGAGCGCCGTGTCGTTCTCTTCCTGGGCGATCTTGTTGGCGTAGGCAGTGGCCTCCTTCATCGCCGCCTCAAGCTGGCCACGCACATCGGCGGGCAAGCCTTCCCAGAATTTCTTGTTAACGATCACCGCATAGCCAAGATAGCCGTGGTTGGTAAGGGTCAGGTGCTTCTGCACTTCATGCATCTTCTGCGTATAGAGGTTGGATATCGGGTTTTCCGTGCCATCGACAACGCCGGTCTGCAGCGCCTGGTAGACCTCGGAGAAGGCCATGACCTGCGGCAGGCCGCCAACCGAGCGGATCTGCTCTTCGAGCACTTTCGACGACTGAATGCGCAATTTCTTGCCTTTCAGATCCCCCGGCACCTTGATCGGCGTATTGGCGGAGAAGGACTTGAAGCCGTTGTCCCAGAATGCCAGCCCCTTGATGCCTTTGGGCTCCAGCTTGGCCATCATCGAGGCGCCGACCGGACCCTGGGTGATCTTGTGCAGATCGGCCGTGTCGTCAAAGATGTAGGGGAAATCGAATGCTTCGAACTCCTTGACGCCCAGCGGACCAAATTTCGCCAGCGATGGCGCCAGCATCTGCACGGCACCGAGCTGCAGCGCCTCCATTTCCTCCTTGTCCTTGTATAGCGCGCTGTTGGCATAGACCTCGACCTTGGCCTTGCCCTTGGTCAGTTCCGCTGCCTTTTTGGCGAAGAATTCCGAGGCCTTGCCCTTCGGCGTATCAGCGGCGACAACGTGGCTGAACTTGATGACGATCGGCGCCTGAGCCATGGCGATGGCGGAAAAGGTGGCGGCAGCCAGGCCAATGAACAGATTGCGTAGTTTCACTTTCGATCCTCCTGTAAGTTGTTGGCAAATAGCCACGAGGCCAAGCCTCGGGCAAGCCTGGTTGCGAATTCTCCACGGCGAAGGCCGGACTGCCTATTGTGGATTTCCGCAAACCGCGCCACTCTGGCGCTGCCACAAGATAACATCCCCGCATGGGTACCGCCAGTTCAAGCCACAACTCAGAAAGAGCCGGCCGTTTGCGATGGCTGTGGTTCCTGCCACGCCTCGCCTTCCTGTTGTTTGTCGGTGGCGTCGCGCTGCTGCTCTGGATATCCGAACGATCCGACAGCGAGGAGCGCCGCGCCACCTTGATCAGCGACGTACTCTGGCTGGAACAGAATCTGCGATTTCACCTGAGCCGCAACGAAGAACTCCTCGGCCGCATTGAACCGGCCCAAGCCGCAAGCCCGAGGGCCTTCGAGTCCTTTGCGCGAACCATGTTCGGCTTCGAAAGCGGCTTGCGCCAATTGATCTGGGTGGATGTGGAGGGCCGCGTGAAGCAGGCCTATCCGTCGCTCATGGATCCGGCGCTGTCTATCGAAACCACGGAAGGCATGCCATCGATGCAGAGCCAGCGTCTCGCGCGTTCCCTGGGCAAACCGGTCTACAGCGCGCCCTATCCGTTTTTCAGCAATGATTGGCAGTTCGAAGTCCACGTTCCCGTTTCCCGGGAAGGACGAGTCGTTGGCATCGCGGTCGGGATCTACCGGATTCGCGAGCTGCTGGGTGACAGCGTGCCGTGGTGGCTCGCGGAACGCTATCGGATCAGTGTCGTCGGCGAGGGCGGCAAGGTGCTGGGCGCCAGATCCAAGGTTGAGTCAAGCGTCATGAATGAGGGCTATCAGGTCGCCTTCGATCCGCCGGGATGGGGATTGGCGTTGCATTCCGTGCCCTATCACGCACCCCGCCCCGTGGCCAGTATCGTCCTTTCCGCGGCCTTGGTTGTCCTCGCCACGGTGGTTCTCTGGAGCCTCTGGATTCTTCGACGTCATGTGCTGCGGCGACAATCGGTGGAGGAGGAACTGCGCCGCGAACATACGTTCCGCAAGGCAATGGAGGATTCGCTGGACACCGGCATGCGGGCACGAAATCTCGACGGCGAAATCACCTACGTCAATCCGGCGTTTTGTCGCATGGTCGGGTGGGCCGCCGAGGAACTGGTTGGGCGAAGGCCACCCATGCCCTATTGGGCGGACGAGCATCTCGACGAGACCCGCGCGATTCACGACCGCGTTCTTGCCGGCGACGGACCGGTCGAAGGCTTCGAATTGAAGTTCAAGCGCCGCAATGGCGAGATCATCGACGTCTTGATTCACGAAACCCCGCTCATTGGCGCGGACGACAAGCATGTCGGCTGGATGGGATCGATGGTGGACATCACGGACCGCAAACTGGCGGAAGAAAAGGCGCGCCTGCAGCAGGAACGCCTTCAATCCACCGCGCGGCTGGTGGCCGTCGGTGAAATGGCGTCGAGCATCGCGCATGAATTGAACCAGCCGCTTGCCGCGATTTCAAGCTATTGCACGGGGGCGGCGAATCTGTTGCGCAACCAGGCGCCCGCCGAGCAGGTAGTACCCGCGCTGGATAAGGCAGTGGAGCAGTCGAGACGCGCCGGCCAGGTGATTCGGCGCATCTATAGTCTCACCCGGCCCAGCGACAGTCACTTTGAGGCAGTCGATCTGGCGGAACGGGTCACCGCCACTGCTGCGCTGATCGATGGAGAAATGCGCCAGCGATCGGTACGCCTCGACCATGTCCTCCAGTCTTCACTGATAATCGACGGCGATCCGGTCCTGATCGAGCAGATTCTGCTCAACCTCCTGCGCAATGCAATGGATGCCATGCGCGACACACCGCTCGAACAACGCATCATTGCCATTGAACTCAAGGCGGCGGATGGCTATGCTTTGCTTGAAATCGCGGATCGGGGCTGCGGAATCGATGCCGCTGTCGCGGACAATTTATTCGATCCGCTATTTACGACAAAGCCGGAAGGGATGGGGATGGGTTTGGCGATTTGCCGTTCCGTGATCGAGAGCCACCGGGGGCGGCTTTCCTTTGCGCCGAACCCCGGCGGCGGGACGGTGTTTCGGTGTTCGTTTCCATTGTCCGGCCGCTGATGACTCCCGTCGCGCATATTGTCGATGATGATCCGGCCGTTCGCGACGCGCTGCAGTGGCTATTGCGCTCGCGCGACGTCAGCTCAGAAACATGGGATTCCGGCGAGGTCTTTCTTCACGCCGCGACGTCCGACCTGTTTGGCTGCTGCCTGCTTGATGTGCGTATGCCGGGCATGAGCGGCATAGAGCTTTTCGATCGTTTGAGAACGACCCAATGCCGGATTCCGGTGATATTCCTGACGGGCCACGGCGACGTTCCGATGGCGGTAAAGGCCCTCAAAGACGGCGCCTTCGACTTTGTCGAGAAGCCCTACGACGACAACGCGCTGGTGGACAAGGTTCTCTCAGCTTTCGCCCATGACGAACGGCGCAATGCCAGGGCCGAATCGATTCAACAGGTTCGGCAGCGCCTGGCCCAACTCACGCAACGTGAAGCGGAAGTCATGCAACGCATCCTGAGCGGAAAACTCAACAAGGTCATCGCGGACGACCTGGGAATAGCCATGCGTACCGTGGAAGTCCATCGCTCCCACATTTTCGAGAAAATGCAAGTTCGGTCGGCAGTCGAACTTTCCCAGTTGCTGGGAATCTTGCCGGAGAATCGTGATGTCTAGCCTAGAATTTGGAAGGAAAGCATACCCTTTGCGCACCACAGCGAGTACGCCGGCACGTCGAGGCGCGGATGCCTGTCGTGCGCGGCTGATCGAATCTGGCGCACAAACTCATTCAATCGTGACTCGTTTGGGGTCTGGACCCCTTGCCATGTCAGCATTGCCCTAAGGAGGTTGCGCGCGCGTATTTCCGGCAATTCGCGTAGTAGCGCCAGCGGCATCGGAAAGCTCGGTGAATGGGCGCAAAGATCGAGCCGAGCGAGATTGTCAAGCAGCGTGCTGGCTTCGGCAAATCGCGCCGCAGCCGCGGCCAGTTGTTCCACCCCCCGCGGAAATCGATCTGTCAGCGAGGGGAACACGCTGGCTCGGAGAAAGTTTCGCGTGTATCGGCAATCCAGGTTGCTTTCATCGTCAATCCATTGCAGTTTCCGGGCTGTTGCATACTCGCTCAGGGTCTTGCGCGTGAGCGACAGGAGGGGGCGCAATAGGCAGCCACGCATTTCCGGCATCGCGGCGGCACCCCTGACGCCTGTTCCACGCAAAAGGTTGTGCAACAGTGTCTCCGCCTGGTCATCCGCGTGGTGCGCCAGCATCTTCCATTGTGCTGGGTGGGAATCCAGAATGCCGTGACGGCACCTGCGGGCCGCCGCCTCGACACCCTCGCCGCGAAGGGGTACGACGGCGACGCGAACGATATCGAGCGGAATCTTGAGCGATTGACACCGATCGGAACAGAATTCGGCCCAGGCATCGGCGTTTGCACTCAGCCCGTGATGGACGTGGATTGCCTGTAGCTGAATCGTGGCCTCGCGGGTAACAGCGTTGGCGGCATCGAGCAATACGCTGGAATCCATACCCCCCGAAAATCCAACGACAACAGACTCGCCGGTGGCGACATGCCGGGAAATACAGGCGGATACCGCCCGCACCACCGGATCAACTGATGGCGTGTTCCTTGAAACGGCCATGGCTCATCAAACGATCGAAGCGCCGTTCGACAAGTTCGCTTGAGGATAGGCCAGCAAGCTGCTTGAGTGAGTCCTGCAAGGCCTTCTTGATGCTCTGCGCCATGGCGCGGTAATCGCGATGCGCCCCACCCACGGGCTCATTGATTATGCGATCGACCAAGCCCAGGGATTTCAGGCGGGGAGCCGTGATCCCCATGGTCTCCGCCGCGTCGCCAGCACGGTCGGCGCTTTTCCAAAGGATCGACGCGCATCCCTCCGGGGAAATCACGGAGTAGGTCGAGTACTGGAGCATGGCCACGATGTCGGCAACCGCGATGGCCAATGCACCGCCGGAACCCCCTTCGCCGATCACCGTGGCAACAATCGGCACCTTGAGTTCGGCCATCACTGCCAAATTCCGGCCAATGGCTTCGGACTGCCCGCGCTCTTCGGCATCGATTCCAGGATATGCCCCTGGCGTATCGACAAAGGTAAAGACCGGCATCCCGAACTTCTCCGCCAATTTCATCAGCCTTAGCGCCTTGCGGTAGCCTTCGGGACGTGGCATGCCGAAATTCCGGTGGATCTTTTCCTTGGTGTCGCGTCCCTTCTGGTGCCCGATCACCATGCACGACTGCCCATTGAACCGCGCCGGTCCACCAACAATGGCGTGATCGTCCGCGTAAGTACGGTCGCCGCAAAGTTCCTGAAAATCCGAAAATACAAGATCGACATAGTCGAGCGTGTACGGGCGCTGAGGATGCCGTGCCACCAAGGCGCACTGCCATGGAGTGAGCTTCGCGTAAATCTCCTTGGTCAGTGACTGGCTCTTGGCATCGAGCCGAGAGATCTCTTCCGAAATATCGACAGCGGAGTCATCCTGGACAAAGCGCAATTGCTCGATTTTCGCCTCTAACTCGGCGATAGGCTGTTCGAACTCCAGGAAGCTTGTCTTCATGGGACATATTTTAACAGCGCCGGCATACACCGTGAATTGGCGCCCCCAAAACAAAAGCGCCCCATCCGGTTAAACCGGAAGGGGCGTTTGGGGAGGGGAAGTCTGGCGTTGACCTACTTTCTCACACGGTGAAGTGCAATATCATCGGCGCGGTCTCGTTTCACGGTCCTGTTCGGGATGGGAAGGGGTGGGGCCAAGACGCTATGGACACCAGACTGAAAGGGGTGGGATCGAGAGGAGGGAGTCCTGGCGATCCGCTGGAAGAAGTAAAGGGGTGGGTTGTGATGCGTAAGGTTGATGCTGCAGGAGCGTAAGTGATTACGCTCACTGTTATAGGGTCAAGCCGCACGGGCAATTAGTATCAGTTAGCTTAACGCATTACTGCGCTTCCACACCTGACCTATCAACGTCCTGGTCTTGGACGACCCTTCAGGGGAGTTGAACTCCCGGGAAATCTCATCTTGAGGCGAGTTTCACGCTTAGATGCTTTCAGCGTTTATCTCTTCCGAACTTAGCTACCCGGCGATGCCACTGGCGTGACAACCGGTACACCAGAGGTTCGTCCACTCCGGTCCTCTCGTACTAGGAGCAGGCCCCCTCAAATTTCCAGCGCCCACGGCAGATAGGGACCAAACTGTCTCACGACGTTTTAAACCCAGCTCACGTACCACTTTAAATGGCGAACAGCCATACCCTTGGGACCGGCTACAGCCCCAGGATGTGATGAGCCGACATCGAGGTGCCAAACTCCGCCGTCGATATGAACTCTTGGGCGGAATCAGCCTGTTATCCCCAGAGTACCTTTTATCCGTTGAGCGATGGCCCTTCCATACAGAACCACCGGATCACTATGACCTGCTTTCGCACCTGCTCGTCTTGTGGGACTCGCAGTCAAGCCTTCTTTTGCCATTGCACTATGAGCACGATGTCCGACCGTGCTTAGAAGACCTTCGTACTCCTCCGTTACACTTTGGGAGGAGACCGCCCCAGTCAAACTGCCTGCCATGCACGGTCCCCGATCCGGATTCACGGACCAAGGTTAGAACCTCAACGACACCAGGGTGGTATTTCAACGTCGGCTCCGCGCGATCTGGCGACCACGCCTCACAGCCTCCCACCTATCCTACACAAGTCCCGTCAAAGTCCAATGCAAAGCTACAGTAAAGGTTCATGGGGTCTTTCCGTCTAGCCGCGGGGAGATTGCATCTTCACAAACATTTCAACTTCGCTGAGTCTCAGGAGGAGACAGTGTGGCCATCATTACGCCATTCGTGCAGGTCGGAACTTACCCGACAAGGAATTTCGCTACCTTAGGACCGTTATAGTTACGGCCGCCGTTTACCGGGGCTTCGATCAAGAGCTTGCACCCCATCACTTAACCTTCCGGCACCGGGCAGGCGTCACACCCTATACGTCGGCTTTCGCCTTTGCAGAGTGCTGTGTTTTTATTAAACAGTTGCAGCCACCGATTCTCTGCGACCCCATCACGCTCCACCCGCAGGGGCTTCACGCTACCGGGGCATACCTTCTCCCGAAGTTACGGTATCAATTTGCCGAGTTCCTTCTCCTGAGTTCTCTCAAGCGCCTTAGAATTTTCATCCTGCCCACCTGTGTCGGTTTGCGGTACGGTCAATCTGTAACTGAAGCTTAGAGGCTTTTCCTGGAAGCTGGGTATCACTCACTTCAGATCCGAAGATCCTCGTCATCACGCCTCGACTAAGCCGCACGGATTTGCCTATGCAGCACGCCTACACGCTTAAACCACCTATTCCAACAGATGGCTGAGCTAACCTTCTCCGTCCCCCCATCGCATTACAGATCGGTACGGGAATATTGACCCGTTTCCCATCGACTACGCCTTTCGGCCTCGCCTTAGGGGCCGACTCACCCTGCGCCGATGAACGTTGCGCAGGAAACCTTGGGCTTTCGGCGAGCGTGCTTTTCACACGCTTTATCGCTACTCATGTCAGCATTCGCACTTCTGATATCTCCAGCAAGGGTTACCCCTCACCTTCGCAGACCTACAGAACGCTCCCCTACCATATGTGTGTTCCCTTTAACTCACTCAACCCTCAACTCGAATTGAGGGGCGCTTTGCCAACGCTTCGCGTTGTCAGCTTGCGCTTCGAATGACCTAAAGTGGAACACACATATCCGCAGCTTCGGTGCATGGTTTGAGCCCCGTTACATCTTCCGCGCAGGACGACTCGATCAGTGAGCTATTACGCTTTCTTTGAAGGATGGCTGCTTCTAAGCCAACTTCCTGACTGTCTATGCCTTCCCACTTCGTTTTCCACTTAACCATGGCTTGGGGACCTTAGCTGGCGGTCTGGGTTGTTTCCCTCTTGACAATGGACGTTAGCACCCACTGTCTGTCTCCCATGATCGCACTCACCGGTATTCGGAGTTTGCTATGGCGGAGTAGATCGCAATGACCCCTCCAACCATTACAGTGCTCTACCCCCGGTGGTGATACATGAGGCGCTACCTAAATAGCTTTCGGGGAGAACCAGCTATTTCCAGATTTGTTTAGCCTTTCACCCCTATCCACAGCTCATCCCCTAACTTTTCAACGTTAGTGGGTTCGGACCTCCAGTACCTGTTACGGCACCTTCATCCTGGCCATGGATAGATCATCTGGTTTCGGGTCTACGCCCAGCAACTGAATCGCCCTATTCAGACTCGCTTTCGCTACGCCTCCCCTATTCGGTTAAGCTCGCTACTGAACGTAAGTCGCTGACCCATTATACAAAAGGTACGCAGTCACCCCATTGCTGAGGCTCCCACTGTTTGTATGCATGCGGTTTCAGGATCTATTTCACTCCCCTCCCGGGGTTCTTTTCGCCTTTCCCTCACGGTACTGGTTCACTATCGGTCGATTACGAGTATTTAGCCTTGGAGGATGGTCCCCCCATCTTCAGACAGGATTTCACGTGTCCCGCCCTACTTGTCGCAAGCTCAGTCTCGCTAATCTGTTTTCGCGTACGGGGCTATCACCCACTACGGCCGCACTTTCCAGAGCGTTCCACTAACAGACTAGTTATCTCTTGCAGGCTGGTCCCTGTTCGCTCGCCACTACTTAGGGAATCTCGGTTGATTTCTATTCCTCCGGCTACTTAGATGTTTCAGTTCGCCGGGTTCGCCACCTCAGACCTATGTATTCAGTCTGGGTTACCCCTTGCGGGGTGGGTTTCCCCCATTCGGACATCTGCGGATCAAAGCTTGTTTGCCAGCTCCCCGCAGCTTTTCGCAGGCTACAACGTCCTTCATCGCCTGTAATCGCCAAGGCATCCACCACATGCACTTAGTCACTTGACCCTATAACAGTGAGCTCCGGTTCCCCGAAACCCCCTCCTACAGGAGCAACCATTACGTTTTCTGCCCCCTCGCGCCGGTTCAAGGACGAGAAGGCTGAAGATACAATCACAACCCATGCGCCCTCCATTCCTGAAGGACGCATTCTTTACTTCTTCCAAATTTTTAAAGATCCAACAGCCTGTGTGATTCACAAGAATCACGAATCAATCCTCACCTCACGTGAGCCTTGATTCCTGAACCCTGCGCTTCCACCCCAACGGTCGCGTGGTGGAGGATGACGGGATCGAACCGACGACCCCCTGCTTGCAAAGCAGGTGCTCTCCCAGCTGAGCTAATCCCCCCCGTTGATCACCGCAAATGTTTGCGAGAACCAAGCAGGGCAAGGCGGAGCATCGCGCCGCCTACGCCTTGTAGGCAAGCGATGCGACAACGCCGCCATGCGCCGGTTATCGCGAACATTTGGTGGGTCTGGATGGGTTCGAACCATCGACCCCCGCCTTATCAAGACGGTGCTCTAACCAGCTGAGCTACAGACCCGCTGTCTGGCTTAACAACCGATAGGTTGTAGGTGCTTGCTTTGCTCGCTCTAGAAAGGAGGTGATCCAGCCGCACCTTCCGATACGGCTACCTTGTTACGACTTCACCCCAGTCATGAATCCCACCGTGGTAAGCGCCCCCCTTGCGGTTAGACTACCTACTTCTGGTGGAACCCACTCCCATGGTGTGACGGGCGGTGTGTACAAGACCCGGGAACGTATTCACCGTGACATGCTGATCCACGATTACTAGCGATTCCGACTTCACGCAGTCGAGTTGCAGACTGCGATCCGGACTACGATCGGCTTTGTGGGATTGGCTCCCCCTCGCGGGTTGGCAACCCTCTGTACCGACCATTGTATGACGTGTGAAGCCCTACCCATAAGGGCCATGAGGACTTGACGTCATCCCCACCTTCCTCCGGTTTGTCACCGGCAGTCTCATTAAAGTGCCCAACTCAATGATGGCAATTAATGACAAGGGTTGCGCTCGTTGCGGGACTTAACCCAACATCTCACGACACGAGCTGACGACAGCCATGCAGCACCTGTGTTCAGGCTCCCTTTCGGGCACATCCACCTCTCAGCGGACTTCCTGACATGTCAAGGGTAGGTAAGGTTTTTCGCGTTGCATCGAATTAATCCACATCATCCACCGCTTGTGCGGGTCCCCGTCAATTCCTTTGAGTTTTAATCTTGCGACCGTACTCCCCAGGCGGCGAACTTCACGCGTTAGCTGCGGTACTAAGAAAGTCTCCTTCCCCAACACCTAGTTCGCATCGTTTAGGGCGTGGACTACCAGGGTATCTAATCCTGTTTGCTCCCCACGCTTTCGTGCATGAGCGTCAGTGTTGACCCAGGGGGCTGCCTTCGCCATCGGTGTTCCTCCACATCTCTACGCATTTCACTGCTACACGTGGAATTCCACCCCCTCTGCCACACTCGAGTCCCACAGTCACAAACGCAGTTCCCAGGTTAAGCCCGGGGATTTCACATCTGTCTTATGGAACCGCCTGCGCACGCTTTACGCCCAGTAATTCCGATTAACGCTCGCACCCTACGTATTACCGCGGCTGCTGGCACGTAGTTAGCCGGTGCTTCTTCTTCAGGTACCGTCAGTGACAGGCTATGTTAGAGCCCGCCGTTTCGTTCCTGCCGAAAGAGCTTTACAACCCGAAGGCCTTCTTCACTCACGCGGAATGGCTGGATCAGGGTTGCCCCCATTGTCCAAAATTCCCCACTGCTGCCTCCCGTAGGAGTCTGGACCGTGTCTCAGTTCCAGTGTGGCGGGTCGTCCTCTCAGACCCGCTACGGATCGTCGCCTTGGTGGGCCTTTACCCCACCAACTAGCTAATCCGATATCGGCCGCTCCAATAACGCGAGGTCTTGCGATCCCCCGCTTTCCCCCTCAGGGCGTATGCGGTATTAGCTACCCTTTCGGGTAGTTATCCCCCATTACTGGGTACGTTCCGATATGTTACTCACCCGTTCGCCGCTCGCCGCCAGGGTTGCCCCCGCGCTGCCGCTCGACTTGCATGTGTAAAGCATTCCGCCAGCGTTCAATCTGAGCCAGGATCAAACTCTTCAGTTCAATCTGTCTTTAAAACTCACTCAAACGAATCTCAGAGGTCAAACGTTTCCATTTAACCTTTCTTACTTTCGTGCAAGTGTTTGCTTCTCATTACCTTTGCTTACGAGCAGCAGCAGATCAAAGCTTTTCAGCTCCAACCGAGATCAACCTTCCGGCCAACCCCGCAGCAAAGCCTTCGATTTCGGCCCCACCACTCACCACTACCCCAGCTCCGCAAACACCTACACCTATCGGCTGTTTGGTTTTTAAAGATCTTCGCCGTTTCCGGCGCCTCCGCAATCAGCAGAGAGGGGCGATTATATGAACCTATTTCCATCGTGTAAACCCCTTCAAGGAATTTTCTTGGTACGACAAACAAAATCGCGCGTCCGGACCGCATCGTAGAATCCGCTCCCATGCTTCCGTATGCCTTGATCCGTCCGCTGCTGTTCGCGCTAGACGCGGAGCGCGCCCACGAACTTACGCTACATGCGCTGTCGTTCACATCTTCGCTTGGGCTGACCGGATCAACCCTTCCGTCGGGGACACCGGTGACGGCCATGGGTCTTGAATTCCCCAACCGGGTCGGGCTTGCCGCCGGCCTCGACAAGAACGGAATCGCCATCGACGGACTGGCCGGCCTCGGCTTCGGCTTCATTGAAGTCGGCACCGTCACACCGCGCCCGCAGCCGGGCAACCCGAGGCCGCGCCTGTTTCGCCTGCCCGCGCAACAGGCCATCATCAATCGCATGGGATTCAACAATGAGGGCATCGACGCCCTTCTGCAACGCCTGCCGGGAATCAGCTATCGCGGCATCCTCGGCATCAACATCGGCAAGAACTTCGATACACCGATCGAGCGGGCGGCCGATGACTACCTGATCGGTCTTGACAAGGCTTACCCCGCGGCAAGCTATGTCGCGGTCAATATTTCCTCGCCAAACACAAAGAACCTGCGCCAGCTTCAGGGCGACTCCGAACTCGACGCGCTGCTTGGGGCGCTCAAGGAGCGCCAGGCAGCGCTGGCCCAGATACACGGGAAATACGTCCCCCTGGCCTTGAAAATCGCTCCCGATCTGGATTCTGACCAGATCACCGCCATTGCCGACGCCCTGCGCCGTCACCGCGTGGACGCGGTGATCGCGACCAATACCACTCTCAGCCGCGAGGGTGTCGAAGGCTCTCCGCTGGCCAAGGAAGCCGGCGGACTCTCTGGCAATCCGCTGTTCGAAAAGTCCACCGCCGTCATCCGGTTATTGACGCGCGCCATTGCCGGCGAACTGCCGATCATCGCCGCCGGAGGCATCACCAGCGGGGAACGCGCACGCGCAAAGATCGAGGCCGGTGCCACGCTGGTTCAGGTCTACAGCGGCCTGATCTACCGCGGGCCGGCGCTGGTCGCCGAATGCGTCGCCGCGACAGACGGAGTCGCCGCCGGCTAAAATTCGACTACCGCCTTTGACCGCGGATCGATCAAAGGCGGGATAATTTCTTCCCCGGCAGACAACGCGGCCGCGCGAGGGCGCACCGCAACACATGACCAGTTATCTTTTC
Source organism: Sulfuritalea sp. (assembly GCA_016710465.1). GTDB lineage: Bacteria > Pseudomonadota > Gammaproteobacteria > Burkholderiales > Rhodocyclaceae > Sulfuritalea. Next base: position 1,000,044 of record JADJVS010000016.1, read on the forward strand.
ATCATCCTCGGCGCGGTACTCGTCAACAACGTCGTCTTCACCCGCATTCTTGGACTGTGCCCCTTCATGGGCGTATCCAAGAAGCTGGAAACCGCGCTGGGCATGGGCGCGGCCACGACCTTCGTGCTCACCATGGCCTGCGGCGCCAGTTTCATCATCGACCGCTGGCTGCTGATGCCCAATCAGCTTGAATACCTGCGCACCTTGTCCTTCATCGTCACCATCGCGGCAATCGTGCAATTGACCGAGCTGGTGATCCAGAAGACCAGCCCGGTGCTCCACCAGGTACTGGGCATCTATCTGCCGCTGATCACCACCAACTGCGCGGTGCTCGGCGTTCCATTGTTGAATGTCAGCCTGCGCCACAACTTCCTGGAGTCGCTGCTGTTCGGATTCGGCAGCGCGCTGGGTTTTACCCTGGCGCTGATCCTCTTCGCCGGCATACGCGAACGCATGGAGGCCGCCGACGTGCCGACGCACTTCCGCGGCACGGCCATCGCCATGATCACCGCCGGCCTGATGAGCCTGGCGTTCATGGGATTCGCCGGCCTGGACAAGTTCAGGTAAGCATGTTCGACGCACTGTTTGTCATGGCGTTGGGCGCCATCGTCCTGGGAGCCGCCCTGGGCTATGCCGCCGTGCGTTTCCGCGTCGAGGGCGACCCGCTGGTGGAGAAAATCGACGCCATCCTGCCGCAGACGCAATGCGGCCAGTGCGGATTTCCCGGCTGCAAACCGTATGCCCAAGCCGTTGCCAAGGGCGAAGCGGAAATCAACCAGTGCCCGCCGGGTGGCGAGGAGGGCATCCACAAACTGGCCGACCTGCTGGGCCGCGAATTCAAGCCGCTGTCGGCCGAGCACGGCATCGAAAAGCCGAAGGCCGTGGCCCTGATCGACGAACAGACTTGCATCGGTTGCACGCTTTGCATCCAGGCCTGCCCGGTCGACGCCATTGTCGGCGCCGCCAAACAGATGCATACCGTTATCGCCGGGCAATGCACCGGCTGCGAACTCTGCTTGCCGCCCTGCCCGGTAAATTGCATCAGCATGGAGCCGATTCCAGAAAGCGTCGAGAACTGGAAATGGAAATATCCCGTCATCAAGCTCGTTGCGGCGCAAGAGGTGGCGAGGTGAGCGCATTGCGGCAGTTGTTCCGCTTCAACGGCGGGGTCAAGCCGGCCTACCACAAGGAAGCGTCGACCACGCTGCCGATCGCCGTCGCGCCAGCGCCGACTCGGCTGGTCATCCCGCTGCACCAAAGCATCGGCGGGCCACCGCGGCCACTGGTTACGACCGGCGATCGCGTGCTCAAGGGCCAGCGCATCGGCGGCGCCGACGGCAATGTCTCGTCGGCGGTCCATGCCTCGACCTCCGGCACCGTGCTTGGCGTCGAAATGCGCCTGATGCCGCACACTTCGGGACTGTCGGCACTGTGCGTGGTCATCGAGCCCGACGGACGCGACGAATGGATGGAACGCCAGCCTTTCGACTTCCACGCCGCGACCCCGACTGCCACGCGCGACTACCTGCGCGACGCCGGTGTTGTCGGTCTCGGCGGCGCGGTATTCCCCAGCCACCTCAAGCTCAACGCCGGCAAGCAGGGCAAGCTCGACACCCTGGTGCTGAACGGCGCCGAGTGCGAACCCTTCATTACCTGCGACGACGCCCTGATGCGCGAACGCGCCGATGCGCTGCTCAAGGGCGCCGCGATCATGCGTGACATGCTGGCGGCGACTCGCGTCCTGGTCGGCATCGAAGACAACAAGCCCGAAGCCATTGCCGCCATGGAAGCCGCGGCGGCACGCACCGGTGACGACTCGATCCAGGTTGTCGCCGTGCCGACACGCTACCCGGCCGGCGGCGCGAAGCAGTTGATCCGCGTACTGACGGGCATCGAGGTCCCGCACGGCGAACGCTCGACCGACCATGGCGTGCAGTGCTTCAACGTCGGCACCGCCCATGCCATTTACGAAGCGATCGCGCTCGGCCAGCCCCTGATCTCGCGCATCATCACGGTAGCCGGCAATGTCGGCCAGGCCCGCAACTACGAGGTACTGTTCGGCACCTCGATGCGCGACCTGATTGCTCCGTGCGCCCCCCTGCCGGACACCGACCGCATCATCATGGGTGGCCCGATGATGGGATTCCTGATGCCGGGCGACGACGTGCCGGTGGTCAAGGCCACCAACTGCGTGCTGGTGGGGTCACGGGCCTTGTTCCCGCCACCGCCGCCGGAGATGCCCTGCATCCGCTGCGGCGAATGCGCCAAGGCCTGCCCCGCCGATTTGCAGCCTTTCGAAATGTACTGGTTCTCCCGCGCCAGGATGTTCGGCAAGGCGCAGGAATACCACCTCTTCGACTGCATCGAATGCGGCTGCTGCGCCTATGTCTGCCCGTCGCGGATACCGCTGGTGGATTACTACCGTTTCGCCAAGAGCGAAATCTGGGCGCGCGAAGTTGACAAGGAAGCGGCCGATCAGGCGCGCGAACGCTACGAATTCCGCCTGCTGCGCGAGGAACGCGAAAAGCAGGAGAAGGCGGCCAAGCTCGCGGCCAAGACCGCCGCCGGGCGCGAGAAGGCGGCGGCGGCCCTGGCGGAGGCCGAAAAGCCCGCGCGGACCCCCGAAGAGGAAGCCAAACACGCCCTGATCGCAGCCGCGCTGGAACGCGCCAAGGCACAGAAAGCCCAGGTGCAGCCGGAAAATACCGGCGACCTGAGCCCCGAACAACAAGCCGAAATCGCGGCCATCGAGGCGCGGCGCGCCGAGATCCGCGAACAGGCCAAGCCCCACCTGCGCCAGGACGACTGACGCGCCCGCGACCGCCACGTGAACAACTCTCCCTATTTCCTCAAGCCTGCCAGCGTCCAGTCGGTGATGTTGCGGGTGCTGCTCGCGCTGCTGCCCGGCATCGCGGTATATGTCTGGTTCTTTGGCGCGGCCGTTCTGGTGCAGATTGCCTTGGCATCGGTGACTGCGCTGCTGGCCGAGGCCGCGATGCTGAAGCTGCGTGGCAAGCCGGTCATGATGTTCCTTGGCGACGGATCGGCGCTGGTCACGGCCTGGCTGATCGCGCTGACCTTTCCGCCCATCGCCCCATGGTGGCTGACGGTGGTGGGCGTCCTCTCGGCAATCGTCGTCGCCAAGCATCTCTATGGCGGCTTGGGACAGAACCCGTTCAACCCGGCGATGGTGGCCTTCGCCCTGATGATCGTCGCCTACCCCTCGCTGATGTCGCAGTGGCCGGCGGTCGGCTTCACCGATTTCCTGCCCCAATGGCACGCCATCTTCGGCCCGCGCCAGCTCGACGCCATCACCATGGCCACGCCGCTGGATGCCCTGCGCACCGCCCTGCATACCGCCGACGCACGGGCCACCGTGGCTGGCGTGCTGGGCAGCCAGGCCACCTTCGGCAACATCGGCGGCAAGGGCTGGGAATGGGTCGCCGCGGGTTACTTCATCGGCGGCATCTATTTGCTGCAACAGCGCATCATCACTTGGCACATGCCGGCGGCCTTCCTCGCCACGCTGCTAGTCGTCTCCAGCGGATTCGCGCTGTTTGATCCGACGCGCTTCGTCGGCCCGAGCTTCCACCTGTTCACCGGTGGCGCCATGCTCGGCGCCTTCTTCATCGTCACCGATCCGGTGTCGGGCTGCACCACCCCGCGCGGCAAGCTGATTTTCGCCGCCGGCATCGCGCTGCTGACCTGGATCATCCGCACTTTCGGCGCCTATCCGGATGGCATTGCCTTCGCGGTGCTGCTGATGAACATCGCGGCACCCCTGATCGACATGAACACCCAGCCACCGGTGTTCGGCCACAAGCGGAAGGGAGACGGCAGGCCATGAGCGATCCGCTCGAAGTCTCCCGCCGCGAATCGAGCGTGCTGCGCATCTCGGTGCGCACGGCGGCCATCATGCTGGCCTTTACCGTGATCTTTACCGCGCTGATGGCCGGCACCTACAAGCTGACCGAACCCCTCGTCACGGCCAGCGCCCTTGAAGAGAAACTGCGCCTGATCGGCGAAGTGCTGCCGTCGGCCCTGCACGACAACGACCTGATGAAGGATGCGATCGATCTGCCGCCGCAAGCCGCCCTGGGGCTGGACGTTGACACCCGCATCTGGCGGGCCCGCAAGGCCGGCGTACCCGTCGCGCTGGTGATGGAAGCCGCCGCGCGCGATGGCTATTCCGGTCGCATTGCGATGATTCTGGCGGTATCCGCCGACGGACATCTGCTCGCGCTGCGGGTGACCTCGCACAAGGAAACACCGGGGCTGGGCGACTACATCGACCCGAAGAAGGACCGCAACAAGACAAGGCCGTGGATCACCCAATTCAATGGCCTCGGCTTTGACGGCGTGCCGCGCGAGAAATGGCGCGTCAAGAAGGACGGCGGCCATTTCGACCAGATGAGCGGGGCGACGATTTCCGCGCGCGCCGTGACCAACGCCAGCGGCCGCGCCCTGGCCTGGGCCACCGAAAACCGTGACAAACTGTTCGCCCTGCCGGCGAACGGCCGCTTTGAGCAACAAGGAGCAAATCCGTGAGCGCGTACAAAGACATCGCCTGGAACGGCCTGTGGAAGCAGAACAGCATCCTCGCCCAGTTGCTCGGCCTGTGCCCCTTGCTTGCCGTCAGCACCACCTTCGTCAATGCGGTGAGCCTGGGCCTGGCCACCATCCTCGTCATGATGCTGGCCAACTTCGCCATCTCGGCGCTGCGCGCTTTGATCCCCTACGAGATCCGCATCCCTGTGTTCATCCTGATCATCGCCGCGCTGGTGACCGTCGTTGATCTGGCCTTCAACGCCTTCCTCCACGACCTTTACCTGGTGCTGGGAATATTCATTCCGCTGATCGTCACCAACTGTATCGTGCTGGCGCGAGTGGAAGCCTTCGCCGCCAAGAACGGACTGCGGGCATCGACCCTCGACGGCCTGATGATGGGCATCGGCTTCGTTTGCGTCATTGCCCTGCTCGGCGCGGTCCGCGAGCTCGTCGGTCAGGGTACGGTATTGGCCGGTATCGAGATGATCTTTCCTACACTGTCCGGCATCCAGGTCTTGCCCGACAACTACCCCGGATTCCTTGTCGCCATCCTGCCGCCGGGCGCCTTCTTCGTCCTCGGCCTGCTGATCGCCGGCCGCAACTGGATCGAGGCGCGGACCAATCAGCGCAGGCTGGAAAAGCGTCTGCACGATCATCCCCCGTCGGCGACCGCCGCCAGCGCATGACACCGAAGAAGGTCCGCGAGTTCTTCTCGCGGCTGGCGGCCGCGGACCCGGAACCCAAGGGCGAACTGGAGTTCGCCACGCCCTACCAGTTGCTGGTCGCGGTGGTTCTGTCGGCACAGGCCACCGACAAGGGCGTGAATCGTGCCACGCGCCCGCTGTTCAGGGAACACCCGACGCCGCAGGCCATCGCCGCGCTGGGCGAGGAAGGCCTGAGCGATTACCTGCAGACCATCGGCCTCTACCGCACCAAGGCCAAAAATGTGGCCGCGCTCTCGCGTCTGCTGCTGGAACGCCACGGCGGCGAAGTGCCGCACGATCGCGCCGCGCTCGAAGCCCTGCCGGGCGTCGGCCGCAAGACCGCCAGCGTGGTGCTCAACATCGCCTTCGGGGAGCCCACCATCGCGGTCGACACCCACATCTTCCGCGTCGGCAACCGCACAGGGCTGGCGCCGGGCAAGGATGTCGGCGCCGTCGAACAGAAACTGCTCAAGGCCGTGCCCAATGAATTCCGTCTGCACGCCCACCACTGGCTGATCCTGCACGGGCGCTATGTCTGCAAGGCGCGGAAGCCGGATTGCCCGAATTGCCTGGTGGCCGACCTCTGCGCGTACAAGGAGAAGACCCGTGTTTAATCCATCGCGCGACCAGGCGCGCCGGTTTCTCATCGACGCCTGGGCCAAGCGCCGCGATCAGTTGCCGGGCACGCCGATGGACACCCTGGCGGCGGACCTGGTCGAATTGCACCCCGAGTATCACGCGCTGCTCGATGCCGCCGACGCGCTGACGCGTGAATGGACGCCGGAGCAGGGCGAGAGCAATCCCTTCCTGCATCTTTCGATGCACCTGGCCATCGAGGAGCAATTGTCGATCGACCAGCCGCCCGGCATCCGTGCCGCCTTCAACACCCTGCAAAGCCGGCGCGGCGACCGCCACGAGGCCCTGCACGTCGTGCTCGAATGCCTGGGCGAAATGCTCTGGCGCGCCCAGCGCAGCAAACTGCCACCCGACGGCGAGGCCTATGTCGACTGCGTGCGGCGCAAGGCCGGCTGAGAGTTATGCGTAGCGGTATCCACCGGACGGCGCTGGCGTCGCTTTGCGTACCAGGGATTCCGCTCTATGTCCCGCAGGGACGGTATCCCGGGCGGGACGCGGGCAGGTAACGGCGACAAGAGACCCGCTCTGCGATATTCTGTTAGTTCAAACCTGAAAGAGAACACCATGCGCTTTGAAGGAACCAACTCCTACGTCGCCACCCCCGACCTGATGCTCGCGGTCAATGCCGCGATCACCCTGCAACGTCCGCTGCTGATCAAGGGCGAGCCCGGCACCGGCAAGACCATGCTGGCCGAGGAAGTCGCCGGCGCCCTGGGCGTGCCGCTCTTGCAGTGGCACATCAAATCGACCACAAAAGCCCAGCAGGGCCTTTACGAATACGACGCCGTGTCGCGCCTGCGCGATTCGCAGCTCGGTGACGAAAAGGTCAAGGACATTTCCAACTACATCGTCAAGGGCGTGCTGTGGCAGGCCTTCGAGCAGGGCAAGCCCTCGGTGATCCTGATCGACGAGGTAGACAAGGCCGACATCGAGTTCCCCAACGACCTGCTGCGCGAGCTCGACCGCATGGAGTTCCACGTCTATGAGACGCGGCAGACGGTGCGCGCCGCCGTGCGTCCCATCGTCATCATCACCTCCAATAACGAAAAGGAACTGCCCGACGCCTTCCTGCGCCGCTGCTTCTTCCACTACATCAAGTTTCCCGACAAGGACACCATGGGGCGCATTGTCGACGTGCACTTCCCCAACCTGAAGAAGGATCTGCTGCGCGAAGCCATAGAGGTCTTTTTCGAGCTGCGCGAGGTGCCGGGCATGAAGAAGAAGCCATCGACCTCGGAACTCATCGACTGGCTGAAGCTGCTGGTGGCCGAGGACATCCCGCCCGAGGCGCTGCGCTCCAAGGACAGGAAGACCGTGGTGCCGCCGCTGGCCGGGGCGCTCTTGAAGAACGAGCAGGACGTGCATCTGTTCGAGCGCCTGGTGTTCATGGCCAAGCACAATCGTTAATTGCCACGCCAATCGCCGTATCACCAGCGCCGACTCTCATGCTGATCGATTTCTTCCTCCACCTCAAGGCCAAGAAGCTGCCGGTGTCGACGCGCGAGTTCCTCACGCTGCTCGAAGCGCTGAAGGAGCACGTCGCCGAAAACTCGATCGACGATTTCTACTTCCTCTCCCGCACCTGTCTGGTCAAGGACGAAACCCACTACGACAAGTTCGACCAGGCCTTCGGTGAATACTTCAAGGGCGTCACCCACATCCCCGGCCTGGAAGCCGACATCCCCGAAGAGTGGCTGAAGATGCTGATGCAGAAGCACCTGACGCCCGAGGAAAAGGCCAAGCTGGAAAAGCTCGGCTGGGACAAGCTGATGGAGGAATTCAAGAAGCGTCTCGCCGAGCAGAAGGAGCGTCATGCCGGTGGCAGCAAGTGGATAGGCACCGGCGGCTCCTCGCCCTTCGGCCACGGCGGCTACCACCCCGAGGGCATCCGCGTCGGCGGGCCGTCCGCCGGCAACCGTACCGCGGTCAAGGTCTGGGAAAACCGCGAGTACCGCAATCTCGACGACACCGTCGAACTCGGCACGCGCAACATCAAGATCGCGCTGCGCCGGCTGCGCCGCTTCGCCCGCGAAGGCGCCGAGGACGAACTGGATCTGGACGGCACCATCACCGGCACGGCACGCAATGCCGGCTGGCTCGACATCCGGATGCGCCCCGAACGCCACAACAAGGTCAAGGTGCTGCTCTTCCTCGACATCGGCGGCTCGATGGACGACCACATCAAGGTCTGCGAGGAGATGTTCTCGGCGGCCAAGAGCGAGTTCAAGCATCTGGAATACTTCTACTTCCACAACTGCATCTACGACCACGTCTGGAAGGACAACCGCCGCCGCCATGCCGAACGCTTCCCGCTGTGGGACGTGATGCACAAGTACGGCGAGGATTACAAGGTGGTGATCGTCGGCGACGCCACCATGAGCCCCTACGAGATTTTGCAGCCCGGTGGCTCGGTCGAATACGCCAACGAGGAAGCCGGCGCCGTCTGGCTGCAACGCATGCTCGACACCTGGCCGCGCGCGGTCTGGCTCAACCCCGAGCCCGAGCACCTGTGGGACTATCGACATTCGATTGAAGTGATCCGCACCATTTTTGCCAACCGCATGTTTCCATTGACGCTGGCCGGGCTGGAAAGAGCCATGCGCGAGCTGAACAAGTAAGGAGAACGCCATGCCCGATCGCCGCGACACCCTGAAAGCCCTCGCCGCCGCCGGCCTGCTTGGCCCCGCCGGCATTTCCGGCCTGATCCGCGATGCCCTGGCCAAGGGCGAGGTCCCGTTGAAGACCGGGCTGCAAAAGATCAAGGGGGAAGTCATCATCAACCATCGGCCGGCGGTCGAGGGCCAGTTGATCAAGCCCGGCGACAGCATCGTCACCGGCCGCAACAGCGAGGCGATCTACGTCGTCGGCCGCGACGCCTACCTGCAGCGCGAACTGACCACGGTGAACTTTGGCGCCGAGGCGCTGCAGAATCTGCTGCGTGTCGTTTCCGGCAAGATCCTCTCGGTGTTCGGCAAGGGCGCCAAGACCATCCAGACCTCCACCGCCACCATCGGCATCCGCGGCACCGGTTGTTACATCGAGGACGAAGGCACCGGGGCCAAGGCGCGCACCTATTTCTGTCTTTGCTATGGCAGCGTGGACCTGACGCCAAAGGCGGCGCCGCAGGAGGCCGAAAGCTACACCACGACACACCACGACAAACCGATGTACATCCACAACGACATGACCATGGTCAAGATGATGGTGCCGGCCGAAGTCATCAACCATACCGACGAGGAACTCACCCTGCTCGAAGGCCTGGTCGGTCGGGTGACGCCCTTCTACGGCACGGGCAAGAAATACTGAGCCCCGGAGCCGAAACGCCACTAACGCCCCCTGAAATCGCCGTCCCGCCGGCGCCGTTCGGTGGATACCGCTACGCATAACTCTCGGCGGGCTGTAAGTTTTTGGCGGGCGCCACGACCAAGCACGATGCCCTTAGTCAGTTCTGCCGTCTCCAGCGACCCGGCTCCGGGACGTGTCTGTCCCTTGCGCTACCGTTATGGTCCTGCTGCCCTGGCGCTTGCCGCGGAGCAAGCGGCGGATACGCTCTACGTCGTCGGCGGCCTCTACGGCAACCGGCCGGCGCTGGACGCCTTGCTGCAACTCGCGGCACAGGAGCCCGGGCCGGTCAGGGTCTGCTTCAACGGCGACTTCAACTGGTTCAATGTCGATGATGCCGGCTTCGCGGAAATCAACCGGACCGTTCTGGAACACGATGCCTGCCTCGGCAATGTCGAGGCCGAGCTGTTTTCCGCCGACGATGACGCGGGTTGCGGCTGCGCCTATCCCGAGAGCGTCGATAGCGGCACCGTGGAGCGCTCCAACCGCATTCATCGGCGCCTGAAGCAGGCCGCGCAGCGCCACCCGGAGCTGCTGCGGCAGATCGAATCACTGCCCATGCTGCGCCGCTATCGCGTCGGCGACCTGGTGGTCGGCGTCGTCCATGGCGACGCCGAGTCGCTCGCCGGCTGGCGCTTCGACGCCGCCGCGCTGGACAATCCCGCCAAGCGCGACTGGATCGAAGCCGCGTTCGCCACCGCCCGGGTCGATGTCTTCGCCAGTTCCCACACCTGCCTGCCCGCCCTGCGCCGCTTCGATCGCGGATGGGTGGTCAACAACGGCGCCGCCGGCATGCCGAACTTCCGCGAACGGCGCTGCGGCATCGTCACCCGCATCGGCGTGACGCCGGCGCCGACTCCCATCCTCTACGGCGCGACGGTCGGCGGCGTTCGCATCGAAGCCCTGGCACTGGATTACGACGGCGCCGCCTGGGAACGCGAATTCCTTGCCAACTGGCCGGCGGATTCGCCGGCCCACGTGTCATACTTCCGGCGGATGATCGCGGGACCCGACTACAGCCTGGCCCAGGCCCAGGGAACGAAACCGATGCTGGCACCCGGCCAGTTTGCGTGCGAGTGCAATGCAGCCGAAACCTGACAACAGCCGGAACCTCCCGAGCCGCGCCCAGTGGCGCTGGCTGCTGCCCACCGTGCTGGCGACGCTTGGCCTTTACTGGCTGCTGCGCGAACTGGGCGGCGAGTTCAGCCTGGCCAGCCTGCGCCGCCACCACGACGATTTCCTGACGCTGATCGAACACCATCCCGTCGCCGCCGTCCTGCTCACCTTCCTGCTGCACACCCTGCTCGCCGCGCTGGCCCTGCCCGGCGCCTCGCTGCTGATGCTGGCCGCCGGATCGGGCTTCGGCGCCGCGCTGGGCACCCTGCTTTGCCTTTCCGGCTGCACCGCCGGTGCCACGCTGGCCATGCTGGCCTCGCGCCATTGGCTTGAGCCGGTGGTGCGCCGCCGCTATGCGCCGCAACTCGGCGTGTTCGATGCACGCATCACCTCTGACGGCGCGGCCTACCTGTTCAGCCTGCGCCTGCTGCCCGTGTTGCCCTTCGTCGTGGTCAATCTGGCGGCGGGATTGACGCACATGAGAACCTGGACCTTCACCTGGGTCAGCTTCCTCGGCATGGCGGCGGGCACCTTCGTCTATGTCAATGCCGGCACCGAACTGGGCCATGTGCGCGAGCTCTCCGACCTGCATTCCCCGGGCGTGCTCGGCTCCCTGCTGGCGCTTGCCCTGCTGCCCTGGCTGGGCAAGCTGCTGACGCGTCGTCGCACGGACAAGGCCAGCGCATGAACCCGACGCCACCGCGCAGCCTGGTGCTGTTCAACTACGACTGGGACCGGCTCGGCTTCGGCCGCTGGCAGTCCGAGTTTCCCCACGACCACGCCGGATTCGACCTATTCAGTTTCCCCAGCAACGCACGCCTGCCCGGCTTCGACCTGACGCGTTTCGTCGACCGCCTTGCCCGCCGCGCGCCGCGCGCCGGCTGGCAGGCGGTGACGTCCAACCACGAGCAGTTCGGCGCCCTGGCCGCCGCCCTGCTGGCCGAACGCCTGGGCTGGCCAGGCACCGCCGTGAATGCCGTTCTCGCCTGCCAGCACAAGCTGCATGCGCGCCGCGTACTGCAACAAGTGGCGCCCGAGGCCAACACCGGCTTTGAGCTGATGGCCTCGCGCTACGGCGAGCCGGTGCCCGACGACATCGCCTATCCGGTCTTCGTCAAGCCGGTAAAAGCGGCCTTCTCGGTGCTGGCCCGCACAGTGCGCAACCGCGCTGAACTTGACGCCCTGGTCCGTTTCGGCGCCTGGGAACTGTGGGTCATCCGCCATCTCGTCGAACCCTTCGAGCGCATCGCGCAACAGCGCCTGACCGAGGCCGGCAGCGCCCACCGCATGCTGCTCGAACAACCCGCACACGGCCTGCAATACAACCTCGACGGCTATTTTTTCAAGGGCGAGTTGCGGCCGCTGGGCATCGTCCATTCCGAGATGTATCCCGGCACGCAATGCTTCCGCCGCTTTGTCTATCCCTGCGGCCTGCCCGATGCCGCGCGGGCGAAGGCGATCCAGGTGGCGCGGGACTTCCTCGCCGCCATCGGCTTCGACCATGGCCTGTTCAACATGGAGTTCTTTTACGACGCCGACCACGACCGGCTGACGGTGATCGAGTTCAACCCGCGCATGGCTTCGCAGTTTTCCGACCTCTACCTGCGCGTCGACGGCGTCGACCTGCATCGCGTCGCGCTGGAGCTGGCTTACGGTCGCGACCCGGCGCTGCTGCCGCGCGCGCAGCCGACGGCGGGAGTCGCCGCCAGCTTCGTCTATCGCAGCTTCGACCCCGCGGCGCGTCCGCCCATGCCCTCGCCGGCGCGACAAGACGAACTGGCGCGACGGTTTCCCGATGCCATGCTGTTCTGCTTTCCCAAGAGCGCGGGGCAGATCGCGCGCGATTTCAAGTGGCTGTCCAGCTACCGCCATGGCATCCTGCACCTTGGCGGCAGCGATGCCGCCGACCTGGCCGACCGCTGCACCCAGGCCAGCGCGCTGCTCGGCTGGCCCTCCCCCTGCACGGGCCACGATGCCACGCACTCGGCCGCCCACTTGCCTCGACTTTCACTGGAGACCACGCGATGAAGCCCCGTCCCTCACTCACCCTGCTGCTGGCACTCGCCGCCCTGCTGCTCGCCGGCTGCGGCGCCATGACGGCGCAGAACCCTTCCGGCAAATACACGCCGGTGAATGCCGTCGCCGAGGGCACGGATGCGCGCGTGATGCTCAAGGGCGCCGACGTCGTCGCCTACTTCGTCAGCAACAAATTCCAGCAAGGCCTGCCGCAGTTCAGCAGCCGCTACGAGGACATCAGCTTCCGCTTCGCCAGCGCCGAGAACAAGGCCCTGTTCGACAAGCAGCCAACCAAATACCTGCCCGAGTTCGGTGGCTACTGCGCCAACGGCATAGTCTACGGCATCCCCTGGGGCGGCGATGCCGACACCTGGAAGATGATAGACGGCAAGCTCTACATCTTCGGCGGCCAGGCCTCCAAGGACGGCTTCGAGATCGACGAGAAGAAGAACCTGGCGCTGGCCGGGTCCTACTGGAAGGACGAGGTCGCCGGCAACAACAGCTTCGTCCAGCGCTGGAAGCGGCTGATCTTCCGCGTGCCGCACTACCAGAGCGGCGAAGCGCTGGCCAAGGCCGTCGCCGAGGCCAAGGCAAAAGGCGGCGCGGCCAAGTGAAATCGCCGCGCCTGATCCAGATCGCCCACGAGGACCCGCGGGCGGTGCGCGCCGAACTGCTCGCAGGCCTCATGGCGCCAACGGCGACAATCGCCCCAAAGTACCTTTACGACGCGCTGGGCTCGCGCCTGTTCTCGGCCATCACCGAGCTGCCCGAGTACTACCCGACGCGCACCGAAGCCGCCATCTTCCGCCGCGAAATGAATGACATGGCGCGCGCCATCGGCCCCGTGTCCACCCTGGTCGACCTCGGCGCCGGCAATTGCGAAAAGGCCGCGCGCCTGTTCGAGACCTTCCGCGTCCAACGCTATGTCGCCGTCGACATCTCGGTGAACTACCTGCGCGATTCGCTGGCCTGTCTGCAGCGCGAGCATCCGGAAATGGACATGCTCGGCGTCGGCCTCGATTTCTCGGCGTCCCTGGCGCTGCCCACCGAGATCGGCGACGGCCCGCGCTGCCTGTTCTACCCCGGCTCCAGCATCGGCAACTTCACCCCCGCCGAGGCCCTGACCTTCCTGCGCCAGGCGCAGGCGGCGAGCCTGGGCGGTGCGCTGCTGATCGGCGTCGACCTGGTCAAGCCGGTGGGCATCCTGGAACCCGCCTACGACGACCCGCTGGGAGTCACTGCCGCCTTCAACCGCAACATGCTGCTGCACCTCAACCGGCTCGCCGGCACCGATTTCGACATCGCCGACTGGCGCCATGTCGCCTTCTTCAATGGCGCCGAATCACGCATCGAGATGCACCTCGAAGCGCTGCGCGACGCCACGGTGCGCTGGCCCGGCGGCGAACGCCGCTTCGCCGCCGGCGAGCGCATGCACACCGAGAATTCCTGCAAATGGCAGCTCGATGACTTCGCCGCCCTGCTGCAACAGGCCGGCTTTTCACGCCTGCGTCACTGGACCGACGAGAACGGATGGTTCGCCGTGTTCCTCGGGTTTGCCGCACCGTGAGAAAACGCCGCACTACCAGCGCCGACTTCTTAAATCGCGCAACTGCGAAATCCCATGTGGATGTCGTTGCGCTCGGGCGTGAAGTAGTTGCGATAGCGCGGATGCGTCATGCGCGACGAGGTGGCACGGCTGGCACCGCGCAGCACGTAACGCTCGCCAAACCAGGGCGCGGAGTAATCGCGGTAGGGATGGGCGGCGAAGCCCGGATAGGGCAGGAAATGGCTGGCGGTCCATTCCCAGACCTGGCCCCAGCGGAAATCCGCTTCGGTGCAGGCCGCCAGCTCCCATTCGGCTTCGCCCGGCAGGCGACGCCCGGCCCAGCGGCACCAGGCCTCGGCCTCGAACCAGCTCAGGTGCGTTGCCGGCGCATCGAGATCGAGCGCCAGCCACTCGCCGAGCGCGCGGTACTGCCAGCCTCCGCCGGCTTTGCGCAGGTAGCGCGGCGGCGCGGCGCCGGTGGCTTCCAGGCAAGGCAGGTAGCGCGCCCAGCTTACCGCTTCGCTGTCGATCTCGAAATTGCCGACGCTGACCTCATGGGCCTGCAGCTCGTTGTCGAACGCAAAGCCGGGGCCGACGTAGCCGAGGGTCCAGGGCTGCGCCGCGATGTGCAAGGTGCGGTTCGGCCGCGCCGCCGACGGTGCCGGCATCAAGCCGGCAGGCAGCGCGATGTCCAGCGCCTGCGCCATGTAGATTGCCGCCTCGGAATGCATGTCCTCGTGAAACAGGGACAAGCGGTAGAAGTAGAGCGCATCGTCGGTTTCGTCGGCGTCGGCCAACAGGGCCAGGGTCTCGTCCAGGCTCGCGCCGAGGTAGTCGTGGGTCGCGGCAAGGCCGGGCAGCGGCAGCGCCCAGCGCGTGGCGTGGGCAACACGGCTCGAGTTGTAAAGCGCATCCGCTTGCGGCAGGCGCCCGGCAGGCCGCTCATGGTCGGGATCGCAGGCGATGCCGAGATCACGCTGCCGGCTGCGGGCGATCCAGTAGTCCTGGAACCACGCGACATGGCCGGTTTCCCACAGCGGCGGGTTGAGCTGCACGGAATAGGGCACGACCAGGGCCTCGCCCAGGGCCGCAACGTAGGCGTCGAGCAGGATCAGGGTCCTGGCGCGGCTGTCGCGCAAGGCAAGCGCGAGCGCCTCACGGCCGCCGCCGCGCGCGATACTTGCCGCTTCGGAATTCATGTTCGGATCGGACACCATGGCTGAAGCGCGCAGTATGCCGCAACTGGTGATCGTCACGCCGGCCCTGCGCGACGCCAACAACGGCAACTGGCAGACGGCGCAACGCTGGCAGCGCCACCTCCGGGACCGCTACGCCGTGCGCATCGTCAGGCAGTGGCCGTCTGCCCTTGCCTGCGACGATGCGGCGATGATCGCCCTGCACGCGCGGCGCTCGGCGGATTCCATTGCCGCCTGGGCCGCCAGGCATCCAGAACGCGGCCTCGCCGTGGTGCTCACCGGCACCGACCTCTACCGCGACATCGCCGTCGATGCGTCGGCACAGCGCTCGCTGCAACTGGCGCGCACGCTCGTGGTACTGCAGGAGGCGGGGCCGGCCGCGCTCGACGCCGGGCTGCGCGCCAAGTGCCGCGTGATCTATCAATCGACCACGCCGCGCAAGACGCTGGCCAAGCCCGCGCGACGCCTGCGCGCGGTGATGGTCGGCCACCTGCGTGAAGAGAAGTCCCCGGAGACCCTGTTCGCCGCCGCGCGCCTGCTGGCGGGGCACCAGGACATCGACATCGACCACATCGGCGAGGCGCTGGACCCGGCGCTGGGCGAGGCGGCGCGCGCCACCATGGCTGCCGCGCCCAACTACCGCTGGCTGGGCGGCCTGCCGCACGCCGAAACCCGGCGCCGCATCCAGCGCGCCCACCTGCTGATCCACTGCAGCCGCATGGAAGGCGGCGCCCATGTCATCATGGAAGCGGTGGCCTGCGGCACCCCCGTGCTGGCCTCCGCCATCGATGGCAACATCGGCATGCTGGGCGCGGACTACGCGGGCTACTTTCCCTGGGGCGACGCCGATGCGCTGGCGGCGCTGGTCCTGCGCTGCCAGGAGAGTTCCCGGAGGGACGCAGCGCGCTCGCGCTCACCGGACGGCGACGATCTGCTGAATACGCTGCAAGCCCAATGCGCAAAGCGCGCGCCATTGTTCGCCCCCGAAGCAGAAAGCGCCGCGCTACGCAAGCTCGTGCGCGACCTGCTGTTGCCTCGCTGATGCAAGCCGCCAACCCCATATTGCGTGACATCGTCCTGATCGGCGGCGGCCACAGCCATGTGGTCGTGCTGCGCCTGTTCGCCATGCGTCCGCTCCCCGGCGTGCGCCTGACGCTGATCTGCACCGACACCGACACGCCCTACTCCGGCATGCTGCCCGGCTACATCGCCGGCCATTACAGTTTCGACGAGGTGCATATCGACTTGCGCCGCCTGGCCGAATTCGCCGGCGCCCGCTATTACCGCGACGAAGTCATCGGCATCGACCGCGCCGAGCGCCAGGTGCTCTGCCGCAACCACCCGCCGGTCAGCTACGACGCCGTCTCGATCAACATCGGCTCGACACCGCAACTCGGTCAGGTGCCCGGCGCCGCCGAACACGCGGTGCCGGTGAAGCCGATCCGCCGCTTCAACGAACGCTGGCTGGCGCTGTTCGAGCGCGTGCGCGCCCATGCCGGCGCCACCACCATCGCCGTGGTCGGCGCCGGGGCGGCCGGCGTGGAACTGACCCTGGCCATGCAACACCGCCTGCGCCGGGAACTCACGGCGCTGGGGCGCGACCCCGACGAACTGCGCTTCCACCTGTTTTCGGCCGAGCCCGCAATCCTGCCGACACACAATGCGGCCGTGCGCCGCGCCTTTGAAACCGTGCTCGCCACACGCGGCGTCAGCGTGCGCTGCAACGCCGAGGTCACCGAGGTCGCGGCCGGCCGCCTGCGGGCGCGCGACGGCACGACGCTCGATGCGGACGAGATCGTCTGGGTCACCCAGGCCGGCGGCGCGGCCTGGCTCCGGGATACCGGCCTGGCGCTCGACGATGCCGGATTCATCCGCGTCACCGAGACGCTGCAAAGCGAAACCGACCCGCAGATCTTCGCCGCCGGCGACTGCGCCGCGATGACCGGCCATCCGCTGGAAAAGGCCGGCGTCTTCGCCGTGCGCATGGGCCCGCCGCTGGCCGAGAACCTGCGCAGCATCATCACCCGTGAAGAGCCCCGCCGCTACCGCCCGCAGTCGCGCTGGCTGGCCCTGATCAGCACCGGCGACAAGCACGCGGTGGCTTCGCGCGGCGGGTTCTACGCGCGCGGCGACTGGATCTGGCGCTGGAAGGACTGGATCGATCGCCGCTTCATGCGCAAGTTCTGCGATTTGTCGCCGATGCTCGATGCCAAGCCGGCCGACAACGACGCCGTGCCGCTGGCCCCCGCCGAGGAGGCCCAGGCCGTCTCCGCCATCGCCATGCGCTGCGGCGGCTGCGGCGCCAAGGTCGGCGCCTCGGTGCTGTCGCGCGCGCTGGCCGGGCTGCAGCCGATCGCACGCGACGACGTGCTGATCGGCCTGCATGCCCCAGACGATGCCGCAGTCATGCGCGTGCCGCCGGGCAAGGCCATGGTGCACACCGTGGACTTCTTCCGCGCCTTCATCGACGACCCCTGGGTCTTCGGCCGGATCGCCGCCAACCATGCGCTGGGCGACATCTTCGCCATGGGCGCCGAGGCGCAGTCGGCCACGGCGATTGCCACCGTGCCGCCGGGGCTGGAGGCCAAGGTCGAGGACACGCTGCGGCACATGATGGCCGGTGCCGTCTCGGTGCTCAACGAGGCCGGCTGCGCCCTGGTTGGCGGCCACACCGGGGAGGGCGCCGAACTGGCGCTGGGCTTCGCCATCAACGGCCTTATCGATGAGTCGCTCGCCGGCATCCTCACCAAGGGCGCGCTGCGGCCCGGCGACGCCTTGCTCCTGACCAAGCCGATCGGCACCGGCACGCTGTTCGCCGCACACGCGCGGCTCAAGGCGCGCGGCCGCTGGATAGATGCCGCGCTCGACTCGATGCAGGTTTCGAACCGCGCGGCGATGCCCATCCTCATCGCCCACGGGGCCGGCGCCTGCACCGACCTCACCGGCTTCGGCCTGCTCGGCCACCTGGTCGAGATGACCAAACCCTCGGGCGTCGACGCCGAGCTCGACCTGAATGCCCTGCCGCTGCTCGACGGCGCCGCCGACTGCGTCGCCGCCGGGGTGGTCAGCTCGCTGCAGCCGGCCAACCTGCGCCTGCGTCGCGCCGTGCGCAATCAGGAGGAGGCGATCGCCCATCCCGCCTACCCGCTGATCTTCGACCCGCAGACCGCCGGCGGCCTGCTGGCGAGCGTGCCCGCCGAGCGCGCCGATGACTGCCTCGCCGCCCTGCGCGCCGCCGGCTACCAGCATGCCGCGCGCATCGGCCGCGTGCTGGAACAGGGCGCGGCGATCGAACCGATTACCCTTGTTGTCTGAAAGTCGGCGCCGGTGAAACGGCGACTCGGCAAGCTGAAAGGAAATCCACATGAGCGATACCCAGCAATTCTCTTTCACCCTCGAACAGCAGGACGACTTCGCCTTCCTGATCCGTTTCGACAAGGACCTCCCGCCGCTGTTGGCCGACGAGCCACCGCCGCTGGGCAAGGACGCCGGGCCCAATCCCTCGCGGCTGCTCGCCGCCAGCGTGGCGAACTGCCTTTCGGCCAGCCTGCTGTTCGCCCTGCGCAAATTCAAAAACAACCCGGGCCAGATCACCACCGCGGTGACGGCACGCATGGAGCGCAACGCCGACAAGCGCCTGCGCGTCGGCGGCGTCGATGTCGTGATCCAGGTGGACTCGCCCGCCGAATCGATGGAGCACCTCGACCGCGTGCTCGATCAATTTGAAGACTTTTGCGTCGTTACCCAGAGCGTGCGCGACGGCTTTCCCGTCGCGGTGACCGTGCGCGACGGCACGGGCAAGGTGCTGAAGGGCGCCTGAGCGGCGGCGTCAGTCCGGCAGCCAGCGCAGCAAGGTGGCGTAGAGCTGGTCGGGATCGACCGGCTTGGAGAGGAAATCCTTCATGCCCGCCGCGATGCACGCATGGCGGTCATCGTCGAAGGCATTCGCGGTCATGGCGATGATGGGGCAGCAACTGCCGTCATACATGCGGCGGATGCGCCGGGTCGCCTCCAGGCCGTCTACGTTCGGCATCTGCATGTCCATCAGGATCAGGTCGTAGCACGTGTCCGTCGCCAGCGCCACGGCGACCGCGCCGTCCTCGGCGCAGTCGACTTGCAAGCCGACGTCATTCAGCAGGATCAGCGATATTTCGCGATTCACCGGCTCGTCTTCGGCGAGCAGCAGGCGCCGACCGGCAAAGTCGGCGCTCAGGCGACGGCGATTTTCCTCGGGCGACGCCGCCGCCGGCGCATCGCGACGCGGTGCGCTGCCCCGCTTCAGTCGCGCCGTGAACCAGAAGCGGCTGCCCTCGCCGGGCCGGCTGTCGACGCCCACGCCGCCGCCCATCAGTTCCGCCAGCTTGCGCGTGATCGCCAGGCCGAGGCCGGTGCCACCGTATTTTCGCGTCGTCGAATTGTCGGCCTGCTCGAAGCTGCCAAACAGGCGCGGCATCGCCTCCGCCGCCACGCCTATGCCCGTGTCCTCGACCTCGAAGCGCAGCATGACATCGTCGGCGTGTTCGCTTTCAATCGCGCAGCGCAGCACCACGCGGCCCCGTTCGGTAAACTTCACGGCATTGGTGGCGTAGTTGAGCAGTGCCTGCTGCAACCGGGTCGGATCACCCCTGAGCGGCCCCGTCGCAGTCCCCGGTTCGAGCAGCAGACGCAGGTTCTTTGCCTCGGCCCTTTCCTGCAGCATGGTCGCCACGTTCCGCATCAGCGCTTCCGGATCGACCTCCGCCTCGTCCAGCGCGAATTTGCCGGCCTCGATCTTCGACAGGTCGAGAATCGCGTTGATGATTTCCAGCAGATGGTTGCCGGCGGTTTCGATCTTGTTCAGCCGGTCGATCTGCTGCTCCGTCAGCGACGAACGCCGCAGCAGGTGGCTCATGCCGATGATGGCATTCATCGGCGTGCGTATCTCGTGGCTCATGTTGGCCAGGAAAGCACTTTTCGCCAGGTTTGCCGCCTCCGCTGCCTCCTTGGCCTGCTGGAGCTGGGCCTCGGCCTCCTTGCGCCGGGTGATGTCGGTGACGAAGACGATCAGTTTCGGCGGCGAATCCTGGTCGCCCGCGTGGTAGAAGCCGGTGACTTCGACGGGCAGGAGGCTGCCATCCCTGGCTCTCTCGGTGGATTCGAACCGCGCATGGCCGTGCACCTTCATGTCCTCGCGGATACGCACGAAATCCTCGGGCCGAAAGCCGGGGTCGATATCGGGAACCGAGAGCTGCAGCATTTCCTCCACCTCGTAACCGAGCATCTCCGCGGCATGGCGATTGACATATAGAAACCGCGCGGTTTCGAGATCCACCCAGTGGATGCCGATGCCCACGCTGTTCATGGCGAATTCGGTATCGCGAAGCTTGCGGTTGGCCGCGCTCAGGTCGGCGGTACGCTGGCTGACAAGGTTTTCAAGCTCGGCGCGGTGGTTCGCCAGCACAGCCTCGGCCTGTTTGCGGGCCGTGATGTCGGTGCAAAAACCCATGACATTGCCGTCGGGCTGGACCACGGTGCGCAGGGTCACGTCGATCAGCCGGTCATCCTTGTGGCGCAGCTTGAACTCGATATCCTCGATCTTCGCTCCCTTGATATCCTCGTAGAGCGCGTCGTGTTCGCCCACCGTGCCCACTGGAGCCAAATCACGAATCGTCATGCGTAGCAGCTCGTCGCGGCTGTAACCGACCAGGGCGCAGCCCGCAGGGTTCACGTCGACATAGCGCCCCGCCGGATCGGCAATGAAGATTCCCTCCGGAGCCGTCTCGATATAACGGCGGTAGAGCGACTCACTTTCGACCTGCGCCTCGGCCGCCGCCAACCTGTCCTTCCAGGCACGATTGACCAGGGTGGCGCCGACGAGGCTGACCAGCATCAGCACCGACAACAGGCCGAGCGTGGCAGCTACCTCGTCATGCCAGGGGTCAAGATAGTCCCGAGGCGCCATGCCAACGTTGAGCACATAAGGCAGGCCACCGACGCGCTGAAAGGCATAGGACCGCTCGACGCCATCGGGCGCGCGGGCGACGTGAAAGTTCGCCCGCTCCACGCCGCTGGCAAGCAGCCCGGCAAAGGTGGCGGACACGGTTTTGTCGCCAATGGCGCCGCCTGGCCCATCGACCGGCGGGTGGCGGGTCAGCAAGCTGCGGTCGAAGTGGCGGATCACCGCCGATCCGTTGGGACCCAGCTTCATTTCGCCGAGCATGCGGGTGAAGAAATCGACCGGGACCGCCGCCAAGACCACCCCGCCAAAGCTGCCGTCCGGCTTGCGGTAGGAACGGGTAAAGGCCACCACCCATTTCTTCGACACCCGGCCGACGATCGGCTCGGTGACGATCAGGCGTTGTCCCGGATCGGCGCGGTGCGCGGCGAAAAACGCCCGGTCGGCGTAGCTGGCGGTTTTTGCGGGATCGACGCCCTTGCCCCAGCGCACCACGCCGTCGCTCAGGCCGGCGCGAAAGGCATCGACTTCCGGCAGGCGCGCGAGATAGGTGGCGAGCACCTCGCCGACCACGGCGTCGGTCAGCCGCCCCTGGGCCAACTGGTGTTCCATGCGGTCAACGATGGCGATCAGGGCCAGGTCGATGCGTCGCGCGGATTCGGAAAGATTGTTTTCCGCCAGGGCCGCCAGATTCGCCGTGGTCAGGCGCACTTGTTCAACGGTCTGTTCGCGGCTGTGATACAGGCTCAGGAACGCGATCGCCACCGCCACCAGGTTGATGGTCACGGCAAGCAGGATCAGACGCGGCAGAAAGGCGCTACTCGGAGCGAGGCGTTGTGTGGGGGGGCTCACGGATACACGATCGCGGAATGGCAGGGCACCGCGCGAACCGCGAGCATCCCTGGACAAACGCGGATTGTCACCCGAACTCGCCTGCGCGATTTGATCCAGGTCTACTGACGGACGATTTCCGCCCGACGGCGAACGCCTGAGCGATCAGCTCGGCTTCTTCGGCGGCCGGTGAACCTTCATCGCGTGGGCGGCCTTTGGCGCGTCGGCGAATCGCGGCCGCTCGTTTCGGGCCAGCCCGCCTTCCTCGGCCAGTTCGGCCTCGCGCTCGGCAATCAAGCCGAACAGGTCGCGAATCTGGGCGACGGTGTCGTCGCTCAGCGCACGCGGCACGCCGGGGCGCGGCGCGGTTTCCTTGACGATGTCGCCCAGCACCTTGCGCAGTACCCGCAGGATGCGCTGCTCTTTCGACAAATCCTCAAATTCCATGTCTGCCCGCTCCGCTGATTGGGGGGGACATCATACGGCCTCGCCGCTCAGGCCGGATCGCCTTGTCGGCCAAGCTCCAGGTCGTGCGCGGAAAAGTGGCCGACGATCCAGTCGTGCATGCTCTCGACCAGGTGCTCACGCGGAATCGGTTTGCGCGCCATGAGGTCGAAACTGAGTTGGGTGAGCTGTTCGATGATCTGCTTGTGCTCCGAGACATGCTGCTCCAGCGCCGCCGGGGACAAGCCCTCGGCGGCCATCGCCGCTTCTTCGTTGGCAAAGTGCTCCAGCAGTTGCCGGGTCAGGATGGAGAAGCCCTCCGAGAATTCGGAAGAATGCGGCTGAATATCCGGCCGTGAAATCAGGCCATCCAGCGTCCGCAGCAGGGCCAGATGCTCCTGGTCGATCCGCAGAATGCCAAGCGACGAATGTTTGGGGTGTGGAAACACGGCGGGGGGCTGTCCGCTGGGCCGAATCACGAAGCGAGCCTTCCATCGCCCGGTGGCACGAAGCAGCAAACAAGTTCTTGAATCGGAGGAATCTAGGCTTCGGCGACCACCTTTTGCTTGATATTAATCAAGTTCCTTGCAGCCCGACGGCGCCGGAGGCGTGGCGGCTGGCGGTCGGCGCAGGACCATCGCGCAGATCGCCAGCGTCAGGTAGTTCAGGCCAAGGAACCAGGGCGTATTCCAGGCCAGGCCGTCAAAGCCCTGGTAGCTCAGCGGATACAGCACCGGCACCGCGTAATACTCGGCGGAATGGGTAAACACGTCGATCACGATATGCGACCACCAGCCCGCCAGCACCAACCCCGGCAACGCGCGCCAGCGCCACAGCAGCAGCGTCGCCGCGCCCGCCACCGGCGCGCTGTGCAGCGCGCAATGCACATGGTGCGACCACGCCGCCGCCCAGGCCGGCAGGTCGGGCTCGGTGCCGGGAACGGCAAAGGCATAGCGCCAGACCTCCGCCGCCGAACCGCCATCGAACATCGCCCAGGCAATGACCGGCAGCAGATGCGCGAGGTCCGGCAAGACCGCGGCGGCCACCGTGGCGGCCACGATCCCCGGTCGCGCCGCCGCCGGCCGCTTGCGCGCCAGCCAGCGCAGGCCGAGTCCGGCCCATAAGCCGTGGGCAAGGATGTCCATGGGCGGATTCTCCGCGCCGCCCGCCCGCGAGTCCAGCCTTGGGCCGCCAATGCACCAATCGGTGCAGATGCGTCGTTCCGCCATCCGCAGCAGCGGCGCGAGCCTCTCTTGCCGTCGGGTGATTTTTGCAGCGGTCGCAAAGGCTATCCATGTAGGCCAGAGACATACCTGGTTCGCCACAAAGTTCAGCAGGCGCATTCTCCTTGTGGGCAAGGCGGCACTCTCGCCGATGGGGATACCGTCTCGCATGACAGATCAACCCAGGCTACGAGAGTGCACAGCAAATATGTCAATCATTGACATTCTCTGATAGCATTGAAAGTAACCGCCACCTACCGGCGGCTGGCGCTTGGAGGGTTCGAGTATGGGCATGAACGTCAATCTCACTCCGCATCTTGAAGAATTGGTGCGACAGAAAGTCAATTCAGGGCTTTACACCTCGGCCAGCGAAGTCGTGCGGGAGGCTTTGCGCCTGATGGATGAGCAGGATCATTTGCGCGCGGCGAAACTGGACCAGTTGCGCCGGGACGTCCGAGCTGGCCTCGACAGTGGCGCGGCAATGGCATGGGACGCCACGAGCGTCAAACAGGCGGGACGCGCCAAGCGCCAAACGACGGCCGGCAAGACCAAGCCATAGCATGGCGCGCATCCTGCGGCGGCCCCTTGCCGGCGCCGACATTGCCGAAATTTTGGATTACATCGCCGAGGATAGCGCTATGCAGGCGGATGCCTGGATTGATCGCCTTGACGGCAAGCTGCGTTTGTTATCCGGGCAGCCCATGATGGGGCGAGCTCGCGACGAATTGTCACCCGGCATTCGCAGCATGCCGTTCGGCCGATATGTCATTTTCTACGCGCCGCTTGCCGATGGCATCGATATCATCCGCGTGTTGCACTCTTCACGCGACATCGACGCGGTCTTCGATCCGGATACGGCGGAGAAATGACTTGTGGCAGCCAAAGGCGGTCGAAGTCGCGCCGCATGAGCTGCTCCTCTTCGCACTGGATTCGTGTAGTTTCCTTGCCGCGCAGCCATCCGCCGCGGAGACAAAGCACGGACGAACGCGTGCCGGCTTGCATCGATGTCTTGATGCACGACCATGACGATCGCCGCAGCAATCCGCTGTAAGGATTCCGCCTCCCGCGCGACGCAGCAAGTGTTTCCCGCCCCCATTTTCCTGATCGGCCCCTCATGACTACGCTGCTTCGCCTGTTCGCCGCCGTGCTGTTCGCCTGCGCCACCCAGATCGCCGTCGCGGCCGAGCCGCCGCTGAAGTTCGGCGTCGGCCTGTTCCAGCCGGACAGGGACAAGAACGACGCCACCTACCGGCCGCTGGCGGCCTATCTCGAGCAGCGCCTCGGGCGCAAGGTCGAGTTGCGCACCGTTGACAGTTGGGAGGGGCTGGCCAAGTCGCTGGCCAACGGAGAAACCGACATCGCCCTGATGGGCCCCTGGGGTTACGTGCTGGCCAACAACGAGGCCGGCGCACAGGTGGTGTCCACCATCCTCTACGACGGCAAGCCCGAGTATTACGCCATCATGATCACCCATCCCGATTCCGGCATCCGCTCGCCGGCCGACCTCAAGGGACGCAGCTTCGCATTCGGCGACAAGGGCTCGACCTCGGGTTACCTGATCCCGCTGCACTACTTCATGACCCAGGGCATCGATCCGGAAAAGCATTTCTCGCGCGTGCTGCACACCCGGCACCAGGCGATCGAGACCCAGGTGACGCAAGGCGCGCTGGATGCCGGCGCCGACTACAACCGCAACCGCAACGCGATGATCGAGCAGGGGCTGATCAAGGCCGAACGCTCGGTGGTGATCTGGCAGTCGGCGCCCTTGCCGAACGATGCCTTCGCGGTATCCGCCGCATTGCACCGCGACACGGCCTTGGTCGCCCGGCTGCAACAGGCGCTGGCGGGCGTCGGCGCGGCGCTGCCGGCGCAACCCGCCCTGCTGCCGGCCCACTACACCGGCTTCGTCAGCCGCGACAACAGCTTCTACAAGCCGATCCGCGACGCCGGGCTGGCCACCGGCAAGCTGCAGCCGAAACGCCAGCCGTGAGCCTTGGCGCGACCGCCCCTGGCCGCCGCCATTCCGGGCGCCTGGGCTTCCTCGCGGTGGTGCTGGCCTATGGCCTGCTGATCGCCGTCGCCATCGGCAGCCTGCTGGCCGCCGACGAGCTGTCGCTGGGGCGCAACCCGCTGGCCAACCTGGCGAAGACGGCGGCCGAATTCGCCCGCCCAAGCTTCCTCGATGTCTGGTTCGGCGAGCCGCGCCTGGAATATCGCGGCGATGACGGCACGCTGCTGCGGGTCGAGGATCGCCGCGTGGTCGAGGCCGGGTTCCTGCGCCAACTGGCCCATGCCACCTGGATCACCTTCGTCATCGGCACCCTGGGCTCCCTGCTCGGCGCCCTGCTGGCCCTGCCCCTGGGCGTGCTGACGGCGCGCAACCTCGGCGCCCCGCGCCCGCTGGCGCTGGCGGCCAAGGCGCTGCTCGACACCTGCCGCGCCATCCACACCCTGGTCTTCGGCCTGGTGCTGGTGGGCATCGTCGGCCTCGGCCCGACCGCGGGCATCCTCGCCATCGCCCTGCATTCGCTGGGCACCTACGGCAAGCTGTATGCCGAAGCCATCGAGACCCTGGACATGGCGGCGGTGGACGCGGTGCGCGCGGTCGGCGCCGGGCCGGCGCAGGTCTTCTTCAACGCCGTGTGGCCGGCGGTGCTGCCGCAGTTCGTCTCGCATCATCTTTACGTCTGGGAATACAACATCCGCGATTCGACGGTGCTGGGCCTCATCGGCGCCGGCGGCCTGGGCCTGTTGATCACCGAGGCCACGGCGCTGTTCCAGTGGGGCCGCCTGGCCACGCTGCTGATCGTGGTGGTGCTGCTGGTGTCGGCCTTCGACGCGCTGTCGCGGCGCATACGCGGGGCCTTGCTGTGAGCGGCGACAGGCTGAAAGTCGGCGCCGGCGACACGGCGATCGAGCTGCGCGACCTGGCCTGCATGGCCGGCGGGCGCACGGTGCTGGCCGTGGAACGGTTGCGCATCGCGGCCGGCGAGCGCGTCGCCATCGTCGGCGCCAACGGCGCCGGCAAATCGACGCTGCTGCGCCTGTTCTCCGGCTTCGCCACACCCGCCGCAGGCGATGTGCAAGTACTGGGCCGCCGCCTGCCCTTGCACGGCGCCGAGTTGCGCACCCTGCGCGCCGAAGTCGGCCAGGTGTTGCAGGGCCTGCACCTGGTGCAAAGGCTCACGGTGCTGGACAACGTGCTGATCGGCGCCCTGGCCCGGCGCCCCGGCTGGCGCGGCTGGCTGCGCTGGCATCGCGGCGGGGACATCGCCGAGGCCGAGGCCGCGCTGGCCCGCGTCGGCCTCGCGGCCCTGGCCGATGCGCGAGCCGACACGCTGTCCGGCGGCGAACGGCAGAAGGTCGCCATTGCCCGCCTGCTGATGCAGCGGCCGCGCCTGATCCTCGCCGACGAACCGACGGCGGCACTCGACCCGCGGGCCGCAGCCGAAGTCTGCGCCCTGCTCGCCGGCGCGGCGCGCGGCGCCACCCTGGTGACTGTGTTGCACAATCCGGCGCTGCTGCCGCTGCTGGCAGACCGCGTGATCGCGATCAAGGCCGGCCGCATTGATTTCGATCTGCCCGTCGCCCAGGTCGAACCGACCACCCTCGCCGCCCTGTATCGGCAAGCGCCCGAGACCATGCCCGCCGCGATGCCTGCCTGAGTCCGGCCATGGACCTGCTCTCCTTCCTGCTCGAAGACCACCGCTGCCCACATTGCCGCGCATCGCTGCGCTTTCGCTTCGTCAAGACCGTCGACATTGAAGGCGCCGGCAGTTTCGATCGGCTGAGCGCCCACGAGGTCTGCCCCTGCTGCGGCGCCGCCATCCTGTTGCGGGAGCACGCCGCCGTCATCAACGACTGGCTGTGGGCCAAACGCATGGCGCCCGGCCTGGCGCTCTGGATCCTGGCCCTGTTCACCGGCCTGCCGCCGCTGCTGACGATCACCGGCACGGCACTATTGGCCATCGGCCTGTTGCTGGTGCTGCATTACATGGTGACGGAGCGCCTCGGCCGCCGCCGCTTCCGCGAATTCAAGCTGCCGGACCGGGAGGATTGACCGGCGGCGGGGTCGGCGCCGTATCGCCAGCGCCGACTCTTACGCCTCCCGCCGCGGCAGGCGCAGCTCCGCGCGCAGGCCGCCGCCGGCGCGGTTGGCCAACGTCACCTCGCCGCCGTGGTCGAGGGCAATCTGGCGCACGATGGCGAGCCCCAGGCCGACTCCGCCGGTCTCGCGGTTGCGCGAGCTGTCGACGCGATGGAAGGGCTCGAACACCCGTTCCAGCTCGGCCTCGGGAATTCCCGGCCCCTCGTCCTCGACCACGATGCGCAGCGCCTTGCCATTGTCATCGAGCGCGAGCGTCGCGCGCCGGCCGTACTTCAGCGCGTTCTCGACCAGGTTGCCGATGGCGCGGCGCAGGGCCTGCGGCCGGCCGACAAAGCGCACGGCATCGGCGCACGCGACCAGGCGGATGTCGCGCCCGAGTTCGGCCTGGTCGTCGACCAGGCTTTCCAGCAGGGCCAGCATGTCGATCGGGCGCTGCGCCTCGTCGGCGGCCTTGCCGCGCAGGAAGTCGAGCGCGCCACCCAGCATCTGCTGCATTTCGTCGAGGTCGCGCAGCGTGCGCTCGCGCAGGTTGGCATCGGTCAGCAGCTCGCTGCGCAGGCGCATGCGGGTAACCGGGGTCTTCAGGTCGTGCGACACGGCGGCAAGGAAGCGCTCGCGTTCCTCGATGCCATGACGGATGCGATCCTGCATGGCATTGAAGGCCTGCGCCGCCTCGCGCACCTCGCTCGGGCCGTCCTCGGGCAGCGGCGGCTGGCGCAGGTTTTCGCCGAGGCCGCGCGCCGCCTGCGCCAGGCGAGTCAGCGGGCGCACCGTCATGCGCGCCACCATCCAGATCAGGACGATCACCACCGTCAGCATCAGCGCCAGGTTGCGCAACAGGTGCGCCGGCCAGGCAAAGATCTCGGCCGGCGCGCGCCCTTCCACCCGCAGCCAGCCGCCGGAACCAAGCTCCACGTGGATGTCGAAGACGAAGGTGCCAAGGTCGGGCAGCACGACCGGCCGGATCGCCGTGCGCGGGCCCAGCGCCTCGGTCAGGCGCGCCATGAAATCGGAATTCGCGGCGGCCACGTCACGGCCTGCCGGGGCCGCGGCGGCGACGGAAAAATGCTGGCGCGGCGTGCTCAGGCGCTCGGCCAGTGCCGCCCGCTCGCCCGCCGGCTGACTGTCGATGGCGCGGTGCACGGCGGCAACGCGCTGGGCGAACTCCTGGCTGACGACCGCACCCAGCGTTCGCTGCCTTTCAGTCAGGTGCAGCGTGGCGCCGATCAGTTGCGTCAGCACCAGCCCGCCCGCCATGAGCAGCGCCAGGCGGCCGAACAGGCTGCGCGGCAGCAAGCTCACCGCTCGGCTTCCACGCCGGCCGCCAGCACGTAGCCCTCGCCGCGCACGGTCTTGATCAGCACCGGCTCCTTGCCGTCGTCGCGCAGCCGCTTGCGCAGGCGGCCGACCAGCACGTCGATGCTGCGATCGAAGAGGATGGCTTCGCGCTTGTTGGCAAGCTCCAGCAACTGGTCGCGCGGCAAGACGCGCTGCGGGTGGTCGAGGAAGACGCGCAGCAGGCGGTATTCGGCACCGGAAAGCGGCACCACCAGGCCGTCCGGCGCGGCCACGTTGCGCGTGGCGACATCCAGCGTCCAGCCTGCGAAGCGGAAGGCCCGTGCGTCGGCGGGTTCGAGGTTGGTCGGCAGGGCCTGGGCGCGGCGCAGGATGGTCTTGATGCGCGCCAGCAGTTCGCGCGGATTGAAAGGCTTGGCGAGGTAGTCGTCGGCGCCCATTTCCAGGCCGACGATGCGGTCCACCTCGTCGCCGCGCGCAGTCAGCATCAGCACCGGCAGGCTGTTCGAGCGCCCGCGCAATTCGCGGCACAGCGCCAGCCCGTCCTCGTCGGGCAGCATCAGGTCGAGCACCACGAGGT
Source organism: Sulfuritalea sp. (assembly GCA_016710465.1). Taxonomy (GTDB): domain Bacteria; phylum Pseudomonadota; class Gammaproteobacteria; order Burkholderiales; family Rhodocyclaceae; genus Sulfuritalea. Next base: position 1,029,565 of record JADJVS010000016.1, read on the forward strand.
CGATGCGATGTGCCTCCAGGGCGCGCCGCATGGCCTTGCCGTCGCCCACCGCGGTGACGCGAAAGCCCGCCTGGCTGAGGTATTCGCTCAGCAGGTGGCGAATCTCGCGGTCGTCGTCGACCACCAGCAGGTGTTCGGAGGGCGGGCTCATGGGTGCATCTTACCCAGCCGCGCGGCCGTTCCGGGAACGCGTCGAGCGCGCGCGGCTCGTCCCTGGCCGGCCCGCGCCACGGCAGCCCCGCGAATCGGCCTCATGCGATCTCCCTCCCCTCGCCGGCTTCTTCTTCCGTGCGCCCGTCGCGTATGTGATAGATGCGCTTGAAGGTCGGGATGATCTTCTCATCATGGGTGACGACGATGATCGCCGCGCCGTAGCGCTGTGCCATCTCGTTGAGGATGCGCACCACCGCCAGGGCGCGCGTCGAGTCGAGCGGCGCCGTCGGCTCGTCGGCGAGGATCACCGGCGGATGGTTGACCAGTGAACGGGCGATGGCCACGCGCTGCTGCTCGCCGCCGGAAAGCATCGAAACACGCACCCCGATGCGGTGACCGACATCGAGCGCCTCGATCAGCTCGCGGGCGCGAGTGCGCGCCTCGTCATTGGACATCCCGGCCAGCATCGGCAGCAGCGCCACGTTGTCGGTGACGTCGAGGAAGGGGATCAGGTAGGGTGCCTGGAAGATGAAGCCGATGCGGTCGCGCCGCAGCGCGCGCAAGTCGTCGATCTGCCAGCCGCCGGCCCGGTCGTCGAAGATGGCCTCGCCGCCGAGTTCGATGTGGCCCGAGCTGGGCTCGATCACCGCGCCGAGGCACTTGAGCAGGGTGCTCTTGCCCGAGCCGCTGGGGCCGACCAGCCCCACCACCTCGCCGCGGCGGATGCTCATGTCCACCCCGCGCAGGGCCTGAACCGCCGTGCTGCCGCTGCCATAGGTCTTGGTCAGCCCGGTGAGGCGGATGGCGATGTCCTTGTCTGTCGTCATCTCAGCCCCCGATGGCGTCGGCCGGATCGACGCGCAGCGCGGCGCGAATCGCCAGGATGCTGGCCAGCGCGCAAACGACCAGTGTGCCGACAAAGCCCAGCGCGGCATCACCGGGATCCAGCAAGACATGCTTGGGGAAGAACGGCGCCCACAGGATGGCGGATATCTGGCCGACGGCATAGCCGATGAGGCCCAGGGCCAGGGCCTGTTGCAGGATCATCGCCGCGATGCTGCGGTCTTGCGTGCCGATCAGCTTGAGCACGGCGATTTCGCGCTGCTTGTTGAGCGTCATGGTGTAGATGATGAAGGCGACGATGGCGGCGCTGACCACGGCGAGGATGACCAGGAACATGCCGATCTGTTTCGAGGAGGTGGCGATCAGCCTGGCGACGAGGATGTCCTCCATGTCGGCGCGCGTCCAGGCTGTCAGGTGCTTCCAGCGTCCGACTTCGGCCTTCACCTCGTCCGGCGGGTAGCCTGGCGTGACACGCAGCAGCACCGCATTGACGTTGTGGCTGGTCGTCTGGCTGGCCAGCACGGCATCGAGCAGTCCCGGCACGCCGGGGCGGTTCAGCGCGGGGTTGGCCGCCGTGCGCGCACGCTCGGCCACCAGGCTGTCGTTGTCCTTGAGGAACTGCACCTCCTGCGCATCCTTGAGCGGGATGTAGATCATCGGATCGCCCGAGGACGAAGTGGCGCGCCGCGCCAGGCCCACGACCGTGTAGTCATGGCGGCGGATGCGCAGGGTGTCGCCGAGCGCCAGGCCGGCCTTCTCGTCGGCCACGGCCTCGTAATGGCTGCGCAGCAAGGGGCGGCCGGCAATCACCTGGGCCGGCTCACCCAGGGCGCCGGGCTCGATGCCGGCGAGCATGACGCGCACATCCTTGCCCTTCACCTCAACCTGCATGGTCAGGTAGGCGACATTGGTGGCCTCGGCCACGCCGGGCAAGCCGGCCAGGCTGCGATAGAGATCGTCGCGGATCGACGAGGGCTCGGCCCAGGGGCCGAGCGTGTCCTTCTGCACCACCCACAGGTCGGCGCCCGAGGCGGCGATCACCGCCCTGCCGTCGGCCACCATGCCGCGAAAGACGCCGGCCATGGTCAGGGTGACGCCGATCAGCAGGCCAAGCCCGACGCCGGTGAACACGAAGCGGCCGAGGTGATGGCCGATGTCGCGCGCGGCAAGGTTGATCACTTGCCGTCCCCGCCGTTGCCTGCCGTCACGCGCACGCGGTCGCCGTCGGCGAGCGGCCGGATGCGCCTGACGATGACGGATTCGCCGCCCTTCAGGCCATCCAGTACCTCGATGGCGGTTTCCGCGCGCACGCCAACCCGGATCGGGCGGAAGCGGGCGCGACCATCGTCGACGACGAAGACCCCGGTCCTGCCGTCCTGGCGCACCAGTGCGGCCGGCGGCACGCTCAGCACATCGGCGCGTGGCGGCAACTGCACCGTCACCTCGGCCATCTCGTTCAGCGTCAACCCGGCCGGCAGGGCATCGAAGGCCACCATGGCGATGCGCTCCTCCGTCACCGCATCCGAGAGCTGCTCGATCCTTGCCACCTTGCCGGCGAAGCTCTCGCCCGGACGGCTGCGCAGGACGATGGCCGCCGGCTGGCCGACCGCAAGGCCGGCGGAGCGGCCCTGGTCGATGCGCACCCGCAACCAGAAGGAGTCCGCCTCGACCAGGCGCAGCACGGCCTGCCCGGCCACCGCCGTGCTGCCCGCTTCGAGCTCGCGCGCAACCACCAGGCCGGCCACGGGTGCGATCAGGCGGGTGTTGCCCAATTGTTCGTCCAGCGCGCTGACTTCGGCCTGCAGGCGCTCGCGGTCGGCGCGCGCCGCATCGATGTTGGCGCGGCTGGCCTGCACGGCCGCCTCGGCGGCGCTTGATTCATGGCCCTTGGCGCGCTCGGCCTCGGTGCTGACGAAACCCTGCTGCCGCAGCGAGGCATAGCGCCTGGCGCTGGCCTCGGCCGTGGCCTGGCGGCTTTCCGATTCGCGCGCCTGCGCCCCGGCGGCAGCGACCGCCGCCCCGGCACGCGCCAGCGCATGGCGGCTGGCGAGCAGGCGCTGGCGCAGATCGACCGGGTCCATTTCCGCCAGCAACTGGCCGGCCTTGACCACTTCGCCCTGCTCGACATGCACGCGCGCCACCCTCCCCGCGCTGGTCGGCCCGATCAGGATGCTGCGCCGCGATTCGACGACGCCGATGCCGAACAGCGAAGCCCGCAGCGTGCCGCGCGCGGCATCGACGGTTCCCACCTGCGCCACCGGCGCCAAGGGGCTGGCGCGCAGCAGCACCAGGCCGAGGCCGAGCGCCGCCAGCCCACCCAGCAGCAGCAACCCGTGCCTGCGGGTGAGGCGTGGTTTCATTGCGATTGCCCGGCCTTGCCAAAGCCCAGCCCCACGCGGAACAGCAGGCGGTCCTTGACGATGAGCTGGTGGTAGAGCGCCGCCAGGACATGCAGGCCAACGAGGCCGATCGCCGCCCGCGCCGCCAGCCCGTGGATCTTGCGCGGCAGGAACTGCTTGAAGTCCTCTGGCAGCACACCGTTGCCCAGCACCGCGTCGAGCGCGCCGCTTTGCAGCACCAGCAGGGCGCCACTGAAAGCCAGCAGCAGGACAACGAGATTGAGCGCCAGATGGCCGAGCCAGCCCAGCGTTTCGCCCTGAACCGGCGGCGGCGGCGGCAGGCGGCGGCGCAGGGCGATGCGCGCGACCACCAGCAGGGCCGCCAGGCCGCCGAGGATCATGTGGATGCGCAGGTTGCCGACCTTCTGCGCGTTGTTGGGCAGCTCGGCCAGCACCAGCATGCCGGTGGCAAGGAGGAAAAGGACGACGGCGGCCACCAGCCAGTGGATCGCGATCTGGGGGGCGCGGTAGCGAAAGTCTTGCATGACGGAACTCCAAAAATGAAGGGGTGAGCGGATTCTCGGCGCATTCGCGGATGGCATCGCGGCGACTTGGTAACACACTGTGACAAGTCCTCGGCTTGTCATTCTGCATCACCAAAAAGGTGCGATTGGCGACGCGGAAGGCGTATCGGCAGGAAGGGGAACAGGATCAGCCTGCGGGAAGCGGAGCCCATTCGGCGGTGGACCGCGCCGTCCCGTCGGCGCCGACTCTCGGCGCCATGGCAGCGGCGATCTGAAAAATGTTTGACACTGTAAGGATTCCCGATCGCCTTCGACTCAAGGGCAGCAGCGCGGTTTTCGCGCCTGCACTCAGCAAGCCACCCTCGACAAGGAGATCGCAATGAACCAGACCGTTTCCGCCGCTTCCCTCGCCCTCGCCTTCGGCGCCGCCATGAGCATCGCCGCCGCCCCGGTTTCCGCCGCCTCGCACGGCGGTGCCATGAAGGCCGAGACGGAAAAATGCTACGGCGTCGCCATGAAGGGCAAGAACGACTGCAAGGCCGGCGCCGGCACCAGTTGCGCCGGCACCTCGAAGATGGATCACCAGGGCAATGCCTGGTCCATGGTGCCCAAGGGCACATGCGAGAAGACGATGTCCAAGACCTCATCCACCGGCAAAGGACAACTGATGGAATTCAAGGAAAAGAAGGCCTGATCGCCCCGCCGACCTGAAGCTGCCCGGCATGGACGCGATCCCGCTCCACCGTCCGGCGCGCGCCGCCACCAAGGCGGCCGCGCGGCCGCGATCCCTGCCCGCAAGGGCGGGGATCGGGCTCAAGCCCGAACATTTCCGCGAAATCCTCGACGGCACGCCGGAGATCGGCTTCTTCGAGGTCCATGCCGAGAACTACATGGTGGATGGCGGGCCCTTCCACCACTACCTGAGCCGCATCCGCCAACGCTATCCGCTGTCCATCCACGGCGTCGGACTCTCGATCGGCGGCGAAGGGCCGCTGGACGAAGCCCACCTGGACCGGCTGGCGCGACTGCTCGACCGCTATCAGCCCGAGTCCTTTTCCGAACACCTGGCCTGGTCCAGCCACGGCGGCAACTTCTACAACGACCTGCTGCCGGTGGCCTACAACGCCGCCACGCTGGCGCGCGTCTGCAATCACGTCGACCGGGTGCAGGAGCGCATCAAGCGCCGCATGCTGCTGGAGAACCCGGCCACCTACGTCGAGTTCGCCGCCTCGACCCTGGATGAAACCGAATTCATTTCAGAAGTGGTGAGCCGCAGCGGTTGCGGCCTGCTGCTCGACGTAAATAACGTCCATGTCGCCTGCACCAACCACGGCCGCGACGCGCGCGAGTACCTGACCGCGCTGCCGCTGGACGCGGTAGGCCAGATCCACCTCGCCGGTTTCGCCGAGGATGTCGACGCCGCCGGCGCACCGCTCCGGATCGACAGCCATGGGGCGCCGGTGGCCGAGGTGGTGTGGGAGCTCTACTGCCATGCACTCGACATGGTCGGGCCGACGCCGACGCTGATCGAGCGCGACAGCGACATCCCGGCCTTGCCGGTGCTGCTGGCCGAGGCCCGCCATGCCGAGCGCATCCTGGAGCGCCTGCTGCCGGTGGCGGCGGAAAGCGCCGTGTCATGAGCGCCGACTTTGCCGATGCGCTGCTGGCAACCGATGGGGGCTGCCCGCCGGGGCTGACAACCTGGAACGGCTCGGCGCCGGAGAAGCGCTTCGCCGTGTATCGCAACAACGTCGTGGTCGGCCTGATCGACGCCTTGGCCGACAGCTTTCCGGTGACGCAGGCACTGGTCGGCGAGGAGTTCTTCCGCGCCATGGCGCGCGAATTCGTTCGCGCCGAGCCGCCGCGCTCGCCGGTGCTGGCGCTCTACGGCGACGGCTTCGGCGACTTCATCGACCGCTTCGCGCCGGTCGCCGCCCTGCCGTATCTGGCCGATCTGGCGCGACTGGAATATCTGCGCATTCTGGCCTTCCACGCCGCCGATGCGTCGCCGCTCACGCAGGAAGCCCTCGGCGGCGTGCTGGCGGACGAGGCGGCTTTGCCGCTGGCCCGGTTCGCGCTGCATCCCTCGCTGTTCGTGCTGGCCTCGGCACATGCCGTGGTTTCGCTGTGGGCGGCGCACCAGGCGGAATCCGACGCGAGGCAACTGGCCGGCCTCGACACGACACGGGCGGAGTCGGCGCTGGTCTGTCGCCGCGAGCTGGCGGTCGAGGCATTTCGCATCGCACCCGGCGCGGCCTGCTTCATCGCCGCACTGACGCGGGACGCGAGCCTGGGCGCGGCGGTGGAACAAGCCCTGGCGCGCGACGCCGACTTCGACCTGGCGGCGACGCTGGCCCTGCTGTTGCGGGCCGGCGCCATCGTCGGCATCACCACCCCGAGGAGGACGCAAGCATGAACACATTGGCATCCATCGCCGCGAGTGGCGCCACCCCGGCCCCGCTGCGCCTGGCGCGACAAGGCATCGCCCTGCTCGGCCGCATTCCCGACAGCGCGATCGCCCTGCTTGGCCGCTTCGCCATCGCCGGCATTTTCTGGAAGTCGGGGCAGACCAAGATCGAGGGCCTGGCCATCGACATCGTCAGCGGCGAATTCACGATCGGCCTGCCGCGGCTTTCCGATTCGGTGGTGGGCCTGTTCCGCGATGAATACAAGCTGCCGCTGATCCCGCCCGAACTTGCCGCGCCCATGGCCGCCTTTGCCGAGCACCTGTTTCCGCTGCTGATCCTGATCGGCCTGGCGACGCGCTTCTCGGCGCTGGCGCTGCTGGGCATGACGGCGACAATACAGTTCCTGGTCTATCCCGACGCTTGGCCAACACACGGCGTCTGGGCGGCCGTGTTGTTGTTCATTGTCGCGCGCGGACCGGGCGCCATCTCGCTTGACCACATCATCGCGCGTCGCCATGCCCACGCTGAATGACAGGGCCTGTCATCCTCCGGGCGGGATTTCCCTGCGTTCGGACCGGCCTGCCGCCGCCATACAATGCGTGGATCGCCAAAACGCGCGGCTTGGGAGTACGAGTGTCGCCATTGCGCAAATACCGGAGGCTGATCGCGGTCGTTCTGTTCCTCGCGATACTCTTCGCCGTGTTCCGGCTGCCTGGCCTGAACGAGCATTTCACGCTGGCCGCCTTGCAGCAGCGGATCCTCGCCAACCGGCTGGAAGGCCTGCTGGTTTTTGTCCTGCTGTTCGCGCTGGGCAACCTGATCCAGATTCCCGGCTGGCTGTTCCTCGCGGCGGCGGTGCTGACGCTGGGGCGCGAGATGGGTGGAATCGCCACCTACGTCGCCGCCAGCATTTCCTGCGTGGCGACCTTTCTCATCATCCGTTTCGTCGGCGGCGACGCGCTGCGCCAGTTGGACAACCGGCTCGCGACTTATCTGCTCGGCCGCCTCGATTTCCGCCCCGTGGCCAGCATCGTCCTGCTGCGCATGGCGTTTCAAACCGTGCCCGCGCTCAACTATGCGCTGGCGATGTCGGGGGTCCGCTTTCGCTCCTACCTGATCGGCACGCTGCTCGGCCTGCCCTTGCCGATCCTGCTGTACTGTCTGTTCTTCGATTATCTGGCCAAGGCGCTCAAGCTGCCTTAGCGGAGGAAATCTGATGTCATTACGCAAGCTGCTGGTTCTGGTCGCCCTTGCCGCGTTTGTCGGGCTCTATGTCGCGCTCGACCTCGGGCGTTTTTTCAGCCTCGACGAACTCAAGCGCCAACAGGCGGCGATCGAAGCCTACCGCCAGGCCAGCCCCTGGCTGGCGGCGGCGATCTTCTTCGCCGTGTATGTTGCCGTCACCGCGCTCTCCTTGCCCGGCGCGGCAATCATGACCCTGGCCGGTGGCGCGGTGTTCGGCCTGTTCTGGGGCACGCTGCTGGTTTCGTTTGCCTCGAGCCTGGGCGCGACGCTGGCCTTCCTCGCCGCGCGCTTCCTCGCCCGCGACTGGGTCAAGGCCCGCTTCGGTCCGCGCCTCGCGGCAATCGATCGCGGCGTCGAACGGGACGGCGGCTTTTATCTATTCACCCTGCGCCTGGTGCCGGCCTTCCCCTTCTTCATGATCAACCTGGTGATGGGCCTGACGCCGATGCGCGCCTGGACCTTCTACTGGGTCAGCCAGGTGGGCATGCTCGCCGGCACCATCGTGTATGTGAATGCCGGCACGCAACTCGCCGCCATCGACAGCCTGCGCGGCATCCTCTCGCCGGCGTTGATCGGCTCTTTCGCCCTGCTCGGCATCTTCCCGCTGATCGCGAAGAAGATCGTCGATGGCGTCAAGGCGAAGAAGGTCTATGCGCGCTGGACCAAACCGGCAAGCTTCGATCGCAACGTCGTGGTCATCGGCGGCGGCAGCGCAGGCCTCGTCACCGCCTACATCGCCGCCGCGGTGAAGGCCAAGGTGACGCTGATCGAGAAGCACAAGCTGGGCGGCGACTGCCTCAACACCGGCTGCGTGCCATCGAAGGCGCTGATCCGCTCGGCGAAGTTTCTTTCGCACATCGCGCGCGCCGAGGAGTTCGGATTTCGCGCATCTACCAAACTGAGCGCCAGCGCCGTCCCAGGGGATACCGCTACGCATAACTTCTCTTTTGCCGAGGTCATGGAGCGCGTGCAGCGCGTGGTCAAGACCGTCGAGCCGCATGATTCCGTCGAACGCTACACCGGCCTCGGTGTCGACGTCATCGAAGGCAGCGCGAAAATCGTCTCGCCCTGGGAAGTCGAGCTCACGCGCCACAACGGCGCCACCGAGCGCATGAGCACGCGCAGCATCGTCATCGCCGCCGGCGCGCGCCCCTTCGTGCCGCCGATTCCCGGCATCGAGGAAGTCGGCTACCTGACCTCGGACAACGTCTGGGACCTGCGCGAACTGCCCAAACGCCTGGTGGTGCTGGGCGGCGGGCCGATAGGCTGCGAGCTGACGCAGAGCTTCGCCCGCTTTGGTTCCCGAGTGACGCAAGTCGAAATGTTGCCGCGCCTGATGATCCGCGAAGACCCGGAAGTTTCCGAGCTGGTCGCCGCACGCTTCCGCGAGGAAGGCGTCGATGTGCTGCTGAACCACAAGGCGATGCGCTTCGTGGTCGACAACGGCGAGAAGACGCTGATCGCCGAGCATGAAGGCAGGGAAGTGCGCATCCCCTTCGATGCCGTGCTGGTCGCGGTGGGCCGCGTCGCCAACCTCAAGGGCTACGGCCTCGAAGAAATCGGTGTGGCGGCGACGCGCACCGTCGACACCAACGAATTCCTGCAGACCACCTACCCCAACATCTACGCCTGCGGCGACGTCGCCGGGCCCTACCAGTTCACCCACACCGCCGCGCACCAGGCCTGGTATGCCGCCGTCAATGCGCTGTTCGACCCCTTCAAGAAATTCCGCGCCGACTACTCGGTGATCCCCTGGGCCACCTTCACCGAGCCCGAGGTGGCGCGCGTCGGTCTCAATGAAACCGAAGCGAAGGAAAAGGGCATCGCCTACGAGGTGGCGCGCTACGACATCGACGACCTCGATCGGGCCATCGCCGACAGCGAGGCCCACGGCTTCATCAAGGTGCTGACCGTGCCGGGCAAGGACCGCATCCTCGGCGTGACCATCGTCGGCGAGCATGCCGGCGACCTGATCGCCGAATACGTGCTGGCGATGAAGCACGGCATCGGCCTCAACAAGATCCTCGGCACCATCCACATCTACCCGACCCTGGCCGAGGCCAACAAGTACGTCGCCGGCGTCTGGAAGAAGGCGCACGCGCCCGAAGGCCTGCTGCGCTGGGTGGCGCGCTTCCATGCCTGGCGGCGGGGGGAATGACATGAAGCTCGCACGACTCCTGTTTGCCGCCGCCCTCGTCGCGTTCAGCTCACTGGCCGGCGCGCAAGGTTTCGACCACAGCCACGCGGCGTGGAACGCGCTGATGGCGAAGCACGTCAAGACCTTCGCCAACGGCAATGCCAGCGCCGTCGATTACGCCGCGATCAAGGCCGAGCACGCGGCGCTCAAGGGCTACCTCGGCACGCTCACGGCCGTCAGCGAGGCCGACTACGGAAAATGGAGCAGGCCGCAGCGCCTGGCCTTCCTGATCAATGCCTACAACGCCTACACCGTCGAGTTGATCCTGACAAAATACCCGGAGCTTGAATCGATCAAGGACCTCGGCTCCGTGTTCAGCTCGCCGTGGAAAAAGAAGTTCTTCAGCCTGCTCGGCCAGGAGCGCAGCCTCGACGATATCGAACACGGCATGATCCGCGCCCCCGGTGCCTTCGACGACCCGCGCATCCATGTTGGCGTGGTCTGCGCCTCGATCGGTTGTCCGATGCTGCGGCCCGAGGCCTTCACGCCGGAGAAGCTCGACGCCCAGCTCGACGACGGCATGAAGCGCTTCCTGACCGACGGTACGCGCAATCGATTCGACGCCGCCTCGGGCCGCCTGCAGATATCAAAGATCTTCGACTGGTACGGCAAGGATTTCGAGAAAGGCCACAAGGGCTACGACAGCCTGAAGACCACCTTCGCCCGCCACGCCGCGCAACTGGCGGCCACGCCCGAGGCGCAAGCGAAAGTGCGCAGCGGCGATTACAAGCTCGAATTTCTCGACTATGACTGGAAGCTCAACGACAGCCGGCGCCGGGGCGGCTGAGGCCATGTTCCTCGCGAGCTTGGCGCGCCGGGCGGTCCTCGGGCTGACCTTGCCCCTGTTGCCCGTCTTTGCCTACGCCGCGCCGGTCTGGGTCGGCCGCTTCGATGCCGCCCGGCCCGACATTCCCGCGCCCTGGCGCATCGAGATGCCGAACCCGGATGTGCCGCCGACGCGCTACCGGCCGCGGCACTGGGACGGAATCGCGGCCGTGGAAGCCCATGCGGAGAAAAGCATGGCGCTGCTGGCGCGCCCGCTAAGCATCGACCTGGGCCAGACGCCGGTGCTGTGCTGGCGCTGGCGGGTCGACGCGCCGCTGCGGACAGCGGACATGTCCACCCGGTCCGGCGACGACTATGCCGCGCGCGTCTACCTCAGCTTCGCCGTTGCAGACGCCGACATCGACCTCGGCACGCGCATGGGCCTGGCCCTGGTACGCAGCCTGCGCGGCGGCGAGATCCCCGATGCCGTGGTCAATTACATCTGGGACAACCGCCATCCTGTCGGCACCTGGCAGGCCAACGCCTACACCGATCGCGCGCGCATGTTGGTCCTGCGCAGCGGCGGCGCCGACGCCCGGCGCTGGATCAGCGAACGCCGTGACGTGGGCGCCGACTTTCGCCGCGCCTTCGGCCATGAGCCGCTGCGCCTGACCGGGCTGGCGATCGCCAGCGATACCGACAACACCGGCGAGACGGCCCGAGCCGGCTTCGCCGATTTCCGTTTCGTCGCCGCCGGCGACGAGTGCGCCTGAGACACCGACGAAGATCGCCATGAACGCCAAGCGCCCGACGAGCTGTTGGCTGGCAACCGCAAATGCCGCAAGCCGCAGCATTGCGCGTGCCATCCTGACATCCCAGGACATCACACCGCTCGACCTCAAGCCCGAACTGCTGTTCGCCCCCCATCCGGCGCCGGGTGTCCAGCCCGATCCCGAGGGCATCCTGCTGCTCGACCTGGCACCGGACTGCATTGGCGAACGCGGAGCCGCGGCGGCGCTGCGGCAGGCGCAGGCGCTGCCCTGGCGGCCGCGCCTGCTGGGTTTCAGCGGCGTCGCGCGGCTGCCATGGGCCAACGAGACCGGGCTGGCGCGCAAGCTGACCGGCAACCCGCTGCTGCCGCGCCCCGAGTCCGCGCCCGGCGAGTTCATGACCAGCCTGCTTGCACAGACCGGTGGCGGCAGCGTCGATGCGACACGCCTGGAACGGCACCTGCGGGTACTGGCCGGTGGCGGCGAGCAGTCCGCCGACGCGCGCATCCTCCGCATGACCGGCGACTCGGCGGCACAACTGGCGGCCACCCTGCTTGGCGCCGGCCTGGTCGGCGATCGTCGCTACCGGCTGAAGAAGTACCCCGAATGCCTGGTCGGCAGCGCAGCCGTTGACTGGTTGCACACGCGCTACCGGCTTCGCCGCGAGGATGCCGCAGTGCTCGGCGACGCGCTGATGCAGGCCGGATATCTGCACCACGTCGTGAAGCAGCAGCCTTTCTCCGACGCCGAGTTCTTCTACCGCGTCGCGGCGCCGGGGCGTTTTGACGCGCTGCCGATCGAGGACGTCTACGCGCTGCTGCGCGACACGCGCGGTGTGGTGGCGGATCGCGCCTGGCGCGGCGTGAGTTTTCCGCAATGCATGGTCGGCGGCGAGGTGGTGGACCTGCTCGCCGGGCAGTACCGGCTCTCCCGCGCCGAAGCTACCGTGCTCGGCCAGAGCCTGCTCGACCTCGGCATGCTGCGCCATGTTGCCGACGAACACCCTTTCGCCGACGACTTCCTGTTCTACGAGCTCGTCACCGGGCTCCCGCCGCGATGACGCGCAAGCATCGCGCCGCCGAGGCGCCGCGCGTGGCGGTGGCCATCCTCGGCCGCGCGCCGATTCCCGGCGAGGCCAAGACGCGGCTGATTCCACGCCTGGGTGCGCCCGGCGCCGCCGCCTTGCAGGCCTGGCTGTTGCAACGCGCCGTGGCCGCCGCGCTGGTGGCCGATGTCGGCCCGGTCAGCCTGTGGTGCGCGGGCGACCCGGCCCACCCCGCGTTCGCTCTCTGTCGCGCCTTCGGCGCCGTGAGCTTGCGCCAACAGGGCGCAGGCGACCTCGGCGCGCGCATGCTGCAGGCATTGCAGGAGTCGGCGGCGCCCGGAGGCACGCTGCTGGTCGGCACCGATTGCCCGGCACTTACCCCCGGCCTGCTGCGCCAGGCCGCCAATGCGCTGACAGGCCACGACGCCGTGGCGATCCCGGCCGAGGACGGCGGCTACGTGCTGCTCGGCGCCCACCGGCCTGCACCCGAACTCTTTGCCGATGTGCAATGGGGCAGCGCGCGGGTCATGGCGCAAACCCGCGAACGGTTGCGCGCGCTGGGCTGGAGCTGGAGCGAGCCGGCAACGCTGTGGGATGTCGATCGCCCCGACGACCTCGACCGCCTGCTGGCGGCCTGGCCCGAGGCCCGCGAGGCGCTGGCATGAGGCGCCGCCTGCTCCCGCCCCTGATGCTGCCGCTGCTGGCCGCGTGGCTCGCGTCCCAGGCCATGGCGCAAACAGCGGCGCCGGCGCCGACTTTTCCCGACGTCGTGGCCGTGAAGCTGCGCGCCGCCGGCACGGACCGCTTCGACTTCGATGTCACGGTGTCCTCGCCCTACGACACGCCGCAACGCTATGCCGACGGCTTCCGCGTCGGCAGCCTGGACGGCAAGGTCATTTTCGGCGAGCGCAAGCTGTGGCACGACCATGCCGGCGAGCAGCCCTTTACTCGCGACCTGCATGGCGTGGCGATCCCGCCCGGCCCGCGCCAGGTGCGGGTTCAGGCACGCGATCAACAGCATGGCTACGGTGGCCGTGCCATGGATGTGACGCTGCCCGGACGCTGAGCCGCGGCAGCATGGCGGCAAAGATTTTCCAGCGCCGTGCCGCCAGCGCCGACTCATCGCCATTCCCGCCCGGAGTTCGCATCATGAGCCGACATCCGCACCCAGGCCTCGTCCTCGCCGCCGCGCTCTGGCTCGCGCCGGCGGTGGCCCAGGAGATGAACGGCTTCGCCCTCAAGGATTCGCTGATCCCCTACCTCGAGATCAATTTCGGCGGGCCGGAGAAGGATGGCATTCCGGCAATCGACAAGCCCGACTTCCTCGCCGCCGGCATCGCCGCCTTTCTGAAAAATGATGATGAAGTGCTGGGCATCGTGCGCGGCAAGACGGCGCGCGCCTACCCGATACGGATACTGAACTGGCACGAGGTGGTGAACGACCGCATCGACGGCGCGCCGGTGGTGATCAGCTTCTGCCCGCTGTGCGGCACCGGCATGGCCTTCGACGCTCGGGTGAACGGACGCGAGCTGACCTTCGGCGTTTCGGGCCTGCTTTACAACAGCGATGTGCTGCTCTACGACCGGCAGACGAACTCGCTCTGGTCGCAACTGCTGGCGCAGGCAATCAGCGGTCCGCTCAAGGGCAGCCGTCTGGCCATGCTGCCGCTGACCCAGACCACCTGGGCCGACTGGCGCCGGCTGCATCCGGGCACCGTGGTGCTGTCGACCAACACCGGCTCGGCGCGGCCCTACCTGCACAATCCCTACGATGGCTATGAGGAGTCGGAAGCCCTGATGTTTCCGGTGGCCTTTCGCGCGGCGGGATTTCACCCCAAGGAACGCGTGCTCGGGCTCAAGCTCGGTGGCGAATCCAAGGCCTACCCCTTCGTCGAACTGGGCAAGGCCGGGAGCGCGATAGCCGATCACATCGGCGGCATGCCGGTGACGATACGCTTCGACAAAACGGCTCGACGCGCCACGGCGCACGATGCGGAGGGCAGGCAACTGCCGGCGGTAGTCGGCTTCTGGTTTGCCTGGCATGCCTTCCACCCCACGACAGCGGTATTTCGCGCCGGGGCGACGGGCAAAGCAGCGGACTGACGGCCGTGGGCAAACCGGCTCAAGAGCCGGCGGCGGCGATCTTGCGCGGCGGGCTGGCACTGTTGCGCGCGGCGCCGGCCTTCACCGGCTTCTTGCCTGGAGAACCGCCGCCCGCGACGCTTGACGTGGCCGCCGGCGCCGGCTCCCGCCCGTTCATGATCAAGGCCAGATGCAGGCGATCGCGCGCGCCGAGCTTTTCGAAAATGGCCCCGGCATGCGCTTTCACGGTGCGTTCGGAAATGGCCAGGGAGCGCGCCACCTCCTTGTTGCTGGAACCGCCGGCGATCAGCCTGGCGACTTCCAGTTCGCGTTGGGTCAGCGTCGCGAGGCGGGGATCGGGTGCGGCCGCGCCGGGCGCGGGTGCGGTGGCGGCCAGGGCCTTGCTGGTGGCGACCAGCAGCCGGTTCATCAGGGTCGGGCCGATCCACAGCCCGCCGGCGAGGACCACCTGGGCGACCTGGCGCAGGTTGGCGGCCGTGGAATGGGCATTGCAATAGGCGCGAATCCCGGCGCTGAACAGCGCCAAGGCCTGGTCATCGTCGGGCTGGTCGGCAAGGACGGCCAGCATCGCGCCGGGAAGCTTGGCCCGCAGGGCATCGACCTGGGGCAAGGCGGGCTCGGCGACATTCAGGCGCAGCCAGACCAGGGTCACCGCGTCGGAAGCGGGAAGCGGAGCCCCGGTCCGCAGGCATTGCAGGCGCGGAAAGGCTTCCAGCCAGCGCGGCAAGGATTGCCCGGAGGGCGACAGGAACAAGTGGCGGGAAGGCTTGGACTCTCGGAACACCATGTAACTCAGTCCGCAACGAGCTCCAAGGAAACTGCGGGATTCAAGCCGGCCCAATGTTGTGCGCGCCGGAGGGAGTTGCGCGCCCGGAGAGAAGCCAGACCGGCCTGAACCCCGCATGAACCCAGTATGACCAAGAACCTGTCTCCTGTTTATCCGTGTTTTACGCTGAAAACCGCGGTTTATACGTAGTCGGCATGCCGCCTCAGTTCGCGTCGAACATCGGCGGCGCCACCTTGATGATCTCCGGAATGGTCGTCAATCCGGCGGCAACTTTTTTTGCTCCCGCGATGCGCAAGGGCTTCATGCCTTCGCGCATGGCCAGGTCGCGCAGCTTGGATAGCTCGGTGCCGGCGGCAACCAGCTTTTTCAGTTCCAGCGACATGGGCATTATCTCATAAATGCCGACCCGCCCCTTGTAACCCGTCATTCGGCAGTCGAGACAGCCGGCCGGGTGGTAGAGCTGGGTCGGCTTGGTCGATTTCCAGGGCGCGACCAGCGCGGTCCAGGCATCGTCGTCCTCCGCACGCAGGCCGCCGGACTGCTTGCAGTGCGGGCACAGCGTGCGCACCAGGCGCTGGGCCATGACGCCGAGCACCGTGGCCGAGAGCAGATAGGGCGGCACGCCGAGGTCGATCAGGCGCGTGATCGCCGAGGGCGCATCGTTGGTGTGCAGGGTGGATACCACGAGATGGCCGGTCAGCGCCGCCTGGATCGCCATGTCGGCGGTTTCCAGGTCACGGATCTCGCCGACCATGATGATGTCCGGGTCCTGGCGCATCAGGGCGCGGATGCCCTCGGCGAAGCCGACCCCGATGTCGGCGACGATCTGCACCTGGTTGAAGGATGGCTCGACCATTTCGATCGGGTCCTCCAGGGTGCAGACGTTGACCTCCGGCGTCGCCAGGGTCTTCAGCGTCGAGTAGAGCGTGACCGTCTTGCCGCTGCCGGTGGGCCCGGTGACCAGGATGATGCCATTGGGCTGGGATGACATCTGCTGCCAGAGCGCGGCTTCCTCCGGGGCGAAGCCGAGTTCGGAGAAATCGCGCACCAGCACCTCGGGGTCGAAGATGCGCATCACCAGCTTTTCGCCGTAGGCGGTGGGCAGGGTCGCCAGGCGCAGCTCGACCTCCTGGCCATCGGGCATGCGCGTCTTGATGCGGCCGTCCTGGGGGCGGCGCTTCTCCATGATGTCCATGCGCCCGAGCACCTTGATGCGGCTGGTCATGGCGGTGAGCACGGTCATCGGAATCTGGTACACCTGATGCAGCACGCCGTCGATGCGGAAGCGCACGATGCCAAGTTCCCGCCGAGGCTCGACGTGGATGTCCGAGGCGCGCTGCTCGAAGGCGTACTGCCAGAGCCAATCGACGATGCGCACGATGTGCTGGTCGTTGGCATCGAACTGCTTGTTGGTCTTGCCCAGTTCGACCAGTTGCTCGAAGTTCGAGGCGCCGCTGGAAACCTCACCCTTGTTCAGCGCGCCCTTGACGGATTTCGCCAGGTTGTAGAACTCGACCTGGTAGCGCGTGATGTCGTCGGGATTGGCGACGACGCGACGGATGTCCTTGCGCAGGATGGGCTTCATTTCCGCTTCCCAGCCGCGCTGGAAGGGCTCCGCCGTGGCGATCACCACCTCGTTGGGCTTGACCTCGACGGGCAGGATGCGAAAGCGCGTGGCGTAGGTGTTGCTCATCACCTCGGTAACCGCCGAAAAATTGATCTTCAGCGGATCGATGTGCAGGTATTCCAGGCCCGACCACCGCGCCATCCACTGCGTCAGGCCTTCGAGGTCGAGCATGCGGTGCGGCGGCTGCAGCGATTTCCACTTCTGCTCGGCGACCACGATCAGCGGGTGCGCGTCGCCCTTGAAGTAGCGCCGCTCCTGCTTGAACTTCTCGGCCTCGGTGGCGGCAACCAGGCCCTCGGCGACGAGCGCATCCACCACTTCCGGCAGCGTGACGCGGTGATCCTTGACGGCGACTTGGTTCATGGAATGGCTTCCTGCGGCACGGGGCAAAAGTCGGCGCCGGCGGGACGGCGAAACGCGATCACCGGCCGACAACGCCCGACACGGCGAACTATAGCCGACAACCCGACCCGGCCTCAACGCGGGAGTATTATTCAGGCCAGACGCAACCCGCCGACCATCCACGAGGCATCCATGAAGGCATCGCTGATTCTTGCGCTATCGGTGCTGCTCGCACTGCCGGCCCATGCCGAATCGGGGGTCGGCGATTGCGCCACGGCGCGCGACCCGGGACGCTGCGAGGCCCAGCGCGCCGCGCTCAAGGCCTGCGCCGATGCGCGGGGCCCGGCCAAGCGTGCCTGCCTCGACGCCGCGCTGCCGCCCGTCGACTGCAGCAAGGCCAGTGATCCCGAGCGCTGCGACAAGGCGCAGAAGGCCCGCGAAGTCTGCAATACCAAGAGCGGCAAGGAACTGAAGAAATGCCTGCGCGACGAGACGCCGAAAAAGACGAAGCGGACGGCACGCAAACCCGCGGCACCCAAGAACTGAAACCTTGCCGCGACGATTCACCCCGATTCCCGCCGCTGGTGCGCAGGCCCCGACGAAGCGCCTGAGATGCTGAGCGTCACCGGCCTCACGAAGCGCCACCCCGGGGCTTCGCGCGCCCTGTTCAATGCCTTGCGCTTCGCCGTCGGTGCCGGCGAGGTGGTGGCCCTGGTCGGCGAATCCGGCGTCGGCAAGAGCACCCTGCTGAACTGCATCGCCGGCCTGGAAGATGCCGACGCCGGCGAAATCCGCATCGGCCCTGATGCCCTCGACATGCATCGCCTCGACGAGGCCGCCCGGGCGTCGTTGCGTGCCGCGCGCATCGGCTTCGTGTTCCAGGCCTTCCATGTCCTGCCGACCCTGAGCGTGGCGCAGAACATCGCCGTGCCCCTGCTGCTCAACCGGGTCCCGTCGACGGAACATGCGCCGCGCATCGAGGCGCTGCTGCGGCGCGTCGGCCTCGATGGCTTCGGGCCGCGCTGGCCGGCGTCGCTCTCGGGCGGCGAACTGCAGCGCGTGGCGATTGCCCGCGCCCTGGTGCATCGACCGGCCCTGATCCTGGCCGACGAACCCACCGGCAACCTCGATCCGCGCATTGCCGGCGAGGTGCTGTCCCTGCTGCTGGAACAAGTGCGCGAAGAGCATGCCGGCGCTCTCATCGTCACCCATTCGCGGCACATCGCCGAGTGCTGCGACCGCATCCTGGAACTGAGCCCGGAGGGCCTGCGATGACGCGGCTGGCCTGGTGGCTGGTCCGCGCGCAGTTCCTTTCCCGGCGCACCGCCACGGCGCTGTCCATGCTGGCGATCGCGCTCGGTGTTGCGCTCGGCTATGCCATCCACTTGATCAATGCCGCCGCCCTGGCCGATTTCTCGCAGGCCATGCAAGGCATCCAGGGCGAGCCCGATGCGGTGATCGTGGCGCGCGACAGCGCCGGCCACGTGCCGCACGCCCTGATCGACGAGGTGGCGCGGGACGAGGCCGTAGCGCTGGTGGCGCCGGTGATCGAGACCCGCGTGCGCCTCGGGCGCGAGGCAAACGCCGCCAGGCTGATCGGCATCGATCTCTTCAGCGCCGCCGTGTTGATGCCCGCGCTGCTGCCGCGCGAAGGCGGCGCGGGCAGTGGCGGCCTGTTCGATGGCGGCCTCTATGCCTCGCAAGCACTCCTGGAGAGTACGGGACTGAGAGTTCCCGAAGGGACGCAGAGCGCTGGCGCTGATACCACGGCGATTCGCGGCGAATCGCGCTGGGAAACCCGCATCGCCGGCGACTTGCCGGCGGTGGCGGCGACGGAACGCGTGCTCGTCGCCGACATCGCCTGGGTGCAGGCCCGTTTCGGCCCGCGCCAGGGTGTCAGCGAGTTGCGCGTGCGGCTGATGCCGGGGGTTCGCGCGGAAGCCTGGCGCGCGGCATGGGCCAAGCGCCTGCCGCCCGGCCTCGACCTGCGCGCCGCGGCCGACAACGCGGCGCGGATTTCCAACATTTCGCGCGCCTATCGCGTCAACCTCAACGTGCTGGCCCTGGTGGCGCTGCTGACCGGCGCCTTCCTGGTGTTTGCCACGCAACTCACGGCGGTGGCGCAACGCTCCACCCAGTTCGCCCTGCTCGGCGTGTTGGGATTGCCGCCGCGCATGCGCTTGCTGCAGGTCCTGTTCGAGGGCCTGGCGATCGGACTGCCGGGATCGGCGATCGGCCTGGCCCTGGGTTACGCCCTGGCGGCGGCATTCACGCGCGTAATGGGTGGCGACCTCGGCGGCGGCTTTTTCGTCGCCGGCACGCCGACTGTCGTGCCGGAAGCGCTGCCGGCCCTGGGCTTCTTCCTGCTGGGCTGCGGCGCCAGCCTGATGGGCGCGCTCTATCCCGCCTGGCTCAATCGCGTCCAGCCCCTGGCGCAAGCGCTCAAGACCGGCTTTGCGCAAGGCCCCGCGGACAGCATCGGTCACCGCGCCATGATCCGGCGCATCGCGCTGCCGGCGATCATTGCAAGCATTCCCTTGCTGACCGCGCTGCCCGCCATCGATGGCCTGCCACTGGCCGGCTATGCGGCGATCGCCATGGTGCTGGTGGTAGGCATTGCCGCCGCGCCACTGGCGACGCGAGTGGCCTTCGGCGCGGCGGCGAAAACCGACCTCGCGGCGCCGCTGCGCATCGCGGTGCAGAACGTCATCCAGGCGCCGCTGATGGCGCAGGTCGCCGCCAGCGGGCTGATCGTCAGCTTTGCGCTGACGGTGAGCATGGTGACCATGGTGGCGAGCTTCCGCACCGCGCTCGACCAGTGGCTGGACGCCGTGCTACCGGCACCGCACTACATGCGCAGCAAGGGCCTGCCGCTGCCGGCCGAACTGCTCGCCGCGCTTGATCTGCCGGATGCCCCCTTCGCCCGCGTCGAACGCATGGCCACCGGCAGCCTGAGCCTGGACTCGCGACGCCCTCCGGCGGCGCTGCTGGTGCGCGAAATCGACCGCGCCGACCCGGGCACCCGCCTGCCCTTCACCGGCCCGGTGCTGGCGGCGCGGGATGGAGCCGTCACCGTCTGGGTCAGCGAGGCACTTCAGGAAATGCAAGGCCTCGGTGCCGGGCAGACCCTGCGTCTGCCGCTGCTCGGGCGCGAAATCGAGGTCGTCGTCGGCGGCGTCTGGCGCGACTATGCGCGACAGTTCGGCGCCGTGGTGATGGCGGCCGAGGACTATCGCGCGCTGGGCGGCCGCTTCGAGGCCACCGACCTGGCGCTCTGGCCGCGCGCCGGCGCCGAGGAAGCCGCGCGCCGCTGGCTCGCCGGTCAGGCCGCGCGCCACGGCGTCGAATCCGTGCCGAGTGACGAAATCCGCCGCATCAGCCTGTCGATTTTCGACCAGAGCTTCGCCGTGACCCATGCGCTGGAGGCGGCGGCGATGCTGATCGGCCTCTTCGGCCTGGCGGTAACGCTGGCGGCCAGCGTGTGGCTGCGCGCGCGCGAACTGGCGACGCTGGCCGCGCTGGGATTCAGCCGCGCCATGCTGGCCCGCGCCGTGGTCTTCGAGGGCGCGCTGATCGCGTTGATCGGCCTGACCCTGGGGCTGGTCAGTGGCCTCGCCGTGGGCGCCATCCTCACCGAGGTGGTCAATCCGCAGGCTTTTCACTGGCGCATGCCGCTGCGGGTGCCGTGGGCCCAGGTAGTACCGATCGCGCTGGCGACTCTCGTCGCCGGGATGCTGGCCAGCCGCTTCGCGGCGCGCCAGGCCACGCGCCTGCCGGCTGCGCAGGTGCTGGCCGGTGCACAGTAGTCGCGCAGAAGCCACCATGCGTCGCCGCCACTTCCTGCTGACTCCGCTGCTACTGCCCGGCCTGGCCAGGGCGCGCACGCCACCGCGCTTTGCACCGGCCCTGCGCGGCACGCCGCTGGCCTTCCCGCGCGATCACGGCGGCCACGCCGAATTCCGCACCGAGTGGTGGTATGTCACCGGCGCGCTCGACACGCCGGAGCGCAACATCGGCTTCCAGCTCACCTTCTTTCGCACCCGCGGTGGCAGCGCCGAAAGCCTCGATTCGCCGATCGCGCCGCACCAGATCCTCTTCGCCCATGCCGCCGTAACGCGCCCGGGCGGCCGCCTGTTGCACGCGGAACGCGCCGCCCGCGCAAATCTCGGCGCCGGATTCTCCGCCACGGATTGCGACATCCATATCGGCTCCTGGCACATGCGACGAGGTGGCGCGGGCAAGGACGAGCATTTCAGGCTGCGGGCGCTCGATCCGGCCTTCGCCTTCGACCTTCGGCTGCTTCCGACACAGCCGCTGCTGCTGCAGGGTGAAAACGGCTGGTCGCAAAAAGGACCGCGCCCCGAACTGGCGAGCCACTATGTCAGTTGGCCCCAGTTGCAGGTCGACGGGCAACTCACGCTCGACAATGCCACCCGCCCCGCCAGCGGTCGCGCCTGGTTCGACCACGAATGGTCGAGCGAAGTGCTGGGTGACGGCGGCGTGGGCTGGGACTGGATCGGCATCAACCTCGACGACGGCGGCGCGCTGATGGCCTTTCGCATTCGCGACGCCCGTGGCGGCACGATCTACGGCCACGCCAGCCTGCGCGACGCCGCCGGCAAGCAGAGTCGATTCGGTCCGCAGGATGTCCAATTCACGCCCCTGGAATACTGGCGGTCGCCGCGCAACGGATCGAACTACCCCGTGCAAATGGAACTGCACATCGGGCCGCACAGGCTGCGCACGACACCGGTGCTCGACGACCAGGAAATCGCCACCCGCCGTCCGCTGCCGATCAGCTACTGGGAAGGACTGGTGCAGATCGAAGGCTCGCTGCGCGGGCGGGGCTACCTGGAGATGACCGGCTACGCCGAACCCATGAGGCTGTAGTCGCGGCATGCACCCCCGAGGTCTCGGCACGCGGCCGGCAAAGTGCGCCGGCCGCCCAGGCGCTCAGTTACGCAGGCTGCTGAAGACAAAGTCCTTGTCTTTTTGCGAGACGTGGCAAGCGTGGCATTCCGCCTGCGCCCTGGCATCGAGGCTCCCCTTCTTCGTCTTCGGATCGAAGACCTGGTAGCCCCAACCGTCGGTGGCCGCGTACTTCTTGCTGTCCTTTGCCATCACCACGACGGCCTTGCGCGCGCCTTCCGACACGGCATTGTCTTTGTCCACCGCCTCGAACAAGTCGAAGGTAATCACCGAGCCGTTGGCGAACTTGCCGGCCTTGTAGCCGGCAATGGCCTTGGCGTTGCCGTAGATGTGGTGCATGCCGCCGACGGCGTTGTAGAGCGGATGGCCATTGTTGATCACCATCGACTTGACATGTTTGGCGTCGCGGAACTTCTCGGGGTAGGCAACATCGGCGGCGGAAGTGGAAACGGCTGCCGTCGCGAGGGCGACGACAAGGGCGGACTGCTTGAGCATTTGGGTTCTCCTGACGGGTTGAGGTTGATCGATCGAGGCCGGCTATTGGTTTCGATTCGATACTGTCATAGTATCGTTTCGATACCTTCAATTGTCAACAAGGTATCGTTCCGATACCATGCAACCATGAAAACTCAGGGACTCCATGACCTGCTCGCCTGTCTCTCGCGGGTGCTGCAAAGCGAACAGCGACGGCTGGCGGTGGCTGCCGGACTCCCGGCGGTGCAATGGACCATCCTCCACTACCTGCGCCAGGCCAATCGCTACAGCAATACGCCCCTTGCGCTCGGTGAATACCTGGGCCTGACCAAGGGCACCGTCTCGCAAAGCCTCAAGCGGCTAGAAGAACGCGGGTGGGTCAGGCGCCAGGCGGACCCGCGCGACGGCCGCGTGGTGCGCCTGACATTGACGCGTACCGGCCTCGCCCAGGTCGACGACAACATCGATGTCGAATGGCGCAACGCAGCCGCCAGCCTCCCCACGGCACAACGCGTTGCCGCAGAAGCGGCACTCAAGCAGTTGCTCGGTGAATGGCAGCATTCGCGCGGATACCGCAGTTTTGGCGTCTGCAACAGTTGCCGCCATTTCTTCTCCGGCACCGATTCGCATACCTGCGGCTTGACTGGAGAGGCGCTTTCTGCCGACGACAGCTTGCGCATCTGCCGCGAACACGCCTGAACCCGCGCAAGCGCGCAGTTGCGCTACTTGCCCGATCCCTAATCCAGGTAATCCATCCTCAATCGGGTTTGCAGGCCGCGCGCCTGGCGAAAGGCTTCCTTCAGGGTCTGCCGGTCGAGGCGATGCAGGCGATCCGGGTTGAGCCGGTTGCCGGCGGCAGGAAACTCCCCGGAAACCTGGTTCTGCAGACGCAGACGTTGGACCTGGTAGAAAGCCGCGGCGATCGCAGCCGCCTCGGCCACCGGCAGGCCCAGTGCCGAGCGTGCACCACGCAGACGTTCCACCGTGTTCGTGTGCTCGATCCCCTGCGCCAGGGCATGGATGCGCAGCACGTCGACGAAGATGCGTATCCCCTGCCCCTTCAGGTCGACCGTGTGCGGAAACTCGGGACCGCCGCCGACGCGAAAATCGCGCCACCACGACAGCGGTACTTGCTGTACCAGCGCATTGACCGCCATCGCGCGCAGGAAAGGCGCGTTGCCGCGTACCCGCTGCAGCAGCCAGCGCTGCAGATCGGCCACCAGTTCCTCGCGCCCGTGGAGCGGACGGAAATCGAAGAAGATGCTGGCATTGAGCAGGGCCTTCGGCTCGGGAACTGAAATCCAGCCGGAGAAGCGTTGCTTCCATTCGTCGAGCGAGAGGCACCACTCGGGGTTGCCGGCCATGATGTTCCCGCTGCAGCGCGGAAAGCCACAGGCGTCGAGCGCATCATTCACGGCGGCGGCGAAGGGCAGGAAACGATGCCGCAGTTCGGCCGCATCGCCGGGAGCGGCCTCGAAAACGATGCCGTTGTCCTGATCGGTGACCAAGGTCTGCTCCAGCCGCCCCTCCGAGCCGAAGACAATCCAGCACCAGGGTACGTAGGGCAGCTCGAAACGGCCCTCGACCAGGTCGATGACCTGCAGCGCTATCAGATCGTTGAGCGCGGATATCCACTCGCAAAGCGTTTCGGGACCGCTGCCTTCGGCCAGGCGGCGGGCCGCGAAGCGGCGCACGGCAGTGGTCTGCAAGGCGAGTTCATCGATGCTGCGCGCCGCGAGAATGGCATCGGCCAGGCTGGCCGAATCCGCCGCCTGCATGCCATACAGATCGCCCTGCGAAACGATGTTGAACAGGCGCCCATCGGCTTCGGTGAGGATCAGGTGGCGCATGCCGCGGCGGAACATCAGCACCGTGGCCTGATGCACCGTGGCGTCGGCCGAGAGGCTGGCCAGGCCCCCGGTCATGACCACGGCCGCCGGAACATCCAGCGCGAAGTCTTCGTCGGCGATCGCGCGCACCGCATCACGCAGGGTGACGATGCCCAGCGGCACGGCGCTTGCCGGATCGACGATCACCGCCGCTTCCGAGCCATGGGCGTCGATCGCGCGCAGCGTATCGCGCAGCGTGGCGGCCGGAGCCACCACCACCGGCAACGCCAGGGGCAGATGGCGCAGCGTGGTCTTGAGGTTGACCGGCGCCGTGTCCAGGTCCGGCGGATCAGTAGCTGATGCGCGCATGAAAGGTTTTTTCGCTCGCGGCGCGGGCTTCGCCCAGGGTACGGATGCCCTTTTCGGCCAACAGCGGCAGCATCTTGAGGAACACTTCGGCGGTGACGATGGCATCGCCGACGGCGGTGTGGCGACCCATCACGGAAACACCGAGCCGCTCGGCGATGGCTTCCAGGCGATGCGTTTCCTGATTGGGAAACAGCGCCGCCGACAGCAGGAAGGTATCCAGTACCGGGCGATCAAAGCGCACGCCGGTGGCCGCCTCCTTGAGTTCGAGGAAGCGCATGTCGAAGGCGGCGTTGTGCGCCACCAGCACGGTATCGGCAACAAAGGCGCGGAAAATCGGCAAGACGCGCCCGATCGGCGGCTGCCCGGCGAGCATATCGGCGGTGATGCCGTGGACCTTGACCGAGGCCGGGGGCAGGCCGCGCCGCGGATCCACCAACTGCTCGAAGGCCTCGTTGCGCAACAGCCGGCGATTGACGATGCGCACGGCGCCGATCTGGATGATCTCGTCGCCTTCGGACGGATTGAGGCCGGTGGTCTCGGTGTCGAACACCGTGTAGGAAAGCTGCGCCAACAAGCGATCGTCGAGGGCGAGGTCGGCTTCCTCGTGGCGAAACAGGTCGAAATCGTAGAACTCCGGCCGGCTGTCGACCCGCGGCGCGATCGGCTCGAGCGGGCCCTGGCCACTGGCCACCGGCAGCAGGAAACGGAAATACGCGCGATGCGCGGCATGATCGCGCTGGAACCAGACTTCGCCGCCGTTGCGCTCGACGATGTCGCGCACGGTCAGCGGCGAGGATTCGCCGGCCAGCGTCATGGGGTCCAGTTCCCAGGTCATCACTGTCTCGGTGCTCATGAACACACCGCTCCAGATCAGGTCGATATGCGCCATGGCGCCGTCGCGAGTCAGGCGCAGGCGCAAGTCGCGAATCTGGTATTCGTCATGCAGCCGCGCGGCAAAATAGCTCATCGCCTGCAGCAGCGAGAAGCCGTCGACCTTGATCCAGACCTCGGCGTCGACCTCTTCGAGGCCGACCGGCAGTCCGCAGCGCTCGCCGATGCGTCGCCGCGCCGCCGTGAGGAGGTCCGAACCCAGCATTTCCTCCAACGGCCAGCGCGCCTTGAGCACGGCGGCGTAGCCGCGCGCGGCGGCTTCCACGCGCGTCGCGATGCCTTCCGCCTCGTCGCGCACCACGGCAAGAAATCGCTGCCGTTCCTCGGCGCTCATGTCGCCGTAGTCGTGGAGCGTTTCCGCCGCCGCGCGCAGGCTGCCGACCGGACCACGGCTGCTTTCGGTCAGGTCCTGCAGCAACTGGTCACGCATCGACTCGCTGTCGAAGGCCTCGGTCATGTCGTCGATCATGGTCATGTAGCCGGAATACCCGGCGGCGGCCGACGGAATTTCGGCCGGCAGATTCTCGCCGTCGGCCTCGGGAATCGGCGCCACCAGCACGCGCAGCAGGCGGCCCGACTCGGTGACCGAGACAAAGTGACGATGTCCCGCGCGCCGGGACCCGACCTGCTCCAATGCATAGGCAATCAGATGTCGGTCGAACAGGCCGTAGATCGAACGCCCCAGGCCCAGCGCCGCCACGCCATGGCCGGACGATCCGGCGAACAGGGCGCGGGCGCGCCGGTTGTAGAGCAGCACGCGGCCCTCCATGTTGCAGACGATGA
Organism: Sulfuritalea sp.; assembly: GCA_016710465.1. Lineage (GTDB taxonomy): Bacteria > Pseudomonadota > Gammaproteobacteria > Burkholderiales > Rhodocyclaceae > Sulfuritalea. Next base: position 1,055,988 of record JADJVS010000016.1, read on the forward strand.
CGCCTTGCGCCAGTTCCGACATCAGCACGGCAAAGCGGTTGCGGTCGGCATCGGCGGCGGCGTTGGCGGTGCGCACACGGGCGTCGATCTCGGCGTCGTGGATCTGGCGCTGCTCGGCAAGCCGGTTGACGGCGCCGACCAGGGCGCGCAGTTCGTTGCTGCCCTGTGCCGACAACCGTGTCGCCGGCTCCTCGACCAGCGCCAATGCCTCCTCGGCGGCGCGCGCGACCGGCTGGACAAGAAATTCGTGAGCGGCACGCAAAATAAGGAAGAAGAACACGCAGGCAAACACCAGGACCAACACCACGACGCCAAGGCGACGCTCGATCAGCGCGTCCAGCAGCGCCTGGTCGGGCGCCTCCAGCCCCGACACCGCGACCCAGAACACGGCGCCAAGCACGGCCAGCAGATAGCCGCAGGCAACCAGCACCGCGACGACCAGCTTGGCCCGGGTGCTCATGATTGGATCACGGCGCGGGAACCGCGGTACTCAAGCCCGCTCGAGCAGGGCCTTGACCTTGGCGAGCAGGTCACGCGTGGCGAACGGCTTGGTCATATACACATCGGCGCCCAGGGCGAGGCCCTTGGAAACCTCGGTGTCCCGCCCCTTGGCCGTCAGCATCATGATGCGCATGGTCTTGAACTCGGGATCCTGCCGCAGATCCTGGCAGACCTCGAAGCCGTTGCGATTGGGCATCATCACGTCGAGGATCGCCAGGTCGGGGCGTTCCGCGCGCACACGTTCGAGCGCCTGCACGCCGTCATGGGCGACAACGACTTCGTAGCCTTCGCGCTTGAGCAGGAACTCAAGCGATATGACGATGTTCGGTTCGTCGTCCGCGATCAGGATCTTGGTGGCCATGCTCCCCCTCCGTGCACGCTGGATGGTTCTTCTTGTGACGCAAGAATACACCGCGACGGCGGGATCGGCCATTCCTCTGGATACCGTCCGCCCCTCCGGGGCGGACATAAAAAAAAAGCCCACCGCGACGGGTGGGCCGGTATTTCGCCGGGGCCGGATCAGGCGGCAACCTGGGCGGGAATTTCCTTGCAGCGGTGCGAGATGCGATTGCGCGAATCGACATACACCAGGTCGGGCTCGAAATTCTGCAGTTCGATCTCGTTCATCGTCGCGTAGGTGGCGATGATCAACAGGTCGCCGGTGGCGGCCTTGCGGGCCGCCGCGCCGTTGACCGAGATGGTGCCGGATCCGCGCTCGGCGCGGATCGCATAAGTGGTGAAACGCTCGCCGTTATTGACGTTGTAGACGTCGATCTGCTGGTACTCCTTGATGTCGGCAGCATCGAGCAGGTTCTCGTCGATCGCGCAGGAGCCCTCGTAATGCAGTTCGGCGTGGGTCACCGTGACGCGGTGAAGCTTGGACTTCAGCATGGTGCGTTGCATTGTCAGACCTTTCTCACGCAAAGGCAGCAACAAAAGGAAACCGGCTCCACGGGAGCTGCTTTCCCATCCATTCCACTGCTGGAATACCGCCGGCATGAGCGCATCGCGGAACCCTAAACTTCCAGATTGTCGATGAGGCGCGTGCTTCCCAAACGCGCCGCAGCCAACACCACCAACTTGGAATCGTGAGCGGACGGCGATTGTAGATCAAGTGTTTTACGCACGGCAACATAATCCGGGACCCACCCATTCAAGCCTAATATATTCATGGCCTTGGCTTCGAGCTCGGCGTAGTTTCTGGCGCCCTGGCGGATTTCGGCGGCGATTTCGCTGAGCAGTTGGTACAGCCGTGGCGCCTCCGCCCGTTCGCTTGCCGAGAGGTAGCCATTGCGCGAGGACAGCGCGAGGCCATCGGCGGCCCGCACGGTTTCGCCGGGGACGATTTCAAGCGGCAGGTTGAATTCGCGCACCAGGTTGCGGATCACCATGAGTTGCTGGTAGTCCTTCTTGCCGAACAGGGCGACGTCGGCCTGGGCGATCTGGAACAGCTTCATGACCACGGTGGCGACACCGCGAAAATGGCCGGGACGAAACTCGCCATCAAGCACGCCGGCCTGGTCGGACGGCGGATCGACGTGGTAGGTCTGCGGCTGCGGGTACATCTCGGCCTCGCCCGGGGCAAAGACATGCTCGACGCCGGCGGCGGCCATCTTCTCGCAATCGGCCTCGAAGGTCCGCGGATACTTCTCGAAATCCTCGCCGGGACGGAACTGCAGGCGGTTGACGAATATGGTGGCAATGACCTGGTCGGCATGGGCTCGCGCCTGCGTCATCAGCGCGATGTGGCCTTCGTGCAGGTTGCCCATGGTCGGCACCAGCGCGACCGTTCCGGCACCGGCACGCGCCGCGCGCAGGCCGGCGATGGTTTCGTGGATCAGCATCAGTAGCAGTGCTCCGGACCGGGGAAGGAACCGTCCTTGACGGCTTTGACATAAGCGGTGACGGCGCCGTCGATGCTCTGCGCTTCGGCCATGAAGTCCTTGACGAAGCGACCTTTCTTGCCGGGGTAAACGCCAAGCATGTCGTGCAGCACCAGCACCTGGCCGTCGCAGGCCAGCCCGGCGCCGATGCCAATGGTGGCGCACACCTTGAGTGCCCGGGTGATTTCGCCAGCGAGGCCGGCGGGGACCATTTCCAGCACCATCATCGCCGCGCCGGCCTGCTCCAGAGACACGGCATCGCGCATCATGCGCCGGGCGCCTTCCTCGTCGCGCCCCTGCACCCGATAGCCGCCCAGCGCATGCACCGATTGCGGCGTAAGGCCGATGTGGGCGCAGACCGGCACGCCGCGCTCGACCATGAAATGCACGGTCTCGGCCATCACTTCACCACCTTCGAGCTTGACCATCTCGGCACCGACCGCGAGCAGTTTGCCGGCGTTGCGGATCGCCTGCTCCTTCGACTCGTGGTAGGCGCCGAAGGGCAGGTCGGCCACCAGCATCGGCCGGCTCGGCAGCGCGGCGACGCAGGCCGTGTGATAGACCATGTGCTCCATGGTCACCGGCAGGGTCGAGGTCTTGCCCTGGATCACGTTGCCCAGGGAATCGCCGACCAGCATGACGTCGACGCCGCAGCGGTCTTCCAGCGCGGCGAAACTGGCGTCGTAGCAAGTCAGCATGGCAATCTTTTCGCCCTCGCGCTTCATGCGCGCAATTTCGGGCAGCGTGATCGGCTTGTTGCTGGCGAGATAGGTCATGGCGCCTCCGCCGGGCCGCCCCAAGGAGGCGCCAAGTGAGAAACATGGAAGCCGCGCAGCGGCTGCACAGTCGTCACCCCTTTCCATGGGAAAGGGGATGGGGGATAGGTCGTCATGGACTTCTGAAAATAAAGTAAACGGCGCCAAGGATACACAAACCGGCCCACAGGTAATCGAGCTTCAGCGGCTGCTGCATGTAGAACACGACGAAGGGCACGAACACCGTCAGCGTGATCGCCTCCTGCATGATCTTGAGCTGGGCCAGTGAAAGCTCCTGGTGGCCGATGCGGTTGGCCGGCACCTGCAGCAGGTATTCGAACAGCGCGATGCCCCAGGAGGCCAGGGCGGCGATCCACCAGGGGCGGTCATTGAGGTGCTTGAGGTGCGCGTACCAGGCAAACGTCATGAAGACATTCGATGCCGTGAGCAGCACCAGGGTCTTGAGCACCACCGGAACTTCCAGCCACGCGGCCATGGCGTCGCTCAACCGATGGCGTGCGCCACCAGCATCTCGATCTTCTGCCCGGCGCAGTGCGCGAGCAGATCCGACACCGGACCGCGGCCCGGTATCACCAGTTGCGGCGCCAGTTCCGCCAACGGGGCCAGCACGAAAGCCCGCTCATGCAAGCGCGGATGGGGCAGCGTCAGCACCGGATCGGCACTGAGCTCGTCGCCGTAAAGCAGGAGGTCGAGATCGAGAGTCCGTGGCGCGTTGCGCACGCTGCGCTGGCGACCGAAGCGAGCCTCGATGGCGAACAGCATGTCGAGAAGAGTCGGCGCCGGCGACACGGCGACCAGTTCGACCACGGCGTTGATGAAGTCGGGCTGGCGCTTCAAACCGACCGGCGCCGTGCGGTACAGCGAGGACGCCGCGATGAATTCGCTACCCGGCAAATTCCGCAGCGCCTCGATGGCCTTGCTTACCGTCGCGACCGGATCGCCAAGGTTGGCGCCGAGCGCCACGAAACAGCGCGAACTCACTCGCCATCCCCGGCTGGCGCGTTCTCCTCCGGACCGGCGGCAGCGGGGTCGCCATTGGACCGACGACTCTTGCTGCGACGGCGCTTCTTTTTCGGGCCGGCGTCCGGAATCAGCATGGCTTCGCGCTCGGCATGGTCGGCGTTCTGGAACGCATGCCACCAGTCGGCGATCTCCGCGGGAATCTCGCCGCTTTCGGCGCGCAGGACGAGAAAATCGTAACCGGCGCGGAAGCGCGGCAGTTCGATCAGCCGATAGGGGTACTTGCCGGCGCGCTTGTCGAAGCGCGGTTGCAGCGCCCAGATGTCCTTGATGTCGCCGACGATGCGGCGGGTGATGGCGAGCTTTTCGCCCTGCACCGCGAGCACTTCGTCCATCGCGTCGTAGAGGGCGGGGATGGGCACCTCGCCCTTCGCCTTACGCGATTCCCAGGCCGCCAGCACCTCGTGCCAGAGCAGGGTGGCGAACAAGTAGCCGGGCGACAGCGACTTGCCGGCGTTCACGCGGGCATCGGTATGGGTCAGCGCCAGCATGACGAACTTTTCGCCCAGCGGCTGTTCCAGGATCACGTCGAGCAGGGGCAGCAGACCATGGTGCAGTCCGTCATCGCGCAGGCGCTTGACGCACTCGACCGCATGCCCCGAGAACAGCAGCTTCAGCATCTCGTCGAACAGGCGCGCGGCGGGAACGTTTTCCATCAGCTCCGCCATCTCGCGGATCGGCGCCCGCACCGCCGGGTCCAGCGTCAGGCGCAGTTTGGCCGACAGGCGCACGGCGCGCAGCATGCGCACCGGGTCTTCGCGATAGCGCAGGCGCGGCTCGCCGATCATGCGCAGGGTCTTCTGCTGCAGGTCGGCGACGCCGTGGTGGTAGTCGATCACCGTCTCGGTGGCCGGGTCGTAATACAGCGCATTGACGGTGAAATCGCGCCGCGCGGCATCCTCAGCGATGCTGCCGAAGACATTGTCGCGCAACACGCGGCCATGCTCGTCCTTCACCGTGTGCGCGTCGTGCGCGGCACGGAAGGTGGAAACTTCCAGCGTTTCGCCGCCCTGCATCACATGCACGATCTGGAAGCGCCGGCCGATGATGCGGGCGCGGCGGAACAGTCCACGCACCTGTTCCGGCGTGGCATCGGTGGCGATGTCGTAGTCCTTGGGCACGATGCCGGCAATCAGGTCGCGCACCGCGCCACCGACGACATAGGCCTTGTATCCCGCCTGTTGCAGGGTTTCGCAAGTGCGTCGCGCCCCCAGCGACACCTGCTGGTGGCGAATGCCATGACGGGCCAGCGGGATCACGGCGGGTGCGGCGACAGAGGAAGAATCGCCGCGGCGAAACACGCGGCGCAACAGCTTGCGGATCATGGATCGGGCAGAAAGCCCTTCGGGGCCTCGCTTTGAGAGGGCGCAATGATAGCCCAAAGGCACGCCCGGCGCAGATTGGCGCCAAGCCCGACGGAGGCTTCCGCTAAAATCGCGGCTTGTCGCGCAGGCAAGCCTTTTCCGTTGCCACCGCCCCGCCATCCGGACATTCTTCCCGCACTCGCCATGGAACTCGCCAAAAGCTTCGAACCCGCCGACATCGAGCGGCGCTGGTACCCGATCTGGGAATCGCGCGGCCATTTTGCCGCCGGACTCGACCCCGCCAAGACCGACAACTTTTGCATCCTGCTGCCGCCGCCCAACGTCACCGGCACCTTGCACATGGGCCACGGCTTCAACCAGGCCATCATGGATGCGCTGACCCGTTACCACCGCATGCGTGGCGACAACACGCTGTGGCAGCCGGGTACCGATCACGCCGGCATCGCCACGCAGATCGTCGTGGAACGCCAGCTCGACGGCCAGGGCATCTCGCGCCACGATCTTGGCCGCGAGAAGTTCCTCGAAAAGGTCTGGGAGTGGAAGGAGTATTCCGGCAATACCATCACGCGCCAGATGCGCCGCCTGGGCACCTCGCCCGACTGGTCGCGCGAGCGTTTCACAATGGACGCCGGCTTGTCGAAGATCGTCACCGAGACTTTCGTCCGCCTTTACAACGAGGGCCTGATTTACCGCGGCAAGCGGCTCGTCAATTGGGATCCGAAGCTGCTTACGGCCGTCTCCGATCTCGAAGTGGTCAGCGAGGAGGAAGACGGCTCGATGTGGGAGATAAGCTATCCCTTCGTCGAGGGCGACGGCTCCCTGGTGGTGGCCACCACGCGCCCCGAGACTCTGCTCGGCGACGTTGCCGTGGCGGTGAATCCGGAGGACGAACGCTATGCCCATCTGATCGGCAAGCAGGTACGACTGCCGCTGACCGACAGGACAATCCCCGTCATCGCCGACAGCTATGTCGACAAGGAATTCGGCACGGGCTGCGTCAAGATCACGCCGGCCCACGACTTCAACGACTGGCAGGTCGGCCACCGCCACGGCCTCGCGCCGATCAGCATCCTGACCCTGGACGCCCGCATCAACGAACACGGCCCGGAGAAATATCGCGGCATGGACCGCTACGTGGCGCGCAAGCAGATCGTCACCGACCTCGAAGCGCAGGGACTGCTGGTATCGACCAAGCCGCACAAGCTGATGGTGCCGCGCGGCGACCGTACCGGCGTGGTGATCGAGCCGATGCTGACCGACCAGTGGTTCGTCGCCATGAGCAAACCAGGCGCGGACGGCGCCAGCATTGCCGGCAAGGCGCTGGAATGCGTGGCCTCCGGCGAGATCAAGTTCGTTCCGGAAAACTGGGTCAACACCTACAACCAGTGGCTCAACAACATCCAGGACTGGTGCATTTCGCGTCAGCTCTGGTGGGGTCACCAGATTCCCGCCTGGTACAGCGACGACGGTCGCTGCTGGGTTGCCCACGATGAAGCCGAAGCCCACGCACTGGCGAAACAGGACGGCTATACCGGCGGGCTCGAACGCGACCCCGACGTGCTCGATACCTGGTACTCGTCCGCGCTGTGGCCTTTCTCTACCCTCGACTGGACGCCCGACTGGCCGGCCAAGTCGAACACCGCGCTCGACCTCTACCTGCCCTCGACGGTCCTGGTCACCGGCTTCGACATCATCTTCTTCTGGGTGGCGCGCATGGTGATGATGACGAAACACATCACCGGCAAAATCCCGTTCAAGGACGTCTATGTGCATGGCCTGATCCGCGATGCGGAAGGCCAGAAGATGAGCAAGTCCAAGGGCAACGTGCTCGACCCGATCGACCTGATCGACGGCATCGGCGTTGACGATCTGGTGGCCAAGCGCACCACCGGACTGATGAACCCCAAGGATGCCGCCAAGATCGAAAAGCGCACGCGCCGGGAGTACCCGGATGGCATCCCCGCCTACGGCACGGACGCCCTGCGCTTCACCTTCCTTTCGCTCGCCTCGCCGGGGCGCGACATCAAGTTCGACATGCAGCGCTGCGAGGGCTACCGCAACTTCTGCAACAAGCTGTGGAACGCCGCGCGCTTCGTGCTGATGAACTGCGAAGGGCAGGACTGCGGTTTGGCGGAACACGGATCGGATGCCTGCGTCGGCGCTTACCTCGATTTTTCCCAGCCCGACCGCTGGATCGTCAGCCGCCTGCAGCAGGTGGAAAAGGAAGTCGAGCAACATTTCGCCGACTACCGCTTCGATCTGCTGTCACGAGCCATCTATGAATTTGTCTGGGACGAGTACTGCGACTGGTACCTGGAGTTGGCAAAGGTGCAGGTACAACAGGGCACCGAGGCGCAACAGCGCGCCACCCGGCGCACGCTGGTGCGCGTACTGGAGACGGTGCTGCGCCTCGCGCATCCGCTGATTCCCTTCATCACCGAGGAACTCTGGCAAACCGTCGCGCCGATAGCCGGCCGCGCTGATGCGGGTGACGACACCCGTTCGCTGATGCTGCAGCCCTACCCGAAGGCCGACCTGTCGCGCTGCGATGCCAGCGCCGAAGCCTGGGTGGCAAAGCTCAAGGAGATGATCAACGCCTGCCGCAGCCTGCGCGGCGAGATGAACATCTCGCCGGCGCGAAAAGTGCCATTAGTCGGCGCTGGAGACACGGCGATCCTGAATGCCTACGCGCCCTACCTGGCCGCGCTGGCCAAGTTGTCGGAAGTCGTGGCCACGGAAGCCTTGCCCGACTCGGACGCGCCGGTACAAATCGTCGGCGAGTTCCGCCTGATGCTGAAAATCGAAATCGACGTCGCCGCCGAACGCGAGCGCCTGAACAAGGAAATTGCGCGCGTCACGGGCGAAATCGAGAAAGCGGAGAAGAAGCTCGCCACCGAAAGTTTCGTCGCGCGCGCGCCGGCCCAGGTCGTAGCCCAGGAGCGCGAACGACTGAAAGGGTTTGTGGCGCTGCGCGACAAGCTAAAGACGCAGATTACTCGGCTGGATTGAGCAATCGGCATAGGGGGCGGCCACTAAGGCCGCACCCCTGCCACACCACCCGGCATGCGGGTCCGCACCGGGCGGTTCGAGAAGTTGAGGTCATGAGAGACGGGGCACGCCGAGGTTGTCGAAGTAGGCAATGGTCAGCACCCGTTTGATCTCGCCATTGCTGTTCCGCCACCAGCAGCGCGAGTTCTGCGCTACCCGCTTGGCTACGTGATCGGCCGCGCCCAGGTTGATCAATTCCCGGTAAATCGTGCTACCCCGCCGCCAGTGTTTGAGCTGGATCGCCCTGAGCCGGTGCCGTAGCCATTCGTCCAGCGCGCGCCAGACTCCCGGTGTTTGCGCCAGCCCAAAGTAGGCTTTCCATCCCAACAGGTAAGGCCGCAAGCGCTCGATGACCGCCGCCATACTGCGCCCGCCCGAGCGTCGGGTCAGTTGCCTGATCCGCTGCTTGAACGTCGCCATTGGCTTGTCGGCCACCCGACGTTTGGCTCCTTCCTTGGCAAACCAGATGCTGTAGCCCAGAAACTTTCTTCCCGCAACGCCCGCCACCGCGCTCTTGGTCCCATTGACCTTGAGCTGTAGCTTGGCGTAACACTTCTGCAAGAGGGCCATTACCCGCTCGCCGGCTTTCCAACTGCGGACATAAACGTTGCAGTCGTCGGCGTAGCGCGCAAAGCACTGCCCTTGCTTCTCCAACATCTTATCCACTTCATCCAGCAACACATTGGCCAGCAACGGACTCAGCGGCCCGCCTTGCGGCGTTCCCTGATACCGCTCCAGCACTACCCCCTCGCTCATGATGCCGCTGTTCAGGTAGGCTCGAATCAGCCGGATGATCCCAGCATCGTCGATGCGTTTCCGCAGGCGGTCAATGAGGATGTCGTGATTGACGCGATCAAAGAATTTCTCCAGATCGACATCGACCACGATCTTCCGTCCAGATTGCACGTACCCCTGCGCCGCGAGAATCGCGTCGTGGGCTCGCCGCCCCGGCCGGAAGCCGTAGCTGTGTTCGCTGAAGGTCGGGTCCAGTATCGGTTGCAGCACTTGCAGCAGCGCTTGTTGGATCAACCGATCCGTGACCGTCGGAATGCCAAGCTCGCGCTCGCCTCCGTCCGGCTTCGGGATCGTTACCCGTCGCACCGGTTTTGGCCGGTACGTTCCCCGCAGCAGTTGGTCACGTATCTCCGGCCACGCCGTGACGAGGTGGCGGGCAGTCTGGTCAATGTCCAGACCATCCACGCCGGCCGCGCCTTTGTTGGCTTTGACACGCTTCCACGCTTGCCGCAGGTTCTCTCTTGTCAGTGCCGCCGGTAGCAGCCCTGACCCTGTGTTCTCGGTGTCCCGTCGCGGGTTGCTCGCTTCGTCGCTGACAGGATCACTCCCGGCTTCACCGGGGTTACGCCTGCCCGCTCTGCGGGTGCAGACATCTGACGCGTTGCGTTCAACATCGACATGGTCTCGAACACTTCTCCTCGTTCGGCCCTTCACCCCGTGCTGGCAGCTACTACGGCCTCTGCTGACTTCTCGCTCCGTGTTTCCACGTCGGCCTTTCAGCCATGAGGCAAGATCTCCCCGGGTAAGACCGCACTCCTTCACTGCACAACCGCCGGATTTACGCCGCTCCGCTTTGATCACGAGAGCTTCGCGGAATCATGCCCGCTCGCCCTGCTCGGCAACGCCTTCTTTCCGGTTCTTGTCCATCGGCTCGCAGTTTCGCTCCACGCTTCCTCCCCACACTCGGTCACCCTCATGCAGTTGCGCTTCGCTTCGTTCGCTGTGATCAACTTACGGTGGGACCTACACCCACAAGAGTGCGCCCGTGCCGGGCGCACATGAAAAAGCCGGGGCAGGCCCCGGCTTTTTTGGTACAAACGCCAGTTACATCTTCCAGCCGTAGGCCACGCCTATGGCGTTCTGGTGCATCTTCAGATCAACCGGGTGACCGATAACGCCGGCACCCGCCGGCCCTGCACCTTGACCCGTGGAAACGCCGGTCACCTTGTTCTCGAAGGCATGCATGTAGGAAACAGTCAGCTCCGACTTGTTGGCGAGCGTCCAGGTGGCCCCCAATGTCAGGTGATTCTCGACGGTTGCCGGCGCCAGAATGTTGAAGAAAGTCTGGTTAGTACCAAGCGGATTTTTCGCATGGTTCAAACCAGCGCGCAGCAATAGATTCGGAGCGTACTGATAGCTCATACCAAGCTTCAGCACGGTCTGGTTGGTCCAGCCGAAACCGGAGCCATTGTCGGCGCCCAGTTTGGTACCGGCGAATGCGGGGAACTTGTCTCCGTTGTTGGCCAGCGACTTGATATCCGCATAGTTGATCTGAACCACGTCCGCGGCAATTGTCATCTTGTCGCTGGCCTTGAACGCAACGCCAAAGCCAAACGTCTCCGGGATGTCAAATTGGCCTTGCTGGGCAAACAACCCCTTGTACTTGTCAAACCGCGACATGTTCGTCTTCGGCTGGTAGGTCGCCCCCATCGTCAGATTTGGCGTAATCTGGCCGGTCCAGCCGACCTTCAGGCCGATACCCCTGGACGTGTCCTTGCCGCGATTGGTTACAAATCCAACCGCTGTCGTCTGAGCCGCGACGTCGAACGACTCCAGGCCACGCGCCTCGAAGTTCTGGAACACCAGATTCAGGCTCACGCCGATCGAGTGGTTGGGCGCGACTTTCCAGGCGAACGTGGGGGAAATGAACATTTGCTCCAGGTTACTGTAGGTATTCGTCGTCGCACCCGCGATTGCAATTCGTCCATAGTCGGTATTCATGCCGCCGTTGCCATAGACAACCACGCCAAGCGCCATGTCCTTGCCGATGGCGCGGTTATAGCCAAACTCGGGAATCGCAAAAAGGTTCTTGTTGCTCTTGTACTCACCGGCAGTGACCGTGGTGTATGTTCCATTGATCGGGCTCGCCCCATTGCCCGTCCAGGTCGACGACCGGATGGGCGCGAACAGGTCGAGACCAAAGTCCATGCGATCACCGACCATTGCCATCCCGGCCGGGTTGGTCGCGGCGGCAAGCGAGTCCTGCGGCAGCGCGATGCCGACGCCGCCCATGCTCTTGGCCTTGATGCCATAGCCGTGCGAAAAATAGCCGTTGGTGGCGAATGCCGGCGCGGTGGCGCAGGCGAAAGCGACGAGTGCTGCGATCTTCTTGAGTTTCATTGGTTCTCCCCGTGGTGTGCTGCTTGAAATGATTTACCAGCGAATTGCAGTTGGAACAACGACGGTCCGCGCAGGCATGCCGCCAAACCGGCTGACGCATGTCACATGAACAGCGAGACATCGGCCTGTTGCGCGACAGGCAGGAAAGTGGCGGCTCCGGCGTAATCCACACCGGAAATGAAATCGTCGTGACTGAAGCCGAACAGCTCGACCGTCATCTGGCAGGCGATGAACTTGACGTCGGCCTCCTGCGAGAGCCCCCGCAGTTCCTCGATCGTCGCCACGCCATTGTTCTTGATCGTCTGCTGCATCAGCACCGTGGCGAGGTTTTCGAAGCCGGGCACGCCGGCCTGAACGAGGTTGGGAATGTTCCAGTTGATGCCCTTGAACCATTCCGGCCCGAAGGGCATTTTCATGGGCATGCCGGGATTGCCCAGCGGGCTGACCTTGAGGTCGGAAACATCCTTCTTCAGCAGGTTGAGGCCGTAGAAGGTGAAGAAGATCGATACATCCCAGCCCAATGCGGCAGCGGTCGAGCCGAGGATGAAGGGCGGATAGGCCCAGTCCAGGGTGCCCTTGGTGGCAATGATCGCCATGGACGGCGTCCGCGACTCCTCGCGCTGGCGCAAGGCCTCTTCGATCTTTTGTGGCAGCAATTCCTCGATACGACGGTTTACCAGATCGTCGATGTTCGCGATTTCGGGAGTGGCACCCATTTTGATTTCTCCAGTCATATATGACTACGTTCGGATAGTCTGATGAATCGCACTGCAGCATCCAGCAAAATTTTCTTATGCGGCAATTCGGGTTGGTAATTCAACAACAGGCCCATGCGTCCGGGCCGGACGACAAAAGGCCGAAGCCTGAAAATCCATGGCTTCGGCCCGATGGCGGCGGTGGCGCGCCTTGCGGCGCGCGACCGGCGCCGGATTCAGCCAGTTCCGATTACTTGCGCTTGAGGAAGAACTCGAACTCCTTGTCCTTCTCGCCGCTGCCGAGCAGTTCGTTGCCGGTCTGCTTGGCAAATGCCGCGAAATCCTTCACCGAACCCGGATCCGTGGCAATGATGCGCAGAACCTGTCCGGGCTGAAGCTCGGCCAGTGTTTTCTTGGCACGCAGGATGGGCAGCGGACAGTTAAGGCCGCGGGCGTCGAGTTCCTTGTCGAAGTTCATGCTGATTTCCTCTCTCGTGAATGGTCCAAGTGTGACCGATCCTATAGTTAAGCAATTGATGATATATCCAATGGCCTGCGCCCACAACGGGTATTCAGGCGATCGATTGATAATATAAATTCTGCGGATGATTGGCTTGGGCAAAAAAGAACCAGCGCTCAGCCAGCAGACCGGAATACTGGACTGCAAAGGCGAGGCTCAGCACTTCCGCGCTACCCCGCAACCCGAAGCCGAGCAGCAGCAGCGGCACGACGAAAACACCCATCAGAAAACCCCACTTCACCACGCGCAACACGGCCACGGTGCGCCCATGAAAGAACTCGCGCGTGTTGAAGCTGCCGCCCATGAAACCCTGGGCTTTCTGCACGATCCTGGGATGTTTGACGCCAATGGCCGTACGCAAGCTCGATTTCGGCTTGAGGCGGGCATTGCGGAACAACGAGGCGGCACGCGAAATCAGACCGAGCGCGGTAATGATCGCCGCCCAACCCGCGAGAAATCCGACAAGCTCCGGCGCCGCGAGCGCAGCAAACGCCGCCGCCAGGGTAAATCCGGACGCGCTGCCGAGCAGGATGTAATTGGCGACGGTAAGCGGCGAATGCCATTCGGCCAGGAACTTCAGGCAGGCGTAGATCATCGCCGTGCAGACGAACAGCGCAAACGCGAGCACGGTGCCCACTACGCCGAGAACGGCGGTCGGATCGACCGGCAATCCGCTGGGCAAGGTCACAAGCACCGGGTGCCAATCCAGCCAGTGGGCCAGGCCGTACAGAAACACAACCCCCATGAACGCCGGAAGCACGATCACTTCGCGCGACAGCCAGGAGGTGCGCCACTTGGTGGCCGTGCGCCAGGCACGTTCGGGATGGCCGAGGTGGAAGAACGACGCGCCCAAGCCCAAGGCAAGGAGGGCCAGCGCCAGCAGGCTGCCCCACCCATAAAACGCCTGGGAATCGGGTTGCGGCAACAGCTTGAACGCGGCATAGGACTGCGCCGTGAACAGCGCCAGGAACAAACCCTGGGCGGCACCGATGAAGGTGGTGAGAAATATGACGGAAAACGCGGGATGCATGGTTGGGCTTACCCCCCGTCCCCCTTTCCAGGAAAGGAGGTGACGGTTGTTCGGTCGCGCGTGGCGCGACCTCCGGTTGATAAATGGCCGCGCCTTGGGGCGGCCCTGCGGCGCGGCCCTACCATGTCGTAACGTCGTCGAGCGTCGGTTCGCTCATCGCCGGCTTCGGCAACTGACGATCGACCTTGAGCGGATTGTCGGCGCGCTCGAGCTCATCCTCGTGGATCTTGATGCGCGTCTTGCGTCGCGGCAGGTAGTGGTTGGCCGGGTGCGTGCCCCATTCGGGCATCAACGCGTAGCCGCCGGATTCGCGAATCGCCACCGAAACGACCGACTCCGGGTCGTGGATGTCGCCGAACAGGCGCGCCGACGTCGGGCAGGCCTTGACGCAGGACGGCTTGCGATCGGCCTCGTCCATGCTCATGTCGTAGATACGATCGACGCACAGGGTGCACTTCTTCATCACCTGCTGCTGTTCATCCAGTTCGCGCGCACCGTAGGGACAAGCCCAGGAGCAGTACTTGCAGCCGATGCACTTGTCGTAGTCGACGAGAACGATGCCGTCTTCCTTGCGCTTGTAGGAGGCCCCGGTCGGACACACGGGAACGCAGGGCGGCTCCTCGCAATGCAGGCAGGACTTGGGGAAGTGCACGGTTTCGGTATTGGGGAACTCGCCGACTTCGAAGGTCTGCACGCGGTTGAAGAAGGTCCCCGTCGGGTCGGCGCCATAGGGATTCTGGTCGCCCATCGGGCCGGCCGCGCCCGCGGTATTCCATTCCTTGCAGGAGGTCACGCAGGCATGGCAGCCGACGCAGACGTTGAGGTCGATGACCAATGCGAGCTGGGTCATCGCAAGCGTTCCATCATTGCAAGCGGCGTCATTTGAGCTTGATCCCGAGGTAGGCCAGGATGCTGCTGCGCTCCTTCATGGCCGGATAGGGTTTCAGCGGCTCGAACTGCGGAGCAGTAATCGCCGTCTCGCCAGCGCCAGCGCTCTGCGTCCCTTCGGGAACTTTCGAGATCCGCACGCGCACGTCGTACCACGCCGCCTGCCCGGTGATCGGATCGGAATTGGAAATGCGTCCGGCCGTGCCGGGCAGTTCCTCCGAAATCAGGTGGTTGAGCAAAAAGCCCTTCTGCGATTCGTTGGCGTCCGGCGTCAGGTTCCACGCCCCGGCCGCCTTGCCGATGGCATTCCAGGTCCATACCGTCCCCGGCTCCACCGCCTCGGAATGGCGGGCCATGCACTTGACCTTGCCCCACTGCGACTCGACCCAGATCCAGTCGCCGTCTTCGATGCCCTGCTGCAGCGCCGTCCGCGCATTGACGTAGAGGTAGTTGTGGGTGTGGATCTGGCGCAGCCAGGCATTCTGCGAATCCCAGGAGTGGTACATCGCCATCGGCCGCTGCGTCACCGCGGCCAGCGGATACTGGTGCTTGTCGGTGACCTGCGCTTCGAGCGGATCGTAGTAGAAGGGCAGCGGATCGAAATAGGTCTCGACACGTTTCTTCAAGGCTTCCGGCGGCTTGCGACTCAAGCCCTTGCCCTGCGCGGCGGCACGGAAGCGCTGCAGGACCTCGGAATAAATGTGGATCAGGATCGGCTCGGCGTAGCGCGTGATGCGGTTGCGTTGCGACCACTCGAGGTAGCCCTTGTTCCAGTTGCGCATGTACTGGTAGGACTTCGGCAGTTCGTAGTGGAATACGCAGTTGTTCTTCTTGTACATCTCCCACTGGTTCGGATTCGGCTCGCCGCGCAGCGACTTCTCACCGCCCTTGCCGCGCCAGCCGGCGAGGAAACCGATGCCCGAACCCGGCTCGCTTTCCCAGTTGACGATGAAGTCGGGGTAATCGCGGAACTTGCGCGCCCCCTCCTTGGTGACGAAGGCCGGCAGTTTGAGCCGCGTGCCGAGTTCGATCAGCACTTCCTGGAAGGGCTTGCAGTCACCCGAAACGGGGACCACCGGGACGCGCACCGAATCCACCGGGCCGTCGAATTCCGAGATCGGCCGGTCGAGCATGGACATCACGTCGTGACGTTCGAGGTAGGTGGTGTCCGGCAGGATCAGGTCGGCGAAGGCCGTCATCTCCGAATGGAAGGCATCGCAGACGACGAGGAAGGGAATCCTGTATTCCCCGTCCTCCGCTTTGTCATTCAACATCTTCCTCACCTCGACCGCGTTCATGGTCGAGTTCCAGGCCATGTTGGCCATGAAAATCAGCAGGGTATCGATGCGGTAGGGATCGCCGCGCCAGGCATTGGTGATGGCGTTGTGCATCAGGCCGTGCACCGACAGCGGGTATTCCCAGGAGAAGGCCTTGTCGATGCGCACCGGGCTGCCGTCGTCGTTGACGAAGAGGTCGTCCGGATCCGAGGGCCAGCCCAGTGCCATGCCGTCGAGCGGGCGGTTGGGCTGCACCGCGCGCGGATCGTTGGGCGTGCGTGCGCAGGGCGGAATCGGCCGCGGGAAGGGCGCCTTGTGACGGAAGCCGCCGGGCCGGTCGATGGTGCCCAAGAGCGACATCAATATCGACATCGCGCGTATGGTCTGGAAGCCGTTGCTGTGCGCCGCCAGGCCGCGCATGGCATGGAACGCCACCGGGTTGCCGGTCACCGTGTCGTGTTCCTTGCCCCATGAGTCGGTCCAGGCAATCGGCAGTTCGATCCTCTGATCGCGCGCGGTGACACCCATCTCGTGCGCCAGGCGGCGGATCACGTCAGCCGGAATGCCGGTGATCTGGCTCGCCCACTCCGGCGTGTACTCCTTGACGCGCTCATGCAGCAACTGGAAGGCCGGTTTGACCGGGGTGCCGTCGGGCAGCTTGAATTCGCCCAGCAGGTAAGGATCGGCGCCAGGCTTGTGGGTGACCACGGCGCGATCCGTCGTGCGATCCCACCACAGCTTGTCCTGCGGCTCGTAGCAGGCCTCCTCGGTCGGTACCTCGGTGCGCACGAAGAACCCGAACTCGTCACTGGACTCGTTGTAGTTGATCAGTTGCCCGGCATTGCTGTACTGGACAAGGAACTCGCGGTCATACAGGCCGGTGGCGATGATCTCGTGGATGATCGCGAGCAGCAATGCACCGTCGGTGCCGGGGCGGATAGGTACCCATTCGTCGGCGATCGCCGAATAGCCGGTACGCACCGGGTTGATCGAAATAAAGCGGCCGCCGTCGCGCTTGAACTTCGACAGCGCGATTTTCAACGGATTCGAATGGTGGTCCTCCGCCGTACCGATCATGACGAACAGTTTGGCGCGGTCGAGGTCAGGGCCGCCGAATTCCCAGAACGAGCCGCCGATGGTGTAGATCATGCCGGCGGCCATGTTGACCGAACAGAAGCCGCCGTGCGCCGCGTAATTCGGCGTGCCGAACTGGCGCGCGAACATGCCGGTCAGGGCCTGCATCTGGTCGCGGCCGGTAAACAATGCAAACTTCTTCGGATCGGTGGCGCGGATCTTCCCCAGGCGTTCCGCCAGGGTAGCGAATGCCTCCTCCCACTCGATTTCCTCAAACTCGCCGGCGCCGCGCTCGGCCCCGGCCTTGCGCTTGAGCGGCTTCAGCAGCCGCGCCGGCGAATACTGCTTCATGATGCCCGACGAGCCCTTGGCGCAGATCACGCCCTTGTTCAGCGGGTGGTCGGGATTGCCATCGATGTAGCGCACCATGCCGTCACGCAGATGCACGCGTATGCCGCAGCGACAGGCGCACATGTAGCAGGTGGTGGTCTTGACTTCCTGAACCGGCGACGAGGAAATTTGGGCTGTAGGCATCGGGGGTCCGACAGGCTACGCCGGAACATTAGAGATTTACTATATTGTGACGACAAGGACCGCTGCGCCACAAGGGAGTTATTTCTATTTTTCGATAAGCAACAATGATTGCCTGCGCAACAAACCGCGCTGTAGAGTAAGCGGCCCCAAGCCGATCTTGCGCTCCGCGCAGCGCACAGGAGAGCCGAACACAATGAGCCTTCCCGATTTCACCGACAACGAATATCAACTGGTCAACCAGATCCTGCTCGAGCGCTACAACCGCATCGTACCGCTGCAGGCCGTCGAGGTTGAACTGCTGCGCAAACCGGAAGACAAGATGCCCACACCTTGCCCAGCGCTTTACTGGAGCGAGCTTGGCGCCGAATTCGTCGTCGCCAAGATGGGCGACCAGCGCTTCCGCTGCCAGTTCTTCTATTCCCCCAGCGAAATCTTCGGCACCGGGCGAGACGTCTACGACAATCTCGGCGACTGTGTGACCACGCTGCTCAAGCTCCAGGCCGACCACCACGGCACGCGTGCCGCCGCCCTGCCCGAAGCACTGACCAAGGAAAACCCGGCCGGCGGCGCGGACGACGGGAACTACCTGCCGCCGATCGTTATATGACACTGGAAAGAGCCCGCCAATTGCTTGCCACCCAGGTCAGCTTCGGCGGAGGCTACAACCGCAACGGCGCGCGCCTGATTCTCGCCGACGTGATCCGCGAGCACGGCCAGGCCGCCGCCGACCAGTTGATCCGCGAGATGCGCCTCGACGAACTCTTTGGCTTCGCCATCGGGCAAGCTCCGTGAGGATCTGCATCCTGTCCGACAGCCACGACCGCGGCCCGATGATGGCGGCGGCCATCACCGTCGCGATCGCCGAGGGCGCGGAAGCGGTGATCCACTGCGGCGACATCATCGGCGGCAACACCTTGCGCTCCTCGCTCAAGCTTGGAATTCCGATCCATGCAATCCATGGCAACAATCTCGGTGACCCGGTATCCATCGCCCGCATTGCGCATAATTCGGACGAGCAACTGCATTACCACGGACAGGATGCCATGCTCAAACTGGGCGGCAGGCGCATCTTCATCACGCACTACCCGCACATCGGCCATGGCATGGCCTGCACTGGCGACTACGACCTGGTTTGTTGCGGCCACAGCCACGAGACCGAGATCCGCCAACAGCCCAACATCAAGGGCAGCACGACCTGGCTGGTCAATCCGGGCACCGTGGCGGGTCTTGGCGCCCCCACCGCGACCTGGGTGCTCGGCGACCTTGATGCACTGAGTTTCGAGATTCGCGAACTGCCTCGCGCAAGCGCTACCTGAAGGCGATCGGCCGAGTCGGGCCAACTCGATTGCTGCGGTGCATTCAGCTTTTCTATTGGAACATTGGAAACTTGCACGGGGCCCGCTGACCGCAAACGCTAGAATTCCCGGCGCACAAAAACAACCCGGGAGCTCGATGTGACGGCTTCAATAGCAACCAATCAGACCATCCTGGTCGTCGGCGGCGGGATCAGCGGCATGACGGCCGCGCTGGAAGCCGCCGAGTGCGGCAAACAGGTCATCCTGGTCGAAAAGACACCGGTTCTCGGTGGCCGCACGGCGCGGCTCTACCGCTACTTTCCGAAGATGTGCCATCCCACCTGCGGGCTGGAAATCAACCTGCGGCGCATCAAGCAGAACCGCAACATCCGCCTGATGACCATGACCGAGGTGACTGCCGTCAGCGGCAGCCGCGGCAACTACAGCGTGACGCTGAAGGTCGCCCCGCGCTTCGTCAATGAGAACTGCACCGCCTGCGGCAAATGCGCCGAGGCCGTCAGCGCCGAAGTCGCCAACCCCTGGAACTACGGCCTCGACAAGATGAAGGCGGCCTACCTGCCGCACAACATGGCCTACCCGCAGCGCTATGTGATCGACCCATCCATCGTCGGCACGCCCGAGGGCGAAAAAGCCAAGGCGGCCTGCCCGGTCGGCGCCGTCGATCTGGAAATGAAGGAAGAGACCGTGACGCTGCAGGTCGGCGCCCTGATCTACGCCACCGGCTGGCGCCCCTACGACGCCGCGAAAATCCAGCCCTATGGCTACGGCCGCTTCAGGAACGTGATCACCAGCCTCGAGTTCGAGCGCCTGGCCGACCCGCAGGGACCGACGGGCGGCAAGATCCTGCGCCCCGGCGACGGCAAGGAGGCAAAGAACGTCGCCTTCATCCAGTGCGCCGGCTCGCGCGACGAGAACCACCTGCGCCACTGCTCGCGCATCTGCTGCATGGCCTCGCTGAAGCAGACCCAGTACGTGCGCGAAGCCTTCGGCGAAGAAGGCAAATCCACTGTGTATTACATCGACATTCGCGCCATCGATCGCTTCGAGGATTTCTACCAGATGGTGCAGAAGGACGCGACCGTCAGCTTCGTCAAGAGCAAGGTCGCGCGCATCGCCGAGAATGCCGAGAACGGCAACCCGATCCTGCACGGCGTGGATACCGAGGGCTACCACCGCTATGCCGTCGAGCATGACCTCGTCGTACTGGCGGTCGGCATGGAGCCAGAGATCACCGGGGTGAAATTGCCCGCCGACGTGATCCTCGATTCCTCGAACTTCATCGAGGGCAGCAAGGACGGCGGCATGTTCGGCGCCGGCGCGGCTTCCAGCCCGCTCGACGTCAATCGCGCGGTGCAAAGCGCCACGGCGGCCTCGCTGCATGCGATCCAGGTCATTCGCAAAACCGCATCCACGGAGGCTGTATGAACGCCCCGGCTACACCCGTGACACCCAAGTACGCCGCCTACATCTGCTCCGGCTGCGGCATCGGCGATGCCATGAAGGTCGGGCAGCTCGAGAACATCGCCAAGAAGGAAGGCAAGATGGCGCTGGTCAAGAGCCATCCCTTCCTGTGCAATGCCGAAGGCGTGCAGATCATCCGCGACGACATCGCCAACGAGCAAGTCACCCACGTCTGCATCGCCGCCTGTTCGCGCCGCGCCAAGACCGAGGCCTTCCAGTTCGACGGCGTCGCCATGTCGCGCGCCAACCTGCGCGAAGGCGTGCTGTGGGTCGTCGCCGCCGGCAAGGAGCACGACGAGGTGCGCCAGGAAATGGCCGCCGACTACGTGCGCATGGGCTGCGCCGAAGTCAAGAAGATGAAGCAGCCGGCCGGCAATGCCAAGGAAAGCTCGTCGAAGCGCATCCTCGTCGTCGGTGGCGGCATGAGCGGCATGACCGCGGCGCTGGAAATCGCCGAAGCCGGCTACGAGGCCGTAATCGTCGAAAAGACCGGGGCGCTGGGCGGCATGGCCGCCAAGCTGTGGAAGCGCCAGCCCTTCAAGGCGCCCTACTCGGCCGCGCAGGAAGTCGGCGCTGGCGAGACGGCGGCGAAGATTGCCGCAAGCCCGCTGATCAAGGTCCATCTGAATTCGACGATTGCCGAGACCTCCGGCGCACCGGGCCGCTTCGCGATCAAGGTTGCGCAGGAATCCGGGGCCGTTTCAGAGGAAACTGTTGGCGCCATCGTCCAGGCCACCGGCTTCACCACCTATGACATGGCCAAGCTGCCGGAGCTCGGTGGCGGCCAGCCCAACGTGGTGGACCAGGCCGGGCTCGAAGCCATGGCACTGGCAGCCAACGGCGGCGCCATCAAGCGCGCCGACGGCAAGGACGTCAAGTCCGTGGTCTTCGTCCAATGCGCCGGCCAGCGCGACACCACCGGGCAGCACCTGTCCTACTGTTCCGGTCACTGCTGCGGCACCAGCATCAAGCAGGCGACCTATTTCAAGGACCAGAACCCCGACATCGACACGGTGGTCATGTACCAGGACCTGCGCGTGCCTGGCATGGGTGAAGATTTCTACCGCGGCGCACAGGAGCGCGGCGTGATCTTTACCAAGGGCAAGGCGAGCAAGGTCACCGGCGGCGACAACTGTGCGGTGACCTTCAAGGACCTGATTCTCGACGAAGAGAACACCATCGCCGCCGACCTCGTGGTGCTGGCCACCGGCCAGGTGCCCAATGCCGGCGTCGATCTCGAAGCCTGGAACCCGGTGGTGACCGCCGCCGAGGGTGGAGATGAAGCGGCCAAGGCGCAGCGCATCGTGATGCACGACAGTTCGGTGCTCAAGCTGAACTACCGCCAGGGTCCTGACGTGCCGCAGTTCAAGCATGGCTTTGCCGACTCGCACTTCATCTGCTTCCCCTACGAGACGCGCCGTACCGGCATTTACGCCGCCGGCCCGGTGCGCCGTCCGATGGACATGCTGCAGGCCACCGACGACGCCACCGGCGCCGCGCTGAAGGCCATCCAGGCGGTCGAGAATGCCGCCATAGGCCGCGCCGCGCATCCGCGCTCCGGCGACCTGTCCTTCCCCACCGCCCGCCTCGAAGGCTGCACCCAGTGCAAGCGCTGTACGGTCGAATGCCCCTTCGGCGCCATCGACGAAGACGAGAAGCGCTTCCCCAAGTTCAACGAGGAACGCTGCCGTCGCTGCGGCACCTGCATGGGTGCCTGCCCGGTACGGGTGATTTCCTTCGAGAACTATTCGGTGGATACCGTCGGCAGCCAGGTCAAGGCGGTCGAGATTCCCGAGGAGGATGAAGAGAAGCCGCGCATCCTGGTGCTGGCCTGCGAGAACGACGCCTACCCGGCGCTCGACATGGCCGGCCTGGCGCGCATGAACTACTCGGCCTGGGTCCGTGTCATCCCGGTGCGCTGCCTGGGTTCGGTGAACACCATCTGGATCACCGACGCGCTGAACTCCGGCTATGACGGCGTGATGATGATGGGCTGCAAGAAGGGCGACGACTACCAATGCCACTTCGTCAAGGGTTCCGAACTCGCCCACTACCGCATGAGCAAGATCGGCGACACGCTGAAGCAGATGGGCCTCGAACCCGAGCGCGTGGTCACCCAGGAAGTGGCGATCACCGACAACGCCCGCGTGGTCAAGCTGATCAACGACTACGTCGCCGAGTTGGACAAGCTCGGTCCCTCGCCCATGAAGGGCTTCGGCTAAGGAGACGCGAGATGACTACAGCAAACCAAACAGCCGTCGAGCGCTACCGCAACAACTTCCTCAAGGAAGTCGAGGCCAATGTCGAAGAAGGCCACATGGTCAAGATGTGCATGCAGTGCGGCGTCTGCGCCGGCTCCTGCCCGCTCGGCCCGCACTGGACGCACTCACCGCAGAAGATATTCATGATGATCCGCGCCGGCAAGCGCGACGAGGTGCTGGGTTCCGACTCGATGTTCATGTGCACCTCCTGCTACAACTGCATGGTGCGCTGCCCGCGCCAGTTGCCGATCACCCACATCATGCACGGCCTGGCCAATTACGCCCACCGTCTCGGCCTCGCGCCCAAGGGACAGCCGACCCGCGATTTCGCCACGCTGTTCTGGAACAACGCCATCAAGAAAGGGCGCGTCAATGAACTGATGCTGACCCTGCGTCACTACTTCCGCGGCGGCCTGGTCTCCGGCATCAAGGAAGCGCTGGGCATGCAGAGCGTCGGCCTTGGCCTGTTCCTGGCCAAGCGCCTCAACCCCATGGAAATCTTCGGTGGCCACGGCGTCAAGGATCTCAAAGGCTTCCACGCCATCATCGCCAAAGCGAAGGAAATCGAGGACCGCAAGAAGGGCTTCACGTCCTGACGGAGAGACACAACATGGCAAAAAAAGAATACGCGTTCTACCCCGGCTGTTCATCCCAGCTCAAGGCCTCGGCCTCGAACTACCTGGTGTCGACCAATTCGATATGCAAGTCGCTCGACATCAAGCTGACCGAAATTCCTGACTGGAACTGCTGCGGCGCTTCGGTCGGCTACTGCGAGGGCGGCGAACTGCCGCGCATCGCCATCAACGCGCGCAACTTCGCCCAAGCCGAGACCCACCTGCCGGGCCAGGACATCGTCGCCACCTGCGCCGCCTGCTGGCTCAGCGCCCGTGAATCCCAGGAGCGGCTGGACGGCTCGGCGCAGTTGCTGAAGGAGACCAATGAAGCGCTGGCCGCCGCCGGCCTGCACTACAACGGCGGCGCCAATGTGCGCCACATGGTCGAGGTTCTGATCGAGGACTTCGGCTACGACGGTCTCAAGGCGCCGATGAAGAAGTCGCTGGAAGGCCTCAAGATCGCCGGCTATGTCGGCTGCCAAACCAACCGCCCCTTTGGCATCGATGGTGAGTCCTTCGAGAACCCGATGTACCTCGACAAGATGGTCGAGACCCTGGGCGGCGAGGCTCTTTCCAAGTACGAACAGAAGGTGACCTGCTGCGGCGGCGCGCTGGCCTTTTCCGAGCCGGAAAAGAGCCAGAAGCAGATCCGCGACATCGTCGAGTCGGCCTACGACCACGGCGCCGAAATGATCGTCACGCCCTGCCCGCTGTGCCAGGCCAACGTCGAGGTCTATCAATCCGAGATCAACAAGAAGCAGGGCACCAAGTTCAACATGCCCGTGGTGTACTACTCGCAGTTGATGACTGTCGCCTATGGCGGCTCGGCCAAGGACGCGGCGCTGGATGGCCAGTTGATCAAAGCCGAAAAGCTGGAAAAGATCGCAGGGAAGTAGTCTCCCAAAAGTCGGCGTTGGCGATACGGCGATTTCTCGCCGTATCGCCAACGCCGACTTTTGCTTTGCGGGAGCCATCGAACCCACTACCCGAGTTCCCCGTTGCGGGTACTCGCGGTGATGATTACAATGCATGCATTGCAATCACCCGAGAGAACGCCATGGCCAGCCTGACCATCCGCAATTTCGACGACGAACTCAAGGCTCGCTTGCGCCTGCAGGCAGCGCAGCATGGCTGGTCGATGGAGCAGGAAGCACGCGAAATTTTGCGCCGGGCGGTTCAGGCCCCCTCGTCCGGCCCCGGTTTCGCCCAGACGATTCACCGGCGCTTCGCCGCCCTGGACGTGCAGGATCTGCCCGTCCCGAAGCGCCGCACCGCACGCTTGCCCGCGACACCCAAGGACTGAGCATGGCCGGCATCCTGCTCGATACCAATGTCCTTTCCGAACTGATGCGGGCACAACCCGCTCCGGAGGTGCTGGACTGGTTTGCGCGACAGCAAGCTGCCTCGTTCTTCGTTTGTGCCATCACCCGCGCCGAGATACTGCTCGGGATTGCGCTGCTTCCCGCCGGCAAGCGCCGTGACAAGCTCGCGGAGACCGCGGAGCAAATGTTTGCCGAGGACTTTGCCGGACGCTGCCTGCCATTCGACGATGCCTGCGCGACGGAATACGCCGTCTGCGTGGCTGCCCGAACTCATCAAGGGCGCGCTATTTCGACCGAGGATGCCCAGATCGCTTCAGTGGCAGTCGTTCATGGCCTGTCGCTGGCAACCCGCAACGATAAGGACTTCAAGGGAATCCAGGGGCTGACCGTACTCAACCCCTGGGCGTGATTTCTCGCCGTGGCGCCTGCGCCGACTGTCTTCAGTCGAAGCCTTCGTCTGCCCCGTCGGATTCCGTTTCCAGCGCCCGCTTCTTCGCCGCCTCGCGTTCCTCGATCAGGCGCTTCTCCTGCACCTTGACCAGGCGCTCCTGCGCCGCTTCGGCATTCAGCGCAATGCTTTCCTCGCCGAACAGCACCTGGCGCAGGAAGCGGAAGGCGAACTGAAGCAGCGCGGCGTCATCGGTGGCGAACGATTCCCGCTCCTCCGCCTTCAAATCGAACAGCTTGGCGAAGGAGTCGGCGAAGACGAATTCGCGGAAGCGGTCGATGTCGTAACAGGCCATGAAGAACAACTGCCGGCTGCGCAGGCTGGGCTTGCCAATGGTCGGCCCGGAGGACTTCTTCTTCAGCACCAGTTGGCGCCAGCCGCGCGCCAGATCGTCGTACTCGACGAGGCCCTGCTCCTTGCGATAGTCGGCGATGGTGATACGGCGATTGACCTCGTGGCCCTTGCAGTGGTCTTCCTTGACGATGGCGTAGGAATCGCGGTCGACGTATTCGTCCTGCTTGCGCATCGACAGCAGCGCCACCGGATAGTAGCGGCAGGCCGTCGGCCGGTCGGCATAAATATCGCAGCCTTCGGGCCTCATGAAGCGGCAGGCGCTGCCCCCTTCGACCGGACGGAACTTGATGCCGGCGATGCCGTCCTTTTCCATCTCGTAGGGCACCGTGTAGTCCTTGAGGAACTCGGTGGAGGTGATGCCCAGGCGCGTCTTCATGCGCAGCACGTCGTAGGGCGTGAGCGAGATGTCGATGTTGGAGCAGCAGGCGTTCCAGCAGCCTATGCCTTTATGGCAGGAAAATTCTATGGTGTGCGACTCCGACACCATGGTCGGCACGACCGGGCTATTGGGAAACGGAATATCGGGCTGGGACATGTCAGGGATCAGGGGTCAGGAATCAGGGATCAGAAAAGAAACAGGCCGGGAGCCTTGCGGCTTCCGGCCTGTATGTTACAGCCTGGCCGCTTAGTGCGGCGCGGCGGCCTTGAACAGCTTCGACTTGTCGACCAGATCGACGTGCTTGCGCTTGAAGCAGGTCCACTTCTTGGTGTTCTTGTCGTAGATCGAATTCACGAAGCAGTGCCAGTTCTTCTCGTCGACGAAGTTCTTGTCGGTGCGATAGTAGAAACCGGGGTAACGGCTCTCTTCGCGGAACTGGATGTGCTTCATGTGGGCTTCGGCCGTCAGGATGCGATGGTAGTTCTCCCAGGCGCGCAGCAGCTCGTGCAGGTCCTTGGCACGCAGCTTCTGCGAGTCTTCCTTCAGCATCTCCAGCTTCTCTTCGGCAACGGCGAGCATCTTGTCGTTGGTGTTGTAGTAGGTGGCGACACCGGCAACGTACTCGTCCATGATCTTCTGCAAGCGCATCTGCAGCATCTTGGGCGTGATGTAGTTGGGGTTGACGTCGATCGCGGTGCTGTAGTCCTTGAACTCGAGGAAGGTACGCACCGGCTGGTAAATCTGGGCCACGAGGTCCTCGGGGGAGGTATCGAGCTCAACCTTCCAGTCGGCGTTGTCCAGCGCGTACTTGACCATGGCCTTGGCGGCCAGGCGGCCTTCGGTGTGCGAACCGGAAGAGAACTTGTGGCCCGAGGCGCCCACGCCGTCGCCAGCGGTGAACAGACCCTTGACCGTGGTCATCGAGCGGTAGCCCCAGTTCCAGCCCTTCGGCAGGTGCGCGGGAACGCCGTCGTACTCTTCCGTGGTCGGCGCGCCGACGTCGGTCGGGCCGGACACCCAGATGCCGCAGCAGCCGGAGTGCGAACCGAGCAGGTAGGGCTCGGTCGGCATCAGTTCGGAGTTCTTCTCGCGCGGATCGACGTTCTCGCCGACCCAGATGCCGCACTGGCCGATACACATGTCGAGGAAGTCCTCCCAGGCCTCGGCTTCGAGGTGCTTGACTTCCTTCGGCGTCAGGGTCTCGGCCAGCTTGGCCAGGGCGGTGACGGTGTCCATGTAGATCGGGCCGCGACCTTCCTTCATTTCCTTCAGCATCAGGTGGTTGCGCAGGCAGGAGGCGGGAACGGCGGCCTGCCCGTAGGGCGGGTAGTCGTTCAGCATTTCCTTGTTCTTGACCATGTAGTCTTCGCCGTAGGCGTTGGTGGCCTTGGCCTTGAACAACAGGAACCAGGCACCGACCGGGCCGTAGCCGTCCTTGAAGCGGGCGGGCACGAAGCGGTTTTCCATCATGGTCATCTCGGCGCCGGCCTCCGCCGCCATGGCGTAGGTCGAACCGGCATTCCATACGGGATACCAGGCGCGGCCGGAGCCTTCGCCCACCGAACGCGGACGGAACAGGTTCACGCAACCGCCGGCGGCCAGCATCACGGCCTTGGCCTTGTACACATAGACCTTGTTTTCGCGCACGGAGAAACCGACCGCGCCGGCAACACGCGACGGATCGTTCTTGTCATTGACCAGCTTGACGATGAACACGCGCTCCTGGATGCGATCCAGGCCCAGCGCCTTCTTCGCGGCTTCGGCGACGATCCACTTGTAGGATTCGCCGTTGATCATGATCTGCCACTTGCCCGAACGCACCGGCTGGCCGCCGTCCTTCAGGGCCGGCAGGCCCTCCTTCAGCGCTTCGGCGCCATCGTGACGGACACCTTCGGCGTCGGTCTTCCAGATCGGCAGGCCCCACTCCTCGAACAGGTGCACGGAGTCATCGACGTTGCGGCCCAGGTCGTAGGCCAGGTCGTCGCGGGTGATGCCCATCAGGTCGTTGGAGACCATGCGCGCGTAGTCGGCCGGGTCCTGCTTGTCGCCGATGTAGGTGTTGATCGCCGAGAGGCCCTGGGCCACGGCGCCGGAGCGGTCCATGGCGGCCTTGTCCACCAGCTTGATCTTGAGCTCCTTGCCCGTCTCGGCCTTGACGGCCTCGGCCCAGCGCATCATTTCGTATGCCGTGCCGCAGCAGGCCATGCCGCCGCCGATCAGCAGGATGTCCAGTTCTTCCTGGACGACTTCGGGTGCTTCGAATGTTCCAGCCATTTTCTTGTCCTCGAATTTGCGATTACTTGCGGATCAGCTCGGCGGGGTTGCCGGCGCGGAAACCACCCATGACGCCGCGCGTGAACACGCCATCGGCGGTGATCTCGGACATCTTGGGCATCGGCTTGCCGCCGTAGGGATCGATCGAACCTTCGGCCGTGGTGCGGATAGGGAACTTGAAGCGCTTCAGCGTGCCATTGCGGAACTTGATGGTCCACATGATCGAGTCCGATCCGCGCATCGGCTGCACCGAGCCGCCCAGCGGCACGATGTCGGCGTAGTGGCGGGCTTCGATGGCGCCCTGCGGGCAGATCTTGACGCAGGAGTAGCACTCCCAGCACTGCTCGGGTTCCTGGTTGAAAGCCTTCATGGCATGGCCGGTTTCGGAACCGTCCTTGTCCAGCTTCATCAGGTTGTGCGGGCAGATGTACATGCAGGCGGTCTTGTCCTGCCCCTTGCAGCCGTCGCACTTCTCGGTACGAACAAAGGTTGGCATTTGTTTTCTACTCCTTGGTTACGATGTGGTTCGTCAGAAAAATCGGTATGGCGGATTTCAGCGGGCGGAATGCCCGGACAGCTTGACTTCAACTTTTTCGTCTTCGGCAAGGCTGCCGTAATACTTGCGCAGCACTTCCAGCACTTCCGGACGCGAAAATTCGGCGGGAACGTCGCCGCCTTCGGAGAGCATCTTGCGCAGCTTGGTGCCGGACAGCAGCAGGCGCTTTTCTTCGGCGTGCGGACAGGTACGTGCCGAGGCCATGCCGCCGCACTGGTAGCACCAGAATGTCCAGTCGATTTTCAGTGCCTGGGTCTCCAGCGCACCCTTGGGCAGTTCGTCGAAGATATGGTGAGCGTCGAAGGGGCCGTAGTAGCTGCCGACGCCGGCATGGTCGCGGCCGACGATCAGGTGCGAGCAGCCGTAGTTCTGGCGGAACAGCGCATGCAGCAGGGCCTCGCGCGGGCCGGCATAACGCATGTCGAGCGGATAGCCGGCCTGGACCACGGTCTTCTTGACGAAGTAATTGTCGATCAGGGTGCCGATCGCCTCGGTGCGCACGTCGGCGGGAATGTCGCCCGGCTTGAGGTTGCCCAGCAACGAATGCACCATGACACCGTCACAGGTCTCGATCGCGACCTTGGCGAGGTATTCGTGCGAGCGGTGCATCGGGTTGCGCGTCTGGAAGGCGGCGACCTTGTTCCAGCCATAGGATTCGAACAGCGCGCGGGTTTCCTTCGGCGACATCAGCAGCGCGCCGTAGGTCTCGGGGAAGCCGCCCAGCGACAACACCTTGATCGGGCCGGCGAGGTTGATCTCACCCTGCTCCATGACCATCTTGACGCCGGGGTGCTCCAGGTCGGTGGTCTTGAATACCATGGCGCATTCGTGGGCCTTGTCGATCGCGTATTTCTCGGTCACCTTCATCGTGGCGAGGATCGAGCCGTCGTCCGGGTCAATCAGTGCCACGTCGCCGGCAACCTTGATGCCCTCGGCCGTGGCCTTGTCGGTGGACAGCGTGATCGGAATCGGCCAGAACAGGCCGGAGGCCATCTTCATGCCGTCGCAAACACCCTGCCAATCGGCGTGGGACATGAAGCCGTCGAGCGGAGTGAAGCCGCCCTGGCCCATCATGACGATGTCACCCTTCTCGCGGGAGCTGACCGTGACCCTGGGCAGCGACGCCGCGCGGGCCAGTTCGGCCTTGAGCGCCTCGCCCTCGAGCAACAAAGGGCGCAGACCGCCACCGCCGTGCGGGTTGACCAAAGCCATGCCGAGCCTCCTCAGAATATGGTTTTTCGTGAAGGCCGCAGGTTAACAAATCCCCTATACCCGCCGATGCGATTATTTCTATTTGGGGATAAGGGGATTGTTTATGGGCAGCAAGTACGCCCATTGGGCCTGCAAATCGCAGGCGCGGGCCGCGCATCGAGGCGGCGACCTTGCAATTCCCCTGGGTGAAATTCCACAAAAATTCCGATATCTCATGCCCGTCGCGCCGAGCGTGGTGGGAACACTGCGAAATTGAACTCGCGTATCATTCACCACATTCCTAAAACAGCCTGATTTGGGCACATCTCTACCAAACAAGCATCCAATCGGCAAGTGGCCGTGTCCTGTATTTTCGATGCCTGCCAAACCCTTGCAGCAAACCCGCGACGGAGAACGAATGGAACCGGACGTTGGCGTGCCAGCAGTATCGTTGCTGACCAGATCGCCTGTGTTTGTTTCCGCTGAAAAGCAGCCGCTCCATGCCATTCGTTGCCAATTCACAAGACCATTCATTGGCAAATGCGCCACCGTCCACGCTCAAGATGACCCCACTGCACTTTGACGACAAGCCGCCACGAATTGTCGATAGTCTCGGGGAAATCTGGCAGCGACGCGAACTCCTTCTCATCCTTGCGCGCCGCGATCTCGCTGTACGCTACAAGCAGACTGCGCTCGGCATCCTCTGGGTAGTGCTGCAACCGGCATTGACCATGATCGTGTTCAGTATCATTTTTGGGCGACTTGCTGGAATACCCTCGGATGGCTTGCCGTATCCGGTTTTTGTGCTCTGCGGTCTCGTTCCCTGGCAGTTGTTTGCCTTCGCGCTCTCCCACGCCAGCAACAGCCTGATCGAAAACGAACGATTGATCACCAAAGTCTATTTCCCCCGAATACTCATTCCACTGGCAACGACGCTCGTTGGGCTCGTAGATTTCTTCTTTGCGTTTCTCCTGCTGATGGCGGCCTGCCTAGTCTACGGCGTGCCGCTGACACTTGGAATGCTCGCCGCTCCGCTGCTGGCATTGCTCTGTTTGATGGCGGCGCTCGCTTGCGGACTCTGGCTCGCGGCACTGAACGTCGAATTTCGGGATGTTCGCTATGTCCTCCCCTTCATCGTCCAGATCGCGATGTACCTTAGCCCGGTTGCCTATCCCAGTTCGCTGGTCCCGGCGGAATGGCGATGGCTTTATGGTCTCAACCCGATGGCAGGCATCATCGACACATTCCGCTGGGCACTCATAGGTGGCGCAACTCCGGACCCGGCGATCCTGGTGCCGTCCTTCATCATTACATTTGCGGCACTGTCGCTGGCGGTCGTGTTCTTCGAACGGCGCCAGCGCTCATTCGCTGACACCTTATGAATGGGAGGCAATCCATCGCCCTGAGCGTCAACGGACTCGGCAAACGCTATATGCTCGGCGCTGCGCGACCGCGCTACAGAACGCTGCGTGAAACCATCGCCGGTGCTTTCGCCGGGTCGCCGAGCGTCAATGATTCCGCCGGTTCGGAGTTCTGGGCCTTGCGCAACGTGTCCTTCGAACTGCACCGAGGCGAAGTACTCGGCGTACTTGGCAGCAATGGCGCAGGCAAGAGCACCTTGCTCAAGCTCCTGTCAAGAATCACGGCGCCCAGCGAGGGATCGGCCACCCTGTACGGCCGAATTGGTTCTTTGCTCGAAATCGGCACCGGGTTCCACCCAGAACTGAGCGGCCGGGAGAATATATTCCTGAGCGGCGCGATACTTGGCATGAAGCAAGAGGAAATAATCGCCAGGTTTGATGCCATCGTCGATTTTGCCGAGGTCGCGGCTTTCCTCGACACACCGGTCAAGAAATACAGCAGCGGCATGTACGTACGTCTGGCTTTCGCCGTTGCTGCATTTCTTGAACCGGAAATCCTGGTCGTCGACGAAGTTCTGGCGGTCGGTGACGCCGGTTTTCAGAAGAAATGTCTCGGCCGTCTGTCCGAGGTCAGCAGACGCGATGATCGGACGGTGCTATTCGTTAGCCACAACATGAGCGCAATTCACAACCTGTGCTCGCGAGTGATTCTTCTCGACCATGGCGAGGTTGCGTTTGACGGGCCGACCCTCGATGGCATTCAACTCTACCTCGCGGGACGCAACACCGCCTGCGCGAGCGATCTGTCCCAGGTCACGCAAGGACGCCGGGGGGATCGCGAACACTTCGAGCTGCTCCGCCTTGAAGTCCTCGACGACAACGGCCAGCCATGTCGCGTTTTTGCGATGGGCTCGGCGTTGCTGGTCCGCTTGACCCTCAGATGCAAGAAGGCGTGGCGGGAGCCACGCATTGGTATCATGCTGACCAACCTTCTCGACGTATTGATTCACGACTTCACCTCGGCATTCGACGGCTTCTTCCCGAATTTTGAACCGGGGGACTTCTCGATTGACGTTCGGGTTGACGCCATCAAGGTGTACCCGGGAACCTATGCTCTGGGCGCGTGGGTACAGAAGGCGCTTGGCACCAATTCCGACGACCATATCCGTTCCACACTTAGCATTGAGGTCATAGACGCCAAGCAGGTCGGCGATCCGCGAGCCAGTTTTGATCGCATCAGCAAATCGAATACCGAGGTCTACCTTCCATGCCAGTGGTCAATCAGAAGACAATAGTCATGTCCAAGACATCCATGCTCCGATCCATCGTTGCGTCGCCAAGCATCGATTTTCTGATGGAAACGCACAACGGGCTTTCGGCACGAATTGCCGAAGAGGCCGGGTTCGTCGGGCTGTGGGCCAGTGGGCTGGCGATATCCGCCTCGCTTGCCGTTCGTGACAGCAACGAGGCTTCGTGGACCCAGGTTCTCGAAGTGCTCGAATTCATGTCTGACGCCACGAGCGTGCCCATCCTGCTCGACGGCGATACCGGCTACGGCAATTTCAACAACATGCGCCGGTTGGTGAAAAAACTCGAGCAGCGGGGAATAGCCGGAGTATGCATCGAGGACAAGCTGTTTCCGAAGACCAATTCCTTCATTCGTGGCGAACATCAGGAGCTCGCCGACATCGGAGAATTTTGCGGAAAAATCAAGGCCGCGAAGGAAACCCAGGCAGACGAGGACTTCTGCGTGGTTGCCCGCACTGAAGCCTTCATCGTCGGCATGGGCCTTGCAGAGGCCGTGGCCCGTGCCGAGGCATACCGCGTTGCGGGTGCCGACGCCATACTGATCCACAGCAAACTGGCCGATTGCCGCGAAATTGACGCCTTCATGAAGGAATGGGCTGGTCGCCACCCCGTGGTAATCGTCCCTACAAAGTACTACTCGACACCCACCGAACACTTTGAGCGGCTTGGGGTCAGCGTCGTGATCTGGGCCAACCAGGGCATTCGTGCCGCGGTAGCCGCAATGCAGCAGACAACAAGGCAAATTGCGGCCGATCGTCATCTCCGCAATGTTGAAGGAGAAGTGGCCAGCGTCGCTGAACTCTTCCGGCTTTGCGGTGCGGACGAACTGCTAGAAGCCGAAAAGCGCTACCTTCCAACCACCGGCCGTGACGTCAAGGCAATCGTCCTGGCCGCCGGCCAAGGCGACCTTGGCACGCTGACGTCCGACACTCCGAAAGCCTTGGTGACGGTCAAGGGCCGGACGATCCTCTCGCTACTGGCAGATGAGTTTCATCGTGTGGGTATCCGCGACATCGCCGTCGTGCGGGGTTTTGGACGTGAGCAAGTCAATCAGGAAGGCTTCGCCTACATCGACAACGAGCAGTTCGCCGAGACCCGCGATCTATATTCGCTCTATGTTGCGCGGCAACGGATCGAAGGCGATATCGTGGTCAGCTATGGCGACATACTGATCAAAAGCTACATTTTGCATGACCTGCTCGCAGACCCGGCCGACATCAGCATCGTAGTCGACGCGGAGCCGGACCAAAGCGGCACACGCAATCGCCGCGACCTCGTGGTCACGGACAGGCCGTACGACCGTCGCAGCGACTTCGCCAAGCCGGTTCAACTCTCACGGATCATCGAGGACCTGCCCGACGATCAGGCGAACGGCGAATTCATCGGTCTCTGGAAACTGTCGCCAAAAGGCGCAGTCACGGTTCGCGATGCGCTTGAACGCCTGCACGAACGGAAGGATTTTTCTGGACTGACCGTCAATGATCTGCTCAACGAAATAGCCCTGGTCCACCCAATCTCGGTACGGTTCGTACGAGGCGGATGGATTGACGTCGACAGCCTTGACGACCTGCAGAAGGCCAGTGCGTTCTGAGATGCTGGATGCCATCGACCTCTGCCGCAACCTTGCCGGATTCGGCTTCGGTTCCTTCAGCGGCATCCCCTGCTCGTTTCTCGACAGCCTGATCAACGCGGCATCGCGCCAGGATCGCTATGTGATCGCAACAAATGAGGGCGACGCGGTCGCCATCGCTGCCGGAGCCGGTATTGGCGGTGGCAAGGGGGTCGTGCTGATGCAAAACTCCGGTCTCACCAACGCTATTTCACCGCTGACATCGCTGACCTGGACCTTTGGCCTGCCGGTTCTCGGCTTTGTCAGCCTGCGAGGGGAGCCGGGCACCCATGACGAACCACAGCATGAACTGGTGGGTCGAATTACCACCGGACTGCTCGACCTTATGGAAATTCCATGGGAAATGCTAAGCCGCGATCCGGGCGACACCCAGGACCAGTTGAAACGGGCAACCGCGGTAATAGATTCCGGACGGAGCTTCTTTTTTGTCGTGCGCAAAAACAGCTTCCGTCCAGTTGCTCCAGGCGAGATGCAAGCATTGTCGAGGTCACCCGCCGAGCTGCCGCCGCCTTCGCGCTGCGAAATGCCGACACGGTACGCAGTACTCGGTGCGCTGGCGTCGTGGCGCCGCCCGGACGAAATCCTGATCACAACTACCGGCAAGACCGGCCGTGAATTGCATGACATCACCGACGCTCCCGGCAACCTTTATCTGGTTGGTTCCATGGGCTGCGCCGCCCCTCTTGGACTCGGCCTCGCACTCACCCGCCCGGAACGTCGAGTCATAGTGATCGACGGCGATGGTGCGCTACTGATGCGCATGGGAAATCTCGCGACGCTTGGCCATTACGCCCCGGGCAATTTGCTGCATCTTCTGCTCGACAACAACACACATGATTCAACCGGTGGCCAGGCCACCGTTTCGCAGTCGGTCGATTTCGCGGCCGCCGCTGTCGCCTGCGGCTACGGACGCGTGGTTCGCGCCGGCGGTATTGACACCCTGATCACGGCACTCGATGCATGGCGTTCCGATCCGGCACCCACCTTCATCCATCTGCGAATTTCACCCGGATCGAAGGAGCCGCTCGGTCGCCCCACAATGGGCCCCCGAGCCGTGTTGCAGCGACTGCGCGACCACCTGCGATGAGCAACTGGAAAGAGATCTGGGGGGGGCGTGCGGTGGCGGTGCAGGCGACATCGCTCGCCGACCTGATCCGCGCCGACGGGTTCGATACCGGGGCCGGCAAGGTCGATACACAGGCCTGGCGCAACTACGCTGCCGAACTGGCGCGGCGGCTTGGCATTGCCACCGGCGATTCTGTTTTCGAGGTCGGCTGCGGCAGCGGAGCGCTGCTGAAAGTCTTTCACGAAGCCAGCCATCCGGTCGGTGGCATCGATTATTCACAGGCCCTGATCGAGCACGCGCAGCGGGCGATGCCGGGCATGTCATTTCGCACCGCCGAAGCGAACCAGTTGGCCGGCGCTGCGCAAGACTTTGTGATCGCCAACTCGGTGTTCTCCTATTTTCCCGATCTCGACTACGCACGCGACGTTCTCGAGCGGATGCTGACCATGGCGCGAAAGGGCGTCGCGCTGCTCGACCTGCCGGACATCCAGTGCCGGGCCGCCGCCGAAGACTTCCGCCGAAGCGCATTGGCACCCGGGGAGTACGAGACGCGCTATCGGGGGCTCGATCATTGCTACTTTGCGCGGGAGTGGTTTGCCGGGCTAACGGCAACGCGCGGCTGGCGAATCGAAGTCAGCGTCCAATGGCTCGCCGACTATGGCAACGCACCGCATCGATTCAACGTGATCCTGACGCGCATTGTCGCATGATCCGGGAAGCCGTTATTCTTGCCGCCGGGCTCGGCCGCCGTCTCGGTGATCTCGCCGGCAGCCGGCCGAAGGGCTTCCTCGATATTGGCGGCGTTTCGCTGATCGAGCGCTCGATTGGCAAGCTTTATTCCATAGGCATCGAACGGATTGTCATCGGCACGGGCTACCGCGACGACTGCTATGAAGCGCTCGCGGCCAAGGATGAACGCATAGTCTGCGTGCGCAATCCGGAATATGCCGAGACGGGCAGCATGAGCACTTTGCTGGCAGCCTCTGATCGGATTTCGGGCGATTTCCTGCTCCTCGAATCGGACATCCTGTATGCGCGTCTTGGGCTCACCGCACTGGGCAATGCTCCTGCCGACAACGTGATTCTTGCTAGCGGCGCCACCAACTCCGGCGACGAAGTGTTCATCGAGACCACCCCCGGCGGAAGCCTGCGCAACATGTCGAAGAACCGCGCCGCTCTCGGCGCGATTCACGGCGAACTGGTCGGCATAACGCGCCTTTCGCATTCGGCGTTGCCGACGCTGCGTGCGGTGGCCGCTGATCTGCTGCGGCGGCAGCCGCGCCTCGACTATGAAACCTGCCTGGTCGCCGCGGCGCCGAAGCACGACATCCAGGTACTTGTTCTTGACGACTATCCCTGGTGCGAAGTCGACACGGCCGAGCATCTTCAGCGCGCTGTGTCCCTTATACTCGATCGCGTTATTGAAAGTGAGCATCGTGAATCTTCCTAGCCGCAGGATACTGCTGACACCAGGCCCGGCAACGACCACCGACGCGGTCAAGCTGGCACAGGTAGTGGCCGACATCTGTCCGCGCGAGCCGGAATTCTCGGCCGTGCTGCGCAGCATCGTTGCCGACTTGCCGCGCCTGATCGACGCGCCGGCGGACGCCCGTGCCGTGCTGCTCTGCGGATCCGGCACGGCTGCGGTCGAGGCAATGATCGGCTCGCTCGCCGCCAGTAACGGGCTGATCGTCGTGAATAACGGTGCCTACGGCGAGCGCATCCTGCGCATGGCGACCATCCTCGGCCTGCCGGTGCTCGAATTCCGCTCGGACCCGGCTGCGGCGATAGATCTTGCCGAACTTGAAACCGTTCTTGTCGAACGTCCTGCCGACATGGCACAACTGGCAATCGTGCATCACGAAACGACGACCGGTCTGCTCAATGACCTGCCGGCGATAGGTGCGCTTTGCGATCGGTACAACGTCGAACTGCTGGTCGACGCGATGAGTTCGTTCGCCGCCATTCCGATCGACATGACGGCCTGCAATATCGCCGGCCTGGCGGCAAGCGCCAACAAGAATCTGCAGGGAATGGCCGGCGCCAGCTTCGTCATCGTCCGTACCGCCGCGCTTGCACGGGCCAAGCTGCGCCCTCCGCGCAGTCTGTATCTTGACCTCGTGGCCGAACACGATTACTTCCATGCGCAGGGGCAAATGCGCTTTACTGCCCCGGTGCAAACACTGTACGCGCTACGCCGCGCGATAGACGAAATATTGGCGGAATCCGTCACCGGGCGCCGCCGCCGGTACGACGAGTCATGGGCAATACTTATCGACGGACTGGAATCGCGGGGATTTCTCCCCATCGTCCCGCGGGAACGGCAGTCCCGACTGATCACCGCTGTCGATGCAAGCGCCATTCCGGGATTCGTTTTTGAGCATCTGCACGACTACATGTTCGCGCGCGGAATCACGATTTATCCGGGAAAGCTTTCAGGACGTGAGACTTTCCGCATTGCCAATATCGGCGCTATCGACCTGCACGACATCGAGCAGTTCCTTGCACATCTCGATGCCTTCCTGATTTCTTGCCGCAAATGATTTCGAACGCGCGCGCTCCCGCAACGCCAGGCATCGATTTCATCGCCCATCACGCGCTTCAGGCGCAATCCGCCCAGTCGGTTTTCGACGCATTGAGTCACCGCTTCCACTGCCGCTGGCGGCTCGGCGCCGATCAAGCTGCCGACGGACAGGCCGTAGCGGCGGTACTGCTCGACCATCGAGCGTTTCATCCGCGTTTGCGCAAGTCACCGCAAGGCTATCGAAGCCTGTTCCACATGTCGCACGATCTCGGCGACATCGGCCTCTACGGTGACGAACGGCTGGATGACTTTGACGTGCTGCTCGTTCCCGGTCCAGCCCACCGCGACGCTGCGCGCGCGGCGCTCGACCGGCACGACAGGATCGTCGAGGTAGGCTGGCCAAAATTCGACCCTGCCCCACTGCCCGGAGACCATGCGGCTTTCCTCGAACATCTGCTTGCCTTGCCGCAGATGCCGACGGTGCTTTACGCGCCGACCTGGCCAAACACGTGGGAATGGCGTGAGTTGATCCCATGGCTGGCATCGATGCCTTGCCGATTGCTGGTCAAGAATCACATCCTGGTCGACTCGGGAAAACCATTCCCCCCCGGCGAAGAGCGGCGCTACGCGGAGTGCCGTCGATCGATCGACGCCATGGAGGACCATGTGCGCGGTCTCGCTTCGGCGAACTGTCTCGTCGCCCCCGCGTCCATGAACCTGTGCGCGCTGTTTCCGCGAGTGGATGTTCTGGTCACCGACTCTTCTTCCTGTGCCATGGAGTTCCTTCCATTCGGTACCAGCATCGAGACGGGACGAACGGGGGCCGGAAACGACCCGGCCGGCGACTTCGACCCGCAGGGGAGCCGCTTGTGCGCAGCCGTCAAGTGCCTCGGTTTCGCAGACATGAAAGCCCGCATGCCTGGCCCGGAGGCATTTCTGGAGTTCGTCGCAACCAGCCGCACGGAAGACATCGCTGGCGCGGAGTCAGTTATCGCAGCACGGCCGATCGGCCAGATCGGCGCCGGTGCAGCGGCGATCATTGCCGCGTGGCTGGACCTTTTTCCGGCAGGGACGACGCAATTCGACGGGGAGGCGCGCCGGCGGTTTGCGGCCCTGCGTCGCTTCTGGCGATGATCGCAATACCGGATGCAAGCGCGGCAATGACGCTTCCTCGACACCACTTTCCGATCGATCTGTCGAGCGGCGAATCCGGAGGCGGGCTCACGATCGCCGACGACCATGTGCTTCGCCGCCTCCCGGCTGCGCCTTGGAAGACCGTCCGCCCCCTGATCGAATCAATGGTCGCGGAAGGCCACTTGCCCGACCTGATTCCCTGGTCTGAAGTAGCGTCCGACGGAGACTGGATACAGTTGCGACACCCCCGCGTCAGGGTCATTTCGTATCCGCACGAATGGTGTGCGGAGATGTTGCAGGAGGCTGCGCTGGCACACGGCCGCCTGCTTGCTGCCGTCGCAAAAGGCGGCATGGCGCTCAAGGATGCCCACCCGTGGAACGTGCTTTTCGACGGCACCCGACCGGTCTTCATCGATATCGGCTCGATCGTGCCGCTGGCCGCGCTCGCTGAATTGGACTATCTGAAAGACGCCCGAACACGATCCGGCCCGGTGCTCGCCGGCGACGTATTCGAGCTGATGTTCCTACCCTATTTCCTGCTGCCGCTGGCCTTCCACCGGGTCGGCCTGGGGCAGATCGCCCGTCGCATGCTCTGGCGCTATCCCCTGAACGGGGCCGAACGCTATCCGCGTGTTGCCGATTTCCTTCGCGAGGCAGGACCCCGGCAGTGGTTGCGCGCAATCGACGGGGTCAGGCACGCCGCGAAGGCAAGCGTGCACTTGCGGACGCTTTGCACGAATCTTGAACGATCCGGGACGCTCGATGTCTTTGCCGACGGCCTTGCGGAACTCGTCGGCGAACTCTCTCCACCGCGGCAGAGGAGCGCCTATTCCGGCTACTACGCGGCAAAGGGCGAGGCACAGGCTCTTGACCGGCCCGAAACGTGGAATGCCAAACAACTTGCCGTGCATGCCGTACTTGACCGGCCGGAAATCAGTACCGTCCTCGACATTGCCTGCAACACCGGCTGGTACTCCCGCCTTGCTGCCCGACTAGGCAAGCATGTGACGGCTATCGACATCGACGACGCCTGCGTTGCGGATCTCTGCCACAGTGCAGGTGCCGCCGGTGAAGCCATCGTGCCGCTGGTGGCCGACCTGACGCAGCCGACACCGGATCGACAGCGACACCCGTGCGGCGGGCTGCTCCTGATCGGCAGTGAATGCCGTCTGCGCGCCGATGCCGTTCTCGCTCTGGGTATCCTGCACCATCTCGTGCTCGGCGCCGGCATCCCCCTGACCGATGCACTTCAGCGCCTGGCCCGGCCCGCCATCCAGTCGCTGCTTGTCGAGTACGTTGGGCTGGACGACGAATTGGTGATGAAGGAGCCGGAATTCTTCGCCGCCTACTCGAGGAACCCCCGGGACTTCGCCGGATTCACCCTCAAGGCGGTTATCGATGCGCTGGCCGCGATGGGCTGGCAGGTCGGCGTTGCTCCCTCATTCCCGCCCACCCGATCGCTGCTTTCATGCAAGCGCGCGGCAGGCGGCACACATTCCGCATAGGCTCGACACATCATGGCAACTGCACTGATTACGGGAGTCACCGGCCAGGATGGTTCATATCTGGCGGAACTCCTTCTTGCACGCGGCTACCAGGTGCACGCGATCGTTCGGCGCGAAGCCATCGAAGATGCCGATCGGCGAATGATGAACATCCGTCACCTGACGGATGCCCTGCATCTTCACATCGCCTCGATCGATAGCCACTTGTCCGTCTACAAAATCATTGCCAGCGTCGTTCCGGATGAGTGCTACCACCTTGCCGCCGAAAGTTTCGTCAGTTACTCGTTCGACGACGAAGCATCAGTCCTGCAAAGCAACTTCAATGCGACACATTTTCTGCTGGCCAGCCTGAAGGAGCTTGCGCCGCATTGTCGCTTCTATTTTGCCGGATCGAGCGAGATGTTCGGTCACGCCACGACATCGCCACAAAACGAAACGACCGAGTTCAATCCACGCTCGATCTACGGCATCTCCAAGCTCGCCGCCTATCACCTGGTCCGCAATTACCGGCAGAACCAGGGCATGTTCGCCTGCGCTGGAATCCTCTTCAACCACGAATCGCCACGCCGTGGCTTCGAGTTCGTCACCCGGAAGATTACCTCCGCCGTGGCCAAAATCCATCTCCGGCGCGCCACCACCATTGAACTCGGAAACATCGACGCGCGGCGCGATTGGGGTTATGCCCCCGACTACGTGGATGCAATGCATCGCATCGTGCGACACGATGTGCCCGACGATTTCGTCATTGCCACGGGCACCCTGCATTCGGTCAGGAATATTCTGGAGCGCGCCTTTGCCGTGGTCGGCCTTGATTACCGGGATCACCTTCAGTTCAACCCCGAATATTTCCGGCCAAATGAAGCGGTGGCGCTGTGCGGCGACTACTCGAAAGCAGCCAGGCTGCTCGATTGGTGCCCCACCAGGAAACTCGACGATACCCTGGAGGAAATGGTCCGCCACGACATCGCGCTGCTTGGCGCCAGGGAATGAGGGTACTCTTCACCACGCCCATCCTGGAACGCCCGGCAGCCGGCGGTCCGCAGTTGCGGATAGAGAATTCGATCAAGGCGCTGTCGCGCGTATGCACGCTCGACCTGTTCTATCGCGCGCCACGGTCCCACGATCTGAGCGCCGAGTCCCTCGCCTACTATCAGTCGCTGTGCAGCGAGGTGTTGGTCAACGATTTTGGCGGACTATCCAGGAATCGATATCTGCGCAAGGTCCAGCGAATATTCTCGATGGATGTCGACGCCGAGGCCGGGATTCTCATTGATCATGTTGACCGGTTCGACATCCGCACCGTCTGGTTCGGTTATGGAAACATATCATTTCCGCTGATACGCCGTGTTTCGCGCATGCGGCCGGACCTCAGGCTGATTTGTGACACGGACAGCGTCTGGTCGCGCTTCATACTCCGCGAGCTGCCGCTTGCGGCAGGCCTCCGGCGCCAGGGAATCCGCCTCGCGGGACTGTTGAAGCAGAGACAGGAGCGAGCCTGGGTTGATCTGTGCGACGTCACTACCGCGGTCTCCGAGGTGGACGCCGAGTACTATCGTTCCATCGCACGCGATCCGGAACGAATCCAGCTTTTTTCGAATGTGATTGACATCGCCACATATCGGGTGCCGCCGCCCCCCGCCGATCTGCGCCGGCCGGCGATCTATTTGGCCGGCACCTTCGGCCACTATCACAGCCCGATGGATACCGCCGCCCGATGGATCCTGGAAGAAGTGCTGCCGATCCTCCGGCGGACGCATCCCGACCTGCACTTCTACATCGTCGGCAAGGACTCCGACAAGCAGTTCGGTCATCTCGGCGATCCGCGAGTTACCGTCACCGGAACGCTGCCTTCGGTCCTGCCCTACTTGTGCAATATCGACGTCGCCCTGGTTCCGCTCCATTTTGAATCCGGCACGCGCTTCAAGATCCTCGAAGCCGGAGCCTGTGGAATTCCCCTGGTATCGACGACACTTGGCGCTGAAGGACTGCCGGCAATCGACGGCCGGCATTTGTTGATCGCGGACACCGCGAACGAATTCGCGTCAGCGATAATTCGCCTGTTAAACGACAGGCAATTGGCAATGACACTTGCGACGAATTGTCGCGAACTTGTGGAGCAGCAATTCAGCATCGATTCTCTTGCGCGACAGGCCCAGGCAATCCTTCGCCATTTGGAGCAGAAATGATCAACCGAATAACGCACCTGGATCAGGAGCTCGCTCTGATCATTCGCGGCAGCTACCGCAATGATGGCATCGAGTTCTTCACGCCCGGAACATATTCGCAACAAATCGGTTACATGAATCGTCCGGCGGGACACGTCATTCCGCCGCATGTGCACAACCCCGTGCCGCGCGAGGTGCACTTCACCAAGGAGGTCCTCTTCATCCGGTCGGGGAGAGTCCGCGTGGATTTTTA
Source organism: Sulfuritalea sp. (assembly GCA_016710465.1). Taxonomy (GTDB): domain Bacteria; phylum Pseudomonadota; class Gammaproteobacteria; order Burkholderiales; family Rhodocyclaceae; genus Sulfuritalea. The sequence goes on from JADJVS010000016.1 coordinate 1,098,816, forward strand.
TTCCGATGCCCAGGACTATCTGGAGAGCACCATTCTTGAAGCTGGCGATGTCATCCTGCTGGCGCTCGGCGGGCACGGCTTCGAGATGCTTGAACCCACCGAGATCATCGAAGTCAAACAGGGACCGTATGCCGGCGACGCCGACAAGACTAGATTTTCCGGCATCGCTGCCAGCCAGGTCAGGATAGTCAAATGACGCCACGGCCGATCCCGGTGAACCAGCCCCTGCTCGACGGCAACGAGAAAAGGTATCTCGACGAGTGCATCGAGACCGGCTGGATTTCGTCCGAAGGTCCGTTCGTCAAACGCTTCGAGGAAGGCTTCGCCGACAGGCTGGGCAGCGGCTTCGGCATTGCCGTCTGCAACGGTTCGGCCGCGCTGGATATCGCCGTCGCCGCCCTGGAAATCGGGCCGGGCGACGAAGTCATCATGCCGACCTTCACGATAATTTCCTGCGCCGCCGCGGTGGTGCGCGCCGGCGCAAGGCCGGTGCTGGTCGACGTCGATCCGCTGACCTGGAACATGGATGTCGCTCGGCTCGAAGACCTCGTCACGCCGCGGACCAGGGCAATCATGGTTGTTCATATCTTCGGGCTGCCGGTCGACATGGACCCGGTCATCGAGCTGGCGCGAAGAAAGGGTATCAGGATCATCGAAGACGCGGCGCAAGCGCATGGACAGACCTATCGCGGCCGGCCCTGCGGAACATTGGGCGACATCGGCACTTTCAGTTTTTATCCGAACAAACATGTCACGACCGGCGAAGGCGGGATGCTCACGACCGACGACGCGCAGTTGGCCGACCGTTGTCGGTCGCTGCGCAATCTTTGCTTCAAGCCCGAGCAGCGCTTCGTTCACGATGAACTCGGCTGGAACTATCGCATGAGCAATCTGCAAGCCGCCGTCGGAGTGGCGCAATTGGAACGCCTCGACGAGTTTCTCGCGCGCAAGCGACGCATGGGAGCGCACTATCAGCGCCTGCTGGCCGGTCTTGCGGAAGTTCAGTTGCCCCTGCCATCGACGGAGTATGCCGAGAACGCGTACTGGGTATTCGGGGTCGTACTTCAGGATTCCATTGCCTTCGACGCGAGGTCAGCCATGACCCGCCTGGCCGACCTCGGCATTCGAACCCGGCCGTTTTTCTGGCCGATGCACGAGCAGCCGGTGTTCCGCAAACGCGGCTTGTTCGCCGGGCAAACTCTGCTCCATGCCGAACGTATCGCGCGCCGCGGTTTTTATCTTCCCAGCGGCCTCGCCCTCACCGCGCAACAGGTTGCCGAGTGCGCCGGGGCATTGAGGCAGATACTGCAATGAAGCCGGTATTCGACGGCTACAGCCGCTACTACGACCTGCTCTATCAGGACAAGGACTATGCGGCCGAAGCGGCCTACGTACTGTCGCGAATTCGTTCGCGGTGCCCCCAGGCCGATCGCATATTGGAGCTCGGGTGCGGCACGGCGGCCCATGCCATCGCCCTGGCAAACCAGGGAGTTTCGGTGCATGGCATCGATCGGAGCGACTCCATGCTGGGCCGGGCCCGCGAACGGATCGAGCGCGAATCGCCAGAGATTCGCTCCCGCATACGCGTCGCGACGGGCGATGTTCGCTCGGTTCGCACCGGCGAAAAGTACGATGCCGTGATGTCCCTGTTCCATGTCGTCAGCTATTTGAATTCGGACCGGGATCTCGCCCTCGCCTTCGAAACCGCGGCGGAGCATCTGCATCCCGGCGGCCTGTTTCTCTTCGATTTCTGGTACGGCCCGGCGGTACTTAGCCAAAAGCCGGAGATCAGGGTCAAGCGCCTTTCCGATCATGATTGCGCCATCACCCGAATCGCCGAGCCGGAACTGCGTTCGGACGAGGACATTGTCGACGTCAATTACAGCCTGTTCATCGAAGACAAGGCATCTGCTGTCATAAGCCGCCTGCAGGAAACCCACTCGATGCGATACCTCTTCCTTCCCGAACTGCAGGCACTGGCGGGGCACTGGTTTGAACCTCTGGATACCCACGCATGGCTGTCCGATGAGCCGCCGGATACAACGACCTGGTCGGCGGTCGCGACGATGGTCCGCCGATAATGAAGATTGTCGCGGTTCTTGAGACCAGCATTGCTGCCGGAGGTGGCTTCAACCAAGGTGTCAGTGCAATCCTGCAAATGGCCAGAATCTGCAAGGACCGCTTCGAGTTTGCAGTGTTGGCCACCTGCCCCGGGAGTGCCGTGTATCTGGCACAACTCGGAATTGATTCGTTAGCGGCAAAAATCAGCCTGAGGGATACCTTGCTGATACAGGGCGCACAGAGCCCTGCCTGGCGGACCTTCCAGCGCCGGGCAAGATACATTGGCCCATTTGAACGCCGCTTGCTGAAAATGGGCTGCGACCTAGTGTACTTTGTGTCGCCCTCTCTCCTGCCGGCCGCGCTTCAACGCCTGAATTACATTACGACAGTTTGGGATCTCTGCCATCGGGATTTTCCCGAGTTCCCCGAGGTAAGATCCTATGGCGAAATCCCGGCTCGAGAACGCATGCTTCAGACCGTTCTCGCCGCCGCCTATGCCGTCGTTGGCGACTCGGACCAGTTGGCCGAAAGAATCGGTACGCTATATGGCATTGATCGCCACCGCATTATTCCCATGCCATTTTCTCCCGCTCCGCAAATGGCCACCGAAACGCGCGACGATCCATCACATGTGCTCCGCAAGTACAGTCTGAACCCCGGGTATTTCTTTTACCCGGCGCAGTTCTGGGCGCACAAGAACCACGACCGGATACTTCAGGCTGCCGCAATCCTGCAGCAGCGGGGAGTCGAGATCCATGTCGCCTTCGCCGGCGGAGACGCCGGCGAATTGTCCAGGTTGCGAAAGCGGGTGAAGAATCTTCACCTCGATGAGCGGGTCCGATTCCTCGGCTTCGTCCCCAACGATGAAATGCGCTCCTTGTTTGAGGGATGTCGCGCCGTGATCATGCCCACCTACTTCGGGCCAACCAATATTCCGCCCTTGGAAGCATGGTGCGCCAGGCGCCCATTGATCTATTCCATGCATCTGCAGGAACAAGTTGGTGACGCCGCCATCCTCATCGACCCCGACGACGCAGAATCGCTGGCCGATGGAATGCGCCGATGCCTCGATGACAAAGTGGCGGAGAGCATGGTCGATCTTGGTTGCCGCCGCCTGGAGCAAATCGATGCCGCCCGCAGCAGGGCCGAGAATCTGCTCGCCGATTCGCTGGAACGCTTTTCGCTGCGCATGCAAACCTGGGCCTAACGGCACCTGTCCGGTGTGACTTGTTTGGCACCCATCGGGCCACCTGTTTGAGGAATCCTTGAGCTTCCCTCTGTTTTTCGTCTTCCAACCCAACGGCATTATGCCGCCAATTGTTGCTCATGCTGAGTGCTGATCCAGTCTTCCAGGAATTTCATGGGCGAGGCGTAGCCGAGCGTGGAATGCTGGCGCCTGCGGTTGTAGAACGGTTCGATATAGTCGAACAGATCAGCCTCCGCAGCGGCCTTCGTACTGTAGCGGGTGCCATGCACCCGCTCATTCTTCAGGCTGTTGAAGAAGCTCTCCGTCGGGGCGTTGTCCCAGCAATTCCCCTTGCGGCTCATCGAGCAGACCATCCCGTACTCTTCCAGCCGCGCCTGAAAGGCGTGGCTCGCATACTGGCTTCCCCGGTCGGAGTGATGGATCAGACCCGGCGCCGGTTTCTTGCGGAACCACGCCATGGTCAGCGCATCAATGACGATGTCCGCCGTCATCCTGGGCTTGATCGACCAACCGACGACTTCCCTGTTGAACAGATCGAGGACCACGGCCAGATACAGCCAGCCCTCATCCGTCCAGATGTAGGTCATGTCAGCAGTCCAGACCTGATTCGGCTTCGCCAGGCGTGAAGTTCCGGGCCAGCAGGTTCGGCGCCACCGGGAGCGAGTGCTTGGAGTCCGTCGTGGCCTTGAATCGCCGCTTGTGGCGTGCCCGGATGCCGTTCTCCCGCATCAGGCGCTCGACGCGTTCCTTGCTCGCTGGGAAGCCCCGGTCGCGCAGTTCGCGCACCATGCGTGGCGACCCGTAGGCGCCCTTCAGTTCCTGGTGGATGGCCTGGATCAGTGCCAGCATCTGCACATCGGTCAGCCGCTTGCGATTCGGGCTGCCTCCGCGTTTCCATGCTTGGTATCCGCTGATGCTGACTTCCAGCACGGCACAGGACTCCGCCAATCCATACGTCCGTCGATGCTCGTCAATCCAGGCATACTTCACAGCACATCCCTCGCGAAGTATGCCGTCGCTTTTTTTTAGGATTTCGTTCTCCCGCTTGAGCCGGATGTTCTCCGCTCGCACTCGGGAGAGCTCCATCTGCTCTGGGGTAACGACCTTGGTTCCCGGGCCATTCAGCTTGCCAGCGGCCGCCGCTTTCACCCAATTGCGCAGCGTCTGCTCGATCAGCCCCAGTTCCCTCGCCACGGCTCCTACGCTCTGGCCCGCCTTGACCCGTTTTACCGACAGTTCCCTGAACTCCGGCGTGTATTCCTGCTTTGGTATCTTCTTCAACTTCCCTTCTCCTTCCAATTTACCGGGGCGTTATACCCCATCTCTTGGAAGACGAATTGTCGGGGGAAGCTCACCTTGAACTGAAATGCCGCTGCTGACCATCGTCACCATCAACCGAAATGACGCGTTTGGACTGGCCGCTACCGCGGCGAGCATCCACGCATTGGCATTCAAGGACCATGAATGGCTGGTCATCGACGGCGGGTCGACTGATGGTTCGCTGGAAGTTGTACGCCGCACTCGGCCATCGACTTTTGTCAGCGAGCAAGACCTTGGGCGATACGACGCCATGAACAAGGGCATCCGATTGGCCGCAGGGGAATACATTCTATTCATGAATTCCGGGGATCGTTTCCATCACCCGGAGTGTCTCGATTTTCTGACGTCATCAGATGGCCAGGCCCTGATACATGGCAACGCGGAATTCGAAGCGAACGGGATGCACTTCACCTTCCGCTCACATATCGAAGGGCCTTTCTCCTTTGTTCGACAGCACCCGTTCTGCCACCAATCTGTTATCTACCATCTTGCCGCGCTCCGGGAACTTGGCGGATACAACCTGGCCTATCGGGTATCCGCGGATTTCGATCTTACTTATCGGTATGTCCGGAAATACGGTTGTCGACGATCAAGTGAATACATCGCGACCTTTGCCACCGGCGGCTTTGGTCGCCAGAATCAATTCCGCTCGCTCAGGGAGCGCCTGCATTCACTCCATAGTGCCGGGCCGGCCAGCGTTTTTCTCCTTGCGCTGATAGCGGCGCCCTATGTAATGGCCAAGTTCTTGGCGATTGCGCTTGTCGAGCCACTCGGAATACTGTGCATTTATCGGGAAACAAGGTCGCGGGTACATCGGTGGATCGAACGGCGGGCCATTGCGGCCAGGGCGATTCCTAGCATTGCCATGCTCGGCATTCGGATACAGGCCACGCGAACTCCCGACCGTGGCGCAATAAGCTTCGTAAACCCGTATTCCCTTGTCCAGGTGGCCAGCAGCAACATTACCGACGTTGAACTCGGCCAGATCACATTTTATTCTGACGGCATTGCCTTGTGTCTGCTGGCAAAAATATGCTATGGCGTGAAGGTTAGCCGCATAAGCTTTGATTTCACTTCCATCGCGAGCGAGATACTGGGCGACGCCAATGTTCACGGACGACGATTGTCAATAGTGGGCGGTACGGACGCCAGCTCTACTGGCTTCGCCCGATATCTTGCCCAACACTACCCGAACATCGAACTTGACTTGGTACGAAGCGGTTATTTCCAGGGGGGCGACGAAATGCAGGATCTGGCTGTGACATTGAGCAGGCGGGCCCCGCAGATCGTACTGCTGGGAATGGGCGGCGGCTTGCAGGAACAATTTGCCGTTCAGATAGTTCGCGCCGGATTCAATGGTCTTGTTTATACATGTGGTGGATTCTTCGATCAAACCGTCAGTTCCGGCGGGAATTACTACCCTCGATGGATCGACCGCCTGCATTTGCGTTGGGCCTACCGAATCATTCGCGAACCGAGGAGACTGTTTTTCCGGTATGCCGTCGACTACCCGAAGTTTCTCTTCTTGCTGGCCCGTCACGGAAGTTCCAGGCCGTGAAAAGAACACGGGTACTGGCCGTTGGCCTTTCCGGTAACGGAAGAATGAGGGGCGTTGAGCGCGTCGTGTATGAATCGCTCAAGGCAATTGCCGCCTCAGGGAAGCCGGGTCTGGAATTGCTGGAAATTGAATTGTTGATGGGGGCATGGCAAGACTACTATCTGGATTTGCGGCAGCATGGAATACGACTACGCATCGTCAGACTGCCTAACCATGTGTTTTTTCGGCACCTGTTTACATGGATGGTGCTTCCCCTGTGGTCGATTCGATTCAACGTCCTGCACCTTTTCAACACCATTCCAGTCACTGGCTCGCTGGCAGCAAGGTGCATCGTAACCATTCATGACCTTGCCGAGTTTGCTTGCCCACAGAAATACAGCGCCCTGCAAGCCAGCTATCGCCGCATCGTGGCACGACATCTGGTAAAGATCGCGGATAGAGTCCTGACCGTCAGCAACTTCTCAAAACAACAAATTGCCCACTATCTCGGACATACCGACGTGCGGGTGACCAGCAATGGAATCGATCACATTCTGGCGCACAAGACTGCTGGTGTCGGCAATCGCGAACCGATTGCTGGCGAGAGGAGATTCGACGAATTCCGTGACAGGGAACAGCGGCCCTACTTTCTCTACTACGGCGTCATCGAGCGAACCAAGGGCCTCGATCTGGCGCTTGCCGCATTTGCCCAACTGAAATATCTGCACCCGGAATATCCCGTGGAGTTCAAGATCGTCGGCGAACGTGGAAACCTGTTTGACGATCTTGCGCCATTCCTAGCAAGAGACGATGTGGTCTATCTTGGCTTTGTCGACGACGCCGAGATAGGACGCCTCATTCGCCGCGCAACAGCCGTACTGTTCGTGTCCGAGTATGAAGGATTCGGATTTCCAGCACTTGAAGCACTGGTCCTCGAAGCCACGGTAATCATCGGCAGAAATACCGTTCTCGAGGAAATTTGCTCGCCGTATTGTCTGGTCGCCGATCCTTACGATGAGGCCAGTATCGTTGCCGCAATGCTCCGGTCGCTCGACGGTGATACGCCCCGAGGTCTCGGCGGCGCGGCGCGGACACTATCCGAGCGATACTCGTGGTCGGCGACCGCCAATGCACTTCTCGAAGAATACCTGGAACGACTGCGGGCCTAACCATGCGATTTCGTGGAGTTGTCAGAGAATACGAAGGAGTTTTGGGAACGCTCATGCGAGCGCTCGACCTTTGCCTGATCATGTCGGCTGGTGCCCTGGCGGCGCTGGCGTATCTCGGCGAAGTTCCCGACACCCCCAAAAGCTACTGGCTTGCAATTTCCATCGGTGCACTTCTCTGCCTGAGCCTCTTCCCAAATTTCGGAATCTATCGAGGATGGCGGGGAGACAGCCTGGGCAAAGAATTGCGCGCCATAACGATCGCCCTCGCGATCTCCTTCAGTGCGATGACGGCAATCACTTTTGCGATCAAGTCGGGGCAGGACTTTTCACGTATCTGGTTCATCGCCTGGGGTGCCACAAGTTGGCTGTTCCTGGCGATAAGCCGGGTAGTCCTGCGGCGGACGCTGCGCGAACTGCGGCGCCGAGGATGGAATCAGCGGCGCATAATCATCCTCGGCTCGGCGCATAGCGTCGAAGCGTTGTCGAACGGTCTGATCTCGGCCCCCTGGACCGGGCTGGTCATCAGGCAGGTACTCACACTCGATGAATTCACGTCCGGCATTGCGGACGACGATGCGTTTCTAGTCAAGCTGGTACGCAATCTGGCGATCGACGAGGTCTGGGTAGCGCTGCCCATCAGGCATGAAGCAGCCATCCAGTCCATCCAGAAGGCGCTGCGCTACAGTACCGTCGACCTGCGCTATGTTCCAGACATTTCAAGCCTCCAATTACTCAATCACTCGATTGCGGAGGTGGCCGGTTTCCCGGTCATCAATCTCACCTCATCCGGCATGAGCGAGTCGGATTTGCTGCTCAAGACGATCGAGGATCGATTGCTTGCTGCGATCGGCCTTTGTCTGGTTTCTCCATTGCTGCTGGTCATTGCCGCAGGCGTTCGTTTGTCCTCGCCGGGACCAATATTGTTCCTTCAGAAACGCTGGGGATTGAACGGAGAGGAAATAACTGTTCTCAAGTTTCGCACCATGCGCCTCGAAGCTTCGCTGGATGTCAAACAGGCAACACGAGCGGACCCGCGAGTGACGCCCTTTGGTCGATTCCTGCGCCAAACCAGTCTTGACGAATTACCCCAACTGGTAAACGTTCTGAAGGGTGATATGTCGATTGTCGGGCCGCGTCCCCATGCGGTTGCGCACAATGAGATCTATCGAGATCTTGTCGAGAAATACATGTCTCGACACAAGATCAAGCCTGGAATCACCGGCTGGGCACAAGTGAACGGATACCGTGGAGAAACCGACACCGTCGACAAAATGCGACGGCGTGTGGAGCACGATCTTTACTATATCGAGAACTGGTCACTGGGGCTGGACTGCAAAATCATCGTGCGGACGATAATTGAAGTCCTCCGCGATCCAAACGCCTATTGACCCGCATCTGGCGAAACAGCGTTGCCATTCAGGATCGAAGCCTCGGCGTCAAGGGATTGGTAGAGCAAGGCACAAAGAATCGCGAGCAAGAGAAGAGGGATCACATGGTAGAAGAGCCCATCTACGAGCCCAAACGCAAAGAAACCAGTGCTAACGCTGAGCAGAGCCGCCAGGTTCGGATTTGAACCGCCGCTCGTAATCACGTGCGTCAGCCGTTTGCCGACGATCCACCAACAAGCCCCGAGCACAACGCTGGCTCCAATAACGCCAAACTCAACTACCCATTGAACGAGGACATTGTGTGGCTGTACCGTCCCATATAGACAGCAGTTGCTCATTCGATACCCATCCAAACCCCAACCAAACCACGGGTGCTGCATCGCAGCCTTGATAGCATCCTGCCAAATTTCAATACGCCCAGTCGTATGCACAAGCGTCTCGATCGATTCTACCCGGCTGTGAATTCCTCCCGTAAAGGGGGATTGCGCGATGTACATCGACAACGCATACGCTAGCGACATGGCAATCCCTGCCGTTACCGCTGATAAAAGCAGTATTCCAAGATAGCGCTTGCTTGTCAGCGCGTAAGTGGCGACAAACACCAGCCATCCCAGTAAGGCACCACGCGCGCCAAAAAAAAATATGCCGGTCAAGGCAAAGGCGCCCAGCAAGAAACCCACCATTCGTAGCCGGTTATCAAGAAATGCAAGCGAAATACCAGCACAGCTTGCTACCATGCCATGATACGAAAAATGCCGAATATGCGAGTGATAGGGAACCCAGGAATGATCGTGAGGCTGCGACAAATTTGCGCCGGGTACGCTCTGGAACACCAATATCAAGATCGCGGAATGAAACAGGCTGATCGCCAAGAGAACCACTGGAACGACATTTACGCTGGCTACTCTCAACCAGCATCGCAGAGCCACCCCAAATGCAAACATGGAAAAGAGCAACCGAAGCTTCTCGGTGGCGGCCGCTGATTCCGCCATGTAAGTGGAAACCAGCAACACAACAATCAATGCTCCCCAGGCCGCACCATCGACCCTGAAGTCAGGTGACGGGAAACCAAGAACGATATGCGGCAAGAGCATCAGTAAGGAGAACAGCAACAACTGGTGCGCCACACCGGCGTGGTACAAAGACAGCGACTGCTCAAATCCTGTGGCAGAGTCATACAAAACAACGAAGCACAGCACGGCCAAGACAATATCCACCAACTTTATTGGACTTACCCTTGTCGTCATAGGCTTTCCAGAGGATCTCACTTTCCCTTTACCATCACCGTCTCGCCATCCGCAAGTCCCGAAGTCATTCGGTTCAGAGTACCAAAATATCTTGGGGGTGCCTTGTCGACATATGCGCCAAGCGCATAGTAGGCCCGTTGGATCGCCATCCAAGACTCGAGTCGCTCCTTCAACGCGTTCGCCTTACCGGATTCTTCAAGATAGAGATTTCGTCGCTCTTCAGCGTCACTGTCAAGGCGATACAGCTCGGAACGCATCTCTGGCAGTTCCGTCAACATAAGCTTCCATGGCCACTCAATCACTGCGTATTGCCGCACTATGGCATTACTGTACATGAACACAGGGGCATCCACGGCTTTCGACTCGTGCGCCGGACTGCCCTGGAAACTCTCCGGTACGCGAACGCCGGCCAAGGCCGGTACGCTTGCCGCGATATCGATGTGACTGACTGGTTGAGTGACGCGGATCGAACGTGGAGACTTTGACCCGGGTGGCTTGACAATAGCAAGTGTCCGACCAACCTCGTCATACATAGGCCCGGAGTGGTTTCCGAATCCATGCTCGTGAAATGCCTCGCCATTGTCGCCAAGCACCACAAACAAGCATTCTTCCCAGAGATTCCTGCGTTTCAGTTCCTCGACGAATCCAGCTAGCAGCCGGTCCACGTTGCGCACTGAGTTCAGATAGCGGTTCCTAACCTGCGGGGCACGGTCTTTTGGCCAATAGTAATACACCGCGCGAATGCCAATATCGGCTGGCTGATATGGCTCTATCGCACTGGGTGGCATTACATAGCTGAAATGCGTGTTTTGCAGGTTCATACCAAGAAAAAAGCCTTCTGATGCTGGCCTCTTTCCTATCCATCGGAGGGCCGTCGCGATCGTCTCGCTATCTTCCACCTTGCCGGCGGTGGCGAGGCCCTGTTCAATCAAACGTACCAGCCCGTTCACGTCATCCTTGTTCTCCCAAGTCTGCCCCTTGAAATCCTCCGAATGAAAGTAATAGTCGACATCTGGCGTACGTAGCCAGTTTTGCATATTGCCCCAAAGCTCGTTTTGAGATGAAATATAGGCGGTCGAATAGCCTACGTCGTGAAAGGCCTTGAACATCGATGTACCACGCCAGGCCGCGTCCACTGGATAGGTTTCGAAACCAGGCCCGCGTAGGGGGTACTGGCCATACCAAAATGCCAGATCCGTAAGATTCGAGTGCGATGCAGTAGCATAAGCGTAGTCGAAACTGATGTATTTGTCATGCATTGACTTCAGAAATGGAATTGCTTCCGGGTAATTCGTCAGCAAGTCATGTCTCAACGATTCAACCAGAATTACGATAACAGGGTATCGTCGGTCAACGCTTTCAGACATTGCGCTCGCGGAAGGTGCAATAGATTGAATATACGTGCGTGCCCTTGCATCTATGCGTTGCGTTGGCGCGGCGGACATGGCGAAGGCCGCGGGAGAGGATCCGAGTCCGGTTGGCAGCGCAACAAAAGAGAAAATCAAGCAAAGCCCACCCGCCAACGCCACGCGGCAAGGGCGTTCGACTATTGTCACCGGCGTCAGGGCGCGAATCGCAACCCATGCGATTGCGGCTATCAAAAGCGCCGCGCAAGCAAGTGCCAACGTAAGTATTGGGGCCGTCTGCAGCAGATGCTGCGGAACTCTCGCGGCGTTGTCGAGAAGAAATATGACGGCCTCGGGATTGGGCATGCGGCGGTTTGTGATCACATAGCCCCAGAGCGCTAGAAAGTAAGCAAGCATTAGTGTCAATAACAACAGCCCAACCGTGTCAAGCGCGCGACTCAGGAGCCTGCTACGAGGGGGAGAGAAAATACGAGGCGCTGTCCATGCCAGGAGCAAGGCGCCAGCCCAAAATGCAGTCGGCGCCAGAAAAACAGAGACCACCACCGACCATATGTCACTTCTGTCATACGATTCAGCCAATCGGAGTCCGGTAATCGTCACATCGGCAGCCGGCCAAATCGCCAGCAATGGTGCCGCCAAGCGTCGAGGAATGCGATTAGCCCAGGCCATCATGTGGTTCGTCTCCTTTCGACTTAGCCTCGTGATAGTCATCATCGATATTCACGCCCCAGATCAGTGCTTTGTCGACATTGCCATCCAAAATGGCCTCGACCGCCAATTTCGCCGTCAGCATCGAATGATCTTGATTGTTGTAGCGATGCATTCCATTGCGACCGACTAAGTACAGATTTTCCAGGCCATCGAGCCATACCCGCACTTGAGGAAGCTTCTGATAGGCGCCAAAGTAGGCGGGGTAGGCTTTCGGCACGCGAATCACGGTGCCATCCAGCACATCCGAGCGATTTATCATGCCGATTTTTTCGAGTTCCCCCACGGCGAAATCAATCATCGCCTGATCGTCCTGCCGCCACAGGTCGTCCCCTTCCCAGCAGAAGTATTCGAGCCCTAGCCAGACCTTGCTGGCATCAGCCACCAGGTCGGGACTCCAGTTGTTAAATACCTGCAGGCGGCCCATGCGCACGTCACGCTCCTGAACGTAAATCCAATTGTCCGGTGGCATATTGTTTGCCCGCGTACTCAACGCTTGGTGGTTGTCACACATTCGAGAAACCAGCAGGCCTACCGTAATGAAGTCCCGATAGGGCAATGCTGCCGCGATCTCACTCACATCGGCGGGTGCCGGAGGTAGCATCCCCGCCACCAGATCCTTGACCGGCATGGTCGAAATCACAGCGTCACCCAGCACTTCGATCGTTTGTCCCGTGGCGTCTTCGGTCAAAACTGAAACCGCTCTCCCGTCCTGGTGCCGTAAACCTGTCACCCTTTGCCTGAACCGAATCTCTCCACCGCCATCGGTCACCAGACGCGCCACTTCCTGCCACAATTGGCCGGGACCCATGCACGGATATAGAAAATGTTCTATCAGGCTGGTTTTAGTGGCTCGGCTTTTCGCCGTTATGCGCAGGCGTTGCCGAAGGGCATGGCGCAGGGTCTCAACGATGGAAAGTCCCTTGATCCGCTGTGCGCCCCATTCCGCGCTGATTCGATCACACGACATGCCCCAAACCTTCTCCGTGTAATCCTTAAAAAATGTGCGGTACAACTCGGCACCGAACCGGTTGACTAGAAAGTCCTCGAGCGAATTTTCCTTCTTGCGCGGAAACAGCACCGACCAGGCATAGCTGATCCCGATCCTGACCAAACGCGCCACACCAAGATTGGTCAGCGTCGTTCGATTCAGCTTGATTGGATAGTCAAAATACTTGCGAAGAAAATATATCCGCGATAGGCGGTTCCGTACAAGCATCACATGCTTGGACTCCACCGCCGCCGTGATATCGGCGCCGACTCTTCTCGTCTGGCCCTGGTAGGCTATTCGCACAGTCGGCTCGTCCGCGGCGATTGGCAATATTTCCCGCCACCACTTCATTACCCATTCGGATTTGGAAAAGAACCGATGGCCGCCGATATCCATGCGGTTTCCCTTGTACTCAATGGTGCGAGAGATACCTCCCACCGCATCGGACGCCTCCAGCACGATCGGACTCGCCCGCCCACTGCGGATCAATTCAAGTGCCGCCGTGAGTCCCGCTGGACCAGCACCAATAATCACCACGCTCTTCATTTGGTCAATTTAATTTCAACAATTTCATCAGTAGTGTCCCAACGTTCTCACGCTGGGGTCGTATAACAAGTTGAAGGATTGAGGATATTCCGTGTTCGAAGCTGGTCTCGATTTGAACGTCGCTCGTAGCATTCCGGGTTCTTCCAACCGGACTGCGGGCGTCGCCAATGAACACGGGCAAACTCGTTTTTGCGCAGGTCATGGCACATCTGCCGCTGACCACTTTTCGTCGTTGTGTCGCCCGCTACGATGGGGAACACAAGGTCAAGCATTTCACTTGTCTCGACCAGTATCTGTGCATGGCCTTCGCGCAGCTGACCTATCGGGAGAGTCTGCGCGACATCGAGGCCTGTCTGCGCAGTCAGGCGGCCAAGCTGTACCACATGGGCTTTCGCAGCAAGGTCGCGAGGAACACGCTGGCCAATGCCAACTCGATTCGCGACTGGCGCATTTATGCCGACTTCGCGCAAAGCCTGATCAGCATCGCGCGCAAGCTTTACGCCGAAGAGCCCTTTGGTGTCGATCTGTCCAACACCGTGTATGCCTTGGATGCGACGACCATCGACCTGTGCCTGTCCGTATTTCCGTGGGCGCCGTTCCGTTCCACCAAGGCCGCAGTGAAGATGCATACCTTGCTCGACCTGCGCGGCAACGTCCCCAGCTTCATTCACATCAGCGATGGCAAGTGGCACGAGGTCAATGTCTTCGACTTGCTGGTGCCGGAGGCTGGCGCCTTCTACATCATGGACCGCGGCTACATCGACTTCGAGCGATTGCATCGCTTGCATCAGGCTGGGAGCTTCTACGTCATTCGCGCCAAGTCGAACCTGCGATTCCAGCGCCGGTACTCCCTGGAATCGGATCGCGCGGTCGGCATCATCTGCGATCAGATCGGCACACTGACCGGCTTCTACTCGATCCAGGACTACCCGGCACCGCTGCGCCGGGTTCGCATCAAGGACGACGAGGGCAAGACGCTGGTCTTCCTGACGAACAATACCGAACTGCCGGCGCGAACCATCGCCGAGCTGTATCGCTGCCGGTGGCAGGTCGAGTTGTTCTTCAAGTGGATCAAACAGCATCTGCGTATCAAGTCCTTCTTCGGTACCTCGGAGAATGCGGTCAAGTCCCAGATCTGGATCGCCGTCTCCGTTTATGTGCTCGTCGCAATCTTGAAGAAGCGACTGAAGCTCTCTGCCTCGCTCTACGAAATCCTACAAATCCTGAGTCTCACCATGTTTGAGAGAAATCCTTTGGATCAGCTACTTGCTCGCATTCCACCTTCATCAGATCTACTGGAAAATCCCAACCAGTTGATCTTGTTCGATTAACGTTGGGACACTACTGCAATTTCATGGCAAGTGACGCGCCTCATAGTACTTAGAACAGCAGACGTTTCCGCATTTGGAAATTGAACAAGAATGTTGCGCAAGCTGCCGCGAGTTTGGACGGCGCCAATGGCATTCCCACAAGCTCGACCAAAAGAAATATCACCGCATTGTTCAGTGCCAACCCGGCCACCCCCACAAGTGCAAATAGCGCCGCCTCAAACCCTTCCCGATGCCCGAGACGCCGCTGAGCAAAAATATGTCGCGTCGAAAGAAAATAATTCACTGCCGCACCAGCACAGAATCCGGCCGTCGCGGCGACTAGGTAATGCACAATTCGCGACAGACTCACTAAGATTGCCAGATCGATCATCAAGGCTAGCAGGCTCGCAAGAATGTAGGCTCCGAATTCTCTGCTGGCGAAATCTCTGCGCAAAAGGTCTCGGATCATGCGCAGGTCCGGGTAGCTGGCCGAGACGAGGGGATGTGCTGTCGCACGGAGCACCACCGAGGCCGTCGAATCCCGATAGCACTATCCATCGACCTGCCCTCGCCGACGAAAATCCCGACAATCAAACAGATACTGGATCCCACCATATGACGGACCCGGGTCGAAACGCAGGCCCGATACCTTGCCAGCCCTCGGCAGTTCACTAACAATCCAGTCAAGGATCTGGTCTTGGCAGAGGTAGAAAATACCTGGTTCGGAAACTGCCCCCCGCCCATAGCTCAGGAGATTCCCTACATTGGACCCTGCGGCGACGATTCCACGATGTACGTGTGCTAGTGCCGATACCCGATCGGTCATATCAATGCCGGCAGGCAACGCAGATATCGACACTCTCTCCAAGCGGCGCTTTGCTTCCACCATTCGGGCCCGGGAAAACACACTTCCTACGACATGTTCAGGCGCGGCATAAACCGATGCTCTGAGTACCAGCCATATAGCGAGACGCTGATCACGCCAGACAACGATATCTCCGCGATTGATCGGCAAGCCACTTGCCCAGGACACCGAACGCGTCAAAAGAAAGTCTCCCTCCTTACGACGAAACGATTCACCGCGTACATCCCATAGATTGAGCGCAACCACTAGTAAAGGCAAGCTGACTGCAAAGATGATCCATCGTCCAATACAATTCTGCAGTCCAAATCCAAGCAGCAACAAAAAGAGCCCTTCTCCACCCATTATCAGAAAACCCTTCGCCGCCGGAATATCCGGCATCCAACCGGCGAGAACTTCGTGCCCGCGGAGTTCAAGCGAAATCCAGTAGTTGGGCAGGAGGATTAGCACAAGACCGCCCCCAACCACCCAAGTTAGAATAGGCCTTGCAGCGAAGAAATCGAGTTGTTGGTCCAGCAGTCGGCGCGGTTGTTCAATACAAAGTAGAGCCAATCCCAGAAACGGTATCAGAGGTCTCGCCTCGGGTACGCCCCATGCCACAGCAGAAACGCCGAGAGCAGCAAGCAAGTACCGCCTTCCAGCGAGAGCTGCAACTCCGAGCAGATCGACCACGGCAAAGACCGCCAATAGTTCCGCAAGCCAAAGAACCCGCCATGGTTGCACTTGCATCGCCAACTGAATCGGCCAGAAGTAACTGCAAAATTGAGCGCCGAAAATTGCGGCAACTGTCAGCAGACATAGACGAAGAAACAACTCTCTGTTCTTCGTGCTGCCGATCCGCCCAGCAAGCCAGAGAATGCCACACGCCAACAGGATATCCGGAAGACGCAGCACACCCCATCCGCCAAGGAACACTTCATTCGGTGTAGTTTCCCTAACAGCATCAATCCAGACAGAATCCATGACCTGCAACAACTCAATTCCAAAAGTCATACTGCCCGCGAAGGTTGTCGCGAGGAGTAGCAGCGTGGTGATGCACAGCCATTTCGTTGACACTGCACGGGAAAATGCCAGCAGCGGAACCCAAATCCCCAGCAGGGGATGAAGTGAAATGGATATAGCCGTCAGCATCGCTGCGATTGCGTGCCGTCGAGCCAGAAAAGCTGCCAGCGCGAGAACCGCAAATGGAATCGACAGGGAACGGGGCGAAGCGAAGTTCTCGTTGAATGTAAACGTTCCAAAGTTTGGGGAATAGCTGAACTTTATAACCGCACAAATCAGAACCGCAAGAGCGACCTGCCATATCGGCCGAAACATCGAGCGCGCTAGAGTGAGGCTGGCAAGCACCCATAGCCCTCCCCCGCCAAGCACTACTGCCTGTGCTGCAGCATCGAGTCCAACGAGCCTGCCCAGCGAGCCATAAATTGCTGAAAATATACTGAAATCGTCCTGCGACCCATAGCGAAAGAGTAGTTCGCTGCTATAAGCTGCCGGATCAAGCCAGCGTGAGGCAAACACGGAATAGATTACGGCATCGTGGTAAATGCCCTGATAGGCGTGGTTAAACAGCCACAACACCATTGCCAATAGCACAAGAACTGCCTCGCTTGACGGAGCAATCCAAGTTGAGTACATGATCAGCGTGTGGGAACTTGCGGCTTCCGCCGCACCCTTGGTAGGCATTCGTCAGTACGTCGTCACTGTGGGCGCCAAGTTGATTGGCTCTTTCTTTCCATCCAACTTGTTTCGCCACATTTGACGATAGATAGCTTCCATATCCATGGCAAATGATCGCATGTTGAATAGTGGAGACGACATTCTTCCATCCGCCAGATAACCCCGCAGCTTTGCAAGTCGCACCCGATCCGCATACAGCGCGAGAGCCATGGCAGCATAGTCGTCAATCGAAGCGGCCACCAGTTCGCTTAGTCCTGTCGCATGAAGCAAACTCTCGCCAACGCGACCTGCAAAGGAATTTCCACGCAGCGTAACCATTGGGACACCCGCCCACAGTGTGTCGACTCCCGTGGAATGCGAGTTGTAGGGAAAGGGATCCAACGCCAAATCGGCCAATTGCATTCGCGCAAGATGTTCTCCCTGGCTCTCGAGGCGCTTGGCGAATATCAATCTTTCAGCAGCGACCCCTCTCGCAATCGTCTCACGACATAGGTTTGCCTGAGCGGTAGGGGAAGGGGAACTCAACCACAACACACTTCCCACGGCTTGTTTGAGAATACCGCACCAAAGATCCCAAACTATCGGATTGAACTTGTAACTATTGTTAAACGAACAAAACACGAATCCACTTTCGGGCAAACCTGCTTCGGCACGATCTGGCGGCGGCGCGAGGCTCCGTGTCGTGTCCGCCGGCATGTAGCAGTACGGCATGAGTGCAAGCGTCTCAGTGAAATGCACGGAATGCTCCAACGGAGTCGCAATCGCGTCGCCAATCAAGTAGTCCGCGAGACGAACATGACCCAAGCTTCCGGCGTAGCCCAGCCAGTTCACCTGAATCGGTGCGCAGCGTAGCGCCAGTGTTTCCGGGCGGCCATTCGTGGTCCAACCCGTGATGTCGACCAAAATATCAACTCCGTCATCGGCGATTCTCTTGGCAGTCTGATAGACCGACATCGGTGCCACATCGACAAAATGCTCGAACGCCAGCTCAATGCGATTGCGCAGTGCACTTCCATCATCCAAGCCAATCGAATATCCGAATGTTTCGAAACAGGAGCGATCATGTCGTTCAAGAAGCTCGGCAACAACATACCCAACAGGATGCTGCCGGAAGTCGGCCGACAAATAGCCCAGCTTCAATCGCTTGGAGTCAATTTCTACGGATGGACAAATAACCTGGGGGGAGCGATCGAGAATATTTCCAGGTAACGACATCTTCGCAAAATTCTCTGCGATTCGACGATGTTCTTCGCCGGAAATTCCGGGAAAGGATAAACAACCAAATGGATCGCCAGCGGCGATGGCAAATCCCTGCGCCAAGGACCTCAATCGATCGGTCCTCTCGGAAAGATCCTCCCATTCGCATACTCGTAGGCTTACCGAAACTAGCTGGCAAAGAGTCAGTCGATTGTCCGGATCATTTTTCTGGAGCTCCTTGAGGCAAACCAACGCCTCGTCGAGCCTGTTGGCGTTGGCCAGCGCGTCAGCCAAATGGCCTATGGCCACAATATTGTCGCTTGGGTGATATTCAATAGCCTTCAGTAAATGCTGAATCGCCTCGTCCCAGCGATGCTGCTTAAAGCAGGCAACCCCCAGGTTTTTCCAGATTTCGTGGTCCTTTGGCGAAATCTCCAATGCCCGTTTGAAGCAACGCTCCGCTTCGTCCCAGCGCAACTGCGAATGCAGGACAATTCCAAGATTGTTTTGCAGTTCCGGATCATGAGGCTGTCGCGCAATGGCGAATTCGAGTATCGGCTGCGCTACTTCAAAGCGGCCCAAGCCAATCAAGGCAAATGACAGCGCCTTCATCGCAAGCGGCTGATTCGGTCTTTGTCCGAGAATCTTCCGTGCAGTACGCTCCACATCGTCATATCTGCACGAACCCACCAACCTCATCAAGGCACTTAGATCCGGATCAAGTGCCGGGCGACGGGACCGTACTGGAGTTCGCGACTTGATTCCCTTGTTCATGCCCCTCTCCTGCATACTTGCTTCTTGTTACTTCCGATAGGCACCGGTTACCTTCATGAACGCGCTTTCAAGCGAGAGCGCGGGGCGCACTTCAAGTACGACGTGACCGGACGCACGCAGAGCATCGAGAAGTGCCCAAAGGTCGCAACGACTTACCTCGCCAACCCATCGACCAGCAAGGTCGCTTCGCATGCCTGGTACCGGCTTTTCGCCCAGACTCCGCACGGTCAGGGACTCTTCCTCGCCGGCTAGTTCCGCGGGAGATCTGACGGCACGCAATTCACCTTTATGAATCAGCCCAAAACGGTCGGCCAAACGCTCCACATCGTGAAGAACATGCGAGGTGAATAGAAGAGTGCCGCCGGACTGCTTGTATTCCGCAAGGATGTCAACGACATCATGCCGGCCAATCGGATCCAGTCCCGACAGAGGCTCGTCCAGGACAAGTAATCGCGGTTTGATGCAAAGCGCTTGGGCAATGGTCACTCGCTGGGTCATCCCCTTGGAGAAAGTGCGAATCGCCATATTGGCCACTTGGATCAAGTCGAGCCTGTCTAGCCAGATCATGCATTGGTCTCGAATGCTGGAGACGTTCACCTGATGCAAGCGCAGGCTCATGGTAAGAATTTCCATCGGAGTCAGATAATCATAGAGATAGGGACTCTCTGGAACATAGCCGACGCCCATGCGCGCAATGGATCGGCTCACCGGAACTCCGAATAGCGCTGCCGTACCCGAAGTCGCCTCTGCAACCCCAATCAGTATCTTGATCGCAGTGCTCTTTCCCGCGCCGTTGGGTCCGACAAACCCAAAGGATTCTCCTTGGTCAATGTTCAGTGAAATCCCTCTTAGGGCAGGAACGACGGTGCCTTGCCATCCTCTGCGGTATTCTTTCTTCAGATCATTGACAGCGATGGCTACGGTCATTTGCGAATTTCAGGTGAAGTTGAACGCAAAAATGGACGTCCGTCCGGATCGACGTCGAATCCAAAGTTCAACGGATCTGAGGGCAATGACGGCAGCAAACCTGAAGTAACCAATTCATCGAGATGTTTTAGCTTTTGCCCCTTGACGCGGTGGTACTCTTCAGACAATTCACGTAAATGGGCAAGGTGGCCCAAGCGCGTCGCACGTATATGGAGGTAGTTCCTGAAATTCCCTGACGGCGCGGTTTGGGCCATCGACTCGACCAAGTTGGCGGCCACCCTCGTCTCATACCCTTTCTCGATCCAATGCGCTGCCACGTTCTGCAACGCCCATTGATCCTGCACCGCGGTAGCGCGATCGGCCGCCGCAAGCAACCACTTCGCTCCCTCGGCTGGATCACGCCGGAAGTGATAAAAGAGGAATCCATACTGAAACAGCGGCGACCAATCGAATTGCCGGGCGTCCATAGCTCTTTTGAGCACATATTGTGCGGCCGCGACTTCTCCGTTCCACGGCAAAATCGATGCAGCAATATAGTAGTTATCCTCGTGAGCAGGATTCAGCCAAGCGGCATCTCGCTGCAACTGGGCCTGAACCACAAAATCCGCTCTTTGCATGCGGTCGGTTGAGGCAATCAATACCCGAAATCCCAGGAGATTTGCGGCGAGAAATCTGTCGCCTGTGGCCATGATTACTTGTGCGAAGCGGGGAAGCGTAACAAGTAGTTCCGGGGCCGCCGCGACACGCAACACAGGGGCTAACCGCTGGGTAGCAAGAGCATAAAGTGATCCAAATATCATGGCGCAAAATAGCATCGCCATTGTCTCACGGCGCATGTCAGCCAAATTCCCGCTTGGAGAACTGCATGACTGCAACGCTCAACATCAGCGCGATATAGGCGAATGCCATCAGCGTCGAATACCCCACCAACTCAATTGACGGGGGAAGCCCATACATCGGCCAATCACGCCAATCGAGGCGTGATAGGTCTGGCAGCACCCAACGCACCGTTTCAAGTAGCGGCGAAAATTTGGAGACAAGCTCAACATCGCCGTCCGCGCCTCGTCCAATATACTCAAGCGCAGCACCCAAAGACTTGCCTGCGACAGCAAATGTAGCGCCCAAGACAATCGGGAAAAAGGAAACCGTCGCCAAGCTTGCCATACAGAGGGTAAATGCCCCGACCACAGCGGCATCCAGCCAAAATCCAATCAACACAATCCAGTATGGCAAACCGACCGAAACAGAAAACTCCTGAACATACTGCCCTCCAGCAAAAACCACAGCAATACCAAGCAGGAAGCCCATGATTGTGGCGGCCAGTAGCGATAGCACCAATACCGCGAGAAACCGCCCCAGCAAAAATGCACTGCGGGCCACTGGATAGGCAAGGGAAAATAGCACCGTACGACGATCGATCTCCCGCGCAACCAATTCCTGTACCCAGAATAAATTCAGCAATATGAGCGAAAAGCGAAGCCCCGAAAGGCCTACGTCAAGCGCAACCGTCTTGGGTTGCCGGGGTGAAAAATTGCCGGATAAATAGGCAATACCTATCAACACCAACCCGAGAAAAAAAACCGCCTGAAAACTGCGGCCACGGACTCCCGAACGAATGCCTCCCAATGCAAACTCGAACATATCAACCACGCAGAAATGAAAAGCGCGCCTCGCAGCGCGCTTCGGAAATACCACCTGCGCCTACATTAACTCGATGCCGCGGCATTCACTGCGGTAGTAACGTCAGTAAGCGTGCAGCCCGTTGCCGCACATGACGCATTGACCGACACGGCCCCCCCCATCGTACTTCCACCGAATGCGTTCTTGCCCTTGACGGATGCCGAACCAACACGCATATAAGTTGTCGCATCCTCGTACTGAAGAA
Source organism: Sulfuritalea sp. (assembly GCA_016710465.1). Taxonomy (GTDB): domain Bacteria; phylum Pseudomonadota; class Gammaproteobacteria; order Burkholderiales; family Rhodocyclaceae; genus Sulfuritalea. The sequence continues at coordinate 1,120,989 of JADJVS010000016.1, forward strand.
TCACGTTAGCCGAGCACTTGGGCGTAAATGCCGTCTTCACAAAGCTAGTAGCGGCCGAGGCGATTGATGTAACAGTCTGCGCGGCACCACCACCAGAGCAAACCGCTGTGGTGGCAGCCTGTGCATTGATGCTCGCAGCAGCAGCAGCCACGGTTACCGCCGTAAGAATGATCTTTTTCATAAAATTCTCCGATCCGAATAAAGGTTCAATTAGTTCGTTGAATTCACGACAGCCTGCGTCAGCAGGTTGCGCGCATCCGACTGGGCCGCCTTGTCCTCACCCTTCTTCGTGTAATCGGAAAACTGGGGAATGGCAATTGCCGCAAGAATTCCGATGATCGCAACCACAATCATCAACTCAATCAGGGTAAAACCCTGGCTCTTACGCTTCAGCATGGAAATTCTCCTTAGGAAAAGACGGGATTCCGCCTAGTGAAGCCAAAGCAAATCACGTGCCTGCCGCAAGACGCTGGGGACAGTCCAGCCAGTCACGAAAAATTGGCCACTTTTGAAATGTGCAAACGTTCTTGGCGGAGGAGTCTAACCCTGAACGTCACAGCCTGACAAATATCGTCAGTTCCTGATCTGGTTGAACCGCACTGGGGTCATCCAAAATATTTGCGGCTGAATTCGATTCTTGCACCCACCGTGAAGGGAACTGCCTTGAATAGGCGTTGGCAAACTGTCCGCTAGAATTGTACGGTCGAATTGTTGAGCGGCTCACGGTTTTCCTACAACAGAATGTCATCTCAATTCTTCGTAGGACTCACCGGAAGAGCCCATCAGAAACCATCGACTTCCGGACCTGCTCCCAGACCAGTTGATGGAAGTAAAGACGAAGGAATTGACGTTACATAAACCAAACCAGGGTGCAGTCTTGGATTTCACGTGGCTAAAATTTCCGATCATTGCTGCTCCGCTTACGGCTCAACGGTGAAATCGTTGGAACGCATCGTCGCCCGAAAACGGACCGTCGGAACGACCCGCAGCGAGTGACTTCGATCTAATATGCCATGAATAGCGACCGGTATCGCCAAGAGATCGCGCGCGGTGACGCCTTGCGCGACAGTGGTGCCTTGGATGAATCGTTGACGGTGTATCAAGAAGCGTTCCTAGCTGCTCCAGCACAGGCAACAGCGCCCTTCAAGAAGGGAACAGCGTTGGATCGCCTGAACCGGCCAAGCGATGCCGAGACTGCCTACCGGCAGGCGCTTGCGCTTGAGCCCCGCTATCCCGAAGCAAACAACAATCTTGCAATAATTCTTGCTCAGCGCGGTGACTTCCGTGGCGCCGAAATTCACTATCGTCGCGCGTTGGCCGCTCGACCGAACTACATCGAAGCCGTCGGAAATCTGGGGAGTCTACTCGCCTCCTCGATGCGAGCTGACGAGGCCATCTCGTTGATGCGTGAGCTCTTGTCCAGCCCGGCAATTTCATTCGAAGAATACTGGACGCTCGCCGAAATGATGTTGCGCTGGGGCCGAGTCCATGACGGAGCACAATTCATCGCATCGGCATTGCAGGACGAAGCGCTGCAAAAAACGCTTTCGGCAAGCGACATGGCTAAATCTGCCCTATTGTTCGCTGAATCCGGATGCTTTGATGGCATCCGGAGCATGCCCTATATTTTTGACGTTGCCGAACAGATGCCCGATATTCAGCTCAGGAGCTGCCTACTGAGAATGCTGACTTTCGCCTGGACCCTAGACGAGAACATCAGGCTAAGCCGGATCTATAAGCGTCACAATGACATGCTGGAAAATCAGCCCGAGGTATCGGAGAGCCGCTTTGCCCCGTGGGACCGGCTTGCCTCCAGCGAGCCTTCGATTGGCTTTCTTGGTTCGCTGGCTCTTGGCAACAATACAGCAAAGTTTCTGGTGCCGGTTCTACCGCATCTCAAGAACCGAGGTTTTCGCCTTCGCTATTACTCAACGATCGAACGTCTTCCGGGAGATTTGGTTCAGCAAGCTGTGATGGCATCGGTTGACGACGTAAAGTGGATTTGTGACCTGTCACCGTTCGAGGTTGCCACAATGGTCTATGCAGACAAGTGCACCATCCTCATTGACTTGGACGGATTCTCGCGCTATTCGAAAACCGAGGCATTTGTTTTTCGGCCGGCCCCCGTTCAGATCAACTGGATCAATTGGCCTTCCTCGCTGGGCCTGACATCGGCAGACTATTTCCTTGGAAGCAAGCACATGATTCCTCGGGTTCCCGGCCTGATGACCGAAATTCCGATTGAGATGTCCACGCCGTTCGGAGCCTATACCCCGATGATCGAGGCCATGGTACGCCCCGAACCTCCTTGCATCGAGAACGGCTTCATCACTTTCGGCAACACCAGCCATCCATATAAGCTGTCAGCACGTCTCATTCGCCTCTGGGCCGACGTCATTCTTCGAGTTCCGAACTCAAGATTTCGTTTGGTTCGCCAGGAATGCGCGGACGAATCGTTCTGCGGGATGCTCGTCAACGAATTCCGGCGCTGCGGTGTGGCCCCCAATCGCCTTGAGTTCTATGACTTTGTCTCGCTCGGTATGAGTCATCTCGACGCATATTCTTCAATCGATATTTGCCTTGACAGCAGCCCTTATGGTGGAGCCACTACGGCAGCGGACTGTCTGTGGATGGGCGTGCCACTAGTCTGTTTGACCGGCCCGGGCCTACATCAACGACTATCCTGCAGCGTTCTGGCCGCACTTGCGCTTGACGAACTGATTTGTAGCAGTGAATCGCAGTTTGTCGAGCGCGCGGTTCTTCTTGCGAAGAGTCCAAACAGAGTTGCCGAGTACCGGCAAACATTGCGGACAAGATTCGAGAAATCGCCGCAATGCAATGCGAAAGCAGTTGCCGATGAAGCAATCCGGGCCTTCAACTATTCACTTGACGACACCAGGAAAAGAATATTGGATCGATTGCCCAACTAGACGGTTTCTATCCATTCAGTAGATGCGCGTCAACCGGCAACGGGACCGATGATTTTGCAATTCACTATTTTTGAGGTACCGCATGACCAATCAGTCCGCACTGCAATTGATTGAACGTGGCGATTCTTTTCGTGACAGCGGGGCACTAGATGACGCAATCCTAGCCTATCAGCACGCAAGTGAGGTTGATCCCGCCTTGGCCATGGGACCATATAAGCTCGGAACCGTATATATGCGCCTTGGTCGCGCGGACGATGCAAAGGAATGTTTCAGGAAGGCGCTGGAACTTGATCCGGAGTACCCGGAGGCCTTGAACAACTTGGGCATTCACCTCGCGGGCAATCGCGAGCTTGATGTCGCCGAGTCGCTCTACCGGAAAGCATTGGCAAAGCGAATTGACTACTTCGAGGCTCATATCAATCTAGGCAATCTGCTAGTTGAATCTGGGCGCCGTATCGAAGCATTATATTTCTACGAGCGCGCCATGCAGTTGCGCCCTGACTCTGCATTGGCAAAGCAGCGAATGGGGCCGTTGCTAAGGGACCTCGGGCGCATCGCTGAAGCGGTCGAAATCCTCAATCAGGCGATTTACCTGGATCCGCACAGCGCGGAAGCATGGAACGATATCGGCGCGTGTCATATCTCTCGCGGAGACATTTCGACTGCGGAAAATGCGCTCAAAGAGGCACTTCGCCTGGATCGGAACCTCATTCCCGCGTGGATCAACCTGATGTTGATTTCCAATTGGCGAAGTAGGGATCGAGCAGGGGTATATGCCTTGCATTGCTCATTCGGCCAACACATGATGGAATTGACTGTGGATAGTCGATTCTCCAGCTTCCCCAACGTTGTAGATAAGGAACGTCGCCTGAGAGTTGGATTTGTTTCGGGCGACTTTCGCCGCCACTCGGTCAGCTATTTTATTCGTGGGCCATTGAGTTACCTCAACCGCACGAAAGTGGAAGCTTGGGCGTATTTCAATCATTCCAGAGAGGACGAACGTACTCAGGAACTCAAGCCGTTATTCGAGGAGTGGCGAAATATTCACGGATTGGCCGACAAGGAGGCGGCGGAAATCGTTCGTCGTGATGGAATTGACATATTGTTCGATTTGACAGGCCATACCGGACATAGCCGTCTTGGGCTGTTCGCGTTGAAGCCCGCGCCAGTGCAGATTTCATGGATTGGGTATCCAAACACGACCGGCCTGCCAACCATTGACTACCGCCTTACTGACAATTTTGCCGATCCCGTGGGGTCATCGGAGGAGTTTCATACGGAAAACCTTATTCGCTTTCCGAACTGTTTTCTGTGCTACTCACCGATCCAGGAAGCACCCGAAATTTCCGTGCTGCCTGCGATTGAGCGTGGATGCGTCACGTTTGGTTCGTTCAACACCCGAGTCAAGATCGGTGACGAAACGCTTGGCTTATGGCGCCAAGTATTGGAGGCAATTCCAAGTGCAAAGTTGGTACTTAAGTCCGCCGTTGGCCTGAGCGAACAATCGGGGAGGGATGAACTGCTGCGAGAAATTGCGCGCGCCGGAATTGATACGGGACGGATAACGATTCATTCAGCACCCGAAGCCCTGGATCAACATCTCGCGCTCTATGGGACGGTTGATATCGGCCTCGACACATTCCCATATCATGGTACGACAACTACCTGCGAGGCGCTTTGGATGGGAGTTCCAGTCGTAACCCTTGCCGGCGAGTCGCATGTATCGAGGGTAGGGGTAAGTCTATTGTCGAACCTGGGCCTAAATGAGTTGATTGCTCACAATACCGCTGAATATGTTCGGATTGCCGTCGAATTGTCTGAGGACCTTACTCGTCTGGCTGAGCTTAGGTCGACCATGCGACCACGTATGGCTGCGTCACCCTTGATGGACGCTCCATCGATGGCGAGAGATCTCGAATTGATCTTGCGCCGAGCATGGGTCGACTATTGCTCACACGCTCAGTTTGATCCCTCGCGGGCCGTTAGCGGGAGCCACTGCGTCGTTGAGACGCAGGGAAATTTCCGGATTGCGGTTGCCGACGATTTCCGAAAGAGCATTACGTCATGGGTAGCGCTCGAACAAGAAGATTGGTTCGAAGACGAAATTGGCTTTGTTAGAAAGATCGTCAAGCCCGATTGGCACGCAATTGACGTTGGTGCAAACCACGGCGTTTACTCGCTATCACTCGCCGGCAGTGGCGCCAGAAGGGTTTGGGCACTTGAACCGGCTAGCGAACCACGTCTTTATTTGCGCAACAGCGTGGCACTTAATGGCTTCACTAGTCAAATCGAGATTCTGCCCTATGGTTTGTCCAGCGAATCCAAGATGGCCGAAATTCTGCTTTTTGGAGCCAGCGAAGAGAACACGATTCACCCCGTGCGGGATGATAAACGGCCCCACAAAACTGAGGCCATCTCGCTGGTCGCACTTGATGATCTGATAGGCAACGAAATTCCGCCGAACACACCCATCGAATTCTTCAAGCTGGATGCAGAAGGTGAGGAGGTGGCCATCTTGCGTGGAGGTTTGCGGTTTTTTCACGAGCAGTCGCCCTTGGTGATGTTCGAATACAAACACGGTCTGTCAGTCAACATCGAGCTGGCGATCACCTTCAGGACGATGGGCTACGACCTATTTCGCCTTGTCCCAGGCTTGGGCTGTCTGGTTCCGGTCTTGCCGGGCATGGAGGCCAACTTAGACAAATACACACTGAATCTGTTTGCCTGCAAGATCGATACGGCCGATCGCTTGGCCGCAGACTCGCTACTCGTCAAATCCGAACCTCGACCAAACATGACGTTATGTCGAGAATGGAGTCAGGTGTTGTACGCCATGCCAGCGCTTGCATCAACCTTCGCCGGGAACAGGCACTTCAATTTCGAGTCGGACTATGGAAATGCATTGTTGGCATGGTGCGGCAGTCGCCAGGACGGGCTTTCTGCAGGCCAGCGATTCCAACTGCTGACTCAGGCCTTTGGCCATTTTCAACTCGCCAATGCAGGTGACGACTGCCATCCGGCCGTTGCAGTTCTAGGCACAAGGATTTGCGCGGATATCGGAATGCGCAGCCACGCAGTGGATTTTGCACAGGCTTTCCTTGATCAAATGGCGTCCGCGGATGAAATGCCAATCGACCGCCCTGTGCCACCGGCATACTCCGCCTTCGACACAAGAGAACCTAAGAGTTCATTTGGCGAGCTGATTTTCGAAAGCATTGTCGAACTCGATCTTGATCGATACGGATATTCGCGGTACTACTTGGCCACAAGGGCCTTGCTGTTGGAAAAAGGTCTCAACAATCCGGAACACACTCCCAGACTTGAACGTACCGCGCTACTTTGCCACCTTCGCGACAAGACGCCGATTCCAATACGCTCAATTTCAAAACTATTCCAATATTCCTCGGATAACCTCAATCCCGGCTTGTGGCGCCGAATCACCGGAGAATCGTAAGCGTCTTCCCAAGGCCGTCTTCCCAGGGTAGGTAACGTAGGTCAAAGTCGCTCCCACCATTCAAGTGGCGGGAACCATCTTGGCGACAGACAGCATTGCAAGGACGAGCCGCAAAGGCCGCCCGAATTACCCGATCGATTTCAAACGGAAGTTGGCGGCACTGGCCTGTGCGCCGAACGTGTCCGTATCGAAACTCGCCGCCAAGCACGGCATCAACACCAACATGGTGTTCAAGTGGCGGCGCCAGTATCGCGCCGGCTACTTTGGCGTTCCGGGGAATGGCGTGGTCACCGCACCGGTGACCTTGATTCCCGTCGTCACGCCCGCCGTGACCGAACGGCAACTGTCCGCGAGGCAAAGCGAACCGGTGATCGAGCTCGTGATCGACGACGTCACACTGCGACTGCATGGCGGAGTGAATCCGATCACGTTGAGTACGGTGCTCGACTGCCTGGCTCGGCGGCGATGATCGGGCTGCCGACCGGGACGCGGATCTGGATCGCCGCCGGCGTCACCGACATGCGGCGCGGCATGGATGGATTGGCGGCCCTGGTGCAAACTGCGCTGACCGAGAATCCATTCAGCGGGCACGTCTTCCTCTTCCGCGGCCGGCGCGGTGATCTGATCAAAGTGCTGTGGTGGAGCGGCGATGGATTGTGCCTGTTCGCCAAGCGACTGGAGCGCGGGCGCTTCGTCTGGCCGCAGGCCGCGAGTGGCAGCGTGAGCCTGAGTGGCGCGCAACTCTCGATGCTCCTGGAGGGCATCGATTGGCGGCGTCCGGAGCGTACCTGGCAACCGAGTCAGGCCGCGTAAATTTCTGTTGTTTGTCTGATCACGAATGGGTTTCCATGCCCTAGAATTCGTGCATGGCAAACGCATCTTCGCTCCCGGACGACATCGATTCCCTGAAGCGTTTGCTGGCCAATCGCGATGATCTGATCGCCAAACTGATGGCCGAAATCGCCCGTCTCAAGCGGTGGCAATTCGGGCGGTCCGCCGAACGGATCGAAGGCACGCTGGCGCAATTGCAACTGGCGCTCGATGACCTGCAAGCCGGAGAGAAGAAGGCCGACCCGTTGCCCGAGCCTGTCGTTGCGGCGGAAGATTCCACCCAGGAAACACCCGACCGGAAGAAGGTGGTTCCGCTGCGCCGCGCCTCGCGGGAACTCCCCGCCCATCTGCCGCGCGAAACGGTTGTCCATTCACCGGAGAATTGCTCCTGTCCCGCGTGCGGCTCGGCGATGCGCAAACTCGGCGAAGACGTCTCGGAGATGCTGGACTTCGTGCCCGGCTACTTCAAGGTGATCCGGCATGTGCGCCCGAAACTCTCCTGCGGTCATTGCTCCACGATCGTTCAGCAGCCCGCCCCTCGCGTCCCATCGAACGGGGCCTGCCGACCCCGGGGCTGTTGGCCCAGGTGATCGTTGCCAAGTATGCCGATCACAGCCCCTTGTATCGGCAGCAAGGCATCTACCGGCGCGTTGGCGTCAATCTCGACCGTGCCACCCTGGCCGGTTGGGTGTCAGATGCCGCCCGCCTGCTCGATCCCTTGGCCAGTGCCATCGGGCGCTATGTTCTGAAGGCCGAGAAAGTGCATGGTGACGACACCCCGGTGCCGGTCCTCGATCCCGGACGGGGACGCACCAAGACCGGCCGACTGTGGACCTATGTACGGGATGATCGACCGGCGGGAAGCCGGGCGCCGCCGGCGGTGTGGTATCGCTATTCCCCGGATCGACAAGGCATGCATCCGCGCGAACATCTGATGCGCTATGCGGGCATTCTTCAGGCTGACGGCTATGCGGGCTACGGTGCGCTGTATGAGAGCGGCCGCGTCATCGAGGCGGCCTGTTGGGCGCACGCGCGTCGGAAGTTCTACGACATCTATGTGGCGGAGAAGTCACCGATTGCGGCCGAGGCGATCCGGCGCATCGGGCTGATGTATGGCATTGAGCGCGAGATTCGCGGGCAGGCTCCCGAGCGGCGGCGTGCTGTCCGTCAGGAGCAGACGGCTGGCATCCTGGTGGCCCTGCACGTCTGGATGAACGCGACGCTACAGACCGTGTCGGCGAAGTCGAATCTCGCGGGCGCCTTCAAATATGCGCTGGTGCGCTGGGAGGCGCTGACACGCTTCTGTGACGATGGCCGCATCGAGATCGACAACAACACGGCGGAGCGTTCCATCCGCCCGCTGGTTCTGGGCCGCCGCAACTATCTGTTTGCCGGCTCCGATAGCGGCGGCACAAGTGCAGCCGCCCTGTACAGTTTGATCGGCACGGCCATGCTCAATGGCGTAGAGCCCTATGCGTATCTGCGTGAGGTGCTGGGCCGTATTGCCGAGCACCCGATCAATCGCATTGACGAGTTGCTTCCGTGGAAGCTCGACTTGGCTGGAACGAACGAGCAATTGCGGGCCGCCTGAACGATGGCAACCTCCCGAACGTCCGTGCGAGCGATCAAGACGCCAGCGCCGATTCTCCAACTGCGAGTCGATCTTCTGTACCTGAAGCCGGCCATCTGGCGGCGTGTGCTGGTGCCTGGTTCCATCAAGCTGCCAAAGCTGCACGTGGTACTGCTCTACACCATGGGCTGGATGGGCGGACATTTGCACGAGTTCATCATCGGCGATCGGAATTTCGGGATGCCAGATCAGGACTATCCCCAGATCGGCCTGGAACGGGAAGACCGCGTGACGCTTGCCGCCGCATTGGGCTCCCTCAAGATCTTTCGCTATCTCTACGATTTCGGCGATGGCTGGGAGCACCGCATTAAGGTGGAGAAGATCCTGCCGCCGGACCCCACCTTGCGGTCGCCATTTTGCGTGGACGGTGCGAACGCGTGTCCGCCCGAAGATGTCGGCGGTCCTCCCGGTTACATCGACTTCCTCGAAGCCATCCATGATCCGACCCACGAGGAGCACCAGGACATGCTCGACTGGTGCGGCGGACAGTTTGATCCGACCGCCTTCAATCCCTCCGACGTCAACGCTCTCCTCAGCGAAATCAAGTTCTGATTGTCAATGCGGCCGTGGGGTGACGCTTACGGAGAATCAGCCTCCCCTGCCGAATATCATCGGGTCGAGCAAAAAAGGGAGAGTACGCCAACATGTTTCGGAAACCAGTGGGCGACGCCTTTTAAGCAGATGTCTCTGGGAAACAGAGTCGGTACGTTGCGGGCAGAACCTCCGCCAAGTACGCAGTTGATTCGACTGCATATCGGTGGCACTGAAGTCAAGAAAGGCTGGCAGATCTTAAATTCTCGCCCCGGACGAGACGTCGCTTTCAGAGGCGATATTCGAGAAATGTATGGATTTCCCGAAAACAGTTGCTCGGAAGTCTATTGCTCCCACGTACTGGAACATGTTGCACTCAAGGATATGGAGCGTACGCTGAGCGGACTTCACCGAGTCCTTGCACCAGGCGGCAAACTTTATATTTCGGTTCCCGATATGGATGCGCTATGCAGGCTCTTCCTGGATCCGGGACCGTTACCCCTGGACAAGACGGTTGGCAAAACAGTAATCATGCGCATGATGTTTGGCGGCCAATTGGATAGTTTCGACTATCACTACATTGGGCTCAATTTCGGCCTGCTAGAAGCCTTTCTGCATGATGCCAACTTCCGGGAGATCGAACGCGTTGACTCGTTTGGCTGCTTTAAGGATACGAGCGGTCTGAAGTTTGGAGATGTTCCGGTCACCCTTAACGTGATTGCGGTCAAGGCTCAATGATTTGAAGGAATCCAAACGTCACGCCTGCGGTGATTTGAATCCGCCAATTGCATTGCGAGAGACTGGCGTTTCCCCTATTGCAGAATCGCATGTTCATCCACGAAGTCGATCTGCCCGGGATCGAGGAACTGCTCCGCATAGCGCCGATAAACGCCCTGCCGGACAAACACGTCAAACAGATCGGGATCGATATGGCCGTTCTTGCGGAAATTGGCCATGATCGACATGGCCTGCGACAGCTTCATCCCCGCCTTGTAGGGCCGGTCGCGCGCGGTCAGCGCCTCAAAGATATCGGCAATCCCCATCATCCGCGCCTGCCAGGACATCTGTTCGCGGGTCAGGCCTTTCGGGTAACCCTTGCCATCCATGCGCTCGTGGTGACCACCGGCGTACTCCGGCACCCGCGTGAGATGCCGTGGCCAGGGCAATTGCTCGAGCATCTTGATGGTGGCGACGATGTGGTGGTTGATGATGTCGCGTTCCTTCAAGGTCAGGGTGCCAGCGCGTATGGTCAGGTTGACCACCTCATCAGCGGTCAGGAACTCGGTTTCGATGGCATCGACGTTGCGCCACTTGCGGCTGCTGCCAATGTTGCGTACCCGCTGCAGATCGGCCTCGCTCATGGCTTCGCCGCCAATGTTGGCCTTACGCAGGAATCCCCGATCCTCGTCGAGGATGCGAACTTCTTCGTGGTAGTCATGAAGTATCGCGTCGTCGGCCTTGGAGTGCCCGCCTCCGCGCAGCGCCAGTTGGCGTCGCAGCGCCGAGATTTCTGCGTCCCGCTTGAGTACTTCAAAGCGCGTATCGATCAGGTGAATACGATCGAACAGCGTCTGCAGCTTGGTGGCCTTGTCGACCACATGCACCGGTGTCGTAACCTTGCCACAGTCGTGCAGCAGGCCGGCGATCTTCAGTTCATACCGATCCCGCTCGTCCATATGGAATTCGCTCAGCGGCCCTTCGGTGGCCTGATCGGCCGCCGTCGCGAGCATCATGGTCAAGGCCGGAACACGCTGGCAATGGCCCCCCGTATAGGGAGACTTTTCATCTATTGCCAGGTTGATCAAGCTGATGAAGGACTCAAAGAGTTCTTCGAGCTGGGTGATCAGCAAGCGATTGGTCAGGGCAATCGCCGCCTGCGAAGCAAGCGATTCGGCGAGGCTCTGGTCTTCCGATGAAAACGGCTTGACGGACTTGTTGCCTTCGTCCTGCGCGTTTATCAGTTGCAGCACGCCGATGATCTCGCCTTCGTGGTTCTTCATCGGCACCGTGAGGAAGGACTGGGAGCGATAGCCGGTGCGCTCGTCGAAGCGGCGTGTGCCGGAAAAATCGAAGCCGGCTTCAGTGTAGGCGTCGGCAATATTGACCGTCTTGTCGTGGATCGCGGCATAAGCCGCGACCATGGAGTCGTTGGCCTCGCCCTTCTCGTTGGTGAGCGGCAGGTTGGGAAAGTTGATCGGGTTGCCGGTGGTGCCGCCCATTGCAATTTGCAGCGAATCCGTGCGCAGGATTTCGAAGCGCAAGGCGCGGTTGTCGTCCGTCATCCGATACAGGGTTCCACCATCGGCACGGGTGATGGTCTTGGCAGCAACCAGGATGGATTCGAGCAGGCGGTTGATGTCGCGCTCTTTGGAAAGCGCGGCACCGATCGCATTGAGCTGCTCGAGGCGGCGAAACAGGTCGCTGGAGGTGTCCATGCGCGACTCTTACTTGATGCAGACCGCCCGTACCTGCTTGAGATCGGTCACTCCCTGCAAGGACTTTTCCAGACCGTCCATCTTCAGGGTCAGCATGCCGTCTTCGAGAGCCTGGGCAAACAACTGCACCACGCGGGCGTGCTCCTGGATCAGCTTCTTCAGAGGCTCGGTGCCGATCATCAATTCGTGCAGGCCGACCCGTCCCTTGTAACCGCTGCCGCCGCAGGTATCGCAGCCCTTGGCGCGGGCAAACACGAACTTGCCGTCCTTGCCGTAGTCCTTCAACAGGCGCTCCCTGGTCGCCGCCATGGCGGCGTCCTGATCCTTCTTGAAGGTTTCCGTGTTAACCAGCTCACTGCAGTACTCGATCATGAACAGCCGCACTTCCTCGTCGTCCGGCGTGTAGAACTCCTTGCACTTGCACAGGCGCTTGGCCAGGCGCTGTGCCAGGATGCCAAGCAGGGCATCGGCGAAGTTGAACGGGTCCATGCCCATGTCGAGCAGGCGGATGATGGATTCCGGCGCGCTGTTGGTGTGCAGGGTGGCGAACACCAGGTGCCCCGTCAGCGAGGCCTCGATACCGATGCCGGTGGTCTCGGCATCGCGCATTTCGCCAACCATGATGATGTCCGGATCGGCACGCAGGAAGGCCTTCATCACCGTTGCGAAGTCGATCACCTTCTTGTTGACCTGGCACTGGCGCAGGCCCTTCTGGGTGATTTCAACCGGGTCCTCGGCGGTCCAGATCTTGGTATCGACTGTATTCAGGTAACCGAGCACCGAGTGCAACGTGGTGGTCTTGCCCGAACCGGTCGGGCCGCAGACGAAGAACAGGCCGTAGGGCTTGGAGATCGTGGCCTTGAGCTTGGTCAGGTTGGTCGGCAGCACACCCAGCTTGTCGAGCGGAATCGGTTCGCCAGCGGCGAGAATACGCATCACCACATCTTCCACGCCGCCGGTGGTCGGCAGGGTTGCCACCCGCAGCTCGATGTCGAGCGGCCCGAACTTCTTGAACTTGATCTTGCCGTCCTGCGGCTTGCGGCGTTCGGCGATGTCGAGGTCGCACATGATCTTGAGGCGCGCCACCATGGCGTTGCGATAGCTCGCCGGGACCTCAATGTACTTTGCCAGCGAGCCGTCCCTGCGGAAGCGGACCAGCACCTTGTCCTTGCCGATGCCGGGTTCGATGTGGATGTCGGAGGCCCCTTGCTGGTAGGCGTCGATGATGATCTTGTTGACCAGCTTCACCAGCTCGTTGTCGGCGGCCGCGGAAACGTCATCGCCACTGCCCTCGCCCTCGCCTATCTCGTCCTGATCCAGGGTCGACAACAAGTCGCCGACGGAGCTGTCGTCGGTGAATCCGGGAACGCCGCTGGCGCCGAAAAGCTGGTCGATGGTTTGGGCAAACTCGTGATTGGTGGTAACCCGATACACAGCCTTCGAGCGCGGGAACACGTTGTTCACCACGCGCGAGCCCTTGACTTGCTCTGGGTCCATGCAAACCACGATCACGCCTTCCGAGGTTTCTTCCACCGGCGCCCACTTGGCCTGCTCCAGGAAGTCGCGCTTCAAATTCTTTAGCAAGTCAGCCGGCTTGATCCGGTCACCCTTGAATGGCTCGTAGGGAACGTTGAAGAACTTTCCAAGCGCCTCGCCCAATGCCTGATGCTTGACCTGGAATTCGTTAACCAGGACTTCCTCGATATCCAGGTTCTTGCGGCGCGCGGTACGCGTCGCCAGCTCGAGTTCCTGCGCCGAAATAACAGCGTCCGAAACCAGGAAATCGTATTTGGTCTTGACCGCCTGCGCGGGTTTGCTGCGTTGGGTGAAGGCGATCGCCAGGGTTTCGCACAATCCCTTGACACCCTCGAGCGCGATCGGCGCAAAGGGAACGCCGGCCTTGTTGTTGATGATCTGCACGACGCCGAGCAGTTCGCTGGTCTGGGCGTCGACCACTGGTGCCACCAGCATCTGCTTGGTTCGATAACCCGTGCGCTTGTCAACCTCCTGCAGAAACCTCAGCGACGGATTGATTGCCTTGAGCTCTGCGTCGTCATACACGTCGCGGATATTGACCGTTTTCTTGGCCAGCGCGACATGCCCGGCGATGCTCTGGTCGGCAATCGGCAAGCGCAGGTCCTTGAATGAGTTCAAACCCGTCTTGACCTTCGATACGATGGACGCCTTGTCGTCGCCCACCGTGTAAATGGTCAGGCGATCGGCATTGAAAAGGCTGCAAATCTCGCCCGACAGTTCCAACATGATCTCGTCGATGTTGGACGTTGCATGGACCTTGTTGGTGACGACCTGAAGGTTCTTGAAGAACGCCAGGCGAATATCAACATCGGAAGCCGACTCGGCTGCTGCTGCTGCGCTCATTGCACTGACTCCATGTCACCCGCATAGGACCGCATGCCGCCCTCGAGCAGAGCTGCATTGAAGCCGCGTTGGGAAAGGAGGAACGCCGCTGCGGAGCTGCGACGTCCCGTCTGACAATACACGATGTATTCCTTCCGCGGATCGAGCGCCGCCACCGCCTGACGAATATCGTCGAGCGGAATGTTCAGCGCGCCCGGAAACCCGTCGCTGCGATACTCCGCCGGAAAGCGAACGTCGATCCAGACAGCGCCGCCTTCGATGCCCGCGGCCGCTTCGCGCGCACTTACCCGTTGCAGCAATGGCGCGCGCAACAACTCGTTGAAATCAGCTTTCGAAAGGCGCAGCAGCACGCCATCGGTCTTCATCACCACGGTGGCATTGCGCGCCGTGTCGGCGACCAGGGCCTCTTCGCCGAACGCATTGCCCTCCTTGAGTTCGGCAAGTTCGATCGATGACCCGGCGACCTTGCGCGTGACCTTGCAGCGCCCGCTTTCGATCAGGTAATAGAAATCACCCGGATCGCCCTGCTTGATGATCGTGTCACCACGTTTCACCGGCAGTCGATTGAATTTGCCCAGCAACGACTGGATATTCGCCGGCGGCAAGGAAGCGAACACGCCCACCGTAAGGTTGTCGAGAGCGAACATGTCGGACATCCGCCGCCAATCGGTGATGTCGGTACCCCGCTCCGAACCGTGGGCTGTTGTCGCAAGCTGGTTCCACGTCAATATGATATCGAGCTTGTCCTCCTCGAGAGAAAGCAGGACGATATCAGTGATCGCCTGGCTCCTGGCCGGCGACTTATCGCCTCGCGCAATCGGACTAGCGGCCAATTCGTGCCCCCCGACAAGCACGCGACTCGCTCCATCCGACAGGGTAGCGAGGATCTGGCCCTTGATCAGATACACCAGTTGCCCGGTCCAGTCGGCTGCGCGGAACGGATCGCTACCGCGTGCGAACTGGTGCGTCCGACACAAGGCAATCAGGTCGCCAAGGCCGTCCCGACTCAGTGATGTCAGAGGTTGCAAGCGCGCCAGCAGATCGACGCTCACCGGATCGGACATGGTCAGATTTCGAACAGTTGATTGTTCTGCAACATGCCAGGGCGAAACTCGCCGATGCAGTCCTCGATCTCCTGCATCGTCAGTTCTATCTGGCCGGGCTTGAGGTGGGTAATGAACACCTCCGCGTCGCGCTGCAGGTTCGTCAATTCATCAAGCAACATGCTCGGGCAAAGGTGCAAGGACGCTTGCGCCAATCGCATTTCGCTGTTCGAGAACGCGCACTCGATGATCAGATAGCGCAGATTGCGAATCTGGTTGACGTACTGCCAGAGCTCCGGACAGGGGCCGGTGTCGCCGGTAAACACGAGACTCCCCTGCCCGGAATCTACCTGATAGCCGACCGCCGGAACGGTATGGTTGGCCGGCAAGGGCACTATCTTGCGTCCATCCAGGTCGATGGCTTCGCCCACCCGGATCGTCGAGAAACGCATGAATGGCTTTTCCGGGGTCGGAATCACGCTGAAGTCGGGCCAAATAGCCCAATTGAAAATGTGAGCGCGAATGATCTCGAGCGTCGCCTCCGTTGCATGCACCGTCAATGGCCGATTTCGCATGTCGCCAACCGTGTCGATCATGAACGGCATGCAGGCGAGGTGATCAAGGTGGGAATGTGTTATGAATACGTGGTCGATCTGCGCCAGTTCGGCGATCGCCAGATCGCCGACGCCGGTGCCGGCGTCGATCAGGATGTCGTTGTCGACCAGCAGCGAGGTGGTACGCAAATGGCGTCCGCCGATCCCACCGCTACATCCGAGAATTCTGACTTTCACCCGTGCCTCACTTTGTATCGAACTTCCATGAACCATCCCATTCCTCACCGGGAGGTTCCTTCCGATAATGGGCAATCCGCTCCGCATAGACCTCATAAAGCTTGTGCGGCGAGCTTCGCGAAAGATTCATCAGCGTCAGTTCCGCCTGGTCCCAGTCCTGGGCGCGGTAGGCCCGCAATGCCTGATTCCACAACTTGTTCTCGTCGAGCATGGCCTGGGAGACCTCACCTTCAACACCGAGCGGCTCGTAGATTCCCACCGGCCTGTCCTTGCCCTTGACTTTGACCAGATCGAGCTCGCGAAACACGAATTCCTTCTTGAGTAGCTCACGCGTGCTTTCACCAGCAATGAAACCAACCCCGTACTGCTTGGTGATTCCTTCCAGACGCGATCCAAGGTTAACCGCATCGCCCATCACGGTATAAGACTGCCTCACGGGCGATCCCATGTCTCCGACGGTCATCGGGCCAGTATTCACCCCGACGCCTATCTTGAGTTCCGGCCAGCCGAGAGCCAGCAATTCCGTGTTCAGGGCCTGCAGCGCATGGTTCATCTCGAGGCCGGTGAGAACCGCGTTCCTGGCATGCTCCGGGTCATCGACCGGCGCACCCCAGAACGCCATGATGGCATCACCGATGTACTTGTCGAGCGTACCGCGGTGCTTGCGAACCACCACGGTCATGGCACCCAGATACATGTTCATCAGTTTCGCCAGCTCGTCCGGTTCGAGACCCTCGGAAATGGTGGTGAAACCGCGAACGTCCGAGAACAACACGGTCAATTCCGCCTTGCGGCCGGCCATGCTGTAGTTCTCCGGATCGCGGCTCATTTCCTCGACCAGCTCCGGCGGCACATACTGGCCGAAAAGGCCAGTCAGTTGGCGCTTGGTGCGGGACTCGACGAAATAGCCCCAGGACATGTTCATTGCATACAGCAGCAATACGGCGATCATCCCGCTGGCAAGCGGCAACACGACGTTGGCACCGTGCCAGAAGCTGAAGTTCACGCTCAGCAGGAGGAGCAGGACGATCGCCCCAACCACCGTCGCGCGGAACGGTGAAAGCATGGGCAGCAGAAAGACCATCACGCCACCGGCAAGCAGGACCAGAACCACGTCCGCGCCAAGTATGTAGGGCGGCTTGTGCTTGATCGCGCCATCGAGCATGCCGGCGATTAGGTTGGCGTGGATTTCAACCCCGGGGTACGCGGCCCCCACCGGAGTCGCCCTCAAGTCCATGAGGCCGGGCGCCGTCGTACCCACCACGGCGATGCGGCCCGACAGTTGGTCCTTCGGCACTTTTTCGTTGAGTATGTCAGTGATCGATATGTAGCGGAAGCTGCCCTGAAAACCTCGGTAGGGGATCAAGGTCGCGGCATTCTCGTCGACAGGTATCACCATCGGCGCAGCACCCACGCCCTTGAGTTCCAGCCATTCCATCGCCGCGTAGGAGCTTGGCGAGTTTGACGGATAGCCGGGAATGATCGCGGGATTGCCAAGCAGGTTGCGCACCATCGCCAGCGACAGCGACTCATAGTACGCTCCGTTGTGCTCGACCAGCAAGGGCACACGGCGGGAGGTACCGTCCAGGTCGACCAGCGGGTTGAAATGCCCGGCACCCGCCGCGGCCTTCTGAAGCTCGGGAAGGTTACCGCCATAACTTACCCACTGGGTGAAGCCAATGCGACGCCCGGCAAACGTACCTGCCGGGAACACCGGCTGCGGCGCGGCGCCGGAGCTGATGCCACCTTCCTTGCTGGAAAAGTAATAGCCGAGAATCACCGGGTGGTTCTTTAGCGATGCGGCAAAGCGCGCATCGTTGTCCAATTGGGGTCGCAGTTCGCGGAGTGTCGCCGCATACGCGGGAACGTCGCGCAACTCCTTCTTGGCCAGCGCATCGAGTGTTTTCAGGCCGGAGCTGTCGTCGGGTTCGGCGAAGACTACGTCGAAACCCACAAGCCGAATGCCGTAGTGGTTGAAAAGCTTGTCCATCAGCAGGGCCAGCTTGTCGCGCCCCCACGGCCAGCGCCCTTGTTCAGCTAGAGACTGCTCGTCGATGTCCAGAATCACTACGCGGGGATCAACCGTCTTGGGCATGGTCAGACGCAACTTCGCGTCATAGATCAGCGAATCCAGGTGGTTGATAAAGGGTACTTGATAGATGCGCGACGAATGGCCGAGCAAAACCAGAAGGATCAGCAGACCCAGACCATAGCGGGGAAGATACTGTTTCAATGGGTCTCCGGTATTCAGATTTTCAACGTTGTCAGGCCTTGAGGAAGAACTCCATTTTCACTCCCGCCAGCTCGATTACGTCATGGTCGACGAGCTGATGCGCCTGCGCGTCGAGCGACTTCCCATTGACCACGGGAAAACTCGCACCCTCGACATGGGTGATGAAATAGCCGTGCGGCCTCCGTGCGATCACTGCAACCTGTACTCCGGGTTTGCCCAGCGTGGTCAGCGTCTTGGTCAATTCCATTTCCTTGCCGGCATTGCCTCCCGATAACAGTTGGATCGCGCCCAAAGGGAGGGCCGCTGCCGCAGGCGCGGCGGCGGCAGGCGCCGCGGGAGGCATGCCTGGCGAGGTCGACACATGCGCCGGATTCGGCGTCGTTGTCGTGGCCGCAGCGGCGGCTGCCGGGGCGGGTGCCGGAGATGGGGCCGATGCGGGCGGTTTGGCCGCGCCCGGTCGGAGGATCATGGTTTTCTCGAAATCCGCCGCGTTGGTCTGCTGCGGCAACTCGCTGACGAACTTCAGCCGGTATTTGCCGAGTTCGATCGTGTCCCCGTTCTGCAGGAAGTGCTTCTTGACCGACTGGCCATTGACGAAGGTTCCATTGGTGCTTCCCAAGTCTTCCAGGAAGGAGTCGTTCAGGATCGTAATCACCACCGCATGCTCGCCGGAAATCGCAAGATTGTCGATCTGTATGTCGTTGTGCGGCTTGCGACCGATAGTCGTGCGCTCCTTGTTCAAGGGAATTTCCTTGAGCATCGTGGTTTCCATGCTGAGTATGAGCTTAGCCATTGTCTTCGTCCTTCAGGGTCACTGGGCACTGCATTACTTGAACCAAGCCAGGAGTCGGGACAACATTCCGCGTGACACCGGATATTCCCCCTTCACCTTGACCAAGATTACCGAAACATTGTCACGACCGCCATTGTCATTGGCCATCTGTATCAATTGCGTGGCGCAAAGATCAAGGTTCGCCGATAGCGCGCCAAGCGTCATCGCGATCTCGTCATCCTCCACCATGTCGTTGAGGCCGTCGGAACAGAGCAGGTAGACATCGCCCGGCTCCACCTCGTGGTCGTGAATTTCAGCCGCCACCTCGGCATCGATGCCGACCGCCCGGGTGACCAGGTTTTTGTTCTGCGAGTGGCGCGCCTGCTCCGGCGTGATTAGACCGGCATCGATCTGCTCCTGCAACAGGGAATGATCGCGGGTGATGGCCTGAAACTCCTCGCCACGCAGCCGATACATGCGCGAGTCGCCGATATGGCCGACGGTCACCTTGTTGTCGTGAAACACGGCGACCACCAGCGTCGTGCCCATCCCCGCATATTGCGGCTGGGTTTGCGACGACTGGTAGATGGCGCTATTGACCAGCCCCATCTGCGTCTGCAGGGACACCTCGGCCCAGGACTTGCCTCCTCCGGCATCACTGCTCGGCTCGCGTTCGTCAAAGGCCTTGGCCAACTCCGAGCCGAGCATTGTCGTCGCCATGCCGCTGGCCACCTCGCCCGCATTGTAACCGCCCATGCCATCGGCAAGCACCACGAATCCGCGCGCGGCGTTGCCCATCACCGAATCTTCGTTGTTCGAGCGCACCATGCCCGGGTCGCTGCGCGTAACCACTTCGAGAACGGAATTCATGTCCATGACCGGGCCCTCAGAAACTGATATCAACGCCGGAATCGGCCGCGGGTGTTCCACCGCTCATGCTCAGGCACGTACGAATGTCACGCGCGAACTCGGCGCCGGTCTGGTAGCGCGCATCCGGATCCTTGGTCAGCGCCTTGCCAATGATATCCACGACGCAATCCGGCAAATCGGGATTGATGCTGCGAATGTCCGGATGCGCTTCGTTGGCGATCCGGAACATCAATTGCGCCATCGAGTCCCCCTCGAAGGGCAACTTGCCACAGCTCATCTGATAGAGCATCACGCCCAGCGAGAACAGGTCGGAACGACCATCGATCTTCTTGCCCGCCAATTGTTCCGGCGACATGTAGCTCGGCGTGCCGAGCACCATGCCGGTCTTGGTCTTGGAAGAATCGGTGATGCGCGCAATGCCGAAGTCGGTGACCTTGACCTGGTCGGAGTCCGGCTCGTACATGATGTTGGCCGGCTTGATGTCGCGATGCACGACATTGTTTTCGTGGGCATAGGAAAGCGCGTCGGCGACACGGGCCACGATGCCCATCACGCGCGGCACGGGCATCAGATTGCCCGCCTTGGCATACGGCACCAGGTCCTTGCCCTTGAGGAATTCCATCGCGATATAGGCCAGGTCGTGTTCCTCCCCGGCATCGTACATCTGCACGATGTTCGGATGGTTCAGGCGTCCGGCGGTCTCGGCCTCGCGGAAGAAGCGCTCCTTGACCTCCACCAGTTCGTCGGCCTCGAACTCCTGCGACAAGGCCATGGTCTTGATGGCGACGACACGATTGATCTTGGGGTCGCGCCCCATGTAGACCACGCCCATCGCGCCCTTGCCCAACTCCTTTTCGATCTGATAGCGACCGAGCATGGGCTTCTCGACATTGCCGCTGGCATCCAGCAGGCTGGCGTTCGAGCGTCCGCCACCGCCACCGCCGAGAATGACGGTTTCGGAGAGCTGCTTGGCGCGATTGACGCGAACCTCGATGTCGCGGAATTTCGGATTGAAGTCGAAGATATAGCGGAAAGCCGCCTCCGCCTTGTTGAACTGCCGCTTGCGTTCGAAGTCCAGCGCCAGATTGTAGAGATTCTCCATCACCTGGTCGTCCATCGGGCACTTGCGGAACTTGTCGAAGGCCATGTCGAGCTGGCCCTGCCCCTGAAACGCGAGACCCAGCATGCGATTCGATTCGGCCGAGTCGGCGTCCGATTTTTCCTTGCCGCGTTCGGTGACGACAAAACGCTTCACGGTCAGCAAGAGATGGCCAACCAGCAGAAGACTTGCGGGCACCATCAGTTGCAGCCACATCAACTGGGTCGTCATCAAGACAAAGTGGATGGCGACCAGGCCCACCAGAACGCCGCCGGTGATCACGGCGGCCATGCCGGCCTTGATCCGAGGCAACAGGGCGATAAGGTAGGCCGCGATCAGCAGGAAGACCAGCTTCTCGACCCAGAACCCCCAAGCAGGAGCGACGAAGAAATGCTCGGAAAGCAGGCTGGAAACGGCGTGGGCCTGCATCAATACCGCGGGCATCACCGGGCTGATCGGAGTGACGAAGACGCTGCCAACCGACGAGGACGTGGGGCCGATCAGGACGATCTTGTCACGATACTTGTCGTAGGGGATCTTGCCACTCTTGACGTCGAAGAAGGAATCTACGGGAAATGCCGGGCCGGCATCATTGTCCTTGTAATAGAAGGTCAGCATCCGCGTGTCGGAGTCGGTGCCGATCTTCAGCTTGCCGAGTTGCACCGAGTTGCCGGCCTGCACCTGAATGTCGGCCACATTCAGGTTGTGGCTGCGCGCCGCGACCAATAGCGAAAGCGACGGGAAAGCCTGGTCGAAATAGGAAAGCACCAGCGGTTCCGTGCGAATTGCGCCATCGACATCCGGCGTCACGTTGAGGTGGCCGATCGCCTTGGCCACTTTGCCGAGAGGCTCGATCACCCCGGCATCGACGCCCAGCGTGGGAAAGGGTGGCGCGTCCGCGGCCCCGGAAATCTTGAGGGCGCTCTTCTTGACGTGGTCAGGCAGATCCTTGTCAGGACGCCCCCGCGGTTCGCCAAGCACGAAGAGCATCGGCAGGGCGACGTTGCCGGCCTTGCCAAAGGCATCCGCGAGACGGCGATCCGTGTTCAACTTCTGGTCAGCCTCCAGCAGGATGGATTCGATCTGCGGGCAGGAGGACGGCGGCGGAGCGGGGGCGGGCTCGGGAGCCGGCGCAGGCGCTTCGCCCGCTACAGCGGGTACCGGAGCGGCGGCAACCGCCATTGCCGGCGTCGGCAGGGTCACCCCACAGGTTTCGATCAGCTTGTTGATGTAGGCCAAACCCTGGTCACGCTGGGGCTCGGAATAAAACACCGTGGTCGCGATCACCTTGGCCTTGGCGGCGGCAAGCTTGTCGACCATGTCGGCCATGATTTCGCGCGACCAGGGCCAGCGGCCGATGTTGTCAAGGCTTTGCTTGTCGATGGCGATGACCGCGACCTTGTCGGACGGTGTGCGCGTGGCTGCCCCGACACCCATGTCATAGGCTTTGCGCTCAAGGCCCTGCAACAACTCGCCGTTGCCCAGAATGAGCATGACGACACTGACCGCCACCCCGAAGAACCAGTCACTTTTCCAGAAGTCCGCCTTCTTCATCGGTTGCAACCCTGTCAAGAGCCTGCGAAAAAACAGCGCAATAAGCGCAATTCTTACAGTCCTGCATCAAGTCCGTCAATCAATTTCATGACGTTTGCCCGGCCCGGACCGCAGATTTGCCGATTCTAAGCGGAAAAAAGCCGCAACGGCTTGCACCGCGCGGCTTTTGCCTGCCTTTCCGAAATCGACGCCAGGCGACAAAGGCCTCGCTGCAGCACGGCATTGCCGGTCGCCGTATCGCCAACGCCGACCTTCTTACTTGAGCAAGCCTTTTAGCAGTTTGGCCATTTCCGACGGATTGCGCGTCACGGTAAACCCGCATTCCTCCATGATCGCCAGCTTGGCATCCGCCGTATCGGCGCCGCCGGAAATCAGCGCGCCGGCATGGCCCATGCGCTTGCCGGCCGGCGCCGTGACGCCGGCGATGAATCCGACGATGGGCTTTTTCATGTTGGCCTTGCACCAGACGGCCGCCTCGGCTTCGTCCGGACCGCCGATTTCGCCGATCATGATCACCGCATCGGTGTCCGGATCGTCGTTGAAGGCGCGCATGACGTCGATGTGCTTGAGGCCGTTGATCGGGTCGCCGCCGATGCCGACCGCCGAGGACTGGCCGAGGCCGATTTCGGTCAACTGGGCCACGGCTTCGTAGGTCAGGGTGCCGGAACGCGACACCACGCCGATGCGGCCCTTGCGGTGGATGTGGCCAGGCATGATGCCGATCTTGATTTCGTCAGGAGTAATCAGGCCGGGGCAGTTGGGGCCGAGCAGCAGGGTCTTCTTGCCGCCAGCGGCCTCCTTGGCCTTCATCTTGTTGCGCACGACCAGCATGTCACGCACGGGGATGCCTTCGGTGATGCAGATCGCCAGGTCGAGGTCGGCCTCGCAGGCTTCCCAAATCGCGTCGGCGGCGCCCGCCGGCGGCACGTAGATGACCGAAACCGTGGCGCCGGTCTGGGCCTTGGCTTCCTTGACCGAGCCGAAGATCGGGATGTCGAAAATTTTCTCGCCGGCCTTCTTCGGATTGACGCCGGCGACGAAGCAGTTCTTGCCGTTGGCGTATTCCTGGCATTTTTCCGTGTGGAACTGACCGGTCTTGCCGGTGATGCCCTGGGTGATGACCTTGGTGTCTTTATTGATGAAGATGGACATGGTGGTTCCTTACTTGACGGCGGCGACGATCTTGGTCGCGGCCTCGGCCATGGAGTCGGCGGAAATGATCGGCAGGCCGGATTCCTTGAGGATCTTCTTGCCGAGGTCTTCGTTGGTGCCCTTCATGCGCACCACCAACGGCACGGACAGATGGGTTTCCTTGGCCGCGGCAACGACGCCTTCGGCGATGGTGTCGCACTTCATGATGCCGCCAAAGATATTGACCAGGATGCCCTTGACCTTGGGGTTCTTGAGCATGATCTTAAAGGCTTCGGTGACCTTCTCGGTGGTGGCGCCGCCGCCGACGTCGAGGAAGTTGGCCGGCTCGGCGCCGAACAGCTTGATAGTGTCCATGGTCGCCATGGCCAGGCCCGCGCCATTCACCAGGCAGCCGATGTTGCCGTCGAGGCTGATGTAGGCGAGGTCGAATTTGGAGGCCTCGATCTCGTCGGCATCCTCTTCGTCGAGGTCGCGGTAGGCGACGATCTCGGGATGCCGGTACAAGGCGTTGGAATCGAAATTGAACTTGGCGTCAAGCGCGCGGATACCGCCGTTGCCTTCGAGGATCATCGGATTGATCTCGGCCAGGCTGGCATCGGTTTCCATGTAGCAGGTGTAGAGCTTCTTCAAGGTATCGATGGCCTGCGCCTGCGAGGCGGCGGGAACGCCGATGCCGTCGGCCAGTTGCCTGGCCTGCGCGTCGGTCAGGCCGGTCGCCGGATCGACGAAGACCTTGATGATCTTTTCGGGCGTCTTGTGCGCGACTTCCTCGATGTCCATGCCGCCTTCGGAGGAGGCCATCATCGCGACCTTCTGCGAGGCGCGGTCGGTCAGGGCCGCGACATAGTATTCCTTTTTGATGTCGGCGCCTTCTTCCACCAGCAGGCGGCGCACTTTCTGGCCGGCCGGCCCGGTCTGGTGCGTCACCAGTTGCATGCCGAGAATCTGCCCGGCGTAGGCACGGACTTCATCCATCGACTTGGCCACCTTGACGCCGCCGCCCTTGCCGCGACCGCCGGCATGGATCTGGGCCTTCACCACCCAAACCTTACCACCGAGGGCTTCCGCCGCCTTTACCGCCTCGTCGACGGAAAAGCAGGGAATGCCGCGCGGGACGGTCACACCGAATTTCTTCAGGATTTCCTTGCCCTGATATTCGTGGATTTTCATGCGTCTTCCTTGTTGTATGAGCTGCGTTGATCTGAAGCCGGCGACATGCGTCCAAAGCGGGGCCGGGGCCGCGGAATCGGCTCGGTGGCCGCGTGATTTCCGGGGAATCGTTTGCCGCCACGGGCGCTGCAAATCTCGCATTGGCGCCATTGTTGCGGCGCGAAATACTAACATAAGGAGACTTAATCAAAGCTTACAAAAAGCTGCTGCCCGCTTTGTCCGGCCCTGCGTGAAATTGACGCGCGGACGGTACGAAGCTAATGTCGAGGCGAACCATTTCGCCCGCTGGACACCGTCATGAGTTCTTCCCGCTACCTGCTGGCCCTGGACCAGGGCACTTCGAGTTCGCGCAGCATCGTCTTCGATTCCGGCGGGCGAATCGTCGCCATGGCGCAACGCGAGTTCCGCCAGTTGTTCCCGCGTCCGGGCTGGGTCGAGCATGACCCGATGGAAATCTGGAACAGCCAGTTGGCCACGGCGCGGGAGGCCCTTTCCGCGGCGGGGGCCGCGGCAACCGATATCGCGGCCATCGGCATCACCAACCAGCGCGAAACGACCGTCGTGTGGAACCGGCGCACGGGTGCGCCGCTTTGCAACGCCATCGTCTGGCAGGACCGGCGCACCGCTCCCGCCTGCGCGAGGCTTGCGGAACGCGGCGTCGCCGACACGCTGCGGGAGCGCACCGGCCTGGTGCTCGATGCCTATTTCTCCGCCACCAAGCTCGCCTGGATACTCGACAATATTGCCGGCGCGAGGGCGGCGGCCGATCGCGGCGAACTCGCCTTCGGCACCATCGACACCTGGCTGCTTTGGCAACTGACCGGTGGTGCCGTGCATGCCACGGATGTCAGCAACGCCTCGCGCAGCCTGCTCTTCGACATCCATCGCAACCGGTGGGATGACGAACTGCTGGCCCTGTTCGACATCCCGCGCGCCGTGTTGCCCGAAGTGCATCCGTCCAGCCACCGCTTCGGTCACTCAAAATCCGAATACTTCGGCGCCCCGATCATGGTTGGCGGCATGGCCGGCGACCAGCAAAGCGCGTTGTTCGGTCAGGCCTGCTTCTCCGCCGGACTGGCAAAGAACACCTACGGCACGGGCTGCTTCATGCTCATGCAAACCGGAGAGAACTGCATCTCCAGCAACAACGGCCTGATCACCACCAGCGCCGCGCAAACCGGCACGAAGCCGCAATACGCGCTGGAGGGCAGCGTCTTCGTCGGCGGCGCCGTGGTGCAATGGCTGCGCGACGGCCTGCAAGCCATTGAAGCCAGCACCGCGGTGCAAAGCCTTGCCGAAAGCGTTCCGGACAGCGGCGGCGTGATCTTCGTCCCAGCCTTCACCGGGCTCGGCGCGCCCTATTGGAAACCCGATGCCCGCGGCGCCATCCTCGGTCTCACGCGCGGCAGCAGCGTCGCCCACATCGCCCGCGCCGCGCTGGAGAGCATCGCCTTCCAGAGCGCGGCGCTGTTGCGGGCCATGAGCCGGGACCTTGACGATACGAAGAGCGTCACCGAATTGCGCGTCGATGGCGGCGCTTGCGTGAATAACCTGCTGATGCAGTTCCAGGCGGATCTTCTGGGCATACCGGTGGTACGGCCGCAAATCATCGAGACCACGGCCCTGGGCGCCGCCTACCTGGCAGGCTTGGCCTGCGGCGTCTTTGGCGGCCTGGATGAACTGGCGTCGCATTGGAAGGCCGAGCGGGTGTTCCATCCAACGATGTCACGAGACCGCGCCGCCGAACTGATGCAGCGCTGGGAACATGCGGTGGCGCAAACGACGCTGGAGCCGGCGTAGCGCCAGCGCCGACTCTCGGCTTTGCCCTCAGGAGCCGCTGCCCCGCGCTTCCTTGAGCGTCTTCAAGTCCGGCAATTGCAGGCGCTTGCGCCCGGGCTCGGCCGCGGTCAGTGCCTCGACCTCTTGCAGCGTGCCATGGCAGCGCCGAACCAGGTCGTGATAGACGCTGGTGCCCTCGATCTTCCAGTTCATTTCGAGTTCCGTCAGCTCGCGCATGACCTTGGCCGGCACACCGCCAGCCAGCATGCGTGGCGGAATCTCCAGGCCGGCCTTGACGAAACTCTGCGCCGCGACGATCGCCGATTCGCCGACCACGGCCTTGTCCATCACCACCGCGTTCATGCCGACCATGCCGTTCCTGCGCACGATGCAGCCGTGGAGTATCGCCCCGTGACCGATGTGGCCGTCCTCTTCGATGATGGTATCGCTGCCGGGAAAGCCGTGCATCACGCAGCAGTCCTGGACATTGGCGCCGGGGCCGATGAACAGCCGGCCGAAATCACCGCGCAGGCTGGCGCAGGGGCCGATATAGGCGCGCGGCCCGATGTGCACGTCGCCGATCAGCACCGCGGACGGATGCACATAGGCCGACGGATCGACCACCGGCACGATGCCGTCGATTGCATAGACTTTCATTGGGTTTGGCTCCGCTGGGATGGTGCGAAATGATACATTTGAATTAGAAACAGGCCAGATATTCTGTGTCACAATCAAACGCCCGTCGCTTCGACTGCTCATCGTCGTGCTACGTTAGCCCGGCAAACGGTTTTGCGCCAGCCGTGCTCGCCCAAAAAAATAAGCCTCGCCACTGCCCCCCGGAGTCTCCACCATGACTTACCAGCACATTCTGTATTCGCTTGACGGCGGAATTGCCCGCATCACCCTGAATCGTCCCGACCGGCTCAACAGCTTCAACGTCGACATGCACCTGGAACTGCGCGACGCCCTCACGCGCACCCGTGACGGTGGCGCCCGCGTGCTTCTGTTGACCGGCGCCGGGCGCGGCTTCTGCGCCGGCCAGGATCTGGCCGACCGCAATGTCTCCGCCGATGCCGCGCCGGTCGATCTGGGCTACACCATTGAGACCTATTACCGCCCGCTGATCCTCGCCCTGCGCGCACTGGAAATGCCCGTCGTCTGCGCCGTGAATGGCGTTGCCGCCGGTGCCGGCGCCAGCATCGCCCTGGCCTGCGACATCGTCCTGGCGGCGCGCTCGGCGAGCTTCATCCAGGCCTTCTGCAAGCTCGGACTGGTACCCGATGCCGGTGGCACATGGGCACTGCCGCGCCTGGTGGGCAATGCGCGTGCCATGGGCCTCGCCATGTTGGGCGACAAGCTCTCCGCCGAGCAGGCCGAGCACTGGGGCCTGATCTGGAAGTGCCTCGATGACGACAAGCTGATGGCCGAAGCCGAACGGCTTGCCCTCCATTTCAGCAGCGCGCCGACCAAAGGCCTGGCCCGCACCAAACAGGCGCTCTACGCCAGCGGTGGCAACACGCTGGAACAGCAGCTCGATCTCGAACGCGATTGCCAGCGCGAGCTGGGCTTCGGCCCCGACTATCGCGAGGGCGTCGCTGCCTTCATGGAAAAGCGGCCCGCCGCCTTTACGGGGAAATGAAATGGCTTTGACACCCCAGCAAATCGCCGACCGCTGTACCGCCATCATGTGGCCCGATGACCACGCGGCGCAGGGCCTCGGCATCGTCATCAGCCGCACCACACCGGGTGGCGCGATCGCAACCATGAAAGTGCGACAGGACATGGTCAATGGCCATGGCATTTGTCACGGCGGTTTCATCTTCGCCCTTGCCGATACCAACTTCGCCTATGCCTGCAACAGCTTCAACCACAAGGCGGTCGCCGCCGGCGTAGACATCAATTTCATCGCCCCGGCCCACCTCGGCGATACACTGACGGTCGTCGGCAGCGCGCGCCATCAGGGCGGACGCAGCGGCATTTATGATATCGAGGTCACGAACCAGGACGGCAAGACCATCGCCGTGTTTCGCGGCCGCTCCACCCGCATCAAGGGCCAATTTTTCGACGAAAGCGACAATCAATGAACCAAGCCTTCATCTGCGACGCCATCCGCACTCCCATCGGCCGATATGGCGGCACGCTCGCCGGCATCCGCACCGACGACCTCGCCGCCCTGCCGATCAAGGCCTTGATGGCGCGCAATTCCGGTGTCAACTGGGAGCAGGTCGAGGACGTGATCTACGGTTGCGCCAACCAGGCCGGCGAGGACAACCGCAACGTCGCGCGCATGGCCGCGCTGCTGGCCGGCCTGCCGGTGGCGGTGCCCGGCTCGACGATCAACCGCCTGTGTGGCTCGGGCATGGATGCCGTCGGCACGGCGGCGCGTGCCATCAAGGCCGGCGAGACGGCGCTGATGATCGCCGGCGGTGTCGAGAGCATGAGCCGCGCGCCCTTCGTCATGCCCAAGGCCGAGAGCGCCTTTTCCCGCAGCAACGCCGTGTATGACACCACCATCGGCTGGCGCTTCGTGAACAAGCTGATGAAGGCGCAGTACGGCGTCGATTCGATGCCGGAGACGGCCGACAACGTCGCCGCGGAGTTCAAGATCGACCGCGCCGACCAGGATGCGTTTGCCCTGCGTTCCCAGCAGCGCTGGGGAGCCGCCAACACCGCCGGCGTCTTCAAAACCGAGATCGTGCCGGTCGAGATCGCGCAGAAGAAGGGCGAGCCAAAGCTCTTCGACACCGACGAGCACCCGCGCACCGACACCACGCTGGAACAACTGGCCAAGCTCAAAGGCATCAATAACAAGCCCGGCGGCCCTGAACTGACCGTGACGGCGGGCAATGCCTCGGGCGTCAATGACGGCGCCTGCGCCCTGTTGCTGGCTTCCGAAGCGGCGGCAAGAGCCCATGGCCTGACGCCCAAGGCACGCGTGGTGGCCATGGCCACGGCCGGCGTGGCGCCGCGCATCATGGGCTTCGGTCCGGCGCCGGCGGTGAAGAAGCTGCTGGCCCAGAGCGGCCTGACACTGGCGCAGATGGATGTCATCGAGTTTAACGAGGCCTTCGCCGCGCAGGGCTTGGCGGTGACCCGCGACCTCGGCCTGGCGGACGACGATGCCCGCGTCAATCCGAATGGCGGCGCCATCGCCATCGGCCACCCGCTGGGCATGAGCGGCGCCCGCCTGGTGACCACCGCCACGTATCAGTTGCATCGCACCGGCGGACGCTATGCCTTGTGCACCATGTGCATCGGTGTCGGCCAGGGCATCGCCATGATCATCGAGCGGGTCTGAGGCTCTGGCTGCGGACCACTTTTCTGGCCACGCCGGGGATTACGCCAAGGCGCGGCCCTCCTACCCGCCCGAACTGTTCGCCTGGCTGGCGAGGCAATGCGCCAGCCATGACTTGACCTGGGACTGCGGCACCGGCAATGGCCAGGCGGCGCGTGCGCTGGCGGAACACTTCCATCGCGTCCATGCCACCGATCTGTCAGCCGAACAGATTGCCCAGGCCGAGATCGATCCGCGCATTGACTACCGTGCCGCCCCTGCTGAAGCCAGCGGCCTTCCCGGGCATAGCTGCGACCTGGTCACCGTGGCTCAGGCCCTGCACTGGTTCTGCGGCGACGCCTTTTACGCCGAGGTGCGCCGCGTCCTCAAGCCGGGCGGCGTTTTCGCCGCCTGGACTTACACCTTGCTGCATGGCGAACCTGCGTTGAACGCCGTCGTCGAAGACTTTTACCGCAACACCATCGGCCCCTGGTGGCCGCCGGAGCGACGCTGGGTGGATCTTGGCTACCGCGACATGCCCTTCCCCTTTGCCGAGATCGCCACGCCGGACTTCGAGATCCGGCTCGAATGGACATTGGACGACCTGCTCGCCTACCTGCGCACCTGGTCGGCTACCCAGCGCTACATCAGGGAACGCGGCACGGATCCCTGTGTCGAACTTGCCATCCGCCTGGGGGATGCCTGGCCGGACGCGCAGGCAAGGAAAGCCATCATCTGGCCCATCGCACTTCGCTGCGGGAGAATGCAATGACCACCGAAATCGCGACCTCGGTCGCCACATTGGGAGGCGGCTGTTTCTGGTGCCTGGAAGCCGCACTGCTGCAACTGAAAGGGGTCGAATCCGTGGTTTCCGGCTACGCCGGCGGCGCCACCGACAAGCCCGATTATCACGCGATCTGCAGCGGGCGCACAGGGCATGCCGAGGTGGTCGAGGTCCGCTTCGATCCGGCCGTGATCGACTACCGCACGCTGCTGACGGCCTTCTTCGCCATCCATGACCCGACCACCCTGAACCGCCAGGGCAATGACATCGGCACCCAGTACCGCTCGGTAATCTTTACCCACGACGAGGAGCAGCAAAAAATCGCCGAAATGCTGATCGCGGACCTCGCGGCGCAGCACATCTGGCCAGATCCCATCGTCACCGCCGTATCCCCGGCGCCGACTTTCTGGCGCGCCGAGGACTACCACCAGAACTACTACGCCAACAATCCGCTGCAAGGCTATTGCCAGGCGGTGGTCGCCCCCAAGGCGGCGAAGTTGCGCAAGGCTTTCGCCAACCGCCTGAAAGGCGCCTGAGCTTCCCTACTCCGCGTCAGGCTGCTCCGTCGGCACCGAACTGGCGAAAGCCGCCAAACCCAGACACTGCCGATGGATGCGCATCACCGTCGGCACGTGGTCGAGGCGGCAATTGAAGCGCTGGGCATTGAATATCTGCGGCACCAGGCACACATCGGCCAAGGTCGGGGCGTCGCCATGGCAGAAAACGCCGGTACGCGAATCGCCCGCCAGCATGGCCTCCACGGTTTCCAGGCCGGTTTCGACCCAGTGCCGATACCAGGCGTTCTTCTGGTCCTCGGTCACGCCCAAGGTCTTGGTCAGGTAGCCGAGGACGCGCAGGTTGTTCAGCGGATGGATCTCGCAGGCAATCGACAGGGCCAGCGCCCGCACCCGCGCCCGCCCGGCCGGGTCGGCCGGCAGCAGCGGCGGATCGGGTCGCGTCTCGTCGAGATACTCGATGATCGCCAGCGACTGCGTCAGCACCTTGCCATCGTCATCGTGCAAAACCGGCACCAGCGCGGCGGGATTCATGGCCCTGAATTCGGCGGCGAACTGCTGCCCCCCCCCTTTCAGCAAATGAACCGGGATGTAATCGTAGGCGAGCCCTTTCAGAGCGAGGGCGATGCGCACACGGAAACTGGCGGAACTGCGAAAGTAGCTGTAAAGCTTCATGGAGGGTCCGGGAACGAGTAATTGGGGGGCTTGGCGAGGCCTGCTCCGGCGAAAGGGCTGCCGGACGGCGGTACTAGAATAGCAGCACTTTTGCGCTCCCCGGGACCCGATGCCGATTACTTTGGCCACGTTGACGTCATGCTGCCGCAGGTGCATCGGAGCGGGCGGCCTGCTGTTGTCACTGATGCCGGGAGTGTTGCTGGCCGCCGCCACGCCGGCTGAACTGAAGCGTTCCGACACCCTGGACATGCGCCGTGCGGGAAAGGTCGCCGAAGACGAGCGCGCCGTCCTGCGCATCGAATGGCGCGCCGGCATGAGCGGCGTCGAGGCCGACCGCAGCTTGCAGGAAATCATGGCCAGGCTGCGGCGGATGGAAGCCACTGTCCCGGTGGTCGGCCATGCACTGCGCAGCCTGCCAGCGCAGAAGCGCGCCCCCGCACCGACATCGGCGCCGGTCGCGCCCGACGGGGATGCCGAGGGCGGGGCGGACTGGCGACTCATGGCCGCCAACATCACGGCACTGATCCTGGTGGCGATCTGGTGGTTCAGCCGACGCAAGGCGCAAGCCGAAGCCGCGGCGGTCGAGGCACGGCTAATGGCACGCAGTCGCGTGGAACCCGCCGCCATAGCGACAGCGCCCATGCCACGTTTCATCGATGTCGAACCGTCGCCGGCGTCGCCCACCCCGCCCACCCCGCCGGACCCGCCCGCGCCAACGGCAACGGAGTTCTCCGTGCCCGAACCGTTCCCGGAGGACTTTTCATCCGCATCGACCGCAGCCGCCAGCCATGCCGTGCCCAGCGCCCCGCCGCCAGCGGAAGCGGGCGAAGAGGCCTCGGCGCCGGAGCCATCGCCGACCGTCGACTTTGTCCTCGAAGAAGCCGCCCCGGCCACGATCGCCGCCAAAACGCCTGGCGCGCGCAACAAGCCGCTGCCGCTGGTGACACCGGAGACGGTAAGCGCGTCGCTAGAGAAGAACGTCGAACCAACGCTGCAACTGGCCGAAATCATGCTGTCGATGGGCCTGGAACAGGGTGCCGCGCAATCGCTGGTCGAGTATGCCGACGCGAATCCGAAGCACGCCATCCATCACATGCTCAAGCTGCTGGGCATCTACCGCAAACGCGGCCAGCATCGCGAGTTCCAGGAGGCCGCCGAGAAGCTGCGCAAGAACTTCAATATTCAGGCCGAGGATTGGGCCACGGATGAAAATGCCGAGACCCCATCCCTGGAAGGATTTTCGCGCGTGTCGCAGCATGTCCAGTCGGTCTGGAACCAGCCCGAGGAATGCGCCGACTATCTGCGGCACCTGATCGAGGACAATCGCGACGGCGCCCGCGCCGGCTTCCCCCAAAGCGTGGCCGAGGAAATCCTGCTGCTGCTGGACATCCTCAAGGAAACCTCGGGCCCTGCTCAGGAAGTCGCGTAAGGCTCCACTATCTGGTCGATGGCGCCGAAGATGCTGGCGCCATGGCCGTCGAACATCTCGATGCGAACGCGATCGCCGAAGCGCATGAAGGGCGTCTTCGGCTTGCCTTCCTCGATGGTCTCGTACATGCGCAACTCGGCGATGCAGCAATAGCCGACACCGCCGTTGGCCACCGACGAACCGAACAGCCCGCCCTGCTTGTTCGATACCGTCCCCGAACCGATGATCGACCCAGCCCCGATCTCGCGGGTCTTCGCCAGATGCGCCATCAGTTGCGCGAAATTGAAAATCATGTCGACACCGGCATCCGGTTTGCCAAAGGGCTGGCCATTGAGCTCAACGGCGAGCGGGAGATGCGCCTTGCCGTCGCGCCAGGCATCGCCCAATTCGTCCGGCGTGACCGCCACCGGTGAGAAGGCCGTGGCTGGCTTGGACTGCAGGAAGCCGAAACCCTTGGCCAGTTCCGCGGGAATCAAATTGCGCAGGCTGACGTCATTGACCAGCATCAGCAGGCGGATCTGCCCTTCGCACTGGGCAACGGTCGCACCCATCGGAACATCACCGGTGATCACGGCGACCTCGGCCTCGAAATCGATGCCCCAGGCTTCGTCGCAAGACCAGATCGGATCGCGGGGTCCGACGAAGCTGTCCGAGCCGCCCTGGTACATCAGCGGATCGGTCCATAGCTCCGGCGGCATCTCGGCGTGGCGGGCCTTGCGCACCAGCTCGACGTGATTGACGTAGGCGGAGCCATCGGCCCATTGGTAGGCGCGCGGCAGGGGGCTGTGGCACAGGCGCGGATCGAAGGGCTCGGCATGGCGCGCGGCGCCGTGGTTGAGCGCCTCATAAACGGCCGCCAGCCTGGGTGCCACTAGCTCCCAATCGTCGAGCGCCGCCTGCAGGCTTGTCGCAAACTCGCCCACGGCCTGGCAGCGCGCCAGGTCGCGGCTGACCACCACCAGCGTGCCATCGCGCCCGCCTTGCTTCAGCGTCGCCAGCTTCATTTTCCGCCCCATGTCTTGTAGCTGCCGTCGTGCATCCAGCGCGCATGCTGGGGCGCTCGCTTGGTCACCGCCCACTCGTTGATCATGTCCCATTTGACCTCGTCGAGGCGCCGCAGCATTTCCGGCGTGTCGGTATTGCAGGCCAATTCGAGGCGATGGCCGCTCGGATCGAAGAAATAGATCGACTGGAACAGCGCGTGGTCGGTCGGCCCCACCACCTCGATACCGTCGGCTTCGAGCCTGGCCTTGGCCTCCAGCAGTTCCTCCATGCTGGCGACTTCCAGCGCCAGATGCTGGGTCCAGGCCGGCGTATTCGGGTCACGCCCCATTTCCGGCCGGGTCGGCAATTCAAAGAAGGCGAGGATGTTGCCGGACCCGGCATCGAGGAAGACGTGCATGTAGGGATCGGCCTCGCCGGTCGATGGCACGGCATCCTCGGCAATCGCGAGGATGAACTTCATGCCCAGGTACTTGCCGTACCACTCGACAGTTTGCTTGGCATCCTTGCAGCGGTAGGCGACGTGATGCACCTTGCGTATCAGGTTCGTTGTCATCCTTGCACTCCATCGCGGGCGACGGCGAGGGCTTCGCGCAGGGTACCGATGTCGCCGATGTGGTTGGCCAGCAGCAGGATCAGCCGGGCATTGAGCAATTCGGATTGCTCGTCGGACAAATCGCGGTGCGCGCCGATCAGAAGTTCATAGAAATCGTCGCCGGGTGAATAGGCGCTGAAATAGCGCTTGCCGGCTTCAGACAGATTGGGGTTCAGGTTGAGGGCCATGGGGGTCTCCTTCACTGCCGGCAGGTCGCGCGGGCGACGGCGGCAAGGATTTTCTCGGCATCGAAGGCGCGCCAGCGCGCCGCCACATGCTGGTCCGGGCGGATCAGGTAGGTGGTACCCGGCCTGGCGTCGTAGCGCCGGGCAGCGACGCCGCGAATGTCATGCACGCAGGGCAGTGCGCAGGCCGTCACGGGCACTCGCGATACCAGCAGCGGCTCCAGGGGAATGCCGCCGATCGCGAGCCGTGACAAGGCCGAGGTGTCGGTGCTTGCCGGGTCGTCGACAAAAACCATCAAACGGAAGCAATTGCCGGTGGATTGCAACAACCAGCCCGGCGCGCCGTCCCGCGCCACCGGCGCATCGTCCATCGGCGCGCCCGGCAACATGCGCCCGGCAAAGGCATCTTCGTCGGGCGTGTTCAGGCTGGAATCGACGAGGAAGGCCGGTACCGACAAACGCCCGGAATTTACCAGGCTGCGGCCAAAGGCATGGTCTCTGGCCAGACTCAGCGCGGCATTGCGGAAGGTCCGGCTGGCGCGGCTCTTGGGCGTGATGAAATCCGTCGAGCGCGTCGAGTTCATCAGGTTTTCATCGGCGGCACAGACGCGTTCCTCGGAATAGCTGTCGAGCAGTCGCTGCGGCGCCTTGCCATCGATGACCAGCTTGAGCTTCCAGCCCAGGTTGTCGGCATCCTGCAGGCCGGAATTGGCGCCACGCGCGCCGAATGGCGACACCTGGTGCGCGGCATCGCCGACGAAGATCACACGGCCATGGTTGAAGCGGCCCATGCGTCGGCACTGGAAGGTGTAGACACTGACCCACTCCAGCTCGAATTCACGTTGGTCACCGAGCATGGCCTTGATCCGCGGAATCACGTTCTCGGGTTTCTTTTCTTCCTCGGGATCGGCATCCCATCCGAGTTGAAAATCGATGCGAAACACGCTGTCGGTCTGCTTGTGCAAAAGTACCGATTGGTTGGGGTGGAAGGGCGGATCGAACCAGAACCAGCGCTCGGCGGGGAAATCGGCCTTCATCACCACGTCGGCGATGAGGAAGCGGTCCATGAAGATCTTGCCTTCGACTTCCAGCCCGAGCATGCGGCGGATCGGGCTGCGCGCACCGTCGGCGGCGATCAGCCAGTCGGCCTCAACCGTGTAGAGGCCATCCGGGGTCTCCACCTTGAGCGTCGCGCCCTGGCCGTGGCTGGTGACCGACACGAGCTTGTTGTTCCAGCGCAGTTCGATGCCGGGGCGGGTGGCGGCACGCCTCACCAGATATTCCTCGAGGTAGTACTGCTGCAGATTGACCATGCCCGGACGGTGATGGTCCGGCTCCGGCACGAGGTTGAAGTTGTACACCTCGCTCTCGCGGAAGAAGGTCCTGCCGACATTCCACGACACACCCTTGGCACAGACCGCGTCGCCGACGCCGTAGCGATCGAGGATCTCCAGCGCGCGCTTGGCATAGCAGACGCCGCGCGAACCGATCGAGACCGTGTCGTCCTCATCCACCAATAACACCGGGATGCCCTGCAGATCAAGGTCCAGCGCCATGCCCAGGCCAACCGGACCGGCGCCGACCACCACCACCGGCACCTTCAGAACCTTGCCGCTGGCGATCTCGGGCGGGCTGCGGTAGTTGAACTTCGGATAGGTATAGGTCTTCAGCATGGCTGTCCCGACTCAGACAGCCTGCAGCGCATGCCACATCTGCTGGTCGCGCTCGGCGGTCCAGATGCGCGGGTCGCGGATACCCGAAGCCTCGTCGTGGGCACGGGTGACGTCGAAGGGCAGGCAATGCTCGTAAATGAAGACCTGGCCGAATTTCGGGTCCATGGCCTTGCGCGTGTGGGCCATGCAGGCGGCCAGGTCCATGCCCTGCGCCACCGCCTCCTGGGCGCTGCCATAGAGCGTGGAGACGAAGTCGCGCGTATAGGCCAGGCCGCGCTGGACCTGCTCGGGATTCAACAGCGCCGGGCCACGGCCGGGAATCAGTTTTTCGGGCTTGAGCGCGGCAAGCTTGTCCAGTGTCGCGGGCCAGTCGGCGAGATAGGCGTCGCCCGTGTAACAGGCCGCATCCGCTTCCACCAGATCGCCGGAGAACAGGATCTTCTGTTGCGGCAACCAGACCACGGTATCGCCCTTGGTGTGTCCGCGCCCCGGATGCCAGATCTTCACTTCAAGGTTGCCCATCCACAGGGTCAGTTCGCCGTCGACCACCACGGTCGGCCAGGTCAGGCCGGGCACGCTCTCGACCGCATTGAACAGGCGCGGAAAGCGTCCGATCTCGGAATCCATGTCCTGCTGGCCGCGCTCGACGATCAACTCATGGGTCGGCTTCGAGGCGATGATGTCCTGCAGGCCATGCGGCTTGTAGCCCGAGGCGCCGAGCACTCGCACGGCATGATAGTGAGTCAGCGTCACGTACTTGATCGGCTTGTCGGTGATCTGGCGCACGCGGTGCACCACGTCCTGGGCCATCACCGGCGTCGCCGTGGCGTCGATGATCATCACGGCGTCGTCGCCGATGATCACGCCGGTATTGGGATCGCCTTCCGCCGTATAGGCATAGGCGTTGTCAGAGAGTTTTTCGAAGCTGACCTTTTTCTGCTCAAGGTCGGCGTGGGAGGCAAACTTCTTTTCACTCATGACGGGTCCTCTGGAAGGGATTAATTTCTTATTACATAATTAAGTTACGCTTATCGTAATTATTTTTACTTTAGTTGTCAAATGTTTCCTGTGTCGTATTGCCCAGTGCCACCGAAGGCTAGGGCGTGCTCACAATCGTTCGGCGGATGGCGTTGAGGCCAGACGCGGATGGATGCAAGGCGGAGGGCGCCGGCAAGGGTAATCCCTTGCCAAGTCCGACAACGCCGCAGACGCCGCGTCCGGCCTCAACCCGCAGGGCCGGGTCAAATCGGGCGCGCTGCGGCGTTGCGGCTCCTGGCGAGATATGAATCGCGCGGCGTCGCCGCGCCTTGCATCGCATCCCGATTTGATCCCGGCGCCACCGTCGCATGATTGTGAACACGCCCTAGGGCGGTGGCGCCGGACCAGCGCCGACGCCAGCGGAACGGCCAACGGGTGCGGCGGGCACAGCCGAGGCTCGCAAGCTTGCCGCCGCCTGGCGATAGGCCTGCAGCGCTTCCTTGCGCTTGCCGGCGGCTTCCAGCTCGCGGGCGCGGCGCAGCAAGTCGTCGGACGCGTCCACCACGGCGGGTGTCGCCGTGGCGCCAGCGCCGACTCTTGCGCCGTCGGGCACGGCCGGGGTGGCATAGCTCAGGCTCGCCGATTGCGCATCGGGCTTGTCGCGCTTGGCGGTGATCACCATCCCGGTCGCGGCCCGCCGCGCCGGCGGCGCGATCTTGCGCGTCGCATCGGCCTGGCGGATGGCCGTCAACGCAGCGCGATACAGGTTGAGGGCCTCGTCGCGCCTGCCGGCGGCCTCCATCCGGCGCGCCGCCGCCATCAGCGAATCGGCGCGATCGGGTACCGGCTGGGAACGCACCGGCGCCCCCCAGCTCGCGGCTGGCCGGGCGGCAACAACGCCAAAGCGTTCCGCGCCGCCGATTGCGCGCGCAATGCCGAGGTTGTTATGACGCATCGCCCAATGCACCGCGTTTTCACCCTGTTCATTGACGATATCTCGCCGCGCACCGGCGGCAAGCAGGGTTTGGGCAATGGATTCCTTTCCTTCACGAGCGGCCATCATCAGCGGCGTCGAACCGTTGGTGGACAACGCATTGATATCGGCGCCGCGCCCAAGCAGCAGATCGACGACGTCGGCGTGACCGGCAAACACCGCGTAGTGCAGCGCCGACCATTCGCGCCCGTCGCGATCGAGCCGCGCGCCGCGCTCGACGAGCCAGCGCACGGCCGGAAGCTGTCCCCTCCACGCCGCAAGTTGCAGTGCCTGCTCACCCAAGCGGTTGGTGTGATTGATATCAGCCCCGCGCGAATGGAACAACTCCATCATCGCGATATTGCCTTCCCAGGCGCCAATCATCAGTCCGCTGCCGATTACCGAGCCTTCGAAATCCGCGGGCAAGCCATTGTCCAGCCACTCACGCGCCGCCCGCAAGTCACCCTGTTCGATAACCACGGCGAAACGCACGGGATCGGGCAAGCTTGCCGCCGCCAATCCAAGCGGGAAAAAAATAATCAGGAAAGCAAACCAAAGTCTTTTCACGGCCCGAAGTATATGTCTGCCACGAAGGGGCAGACGGTATCCCTGTGCGGATATGTCCGGCATGAATGGAAGGGCGGCATGCCGATTTCGGCGTATGGCGAAACCATGAGCCGCAGAACGGCTTGCCACGGGACGCGACGTGGCACGAACTAGAATCCACGCGATGCGCCTGCACACCGCCTTGTCGACCAGCATTTGCCTGCACGCCCTGATCATCCTCGGGCCGGCGTGGTTCGCCACCCGGCCTCCCGCGACACCGCAAGCACGGATCGAAGCCCGCCTGCTACCGCCCGAGGAACTGGCAACGACAGCCGACAGCCTAAGCACCACAGCCATGCCGTCCGACGCGACGATGGCGCTTCCACCCAAGCCGGGCACGCTGCGGGGCGCCAGCCTGCGTCGCGCCGAAGCCGCGTTGACGCGCCACTTGTTTTATCCGCCGGAGGCGGTGGCTCGCGGCATCGAGGGCGAGGTCATTCTTTTGC
The DNA here is from genome assembly GCA_016710465.1 of Sulfuritalea sp. Lineage (GTDB taxonomy): Bacteria > Pseudomonadota > Gammaproteobacteria > Burkholderiales > Rhodocyclaceae > Sulfuritalea. The sequence continues at coordinate 1,160,777 of JADJVS010000016.1, forward strand.
TCACCATGACCGACAGCGGCCAGCTTGCCGCGGTGGATATCGCGCGCGGCTCCGGTCATGCCCTGCTCGACCAGGCCGCGCTGGACGCCGCCCGCCGCATCGGCAGCCTGCCGGGAACGAAGCGCCAGATGCTGTTCCCGGTCAGCTTCCGCCTGCAATAGGGCGAGCCGTCAGGCCGGATTGTGAATGTCGACGAACTCGCATTCGATGCCGAGTTGCACGGCGAGGTGGCGGCCCAGCGCCATGACGCCAAAGCGTTCGGTCGCATGGTGCCCCGCCGCCAGGAAAGCCATCCCGGTTTCCCGCGCCAGGTGCACCGTCTGCTCTGAAATCTCGCCCGACAGAAACAGGTCGGCGCCCGTCGCCAGCGCATCTTCGAAGTAATCCTGGGCGCCACCGCTGCACCAGGCCACGCGTTTGACGAGCCGTTCCGGATCACCAACCAGTTGCGGCTCGCGCCCCAGGGTGTGCGCCACCTGGCGCGCCAACTCGACAGCGGAAGTCGGCGCTGGTGGTACGCCGAAAAATCCGATGTCCTGCTCCCCGAATCGCCCGGTCACGGTCCAGCCAAGCGTTGCCGCGAGCTGGGCGTTGTTGCCCAGGACCGGATGCGCATCCAGCGGCAAGTGATAGGCGAACAGGCTGATGTCATGTGCCAGCAGGCGCGCCATGCGCTGCTTGCGAAATCCGGTGACGCGTCCGTCCTCCGACTTCCAGAACCAGCCGTGATGCACCAGCAGCGCATCCGCCTGGCGCTCGATGGCCGCCTCGATCAGGGCCTTGCTGGCGGTGACCCCGCAAACCACGCGCCGGATCTGCTCGCTGCCTTCCACTTGCAGACCGTTTGGGCAATAATCCCGGAACCGCGCGGCATCAAGTTCCTTGTCGAGGAAGGCGCGGAGTTCTTCGCGCCCGAACGATTTACCCGTCATTGCCATCATCCCGCCGAAAAGTTCTGATTATGCGCCGCCTCTGGCTGACTTTTGCCCAAACCGTTACCGTTTGCGTGGCCATCCTGTTTGTGGTCAAGACGCTGAAACCCGAATGGCTGGCGCAGTTGCCGAGCACCGGCGTCGGCATTGCCGAAATCGCCACCGTGCATGAAGCCGCGCCCGGCGTCGACGCTACCCGTCCAGGATCGCACGCCGAGGCGGCGAGGAAGGCGGTGCCGGCCGTGGTGCATATTTTCACCAGCCAGGAAGTGAAGGGTGCGCGGCATCCCTTCATGAACGACCCCATCTTCCGCCATTTCTTCGGCGACCGCTTCGGCGAAGAGTCGCAACGGCGATCGGGCCTCGGCAGCGGCGTGGTGGTGTCGCCCGAGGGCTACATCCTGACCAATTTCCACGTTATCGACGGCGCCGACGAAATCGAGGTCGCGCACAATGACGGACGCAAGTACAAGGCGAGGGTGGTCGGCTCCGATCCGGAATCCGATCTCGCGGTGCTGCGCATTCCGGCGGACCACAAACTGCCGGTGATCACCTTCGGCAGCAGCGACAGCCTGCGCGTCGGCGACCTGGTGCTGGCCATCGGCAACCCGTTCGGAGTCGGCCAAACGGTGACCTCCGGCATCGTTTCGGCGCTGGGCCGCTCCCACCTCGGCATCAACACCTTCGAGAATTTCATCCAGACCGACGCGGCCATCAATCCGGGCAATTCCGGCGGCGCCCTGGTCGACGCCAATGGACACCTGATCGGTATCAACACCGCGATCTATTCGCAGAGCGGCGGCTCGATGGGCATCGGCTTCGCCATCCCGGTATCGCTGGCGAAAAGCATCATGGAGCAGATCGTCAAGACCGGCAGTGTCACACGCGGCTGGGTCGGCATCGAGGTCCAGGAACTGACGCCGGAACTTGCCGAGTCCTTCAAGCTGGCTGCAACCGAGGGCGCCCTGATCGCCGGCGTCATGCGCGGCAGTCCAGCCGACAAGGCCGGGATCAAGCCTGGCGATGTGCTGATTCAGGTTGACGGCAAAAAGGTCAAGGATGCACAAGTAATGCTGGACCTGATCGCCGCCCTGCAACCGGGCAGCGCCGCGCGTTTCACCGTCAAGCGCGAGGGCCGCGACCTTGCCCTCGGCATCACCATCGGCAAGCGCCCTCGCCCACCGAAGGAATAGGCCCCGGCGACGTCAGCCGCCCCTAGCGCAGCGAGGCGTTGAGCGCCTCCAGCGCCTTGCTGCCCGGACACAGGTAAGCGTCACCAAGCTGGTTCAGCGGGCGTTCCACGGTGTTCAAATGCCGGTGCAGGTCTTCCGCGCCGCTATCCACGTAGAGCAAGCCGGTTGCGATTTCACCCAGCGCCTGCCGTTCCTGCAGGTAGTTCATGGCCCCGACGCGATCGGAGGGATCGTAATCGGCGTCCAGCTTGCGCAAATGCAGGATGGAGCCGTCATGCTGGACGATGCGGCGCAAGGAACCCGGCGGATAGCTGGCCTCGATCTTGTCGCGCGGCAGGATGAAGTCGAGGCGATTCACCGCCTCGTTGTGTTCCCGCACGTAGTCGTAGCTCTTGGTCGAGCCGGCGTGGTTGTTGAAGGTAACGCAGGGGCTGATGACGTCGATGAATGCCGGCCCGCGGTGGCGCAGCGCACCCTTGATCAGCGGAATCAGTTGCTCCTTGTCGCCGGAGAAGCTGCGTGCGACATAGCTCGCGCCCAGTTGCAGCGCAAGGGCGGCCAGATCGATCGGCGTGTCGCTGTTGACCACGCCGCGCTTGCTCTTCGAGCCCTTGTCGGCGGTGGCCGAGAATTGGCCCTTGGTCAGGCCGTACACGCCATTGTTTTCGCAGATGTAGCTCATGTTTACGCCGCGGCGCATGGCATGGGCGAACTGGGCAATACCGATCGAGGCGGAATCGCCATCACCGGAGACGCCGAGGTAGATCAGGTCGCGGTTGGCCAGCGCGGCGCCAGTGAGTACCGAGGGCATGCGGCCGTGGGTGGTGTTGAAACCATGCGAGGCGCCAAGGAAATAGTCCGGCGTCTTCGACGAACAGCCGATGCCGGAAAGCTTGGCCACCCGATGCGGCTCGATGTCGAGGTCGAAGCAGGCCTGCACCACGGCGGCGCTGATCGAATCGTGGCCGCAGCCGGCGCACAGCGTCGAAATCGCCCCTTCGTAATCGCGACGGGTATAGCCGACGGCATTGCGCGGCGCATCGGCGCGCAGCAGCCTGGGTTTGGCAAGATAAGTCATGAGGCCACCTGTTTGCGGAGGGGAGTCACCTTGTGTTCGGATAGCGCGTCGGCGATCCTGCCGGAAATGAAGCGCGCGGTAATCGGTGTGCCGTCGTAGTGCAGGACGCGTATCAGCTTCTTCGGATCGATCTCGCCTTCAGTAAGCAACAACATGCGCAGTTGCCCGCTCTCATTCTGCTCGACGACGAATACCTCGTCGTGGTCGGCGACAAATTCGATCACCTCGTCGGCGAAGGGAAAGCCGCGCACGCGCAGCGCATCGACATGGATTCCCCGGGCTTCGAGCAGGGACAGGGCCTCCGCCATCGCCGGGCCGGTCGACCCGTAATGGATTGCGCCGAAGCGGGTCGGCTGGGAAGCCGGCTGCAGAACCGGGGCCGGCACCAGCTTCTTCGCGGTCTCCAGCTTGCGTCGCAGGCGCTCCATGTTGTACGTATAGTCGGTGCCGGCCTCGCTGTATTTGGCGTAGGCATTGCGCGTCGTGCCGCGGCTGAAGAAGGCGCCCTTGGTCGGGTGGGTGCCCGGTATCGTGCGCCAGGGAATGCCATCGCCATCGACATCGAGATAGCGGCCGAAATTCTTGCCCGAATCCAGCATCTCGGCGGTCATCACCTTGCCGCGATCGTAGCGGCGACTGTCGTCCCAGTCGAAGGGCTGGCACAGGCGATCGTTCATGCCGATATCCAGATCGAGCAGGACAAACACCGGCGTCTGCAAGCGGTCAGCCAGGTCGAAGGCCTGGGCACCGAGCGTGAAGCACTCGTAGGGGTCTTCGGGAAACAGCATCACGTGCTTGGTATCGCCGTGAGAAGCGTAGGCGCAGGAAATCAGGTCCGACTGCTGGGTGCGCGTCGGCATGCCGGTCGACGGGCCGCCGCGTTGCACGTCGAAGATCACCGCCGGCACTTCGGCAAAGTAGGCCAGGCCGAAAAACTCCTGCATCAGGGAAATGCCCGGGCCGGATGTCGCGGTGAAGGCGCGCGACCCATTCCACGCGGCGCCGATCACCATGCCGATCGAGGCCAGTTCGTCCTCGGCCTGGACGATGGCATAACGCGCCATGCCATTATCGGGATCTGTCCGGTACTTGCGGCAGTAGCTGCCGAAGGCCTCGATCACCGAGGTCGACGGCGTGATCGGATACCAGGCAGCCACCGTGGCCCCGCCATACACGGCGCCCAAGCCGCAGGCATCGTTGCCGTTGATGAAGATCTTGTCGCCGACGCCGTTCGAGCGCTCCACACGCAAGCCGATCGGACACGGCAGGTTGGCGATGGCGTGATCAAAGCCCAGCTTCAATGCATTGACATTGGCCCCAATCAGCTTGTCCTTGCCGCGATACTGGTCGGCAATCAGCTTTTCCACCACGCCAAAGTCGATGCCCAGAAGCGCGGTCAGGGCACCGACGTACATGATGTTCTTGAACAACTGGCGCTGGCGGGCATCCGTGTATTCGCGGTTGCACATCTCGGTCAGCGGAATGCCGAGCACGGTGATGTCCTCGCGGAAGCGCGAGCGCGGCAAGCTCTTGGTCGAGTCGTAGAACAGGTAGCCGCCGGGCTCGATCTCGGCGATGTCGCGATCCCAGGTCTGCGGATTCATCGCCACCATCAGGTCGCAACCGCCACGGCGACCCAGCCAACCGGCGGCGGAAACGCGCATCTCGTACCAGGTCGGCATCCCCTGGATGTTGGACGGAAAGATGTTGCGCGGCGCCACCGGCACGCCCATGCGCATGATGGCCCTGGCAAACAATTCGTTGGCCGATGCCGAGCCCGAGCCATTGACATTGGCAAACTTGATGACGAAGTCGTTGCTGCTTTCGATGGATTTCACTTGGCTCATGTTCTCCGGGCCTCCGTTCCTGCTTCGGCGCATTGCATGAAGAACTTCTGCATGTCCCAGGCCCCCGTCGGGCAACGCTCGGCACACATGCCGCAATGCAGGCAGATGTTTTCATCCTTGACCATGACGCGGCCGGTCTTCAGGCCGTCGGAAACGTAAAGCGCCTGGTCGGTATTCTTCGCCGGCAGCTTCAGGCGTCCGCGCAGCTCGTCCTCCTCGCCGTTGCCGGTAAACGTGATGCATTCGGTGGGACAGATGTCCACACAGGCATCGCACTCGATACAGATCTTTCCCGTAAATACGGTCTCGACGTCGCAGTTCAGGCAACGCTCGGCCTCGGCGCAGGCCATGAAGGGATCGAAACCCATTTCAAGTTCGAGCTTGATGTCCTTCAAGGTCTTTTCCAGCGCCTTCACCGGCACCTTCTTGCGCTCCTCCTCCGAGATCTGGTTGTCGTAGCTCCACTCGTGAATGCCCATCTTCTGGCTGACGAGGTTGAACTCGGGCGGCGGCCGGTCGTCGAGCTTCTTGCCGCGACAGAACCGGTCGATCGAAATCGCGGCCTCGTGGCCCTGGGCGGCGGCGGTGATGATGTTTTTCGGCCCGAGTGCGGCGTCGCCCCCGAAAAAGACCTTCGGCAGCGTCGACTGCAGCGTCTTTTCGTCAAGCACCGGCATGTCCCACTTGTCAAACTCGAGACCGATGTCCTTCTCGATCCAGGGGAAGGCGTTTTCCTGGCCGATGGCGACCAGCACCTCATCGCACTCGTGGAACTCGTCGGGCTCGCCGGTCGGAACCAGGCTGCGACGGCCCTTTGCATCGTATTCGGCACGCACGATCTCGAACAGGACGCCGGTGAGTCTGCCATTGTCGTGGCGGAACTCCTTGGGCACCCGCATGTTGACGATGGGGATGCCTTCGTGGATGGCCTCTTCCTTTTCCCAGGGCGAAGCCTTCATTTCCTCGAACCCGCTGCGCACGATGACCTTGACGTCCTCGCCACCAAGGCGTCGCGCCGACCGGCAGCAGTCCATGGCGGTATTGCCACCGCCGAGTACGATCACCCGCTTCGCTATCTTCGTCGTATGGCCGAAGGCCACATTGGCCAGCCAGTCGATCCCGATGTGAATGTGCTTGGCGGCTTCCTGCCGTCCCGGAATCGGCGCATCCCGGCCGCGCGGCGCACCCGTACCGACGAAAACCGCGTCCCAGCCCTCCGCAATGAGCTCGCGCAGGCTGCCGACCCACTGGTTGTATCGCGTTTCCACGCCCAGGCCGATGATGTAACCGCACTCCTCGTCGATGACCTCGTCGGGCAGGCGGAACTTCGGGATCTGGCTGCGCATCATGCCTCCCGGCGACGCGCCATTGTCGAATACCGTGACCTGGTAGCCCAGAATCGCCAGATCGCGCGCCACCGTCAGCGATGCCGGTCCGGCGCCGACACAGGCTATGCGCTTGCCATTCGATTTCGCCACTTGCGGCAGGCGGCCATGGATGTCGTCCTTCAAGTCGGCGCACACACGCTTCAGCCGGCAGATCGCCACCGGCTCCTTTTCCACCCGGCCGCGACGGCAGGCGGGTTCGCAGGGTCGGTCGCAAACCCGACCGAGGATGCCGGGGAAGACATTCGATCGCCAGTTGATCATGTAGGCATCCGCGTAATGCCCCGCGGCGATCAGGCGAATGTACTCGGGAACGGGGGTATGGGCGGGACAGGCCCATTGGCAATCGACAACCTTGTGAAAATACTCATGGCCGCCGATGTTGGTCGGTTTCACGTGTTTTCGGTCTCCAATTGGTGGAATTTGAATCCAAATCCCAAGCCCGAGACATTCGCCCAGGCGGTTACGAGTGCACTCTAGCACCGTATCGCATGCCGCAATCGCTGGATAACCCGCCCTTATCGCGCTTCCGGACCCGGTATCCCACGGATGCGGAAAATCGGCTAGGCTTTGCGTCCATCTGCAATCTCTCTCGGTGGCTTTCCATGGCATTGCGTGCACTCATTTTCGACGTCGACGGTACCCTTGCAAACACCGAACGCGACGGACATCGCCCGGCATTCAATGCGGCGTTTGCCGAAGTCGGCCTGCCCTGGCACTGGGACGAAGCCTTTTACGGCAGCCTGCTGAATGTTGCCGGAGGACTGGAGCGCATCCGCCACTACGCCCAGCAGCACGATCCGGCGACCTGTGCACGACCGGACTTCGACGACCTCCTGCATCGCCTGCACGACATCAAGACCCGCAATTACCAGCGCCTGCTCGCCGCCGGCGCGATTCCGCTGCGCGAGGATGTCGGCCAGTTGATTTGCGATGCCCGCACCGAAGGCGTCAGGCTGGCCATTTCATCAAGCTCCAAACTGGAAAACGTGGTTGGGCTGCTGCGCGCCAACCTTGGACCCAACGCGGATTCCTGGTTCGACGCCATCGCCTCCGGAAACCTTGCGGCGGCAAAGAAGCCCTCCCCCGAGATTTACCAGTGGACGCTCGGCCGCTTGAACCTCCCGGCGCGCGACTGCCTTGCGGTCGAGGATTCGGAACACGGTTTGTCGGCTGCGCTGGCGGCGGGGATTCCCACCGTGATAACCATCAGCGACTACACGATCAACGAGAATTTCGACGGCGCGCGAATGGTGCTGACCGGCAAGGACAGGCTTTCGCTGGAGAAGCTCAAACTATGGCACGCAACCGCCAGCACCTCGTGAAAAAATGCCGCAACCGGCTTGCTGTTTGCGCGGAATGACGCGAAAATTATCGCGTCCAACCAAAAGTATAAAATAGGCGCATGGAACTTCGGGAAGTCGCCGTCAACGAGCTGACGTTTGGGGTTTACATCTCCAAGCTCGATCGCCCTTGGACCGAAACCCCTTTCGTTTTCCAAGGCTTTGTACTCAAGAGCGACAAGCAGCTCGACGTCCTGAAGAAGCTCTGCAAGTCCGTGTTTGTCGACCCGGAAAAGGAAGAACGGCGAGACGTCGCCAAGGTCACCGCGGAGGATATCGCCAAGATTCGCGGCACCACGGTTTACAAGGAGGCGGCCAGCGTCGAGGTCGAACTACCCAAGGCCCATAGCGCCTATTCGCAAACCACGACTGTGGTCAAGGAGTTGTCCCGCGCGATCGAGATCGGCAACGCGATCGACAGCCAGCGCTCCCACGAAGCCGCCGCCCAGATCACCGAAAGCGTCGTGCGCAACCCCGACGCCATGGCGCTCCTGATCAAGCTGCAGGAGAAGAGCGGGGAAACCCTGAGCCGTGCCGTGGGCATTTCGGTGATGATGACCATCTTTGGTCGTTTTCTGCAACTGCCGGCGGATCGCATTCAGATCCTTGGCATGCTCGGCCTGCTGCAGGACGTCGGCAAGCTCAAGCTTCCCGGAGACCTCGCCGCGCGCGGTCCGGCCAACGACGCCGAGGCGGAACTGTATCGCACCCACGTCAATCATTCGGTACGCATCCTCAGCGACACGCCAGGCCTGCCTCCGGAACTGCCCGGCTTGGCTTCATTGCACCACGAGCGCTTCGACGGCAGCGGCTATCCGCGCGGTCTGCGGGGCGATGCGATCGCCATTTCCGGCCTGATCGCCGGTATCGTCGACACCTTTGATACGCTTACCGCGCCGCGTCCCTTCGGCGAACATTTGTCGCCGGCGAATGCCTTGAGCCAGATTTACAAAGAGCGCGGCAAGCGCTTCCACCCGGCCCTGGTCGAGCAGTTCATCCAGTGCGTGGGCGTGTTCCCCGTGGGCAGCGTGGTCGAACTGAACAGCGGAGAAGTGGCCGTCGTCATCGCGCAGAACATGGTTCGACGCATGCAGCCACGCATCATGATAGTCAGGGATGCCAGTGGCAACCCGATGGTTCCCTACAAGATGCTCGACCTGATGAAGGAACCCAAGTGCAGGCCGGATGAGCCCTACCGGATCCTGCGCTCGCTCGAATACGATACGGTCAAGATCGACCCGAGAGAGCTGTTCCTGTGACGGAACCGCCGTCCGCCGAGGCCACCAAGCCGTTTGCGGTCGATTTACACGAGTTTGCCGATCTGCTGCGCCAAAGACTGGTCGCGCGCCAAGCCGACGGCAACCCCCTGGCGATACTTCTCATCGAATGTGGGGTGATCGGACGCATCGATTCGGTCTGGGGCTATCACGTCGGCGATGCCGTGCGCCAAAGGGTGGTGTCCATGCTTTGCTCGGATGTGCTGCGGCCAGGAGATTTTCTTGGCGAACTGGGCAGGGACGAGTTCGCCTGCGTGCTCTCGACGGTCGATGGGCCGACCGTCGCCCTTCTGGCGGCCAATAAATCCCTGCGCACGCTGAATGTCCCGTTCTGGGCCGGCGACGAGGAAGTCTATGCCAATCCGGCCATCGGGATTGCCTTGCATCCGCAACAGGCCAGTGACGCGGACGGCCTGCTGCAACGCGCGAGGAGCGCATGCACGCAGGCACGCAAGCTGCCCGGATGTGTAGCCAACTATGAAGCCGACCAGGACCTTGCTGACGAGACAAGGCTTCTGGTCGAGAATCGCCTGCGCACCGCGGTGGCCGAAAACAGCCTGGAACTGGTCTTCCAGCCGCAGTACGACCTTCGGCTGGGACAGGTCATGGGCGCCGAGGCGCTATTGCGCTGGCCGCAGGCCGAGTCGGGATTGATCGAGATGGAACAGGTGTTCGCCGCGGCGGAAACCCTGGATCAGGTAAGCGACCTGGTTTCATCCGTGCTGAATCGCGCCTTGCGCAATGTTTCGGAATTTCGCTATAGCGCCGGACTCGACTTGCGGATCGGCGTGCGTTTGCCGGCGAGCGCGCTGCGCCACCCTGAACTTGTCGATGTAATCCAGCGCTCGCTCGGCACCTGGAGCCGGCGGCCCGGCACCCTGATCCTGGGCATCAGCCAGACCTCTGCGCTGCTTGCCGATTCAAGCGCCAGGGAAACCCTGGTCAAGATCAAGGAAATTGGCGTTAAGTTGGCGATTGACGACCCGACCATGAGAATTGCCTCGCTGTTTCGCCTCGTGGAGCTACCGTTTCAGGAACTTCGCCTGGATGTTTCGGCGGCCGGCGATCCAGAATCCGCGCCCAAGACGGAACGCATTCTGCGGGCGATCGTCGAGCTTGCGCACCAGGTCCGCCTGTCGGTGCTGGCCACCGGCGTCACCGACGACGCTGCCGCCGGTCGCCTGAAGGCGCTTGGATGCGACTTCATGCAGGCTGAATTCAGGGGCCCCGCCGTCGAACCCAAGGCTTTCGTCGAACGTTACGGCTTCAGCGAAGACTGACTCGCTGCCGCGCACCGTCGCCGGTCAACCTGCCTGATCGCGCGATTCCCGTTCCGCGCGGTCGAGTTCGCGGTCCATTTCCTCGTCGCTGGGTGCCTTGTAGTCGGTCTTGCCCTCCGGCTCCGGCCGCACGATCAGTTCGGCAAGGATGATGCCCAACTCGTAAAGCAGCCATAGCGGCACCGCCATCATGAACTGGGAAATCACGTCGGGTGGGGTAAATACGGCACCGACCACGAATGCGCCGACGATGACATAGGGGCGCCATTCCCGCAGTTTGACGACGTTAACCACGCCGATCTTGACCAACACGATGACGATCACCGGCACCTCGAACGTGACGCCAAATGCGAGGAACATCGTCAGGACAAAGGAAAAATACTTCTCGATGTCGGTCATCCAGGCCACGCCGTCCGGCGCGAACTTGGCCATGAAGCCAAAGACCATGGGAAAGAAGGCAAAGTAGGCGAAAGCCATGCCGATGAAGAACAGCAGCACCGATGCGATCATCAGCGGTACCGCCAGCTTTTTCTCGTGCGCATACAGGCCGGGCGCGACGAAAGACCAGATCTGATACAGCACATAGGGCAGGACCGTCAGGAAGGCCACCGCCAGAGCCACCTTCATCGGCACCAGGAACACTCCGACGACATCCGTGGCGATCATCTGGCCGCCCGCCGGCAGGCTGGCCAGCAAGGGCGCGGCGAGCACCGAATAGAGTTCGCGGGCGTAAAACGCCAGCGGGACGAAGACGATGCCGATCGCTATCAGGGAGCGGATCAGCCGGTCGCGCAATTCGACCAGATGCGAAAGGAAGGTCTCCTGTTCGTCGGCCATCAGGTCTTGGCTTCAGTCACCTGTCCAGCAGTGGCGGGGCTCGGCTCGCCAAGCGCATCGGTTGCGGGCGTGCCAAAAGTCGGCGCTGGCACCACGGCGTTTTCCGCACGGGCGGCAATGAGTGGGTCGACGGAATCTTCGATTTCGCGCATTTCGTGAGTCACCGAGGCTTGGATGCCGCTGACCTGGGTACTGACTTCTTTCTGCAAATTCTTGAGTTCCTCAAGTTGCATCTCGCGATTGATGTCGGCCTTGACGTCGCCGACATAGCGCTGCAGCCGGCCCAAAAGCAGTCCGGCGGTACGCGCCACCTTGGGCAGGCGTTCGGGACCGATGACGACCAGCGCCACCACGGCGATGACCATCAGTTCGGAAATGCCGACGTCAAACATTTTTTGGGGAGAGTGAAGAGGGAAGGGAGAAGGGGGATGGGTAAAGGCAGCAAGCCTTCCCCCTTCTCCCTTCCCCCTTCACTGCCATCAGGTCTTGGACTGCTCCCGGCGCGCCTCGACGTCGATGGTTTGCCCGGTAACCTGCTGCGGTTCGGCGGATTTGTCCGCCGAGCCGTCCTTCATGCCGTCCTTGAAACCCTTGACCGCGCCACCCAGATCGGAGCCGATATTTCGCAGTTTCTTGGTGCCGAACACCAGCATGACAATCACCAGCACGATCAGCCAGTGCCAGATGCTGAAAGATCCCATTGTTTCTCTCCTCGCGTGGGGTCGGGTCAGGGCGTCCTGCGCTTAAGCATGGACCCAAGGGGCTCGGGCCCGCCCAGAATATGAACGTGAAGATGATACACCTCCTGATGCCCGATCCGCCCCGTGTTGATGATGGTGCGAAAGCCTTCGTTGAGGCCCTGACCCTTCGCCAATTCATTGGCCTTGAGCAGAATTTTTCCGAGCGCCTTCTGGTGGCTGGAGTCGACCTCCATCAAGGATGCAACATGTACCTTGGGCACGATCATGAAGTGCACTGGCGCGATCGGGTTGATGTCATGGAAGGCGAAGATTTCTTCGTCCTCATAGATCTTCTTCGACGGTATCTCGCCGCGCGCGATGCGGCAGAAGATGCAATCGCTCATGCCTGGCCGCCCCGACTGTTCTTTTCGTCGATGCCGGAAATCCCCTCGCGCCGGCGGAACTCCACAACCACGTCGTCGACGCCGATGTCGAACTGCGCCAGCAGGATCATGCTGTGGAACCACAGGTCGGTGACTTCGCGCACCAGGTGCAGGCGATCGCCATCCTTGGCCGCCATGATGGTTTCCGCCGCCTCCTCCGCCACCTTCTTGCAGATGGCATCGGTACCCTTGGCATACAGGCTGGCGACGTAGGATGAATCGGGGGCAGCCCCCTTCCGTTCGCGCAGGGTGGTCTGGACGCGGTGGATCACTTCGAGGTCGATCATTTGTATATCTCCTTGGGATTCTTGAGCACCGGCTCGACATCGTTCCAACACGAGTCGTCCAGCCGGTTGAAAAAGCAACTGCGGCGGCCGGTATGGCAGGCGATGCCGCCGACTTGTTCGATCTTCATCAACACCACGTCCTTGTCGCAATCGACCCGCAGCTCCAGAACCTTTTGCGTGTGTCCGGACTCCTCGCCCTTGCGCCATAGGCGGCCGCGCGAACGCGACCAATACACGGCGTTGCCCGTCTCGGCGGTCAGCGCCAGAGACTCGCGGTTCATCCAGGCGAACATCAGGACTTCGCCCGTGATCGCGTCCTGTGCGATCGCCGGCACCAGGCCCTGCCCATCCCACAGGATTTCGTCGAGCCAGGCTTTGCCATTGGCGCTCACAGTCGCACCTCGATGCCGCGGTCACGCATGTATTCCTTGGCCTGGCGCACCGTGTACTCGCCGTAATGGAAGATGCTCGCCGCCAGCACGGCATCGGCTCGGCCGTCGGTCACGCCGTCGGCCAGGTGCTGCAGATTGCCGACACCGCCGCTGGCGATTACAGGAATCCCGACCGCATCGGCGATGGCACGCGTCAGCGCCAGGTCGAAGCCGGCCTTGGTGCCATCACGGTCCATGCTGGTCAGAAGTATCTCGCCGGCACCGAGTCGCTCCACCTCGCGTGCCCATGCTATGGCGTCGATGCCCGCGTTCTTGCGCCCGCCGTGGGTGAACACCTCCCATTTGCCCGGCGAAGTCTGCTTGGCGTCGATGGCGACCACGATGCACTGGCTGCCGACCCTGGCCGAAGCGTCGGCAACGAGCTGCGGATTCTGCACCGCAGCCGTGTTCATGCTGACCTTGTCGGCACCGGCGTTGAGCAGGCGACGCACGTCCTCGACCTTGCGCACGCCGCCACCCACCGTCAGCGGTATGAACACCTGCTCGGCACAGGCTTCGACGATATGGAGGATGATGTCGCGATCGTCGGAACTCGCCGTGATGTCGAGGAAGGTGATTTCGTCGGCACCCTGGTCGTCATAGCGTTTGGCGATCTCCACCGGATCACCGGCGTCGCGCAACGCGACGAAATTGACGCCCTTGACCACGCGGCCGGCGTTGACATCGAGGCAGGGAATGATGCGCTTGGCGAGCATGGGCCAGCCGCTCAGGCGGCGGGTGCCTTCTTGGACTTGTCGGCCTCGGCCTGCGCCTTCTTGAAATCCAGCGTGCCCTCGTAGATGGCGCGCCCGGTGATGGCGCCGATGATGCCCTCGCCCTGAACGGCACAGAGCGCCTTGACGTCCTTCATGCTGGCGATGCCGCCGCTGGCGATCACGGGAATGCGCAGCGACTGGGCCAGCTTGACCGTGGCTTCGATATTCACGCCGGTCATCATGCCGTCGCGACCGATGTCGGTATAGATCACCGCCTCGACGCCATAGTCTTCGAATTTCTTCGCCAGATCGATCACGTCGTGCCCGGTCATCTTCGACCAGCCGTCGACCGCCACCTTGCCTTCGCGAGCGTCGAGACCGACGATGATGTGGCCGGGAAAGGCGCCGCAGGCATCGTGCAGGAAGCCGGGGTTCTTCACGGCGGCGGTGCCGATGATGACGTAGCTGAGGCCATCATCGAGGCAGCGCTCGATGGTGTCCAGGTCGCGGATGCCGCCGCCGAGTTGCACCGGAATCTCGTCGCCGACTTCGCCGAGGATGGCTTTGATCGCCGCTTCGTTTTTCGGCTTGCCGGCAAAGGCGCCGTTGAGGTCCACCAGGTGCAGGCGGCGCGCCCCCTTGTCTATCCAATGCCTGGCCATGGCCGCCGGGTCTTCGGAAAACACCGTGGCGTCTTCCATGGCGCCTTGTTTGAGACGGACGCAATGGCCGTCCTTGAGATCGATCGCGGGTATCAGCAGCATGGGAATGTATGCAAAACGGGATGCCGTGGCGGCAAGGTATCAGGGATTCCAGCGCATGAAGTTGCCCAGCAGGTGCAAGCCCGCCTGGGCGCTTTTTTCCGGATGAAATTGAACGGCGAAGATGTTATCGCGCGCAACCGCGCTGGTAAAGGGGATGCCGTAGTGCGTCGAACCCGCGATCAGGCCGGGATCCCGTGGCTCGACATAATAACTGTGTACGAAATAGAAGCGCGTATCGTCCGCGATGCCCTGCCACAGCGGGTGGGCTTCCGCCTGATGCACGCGGTTCCAGCCCATGTGCGGCACCTTGAGTCGGGAGCCGTCGGCGGACTTCATTGCCGCTTCGGGAAATCGCGGCACGCGCCCGGGGAGGATTTCCAGGCCCATGACGTCGCCTTCCTCGGCATGGCCGAACAACATCTGCAATCCGACGCAAATTCCCAGAAACGGCTTTTCCGCGGCGGCGCGGACCACGGCCTCGCGCAGCCCGCGCCCGGCAAGCTCGCGCATGCAGTCGGGCATCGCCCCCTGACCGGGAACGACGACGCGATCGGCGGCTGCGATCTCGGCGGCGTCGGAACTGACGCGGACCGCCGCCTCGGGGGCAACATGCTCGATGGCCTTGGCCACCGAGCGCAGGTTGCCCATGCCGTAATCGACGACGACTACCGTGCTCATGGCAACAGGATCAGAGCGTACCCTTGGTCGACGGAATGGCGCCGGCCGCACGCGGATCGGCTTCCACCGCCATCCGTAGCGCCCTGGCAAAGGCCTTGAACACGGTCTCGGCCTGGTGGTGCGAGTTGTCCCCGCGCAAGGCGTCGACATGCACGGTGATCGCGGCGTGATTCACCAGGCCCTGGAAAATTCGCGCACCAGGTCGACGTCGAACTCGCCTATCGTCGCCCGCGTGAAGGGCACGTTGAACACCAGCCCCGGGCGACCGGAAAGGTCGACCGCGACGCGCGACAAGGCTTCGTCCAGCGGCACGTAGGCATGGCCGTAGCGGCGCAGGCCCTTCTTGTCGCCCAAGGCCTTGGCCAGGGCTTGGCCGAGCGTGATGCCGACATCCTCGATGGTGTGATGGGCATCGATGTGCAGGTCACCCTTGGCCTCGACGGTGAGGTCGATCATGCCGTGGCGCGCAATCTGGTCCAGCATGTGGTCGAAAAACCGACTCCCGTGGACAGGCTTGATGCGCCCGTGCCGTCGAGATCGACGACGACGCGAATCTTGGTTTCAAGCGTGTTGCGCGTGATTTCAGCTTGCCGCATGGCCGTAGGGATCAAGCGAGGGGTGAAGGCCCGCATGATACCATCGGCCTAGTTCCGCGCGCGCCGCGCCGCGCGGCCATTTTCCCCTGTTACCGCAAGTATCCGAATAGCCATGAGCCGCTTCTGGAGCGATGTCGTCAAGGGCTTGACACCCTATGTGCCGGGCGAGCAACCCAAGCTCGCCAAGCTGGTCAAGCTCAACACCAACGAGAACCCCTATGGCCCCTCGCCGCGCGCGCTCGAGGCCATCCGTGCCGCCACCGACGACACGCTGAGACTTTACCCCGACCCTAACGCCGAACGGCTCAAGCGCGCGATTGCCGCCGCCCACGGCGTTGAAGCCGGCAACGTCTTCGTCGGCAACGGTTCCGACGAAGTCCTGGCCCACGCCTTCCTCGGCCTGCTGAAGCAGGCGCGGCCGATCCTGTTTCCCGACATCAGCTACAGCTTCTATCCGGTGTATTGCGGGCTCTACCAGGTCGCCTGCGAGACGGTGGCGCTGCGCGAGGATTTCTCGATCCGGGTGGAGGACTACGCCAGGCCCAACGGCGGCATCATCTTCCCCAACCCGAACGCGCCGACCGGCTGCCTGGTGCCACTGGCCGCGATAGAGAAACTGCTGCAGGCCAACGCGGATTCGGTGGTGGTGATCGACGAAGCCTATGTCGATTTCGGCGGGACCAGCGCGATTCCGCTGACCGCGAAATACCCGAACCTGCTGGTGGTGCAAACGCTCTCCAAGTCACGTTCCCTGGCCGGCCTGCGCGTCGGCTTCGCGGTCGGCCACGTCGACCTGATCGAAGCCCTGGAGCGGGTCAAGAACAGCTTCAACTCCTATCCGCTGGACCGCCTGGCCATCGCCGGCGCGGTCGCCGCCATCGAGGACAGTGAGTACTTCGACCAGACCCGCCAGGCCGTCATCGCCACCCGCGAAAGGCTGGTCGGCGAACTGAAAAAGCTCGGCTTCGAGGTCCTGCCCTCCGCCGCCAATTTCATTTTCGCCCGCCATCCCGGGCACGATGCCCAGGAGTCGGCGCTGGCGCTACGCCAACGCGGCATCATCGTGCGCCACTTCAAGCTGCCGCGCATCGAGCAGTTCCTGCGCATTACGGTCGGCACGGACGAACAGTGTGCGGCGCTGGTGGCGGCAATGAAGGAAATTGTCGCTTAGCGTCAGCCAACGCGTGCCGTCAGCGACACCGATGATACTGCTCCGGATCTATTTCAGCCGAAACTCGGCCGCGTTGGCGTGCGCCGTCAGGCCCTCGCCATGCGCCAGGGTCGCCGCGATCGGGCCCAGTGTTTTCGCGCCAACAGCCGAGACCTCGATGATGCTGGAGCGCTTCTGGAAGTCATAGACGCCCAGCGGCGAGGAGAATCGCGCGCTGCGCGAAGTCGGCAGGACGTGGTTGGGGCCGGCGCAATAATCGCCCAGCGACTCGGAGGCGTAGTGCCCAATGAAGATGGCCCCGGCGTGACGGATCTTTTCGACCAGCGGGCCGGGATCGGATACCGAAAGCTCCAGGTGCTCGGGGGCGATGCGGTTGGCGATTTCGCAGGCTTCGTCGAGATTGGCGACGTGGATCAGTGCGCCACGGCCCTTTAGCGAGGCGGCGATGACCTCGCGCCGCGGCATGGTCGGCAGCATGCGTTCGATGCTGGCAGCCACCTTGGCAATGAAGCCGGCATCCGGGCAGAGCAGGATGGATTGCGCCAACTCATCGTGTTCAGCCTGCGCGAACAGGTCGATCGCCACCCAATCCGGATTGGCCGTGGCATCGGCGATGATCAGCACTTCCGACGGCCCGGCCACCATGTCGATGCCGACAGCGCCGAACACACGGCGCTTCGCGGCGGCGACATAGGCGTTGCCGGGGCCAACGATCTTGTCCACCTGCGGCACCGTCTGCGTGCCGTAGGCCAATGCCGCCACGGCTTGGGCGCCACCGATGGTGAATACGCGATCCACACCGGAAAGGCAGGCCGCGCCCAGTACCAGCGCGTTCTTCTCGCCGCGCGGTGTCGGCACCACCATGATCAGTTCGCCGACGCCCGCCACCTTGGCTGGCAGCGCATTCATCAACACCGAACTCGGATAGGCGGCCTTGCCGCCGGGTACATACAGGCCGACGCGATCGAGCGGCGTCACCTTCTGTCCAAGGCGCGTTCCGTCGGCTTCGGTGAAATCCCAGGACTCGGACTTCTGCCGCTCGTGATAACTGGTGACGCGCTGCGCCGCAGCTTCGAGTGCCTTGCGCTGGGCCGCCGGCAAACGATCCAGCGCATGCCTCAACTCGGCGCGTGGCAGTTCCAGTTCGCCCATGCTGCCGATATCGAGTTTGTCAAAGCGGCGCGTGAAATCGAGGACCGCCGCGTCACCCTCGGCACGAACGCGGGCCAGGATGTCCGCGACCGTGCGTTCGATGGCTTCGTCGGTCGAGTTGTCGATATGCAGCAGCGCGTCGAGCGTCGCCGCGAAGCCGGAGTCGGCGCTGGAGAGACGGCGAATCATCGGATGGCTTCTTCGACGGCTTTGATCACGGGCTGGAGTATTTCGCGCTTGACCTTCAGTGACGCCTGATTGACGATCAGGCGCGAGGAGATCGGCATGATTTCCTCGACCTCGACGAGATTGTTGGCCTTCAGCGTCGCGCCCGAGGACACCAGGTCAACAATCGCCTCGGCCAAACCCGCCAGCGGCGCCAGCTCCATCGAACCATAGAGCTTGATCAGGTCGACATGCACGCCCTTGGCGGCGAAATGTTCGCGCGCCACGGCGATGTATTTGGTGGCGATGCGCAGGCGCGCGCCGCGGCGCACCGCGGCGGCGTAGTCGAAGCCGACCGGCGCCGCGACGCACATCCGGCAGCGCGCGATGTTCAGGTCCAGCGGCTGGTACAGCCCCGCTCCCCCATGTTCGAGCAGCACATCCTTGCCGGCGATGCCGAGGTCGGCGGCGCCGTATTGCACATACGTGGGCACATCGGAGGCGCGCACGATAACCACCCGCACATCCTCGCGGTTGGTCGGAATGATCAGCTTGCGCGACTTCTCCGGATCCTCGGCCGGCACGATGCCGGCCGCCGCCAGCAGGGGCAGGGTTTCCTCGAAGATGCGGCCCTTGGACAGGGCAATGGTGATTCCGCTCATGGCAATATTCTATTCGAGCGGGCTTCGCCCGTGAGCCCGAGTCACCACCTTCCTCGGGAAGGGGGCGCGGGAGGAAGGCCTACTTTACCCGTTGCACCTGCGCACCCAGCGCCGCCAGCTTCTGCTCCAGGCCCTCGTAGCCGCGATCGAGGTGGTAGATGCGCTCGATCAGGGTTTCGCCCTGGGCCACCAGGCCGGCAATCACCAGGCTGGCCGAGGCCCGCAGATCGGTAGCCATCACAGTCGCGCCGTCGAGCTTGGCCACGCCTTTGACAAAGGCCGTGTTGCCGTCGATGCGAATGTCGGCACCCAGGCGAATCAGCTCAACGGCATGCATGAAACGGTTCTCGAAAATCGTCTCGCGGATGATCGCGGTCCCCTCGGCCACCGCATTGATGGCCATGAACTGCGCCTGCATGTCGGTGGGAAAGGCCGGATAGGGCGCCGTGCGTATGCTCACGGCGGTCAGGCGGGCGGGCGCCTTGAGGCGGATCGCGTCGCGCTCGGATATCACTTCGCAGCCGGTGTCCATCAGCTTGTCGATCACCGCATCGAGATAGGCAGACGATGTTCCCGTCAGGCGCACTTCGCCGCCGGTGGCGCGGCGGCGCAGAGGTAGGTGCCGGTCTCGATGCGATCGGGCATGATGCGATGCGTGGCACCGTGCAGCGCTTCGACACCCTGGATGCGGATTACGTCGCCGCCGGCACCCGATATTCGCGCACCCATGGCGACCAGACAATTGGCCAGATCGACCACCTCGGGTTCGCGCGCGGCATTCTCGATCACGGTTTCGCCCTGCGCCAGGCAGGCCGCCATCATCAGGTTTTCGGTGCCGGTGACGGTGACCATGTCGGTGAACAGCCGGGCGCCTTTCAGGTTCGCCGCCTTGGCATGCACATAGCCCTGCTCAACCTTGATCTCGGCGCCCATTGCGGTGAGGCCCTTGATGTGCTGGTCGACCGGCCGCGCGCCGATGGCGCAACCGCCGGGCAGCGACACGCGCGCCTCGCCGGCCCGCGCCAGCAGTGGTCCCAGCACCAGGACGGAGGCACGCATGGTCTTGACCATCTCGTAGGGCGCAACGGCATTGTCCAGCCCCGAGGCGTCCAGAATCACCGTATCCCCAGCACCAGCGCTTTGCGTCCCTGCGGGAACTCTGCCCTTCTCGCGCGTCACCTTGACGCCCATCTGCGCCAGCAACTTGAGCATGGTGCCGATGTCGTTGAGCCGCGGCACATTAGTAAATGTAACCGGATCCTTGGTCAGCAGCGCGGCGCAGAGCAGCGGCAATGCCGCGTTCTTGGCGCCGGAGATGGCGATTTCCCCGCAGAGCGGAACGCCGCCCGCGATCAGCAGCTTATCCATTCGCCTTCCATTCGTCGGGCGTCAGGGTTTGCATCGACAAGGCGTGCAGTTCGCCGGTGTCGAAGCGCGGCTTGAGGATGGCGTTTACGCGCTGCTGGCGCTTGACGCGATTCTGGCCGGCGAATTCCGTGCTGACGATGAGCGCGGCAAAATGGTGTCCGTCGCCGTCGACGGACAAATGTTCGCAGGCCAGTTCGGCGGCAATCCAGGATTCGATTTGCTTGGGGTCGAGCATGGTGTGTTCCTCAGGCGCGCAGCTTGTAGCCGCTCTTCAGCAGGTTGAGAGTGAAAACGGTGAGTATGGCAAAACAGGCGCCGACAACGGCAAAGGCTCAGCCAGGGCGAGGCATCGGAGACCCCGAAAAGCCATGACGGAAACCATCGATCATGTAGAAAATCGGGTTCCAGTGCGAAAGCTGCTGCCAGAACGTCGGCAGCGAATGAACCGAATAGAAGACGCCGGAAAGAAAGGTCAGGGGCATGATCAGGGAAATTCTGGAAGGCGGCAAGCTGATCGAACTTCTCGGCCCAGATGCCGGCGATCACACCCAGGCTGCCCAGGATCGCGCCACCCAGCACGGCAAAGATGATTATCCACCACGGCTCGACGAAGCCCAGCGGCGCAAACCAGACGGTCGCGACCAGCACGCCGCTGCCGACCACGATCCCGCGCACGACGGAAGCCAGGACATAGGCGGCGAAGAATTCGAGATAGGAAATCGGCGGCAGCAGGACGAAGACGATGTTGCCGGTCACCTTGGACTGGATCAGCGAGGACGAAGAATTGGCGAAGGCATTCTGCAGCACCGACATGATCACCAGCCCGGGGATCAGGAAGGCCGTGTAGGCGATGCCATGAATCTTCACGTGACCTTCCAGCACATGCGAGAAGATGAGCAGGTAAAGCAATGCGGTCAGCACCGGCGCGGCCACTGTCTGCGCGGCGACCTTCCAGAAGCGCAACACTTCCTTGTAGAGCAGGGTGGAAAAGCCGCCGCGCATCTCAGTCTGGCCTCGCGGACGAGCCTTGCATGACGCGAACAAAGACTTCCTCAAGATCCGGCTTGCCGATTTCAAGATCGTTGATCCGGCAACCCGCGCCGCGCAGTCGCGTCAGGATCCCCTCCACCTCGTCGAAGGCGTCGAAGGGCAACGACCACCAGCCGCCGCTCTCGGTGGCACCCTGTAGCAGCCCCGCCGGCACGCTACCTTCGGCACGCAGGCGCAGTGTGTGGGAGGAAAACCGACGCAGGAGGTTGTGCGTGGTGTCGAGCGCCACGATGCGCCCCGCCTTCAGCATGGCGATCCGGTTGCAAAGCATCTCGGCTTCTTCCAGGTAGTGCGTGGTCAGGACGATGGTGTGGCCGGCCTCGTTCAGCCGTCGGATGAAGGCCCACAAGGTCTGGCGCAACTCGACATCGACGCCGGCCGTCGGCTCGTCGAGCACGATCACCGGTGGACGATGCACGAGAGCCTGCGCCACCAGGACACGCCGTTTCATGCCTCCCGAGAGCATGCGCATGTTGGCATCGGCCTTGGATGCCAAGCCAAGGTTTTCAAGGATTTCATCGATCCAAGCATCATTGTCGGCAATGCCGAAATAGCCCGACTGGATCTGCAGCGATTCCCGCACCGAGAAGAAGGGGTCGAAGACCAATTCCTGAGGCACCACGCCGAGTTGCCGCCTTGCGGCACGGTAGTCCTGCTGCACGTCATGATCCATCACGCGCAGGCGGCCCGCGTCCGGGCGCACCAGCCCGGCCAGGGCCGAAATCAGTGTCGTCTTGCCGGCGCCGTTGGGTCCGGAGCAGACCGAAGAACTCACCCGGTTGCACCGCGAGATCGACTCCGTCCAGTGCCTGGACGCCACCAAAGCGCTTGGAGACCTGCTCGATGCGGATCGCGGGCAACATTCGGAAAGACCTGGCGTAACGCCGCGGTCAGTGCCGAGGCAGCAGATCGGAGACGCCGTAGACTTCGGCGAGACTCAGCAGGTTCCGCGGTGGATTGAGCAGCCTGACGACCTTGCCCGCATCGCGCGCGGCGCGCATCCAGCCGAAAATCACCGCCAGGCAGGAGGAATCCATGTCGGTCACCGCCGCCAGGTCAAAAGCCAGCGCATTCTCCGCGATCGCTGCCTCGCCCTCGGCGAGCAGAATGGCGGCGCCCGCCATGGTCATCGGGCCGGAGACTTCGACGCAGTCGCCCGAGACTTGGATCATTTCTTGACCGACGCGGCCTCGCCCGACTTGTTCTTGGCTTGCAGTGTCTTCAACAATCCGTCGATGCCGTTGTTGCGAACTTCGGAGGCAAAGGACTCGCGATAGTTCGTGACCAGACTGATGCCGCCGACCTCAATGTCATAAACCTTCCAGCCACCCGCCGACTTTTCGAGATAGTAGTCCAGCTCGATGTTCTTGCCGGCGCCTGACTGCTTGATCTCTGTGCGCACGCGCACGTCAGTCTCACCGGCTTTGGCGGCAAAGGGCTTGAATTCGATGGTCTGATTCTTGTACTCGGTGAGGGCTTTGGAGTAGGTGCGCACCAAAAGGCTTCGGAATTCGTCGGTCAGGGCCTTTTGCTGGGACGCATTGGCCTGGCGCCAGTCACGTGCCAGCGCAAGCTGGGTCATGCGCGAAAAATTGAAATGCGGCAGCACCTTGGCTTCAACCAGTTCAATCGCTTTTTTCGTGTTGCCGGATTGGATATCCTTGTCCTTGCGGACGATATCCAGCACTTCGTTGGTGACCGTCTTGATCAGCGCATCGGGCGCCGATTCCTGGGCCATGGCCGGCAAAGCGAGCAGCAGGGAACTGAACAGGGCAAAGAGGTATTTCATGTGACTTTCCTGGAATATCCTGAGCCGGCCAGAGCCGGCCCGAAATGAATTACTGGCTGGAGATTGTCGCGCCGGTCCGGGCCAGGCGAAGTTCGGACTGAACCGGGGTGGCATGTTCGGCACGCGGATCGATACCGGCGTCATGCGGCAACGCCAGCGGCGCCAAGTCGCGATCGAGGCTGGCTTCGGTTTCGCGTGGCGGATTGCCGTCATGGATCAGGTTGCGCCGACGCTGGAGATAGGCATCGCGAATGTAGGAATACTTGTCCAGGGCAGCCTCCTCGACCACCTTGTCGGCGGGGAGCAGGTTGGCGCGATCGTTGACCATCCGCAGCACCAGCGCGACATCGCGCGTCCGCTTCGGCCGGTGATCGGCGACGGGGTCGGTCGCCACGTCAAGCACCAAGCCGACGGTATCGCGCGCCGTGCGCGGACCGAATACCGGGATCACGACGTAGGCGCCATTGCCAACGCCCCAGCGACCGAAGGTCTGGCCAAAGTCTTCGTCGTGCTTTTCCAGGCCCGCATCCGAAGCGATGTCCAATACGCCGAGGAGGCCGATGGTGGAATTGATCGCCACCCGCCCGAAGTCATTGAAAGCCTGGGGAATCTTGCCTTGCAGCAAGTTATTGACACCGATGAAGACATCCTCGATGTTGGCAAAGAAATTGGTCACGCCGGTACGAATCGGCGAGGGGAGCACCGCTTCATAGCCCTTGGCCACCGGCTTGACGATGGCTGAGTCCAGCCCCTCGTTGAAGGCAAACATCGCGCGGTTGAAGCCTTCGATGGGGTCCTTGGGATTCCCGGTGCTTGCGCAACCGACCAGAAAGCCGGCGGCGACCGTGGCCAACGCGATGGACTTGAGGCGAGCAGACA
The DNA here is from genome assembly GCA_016710465.1 of Sulfuritalea sp. Classification (GTDB taxonomy): domain Bacteria; phylum Pseudomonadota; class Gammaproteobacteria; order Burkholderiales; family Rhodocyclaceae; genus Sulfuritalea. The sequence goes on from JADJVS010000016.1 coordinate 1,184,780, forward strand.
GTGTGATCTTCATTGTTGTTGGGTTACCCAGGTAAGGCCTGTTGTTATTTCTTGCCGCCGTCCTCGGCAGCCTTGTTGAACATGAACTGACTGATCAGCTTTTCCAGAACCACCGCAGACTGCGTCTTCTTGATGGTGTCACCGGCCTTGAGCATTGCCGTGTCACCACCGATTTCAAATCCTATGTACTGCTCACCCAGCAATCCCGAGGTGTTGATGGTTGCAAACGTGTCGCGGGGAAACTTGTACCGCGCATCCAGATTGATCGTCACCACCGCGACATACGCTTCCGGATCAAAGCGGATTTCCGATACACGCCCAACCACCACTCCGGCACTCTTGACCGCGCCCCGTACCTTCAGGCCGCCGATGTTATCAAATTTGGCCTGGATTGCATAAGTATCACCGCTGCTGGCCGAGGCCATATTTCCCACCTTGAGGGCAAGAAACAACAAGGCGCCCAATCCAACGGCGACGAAAACCCTACCCATAGATCCAATGTCGTGCGACTCATGTCATGTCCCTGTAAACATGAAAGCGGTAAGTATGAAATCGGCGGCCAAGATCGCCAACGAGGATGTTACAACGGTGCGCGTGGTAGCCCCGGAAACGCCTTCCGCCGTGGGCTCGGCATCGTAGCCTTCGAACACGGCCACCCAACTGACGATGATGCCGAACACGAAGCTCTTAATCACCCCGTTGAGGATATCTTCACGGAAATCGACCGAGGCCTGCATTTGCGACCAGAACGAGCCTTCGTCCACCCCGATGAGCTGCACTCCGACCAGATAGCCGCCAAAAATGCCCATCGCGGAGAACAGCGCGGCCAGCAAGGGCATCGAGATTACGCCGCCCCAGAATCGCGGCGCAACCACGCGGGCAATCGGGTCGACCGCCATCATTTCCATGGCCGACAGTTGCTCGGTCGCCTTCATCATGCCGATCTCGGCCGTAATTGCGGACCCGGCGCGACTGGCAAACAGCAAAGCCGCAACCACCGGGCCAAGTTCGCGCACCAGCGACAGCGACACCAGAACCCCCAGCGCCTCGGTCGAACCGTAACGCTGCAGCGTATCGTAGCCCTGCAATCCCAGCACCATGCCGACGAACATCCCGGATACCAGAATGATGATCAGGCTGAGGACGCCGGTGAAATAGATCTCGCGGATGGTCAGGTTCAGGCGACGCAGCGCGGTACCCGAGTGCAGCAACATGGCAAGAAAAAACCGGCTGGCGTAACCAAGGCGCCAGATGCGCGCGGTGACCTTCTGTCCGAGGTTCCGCAGTGCCGGCAGAACGGTCTTATCCACGTTGCGCAGCCCTTTCCATCAGTTCGTCGCCATAGGGCCGGGACGGATAGTGGAATGGCACCGGCCCGTCCGCCTCGCCCCAGACGAATTGGTGCACGTAGGGTACCTTGGAACGCTTTATTTCCTCGGCCGTGCCTTCGGCCACGATCTTGCCCGCGGAAACGAAATAGACGTAATCGACGATTTTGAGAGACTCCTGCACGTCATGGGTAACGACGACGGAACTGGCGCCAAGCACATCATTTAGCTTGCGAATCAGTTCGCCGATGATGGAAAGTGAAATCGGATCGAGCCCGGCGAACGGTTCGTCATAGAGGATCAACATCGGATCAAGCGCGACGGCCCGCGCCAGAGCCACCCGCCGCGCCATGCCTCCGGACAGTTCGGACGGCATCAAGTCGTGGGCGCCGCGCAAGCCCACGGCGTGGAGTTTCATCATGACCAGATCGCGAATCACGCTTTCCGGCAAATCGGTATGCTCGCGCATCTGGAAAGCAATGTTGTCGTAGACCGACATATCGGTGAACAGCGCGCCGAACTGGAACAACATGCCCATGCGCCGACGCAGCAGGTAAAGTCCGTCGCCATCCAGCTCGTTGACCAGTTGCCCGCCAACCTTGACCGAACCCGAAGTCGCCCTGAGCTGGCCGCCAATCAGGCGTAGCGTGGTCGTCTTGCCGCACCCGGAGCTCCCCATGACGGCAACCACCTTGCCGCGCGGAATCGTCATGTTGATCCCGGTAAGCACAGGCCGGCTGTCGTACGTGAAATTCAGATCGCGGATTTCGACGAGGGGTTCCAGGGACATGATTGCACCGGGACACCCGGCTCGGTTTTCAGCGGGCGATTTTAGCAGAACCACCCCGGCGGCCAATCGCAACAAGCAGCGAAGTGCGGGGTAAACGCCATGCAGAAACCACAATGCAAGCCCCGGGGAATCGGCTAGCATCGTTCGATCGGATCGGTAACGCGGAACCCAACTTGACCGCCACGGACAGCAAAATCGAACTGCTGATTGTCGACGACGACCCATTGATCGCCGACTCACTCGGCTTTTTCCTCGGCCGCGAGTACGCGGTAAGCACGGCCTCGACCCGTGCCGAGGCGGTGGGGCGCCTGCGCGATGGTGGACAGGCCCCCTCCTGGCCCTGATCGATCTCGGTTTGCCGCCGACGCCGCATAGGCCGGACGAAGGTTTTGCCCTGATCGCCGACATCCTCGCCCACGCACCTGGAACCCGAATTGTCGTGCTGTCCGGACAAAGCGACGAGCTGAACGCCCGTCACGCACGGGCGCTGGGAGCCACGGAGTTCGTCGCCAAGCCGGCGGACCCCGAGTTCCTGCGCCAACTGATACGGCGAGTGTTGTCTTTTCGAGACACGTCGACCGAAAACGACGATGGCTTGATCGGAGCAAGCGCAGCACTGCAAAAGCTTCGCGCGCAACTTCGTCAATTCGCCAATTCGCCGTTTCCTGTCCTGATCGAAGGTGAATCCGGCAGCGGCAAAGAGCTCGCGGCCGGCGCCCTGCACAGGCTATCCGACCGCGCCGAACGCCCCTACCTTGCGTTGAACTGTGCCGCGATATCGCCCAATCTGGTCGAAGCCACGCTATTCGGCCATGCCAAGGGCGCCTTCACCGGCGCCAGCGGGCAGCGCGCCGGCTATTTCGAGGAAGCATCCGATGGCACGCTGTTCCTCGACGAAATCGGCGAGCTTCCGTTGGACCTCCAGCCAAAACTGCTGCGCGTGCTTGAGAACGGGGAATTCCAGCGTATCGGCGAAACCACCGCGCGCCGATCATCGGCTCGCATCGTCGCCGCGACCAATCGCGACCTGAAAAAGGAAGTCCGCGAGGGTCGCTTTCGCGCCGATCTCTACCACCGCCTTTCGGTTTTTACCGTTGCCATTCCGCCGCTGCGCGATTTGGGCGATGACCGCATCCTCCTGCTGGAACATTTCCGCGGCTTGTATGCGGCCCAGGCGAATCTGCCGCAATTCCGACTGGGTCAGGCGGCAACGCGACGCTTGCTGTCCTACCCATTTCCGGGCAACGTACGCGAACTGCGCAACATCGCAATACGCCTGACCACAAAATACGCCGGCATGGAGGTCAGGGTCGATGATCTCGAAGCCGAGTTGGATCCTGGCGGTGAACTCAACGCGGGAAATGGCATTGCGGCTCCTGCCGCAGCCAACCGCGCGGAATTGGTGGCCATTGCGCTGAACGACATTCAGAGTCACCAGAACTTCAATCTCGATGCCACGCTGCACATGTGGGAAGAAGCCTACATCGAGGCCGCGCAGCAGATCGCGCACAACAACATGAGCCAGGCGGCCCGCCTGCTCGGCGTCAATCGCACCACGCTCTACAATCGCATCGACACCCTGGCGCGGGAAAAGCGGAATTCCGCGCAATAGGACAAGACACGGACTGACGGATCCTTACCATGTATCTGGAACACTTCGGACTCAACGAACCTCCTTTCCGCATCACGCCCCACACGGATTTCTTCTTCGACGGGGCGAATCGGGGCGCGACCCTCGACGCCCTGGTCTATGCCATCACTCACGACGAAGGCATCGTCAAGGTAAGCGGCGAAGTCGGTAGCGGCAAGACCATGCTGTGCCGGGTACTGATGGAGCGGCTGCCAGAGACCGTCACCATCGTTTACCTTGCGAATCCATCGTTGTCGCGAGACGACATACTCTATGCCATCGCCGATGAACTGCGTCTCGAAGTGGCCGAGAATTCACGCACCTCCGTGGTCATGCGCGCACTCCAGGACCAGTTGATCAAATCCTATGGCGAAGGCCGTCAGGTGGTGGTGCTGATTGACGAAGCGCACGCCATGCCGGCGGATACGCTGGAGGAGATCCGGCTGCTGTCGAACCTGGAATCCAACCACAGCAAGCTTCTGCAACTCGTACTCTTCGGCCAACCCGAGTTGAACGATATCCTGGCCCGTCCGGACATGCGCCAACTCAAGGAACGCATTACCCACAATTTCGGATTGGAGCCGCTGGTTCGCGACGATATCGCCAATTACCTGGATTTCCGCATGCGGGCGGCCGGCTACCGCGGCCCCAGCGTATTCTCCCAAGCCGCCTTGAAGCTGATCGCGCAAAGCTCGCTAGGGCTGACGCGACGGATCAACATCATCGCGGACAAGTCGTTGCTCGCCGCATTCTCCGCCAGCACGCATTCGATCGGCGCCAGGGAAGCACGGGCGGCAATACGCGACTGCGAGTTCAGCGATGCAACATATCGGTCCAGGCGCGACGGCGTGAAACGCCTGCTTTGGCTAGGATCGGCCCTTGCGGTCACCCTCATTGCGGCACTGGCGATGCTTGCCTTCCCGGCAGGCGACAGGACGCCAGCACCCATCGCGCCTCCACCAACAGCAGCAGCAACCACGGAACGAGCGCCGCCGGCAGCGGCGGCTTCCGCGCCCGCGACCCCGGTTGCGGTGACGCCAACGAGTACGCCCCCGGACGCGGCGGTACCCAAGCTTCCGCCGCCACCGACATCCGATGCCGCCTTGCCGGTGAACCCGGCGCAAAATGCCAACGCGGTAGCCGGCTCCGCCCCGACTTTGGCCCGGGGCAGTTCCGTCATCGATCCGCACAAGCAATCGCCTGTCACGAGCCCGGCAATGTCCCAGGCGCAAGTCCCTCAGGGCAAGATAAAGATCGGGCGTCTGACGCGCGACCGCCTCGAATCGAGCAAGGCCTGGCTCGACCAACTGCCAAACGACCGCTGGTTCATACAAGTTTTCGCCGCGGATGCCACGCGTCATGCGGAAGTTGAATCCTTGCTGCGCAAACTTCCCGCCACGGGAGACGAAGCGGAGCACGTCCGGGTGTACTACTCGGAGCTCAGCGGCACACCGCGTTACGGAGTAATCTACGGCGACTTCGCCAGTCGCGAGGCTGCATCGACGGCGATCCGATCGCTACCCAAGCACTTGCGCGGGAGCAAACCCTATCCACGTCAGGCGATCAGATTGCGGTAGGCAAATTCGGCAAATGAAGCGCGATTCCGATCCAATCAAATCATTGAGTTGCATCGAAAACATAATGTGTTATGCTAAGTATGGCTACTTTTTCTGATCGGGGATTCGTTTGCGTACTTTCGAGATTCCGCCGCTCCCTGTAGGCCTTGCAGCGTGCCTGGCCCTCTCGGCCTGCGGCGGCTTGCAGCAACAGCCGACCACCACGGGGCACATCACCGCGGAATCCCAGGTAGCAACCAGTCCCGACATTCCCGCGCCGGTTGCCGCGACACCCCTGCTTCCGCGTCCGCGTGCCGCCGCAAAGACCGAGTCCTATTCGGTCTCGGTACGCAACATTCCGGTGCAGGACCTGCTATTCGCGCTGGCCCGCGACGCCAAACTCAATGTTGATGTGCATCCCGGCATCAACGGCGTCGTGACGATCAATGCCATCGACCAGACACTGCAGCAGATTCTTGCGCGGGTATCCAAGCAGATCGACATGCGCTGGGAACTCGACGGCCCCAACTTGCTGGTCATGCCGGATACGCCCTATCTGCGCAACTACAAGGTTGACTACGTCAACATGTCGAGGGAGCTGACGGGCTCGGTTTCGATCAACACGCAAATTGCCTCGACCAGCACCAGCGCGGCAGGGGGCTCCGCCGGTAGCGGCAACAACTCGGCCACAGCGGTGAAGAGCACGGCGCAAAACAATTTCTGGGCATCGCTGGAAAGAAACCTCAAGGATATTCTCCGGGAAAGCGACAAGATTCTTCCCGAAGGCTCTAGCGAAACGGTGATCGAACGCTCCGACCAGCAGGCCACGACCGGGACGGGTGCGCAGGCCGGTCAAGCCGCCGGACGCGGCACGGCCCAAGCCGGCAGCGGCATTGCCGGCAGCCCGAACCCGGCGAACCTTCAGCAACAGGGAACCACGGTGGTCAAGCGCACCACCTTCCGCGAGGCCGCGTCGATCATCGTCAATCCCGAAGCCGGGGTCATCGTGGTGCGGGCCACGGCACGGCAGCATGAGAAAGTTCAGGAGTATCTCGATCTTGTCCTGACCAATGCCAGGCGCCAGGTCGTCATCGAGGCGACCATTGCCGAAGTGAGTTTGAATGATGCCTACCAGCAGGGCATCAATTGGCAGAGCTTGCGCAGCCTGCGCCCGGGAAATCCTCAGGCCGGCTTCTCGATTGCGCAAAACCCGACGACTGCCACCAATCCGGTTCTGACCACGTCGGGTGCGTTCGCGACATCGACAAGCGCCCCCTCATTTGGCGCGTCGCCGGGGACATTTGCCTTTCTGCTCAACTACGTCGCACCCGGCCTGGGTCTGGCGTCAACCTTGAGCCTGCTGGAAACCTTTGGCAAAGTGAAGGTTTTGTCCAGCCCCAAACTGAGTGTTCTCAACAACCAGACCGCGATGCTGAAAGTAGTTAACAACCTGGTCTATTTCGAGATCAAAAACGACTCGACCACCACGACCACGGGAACGACAAACAACTTCACCGCCACCGCGAAGTCGATCTCCGTCGGACTGGTCATGAGCGTCACACCGCAGATCAGCGAAAACGGCAGCATTTTGCTCAATGTTCGGCCAACCATTTCAAGCCAGACCGGCCAGGTTCAGGATCCGACCCCCAATCTGGGAGCCGCAAATAATGTTCCCGTCATCCAGACACGCGAAATGGAGTCCATGCTGCGCCTCTCTGACGGCGAGGTTGCGGTCATGGGTGGGTTGATGGAGGACAAGATCAGCAATACGAGCAGCCAGATTCCCGGCCTTGGCGATCTCCCCGGGGTGGGCAACTTCTTCCGCAACCGCAGCGATACCTTGTCCAAGACCGAACTGGTCATCTTCCTCAAGCCGACCATCATCCGCGATCCCAGCGTGAATACGGACTATCAGGCCTTCCGCGAACAGTTGCCGGGCCGGACTTTCTTTACCAAGACACCCGCTGGCGGCGGAAGAACAACGGCTCCACCAGGGGCCGACGCCAAATGAGCCTGCTGATGGACGCGCTGAAGAAAGCCGAACTGGCGAAACGCCAGGGAGGCGAAAGCGGCGCGGACGCCAGCCCGGAAGACATGGGCTTCAGCGGCTTGGCGCTGGAACCACTGCCGGCGACCACCACCGGCCAGGCCAGCGCTGATACAGATCCCGCTACTGTGGCGGAGTCGGTCACCGAACCTCCAATGTCTTTGGCATCCCACCTCGAGGAACTCGATGCCCGATTTCTCGAAGAGGCGGCGGCGGCGGCACGCATTGTTCCGCCGCCCTCGATCGCCACGACGAAGGTCGATTCCCTTGCGCCGCCCGCCCCCTCCCCCGCGCCGGCCGCAGAATCAATTTCGCGTCCCTTGCCGGCAGCGATGGTCGAAAGCCCCCGACGCGCTCCGCAGGGCGCCGACGATACCCCGGTGAAAGCGGCGGCGCAGAACCTCTTTGCCGCGAAACAGCCGGAAAAGCAGGAGGGTCGCAAGGGCTTCGCCATTGCCATCGGCGTGTTGACCGTCCTTTCCGTGACTGGCATCGGCGGATACTTCTGGTGGCAGCTCCAGCCCAAGAGCAGCATGATGGCGAAACCAATGGTGCCCCCCCCGGCGCCGGTGGTCCCCCAGGCGCCACCGGCCGCACCAACACTGGTGGCCGCTGCACCCGCCCAGGCATCGCAGCCATCCCAGCCTGTAGCCACAGCCGGACCGGCGCCGGTTTCCGGCCCCGCCGCGACGAGCTCGCCCCGCCAGGGCGCGGTTGCGAACGACGATGACGGGGTCGCTGCATCCACTCCGACTCGCCAGCGTCGGCAGTCGGCTCGCGCCGTCGAGGTCGCCGAGGACGACAACCCGATTCGTGTCACGCGCCAGCCATTGCGCGTGGATCCATCCCTCAGTCGCGGCTTCGAGGCCTTCAACCGCGGCGAGCTTTCGCTGGCCCAGGTGGAATACGAGCGCGCGCGCAAGAACGACCCCCGCAACACCGACGCGCTTCACGGCCTGGCCGCCATCGCCATGCGTCAAGGACGCCATGACCAGGCCGAAGCCTTCTATCGCCGAATCATCGAGGCCGATCCGCAAGACACCGTCGCGATCTCGGCCCTCCTGAACCAGCGCGGCCAGGTCGACCCCGGACTGACCGAGAGCCGCCTGAAATCCCTGGCCGCGGAGCAACCGGATTTGGCCGCGCCACATTTCTCGCTGGGAAATCTCTACGCCCGCCTGGGGCGATGGAGTGAGGCACAGCAGGCCTACTTCCGTGCCTTCAGCGCGGAACCGGACAATCCGGACATTCTTTACAACCTGGCGATCAGCCTTGAACATTTGCGTCAGAACAAGCTTGCCGCCCAATACTATGCCCAGGCCGTTGCCGCCGCGGCCAGCCGCCCCGCCGGTTTTGATCGGGACCAGGCCGCCGCGCGACTGAAAGCGCTGCAACCCTGACCTGCCCCTATCAGGGCTTGCCCCCGATGGCAGATGCTGGATAATCACGCCGTATGAACTCGCCCAGCCCTCGCCGACCGATAGGCCAGATCCTCATTGCGCAAGGCGTGATCAGCGAGGATCAGTTGCGTATCGCCTTGCTGGAGCAGATGAAGTCCAACCAGCCGGTTGGCAAGCTGCTGGTGGCGCTGGGCTTCGTCTCCGAGGCGACCTTGCGCGACGCGCTGGGAGAATCGCTGGGTCACAAGGCGGTCGACCTGGCCAAGTCGATCATCGACCCGGATGCCCTCCGCCTCATACCGCGCGATCTCGCCAAACGCCATGTGTTTCTGGCCCTGAGCTATTCCCGCCGCGATCAACGGCTGAAGATCGCGATCGCCGACCCGAACGACATCGTCGCGCTGGACAAGCTGCGCACCTTGATCCACCCGGACCTGCTGATCGAGACGCTGATCGCCGGAGAATCGGAAATCGCCCGCGCCATCGACCAATATTACGGTCACGAACTTTCAATCGACGGCATCCTGCATGAAATCGAGACCGGCGAAATCGATTACCGCAGCCTGGCGGCCTCGCTCGACGAATACAGCCAGCCGGTGGTGCGGCTGGTCGATGCGCTGCTGACCGACGCGGTCAAGCACGACGCCTCCGACGTTCACTTCGAGCCGGAAGCCAGCTTCCTGCGCATTCGCTACCGCATCGACGGCATCCTGCGGCAGATCCGCGCCCTGCACAAGACGTATTGGGCGGCCATGGCCGTGCGCATGAAGGTGATGAGCGGAATGAACATCGCCGAAACCCGTGCGCCTCAGGACGGCCGCATCTCGATCAACATCAGCGGCCGCGCGGTCGACTTTCGCGTCGCGTCGCAGCCGACGATCCACGGCGAAAACATCGTGCTGCGCATCCTCGATCGGCAAAAAGGCATTGTCCCGCTTGACAAGCTCGGCCTGGACGAGCAGCAGATGAGCTTGATGAAGCTGATGGTGGCGCGCCCGGAAGGCATCATCCTGGTCACCGGCCCCACCGGCAGCGGCAAAACGACCACGCTCTACTCGGTGCTGAACCATATCAACGAAGAGGGCGTGAACATCATGACCCTGGAGGATCCGGTCGAATATCCGATGGCCATGATCCGCCAGACCTCGGTCGCCGAATCGGCCAAGCTGGATTTTGCCAACGGCATCCGCTCGATGATGCGCCAGGATCCGGACATCATCCTGGTCGGCGAAATCCGCGACGCTGACACCGCGGAAATGGCCTTCCGCGCCGCGATGACCGGGCACCAGGTATATTCGACGCTGCACACCAACTCGGCCCTGGGCGCGGTTCCGCGCCTGCTCGACATCGGCGTGCTGCCCGACATCATGGCCGGCAACATCATCGGTATCGTCGCCCAGCGCCTGGTGCGAAGATTGTGTACCCAGTGCCGCAAGCCCTACCCCGCGGAACCCCAGGAGCGCAAGCTGATCGGAGTCGCCGAAGGACAACCCGCACCGATCATCTATCGCGCCGCCGGCTGCGATCACTGCGAATATCAGGGGTATCGGGGCCGCATCGCAATCATGGAAATGTTGCGCCTGGACCACGATCTCGACGACCTGATCGGGCGCCGCGCCGCCTTGCGCGACATCCGCGCCATGGCGCTGTCAAAGGGCTTCCGCACCCTGGCCGACGATGGCTTGCGGCGGGTGCTTGACGGATCGACGTCGATCGAGGAAGTCGGCCGGGTCATCGACCTCACGGAACGCATGTAAGCGCCTGGAATAACGATCGACGATGGCTCTATACGCCTACAAGGCAATGAATACCCAGGGACGCATGGTTCTCGGCCGGCTCGAAGCCATTAACCTGATCGACCTGGAAATGCGCCTCAAGCGCATGGATCTGGATTTCATCAATGGCGACCCGGTGAAGCAGGGCGGCCTGATGAACCGGGGCAAGATCACCCGCCAGGAGCTCATCAATTTCTGCTTCCACCTCGAACAACTGGCGCGCGCCGGCGTGGCGCTGATCGAAAGCCTGACGGATCTGCGCGATACGGTCGACAATCCCCGCTTTCGCGAGATCCTGGCCGGAATGATCGAAAGCATCGAAGGCGGCAAAACCCTCTCGCAAGCCATGGCGGAGCACCCGCAGACCTTTGACGAGGTGATTGTCAGCCTGATTCGCTCCGGCGAGGAAACCGGCGCCTTGCCGCAAGTGCTGGCGAACCTTCTGGAGTCGCTCAAATGGCAGGATGAACTCGCCGCGCACACCAAGAAGCTCGTCATGTACCCCGCCTTCCTCGGCACGGTGGTGGTCGCCATCACCCTGTTCATGATGATTTACCTTGTGCCCAAGATGGCGGGCTTCATCCGCAGCATGGGCCAGGACATGCCGACCCAGACCAAGCTGCTGATAGCCACCTCAAGTTTCTTCGTTAACTACTGGTACGTGGTCATCGGCCTGCCCATCGTCATCGCCGCGATAGTCACCTTCCTGGTCCAGACCAATTTCAAGGCTCGCTATGGTTTCGACCAGTTCAAGCTGAAAATCCCCTATATCGGCGACATCCTGCGCAAGATCATCCTTTCCCGGTTCGCCTCGGTGTTCGCCATGATGTACTCGTCGGGCATCACGATTCTGGACTCGATCAAGGCCACGGAGGATGTCGTCGGCAACCTGGTGATCAAGGAAGGCCTGCAACGGGTCGGCGGCTTGATCGCGGAAGGACAGAACGTCACCGTGGCCTTCCAAAACGTCGGAATATTTCCGCCGCTGGTGCTGCGCATGCTGCGCGTCGGCGAGAACACCGGCGCGCTCGACACGGCATTGACCAATGTCAGCTATTTTTACAACCGTGATGTTCGCGAATCCATCGAGCGCGTCCAGTCCATGATCGAGCCGGTGATGACGGTGACCATCGGCCTGATCCTCGGATGGATCATGATGGCCGTGCTCGGCCCGATCTACGACATCATCACCAAGATGAAAACCTGATGGCGGCGAAACGCATATTGCTGGCTGACGGCACCGGACTCTCCGCCCACCATTGGCGATCCGGCCGCATCAAGTTCGAAACCGAATTCAGCAACGAGCCGGCGGGCCTGGAAGCATTCGCGACTTACCTCAAAAAACATCGCGGCAGCCTGTTCTTCCTGCTCGCGGACATCGCCGAGGAAGGTTTCCAACTGGAAGACCTGCCCTATGTCCAGGGCGGCGATCGCAATGCCCTGCTCAAGCGGCGCCTGGGTCAATACTTCTACGGCACGCCGCTGTCGCTCGCGGTTTCGCTCGGGCGCGCCAAGGATGGACGGCGCGACGAACGAATTCTCTTCGCGGCACTGACGCGGGCGGAAGCCTTCACTCCGTGGCTGGATGCCTTGCGCGAAGCCGAGGCCATCCTTGCCGGCGTGTACTCCGTGCCGCTGGTACTGGCGCAGTTCGGTCCGCAATTACTGGACGCCAATGGGCCGGCGCTGCTGCTGACGCTTACCCGCGGTGGAGTGCGCCAGACCTTCTTCGATCAGGGAAAACTGCACTTCTCGCGCCTTTCACAACTCGCCACGCGTGGCGTCGACGAAATCGGGCGGGTCTGCGCCAGCGATTCGGCCAAGATCTTCCAGTACCTGGTTGCCCAACGCCAGATTCCGCGCGGCAGCGCCCTGCGCACCGTGATACTCGCCGAGTCGGGCCAGACGCAAACCCTGCGGGACTACTGCCAGAGTTCACCGGAGATCCAGTTCGAGTTCGCCGACCTCGGCGCCGCCGCCCGAAAACTTCGCCTCAAGGATTCCTTGCCCGACAGCAACGCGGACAGGATGTTCATGCATTGCGTCGCGAGCAAGCCTCCCGCCCAGCAGTTTGCGCCGCCAGAGGAGACGCGCTTCCACCGGTTGTGGAGAATGCGTTCCGCGATCACCGGCACGGCCTGGGTGGTCTTTGTCGCCTGCTTGCTGTTCGCGGGCAAGACCGGGCTCAAGGTGGCCGAACTGCGCAACCAGGCCGAAACAACGCGTCTTGCAACCGCCGACGATACAAGGCGCTACAACACGATTCTGGAAGGGCTGCCCAAGGTCGACATCACCCCGGATAACCTGCGGGCATTTATCAGCCGCCACGAAGCGCTGCAAAAGCGTCTGCCCCGGATGGAACCCTTGCTGCTTCACCTCAGCCAGGCATTGAACGAGAACCCCAGGATCGAATTGGGGAAGCTGAGCTGGCGCATGGCCGACAGCCCGGACGCCACGAGCAACTCGGCGCCCGGCGCCCGCCAAAGCGCCACCACCGCGAACGCCGCGGGCTGGGCTGTCGTTGACATCGATGCCCAGCTTCCCCTGGTCCTGGTCAGCGACCAACGCGCCCAACTCGCGCTGGTGGAGAATTTCGCCGCCACGCTGCGTGCCGCGCGAACCGAAGTCCGTATCCTGAGTCGTCCCTTCGACATCGAATCCGACAAGCCGCTGCGCAGCGTGGGCGACCCCCGGACTCAGGGCGGCGAAGTACCCAAGTTTTCCCTGCGGCTGGCGCGACCACTGTGAGCTCCCGATGAAATCCGAAGCTTCCGATCTCGGTCGATTGAAATGGGCGATCGCCTTTCTGATCATCCTGTCCGCCTGCGGTGGCGGCGCGGTCTGGAGCACACTGCAATTGCAGAAGGCCGGGGAAAAAGCCGCCAGGGAAGCCAGCGCGGCGCGCAACGACATCCGCGCCAGGCTGGCGCGCGCGCGCGACGAACAGGCCGAGTTGCGCGACAAGATCACCCGCTTCCAGGCACTCAGGGAACGTGGGCTCATCGGCCCGGAACAACGCCTGGATTGGGTGGAAACCATTGCCCGGATCAAGGCCGCGCGGCGCATCTTCCGCCTGGATTACGACTTCGCGCCGCAACGCCCGGTCGACGCCTCGGTGCTGCCGGGCGGCCCCGCCGCCGGTGGCTTTGACGTCATGTCCAGCCAGATGCGAATGCAGGTGCAATTCCTCCATGAAGGCGAACTGCTTGCCCTGATCGACGACATCCGCAACTCCGTGCGCGCCATGATCCAGGTTCGCTCCTGCAACCTGGAACGTGCCCCCGCCGGCGCCGGTGATCGCAACAACCCGGCTCCACTGAAGGCGGAATGCACGCTCGAATGGATCACCTTGAGGGAACGGAAATGAGGCGGGGTCCATTCATGCTTGCGCTAGTGACCCTCATTTCGGGCGTGCTACCCGCCGGCGCCGCGGAACCAGCGAACCTGGGGCGCCTGTTCTTCACCCCCGAACGGCGCCTGTCACTGGAACGCCAGCGCACACATCACGTGCAACAGGCGCAAGCGCTGCAGGGCACCACCATGAGCCTCGATGGCGTGGTTTACCGTTCCAGCGGCAAATCCACGGTATGGATCAATCAGCACGCCCAGAACGAAAACGACGCCAGGCGAACGGGCGTATCCGCCAAGCTGTCGCCGCGCGATCCGGGTCGCGCACTGATCGCGCCCGGCGAGGACACGCCCGCCGATCTCAAGGTCGGCGAAGCGGTCAACCGCGCCACTGGGGAACGCAATACGCGTCTTGGCGGCGGGCAGGTCTTGACGCCCATGCCCACAAGCAGGAATCCCCGCTGACCTGGACTCGACATTCAATGTCCTCCCCCTGTTCACCCCAAGGGGCTGGCTGCAGCTTGACGGCACGCCGATCCGCGGCCACCTTTCAGGGCGTCGGAATGTCGACGCCAGCGATACCGTGAAGCACGTCCGTCGTTCTGCCGCCAGAGCCGGTCGACCCTCCAAGGGTTTCGTCCTGATCGCCTTGCTCGCCATGCTGGCCATCGGCGGCCTGTATTTCTTCGTCAGCAACCTGTCCCCCGAGTTCCTCCGCAACAAGGCAAAGGAACAGACTGGCGACTCGATGGCTCAAGCACGCGAAGCCCTGATCGGTTACGCGATACGCTTCCGTGACGTACAACTCGCGCAGGGAAGCAGCGGTATGGTCTATGGTTACCTGCCGATGCCCGACCTCGGCACCTCGCGGAACAACAACGCGGGCTGCACCGAAGAAGGCTGCGAAGCGGCGAACTTTTCCGGAAATGCCGCCAATATCACCGTAATCGGGCGCTTTCCGTGGCGCTCGCTCGGCACCGGCCCCTTGCGCGACGCCTCCGGCGAATGCCTCTGGTATGCCGTTTCCGGCAGCCACCAGAGGGTGCAGCGCGCCACGCCGATGAACTGGGATACGCTGAGCCAGCTCGACGTGGTCGTCGCCAACAGTACGGCCGCCATGGCCAGCGCCATCTCCTCGGCGCACGATCGCCCGATTGCCGTGATATTTTCGCCGGGCCCGGCCCTGTCCGGCCAGGATCGGAGTCCCGCCGCCAACGACAGCGTGACGGAATGCGGCGGCAACTACAACGTGCTGAACTATCTCGATCCCGTGACCAGCACCCAGCTCGCCGGGATCACCAACTACCTTGCGGGCAGCACCAACAGCGCCAGCGGCGACACGTCGGCGGCGAACAAGTCGCTGACGGCCGGCGGGCTGGTCAATCGCCGCAGCGACGGTAACCTGTGGTCCGGCGCCTGTCCCGCCGGTACCACCGACAGTTGCGGCCTCGTTTCCAACGATGAAGGTATTTCGGTGACCAGCGCCCACCTGTTCCAGACCCTGCGCGGATCGAGCTATTTCCGCACCGACATCAATGCCATGCTCGAACGGATGACCGAGTGCCTGCGCGACCAGATCGCCGCCGGCGGCGGCTTCACGCCGACTGCCTTGACGGACTTCACCGGGCCCGACGACAAGGCGGTCGGCCGCGTACCGAGCAGCACCTGCTATGACGACACAACCAACCCGCTGGGCTATTTCAGCCATTACGTCGATCAGTTGTTCATCATCAAGCCCAACACCGGAAGTCTTGGCGTCACGCTCGATGGCGGGACGGCGCAAAGCTGCGCCGCCGGCCTGATCTTCGCCGGTCAGCGCGGTACAAAAAGCCCGGTCCCCAGCGATGGCGGCGAATCGCTGGTGCAGCTTCGCACTTCGGGCCAGGTCTCGGCCACCAACGCGATCCTGAATACCCACTGGCCCGCCAACTATCTCGAGGGCGACAACCTTTCCGCCTTCACCACCAGCGGCGCCCTTTCCCTTACCGGAAATTCCACCCTGGGCCAAGTCAGGGCCAGCAAATCCAATAGCGCGGACATCGCCCGCTGCTCGACCGCTGGTGTATGGAAGCTGGACGATTCGAGCTGCCACCTTGCCGAGCAGGACATCGTGCGCTGCATTCCTTCCGGGGCCAGTCTGACCGTGGCGGCGCCGGTCGTGGCCGCCACCGCCGGAACCATCCAGTTGGCGGCCTACGCGCCGGCAAGCGGCACGCTGACCCTGGGCAGCGGCGCCGGCGTCTCGAACTATGGCGCCAGCGCGGACAACCTCTTCGCCTGCGCCTGGACGACGGAAACCCACGCCGCCGGCACCGGTTTTCGCAGCTATTTCCGCTTCCGCATCCGGCGCGTCGGCGAAGGCTTCACCTTCGCCGTGATCGATGGCGACCGCAATGCCGCCAACGCCTGCGGCGCGGCGCGCCAGCATCTGGGCTATTCGGGCGATAGCGGAAATGCCTCCTTCCCCTATATCGAGTGGCCCAAACTGGCGGTCGAATTCGACACTTCCTACAACTGCAACAAACCCTACAATCCATACTTGGACGGTCAGGGTCGCCCCGCCTGCGTGTTCACTGAGAGCGGCAGCACCCTCAGCAATGGCCGCAACGATCCCTGCTACACGAGCAGTTGCGGCGGCCAAAGTGGCTACAACAACAGCCACCACGTCGCCTTGGTCTATTGGGGTTACGGCAGTTCGCTGAGCTACCCCCTTCAGGACGACAACGTGCACGACCAGCTCGGCCTGCCGATGGCCACCGATACCTCGGCGCGCCCGGGACCGCGCAACCCGGCGCCGGTGCTGCCCTACGTCACCAATCCGGCAACTATTCCGGGCATTGCGCCCTTCGACCGCTTGGGTAACACCGATACCTCGCAACGCGAGTTCCATGCCCGCATCGAACTCACCCGCAGCTTTACGGCGCCGACCGACCCGAAGAATGGCGTCACCACCGTGCAGACCAAGCTCTGGATTGAGGCCCATCCCGCCGCGAGCATTTCGACGATGACTTACAACACCGGTTCGCCGCCGACGCTGACCGTCACCACCGGCACTGTGCACGGCCTGACAACCGGCGACACCGTGGTCATCAAGGACGCCGTGCCCACAGGCTACAACGGCGAATACCCGGTTACCGTCATCAACACCACCAGTTTCACCGCCACCCTGCCGACCGGCAAGGTCAATCCCGGCCGCTATATTTCCGCCATTACCTGGGCCGACATCAGCGGCTCGACCGACCGCGCCACGGTGACCTCGCCCGGCCACGGCCTTAATTCCGGCGACCACGTCACCATTTCCGGCGCCATTCCAACCGAATACAACGGCACGCGCACGATCACCTACCTCAGCGCCAATTCCTACAGCATGGGCATCGAGTTGAGCTATGAACCGGGCAATTTGACGGCGGCAATTGCCGCACCCAAGGCATTGACGCCGCGCGCCACGGCGCTGGCCAACACGACACGGCCGATGAGCGAACTTGACGCCACGGCCAAGGCGCTGGTGCAGGATACCGCCGCCATTTACGACGAGCAGAAGAGTGCCTGCGCGGGCAGCGCACCGCTGTGTCCGAACGGCCAGTCCTGCGGCTCCGACAACATGTGCTACCGTCCATCCTTCAGGAATCTCAGGGTTGGCTTTACCACGGCCGAACGACCGACGACGTCGCTCACCACCGCGCGCGACCAGTTGATCGAGATCACCAACCGCTCGACCACCTGGCTGCCCTGATTCGCCCTGGAGCCCGATTGATGCCCTGTGGCACAATGAAACGGATGGCACCGACGCAACGCCCTTCGCCCGACTCGTCCGCAACGCCGTTTCCGCCGGTTCGGGCGGACCTCGGCACACGCGGCTTCACGCTGATTGAACTCGCCATCGTCATGTTCATTGTCTCCCTCCTTCTGGGTGGCATGCTCTTGCCACTTTCCGCCCAACAGGATGTCCGCGCCTATGGCGACACGCAGAAGACCCTTGCCGAGGCGCGCGATGCCCTGCTCGGCTACGCCATGGCCAATGACCGCCTGCCTTGCCCCGCCTCCAGCACAAGTAACGGCTTAGAGGCCTTCTGCACCGCATCGGGCGGCGCGTGCACCGAGACCACCACCGTACAATCCCACGGACGCTGCGCCTATTCGTACGATGGCTACTTCCCCGCGGCGACCTTGGGTTTGTTGCCGGTGGATTCCAGTGGATATCTGATCGATGGTTGGGGCAGTGACTCCGACAATCGGGTTCGCTACGGCCTGACCGCGTCGAACACCTATGCGTTCAGCTACTCCTCGGGCATGAAGAACACCGGGATTACGGTATTGGCACCCGACCTGCAGGTCTGTTCCACCGGCGTCGGCATGTCCAATGCCGGTGACCCCTTAACAGCGGCTTGCGCATCGGGTATGGTACTCGCGAGCGATGCCGTTGCAGTGATTTACTCACTAGGCAAAAATGCCGGTTCAGCAGGTTCGGGCACCGAGGAAACCCACAATCCCAACCCGCGCTCGACGACCACGGCAGATCGTGCCTACGTTGGGCGCCGCAAGGTAGCGCCACGGATGATCAAATGATCTGGCTGTCCAAGAGCACCCCTGTTCAACCGCCTGGTCGCGGCCGGCCGCCTGCCCTGAGCGAAAGGGCAAGAGTCGGCGCTGTTGACACGGCGCCTGGCGCCCCGGGCAATGAATTTGGGCTTATGCCGAGCATCACAAATCCTGAATCCCGCCCGCGTCGGCGCCGGTAAAATCGCCGCATACTTTTCAGGGAGTTCGCCGTGGCCAGAAACTTCAGGATCGCCCCCAGCATTCTTTCCGCCAACTTCGCCCGGTTGGGCGAAGAGGTCGACAACGTCCTGCGCGCTGGCGCCGACATCGTGCACTTCGACGTCATGGACAATCACTACGTGCCCAACCTGACCATCGGCCCGCTGGTCTGCGAGGCATTGAAGAAGCACGGCGTCACCGCGCCAATCGACGTGCACCTGATGGTCAAGCCGGTGGATCGCATCATCCCGGACTTTGCCAAGGCTGGCGCCACCTACATCACCTTTCACCCGGAGGCCTCGGAGCACGTCGATCGCACCATCGCCCTGATCCGCGAATGCGGCTGCAAGCCGGGCCTGGTGTTCAACCCGGCGACGCCTCTGGACGTACTGGAGTACACCCTGGACAAGCTCGACATGGTGCTGCTGATGAGCGTCAACCCGGGCTTCGGCGGGCAGAAGTTCATCCCCTACGTGCTCGACAAGGCACGCAGGGTGAGGCAGATGATCGACGCCCGCGGCCTCAACGTGAGCCTGGAGATCGACGGCGGCGTCGGCCCGGCCAACATCCGCGACGTGGCGCAGGCGGGTGTTACCTTCGTCGCCGGCTCGGCCGTGTTCGGCGCGGCGAAGGATTCGACCCCAACCGCTACGACACGGTGATCGGCGCTGCGCGCCGAACTGGCCAGGGCCTGATCAGGCCTTGCCGGCGCGGCGCCGAGCCGACCGCGCCTTTTTGAGCTGGGCACGAACCTCGCCCAGTTCGCCCAGCATGGCCTCGATGTGGCGGCGGCGCTGATCGAGTTCCGCCATTGCCGCCTCGATGCGCCCGATCAGGTAGTCCAGTTGCTGGGCATGGCCCTCGCCGTGGTCGCCGTAAAGCGAAAGGATGTGCTCGATCTCCGCGAGCGACATGCCCACCGCCTTGCCGCGCAGGATCAGGCCCAGGCGTACCCGGTCGCGCCGCGTATAGGCGCGGCCGCCGTTAATGCGGCGCGGAGCCAGCAGGCCCTTGTCTTCGTAGAAGCGGATCGCGCGCAATGAGATGCCGTGTTCGCGCGCCAGTTCGGTGATGCCGTAGAGCGCGTCATCGGGTGCGGGCGGTGGCGGGCGGCGGGCGGCATTCATGGCGCCATCCTAGCAAGCAGCCATGTCGCTTGCAAGATGATTCTGCCGCTTACGCACACCTGTTGACGTTAACGGCACCTATGGCTAGGATGGCTGCCATCACCGCCGGCCAGGCATGGAGACCCGCGCATGAGCAGTTCCCCTCCCGACGAAGACGCCCCTTCTCGCGTTACGCCAGCGTGCTGCGCCCCGGCCTGTTTGCCGGCGAGGTGCATTGGGTCACCGGCGGCGGCAGCGGCATCAGCCGTTGCGTCGCCCACGAACTGGCGGCGCTCGGCGCCACCGTCATCCTCACCGGGCGCACCGAAGACAAGCTGCACAGGGTTGCCGCGGAAATCGCCGAGGACGGCGGCCGCGCCGAGGTTTCCGCCTTCGACATCCGCGTCGAGGAAGCCGTCAACAGCGCGGTCCATGCCGCGGTCGCCCGGCACGGGCGCATCCACGGCCTGGTGAACAATGCCGGCGGCCAGTTCCCGGCGCCGCTGATGGCCATCGGCAAGAAGGGCTTCGAGACCGTTATGGCCAGCAACCTGACCGGCGGCTTCCTGATGATGCGCGAGCTGTACTTGCAGTCCCTGCAGGCCCACGGCGGCGCCATCGTGAACATGACGGCCGACATGTGGAAGGGCATGCCCGGCATGGGCCATTCCGGTGCCGCGCGCGCCGGCATGGCCAACCTGACCAAGACGGCGGCCGTCGAATGGGCGGCCAGCGGCGTGCGCGTCAATGCCGTTGCCCCGGGCTGGATCGCCTCTTCCGGCATGGACAGCTACAAAGGTCCGGTACGGAGATGATCCCCTGGCTCAAACGCCATGTGCCGCTGCGGCGGCTGGGCACCGAATCCGAAGTCAGCGCGGCCATCTGTTTCCTGCTCTCGCCCGGCGCCGCCTTCATCACCGGCGTCACGCTCGCCATCGACGGCGGTGCGCCGCTCGACACGCCGCTGTTCCCCATCGCCGACCACGGGCGTTCCGCGGCCTTCGACGGCTTCCATCGCAGCGTCACGCCCGACGTGCTGAAGGAGGACTGATGCCCGTCATTGAGTCCCTGATCGACACCGCCTCGCCCGCCTTCGCCGCCAACGCAGGGCGCATGGCCGAGCGCCTGGCCGAGGTCCGCGCGCTGGAGCAGAAGGTGCGCGAAGAATCAGCCTCCCAGGGCGCGACAAGTTCGAGAAGCGCGGCCAGTTGCTGCCGCGCGAGCGCGTGGCGCGCCTGATCGATCATGCAGCGACTTCGTCGAGTTCTCCACGCTGGCCGGGCTCGGCATGCACGACGACGACGGCGACACGTCGGTGCTCGGCGGCGGCTCCATCATCGGCATCGGCACGGTGGCCGGCAAGCGCTGCGTGGTGCTGGCCAGCGACAGCGCGATCAAGGGCGGCACCATCCCGCCGATGGGCCTGAAAAAAGCCTGCGCGCCCAGGAAATGGCGCGCGACAACCGGCTGCCGCTGATCTATCTCGTCGAAAGCGGCGGCGCCAACCTGCTCTACCAGGCCGAAATCTTCATCGAGGGCGGGCGCAGCTTCGCCAACCAGGCCCGGCTCTCCGCCGCCGGCATTCCGCAGATCGCCGTGGTGCATGGCGCCTCGACCGCCGGCGGCGCCTTTACCTGCCGGGCCTGTCGGACTATGTGATCCTGGTGCGCGGACGCTCGAGCATATATCTCGCCGGCCCGCCGCTGGTCAAGGCCGCGATCGGCGAGGACAGCGACGAAGAGACGCTGGGCGGCGCCGAGACCCACGCCAATGTCACGGGCCTGGGCGAATACCTCTGCGAGAACGACGCCCACGCCATCGCCACGGCGCGCGAGGTGATGGACAAGCTCAACTGGATCGGCGTACCACCAGCGCCGACTCTTGTACCACCGCGCTTTCCGACCGACGAACTCCTCGGCCTCGTTCCCGCCGACGACCGCGAACCCTATGACGTGCGCGAAGTCATCGCCCGCCTCGTCGATGCGTCCGATTTCACTCGAATTCAAGGCCGGCTATGCGCCCGACACGATCTGCGGCCACGCGCGACTGCACGGCCACGCCGTCGGCATTCTCGGCAACAACGGGCCGATCCAGCCCACCGGCTCGACCAAGGCCGCGCAGTTCATCCAGCTCTGCGACCAGAGCGCAACGCCGCTGGTCTTCCTGCAGAACACCACGGGCTATATGGTGGGTCGCGACGGCCGAGCGCGCGGGCATCGTCAAGCACGGCTCGAAGATGATCCAGGCCGTGGCCAATGCGCGCGTGCCCAAGCTCACCGTGGTGCTCGGCGGGTCGTTTGGCGCCGGCAACTACGGCATGTGCGGGCGCGGCTTCGATCCGCGCTTCCATCTTCGCTTGGCCCTCGGCGCGCACCGCCGTGATGGGCGCGGCGCAGGCCGCCAAGGTCATGGAAATCGTCGGCCGCGCCAAGCTCGAACGCGCCGGCCAGCCGGCCAACGAAGCGGCGCTGGCGGCCATGAGCGAAGGCCTGCGCCGCCGCCTCGATGCCGAATCCACGGCGCTGTTCGCCACCGCCCGGCTGTGGGACGACGGCATCATCGACCCGCGCGACACCCGCCGCATCCTCGGCCTTTGCCTCGACGTCTGCGCCGAAGGCGAAGCGCGAACCCTGCGACCCAATACCTTTGGCGTCGCCCGCTTCTAGAAAGGAAAGCTCCATGCAACTCCAGCACCGAACACCGCCAGCTTGCCGACACCGTGCTGCGCTTCGTGAGCGAGCAACTCAATCCGCATGTCGCCGAGTGGGAGGCCGCCGAGCAGTTTCCCTCGCACGAGGTATTCAGGAAGCTCGGCGAACTGGGGCTGCTCGGGCTCAAGTACGACCCGGCCTACGGCGGCCGGGGCTGGACTTCTCTTATTCGATGGTGATGGCCGAAGCGTTGGGCGAATGCGCCTGCGGCGCGTTGCCGATGCCATCGGCGTGCAGACCGACATGCCACCCGCATTGGCGCGTTTCGGCAGCGACGAACTGAAGCGCGAGTTCCTCGCCCGGCCATCGCCGGCGAAATGGTCCGCTGCATCGGCGTCTCGAGCCCGGCGGCGGCTCCGACGTCGCCGCAGTGAGACCCACGGCGCGCAAGGATGGCGGCGACTACGTGATCAACGGCAGCAAGATGTGGATCACCAACGGCATGCAGGCCGACTGGTGCTGCCTGCTCGCCAATACCTCGGCCGAGGGCGGCCCCACCGCAACAAGTCGCTGATCATGGTGCCGATGGATTCACCCGGCATCAGCCGGCAGAAGATCATCAAGATCGGCGTGGATGCCTCCGACACGGCGCAAATCTTCTTCGAAGCGTTGCGCGTGCCGCAACGCAATATCATCGACCAGGAAGGCATGGGCTTCACCTACCAGATGCTGCAGTTCCAGGAGGAACGCCTGTGGGGGCGCCGCCAGCGGCGGCACGCACGCGCAACGCGCGGGCCGGCAAAAGCGCTTTGCGCCTGCGCGCAGATGGACAACAACCCTCGGTCAGACCATCGCCTACACACGCGCGAGCGCCAGGCCTTCGGCAAGGCCATCCTCGACAACCAGGTGGTGCATTTCCGTCTCGCCGAGTTGCGCACCGAGGTCGAGGCCCTGCGCCGACCGTTGGCGCGCCGTCGAGACGACATCGGCGGTAAGGATGTGACACAGCACCGTCAATGGCCAAGCTGAAGTGCGGCCGGCTGAACCGCGAAGTGGCGGATGCCTGCCTGCAGGTACTGGGGCGGCATGGGCTACACCTGGGACAACCGGTCTCGCGCGCCCGGCGCGACGGACGCCTGTCGATCGGCGGCGCGCCGAGCGAAGTGATGCTGGGCATCATCTGCAAGCTGGAAGGCACGCTGCCGCGTCCGAGAGGCTTCGGCAAAATACTCGTTGCGAATCTTGGCGAGATCACTGCCGCGTGATGCGCACGGCGCGCACTGGGCTATCCGCACGGTCGCCGTGTATTCGGACACGACCACCGCGGCCCGCATGCGGCGATGGCCCGACGAGGCCGGTGCGCATCGGTCC
>JADJVS010000017.1 GCA_016710465.1 Sulfuritalea sp.
TCGGCGCTGAACTCGAGGTAGGACTTCCAGTCGAGTAGATACCCCTGGTCGGTGATGGTGCTGACACAGGCCCGCGGACTTCTCCGGCCTTAACCCGCACCACCCGTCGCCTGCACCGGATCCCAGCCGCGCCTCGACCTCCTCGATCCAGCGGCCCTCGGCCAGCAGACGGCTCTTGTCCTTTCAAGGCAGCCGATGCCCAGGTTGCCGTGCTCCACCGCGTTGATCAACAAGCTCCGAATAGCCGACCACGGTGCGCCGAATCCACGCTGGCGTCGGCCAGCAGCAGGGCCAGGTCGCGCCTCGTCCAGGGTGCGATAGGCGAAACTCGGCGCAAGGCGCTGCGGGCCCAGCGTCCCGGCATGGCGCCCAACGGTGCGCAACTCGCGCTTCTGGCGAAAACTCCGCCAGCGTGCTCTTGGTCACCACCTTCAGCACGTCCGCTCGATCGCCTTCGGGCCAGGTAGTAGTGCGCGCCTTCCGCCAGCCCCTGGCTGACTTTATCCTCCGGGCTGGTGCCTTTCGGCGGTGACAGATCACCGCCCGGGGGTCGGCAAAGCGGCCGTCGCCGCGAATCCGGCGCAACAGCGAAATCCGTCCAGACGCGGCATCTGCTTGTCCAGCAGCACCAGGTCGTGGCGCGCGGGACCGGCATCGAGACCCACATCCAGGCCACCTCGCCATCCTCCGCCGTATCGACCTCGTAGCCACCTGGCCGAGCACCTCCCCGCATCAGCTCCCGAACGAATACATCACCATCGACCACCAGCAAAGCGCGCCGTCATGCCCCGTCCTCCGCGGCCGCCAAAGTAATCGCGCGGCGTGAACCGGCGCGACCGCCTGGCATCCCTGGCTGTTGCAGGCCAGGTTCGCCGTCACTGCCAAAAACCGTTGCAGGCCGCCGAGCTCGGTCGGTGCAGGTCCGACGCGGTCGCCGGGGTCCAGGCGCGACCAGTCGGCCCAGGCCGCTGTCGGCGACATTCAGGCGCACCCGCTTGCCTGCGGAAATCCGGCTCGATCCCGACGGTGATGAAGCCTTCCCGCAAGCCATCCAGCCGCCCCTGCCGCGCCGCAAAGAAGGCCCAACAGCTCGTCGTCGCGCCGCGCCGGGCTCCGCCGGCCGTCCCAGCACGCCATGGTCGAGCGCGTTGCTGAAAAGCTCGTCGATGACGGCGGGCTGGCCGGAGCCGTCGACCAGGCCATGGCGCCGCCATGTCGAGCACCGAATCGACTGCGTCGCCGCGGCGCAGCGCGTCCGGCCCGAAATTGCAGCGACATCCGCGCGCCGAAAGGAACTCGGCATCGGCGCGGCCCGGCCGCGACCCTCAACCCAGCCTTTGCGACCAAGCGCTGACCATCACCGACCGACAGTCGCCCGTCTGGCCGCGTCGATCGCGGCGGATCACGGCCTCCAGGCGCGCCTGGGTGCAGGCGGTGCGGAGTGAGCGACCGAAAGGGGCCGGCCTGGGCCCGGTGCGTGGCCGGAAACGCACGGACCTGCCTCCCAGATGCCATCGGAACACAGCAGCAGGTGGCCACCAGGATCGCAAGCCACCCGTTGCGTCTCGAACAGCGCCGGATTGTCGTCGTTGAGCCCCAGCGCCATCTGCATGGAATCGATGCGCCGGCTTACCCGCCCCTCGGCGTCGAGCAGCAGTGCCGGGGATTGCCGCCGTTCAGATTTCGAACACGCCGCTCGCCGTATCGACGCTCACCAGCGTGGCGGCGACGAAGCGGTCGATCGGCAGCAGGTCGCGCACCCGGCGGTTCAGTTCGCGCGCCACGGTGGCCAGCGTGCAGCCCTTGCGCGACATGCCGTCGAAGGGAAAGAACAGCGGCAGGATATTGATCGCCGCCGGCAGGCCATGACCGACGGCGTCGGCCAGCAGCAGGTGCAGGCGTCCGGCCGGCGTGCGTCGCGCCAGAACCATGTCGCCGCTGAACACCGCGGAGGGCACCACGCGGTATTGCAGGTCGCGGCCGTCGGGCAGCTCGGTATGGGCCAGCACCCGTTCCAGAACGTGGGCGCCGATCTCGCTCTCGCGACGCATGCCTTCGTTGAGCCGCTCGATGCGCTGCCCCTGTTCGCGCAATTGGCGCTGGCTTTGCACCAGGCGGATGAAGGCGCGCAGCTTGGCGCGCAGGATCGCCAGGTCGATCGGCTTCTGTATGAAATCGTCGCCGAGGTCCAGGCCATCGATCATGGTCTGCTGGTCGGTGATCGCCGTCAGGAAGATCAGGGGCGTGCGGAAGTCTCCCGCTTCGGCGCCGATGCGCCGCGCCGCTTCCATGCCGTCCATCACCGGCATGTTGATATCCATCAGCACCAGGTCGGGCTGTTCGCGGCGATGGAGTTCGACGGCCTCCGGCGCCGTTGCCGGCGACGAACACGATGTGGCCTTCCTTGCGCAGGAAGGCTTCGAGTATCAGTTGGTTGACCCGCTGGTCGTCGGCGACCAGGATCCTGATCCCGAAATGGCTGCCCGCCGGCGCCACCGGTGCTGGTTCCACGCAAGCGCCCCGTGGCTCAGGAAATGACGAACAGCTTCTCGAAATGGGCGATGTCGAGCGCCTGGCGCACCATGCCGCGCGGGTTTGCCAGCACGAGGCCGAGCTTGGCGCTGTTGGCGCGCTCGCGCAGCATCAGCAGCATGCCCAGCGCCGAGCTGTCGACATAGTCGACATCCATCAGGTCAACCACCAGGTCATCAATGCCTTGCTGCGCCAGGACGCGGTCGATCGCCTCGCGAAATTCGCGATGCGCGCTGAACTCGAATCGCCCGCTCAGGCGCAGGACCGCGCGCTGGCCCTCGGTTCGTGTCGCTATCTGCATGCCAAGCTCCCTTGCTCGCCTGAAAAATGGCTCCGGCCCTTCCGGTCATCATTGGCGGCAATGATGCCGCATGAAAACCGCTTTGGGCGACGAACTACGTAGATTCCGCAGTTCGTCGCGTAATTCACGGATAAACAATCCGTTCGCCGTTTGCCACTATTCGCCCCATCGGGGACCGCGAATTCTTGGTCCCCTATCCATTCCGGCGGTTAATCCCCGGGCAAGGACGGGCAATGAGCGATTTCAGCAAATATCCCTGGTTGGGCCTGGCTTGGCTGGTCCTGGTCGGCATCGTCTCCTCGCTGGCCGGGGCCAATGCGTCCGGCATGGCCGTGTGGGGGCCGCTTGTGGCGGCCGGCGCCGGCTGGTTCGCCCTGGCCTTGCTCGCCGGCCGCGACCAGGCGCGGCAAGCGCAAAAACTCGAAGGCATCAAGAACGACGAACGGCGCTTGCTGGACGAGTTCCACGCCCTGCTCGAGGAATGCTCGCGCCAGTTTTCCGGGCAGATGAACATCCTGCGCGGCGAACTTGCGCAAGTGCAGGCGCTGCTCGGCGAGGCCATCGGCAATCTCACTGGCAGCTTCACCCACATGCACGAGAACACGCGCCGCCAGCGCGATGTCACGGTGGCGGTGACATCGGGAGTCGATGACGGCCAGAGCCGCCAGCAGTTCGACGACTTCGTGCAGGACACATCGACCGTCATGCAGCGCGTGGTCGACAGCATCGTGAACAACAGCAAGCTCGGCGTCGAACTGATCGACCTGACCGACAACATCGTCGCCCGAACCCGCGACGTGCAATCCATCCTTTCCGAGATCGGGGCCATTGCCAAGCAGACCAACCTGCTGGCGCTGAATGCCGCGATCGAGGCGGCGCGGGCCGGCGAGGCCGGGCGCGGCTTTGCCGTGGTGGCCGACGAAGTGCGCGACCTATCCGGCCGCACCCGCGACTTCAGCCAGCAGATCAACACGGTGATCCAGAACATGCAGGGCACGGTGCGCCAGACCGAGGAGGCCATACAGCGCATGGCCAGCCACGACCTGAGCTTCGCCTTCGAATCGAAGAAGAGCGTGGAGCAGATCGTCCGCACCATGGAAAAGCAGAACCAGCAGCGCGGCGCCGCCATCGGGCAGCTTGCCGGAATCGCCGACGAGGTCGAGCAACAGGTCGGCCGCGCCGTCACCGCCCTGCAGTTCCAGGACATCGTCTCGCAGTTGATCGGCCATGCCGCGCGACGTGCCGAAGCCATCGACGATGTTTCGCGGCACCTGGCCTCGCTGGCCCAGACCCTGCAGCGCAACGCCGCGAACCCGAATGCGAAGGGCATCCTGGATTCGCTGCGCGATGAAACACGCCGCGTCGCCGACCGGCTGCGGGACATGGCCGACGTCACCGCCAGGAACCCGGTTTCCCAGACTGAAATGAACCACGGCGACGTCGAGCTGTTCTGACCGCGCCGCCCGCCCCCAAGGAGCACACCCATGTCCAAAGCCGTACTTGCCATCGACGACTCGCCCTCCATCCGCCAGATGGTCTCCTTCACCCTGAAAAACGCCGGCTATGACGTGGTCGAGGCCAGCGACGGCATGGATGGACTGGCCAAGGCCAAGACCCAGGGCTTCAACCTGGTGCTGACCGACCAGAACATGCCGCGCATGGATGGCCTGACGCTGATCAAGAACCTGCGCGGCCTCCCCCAATACAAGGCGACGCCGATCCTGATGCTGACCACCGAGTCGTCCGACGCGATGAAGGCCCAGGGCAAGGCGGCCGGGGCCACCGGCTGGCTGGTCAAGCCCTTCGACCCGAACAAGCTGATCGAAGTGGTGAAGAAGGTCATCGGCTGAACCCAGCCCCACATCCGCAGCGGACACCGGCATGACCATCGACCTCAGCCAGTTCTACCAGGTCTTCTTCGAGGAATCCCAGGAGCACCTCGACAACATGGAGGCGCTGCTGCTCGACCTCGATCTCGACGCCCCGGACGATGAGCAGTTGAACGCGATCTTTCGCGCCGCGCATTCGATCAAGGGCTCGGCCGGCACCTTCGGCTTCACCGATCTCGCCGAGGTCACCCACGTCCTGGAGAACCTGCTGGACCGCATCCGCAAGGGCGAACTGGCCTTGCGTGCGGACATGATCGATGCCTTCCTCGATGCCGGCGACGTGCTCAAGAATCTCCTCGCCGCCCATCGCGGCGGCGATGCCGCCGACCCGGCCCAAGTGCAAGCCACCTGCCGGCGCCTTGCCGCCCTGACCGGCGACGCCGCCCATCCGCCGACCACGGCGTCGCCCGCCACCACCACCCCGGCAGGCGACTGCACCGTGGATTTGAGCTTCGTGCTCGACGAGGGCACGACCGACGCCGACGCCATCATCGAAAACCTGATCGCCGAAATCGCCCAACGATGGCCGACCCGCCTCGCCTCGCGTGGCGACGGACCCGACGGGCGCTGGTACCTACGGGTGGATGCCGCGGCCGACGGCGACGTATTGCGCGGCATGGTCGAGTTCGTCGCCCGCAGCGACAGCATACGGATCGGCGACGACGCGACCGGCGACGACAGTTACGGCTTCTTTGATGAAGCCCCTGCCGCCGAACCAAAGAGTGACGATGCCTGGGGCCTCTTCGACGACGCACCCACCGCATCGCCGGCCCCGGTACCCGCTGCCGACGCCGCCTGGGGCCTGTTCGAGGACGTGCCCGCCGCGCCCCCCGCCGCGCCGCAACCCACCTTGGCGATGGACGACTCCCACGGCTTTTTTGTCGACCTTCCGACGCCACCGGCCAACGCCGCCGTGGCGCCAGCGCCGACTCTTGCAACCGACGGCCCGGCCCCCGCCCTCACCGTCGCGCCGCCCGCCGTCGAACGGCGCGACGGCGAGCGCGGCGACCGCCGCGCCGCGCCGCGCGGCGGCGCCACCGAGTCCTCGATTCGCGTCGACATTCCCAAGGTGGACAAGCTGATCAACCTGGTCGGCGAGCTGGTGATCACCCAGGCCATGCTGGCGCAGTCCGCCTCGGTGCTCGACCCGGTGGAGTTCGAGCGCCTGCACAACGGGCTGGCGCAACTCGAACGCAACACCCGCGACATGCAGGAATCGGTGATGTCGATCCGCATGATGCCGATCTCGGTGGTCTTCTCGCGCTTCCCGCGCGTGGTGCGCGACCTGGCGCAAAAGCTGAACAAGCAGATCGAGCTCAAGACCATCGGCGAGGGCACGGAACTCGACAAGGGCCTGATCGAACGCATCGCCGACCCGCTGACGCACCTGGTGCGCAACAGCCTCGATCACGGCATCGAAATGCCCGACGAGCGCATTGCCAAGGGCAAATCGCCGGTCGGCAACATCACGCTCAAGGCCTACCATCAGGGCGGCAACATCGTCATCGAGGTCGCCGACGACGGCGCCGGTCTCGATCGCGATCGCATCCTGGCCAAGGCGCGGGAACGCGGCTTCAACGTCAACGAGCAGATGAGCGACGGCGAAGTCTGGCAGTTGATCTTCGAACCCGGCTTCTCCACCGCCGAGCAGGTTACCGAAGTCTCCGGTCGCGGCGTCGGCATGGACGTGGTCAAGCGCAACATCGGCGCCATGGGCGGCCGTGTCGACATCGAATCCATGCGCGGCATCGGCACGCGCATGACGGTGCGCCTGCCGCTGACCCTGGCCATCCTCGACGGCATGTCGGTCGCCGCCGGCAAGGAAACCTACATCATCCCGCTGGGCTACGTGGTCGAGTCGCTGCAGGTCGAGCGCAACATGGTGCGCGGCATCGCCGGCGTCGAGCGCCTGATCCAGGTGCGCGGCGAATTCCTCCCGGTTGTGGCCTTGCACGAAATCTTCGGCATTCCCGGCGCCGAGACGCGCCTTGAGCACGGAATCATGGTGGTGGTCGAAGCCGACGGCATCAAGGCCGCACTGTTCATCGACGCCCTGCTCGGGCAGCACCAGGTGGTGATCAAGAGCCTGGAAACCAATTACCGCAAGGTGGCCGGCATCTCCGGCGCCACCATCATGGGCGACGGCCACGTCGCCCTGATCCTCGACATCGCGGCGCTGGCGCAGATGGCCAGGGCCAGCCTGCCGGCCGCGGCCTGAGAACGACCCAAGGAATACAAAAATGATGATGGCACAGGAACTGGCAACGACGCGCAAGGACATGGCGGGTGAAGGCGGTCACGCCGACGAATACCTGACCTACACCCTCGGCGCCGAGGAATACGCGATCGACATTCTCAAGGTGCAGGAGATCCGCGGCTACGAGGCGCCGACCACCATCGCCAACGCGCCGCCCTTCCTCAAGGGCGTGATCAACCTGCGCGGCACCATCGTGCCCATCGTCGATCTGCGCATCAAGTTCGGTGTCGGCAACGCCGACTACACGCCCTTCACCGTGGTCATCATCCTCAACCTGGGCACGCGCGTGGTCGGCATGGTGGTCGACAGCGTCTCCGACGTCACCATGCTGCGCCAGGACAACATCCGCCCGGCGCCCGAGTTCTCGGCCAGCGTCGACACCCGCTACATCAAGGGCCTGTGCACCCTCGACGAACGCATGCTGATCGTGGTCGATATCGAACGCCTGATGCTCTCGTCCGAGATGGCGCTGGTCGACGAAACCCTGGCTTGAAGAAAGACAAACCATGAAGAATCTGAACGTAGGACAACGCCTGCTCATCCTTGTCGCCTTTGGCGTGGCGGCGCTTGCCGGTATCGCGGCCATCGGCATCTCGGGCATCTCGACCATGCTGGGTTCGGTCGAGGAACTGTATTCGCACAATCTCATCACCACCGCGCGGATCGGCCGTATCCAGTGGCTGATGGGCGACAACCGCGCCCAGATCATGCTGGCGCTGCAGCACGACCAGGCCGGAAAGTGGGCGAAGACGCACGATCATCCGCTCGGCCTGCATCTCGACCAGATGGTCAAGAACCGTGATGAGATCAGTTCCATCGTCGCCGAGATGCAGAAGCACCCCATGGATCCGGAAGAGAAAAAGCCCTTCGACGGCTATGCTACGGCCCGCGGACGCTACGTCGCGGAAGGCCTCAACCCGGCGCGCGAGGCCATCCTGGGCGGCGACTACGATGGCGCCCAGCGCATCCTGGTCACCAGGATCAACCCGCTTTACACAGAGGCCACGCAGGCCGCCGACGCCTATACCCAATTCATCGCCGACGAAGGCAAGCGCAATTACGACGCGGGGCTGCGCGACTATGCCTATCAACGCAACTTGATCGTCGGCATCGGCCTGTTGGCGCTCATTCTCATGGCCGGCTTCGGCTATCTGGTGGCGCGCGGCATCACGCTGCCGCTGCGCCGCTCGGTCGAGGTGGCGAACGCGATCGCCGAGGGCAAGCTCGACAACGACATCGAAGGCGATGGCCGCAACGAGATGGTATCGCTGCTGGGCGCACTCAAGTCGATGCAGGGCCGCCTGCTCGACAGCATCGAAACCGAGCGCCGCCAGGCGGCGGAAACCCTGCGCATCAAGATCGCGCTGGACAATGTGTCGACCGGGGTGATGATTGCCAACACCGAACGCACGATCATCTACGCCAACAACTCGGTGAAGAAGATCCTCAAGGGCGCCGAAGCCGCGATCCGCAAGCAGTTGCCCAACTTCGACGCCGACAAGATGATCGGCGTGAACATCGACACCTTCCACAAGAACCCCGCGCACCAGGCCAAGCTGCTGGGGAGCTTCACCAACACCTACGTCGCCAACCTCGAAATCAGCGACCGCTTCCTGCGCGTCTCCGCCAGCCCGGTGATCAACGACAAGAACGAGCGCCTGGGCGCCGTGGCCGAATGGCTGGACCGCACCGACGAAGTCAGGATCGAGAAGGAAGTCGCCGGCATGGTCGACGGCGCCTTGCGCGGCGACTTTGAAACCCGGCTCTCGCTCGAAGGCAAGGAAGGCTTCGTGCGCCAGCTCTCCGAAGGCTTGAACCAGCTTGCCGAAGTCACCCAGGGCGGCCTCACCGACGTCGCCCAGATCCTGCAGAAGGTCGCCGCCGGCGATCTGACGCAGAAGGTCGATGCCGACTACCAGGGCATCTTCGGCCAGTTGAAGGACGACACCAACACCACCATCGAGCGCCTGCGCGAAGTGGTGGGCCGCATCAAGGACGCCACCGAAGCCATCAACATCGCCTCCCAGGAAATCGCCGCCGGTAATTCCGACCTCTCCAGCCGCACTGAAGAGCAGGCCTCCAGCCTGGAGGAAACCTCCTCGGCCATGGAAGAGCTCAACGCCACGGTGCGCCAGAACGCCGAGAACGCGCGCCAGGCCAACGATCTCGCCAAGACCTCCAACGCCGGGGTGGTCAAGGGCGGTCAGGTGGTGAAGCAGGTGGTGGTCACCATGGGCGAGATCCAGGCCAGTTCGAAGAAGATCTCCGACATCATCGGCGTGATCGATTCGATCGCCTTCCAGACCAACATCCTGGCGCTCAACGCGGCGGTGGAAGCCGCCCGTGCCGGGGAGCAGGGCCGCGGCTTTGCCGTGGTCGCCAGCGAGGTGCGCAACCTGGCGCAGCGCTCTGCCACGGCGGCCAAGGAGATCAAGACCCTGATCGCCGAGTCGGTGGACAAGGTCGAGTCCGGGGCCAAGCTGGTGCAGGAAGCCGGGACGACGATGGACGAGGTGGTGGCGAGCTTCCAGCAGGTGGCGGGGCTGGTGACCGAGATCGCGTCGGCCTCGAAGGAACAGAGCTCGGGCATCGAGCAGACCACCCAGGCGGTGGGCCAGATGGACGAGGTGACGCAGCAGAACGCGGCGCTGGTGGAAGAAGCCGGGCGGCCGCCGAGAGCCTGGAAGAGCAGGCCCGCGGTCTGGTGCAGACGGTCTCCATGTTCAAGCTGGCAGAGGGCGCTGCTTCCTCCCACCGTTCCACGCTGCCGGCTCCGGTGCTGCGCGATGCGACGCCGCGTCAGCTTCCTCCGGCCAGTTCCCGTCCGGCGCAACGCCCTTCCGTCGGCCGCAAGGCGCCCCCTCCCCATCTCGCCGATTCCACCGAACAGTGGGAAGAGTTCTGATCGTCCATTTCAAACCTTGAAAGTCGGCGCTGAAGGTACGGCGCCAATCAACAACGAAAGCCACGGAGTATTGCCATGCGTACGAACCTGCCGGTCACCAATACAGAGGTTCAACTCACCGATGCCACCCTGATCGTCTCCAAGACCGACCTCAAGGGGCGCATGACCTACATCAACAAGGACTTCCTCGACATCAGCGGCTTCACCGAAGCTGAACTGATCGGCGAACCACACAACCTCGTGCGCCACCCGGACATGCCGGTGGAAGCCTTTCAGGACCTGTGGGACACCTTGAAGGCGGGCCGGCCGTGGACCGGCTACGTCAAGAACCGCTGCAAAAATGGCGACTACTACTGGGTGCTGGCGAACGCCGCACCTATCGTCGAGAACGGACAAGTCACCGGCTACATCTCGGTGCGCCGCAAGGCCAGCAAGGAGGCAATCGAGGCCCACGAGGCGGTATATCGCCAGTTCCGCGAAAAGCGCCAGGGCCGGCTCGCCATCCGCTTCGGCAAGGCCGTCAAGCCCGGTGGCATAAAGATTCAGGACTGGGGCATCGGCACCAAGCTGTGGGCCGGCATCGGCGCCATCATGGTGGTCGGCCTGATCGCTGTCGGCAGTTCCTGGCTAGGCATGCATCGCGCCCAGGAGCAGTTCGGCCATTACCTGGGCCACGAACAAAAGCTGCTCGACAGCCATTCCGAGATGTATGCCCAGGGCCTGCAGATGGGCCAGGCGCTGCGCAACATCGTGCTCGACCCGGGCAACCGCAAGGCCTATGACAACCTCGCCCAGGCGCAGAAGGATTTCCAGCAGCAGCTCGGGCTGGCAAAGGCGGTTCCGGATCCCGACGAGGGCCTGCGCAGTTCCCTGGACAAGATCTCCGGCCTGAGCGCAAAACACTTCGCCGTGCACGAGCGCATCGTCACCGCGGTACGCGCCAACGACCTGCAGACGGCGCGAAAACTGCTAAATGAAGAAGACACGCCTCTGTGGCGCGAGTACAAGCAGTTGCTGCTGGACGGACGCAAGGCAATGGACAAGTCGACCCAGGAAGGCCGCCAGGAACTGAAGGACACGGTATCCTCCGCCGAACGGATTTCTCTGGCTTCCGGACTGCTTGCCCTGGTTGTCGCGGCACTCACTGCGCTGCTGTTGACCAGAACCATTCGCCGGCCGATCCAGGAAATGGACGAAACCTTCGCCAACGTCGTGCGCGGCAACTACTCGAACGAGATCGACATCACGCGCAACGACGAAGTCGGCAAGGCCATGCAGGGCCTGCAGATACTGCAGACCCGCATGGGCTTCGAAGTTGCCGAGACGAAGCGCCAGGCGGACGAAACGCTGCGGATCAAGATTGCGCTGGACAATGTTTCGACGGGGGTGATGATTGCCAACACCGAACGCACGATCATTTACGCCAACAATTCGGTGAAGCGCATCCTCAAGGGCGCCGAAGCCGCGATTCGCAAGCAGTTGCCCAACTTCGACGCCGACAACATGATCGGCGTGAACATCGACACCTTCCACAAGAACCCCGCGCACCAGGCCAAGCTGTTGGGGAGCTTCACCAACACCTACGTCGCCAACCTCGAAATCAGCGACCGCTTCCTGCGCGTCTCCGCCAGCCCGGTGATCAACGACAAGAACGAGCGCCTGGGCGCCGTGGCCGAATGGCTGGACCGCACCGACGAAGTCAGGATCGAGAAGGAAGTCGCCGGCATGGTCGACGGCGCCTTGCGCGGCGACTTTGAAACCCGGCTCTCGCTCGAAGGCAAGGAAGGCTTCGTGCGCCAGCTCTCGAAGGCTTGAACCAGCTTGCCGAAGTCACCCAGGGCGGCCTCACCGACGTCGCCCAGATCCTGCAGAAGGTCGCCGCCGGCGATCTGACGCAGAAGGTCGATGCCGACTACCAAGGGCATCTTCGGCCAGTTGAAGGACGACACCAACACCACCATCGAGCGCCTGCGCGAAGTGGTGGGCCGCATCAAGGACGCCACCGAAGCCATCAACATCGCCTCCCAGGAAATCGCCGCCGGTAATTCCGACCTCTCCAGCCGCACTGAAGAGCAGGCCTCCAGCCTGGAGGAAACCTCCTCGGCCATGGAAGAGCTCAACGCCACGGTGCGCCAGAACGCCGAGAACGCGCGCCAGGCCAACGATCTCGCCAAGACCTCCAACGCCGGGGTGGTCAAGGGCGGTCAGGTGGTGAAGCAGGTGGTGGTCACCATGGGCGAGATCCAGGCCAGTTCGAAGAAGATCTCCGACATCATCGGCGTGATCGATTCGATCGCCTTCCAGACCAACATCCTGGCGCTCAACGCGGCGGTGGAAGCCGCCCGTGCCGGGGAGCAGGGCGCGGCTTTGCCGTGGTCGCCAGCGAGGTGCGCAACCTGGCGCAGCGCTCTGCCACGGCGGCCAAGGAGATCAAGACCCTGATCGCCGAGTCGGTGGACAAGGTCGAGTCCGGGGCCAAGCTGGTGCAGGAAGCCGGGACGACGATGGACGAGGTGGTGGCGAGCTTCCAGCAGGTGGCGGGGCTGGTGACCGAGATCGCGTCGGCCTCGAAGGAACAGAGCTCGGGCATCGAGCAGACCACCCAGGCGGTGGGCCAGATGGACGAGGTGACGCAGCAGAACGCGGCGCTGGTGGAAGAAGCCGCGGCGGCCGCCGAGAGCCTGGAAGAGCAGGCCCGCGGTCTGGTGCAGACGGTCTCCATGTTCAAGCTGGCAGAGGGCGCTGCTTCCTCCCACCGTTCCACGCTGCCGGCTCCGGTGCTGCGCGATGCGACGCCGCGCCAGTTGCCGCCGGCCGGTTCACGCCCGGCTGCCCGCCCCTCCGCCGGCCGCAAGGCGCCCCCGCCTCATCTCGCCGATTCCACCGAGCAGTGGGAAGAGTTCTGATCACTTCATCCAATTCCTGAAAGTCGGCGCTGGCAAGACGGCGATGGCGCAGGTGCCATCGCCCGCCGCAGCAGCATCCAAAGACCCAAGCCCATGGCGAACGCAGTCGAAACACGGGAACGCGAGTTCCACTTCACCGACGCCGATTTCGAGCGCGTCCGCAAGCTGATCTACAAGCACGCCGGCATTTCGCTGGCGCCGATCAAACGCGACATGGTCTACAGCCGCCTGGCCAGGCGCCTGCGCGCGCTGGGCATTGCCAGCTTCGGCGAGTATCTGGCCCACCTCGAAGCCAACGACGACACCGAGCGCGAAACCTTCGTCAACTCGCTGACCACCAACCTAACCTCCTTCTTCCGTGAGGCGCACCACTTCGACATCCTGCTGCGCCACCTGCACACGGTGACGCACCGGCCGATCCGCATCTGGTGCTCGGCGGCCTCGACCGGCGAAGAACCCTACACGCTGGCGATGACCGCCTGCGAAGCCTTCGACACGCTGACGCCGCCGGTCTCCATCGTCGCCAGCGACATCGACACCAATGTGTTGGCGGCCGCCGAACGGGGCGTCTACCCGATGGAGCGCGTGGAGAAGCTGAGCCGCGAGCGCCTGCGCCGCTTCTTCCTCAAGGGCGCCGGCGCCCAGGCCGGTTACGCCCGCGTGCGGCCCGAGCTGCAAAGGCTGCTCGACTTCACCCGCATCAACCTGCTCGACGCGCGCCTGCCGCTGCAGGGAGTGTTCGACGTGATGTTCTGCCGCAATGTGATGATCTATTTCGACAAGCCGACGCAGTACGCGATCCTGAAGAAGTTCGTGCCACTGCTGCGCGAGGACGGCCTGCTCTTCGCCGGCCATTCGGAGAGTTTCCTGCACGCCGCCGACTTGTTCCATTCGCTCGGCCGCACCGTGTATGAGCGCGCCGACCGGGCGGCGCACGGCCATCGGCCGAGGCTCTGAACATGGATGCCGGATTCGTCGAGCACCTGGCCGGCAATCGCTACTTCGACCCGACTTTCGGCGCCGAAGCGGTCAAGGTGCTGCCCGGCGAATACTTCGTCACCACCACCGACATGCTGCTGGTGACCGTGCTCGGCTCCTGCGTCTCGGCCTGCATCCGCGACAAGGCCAAGGGCATTGGCGGCATGAACCACTTCATGCTCGCCGACTCCGGCGAGGCCGGCCCCAACTCGGCCTCGGCGCGCTACGGTACCTATGCCATGGAAATCCTGATCAACCACCTGATCAAGCTCGGCGCGCGCCGCGACAACCTCGAAGCCAAGATCTTCGGCGGCGGTCGGGTCATGGCCGCGCTGTCGAGCTCCAACGTCGGCGAGCGCAATAGCAGCTTCGTGCTCGACTTCCTGCGCACCGAGGGCATCCCGGTGATGGCGCGCGACCTGCTCGACGTATATCCGCGCAAGGTGTATTTCTTCCCCAACACCGGCCGCGTGCTGGTGAAGAAACTGACCCGCATGCACAACGACACCCTGGCCAAGCGCGAGCGCGAATACGCCGCGCGCCTCACCGAAACGCCGATCGCCGGCGAAGTCGAACTGTTCTGACCATGACCATCAAGGTACTCATCGTCGACGACTCGGCCCTGATGCGGGCGCTGCTCGCCGAGATCATCTCCGGCGCCGCAGACCTGGAGGTGGTCGGCGCCGCGCCCGACCCGATCGCCGCGCGCGAAATGATCAAGGCATTGAACCCCGACGTGCTGACCCTCGATGTCGAAATGCCGCGCATGGACGGCCTCGAATTCCTCGACCGGCTGATGCGCCTGCGGCCGATGCCGGTGATCATGATTTCCTCATTCACCGCCGCCGGGTCGGAGGTCACGCTGCGCGCGCTGGAGCTCGGCGCCGTGGACTACCTGGCCAAGCCGCAGGCGGGCAACCTGGCCTTGCTGGAAGCCTATGCCGACGAGATCCGCGACAAGATCCGCGCGGCCGCCGGCGCCCGCTTGAAAGCCGCGCCGCGAATCGCCGCTACGCCAGCGCCGACTCCCGCGCCGGCCGAAGCGGGCTTCTCGCCGCGACTGCTGAATGAGATGGTGATCGGCATTGGCGCCTCGACCGGCGGCACCGAGGCGATCAAGGACGTGCTCGCCGCGCTGCCGGCGCAGATGCCGCCGATCGTCATGGTGCAGCACATGCCGGAGACCTTCACGCCGTCCTTCGCCAAGCGGCTTGACAGCCTGTCCCGGCTCAATGTCATCGAAGCACAGGGCGGCGAGCGCCTCAAGCCCGGCATGGCCTACCTGGCACCGGGACACTCGCACATGCGGGTGCGCAAAAGCGCGGGCGGCTGCGTGCTGGAGTTGTCCCAGGACGAACCGGTGAACCGCCACCGCCCGGCCGCCGACGTGCTGTTCCATTCGCTGGCGGAACACGTCGGCAGGCGCGCGATCGGCATGATCCTCACCGGCATGGGCAAGGATGGCGCCCAGGGCCTGCTGGCGATGCGTCAGGCGGGCGCCTGGAACATCGGCCAGGACCAGGCCTCCTGCGTGGTCTATGGCATGCCGCGCGAGGCGGCGGCCATCGGCGCGCTGGATACCGTGGCGCGCCTGGGCGACATTCCGGATGCACTGCTCGGACGATTGCTCGCCTGCGACCGCGGATCGGTCACGGGCGGCCGCGACCCGGCGCGGTAAGTCGGCATGATTCGTCCCATCCGCGGGCTCGACGCCGTCGGCCTGGCCCCGACCTGACCTCCCTGCTCTGGGCGGCCCTGCCCGTGCTCGTCTTCCCGACCGCCAGTGAAGGCGAGCGCTACGCCATCGCCGTGATCGTCGCGGGAATGGCGGGCGGCGCGGCCACGGTGCTGGCACCGCTGAAATGGGGAGGCCGCTTCTACCTGGCCTGCCTGCTCATGCCGGCATCGCTGATGCTTCTCACCGGGCCGTCGCACTCCATGGTCCTGGGGGTCCTGGGCCTGATCTATCTGACCGTCATCGTCAACGCCCATCGCGAGGCCGGCCACATGCTGACCGATTCCTTCGTCCGCCTGGAGGCCAACCGAAGGCTCGTCGCGGAAGCCCAATACGAGCGCTTGCGAGCCGAACGGCTCAATCTGGACCTGTTGATGGCCCAGGATCGCCTCAGCGACCAGAACTCGGAACTGGAGGCGATCGTCGCCGCCGAGCGAACGGAAGGCATGCGGCTGGCCAAAGTGGCGATCGAGAACATGGCCGAAGGCGTCATCGTGATGGATGGACAAGGCACGATACTCGAAGTGAACCCCGCGTTTTCACGCATCACGGGCTTTACCGCCGCCGAGGTTGTCGGCCAGAACGCGTCACGCCTGCGTTCGGAACGACAGGATGCCGGGTTCTACGCAAGCATGTGGACGATATCCGCCGGCATGGAAGCTGGACCGGCGAGCTATGGACCAGAAGACGCGATGGGGGCGGAATTCTTGAACGGCGCACCGTCAATGCCGTTACCGACGCGTACGGAATCACGGCCCATCATGTTGCCGTCTTCAACGACATCACGGAAGCCAAGCGCATCCAGGTCGAGCTTGAATCGCACCGCAACCACCTCGAGGAGCAGGTCAGGACCCGCACACGCGACCTGGAGCAGGCCAAGTTGGTCGCCGAGAACGCCAACGCCACCAAGACCAGCTTTCTCGCCAACATGAGCCACGAGATTCGCACGCCGATGAACGGCATCATCGGCATGGCCAGCCTGCTGCGACGCGATGGCCTGACGCCCATCCAGGCCGACAGGCTGGACAAGATCGACGCCGCGGCCAACCACCTGCTTGGCATCATCAACAATGTTCTCGACCTGTCTAAGATCGAGGCCGGAAAGTTCGAGCTTGAAGAGACAGCGGTGGTCGTCGACAGTCTGCTCGACAACGTCGCCGCCATGCTCGACGAGCGTTGCCGGACCAAGGGGGTTCGCCTGACCATCGAATCCGAGCTGATGCCGGAGCACCTGCTCGGCGACCCGGTCCGGCTGCGTCAGGGCATCCTCAACTACGCCACCAATGCCGTCAAATTCACCGATCACGGCACGGTGACGCTGCGCGCCTTGCGCGAGGCCGAGACGGCCGATGCGCTGATCCTGCGCTTCGAGGTCAGCGACACGGGGGGTCGGCATCGACGACGCGACCATGCAACGCCTGTTCAATGTATTCGAGCAGGCCGATACCTCGACCACGCGCAAATATGGCGGCA
The DNA here is from genome assembly GCA_016710465.1 of Sulfuritalea sp. GTDB lineage: Bacteria > Pseudomonadota > Gammaproteobacteria > Burkholderiales > Rhodocyclaceae > Sulfuritalea. The sequence goes on from JADJVS010000017.1 coordinate 16,977, forward strand.
CCGGCCTCGGCCTGGCCATCACGCGCCGCCTGGCACTGCTGATGGGCGGCGACGCCGGCGCGCACAGCACACCCGGCCTGGGCAGCACCTTCTGGTTCACCGCCAGGCTGAAGAAGGCGGCTGCCGACTCGGCCCGCGACACCACGCGGCGGATCGACGTCGAGGCCCTTATCCGCGAACATCATGCCGGTCGCCGCATCCTGGTGGCGGACGACGAGCCGGTCAATCGCGAGCTGGCCCAGGTGCTGCTCGAGGATGTCGGCCTGGCCGTCGACACCGCCGAGGACGGCGAGTTCGCCATCGAACTGGCGGCGCGGACGCCCTATGCCGTGGTGCTGATGGACATGCAGATGCCGCGCGCCGACGGCCTCGAGGCCACGCGCGCGATGCGCAAGCTGCCGGGATGGAAGGAAACGCCAATCATCGCCATGACGGCCAATGCTTTCGCCGAAGACAAGGCCCGCTGCATCGACGCCGGAATGAATGACTCCTCGCCAAGCCCTTTGAGCCGGAGGCGCTGTTCACAAACTGCTGGAATGGCTGGAGCCGCACAAGGCCTGAGGCCCGGCACCGATTTACTCAACCGTTACGCTTTTGGCCAGATTGCGCGGCTTGTCCCACATCCGGTGCCCCTTGACCAGGGCGACGTGGTAGGAGAGCAGTTGCAGCGGCACGACATGCAATGCGGTGAGAGCAGGCCGTAGTGCTCGGGCAGGCGCAGCACGTGCAGGCCGGCTTCCTCGTCGAAGACGGAATCTGCGTCGGCGAAGACGTACAGCTCGCCGCCGCGCGCGGCAACTTCGAGGTTGGATTTCAGCTTTTCCAGCAGCGCGTCGTTGGGCGCGATGCTGATCACCGGCATGTTCTTGTCCCACCAGCGCCAGCGGCCCGTGCTTGAGCTCGCCGGCCGGGTAACCCTCGGCGTGGATGTAGGAGATTTCCCTGAGCTTCAGCGCGCCTTCCAGGGCGATCGGGTAGTGATGGCGCGGCCGAGAAACAGCGCATGCTGCTTGTCGGCAAAGCGCCCGGCCCAGGCCTTGATCGCCGGTTCCAGTGCCAGCACTTTCTGCACCGCCACAAGGCAGATGACGCAGCGCCGCCAGATGACCGGCCTCCTGCTCCGCCGACAGCCGCCCGGCCTGCCTGGCCAGGTCACGGCCAGCAGGAACAGCGCGGCCAGTTGGGTGGTGAAGGCCTTGAGTCGAGGCGACGCCAATTTCCGGGCCGGCACGGGTCAGGAAGCGCAGCGCGCACTCGCGCACGATGGCGGACTCCGGCACATTGCAGATCGCCAGCGTGCGGCCCATGCCTTGCGCCTTGGCGTGCTTGATCGAGGCCAGGGTATCGGCGGTCTCGCCCGACTGCGAAATGGCGACCACGAGTTGCTCGGGGTTCGCCACCGAGGCGCGATAGCGGTATTCGCTGGCGATTTCGACGCTGCACGGCACGCCGGCCAACTGCTCGATCCAGTAGCGGGCGACGAGGCCGGCGTGGAAGCTGGTGCCGCAGGCGAGGATCAGCACCGAGCGCACGCCGTTGAGCATTTCCGGCGCGGCCACGCCGA
>JADJVS010000018.1 GCA_016710465.1 Sulfuritalea sp.
CGCGCGCCACCGCGCTGGCCAACACGACGCGGCCGATGAGCGAACTCGACGCCACGGCCAAGGCGCTGGTGCAGGACACCGCCACCATATACGACGAACAGAAGAGCGCCTGCGCGGGCAGCGCACCGCTGTGCCCCAACGGCCAGTCCTGTGGCTCCGACAACATGTGCTACCGTCCATCCTTCAGGAATCTCAGGGTTGGCTTTACCACGGCCGAGCGACCGACGACTTCGCTCACCACCGCGCGCGACCAGTTGATCGAAATCACCAACCGCTCGACCACCTGGCTGCCCTGATTCGCCCTCGAGCTGGATTGATGCCCTGTGGCACAATGAAACGGATGGCACCGACGCAACGCCCTTCGCCCGATCCCGTCTGCAACGCCGTTTCCGCCGGTTCGCGCGGACCTCGGCACACGCGGCTTCACGCTGATTGAACTCGCCATTGTCATGTTCATCGTCTCTCTGCTGCTGGGCGGCATGCTGTTGCCGCTATCCGCTCAGCAGGATGTCCGTGCCTATGGCGACACGCAGAAGATTCTTGCCGAGGCGCGCGACGCCCTGCTCGGCTATGCCATGGCCAACGACCGGCTGCCCTGCCCGGCATCGAGCACCAGCAATGGTGCGGAGGCCTTCTGCACCGCATCGAGCGGCGCGTGCACCGAGACCACCACCGTGCAATCCCACGGACGCTGCGCCTATTCGTACGACGGCTATTTCCCGCGGGCGACCTTGGGTTTGTTGCCGGTGGATTCCAGGGGATATCTGATCGATGGTTGGGGCAGCGATCCCGATAACCGCGTTCGCTACGGCCTGACCGCGTCGAACACCTATGCGTTCAGCTACTCCTCGGGCATGAAGAACACCGGGATTACGGTATTGGCACCCGACCTGCAGGTCTGTTCCACCGGCGTCGGCATGTCCAATGCCGGTGACCCCTTAACAGCGGCTTGCGCATCGGGTATGGTACTCGCGAGCGATGCCGTTGCAGTGATTTACTCACTAGGCAAAAATGCCGGTTCAGCAGGTTCGGGCACCGAGGAAACCCACAATCCCAACCCGCGCTCGACGACCACGGCAGATCGTGCCTACGTTGGCGCGCCGCAGGGTAGCGCCACGGATGATCAAATGATCTGGCTGTCCAAGAGCACCCTGTTCAACCGCCTGGTCGCGGCCGGCCGCCTGCCCTGAGCGAAGGGCAAGAGTCGGCGCTGTTGACACGGCGCCTGGCACCGGGCAATGAATTTGGGCTTATGCCGAGCATCACAAATCCTGAATCCCGCCCGCGTCGGCGCCGGTAAAATCGCCGCATACTTTTCAGGGAGTTCGCCGTGGCCAGAAACTTCAGGATCGCCCCCAGCATTCTTTCCGCCAACTTCGCCCGGTTGGGCGAAGAGGTCGACAACGTCCTGCGCGCTGGCGCCGACATCGTGCACTTCGACGTCATGGACAATCACTACGTGCCCAACCTGACCATCGGCCCGCTGGTCTGCGAGGCATTGAAGAAGCACGGCGTCACCGCGCCAATCGACGTGCACCTGATGGTCAAGCCGGTGGATCGCATCATCCCGGACTTTGCCAAGGCTGGCGCCACCTACATCACCTTCCACCCGGAGGCCTCGGAGCACGTCGATCGCACCATCGCCCTGATCCGCGAATGCGGCTGCAAGCCGGGCCTGGTGTTCAACCCGGCGACGCCGCTGGACGTGCTCGAGTACACGCTGGACAAGCTCGACATGGTGCTGCTGATGAGCGTCAACCCGGGCTTCGGCGGGCAGAAGTTCATCCCCTACGTGCTCGACAAGGCACGCAGGGTGAGGCAGATGATCGACGCCCGCGGCCTCAACGTGAGCCTGGAGATCGACGGCGGCGTCGGCCCGGCCAACATCCGCGACGTGGCGCAGGCGGGTGTCGACACCTTCGTCGCCGGCTCGGCCGTGTTCGGCGCGGCGAAGGATTCCGACCCCAACCGCTACGACACGGTGATCGGCGCGCTGCGCGCCGAACTGGCCAGGGCCTGATCAGGCCTTGCCGGCGCGGCGCCGAGCCGACCGCGCCTTTTTGAGCTGGGCACGAACCTCGCCCAGTTCGCCCAGCATGGCCTCGATGTGGCGGCGGCGCTGATCGAGTTCCGCCATTGCCGCCTCGATGCGCCCGATCAGGTAGTCCAGTTGCTGGGCATGGCCCTCGCCGTGGTCGCCGTAAAGCGAAAGGATGTGCTCGATCTCCGCGAGCGACATGCCCACCGCCTTGCCGCGCAGGATCAGGCCCAGGCGTACCCGGTCGCGCCGCGTATAGGCGCGGCCGCCGTTAATGCGGCGCGGAGCCAGCAGGCCCTTGTCTTCGTAGAAGCGGATCGCGCGCAATGAGATGCCGTGTTCGCGCGCCAGTTCGGTGATGCCGTAGAGCGCGTCATCGGGTGCGGGCGGTGGCGGGCGGCGGGCGGCATTCATGGCGCCATCCTAGCAAGCAGCCATGTCGCTTGCAAGATGATTCTGCCGCTTACGCACACCTGTTGACGTTAACGGCACCTATGGCTAGGATGGCTGCCATCACCGCCGGCCAGGCATGGAGACCCGCGCATGAGCAGTTCCCCTCCCGACGAAGACGCCCCCTTCTCGCGTTACGCCAGCGTGCTGCGCCCCGGCCTGTTTGCCGGCGAGGTGCATTGGGTCACCGGCGGCGGCAGCGGCATCGGCCGTTGCGTCGCCCACGAACTGGCGGCGCTCGGCGCCACCGTCATCCTCACCGGGCGCACCGAAGACAAGCTGCACAGGGTTGCCGCGGAAATCGCCGAGGACGGCGGCCGCGCCGAGGTTTCCGCCTTCGACATCCGCGTCGAGGAAGCCGTCAACAGCGCGGTCCATGCCGCGGTCGCCCGGCACGGGCGCATCCACGGCCTGGTGAACAATGCCGGCGGCCAGTTCCCGGCGCCGCTGATGGCCATCGGCAAGAAGGGCTTCGAGACCGTTATGGCCAGCAACCTGACCGGCGGCTTCCTGATGATGCGCGAGCTGTACTTGCAGTCCCTGCAGGCCCACGGCGGCGCCATCGTGAACATGACGGCCGACATGTGGAAGGGCATGCCCGGCATGGGCCATTCCGGTGCCGCGCGCGCCGGCATGGCCAACCTGACCAAGACGGCGGCCGTCGAATGGGCGGCCAGCGGCGTGCGCGTGAATGCCGTGGCGCCGGGCTGGATCGCGTCCTCGGGCATGGACACCTACAAGGGTCCGGTACGGGAGATGATCCCCAGGCTCAAACGCCATGTGCCGCTGCGGCGGCTGGGCACCGAATCCGAAGTCAGCGCGGCCATCTGTTTCCTGCTCTCGCCCGGCGCCGCCTTCATCACCGGCGTCACGCTCGCCATCGACGGCGGTGCGCCGCTCGACACGCCGCTGTTCCCCATCGCCGACCACGGGCGTTCCGCGGCCTTCGACGGCTTCCATCGCAGCGTCACGCCCGACGTGCTGAAGGAGGACTGATGCCCGTCATTGAGTCCCTGATCGACACCGCCTCGCCCGCCTTCGCCGCCAACGCAGGGCGCATGGCCGAGCGCCTGGCCGAGGTCCGCGCGCTGGAGCAGAAGGTGCGCGAAGAATCAGCCTCCAGGCGCGACAAGTTCGAGAAGCGCGGCCAGTTGCTGCCGCGCGAGCGCGTGGCGCGCCTGATCGACCGCGGCAGCGACTTCGTCGAGTTCTCCACGCTGGCCGGGCTCGGCATGCACGACGACGACGGCGACACGTCGGTGCTCGGCGGCGGCTCCATCATCGGCATCGGCACGGTGGCCGGCAAGCGCTGCGTGGTGCTGGCCAGCGACAGCGCGATCAAGGGCGGCACCATCCCGCCGATGGGCCTGAAAAAGAGCCTGCGCGCCCAGGAAATGGCGCGCGACAACCGGCTGCCGCTGATCTATCTCGTCGAAAGCGGCGGCGCCAACCTGCTCTACCAGGCCGAAATCTTCATCGAGGGCGGGCGCAGCTTCGCCAACCAGGCCCGGCTCTCCGCCGCCGGCATTCCGCAGATCGCCGTGGTGCATGGCGCCTCGACCGCCGGCGGCGCCTACCTGCCGGGCCTGTCGGACTATGTGATCCTGGTGCGCGGACGCTCGAGCATATATCTCGCCGGCCCGCCGCTGGTCAAGGCCGCGATCGGCGAGGACAGCGACGAAGAGACGCTGGGCGGCGCCGAGACCCACGCCAATGTCACGGGCCTGGGCGAATACCTCTGCGAGAACGACGCCCACGCCATCGCCACGGCGCGCGAGGTGATGGACAAGCTCAACTGGATCGGCGTACCACCAGCGCCGACTCTTGTACCACCGCGCTTTCCGACCGACGAACTCCTCGGCCTCGTTCCCGCCGACGACCGCGAACCCTATGACGTGCGCGAAGTCATCGCCCGCCTCGTCGATGCGTCCGATTTCCTCGAATTCAAGGCCGGCTATGCGCCCGACACGATCTGCGGCCACGCGCGACTGCACGGCCACGCCGTCGGCATTCTCGGCAACAACGGGCCGATCCAGCCCACCGGCTCGACCAAGGCCGCGCAGTTCATCCAGCTCTGCGACCAGAGCGCAACGCCCCTGGTCTTCCTGCAGAACACCACGGGCTACATGGTCGGCGCGGCGGCGGAGCGCGCCGGCGCCATCAAGCACGGCTCGAAGATGATCCAGGCCGTGGCCAATGCGCGCGTGCCCAAGCTCACCGTGGTGCTCGGCGGGTCGTTTGGCGCCGGCAACTACGGCATGTGCGGGCGCGGCTTCGATCCGCGCTTCATCTTCGCCTGGCCCTCGGCGCGCACCGCCGTGATGGGTGCGGCGCAGGCCGCCAAGGTCATGGAAATCGTCGGCCGCGCCAAGCTCGAACGCGCCGGCCAGCCGGCCAACGAAGCGGCGCTGGCGGCCATGAGCGAAGGCCTGCGCCGCCGCCTCGATGCCGAATCCACGGCGCTGTTCGCCACCGCCCGGCTGTGGGACGACGGCATCATCGACCCGCGCGACACCCGCCGCATCCTCGGCCTCTGCCTCGACGTCTGCGCCGAAGGCGAGGCGCGTACCCTGCGACCCAACAGCTTTGGCGTCGCCCGCTTCTAGAAAGGAAGCTCCATGCAACTCAGCACCGAACACCGCCAGCTTGCCGACACCGTGCTGCGCTTCGTGAGCGAGCAACTCAATCCGCATGTCGCCGAGTGGGAGGCCGCCGAGCAGTTTCCCTCGCACGAGGTATTCAGGAAGCTCGGCGAACTGGGCCTGCTCGGGCTCAAGTACGACCCGGCCTACGGCGGCCAGGGGCTGGACTTCTCTTATTCGATGGTGATGGCCGAAGCGTTGGGCGAATGCGCCTGCGGCGGCGTGCCGATGGCCATCGGCGTGCAGACCGACATGTGCACCCCCGCATTGGCGCGTTTCGGCAGCGACGAACTGAAGCGCGAGTTCCTCGCCCCGGCCATCGCCGGCGAAATGGTCGGCTGCATCGGCGTCTCCGAGCCCGGCGGCGGCTCCGACGTCGCCGCAGTGAAGACCACGGCGCGCAAGGATGGCGGCGACTACGTGATCAACGGCAGCAAGATGTGGATCACCAACGGCATGCAGGCCGACTGGTGCTGCCTGCTCGCCAATACCTCGGCCGAGGGCGGCCCCCACCGCAACAAGTCGCTGATCATGGTGCCGATGGATTCACCCGGCATCAGCCGGCAGAAGATCATCAAGATCGGCATGGATGCCTCCGACACGGCGCAAATCTTCTTCGACGAGGTGCGCGTGCCGCAGCGCAATGTCATCGGCCAGGAAGGCATGGGCTTCACCTACCAGATGCTGCAGTTCCAGGAGGAACGCCTGTGGGGCGCCGCCAGCAGCCTGCGCATGATGGACAACACCATCGACCAGACCATCGCCTACACGCGCGAGCGCCAGGCCTTCGGCAAGGCCATCCTCGACAACCAGGTGGTGCATTTCCGTCTCGCCGAGTTGCGCACCGAGGTCGAGGCCCTGCGCGCCCTGACCTGGCGCGCCGTCGAGGAGTACATCGGCGGCAAGGATGTGACACGGCTCGCATCAATGGCCAAGCTGAAGTGCGGCCGGCTAGACCGCGAAGTGGCGGATGCCTGCCTGCAGTACTGGGGCGGCATGGGCTACACCTGGGACAACCCGGTCTCGCGCGCCTGGCGCGACGGACGCCTGGTGTCGATCGGCGGCGGCGCCGACGAAGTGATGCTGGGCATCATCTGCAAGCTGGAAGGCACGCTGCCGCGTCCATGAGCTTCAGCAAAATACTCGTTGCGAATCGTGGCGAGATCGCCTGCCGCGTGATGCGCACGGCGCGCACGCTGGGCTATCGCACGGTCGCCGTGTATTCGGACGCCGACACCGCAGCCCCGCATGCGGCGATGGCCGACGAGGCGGTGCGCATCGGTCCTGCGCCGGCCGCCGAGTCCTACCTGAACATTGAGGCGATCCTTGATGCCGCGCGGCGCACGGGCGCCGATGCCGTCCATCCCGGTTACGGCTTCCTCAGCGAGAACGCCGCCTTCGCCAAAGCCTGCGCCGATGCCGGGCTGGTGTTCATCGGCCCGCCGCCCGAGGCCATCGCCACCATGGGCGACAAAGCCGGCGCCAAGCGCCGCATGGTCGCCGCCGGGGTGCCGACCGTGCCCGGCTATCTCGGCGACAACCCAAGCGACGAATGCCTGACGATCGAAGCCGAAACACTGGGCTTCCCGCTGCTGGTCAAGGCGGTCGCCGGTGGCGGCGGACGCGGCATGCGCCTTGCGCGTTCCACTGCCGAATTGCCCGAGGCCCTCGCCGGCGCACGGCGCGAAGCGCAGGCGGCATTCGGCGATGCGGCGCTGATGCTTGAACGGCTGATCGCCAACGCACGTCACATCGAGATCCAGGTCTTCGCCGATGCCCACGGCAATGCCGTGCATCTGGGCGAGCGCGATTGCACCTCCCAGCGTCGGCGGCAGAAGGTGATCGAGGAGGCGCCCTCGCCCATCGTCACGCCAGACATGCGCGAAACCATGGGCCGCGATGCCGTCGCCGCCGCGCTTGCGGTGGGTTATCGCGGCGCGGGCACGGTGGAGTTCATCGTCGATGCCCAACTCAGGCACTACTTCCTGGAAATGAACACGCGGCTACAGGTCGAGCATCCGGTCACCGAAATGGTCACCGGGCTGGACCTCGTCGAATGGCAGTTCCGTGTCGCCGCCGGCGAAGCCCTGCCGCTGCACCAGGAACAGATCCGCTTCGAAGGCCACGCCATCGAGGCGCGCCTGTATGCCGAGGACCCCTACGCCCACTTCGCGCCGCAGACCGGCACCGTGCTGCACTTCCGTCCCAAGGACGGGCTGCGGCAAGGCGTGCGCATCGATGCCGGCATCAGCGAAGGCGGCACGGTGACGCCGTATTACGACCCGATGCTGGCGAAAATGATCGCCCATGGCCGCGACCGCGACGATGCCATCCGGCGCTTGATTGCGGCACTCGAAGATGCGCCGCTGCTGGGCGTGGCGAACAACGGCCGCTTCCTGCGCGACCTGCTCGATCACGCGCGCTTTCGCGGCGCCGCGATGCGCACGGCGCTGCTCGATGAATGGTCGTCCAATGACGAGCCCATCCTGCAAGCTCCGCAGCCGACGGAGGCTGACTGGCAAGTGGCCGCCGCTGTGTTTGCCGGACCCATAGGCTGGCGCCCGAGCAGTGTGGCGTTGTTCGACTTGACGCTGAGTTGCGGTGGAGAGACGCGGACCGTAAGAGTCGGCGCTGATGGTACGGCGATCCCGGTGCTGTTGCACTCCGCCAAGGACGGCCGCCAGCGGTACACCCACGACGGCATCACCCGCCACGCAACCCTGCATCGCGACGGCGACACGCTCCACCTCGCGCGCGACGCGGCGGTTTTCGTCTTCCGCGAGGCCTCGCCGCTGCCGGCCGCCGAGACCCGCAACGACCCGGCCATCGCCCGCGCCAGCGTCGCCGGCACCGTCGCCCGCCTGGAAGTCGGCGCCGGCGATACGGTGGTCGCGGGGCAGACGCTGGCCGTGATCGAAGCCATGAAAATGGAAATGCGCGTCACCGCCGGCGCCGCCGGGATCATCGCCGCTGTGCGCGTACTGGCCGGCACCCAAGTCGAGGCCGGCGCGATACTGATGGAACTGGACATCGAGGACCACCCATGCCTGCCCATGACAAAGCCATCCTGACCTGCGCCCTGACCGGCGTGCTGACCGACCCGCAGCAGCACCCGGTGCCGGTAACGCCGCAGCAGATGGCCGTCTCGGCGCGCGAGGCCTTCAATGCCGGCGCCAGCATCATGCATGTGCATCTGCGCCAGCAGGTTCCGGGCAAGGGCCACCTGCCGTCCTGGGACCCGGAAGTCGCCGCCACCATCGTGGACGCCATCCGCGCCGCCTGCCCCGGCGTCATCATCAACCTCACCACCGGCGTCATCGGCCCCGACATTTCTGGCCCCGCCGCCTGCATCCGCCGCGTCAAGCCCGAGATCGCCGGCCTGCAACGCCGGCACGCTGAACTACCTGAAGCTGAAGGACGACGGACGCTGGGCCTGGCCGCCGATGGTGTTCGACAACCCGGTGGAGAAGGTGCAGGCCTTTCTCGATGTGATGCATGAGACCGGCACGCAACCGGAATTCGAATGCTTCGATGTCGGCATCGTGCGCTCGGTCGCCATGTATCGCAAAGCGGGCATGGCGAATCACGCCGAATACAACTTCGTCATGGGCGTGGCCTCGGGCATGCCGGTCGATGCCGACCTCCTGGCCTTGCTGCTGCGCTGGATCGAACCGGGTTCGCATTGGCAGACCACGCTGATCGGCCGCGCCGAAATCTGGCCACTTCACCAGCGCACGGCGGAACTCGGCGGCATGCTGCGCACGGGCCTCGAAGATAGCTTCTACCTGCCCGATGGCAGCCGCGCGGGCGGCAACGGCGCGCTGATCGAGGCGCTCGCGCAATGCGCGCGCCGCGCCGGGCGCGAGCTCGCCAGCCCGGTCGAGGCCAGGGGCATGCTGGGTCTGACGGCCGCTTGAGAAGTTGCTCGCGGATTGGCGAAGCGGGCCATGGGGCCGGTTCGGAGTCGACGCGCGGGCCAGCCTTATTCGTAGCGCACTTCGATGATGTCCAGCTCGCGCAAGCCCCCCGGGCTGTCGAAGCGCACCCTATCGCCTTCGCGCGCCTTAAGCAGGGCGCGCGCCAGCGGTGAGATCCAACTGATCATGCCCTGGCTGGCATTGGCCTCGTCGATGCCGACGATCTGGTAGGTGGCTTCGTTACCGTCCGGGTCGCACACCGTCACCGTGGCGGCGAAAAATACCTGATCGACATTCCGCTGTTCCGCCGGATCAACGACCACCGCGGTTTCCAGGCGCTTGGTCAGGAAGCGGATGCGCCGGTCGATTTCCCGCAGTCGTTTCTTGCCGTAGATGTAGTCGCCGTTTTCCGAGCGGTCGCCGTTGCCGGCCGCCCAGGACACGACCTGGACGATGGCCGGGCGCTCGACCTTGACCAGATGCTCGAATTCGGCGCGAATCTGCGCGTGACCGCGCTTGGTCATGTAGTTGCGCGTGCCGGCGGGAAGCTGGGCGTCGGGCGCTTCGTCCTCGTCGGCGTCCTCGGACTCTTTGACAAAAGCCTTGTTCATGTCATGGAATTCGTGAAAGAGCGCAGATGTTAGCATCGGCTTCACCATGACCGTCACCGCCCCCAGCCCTCGGCGCTCCGTCGCCGCCGTCCTTGCCTTCGCCGCGCTGATCGTCTGCGTGGCGATGGGTATTCGTCATACCTTCGGCCTGTTCCTGACGCCGATGAGCATGGAGCACCAGTGGAACCGCGAGGTGTTCTCCTTCGCGCTGGCCTTGCAGAACCTGATGTGGGGCGCGACCCAGCCCTTCGCCGGCTTCCTCGCCGACCGTTACGGCGCGCGCCGCGTGCTGTGGGGCGCCAGCGCCATGTATGCGCTGGGCCTGCTGGGCATGGCCTACGCCAGCACCGGCACCGGGCTGGCCGCCAGCGCCGGCCTCTTGATCGGCGCCGCGCAAAGCGGCTGCACCTACAGCGTGGTCTTCGCCGCACTCGGCGCCCTGGTGCCGGAGTCGCGCCGCGCCTGGTCCATGGGTGTGGTCGCCGCGGCCGGCTCCTTCGGCCAGTTCCTGATGATCCCGGTGGCATCGCAACTGATCGGCGGCATGGGCTGGTTCGGCACGCTGCTGATTTTCTCCGCCGCGGCGCTGCTGATCATGCCGCTGGGCAGCGCGCTGACGCAGGGCCTTGCGGCGATGGCCGCCACGCGCGGCCAGACCGGCGGCGAGGCGCTGCGCGAAGCCATGCGCGAGAAGGGCTACCTGCTGCTCAACATCGGCTATTTCGTCTGCGGCTTCCAGGTGGTGTTCATCGGCGTGCATTTCCCCACCTACCTGCTCGACAAGGGCCTCGGCCCGGAGGTGGGCATGACCTCGCTGGCGCTGATCGGCCTGTTCAACGTCTTCGGCAGCTACAGTGCCGGGCAGTTGGGCAACCGCTACCCGAAGCGCCACCTGCTGGCGGCGATCTATTTCTCGCGCAGCGTGGCGATCTCGCTTTTCCTCTGGCTGCCGCTGACGCCGCTCACCGCCTATGTCTTCGCCGCCACCATGGGCCTGCTCTGGCTGTCCACGGTGCCGCTGACCAATGCCATCGTCGCCCAGGTGTTCGGCGTGCGCTTCCTCGGCATGCTTTCCGGGCTGGTGTTCTTCAGCCACCAGGTCGGCAGCTTCCTCGGCGTCTGGCTGGGCGGCAAGCTGTTCGACGCCACCGGCTCCTACAACACCATCTGGGGCATCTGCATCCTGCTCGGCGTGGTCGCGGCGGTTTGCCATTTCCCGATCGACGAACGCAAGCTCGACGCCCGCCAGCCGGCCCCCGCCTGAGCTTCAAGGTTGGCCCGGCAATGGCTGATTTGACGGCCGTTTCCGGCCTTTCTCCGCATCCTCGGGCGCTTGCCGCGCGGCGCCGTCAAATAGGCCGAAGAACCCCTTCCAGCTTGCGAAAACGGCGGTCTCGCGGACCGCTAGGATAAGCGCCATGTCACGCCAGGTCGAAATCTACGAAGAAATGAGCCGTATCTCATCGGTCATGGTCGAAGCCGCGCGCGCCGGCGACTGGCTGCGGTTGATCGAGCTGGAATCCGGAGTTGCCCGGCTGCGCGACGCGCTGATGACCCTGCCCGCCGAAACCGGCGCGCCGGTCGCCGATCTGGACCGGCGTCGACGATTGATCGAACGCATCCTCGACGATGATGCCGAGATCCGCCGCCACACCGAGCCCTGGATGGAACACGTACGCCACTTGCTCGGCGACAACCGGCGCCTGCGCGAAATGCAACGCGCCTACGCCGCGGCCACCAGCCCACCTGGCGAAGCCGCCTGAATCAACGCGCGGTCGAACTCGTCCGTGCCTGCTGGTAAAGCGGCATCACTTCGGGCAGGTGCTTTTCGATTTCCTTGATGCGGTTGTTGCCCGCCGGATGGGTGGAAAGAAATTCCAGCGGCGCTTTTGAATTGGCCGCCGTCATCTTCTGCCATAGCGTGACGCCCGCGCGCGGATCGAAACCGGCGCGCGCCGCGAGATCCAGCCCGACCACGTCGGCTTCCGATTCGTCGTCGCGCGAGAACTTCAGCGACAGCAGGTTGCCGCCGAGCTGGAAGGCGCCCGCGTAACGTCCGCCGCCGACCAGCTCGCCGAGCAGGTTGGCGCCCAATTGGGTGATCTGGCTCTTGGCCACGCGCTCGCGGGCGTGCTCGCGCAGGGCGTGGGCGATCTCATGGCCCATCACCATCGCCACTTCGTCGTCGGTGAGCTTGAGCGTGTCGAGGATACCGGTATAGAAGGCGATCTTGCCCCCGGGCATGCAAAAGGCATTGATCTGCTTCGAGCCGATCAGGTTGACTTCCCACTTCCATTGCGCGGCGCGCGGATGGAATCGGCCGACGTAGGGGATCATGCGCGCGGCGATGGCGCGCAGGCGCCTGACCTGCGGATGATCGTCCGGCCCCAGGGCCTGCTTCGATGCCGCCTGGCGCTTGAGTTGTTCGTATTCCTGCGCCGCCTGCTTTTCCAGCGCGCCGGCCGGCACCAGGTTGCGCACCGCCGAGGGCTTGCCGACGTCGACGCCTTCCGCCGCCGTCGCGGGTAGCGACAGGACCAGCAGCAAGGCGGCGAGCAGCGCACGCATGAGCCTACTCGCCCTCGCCGCCCAAGGCCTCGACGAGGTGGGCCAGCAACTGCGCAAGCTCGCCGGACATCAGCGTGAAATTGGCGGCGAACAGGTCGTCGGCGTTTTCCGCCTGGCGTTCGGCATCTTCCTTGATGATGTCGAGGAAGCTGACTTTCTTGACCTGCATCTGCTCGGTAAGGACGAAGGAGACCCGGTCATTCCAGGTCAGCGCCAGGCGCGTGGCCGACTTGCCATTGGCGATATGGTTGCGCACTTCCTCGCTGTCGAGGCTGTGGCGCACATAGCGCACCGCCGGGCGTTCGTCGGCCGCCGCCTGCAACTCGCAATCGCGGTCGATGCTGAAGCGGCCCGGGGCTTCACCGGCGGCCAGCCATTGCGTCATCGCCGTGGCCGGCGCCACCTGGGTCTTGACCAGGGTCAGCGGCAGTTCGCCGAGCGAGAGCTTGAGCTGCTCCATGACCTCGTCGGCACGCGCCGGCGACGAGGCATCGACCAGCAGCCAGCGATTCACCGGATCGATCCAGACGTAGGTCAGCCCGCGCTTGACGAAGGCGCGCGGCAGCAGTTCGGTTTCGACCTGGTCGGTAATTTCGCGGCGCTGCTTGCGTCCGGGCTTGTAACCCTGCGCCGCCTCGATCTGTTCGAGCTTGGCCTGGGCATACTGGCGCACCACCGAGGCCGGCAGCAGCTTTTGTTCGACGCCGAGCGCGATCAGTTGCTGACGGGCGACGCTGAATACCAGCTCGCCTTCCTCGCCGCGTGGCGGCACCCAGCCGCGCGCCGTGCGGTCGGCGGCGCCGCAGCCCTGGAAGATGCCGGTCTGCAGGGCCTGGGCAAGCGCTTCGGTGGTGTAGGCCCAGTCAGAACCCAGGCGAAAGATCTGGAGATTGCGAAACCACATGGGGAGGAATCCGGATTGAGCAAACCCGGATTCTAATCGTCGCCGACATTTGCCCAGAAGTCGGCGCCGGCGACACGGCGACAAAAAGGCGCTCCGGGCGGGAAACCGCCGGGAGCGCCTAACGGATCAGGCCGAAAGCCTCAGGCTTCGGCGAGCGCCGCGCTGGCGGCGGCTTCGGCCGCGCGCCGCGTCTTGCCGGCGCGTGCCGGCATGTGGCACAGGCCGCAGACATAGCCCTTGACAGGATCGTAGGCGTGGGCGACAAAATCGCCGCCGCATTCGCGACAACTGGCCATCTGCAGCATGTTGGCGTCAAAGAAGCGCACCATGGTCCAGGCCCGCGTCAGCGAGAGCACCGTCTCCATGCCGCCGCGCTTGATCTGGTCGAGATACATGCGGTAGGCCTTGATGATCAGCTCCAGGCCGGCGAGCTGGGTGTGCGACTTGAGGAAGCGGTAGTAGGCCATGAACAGCGAGGCATGGATGTTCGGCTGCCAGGTCATGAACCAGTCGGTCGAGAAGGGCAGCATGCCCTTGGGCGGCGACTCGTGGCGGACCTCCTTGTAGAGCTTGAGCAGGCGCTCGCGCGAGAGGTTTGTCTCCGCCTCCAGCAATTGCAGGCGGGCGCCGAGTTCGATGAGTTCGATGGCGAGGCCGATGTCCTTGGCCTCGATGATTACGGATTTATTGCGCATGGCTACCCCCGTCGTCAGACGTTGCTTGTTGGATTGACGGCCCGAAAATCAGGCCAGCGTGGCGACAGGGCGACCGGCGGCGAGGATAGCCGCATGCAGGTGGCCGACGCCGCGATCGCGCTCGTGGTTGGCGAGCAGGTCAAGCAACAGGGTGTCGTCGAAACGGAAGTTGCACAGCAGCATGTCGGAGCTGGCCATCTTGAGGACTTGCCCCGGGGTGAGGCGGGCCAGCACGTCGGCAATCTCCTCGCTGATGCCGAGGCGGAAAATGGCGGCTTCGCGATCCGAGCGCACCATGTTCTGAGCCAGCATCAGGTATGAGAGATTGACTTCCTTTATGTCGTTGTAGGTGTCGGTCGATTTCATCTTTCACTCCTTGAGATCGCCGTTCGAATCCGGACTGGAGCCCGAATCCCGGCAGATGCATGATCACACGGGTGATGACAAGAAAGAAATCAAGGGAAAAACCAATCTATTGTAAGAATTAGATACGCCAACCTTGTAAGAAAAAACATTACAAAATTGATTTATCGGTATGATTTTTAAAGCGGAAATTCGAATTTTCCGCCCCATGAACCGGCACCGGCCGGCCGCGCCATCGTGGCGCAAGCCTTGCGCCGCTAGGCAGGAGGCCGCGAAGGGTGCTCCGTCTGCATCGTCGCCACCGCGTTGCGGTCGCGCTTGGCCAGATAGGCGCTCTGGTCCGCCAGGCGGATCAGAGCCTCCGGGTCCGCCGTGCTCGAATCGCGCACCGCCACACCGATGCTGACGCTGGTATGCACCGGCAGCGCACCACCGACAATGGGCTGCGCCGCCGCCGCCGCGCGCATGCGTTCGGCACACGCCAGGGCGGCGCCAAGCGAGGTATCCGGACAGATCACGATGAATTCGTCGCCGCCACTGCGCGCCAGCACTTCCTGCGCGCGCATCTCGCCCTTGAAGGCGCTGGCGACCAGCTTCAAGGCCCGGTCGCCGGCCTCGTGGCCATGGTGGTCGTTGATCTGCTTGAGGTTGTCCATATCCACCACCATGCAGGCCAGCGGGCGCTCGGTGCGCACGGCCATCGCCCACTCCTGGTGGATGCGATCCATCGCATAGCGGCGATTCGGGCATCCCGTAAGCATATCCATCATGCCCGCTTCCCGCAGCTTCTGGTTGCTGGCGGACAACTCGGCGGAGACGCGGCGCAATTCCTCCTGGTCTCGGCGCAGGTCCTCCCGCAGTCCGGCCACGCGCAACCCGGCCAGGAGATGCGCCGCCAACACGCGCGGCGAGGGCGGCAGGGCCAGGAATCCATCGGCACCGGCCTCGAAGGCGCGCACCAGTTGCTCTTCGTCGGACGGGTCGCCCAGCAACAGGGCATGGATGCCGCGCCCGGCCTTGAACTGGCGCAGGGTGCGCACCAGTTCGATGCCGTCGAGCTCGGCCGCGGCGGCATCGACCAACACCACCTGCGGCTGCAGTTCGATCGCCGTGGCCAGCCCCTGACGGCCATCGTCCACCTCCACCAGGCGGTGGCCGGCGGCCGTCAGTTGCGCGCGCAGCGGCCGTCGCACGCGCGCCTCGTCGCCGACCAACAGAATGTGCAGCGCGTCGGCGCGCCCGGCGGCGGCCGGGGCGGGCGATGACGGCCCGGCGACGGTCGGCGCGGCTGCGGGGACGGCTAGCGAAGTTGTCGACGAAATCGCGGCGGCGGAATGCGCGGACGTTTCCGGCTCCGCCGTTGTCGCCAGCGGCGCCTCCATGACGAGGGCGGCGGCAACGGCGGGCAGCGGCGTCAATTCGATTTGCTCGAAGCGCGGCATGGGTCCGGTGTCCAGCGCCAGACTGGCGCCCCATTCGCGCCATTCGTGGGCCGCGCGATGGCATAGCGCGATGAGTTCGGTGGCATCCAGGGACAGCGCCTCGCCCATTTCAAACAAGGCCGGCATCATCGCGCGCCAACTTGCCTCGGGGGCCACGCAGATCTTGCCAATGTGATCGGCCAGGCGCAGGAGCTGGCGCGGTTTCGGATCGGCGCCCGGCGCGCCGTCGGGCGCGGTGGAGCCGTCCAGCGATTCGACCGCGTCGGCGTAGATTTCGGACAGGTTGTACTCAAGCAGGATGGCAGCCGAGAGCGATGCCGCGTCGCAGCCCATCAGTTCCCGCTCCATCCGCGCGATGTTGCCTTCGGCCTCGCGGCGTTGCGGCAGGCTGGAGAAGGCTTGGGGAAACACCGTCGCCAGCACCAGTTCGCCGAGGCGCGACAGGAGGCCGACGCTGAACGCTTCCGCCCGTGGCAAATCCGGACGGCTGGCAACCAGGAGTTGCAGCGCCACGGCGCGCGCCAGCGAGCGGGCCCAGAAACGCGTGCCGTCAAAGCCGTGGCACGGCTCGCCGCGATAATTCTCCAGCAGCGAGAAACCCATCGCCAGCGAGCGCACCGGCGGTACGCCGAGAACATCCACCGCGTCGCGCAGCGAGACCACCGGCCCGTGGTCGGCGCCGGCGATGCCATTGGCCACCTTGATCGCGCGCACGGCGAAGGTCGGATCCGCCTTGATGGCATGGGCGACAACGGCCAGCGAAACGAATTCGCGCTGCGTCAGGCGTATCAATGCCAGGGCCGGACCCTTGGGCAGCGGAAACTCGTCCATGGCCTTGATTTCGTCGATGCGCCGGGCGACCAGAGTGTTCGACATGATGGATGCCTGCTGCCTGTGTTTTGCGGTGGAAAGGCTTATATCACCATTTCATGCGGCGCGGCAATCGCGGCGGCACACCGCTCACGCTAGAATCGGCGCATGGATCCGGCGATGAACTATTGCGGCGTTTGCGGCGGCCCGGTAAGCCTGCGCATACCGGCGGGTGACAGCCTGCAACGCCACGTCTGCGACGCTTGCGGCGTGATCCACTACCGCAATCCGCGTCTGGTGGTGGGCGCCCTGCCCGAGTGGGAAGACCGCATCCTCCTGTGCCGCCGCGCCATCGAGCCGCGTCATGGCAAATGGACGCTGCCGGCCGGCTTCATGGAGAACGGCGAGACCGTGGCCCAAGCCGCCGCGCGGGAAACCCTCGAAGAAGCCTGCGCCCGCGTCGAACTCGGCGAGATGTACACGATGATCAGCGTGCCGCACATCCACCAGGTGCATGTCATCTACCGCTCGCGCCTGCTCGACCTGGATTTCGCGCCCGGCGCGGAGACGCTCGAACTGCGCCTGTTCAGCGAGGACGAGATTCCCTGGGGCGAGATCGCGTTTCGCACCATCGCCATCACCCTGCGGCACTTTTTCGCCGACCGCCGCGAGGGCAGCTTTCGCTTCCATGGCGAAGACCTGATCGCGCCGCCACCGCGCTGACACGGCCTTATTCGTCGTCGAGACTGAACACCACCGGCAGCAGCACTGCAAAGTCACGTCCGCGCAGGCTGTCGGGCAGGCGCGCACGGGCGGCCCCGGCGTCGATCATGGCCAGCGCGGCGCGATCCAGCGAGTCGTGGCCGCTGGAGCGCGATACCGTCGCCGGACGCGGCGTGCCGTCACCGCCGACTTCCAGACGCACTTCGGTGCTGCCTGTTCGGCCCGACGCCCTTGCGTCCGCCGGGTAGCGCTTGAAGCGCCGCGCCTGGCCGGCCACGGCGAGACGATAGCCGCGCAGTCCGTCGAGCGCATCGACCGCGTACGCCGGAACCGCGAGCGCGGGTGCCGCCGCTGGGCTGGCCGCCGCCACGCTTGAACCGGACGCAGCGACGGGATTCGGTGATGCCGCCACGGGGCCGGCCTGTGCCGGGGCTGCCGCGGGTGCCGCCGGTGCGGGAGGAACCGAAACCCGTGCTTGAGACTCAAACGTCAAAACAGGGGCTGCTGGCGGCGGCGACGCGGGAGTCGGCGCCGATGCCACGGCGCGAGGCGGCGCGGTTTTGGCAGGCAGCGGCATGGCGTCCGGTTGGCGCGAGCGCATGGTGGCATGCAAGGTCCCCGGCGCTTCGCGGTCGGGAGAGCGCAAAGGCGCCGGCCAGAGCAAGAGGACATGCAGCAGCAGCGAGGCCGCGACGGCAAAACCGAGCCGTCGCGTCGCAAAAGCCTCCCTATCCGTACTTTGAAAGTTCACAATGGTCTGCTAGATTCGCCCCGTTAGAGGATTTTATAGAGATGAGCCGCCATCCGTTGATCCTGACCCTTGACCAGCATGGTGTTCCGCATCGCTGGGTAAGCTGGCAGCATGCCTGCGTGTATGTGGCGCGGGATCTGGTCGCCTGGGACGCGGGCGACACGCAGTTCATCTTCCATGGCGGCACCAACCGCGTCACCGGCGAGCGATCCGAGCTGGCCACCAGCAGCATCATCGCCATCCGCGGCAAGGCACTGTCCGGCAAGTCGCTGCACCCGGTGCCGCCCCTGTCCAACCGCGAGCTGTTCCACCGCGACCGCCACATCTGCGCATACTGCGCCAAGGAGTTCTCCGGCCAGCGCCTGACCCGCGACCACATCGTGCCGGTGTCGCAGGGCGGGCGGGATACCTGGATGAACGTGGTCACCGCCTGCCGCCATTGCAACCAGACCAAGAGCGGGCGCACGCCGGAACAGGCGCGCATGCAACTGGTCTATGCGCCCTACGTGCCGAACAAGGCCGAGTACCTGATCCTTTGCAATCGCAACATCCTTGCCGACCAGATGGATTTCCTGGCCCGGCACGTGCCGTCGCAAAGCCGCATCCGCGCGGCTTAGGCGAACCCCGCATGAACGCCGTCGCGGCGAAGCCGCTGACTTCCTGGCGCCCGCATTGGGCCAAACGCTTCGGCACGGCACCCTTCCTGCCGATGTCGCGCGCGGAAATGCAGGCGCTGGGCTGGGACCAGTGCGACATCATCCTGGTCACCGGCGACGCCTACATCGACCACCCCAGCTTCGGCATGGCGCTGGTCGGACGCCTGCTCGAAGCGCAGGGCTTTCGCGTCGGCATCATCAGCCAGCCCGACTGGCAATCGGCCGAGGCCTTCCGCGCCTGGGCGCGCCGGCATTGTTCTTCGGCATTACCGCCGGCAACATGGATTCGATGGTCAATCGCTACACGGCGGACCGCAAGATCCGCTCCGACGATGCCTACACGCCAAATGCCGAGCCGAACAAGCGCCCGGACCGCGCCGTGGTGGTCTACGCCCAGCGCGCCCGCGAGGCCTTTCCCGAAGCCAATGTCGTGATCGGCAGCATCGAGGCGAGCTTGCGCCGCATTGCCCACTACGACTACTGGAGCGACACCGTGCGCCGCTCGGTGCTGCCCGACAGCAAGGCCGACCTGCTGGTCTTCGGCAATGCCGAACGCGCGCTGGTCGAACTCTCGCACCGGCTCGCCCGAGGCGAGAAAATCGAAAGCATCCGCGACCTGCGCGGCACGGCCTTCATGGCGCCGCGCGGCTGGCGGCCGACGCCGGATTGGGTCGAGGCGGATTCGACGACGCTGGACACGCCCGGCGCGGTGCATGCGCATCCCGATCCGTACGCGATGGAAGAGAAGCTCATGAAAGTCGGCGCCGGCGATACGGCGACCGTGCGTGTTCTCAGCCGTGCCGAGCGCCTCGCCGCCAGGAAGGACGCCCGCGCGCTCACCGTCGTGCGCCTGCCATCCTACGAACTGGTGAAGGACGACCCGGTGCTCTACGCCCATGCCTCCCGCGTCTTCCACCTCGAATCCAATCCCGGCAACGCGCGCGCGCTGGTGCAGGGATACGGCGAGCGCGCGAGTTTGCGTGACTTGTGGCTGAATCCGCCGCCAATCCCGCTGAGCACGGAAGAGATGGACCACGTCTATGGCCTGCCCTACGCGCGCGCGCCGCATCCGTCCTACGGCACGGCGAAGATGCCGGCCTGGGAAATGATCCGCTTCTCGGTCAACATCATGCGCGGCTGCTTCGGCGGCTGCACCTTCTGCTCGATCACCGAGCACGAGGGGCGCATCATCCAGAGCCGCTCGGAAGCCTCGATCCTGCACGAGATCGAGGAAATCCGCGACAAGACGCCGGGCTTCACCGGCGTGGTTTCCGACCTCGGCGGGCCGACCGCCAACATGTACCGCCTGGCCTGCAAGGACAAGAAGATCGAAGAGAACTGCCGCCGGCTTTCCTGCGTCTATCCGGGCATCTGCGAAAACCTCGGCACCGACCACGCGCCGCTGGTCTCCCTGTACCGCAAGGCGCGCGCCCTGCCCGGCATCAAGAAGATCCTGATCGGCTCGGGCCTGCGCTACGACCTCGCGGTGCGCTCGCCCGAATACGTCAGGGAACTCGTGTCGCACCACGTTGGCGGCTACCTCAAGATCGCGCCGGAACACAGCCAGGAGGGCCCGCTGTCGAAAATGATGAAGCCGGGCATGGCCAGCTACGAACGTTTCAAGCAGATGTTCGAGCGCTTCTCGAAGGAGGCCGGCAAGGAGCAGTACCTGATCCCCTACTTCATCGCCGGCCACCCCGGCACCACCGACGAGGACATGCTGGAATTGGCGCTCTGGCTCAAGCGCAACGGCTTCCGCCTCGACCAGGTGCAGACCTTCCTGCCGACGCCGCTGGCGCTGGCCACGGCGATGTGGCACACGGAAAAGAACCCCCTGCGAAAAGTGGCGCCGCAGTCGGAGAAGGTGGCCGTGGTGCGCAGCGGCCGGCAACGCAAGTTGCAGAAGGCCTTTCTGCGCTACCACGATCCGGAAAACTGGCCGCTGCTGCGTGAAGCCCTCACGAGCATGGGTCGCGCCGACCTGATCGGCCCCGGCAAGCGGCACCTGGTGCCCGCCCGCCAGCCGGCGGGTGCCACTGCCCAAGGAGACGGCAGACCCCCGCTGCGCGGACAGAAGTCGGCGCCGGCGACACGCCGACCCGCCCCGTCACCCGCCAAACCGGGCCGGCACGGCACCCTCGCCGGTCGCCATCCCGGCGTGCCGAAGCATCCGCTATCGCGCCGCAAGGGCGGCTAACGCGGGGGAATCGGGCAATCGGGTGCGGGGGGTTGCAGCGGGTAAAATCGGGTGGCGGAGAGGGTGGGATTCGAACCCACGGATGCCTTGCGACATCGCCTGATTTCGAGTCAGGTACATTCGACCACTCTGCCACCTCTCCGCGAGGCGCGGATTATAACCGCGAAGCGCGGGCCGGTCACAGCACGGAGGGAAAGCCTTGTCGATGCTGCTTCGCCTGCTCTGCTGCCTGCTTCCGCTGTGGCTGTCCGCCTGCGGCCGCATCGATCCGCCGGAGGCCGACGGCCGCCTGGTGGTGGCGATCCGCGAGGCGCCGGCCTTTTTCCAGAGCGAAGGTGACAGCGTCAGCGGTTTCGAACACGACCTGGTCACGGCCTTTGCCCACAGCCTCGGCCTCAAGGCGCATTTCATCAAGGCCGCCGATCCCTACGAACTGAACGACCTCGCCGTGGCGGGCCGGGTCCACCTCGCGGCATCGATGCCGATCGGCAACAGCCACTTGCAGTACTCGATTCCGATCCGGACCGTCGGCCAGTGGATCGTCGGCCACAGCGACGTGCTGGGCCCGGAGACCCTCGACGATCTCGCCGGACAAACCGTCGAGGTGCCCGCGGGGTCGCCGCTGGCGGACAGCTTGCGCGGCCTGAACGAAAATCGCGGCCGACCGTGGTCGAAGAGCCCGGCGTCAATGAAATAGATCTCCTGGAGCGCCTTACCGCGCACAAGGCCGAGATGGCCACGGTCCATGATATCCATTTCGATGTCGGCGTGAATTTTTACCCGGAAGCCAGCCCGCTGTTGCAGTTGCCGGGCAAGCTGGAACTGGGTTGGGCCTTCGGCGGCAAGGATGCGGAGCGGCTGCGCGAGAAGGCCGACGCCTTCATTGCCGCGGCACGCGCCGATGGCACCCTGGCACGGCTGCAGGACCGCTATTTCGGCCATATCAAGCGCATCAACTCGGCCGGTATTGCCCGCTTCATCGATGATGCCAAGACCCGGCTGCCGCAATGGCGCCGTCACTTCCATGCCGCCCAGGACCTCACCGGCATCGACTGGCGCCTGATCGCCGCGCTGGCCTACCAGGAATCGAAGTGGGACCCGCTGGCGACCTCCTACACCAACGTGCGCGGCATGATGATGCTGACCGAGGACACGGCCGACTATTTGCGGGTCAGGAACCGCCTCGATGCCGGCGAAAGCATCCGCGCCGGGGCGCGCTACCTGGCCGAACTGGTGGAGCAGGTTCCCGTCACCGCCGGCTATCCGGACCGCCTGTGGCTGGCGCTATCCGCCTACAACCTGGGCATGGGCCACTTTCGCGGCGCGCGCGCGATGGCCGCCAAGTTCAAGCGCGATCCGGATGTCTGGTACGAAATGAAGCAGGTGCTGCCGCAACTGGCCCGGCCCGAGGTTTACGCCCGGCTGAAAAGCGGACCGGCGCGCGGCGGCGAGGCGGTGATCATGGTCGAGAATATCCGCAGCTACTACGACGTGCTGTGCCGCTTCGAGGCACCGCATGCCTCGGCCTACCCGGCCAGCATCAGGCCGCGCTGATCTTCTCCAGGCCGCCCATCCAGGGGCGCAGCACCGTCGGCACGGTAATACTGCCGTCCTCGTTCTGGTAGTTCTCGAGCACGGCAACCAGCGTGCGCCCCACCGCCAGGCCGGAGCCGTTCAGGGTGTGCAGCAGTTCGGGCTTGTTCTTTTCGTTGCGGAAGCGCGCCTGCATGCGCCGCGCCTGGAAGGACTCGAAATTGGAGCAGGAGGAAATCTCGCGATAGGTGTTCTGCGCCGGCAGCCA
Organism: Sulfuritalea sp.; assembly: GCA_016710465.1. GTDB lineage: Bacteria > Pseudomonadota > Gammaproteobacteria > Burkholderiales > Rhodocyclaceae > Sulfuritalea. The sequence continues at coordinate 22,569 of JADJVS010000018.1, forward strand.
GACTTCGAGGTCATAGGTCTTGGCCGCCGAAAAGCCCATGTCGCCCGTACATAGCGCCACCTTGCGGTAGGGCAGCTCAAGCTTCTTCAGCACGGCCTCGGCGTGGCCGGTGAGCTGCTCCAGCGCGTCCCATGATTGATCGGGTCGCACCATCTGTACCAGTTCCACCTTGTCGAACTGATGCTGGCGGATCATGCCGCGCGTGTCCTTGCCGTAGCTGCCGGCTTCCGAGCGGAAGCAGGGCGTGTGGGCGACGAACTTGAGCGGCAGCGCGTCGGCGGCGAGAATCTCGCCGCGCACGATGTTGGTCACGGGGACTTCAGCGGTGGGGATCAGGTAGAGCTTGCTGCCGTCGCTGCGCGGCACGGCGAACAGGTCTTCCTCGAACTTCGGCAACTGGCCGGTGCCGAACATGCTTTCGGGATTGACGAGGTAGGGCGTATACACCTCGGTGTAGCCATGCTCGGTCGTATGCAAATCGAGCATGAACTGCGTCAGCGCGCGATGCAGGCGCGCAATGGCGCCCTTCATCACGGTGAAGCGGGCGCCGGAAATCTTCACCCCGGCTTCGAAATCCAGCCCGCCCAGCGCGGCGCCCAGATCGACGTGGTCGCGCGGCGCGGCGATGGCGCGCGGCGTGCCCCAGCGCAGCACTTCGACGTTGCCGGTTTCGTCACGGCCCACCGGCACGCTTTCGTGCGGCAGGTTGGGAATCAATTCCAGGAAGGTATCGAAGCGCGGCATCAGTTCCGCCAGCGCGGCTTCACCGGCCTTGAGCGCGTCGCCCAGCCCCGCCACTTCGGCCATCACGGCGGAGGCGTCCTCGCCCTTGCCTTTGAGCACGCCAATCTGCTTGGAGAGCGTGTTCCGCTTCGCCTGCAAGTCCTGGGTGTGCACCTGCAGGCGCTTGCGTTCGGCTTCCAGTGCCTCGAAGGCGGCGGTGTCCAGTGTCACGCCGCGCGTGGCGAGGCGTTCCGCAACGGCGGCGAGGTTGCTGCGCAGGAGTTGGATGTCCAGCATGATGTTTCCTTATCGTGGCTTCTTCGCCTGCGCGTCGAGTTCGCGCAGGCGGGCGAGTTTTTCGGCGATCTTCTGTTCCAGGCCGCGCGCCACCGGCTGATACCACTGCACGGCAGGCATGCCGTCGGGCAGGTAGCTTTCGCCCGCCGCATAGGCCTCGGCTTCGTCGTGGGCGTAGCGGTAGGCGGCGCCGTAGCCGAGTTCCTTCATCAGCCTGGTCGGCGCGTTGCGCAAGTGCTCCGGCACGCCGCGGCTCTTGTCCTTGGCGACGAAGGCGCGGGCGGCATTATAGGCGACGTAGGCGGCGTTCGATTTGGGCGCCACGGCCATGTAGAGCACGGCATTGGCCAGCGCCAGCTCGCCTTCCGGACTGCCCAGGCGCTCGTAGGTGGCGCAGGCATTGAGCGCGATTTCCCAGGCGCGCGGGTCGGCCAGGCCGACGTCCTCGATCGCCATGCGCACGATGCGCCGCCCGCAGTAAAGCGGATCGGCACCGCCGTCGAGCATGCGCAGCAACCAGTACAGCGCGGCATCCGGATTCGAGCCGCGCACCGACTTGTGCAGGGCCGAGATCTGGTCGTAGAAGGCGTCGCCGCCCTTGTCGAAGCGGCGCAGGTCGGCGGCCAGGGTCTGTTCGAGAAAGTCGGCGCTGACGACACGGCGATCGGCGGTAGTCGCCGCGGTGCGCAACTGTTCCAGCACATTGAGCAGGCGCCGCGCATCGCCGTCGGCATGGCCGATCAGGCGCTCGCGTGCCTCCGCGTCGAATTCCAGCCCATCGAGTGCCGCACTGCGCACGCGATCGAACAGCTCGCCGAGCTCGGCCTCGTCGAGGCTTTTCAGCACATACACCGCCGCTCGCGAGAGCAGGGCGGAGTTCACCTCGAAGGAGGGATTCTCGGTGGTGGCGCCGATGAAGGTCACCGTGCCGCGCTCGACGTAGGGCAGGAAGGCATCCTGCTGCGCCTTGTTGAAGCGATGCACCTCGTCGACGAAGAGGATGGTGCGTCGGCCCTGCGCGGCCATGACCTCGGCCCGCTGCATGGCTTCGCGGATATCCTTGACGCCGGAAAACACCGCCGACAGCGCAATGAATTCGGCATCGAAGCCATCGGCCATCAGTCGCGCCAGGGTGGTCTTGCCCACGCCCGGCGGCCCCCACAGGATCATCGAATGCGGCGTGCCCGAGGCGAAAGCCAGGCGCAGCGGCTTGCCCTCGCCGACCAGATGGCGCTGGCCGATCACCTCGTCGAGCGTCCGCGGCCGCATCTGCTCGGCCAGCGGCGCATGCGCTGGCGCGGTGGCGAACAGGTCAGTCGCCGACAACATCGGCTCCGGCCGGGGCGGAGAAGCGGAACAGGCTCGCCGGCAAGTTCGGATTGGCCTCGATCTGGGTGAATCGCAAGTGCGTGATCTGACCAAAACTGTCGTGGATGTCCATGCTCACCGGACGGTTGGCGGAAAAACCAATCCTGACTCGCTCGAAACTCGTGTCACTGCCCGTGGGCCTGGCCTCGACGTAGTCCACGCCGTCTGCCGCGCCCCCTTCCTTTAGCTCGAAATGCTTGTCCAGATCCTGCCCCGCCAATAGCGCGGCGGGGCTGGCGCCGAAGGCGGCACCCAGCTTCTTCACCGCAACCTGGTTGAGGTCCGGGTCGTAGCTCCAGAGCTTGGCGCCGTCGCTGACCAGCAGCGCCTTGTAGGGCGACTCGTAAGACCAGCGGAACTTGCCCGGACGCTGCAAAGCGAAGATGCCGGCGGACTGCTGCGGCTTCTTTCCCGACCGGGTGATCACGGTCTGGGTAAAAACGCCCTTGGCGCTTTTGACGCCACCGAGAAAGCTCTTGAGCTGGGGCAGGCCTGCGGCCACGGCGGGAAGGGCCACGGAGAGGCCGGCAAGGGCGCAGAAAGCGCGAAGCAAAGTGGTCATGCGGGGATTATCGCAGCCCCGCGCGCGCGCTGCTCACTCCGGCTTGCCGGGCCCGATCACCTCGCGTCCGCCGGCGCCGTTCATCGGCGTCACCAGCCCTGCCTTTTCCATGGCCTCGATCAGCCGCGCGGCGCGGTTGTAACCGATGCGCAAGTGCCTTTGCACCAGCGAAATCGAGGGTCGGCGCGTCTTCAGCACGATCTCGACGGCCTGGTCGTACATCGGATCGGCCTCGGCATCGCCACCCGCCGTGTCGCCAGCGCCGACTTCCGCCTCTTCACCAACCGGGCCGTCGAGCAGGCCCTCGATGTAGTCCGGCGGACCGACCTTCTTCAGGTGATCGACGACGTGATGCACTTCCTCGTCGGCGACGAAGGCGCCATGCACGCGCACCGGCAAGCCGGTTCCCGGCGCAAGGTAGAGCATGTCGCCCTGGCCGAGCAGGGCCTCGGCGCCCATCTGGTCGAGGATGGTGCGCGAATCGATCTTCGACGAGACCTGGAAGGCGATGCGTGTCGGGATGTTGGCCTTGATCAGGCCGGTGATGACGTCCACGCTCGGCCGCTGCGTCGCCAGGATCAGGTGTATGCCCGAAGCACGGGCCTTCTGCGCCAGGCGCGCGATGAGTTCCTCGACCTTCTTGCCCACCACCATCATCAGGTCGGCGAGTTCGTCGATGACGACAACGATGTAAGGCATGTTCTCGATGACCTCGGGATTTTCCGGCGTCAGCGTGAAGGGATTGGTGATCGGCTCGCCGGCCTTCCTCGCTTCGTTGATCTTGCCATTGAGGCCGGAGATGTTGCGCACGCCCAGCGCCGACATCAGCTTGTAGCGTCGTTCCATCTCGCCCACGCACCAGTGCAACGCGTTCGCCGCCTTGGTCATGTCGGTGACCACCGGCGCCAGCAAATGCGGAATGCCTTCGTAGATCGACAGCTCCAGCATCTTGGGGTCGACCATGATCAGGCGAACATCCTTGGGCTCGGACTTGTAGACCAATGACAGAATCATGGCGTTGACGCCGACCGACTTGCCCGAACCGGTGGTGCCGGCCACCAGCAGGTGCGGCATCTTGCCGAGATCGGCCACCACCGGTTGGCCGCCGATGTCCTTGCCCAGCGCCACCGACAAAGGTGAATGCATGCCGTGGTAGGCCTGCGAGCCGATGATCTCCGACAGGCGCACGATCTGCCGTTTCGGGTTGGGCAATTCCAGCGCCATGCAGGATTTGCCCGGCACGGTCTCGACCACGCGGATCGAAACCAGCGACAGCGCCCGCGCCAGATCCTTGGCCAGACCGACGATCTGGCTACCCTTGACGCCGACGGCCGGCTCGATCTCGTAACGAGTCACCACCGGACCCGGATGAGCGGTCAGCACCTTGGCCTCGACATTGAAGTCCGCGAGTTTTCGTTCGATCAGGCGCGAAGTGAATTCCAAAGTCTGCGCCGAAGGCAGGTCCTCGGAATTGTGCGCGGCTTCGGCGAGGAGATGCAGCGGCGGCAGGGCACCGCCGGGCGCATCGAAGAACAGCGCCTGCTGGCGCTCTTTCTCGGCCCGCGCCGCCGCCTTCGGGGCCACCGGGACGACGACCTCCACGGGCTCGATGCGCAGCGGCGGCAACGGGCTTTCTTCGACCTTGCGGCGCTCGGTCTCGACTGCTTCCTCGCGCTGCTCGGCGATGGCTCGGCCGTAACGCCTGTCCTGCCAGGCTTCCCAGAGCGAACGGAGTCCCACATAAGCGCCTTCGAGCAACACTCCGGCCTTTTCGGCGATCACGATCCACGATGCGCCGGTAAACAGGCTGAAGCCGATCATGGCCAGCACCAGCAGGATCAAGGTTCCGCCGGTATGGCCGAGAAACTGGGCGGTGAGTCTGCCGACTTCGTGGCCAAGCATGCCGCCGGGCGCCAGTGGCAATGCCAGTTTCAGGCTCCAGAAACGCATCGCCTCGATACCGGTGCTCGCCATCAACAGGACGGCAAAGCCGGTGAGCGCAATTGCCAGCGAGCGGCGATCGCCGCCGAAGATATGGCTCAGTCGGTGATAGCCCCAGGCCAGCAGGAACAAGGGCAAGAGGGCGAGCCACCATGCCGAGAAGCCGAATACATAGAGCAGGAGGTCACTCAGCCAGGCACCGAAGCGCCCGCCGGGATTGGCGATACGCTCGAGCGTGGCGGCATGCGACCATCCCGGATCGGCGCGGCTGTAGCCCCATAGAATCAACGCCAGGTAGATGCCCAGGAGACCAACCAGCAGCCAACGCGCTTCATGGACCAGCGAGGCGATCTTCTCAGGCAACGGTGCGGGTGCGGCTTCGGACATGCTGGCGGCGTTCATGGTTTCGACCTCGTCCGCGGAATGCGGGATCGCAATGGCGGATACTGATCAATTATGGTCCGCGAGCCCTTTCGCCATGGAGAGAAAAGCCGGCCTCTAGCCGTGCTTTTCATGCCTTGAAAAGACAGCGGCCGCAACGGTTGCCCGCTACGGCCGACTGATTTGGAGCGAGATTCCTAGCGGGCGTTGAGCGCCGCCTGCGCCAGTTGGCGAATCTCGGGGTTGTCAGGCTGGCGGGACATCATTTCCTTGGCAACGATCTTCAGGTCGTCGACCATGCCGTTCTCCTGGAACACCGAGTACAGGAATAGCTCGGGCGTGACATCGCTGGGCGCCGCCTTGGCGCGCATTGACTCATAGGCAGCCACGGCTTCCGCGACTTCTTCCTTGCTGGAGGCCGACTGCGCCTTGACCGAACGGACCACCAGACCGCCCACCCGGGAGGTATTCATCAGTTCCGACACACGGGCAAGCTTTTGCGGTACGGCGGACGGCAACTGCACGATCTCGGGCTTGCTGCCCTTAAGCAGTTCACCGCCACTCGACGTCGCCACGAAGCTGCTCGGACCCGTCCAGGATTCCTGACGATTGGCCGTGGTGTAGCTGATCTTGATCGCCCCACCCGCCGCAAGCGTAACTTTGTCGCCGTGACGCAGGCGCATGTAGGGCTGGGCCTTGCGTGCCGGCCCTTCCTTACCCTGATAGCTGACATCGCCCTGCAGGGAGTTCACCAGCCCGACATCTCCCGCGTCCTGAGCCGAAGCAACTCCGCCGACCAGCGCGGCCACAAAGGTAACAATTAACTTCAAGCTATTGATTTTCATGATAATCACCAATTCGGAACGAACTCAACGCGGCGATTCAGGCCGCTGGACGGATTATCCGTATCACGCAATTTGTCACTTGCGCGCCCGGACGTTTCGATGTTGCTCAGGCCGAACTCCGCCTGCAAGAAACTCTTGACCGAGTCAGCACGTTGCTGTGACAGGCGACGGTTGGTCGAATCCGTACCCGTCGAATCCGTGTGGCCTTCAACAATCAACGACTTCCATACTCCGGCCTTGCGCTGCAGGGCGGCGCCAACCGACCGCAGGAATCCCTTGCCTTCCTCGGTAAGCACAGCCGAACCACGCGCAAAGGTAATCTGGATGGTGTCCAGCGAGGACTTCGGAATCACGCTCTGGCAACGCAGACCGATCTTTTCCATTTGCGCGCATTCATCCTTCAGGGCGACGATTTCCTTCGGAAACAGAGCGCCTTCGATGTCCTCAACCTTCGGGTTGGGACTGTTGATCGAAACAATCTGCCGGGCTTCGTCGTCAGCCGCGTACGCCATCCCGAAACCGGACGCGAACACCATTGCGACGACCATGAGTTTTCTGTTGAACATGATGAACCTCCGCTTGAAACGTAACTTCAAAATACTTCAGATCGAAACATACCGTCCGCCGACAAACCGGTCAACGACAAAAGTCACAGTCCGCCGACGAATCCCCAACAACTCAATGCCCCTATTGATTCAATAGTACAAGGCTCCACTATTGGCAAGAAAGGCTGTCGTTGGCAAATCCGCCTTCGCATTCTTCCGCGCCGGCCATCCCCGTACTGTCATCCACCGCCGGCTGACCCGGGCCGGCCGACGTAACCACGCCCCGGCGAAGCACCTTGCTCGCGTTTTCCTTGGCAAAACCGGATTCACGAATCTCAGTGGTCTGGTTGCGGATATCCAGATAGGCAGCGTCCAAAGCGCCGGTCAACTGGGCGTTGGTGGCCTCAACACCGTTGTACTTTACCGACCGCTTGTTCGGATCGCCGGAAAACTCGTACTTTGGTTGAAAAGTATCCTCACCGAACAGCATGACCGTTCCACCACTCAACGCATCGGTAACAACCTTGACCAGCCCCTTGGTCTTCACCCAAAAACCCACTGAGGTCGGACTTCCCGTCGCTGGGTCGCCAATAACTCCGTCCGCCATGATCGTCAGTGCCGGCGTAGTCCCCAGCGGCTCATCGGCCGTCACCAGACCCTGCGTGCCGTCAGCCTGGATTGCCGAACCGCTGGGAGCTTTAATCGTCACCCTGGCGGCTGTAATCCCCACATCGATTGTAGTTGAGTCTGAAGGTCTGACCCTTCCGACTTTGATCGAGTCCGCCCAGATTGAAACACTGTTGCCAGCACCTGCTACTCCATTCGACTTTTGGGTTATCAATGACACCGTGCCACCTAGCACGTTCTGATAGCCATTTAAGGCAATGTCACCTGACGATGTTTTCGCCCAAAGGTTGCCCCCAATGGTCCACAAGCCGCTCTGCGAAATGGCACCCCCAGCACTGATATCGAGGTAGCCGCCAATCTTGCTAGTGCCTAACGACACAGCACCAGATCCGTTCAAAAGTGTCGCGCCACTGACCCCGGCCGCCGCGCCGCCAATGTTGCCCAGGCTGATGTCGTTGCCGGTGATGGTCAAACCGGTCAGCGCCGTGCCGTTGCCCGTCGCCCCCGTGATCGTCACGTCGCCCAGCGTGCCGCCCGTCAGGGTCAGCGCGCCCGCGCCGTCAATGGTCTGGTTGAAGCTGATGTTGGCGCCCGCCGCGCTGCCGCCAGCGGCGGTGCTGTCCACCGTCAGGCCGCGCGCGTTCAGATCCACCGCGCCGGTCACCGTCACCGTGTCGCCGCTGGTGGTGATGGTGGTCAAGGCCGCCGCCGCGCCGCCGGCCACTTGCACGGCATTGGTCGCCGCGCCCGCGTTCAGGGTCAACTGGTTCTGGTTGTAGGTGGTGCCCGTCAGCGTGATCGAGCCCGCGTCCGGGCCGGCGCCGTCGGCCGCGGTGACGCTGGTCGCGCCACTGACCCCGGCCGCCGCGCCGCCAATGTTGCCCAGGCTGATGTCGTTGCCGGTGATGGTCAAACCGGTCAGCGCCGTGCCGTTGCCCGTCGCCCCGTGATCGTCACGTCGCCCAGCGTGCCGCCCGTCAGGGTCAGCGCGCCCGCGCCGTCAATGGTCTGGTTGAAGCTGATGTTGGCGCCCGCCGCGCTGCCGCCAGCGGCGGTGCTGTCCACCGTCAGGCCGCGCGCGTTCAGATCCACCGCGCCGGTCACCGTCACCGTGTCGCCGCTGGTGGTGATGGTGGTCAGGCCGCCGCCGCGCCGCCGGCCACTTGCACGGCATTGGTCGCCGCGCCCGCGTTCAGGGTCAACTGGTTCTGGTTGTAGGTGGTGCCCGTCAGCGTGATCGAGCCCGCGTCCGGGCCGGCGCCGTCGGCCGCGGTGACGCTGGTCGCGCCACTGACCCCGGCCGCCGCGCCGCCAATGTTGCCCAGGCTGATGTCGTTGCCGGTGATGGTCAAACCGGTCAGCGCCGTGCCGTTGCCCGTCGCCCCCGTGATCGTCACGTCGCCCAGCGTGCCGCCCGTCAGGGTCAGCGCGCCCGCGCCGTCAATGGTCTGGTTGAAGCTGATGTTGGCGCCCGCCGCGCTGCCGCCAGCGGCGGTGCTGTCCACCGTCAGGCCGCGCGCGTTCAGATCCACCGCGCCGGTCACCGTCACCGTGTCGCCGCTGGTGGTGATGGTGGTCAAGGCCGCCGCCGCGCCGCCGGCCACTTGCACGGCATTGGTCGCCGCGCCCGCGTTCAGGGTCAACTGGTTCTGGTTGTGGGTGGTGCCCGTCAGCGTGATCGAGCCCGCGTCCGGGCCGGCGCCGTCGGCCGCGGTGACGCTGGTCGCGCCACTGACCCCGGCCGCCGCGCCGCCAATGTTGCCCAGGCTGATGTCGTTGCCGGTGATGGTCAAACCGGTCAGCGCCGTGCCGTTGCCCGTCGCCCCCGTGATCGTCACGTCGCCCAGCGTGCCGCCCGTCAGGGTCAGCGCGCCCGCGCCGTCAATGGTCTGGTTGAAGCTGATGTTGGCGCCCCGCCGCGCTGCCGCCAGCGGCGGTGCTGTCCACCGTCAGGCCGCGCGCGTTCAGATCCACCGCGCCGGTCACCGTCACCGTGTCGCCGCTGGTGGTGATGGTGGTCAAGGCCGCCGCCGCGCCGCCGGCCACTTGCACGGCATTGGTCGCCGCGCCCGCGTTCAGGGTCAACTGGTTCTGGTTGTAGGTGGTGCCCGTCAGCGTGATCGAGCCCGCGTCCGGGCCGGCGCCGTCGGCCGCGGTGACGCTGGTCGCGCCACTGACCCCGGCCGCCGCGCCGCCAATGTTGCCCAGGCTGATGTCGTTGCCGGTGATGGTCAAACCGGTCAGCGCCGTGCCGTTGCCCGTCGCCCCCGTGATCGTCACGTCGCCCAGCGTGCCGCCCGTCAGGGTCAGCGCGCCCGCGCCGTCAATGGTCTGGTTGAAGCTGATGTTGGCGCCCGCCGCGCTGCCGCCAGCGGCGGTGCTGTCCACCGTCAGGCCGCGCGCGTTCAGATCCACCGCGCCGGTCACCGTCACCGTGTCGCCGCTGGTGGTGATGGTGGTCAAGGCCGCCGCCGCGCCGCCGGCCACTTGCACGGCATTGGTCGCCGCGCCCGCGTTCAGGGTCAACTGGTTCTGGTTGTAGGTGGTGCCCGTCAGCGTGATCGAGCCCGCGTCCGGGCCGGCGCCGTCGGCCGCGGTGACGCTGGTCGCGCCACTGACCCCGGCCGCCGCGCCGCCAATGTTGCCCAGGCTGATGTCGTTGCCGGTGATGGTCAAACCGGTCAGCGCCGTGCCGTTGCCCGTCGCCCCCGTGATCGTCACGTCGCCCAGCGTGCCGCCCGTCAGGGTCAGCGCGCCCGCGCCGTCAATGGTCTGGTTGAAGCTGATGTTGGCGCCCGCCGCGCTGCCGCCAGCGGCGGTGCTGTCCACCGTCAGGCCGCGCGCGTTCAGATCCACCGCGCCGGTCACCGTCACCGTGTCGCCGCTGGTGGTGATGGTGGTCAAGGCCGCCGCCGCGCCGCCGGCCACTTGCACGGCATTGGTCGCCGCGCCCGCGTTCAGGGTCAACTGGTTCTGGTTGTAGGTGGTGCCCGTCAGCGTGATCGAGCCCGCGTCCGGGCCGGCGCCGTCGGCCGCGGTGACGCTGGTCGCGCCACTGACCCCGGCCGCCGCGCCGCCAATGTTGCCCAGGCTGATGTCGTTGCCGGTGATGGTCAAACCGGTCAGCGCCGTGCCGTTGCCCGTCGCCCCGTGATCGTCACGTCGCCCAGCGTGCCGCCCGTCAGGGGTCAGCGCGCCCGCGCCGTCAATGGTCTGGTTGAAGCTGATGTTGGCGCCCGCCGCGCTGCCGCCAGCGGCGGTGCTGTCCACCGTCAGGCCGCGCGCGTTCAGATCCACCGCGCCGGTCACCGTCACCGTGTCGCCGCTGGTGGTGATGGTGGTCAAGGCCGCCGCCGCGCCGCCGGCCACTTGCACGGCATTGGTCGCCGCGCCCGCGTTCAGGGTCAACTGGTTCTGGTTGTAGGTGGTGCCCGTCAGCGTGATCGAGCCCGCGTCCGGGCCGGCGCCGTCGGCCGCGGTGACGCTGGTCGCGCCACTGACCCCGGCCGCCGCGCCGCCAATGTTGCCCAGGCTGATGTCGTTGCCGGTGATGGTCAAACCGGTCAGCGCCGTGCCGTTGCCCGTCGCCCCCGTGATCGTCACGTCGCCCAGCGTGCCGCCCGTCAGGTCAGCGCGCCCGCGCCGTCAATGGTCTGGTTGAAGCTGATGTTGGCGCCCGCCGCGCTGCCGCCAGCGGCGGTGCTGTCCACCGTCAGGCCGCGCGCGTTCAGATCCACCGCGCCGGTCACCGTCACCGTGTCGCCGCTGGTGGTGATGGTGGGTCAAGGCCGCCGCCGCGCCGCCGGCCACTTGCACGGCATTGGTCGCCGCGCCCGCGTTCAGGGTCAACTGGTTCTGGTTGTAGGTGGTGCCCGTCAGCGTGATCGAGCCCGCGTCCGGGCCGGCGCCGTCGGCCGCGGTGACGCTGGTCGCGCCACTGACCCCGGCCGCCGCGCCGCCAATGTTGCCCAGGCTGATGTCGTTGCCGGTGATGGTCAAGCCGGTCAGCGCCGTGCCGTTGCCCGTCGCCCCCGTGATCGTCACGTCGCCCAGCGTGCCGCCCGTCAGGGTCAGCGCGCCCGCGCCGTCAATGGTCTGGTTGAAGCTGATGTTGGCGCCCGCCGCGCTGCCGCCAGCGGCGGTGCTGTCCACCGTCAGGCCGCGCGCGTTCAGATCCACCGCGCCGGTCACCGTCACCGTGTCGCCGCTGGTGGTGATGGTGGTCAAGGCCGCCGCCGCTCGCCGGCCACTTGCACGGCATTGGTCGCCGCGCCCGCGTTCAGGGTCAACTGGTTCTGGTTGTAGGTGGTGCCCGTCAGCGTGATCGAGCCCGCGTCCGGGCCGGCGCCGTCGGCCGCGGTGACGCTGGTCGCGCCACTGACCCGGCCGCCGCGCCGCCAATGTTGCCAGGCTGATGTCGTTGCCGGTGATGGTCAAACCGGTCAGCGCCGTGCCGTTGCCCGTCGCCCCGTGATCGTCACGTCGCCCAGCGTGCCGCCCGTCAGGGTCGACGCGCCCGCGCCGTCAATGGTCTGGTTGAAGCTGATGTTGGCGCCCGCGCCGCTGCCGCCAGCGGCGGTGCTGTCCACCGTCAGGCCGCGCGCGTTCAGATCCACCGCGCCGGTCACCGTCACCGTGTCGCCGCTGGTGGTGATGGTGGTCAAGGCCGCCGCGCGCCGCCGGCCACTTGCACGGCATTGGTCGCCGCGCCCGCGTTCAGGTCAACTGGTTCTGGTTGTAGGTGGTGCCCGTCAGCGTGATCGAGCCCGCGTCCGGGCCGGCGCCGTCGGCCAGCGGTGACGCTGGTCGCGCCACTGACCCCGGCCGCCGCGCCGCCAATGTTGCCCAGGCTGATGTCGTTGCCGGTGATGGTCAGCCGGTCAGCGCCGTGCCGTTGCCCGTCGCCCCGTGATCGTCACGTCGCCCAGCGTGCCGCCCGTCAGGGTCAGCGCGCCCGCGCCGTCAATGGTCTGGTTGAGCTGATGTTGGCGCCCGCCGCGCTGCCGCCAGCGGCGGTGCTGTCCACCGTCAGGGCCGGGCAGCCAGATCCACCGCGCCGGTCACCGTCACCGTGTCGCCGCTGGTGGTGATGGTGGTCAGGCCGCCGCCGCGCCGCCGGCCACTTGCACGGCATTGGTCGCCGCGCCCGCGTTCAGGTCACCTGGTTCTGGTTGTAGGTGGTGCCCGTCGGCGTGATCGAGCCCGCGTCCGGGCGGCCGTCGCCGCGGTGACGCTGGTCGCGCCACTGACCCCTGGCCGCCGCGCCGCCAATGTTGCCCAGGCTGATGTCGTTGCCGGTGATGGTCAAACCGGTCAGCGCCGTTGCCGTTGCCCGTCGCCCCCGTGATCGTCACGTCGCCCAGCGTGCCGCCCGTCAGGTCAGCGCGCCCGCGCCGTCAATGGTCTGGTTGGGAAGCTGATGTTGGCGCCCGCCGCGCTGCCGCCAGCGGCGGTGCTGTCCACCGTCAGGCCGCGCGTTCAGATCCACCGCGCCGGTCACCGTCACCGTGTCGCCGCTGGTGGTGATGGTGGTCAAGGCCGCCGCCGCGTCGCCGGCCACTTGCACGGCATTGGTCGCCGCGCCCGCGTTCAGGGTCAACTGGTTCTGGTTGTAGGTGGTGCCCGTCGGCGTGATCGAGCCCGCGTCGGGCCAGCGCCGTCGGCCGCGGTGACGCTGGTCGCGCCACTGACCCCGGCCGCCGCGCCGCCAATGTTGCCCAGGCTGATGTCGTTGCCGGTGATGGTCAAACCGGTCAGCGCCGTGCCGTTGCCCGTCGCCCCCGTGATCGTCACGTCGCCCAGCGTGCCGCCCGTCAGGTCAGCGCGCCCGCGCCGTCAATGGTCTGGTTGAAGCTGATGTTGGCGCCCGCCGCGCTGCCGCCAGCGGCGGTGCTTGCCCACCGTCAGGCCCGCGCGTTCAGATCCACCGCGCCGGTCACCGTCACCGTGTCGCCGCTGGTGGTGATGGTGGTCATGGCCGCCGCCGCGCCGCCGGCCACTTGCACGGCATTGGTCGCCGCGCCAGCGTTCAGGGTCAACTGGTTCTGGTTGTAGGTAGGTGCCCGTCGGTGTGATCGAGCCCGCGTCCGGGCCGGCGCCGTCGGCCAGCGGTGACGCTGGTCGCGCCACTGACCCCGGCCGCCGCGCCGCCAATGTTGCCCAGGCTGATGTCGTTGCCGGTGATGGTCAAACCGGTCAGCGCCGTGCCGTTGCCCGTCGCCCCCGTGATCGTCACGTCGCCCAGCGTGCCGCCCGTCAGGGTCAGCGCCGCCCCCGCCGTGAATGGTCGGAGTTGGAGCTGATGTTGGCGCCCGCCGCGCTGCCGCCAGCGGCGGTGCTGTCCACCGTCAGGCCGCGCGTTCAGATCCACCGCGCCGGTCACCGTCACCGTGTCGCCGCTGGTGGTGATGGTGGTCAGGCCGCCGCCGCCGCCGGCCACTTGCACGGCATTGGTCGCCGCGCCCGCGTTCAGGGTCAACTGGTTCTGGTTGTAGGTGGTGCCCGTCAGCGTGATCGAGCCCGCGTCCGCCGGCGCCGTCGGCCGCGGGTGACGCTGGTCGCGCCACTGACCCCGGCCGCCGCGCCGCAATGTTGCCCAGGCTGATGTCGTTGCCGGTGATGGTCAAACCGGTCAGCGCCGTGCCGCTGCCCGTCCGCCCCCGGATCGCCACGTCGCCCAGCGTGCCGCCCGTCAGGGTCGGCGCGCCCGCGCCGTCAATGGTCTGGTTGAAGCTGATGTTGGCGCCCGCCGCGCTGCCGCCAGCGGCGGCGTTGTCCACCGTCAGGCCGCGCGCGTTCAGATCCACCGCTGCCGGTCATCACCGTCACCGTGTCGCCGCTGGTGGTGATGGTGGTCAAGGCCGCCGCCGCGCTCGGCCGGCCACTTGCAATTTTGCATTGGTCGCCGCGCCCGCGTTCAGGGTCAACCGGTTCTGGCTAGCAGGTGGTGCCCGGTCAGCGTGATCGAGCCCGCGTCCGGCCGGCGTTGTCGGCCGCCGTGACGCTGGTCGCGCCACCGACCCTGGCCGCCGCCCCGCTAATGCCGTCGTGCTGATGTCGTTGCCGGTGATGGTCAGTCCGGTCAGCGCCGTGCCGCTGCCCGTCGCCCCGTGATCGTCACGTCGCCCAGCGTGCCGCCGCCTTCGGTCAGGGTCAGCGCGCCCGCGCTGTCAATGCCGTCTGGTTGAAGCTGATGTTGGCGCCCGCCGTCCTTAGGCCAGCGGCGGTGCTGTCCACCGTCAGCCGCGCGCGTTCA
>JADJVS010000019.1 GCA_016710465.1 Sulfuritalea sp.
AAAGTCGCCAGTTCCGAGCGCTAAATCAGCATGAGATATCGTCAGGTAGTCATTGTTGCCGTCGAACTTTGCGCTTGACGAACAGCCTGCAGGATATTGAGCCGTGCTGATCTGCGCGTTTCCTGCGACAGTGACGACGTGTCCTTTGACATCTGTAATCGTCGTGGAGCCGTCTGCGCCTTCAAACGGGCAGAGCAGAACAACGCTCGACCACTGCGCATCAATCGCCATCGCACGCCCTCAGATACGCCACTTCGCGCCCGTCGTGCGCTGTTTCTGCGCAACAGTCAGGCGGGCACAAGTCAAGCTCGCGACCTTCGGGGCGAAGCGACTCAAGGCCGCGCGTGCCGAGTTTCAGGCTGTAATGGCCGAAGCCTTGCTCTATCAGGTGCGAGAGGTAGTTAGAAACAACCTTTACGGAAGTCATCGCGTCGTCTCACGAGACAGCGTCAGCTCGTACTCGCGCACACGATGCACGACGCCAGATATTTCAACTTCAAGCTGCGCGATCGCAGTGGTCCATGTTGCATTTGAGCTAACAGCGTCGTCGAGCGTCCACGTGATTGTGTTTTCGTCGTCGTCGATCACGATCCCGCCATTCTCTGTCGTCAGCACTACGTAGGCAGTCGTTCCGGAGAATGAAGAATGCAGAGCCCATGTCACCGTCCCGTCAGTTGTCAAATCCACTGGCTGCGACACGGCAGAAGTCCCTGACTCAGTGCAGATGTAATGCGTTCCGACGTTGACGTGCATAACATCGCCAACGACGTAAGCCGTTTCGTTGATTCGAGGATACGAAACACCGCGAATCGCAGGCGTCCATTTGTCGACGATGTGCATCCGGGCCGTTGCGCCAGTCAGATCGACTGGAATCTGATAGCGAATCGCACCGCCAGAGACATAGGCTCCGTACCCGAACGAACTCACGCCATCTAGCGTTAGCGTGTCTGCCCCGGTAGATGTGATCGAAAACTTGTCAGAATCGCGCGGAGGGTTGCTCTTTGCGTTTAGCTGCGTCATGCCTTTGACGTCCACAATCGCAACCTGCCAGCCAGTTTTCAGGCCGTGGGCGACCGCACTGACCACGGCAGGGGCGCCACGAGTAATGCCAGAGATTGCGACGAACCCTACTGCGTCAGACTCGTAGCGGACAACCTCTGTATGGTCCGCGCCAGACTGTATAGTTAGCTTCATGGTCTGCAATCTCTATGTGCTGCGCGAGATGTATTCGGCGGCTTTGGCGGATGGGATCATGGAGTTACGGGACTTGCGCCACGCCAATTCTGAAAACGTCGTCCATCTCATTGTTCGTCAGTCCTGAGCCGATTCGCAACTGGTTGATATACACCATGCCTCTGGTGAATTTATCGCAGTGGCTCCACATAACCTTCTGCGCAGGCGTTCCTGTTCCGGCGATCTGGTCAGCAAGGTCTTTGGCATCAACGCCAACAATGCCTCGGATATACGCATTCGCAGCGTTAAGCTTCGGCTGCCCCCCGACCGTAAGAATTCCGGTCATCAACTGCCATTTAGAGAGGGTAATATCAGCGACTGGAATCGAAGGGTCTGGAATATCAACGCCGGTGAATACAACAATCTTCCCGCGCGGAGTAATCCAGATGTGCTTTGGCTCTGGGACTGCGGCAGCAGAAGCTTGGCCTTCGGGTGTATCCGGAAAGGTTTGAATGGTCATGATTTTTACGCCTTTGCTTGCAGGTTAAGATACCTTGGGATGATAAGCACAGATTCAGTATTTGCCGCAATCGTGATTACAGCCGACACTACGCGATTAGCGGCAAAGTCGATCGATGTCAAATCACCGTTGATGCCATTCGATATTCCTGCTAAAGCCCAGTGCGACCGCGTTGCCATTTGTGCGTTTAATGCGCCTGTGTTTTGAATTATTACCTCGTAGTCCGAACAGGAAGAGGTGCCGAAAGAAGTATGCATCAACGTCGTGTCCACATAAATTCTTGCCCGTTTTAATGACGCGGTGGCCTGGGCCAAGTATTTTATTCCAGCTTTCAGAAGTCCGTTTTTCCCCATCGCTCCTGCGGCAAGAGAACATGAAAGCATGGTGATATCTGCTGTTGTCTGAGTTATCCTTCCGCCTGCCGGATTGGCGAAGGCTGTTTTTGCTGCGGGGACGACTGGCAATTCCCCCGGCGTTGGTGTAAAGCCGTTGTTATATACCGTGCCAGCAGTAGAAGACGACATTTCAAAGTAAAACCAGCCCGCTGCATTTCCAAGCCCGCCTGCATTTGCCGGCAGGTAGCAGTAGCCGACTGGTATCACAAGGCCCGTCAGCACGGCCGCTGACAGCGTAAAGCCACCAGCCGTGCCAGTAAATAGCATACCGTTTGATCCACCGTCTCCGGCGAATAGGACAAACGGCATACCGCATACCCATAGCGGCACTGGCGCGCTAATCGCCGCAAGCTCTGCGGCGAGGTTGGCGCCCGTCGACACGTTGCTCTCGACGTTCGTATTCGCATTCTTCTGAACAAGATTCCCGACAACGCCGATTGTGTTCTTGTCAATCCGATAGAAACCTGCGTTTCCCGGAGGGGTTGAGCTTGTCGGAATCAACTGTCCGGCTTGAAAGTTTTTCTTTCCCATTCCTATATCCTATGCAATCGGTTGCGTCGTGATCGAGTGCCGCGAGTTGCGCCAGCGCTCATTTCTGGCGCTTACTCGTGGCCCGAATTCACGCTCAAACTCGGCCAGTGCTCGCGCTGATTTATTTGGGTCTGCCATGTCGGCGTCCTGCTTGGCGTATGCTTTGTGTAGCATCCACTGAACAAGCGCCTCATGATATTCCTCTCGGATTTCTGGCTCGTCATCGCCTGCAGACATATCTGCAAGTGGCATCCTTGTGACCGTCAGCAGCAGATCGTCATCGACAACAGGTGACGGATACAACCGAACAGCGCCAGATTGATAGTCTGTGACGTAGTGGCTTGGCGTGCCGGCGTCATCCTCCCAACTCATCGTCAATTCGCTGACCGTCACCGGGGCGAGCTGGCACGAGTCGAGCGACATGCGCGCCTTCTTGATGTCGACTATCTTGCTGTCGAGAGTCACCAACGGATCGCCGGCAGTAGCCGCAATCGTGCACATTTCATGCACAGACTCAATCAGCAACCCAGCCCGCCTACACGCCTCTTTCTCGGCTTGATTTGCAAATCTAGTTAGCTGTGCATCTGAAATAAATGGCGGGGTGCCGGAGTCGTGCGAGTCTTCCCGATACGCTGCGATCAGGTCGTCCAGAGTCACCAGTTACACCCGTTGCGCCAGAACATTCTTGATCCACGCCTGGCCCTTTGGGCTCGGGTCATGGAGCACCGAAAACGGGTAGTGCAGCGCGGTGCGAGGGTGCAGGACGTTGAACTTTTCCGTGCCAAGGCGCTCGTCAAGGTTCTGCTTGTACGTCGTGCGCTTGGCGCGCGCGAGAGCCTCGACGAAGCACCGCTTCACGTCCTGCGGAACTCCGCGCCGGAACATTTGGATGCGGCCATTCACCCACGTTTGAACGAAGTCATCATCGGCGTCGTCGTTGGACTCATGAACCATGACCGTGATCTTTTCGGCCATGAATCGCTCGTTTTCGATCTTGTCCATCGACAGCGGGCGGTCAATAATCTCGATGTCTGGAGTGACGCCAGCGGCGATGTCGTCGATACTGATCGGATTGTCCGCAGCAAGGTACTCTTCTGCCGCTTCAATCGGCTTACCGCCGCGCCGAACATTTGCGTATGTCATTTGTGCCTCTGAAATGAAAAAGGCCACCCGAAGGTGGCCCATAGCTACGGTGAAAGGCTTGGTTAGCCGATGGCGCGCCAGTAGCAAGCTTTGCTGGCAAGAATTGCCGCAAGCGTTGCGTTCTGCAGGATGCGGAAACCGAGCTTGTCGACAACGACTGCCGCCGCCGTGGTGTCGAGCGTTCGCGTGCCAGCCGCAGCGGTCTTCAGGCACTCGGCAGAACCGAAGCCCTCAAACCACTCGATTTGCACGCGATCAGTGAGGTTAGACCACAGAATGTATCGCGGCTGGAATCCGCAATTGATGCGCGTGTAGTCCGTGGCGGTGATTGCTGTTGCGTCATAGACGACCTTGCCCTGCGCGATTTGCCCGGTCGCTTGGTCGTTGGTAGTGGTGCGGGTTTGGCCCGCGCTGTTGTCAGCCATTGTTCATACCCTCAAAAATGAAACGGGGACCATTGGCCCCCGAATTGCGTCAGTTGTCTCTGACCCAGTTAGGCAAGGTCGTCCACGCCGGCTTCGATGACAGCCATCCAGCCTTCGTTCAGCACCTTGCAGGCGAAGTAGAACTTCGCGCCGCAGAAACCGCGCTGGCCGAGAGGGTCAGACTTCGATTTTTCGCCAGGCGGAATCCACGTAGGATCAGTGGCTTTGTCGCCTCGCAGGGCAACTTGCCCCCAAGCGTCTTCGCCGCAGATCACGAACGGATACACGTCAATCAGCGTGCCAGTCGTCGAGAGGCACCCGGTAAGGCCGACCGCAGCGCCAGAATCGGCGTAGGCAGTAAGCTCAGGGCTGGTAATGAACCGGTAGTTCTCGACAGAGCCGATTTCGTTCTGGTCAACGACTTTGCGCTGACCGTATTCCGAAACATGCTTGAAGCCTGCCAAGTCTCGCACATCGCCTTCAGCGTCGGTCGAGACGAAGACTAGATAGGCAGCCTCGACTGGCTGCGTAGCGATATTGATCGACGGCGCAAGAATGCCAGTCACGCGCTTTGCGTGGTTGAGCTGCAAAGTCCGAGAAGCTTTGCGAAGCACGTTCAGCGTGATCTTTTCATCGACCGTGCCGCGACTGGTGCCGCCGCTGTAGAAGACGTTGGTTCCGGCTTTGACGACGCCATAGCGGACCATTTCACGAATCAGGCCGACGCGCTCTCCCGTCTGCTTCTTCAGCTCTTCAGGGATGTCGTCTTCGTAGGTGTCTTCAACCTGGTCAGTGGTCTGATACAGGCAGCCGTACTGCTGTAGAGTCACTTCGACGTTATCCGGCACAAGGCTGTCAGCCGTTGGTGTATTTCCTTCGCTCAGAATGTGCGCGGCGCTATCGACAACCCAGCGGTTCTTGGTGTTCTCGTTCGTAGCCAGAGCGCCATATGGGCGATAACGGCGCATCGACACCGTTTTGCTGTTGTTCTTCGGGATGGATTTCTGCACCCCGCAGATGCCAAGCGTTTCCATCGGAATAGCGTGGGCAAGAATCTCGCCCTTGAATTTGCCGATCCGCTCGGCAGGGTTGGTACTGATAAATGCTGCCATTTCTGTTACCTCGTGTTATAAAATCGCGGGGTCCGTACTGCATCAAAGCCCGCTTGCATTGCGTCTTGTTCTGTGACCGCATGAACGACCTTTGACGAGCGTCCGTCAGGCGTTAGTGCGGCCTCCAATCGCTGTTTGCTTTTCGTGGATCGAGCACTAGCGGCTTGCTGCCTGCTTTTGAACGCAGTAACAATCCCACCAAGCTCTTGCGCGTCCCACGTTGTCTGGTACGTTTGCTGCACATCAGGAGGTTGCGAAGCAATCCACAGCTTGAAGTCGTCAGTCGCCGTTGTTTGTTGCCAACCTTTGTGAGTGGTGTTCATCACCGCGAGATTTACTTGCTTTCTGATCTCTTCCGGGTCGTGCTGGCCTTGCGCTTGCTGAGACTGCATTACCTCTTGCGCAATCTTTCTAGCTCGCGCCTCGACGGCCGGCCCAAACTCCGGGAATGTCGACTCGAATTCAGAAATCTGCTCGTCGTCCAAGTCATCAGCGGGCGCATGTTGCGTCGGCCTCCGTCTCTGGATCTCCTGCAGCGTGCCGTTCAGCTCGCCAATCTTCCCGTTTGCTTTGCGCAACTGGTCTTCAATTGCGTCGACTCTCGTCGCCCGCTCAAGAATTGACTTGAGCTGAGATTCAGTCAGGCCAGCAAATACCGGCGCTTCTTGTTCCTCATCGTCGGCTTGATCCTCTTCGCCGCTGTCGTCGTCGTCGGCGCTTGTGTCTTTTTCAACGTCGGGCGACTTGCGGTCGTCGGACGCAGAATAGGAACCGCCGCGAATAGCATCGAACCCTGCCAGCATTGATTCGGACTCGTCGTGCTCTTGGTCTTGCGCTTGTTGCTCCTGATTTTCAGTGCTCATTCAATCGTCCAAACAAAAAGCCGCGCATGGCGGCCATCTTTACAACCAGCGAAGGGGGTGTTTCAGTCCTCGTTCGCTCCATGCTCCGGGGCTGGTGTTGCCAGCGCCAGAAATTCTCTAATCTCGTTGATTCTGCCTCGTAGCTTGGCCGTCTGAGTATCGCTCAGGTCGCCGTCGTTCCGCTTGCGCAGGTCGATCAATCGCGCCTCGTAGTGGTCTACAAGCGCCTTCCATGTCTCGCTGCCGAAGTCGATTACAGACTTACGCGCCACTTTCCATTCCTTGCGTCATGCCCACGTCTGGATTCGGCGGGAAATTCGGGCTCGTGTTCTCGTCCATCGGCATGCTTTCAATGCCACTAGGCACCCCAGGGATTGCGGGCGCTGCGTCAGCGTCCTGACCTCCTGCTGACGCCCATACCTGATCTGCCACTGGCGCGATTGCCGGATTGCCAGCAATAAGGTTTGCCGCAGATGTTGCGCTGAACATCCCTTCAACGTTCTTTGTCGCCGTTTTCGCTGCGGTTTCTGCGGTCTGTGCCTGAAGCAAAGCGGCTTTCGCCTCTTCGACGGGGTTCGTCTTGCCCTGCATCGCCTGTTTTTCCTCTTCGGTGTATTGCACCCGTTGAGGATCAATGTTCTTGCCCTTCAGCAGTTCTCCGGCAAGCCTGCGAGGGGAAATGTCGTAGTCAGGATTCAATGACCGATCGAGCAACCCGAGTAAGAATTCCTCTTGTGCCGCACGCTCGACAAGCGCCGACGACGCCCGAACGTCAATTTGATAGTCGCCCTTGATGTCTTCTCGCTCGGAGTGCTGCATCATCCAGTCGTAGTATCTGGTAATGTGCGGCTCAGTGACGTAATCATCCATGCGCTTGGCAATCCTGCGCAGCACTGCCGATGAATTGTTTTGCTGCATCTGCATGCCGCCAAGCGTCTCTGGCGCGTCACCACGAATGCCTTGCAGCATCGCCGGCATGCCTGTCGTGTCCTCGGCGACTTGCATTGCCCATTGAACGATCTGCATCAGCTGAGCCTGCACGGACGGCGGGACAAAAGCCATAAACCCCTTGCGCACGTCCTCTACGTCAGTGTCTGCGAGCCACAGCTTACGGCCGGTGATGCTCATACTCCCGTCAGCAGGCGTTATCCCATTGCCGATAACGATCTGTGCGCCAGCGCTGAGGCCGGCGTTGTCCATCATCGCTCGAACGCTGCCGTTTAGAATTCGCTGAACGGTGCGAATCTTGCGCGCAATACCCGTTCCCCACGGCATGCCTGGCCGTCTCTGCCATGCGAGCACGTCATAAGGGAAATCACCGCCTTCAAGCACACTCAATGCGACCTTGATCAGCCTGTCGTTCAGGATTACAGCCATCACAGACGCTTGCGGCGTTTCATCCTCGGAATCAACGCCCTCTTGCGCGAGGTCGTCAGCATCGACGGTGCCGTGGAAAATCCACAGCTCGAATTGGTCTTCGTGCTTGTCGAGATTGACGCTTGATCCGCTGCTGTTTGTTTTTGTTGGCCCTTCCTTTAGGGCAGAGACAATCGCCGCCTTGTCGTACCCAGGCATGCCGATCATGTCGGCTATCTGCCTAGCTGAAGCAGGCTCCATTTCCCAGGTGTAGCTTCCGTTTTGGATGTTCTCGCCGCACGAAGGGTCTGGCCAGAAATACCAGTGGTCTATACGTTTCGTGGCTGGCGTTATCTCGCTCGCCGACACCATCGCCTTGTTGCCGGTTCCGTCGTCGCGGTACATGCGGACTGTCTTCTTCTTTGGGTACGGGCCTTTGAGCACTCCGCTGCCGGTCTTTGCAGAGTCCTCGATTACCTGCCGCACTTCACCGTGCCAATTCGACTCGACCAGACAATCATCAATCTCCTGCTGCATTTCGAGCGATGCCGCTTTTGCCTGCTCGATCATCGCTTGCATGGTTGCGTCGTCCATGCCTTGCATTGCAAACGCCTTGCGCATCTGCGACGTAATCGGCGTTGGCTTCAGCTCCCACGACCTGTCGTCTGTCGGCAGCAGCTTATCCGACACCATCGCGGACCCTGCGTCGACATACGGCGCAGTGATGTTCAGGAATACAACAGAGCGATTCGGCTCCGCTTTCCTCGATCCTTCGCCTGTCGCCCACCGTTTAGCCTGGCTCCTGTGCGTGGATTGGTATGCGCGGTTGGCGTCGTCAATGCCTTGGTAGTATTCCTCGTCCTCCAGCCAGTCCTGCTCGATTCCAGACCCTGCGCGCCCGGTGATTGCTTCTTTTCGCTTTGCGAGCAATGAAATCAGCAGCGTGCTTCGGCCGGGTTCTGGCAGGTCTTGGTCGTTTTCGCCATAAAAGTGCTTTCTACCTGTCTGCATCAAATGCCCACTTCCGAATCAAGCGCCTGCCACTGCTGCACTCTCGCTGACTGCTGCACTGGCTGTACGATCGCTTTGCGCTTCATCATTAGCCCGTATCTCGTTGCGCTCATCAAATCGTCTCGCTCTTTCACGACCCGCCCGTCTTTGCGGTGATACATGCGAAATTCCTGTAGCCAATCGTCGAGATTCGCAAATACTTTGAATCGCCCGGTTTGCATCCTGTCTAGCATGTCCATCAACCCGGCCTCTACGCCATTCCCACCAGACCCCTCTGGCTCGCCGGGCTGTGGAGCATGTGTAGCATTGTCCTTGAGCATTTTCAGACCGGCCGCCGCGTACTGTTGCGCAAGCTGCTTTCCGCTGCCTTTGTCATGCTGCAGCCCATCATGCGGCCATGCGCACGGCACCCATGCGCCCCAGGCCTTCACAGCCGGCGCAAACAGAATCGGCGTCTGCTCTCTCGCTCGATGCGCCTTAATCACATACCAACAGTCTGAATCCCGGTCCCAAGCAGCCTGCACCCCTGCCGCTGGGTGATCCCACCCAAAGTCGAGCCCATTGATCTTCGGCCAGTGCGCTGGAATCTTGAACGGCGCGCAAGTTATTGAATCTTCCTCTACCGGGAAAATGCGCCCGCTGCCGAGCGTCGGAATTCCTTTTGCCCTTGCCTCTCGCTCGTGCGCTGGGTAGCTGGCGACAATTGCCGCCCTCTCTTCCGGAGAGTAATGCTCGGCGTCGTCAATCGTCATTGTTACGATTGCTCGTGTCATTGCCGCACCGTGTCAAGCCCTTGAAACAGCATCACGACATCAGACATGCCGAGCAGCGGGGTAAATGTGATGATTGCGAATTGGCCGCGCTGCCCGTTGTTTGTCCGAGTCAATCCCTCGGTGTAAATGTCTTGCTCGGGCTCCTCGTCGAACCAAACACCATCAACTGTCGGCCCTTGCCACTTCGCCCGGCCTTTTTCGTAAGCTTTGAAAGCGACAACCGCCGTTCCTGCCTGCACGTCGCCGCCGCCACCCCATCTCAATTGCACGTTGTCGAGTAGGTTCGCCACTCCCATTGCGCGCGTCCTGCCGCATATCGAGTCTTTCGGCAGAAACCCTGTTCCCCAAGCCTCCTCTACCGCTGGCGGGCCTACCAAAATGCGCTGCGGGTTATCCCTGGTTGATTCGCCTGTTACCGACCCCGCCCACAGCAACGGAGGCTTCTCGAATACCGCACCATCCCACCAGTCTGGATAACGGCCGGTAGCGTGCATCGCCCACTCAGCCCCGCCGGCAATCGTTTTGCCGAGCTGGTTGCCTGCCATAAACAGCCGCTCGCTGTGCGTTGCTCCGAGACGGTGAAATGCCCGCTGTTTTCGGTAAGGCTCGTAAGCCTCAAGCTTCCTGCGCCCTATCTCCTGCTCAATCGCTTGCAATAGAGCAAGGCGCTCTATCTCACTAATCGCCGCCAAGCTGTGCTTTGAGACGACGCAGTGTGGCTAGCGACTCTCTGCTAAGCGGCTGCTCTGGCGGCGCGTCTTTGTCCATCCCGAACGCCTCGCGCTCTGCCGCAATCAGGCGACATTGCGTATCTACAAGATTTTTGAGGATGGTCACGCGCTTACCCAGGTCGTCCGGGCACGCATCAAGCTCTGTTTCGTAGCCCTGGACGCGCTCCCGCAGCTTGCGAATGTCGGCCCGGTGCGACAATTGAACGTTGGCGCTCGTTGTTGCGGCGCTCGCGATAATTGCGGCTTCTGCCGGCAAGGTTTCGTTGCCATCGACTGCCACCTTGCCCGCCACCATCGCGGCTGCCACCATCGCAGATGCTTTTGCTTCTATTTTTGCGGACAGGTCGCGAGGTATTCCAAGGCCGTTAAAATGTTTCTGAATAGCCGATCTTGCTACGCGCTTGCCTGTGTCTTTCTCATACTCATCCGCTAACTGCTGAACGCTCAACTTCCCCGCGCGCCATCCGGGCTCTATACGCCCATAGTCGATGATTCGCGGTGCCGCCATTTCAATTTTCCTTGCTCAGAAACGAAAAACCGCCCTCTCAGGCGGCTCTTGTTTTGGGCGCAACTTCTCCCACGCGCGGATTCTTGCATAGCGTTAGGCTATTGTCAAGCGCATCACCATAGTATTCCTTTGCGCCGAAACGCAATATCAAGCGCGGCGTGTGCGTCGAGCAGCGCCACGTCGTAATCGCGCATGCGGAATACAGCATGCAGATAGCAGTGATGTATTGCTGCTCGCTGCGCTGGATCTCGTAGATCATCGACGCACCGATCGATGATGTCGCACCGATGATTGGCCGCGTCGTCAGCTTGCTCGTCTGACGTATCCCGAGTAACAACGCCGCCGCCGGTCGCAAAGCCTGGCGATCGCTCTGGATAGCCTATTCGCATCCGGTATCCGCGCTGCCAGTCCGCCCACTCTTTGAGCATATCCGCCACCTTCTGCGCCCGCGTCAGCACTTCTGCCTCGTCTGCTGCAATCGTCGTCATCATTTCGATCCCTGTAAAAATTCAATCTCATCATCTGTCATGTCGAGCTGCTCTGCGGCCATCATCTCTGCCTCAGCGCGCGACACCTTGCAGCCCTCCTCGATGATTGCCGCGCGCTCCTCCCAGGCTTCGCGCCGCTCGTCTGAAATTTTTTCACATTTCACTTGACACCTCACTTGATTGATATATACTAAAGCTGTCATCAACGAACACAGAAGGGGAACGACATGACAAATATCACCAGAAACCAAGCCATCGAAATCGCCGGCGAAGATGCGGTTCACGCCCTCGAAGGCGTTAATTGCCAACCGACCGGCCGAGTCGGTTTTAATGGCGCCTGCCAGGGCGACGAGTTGTGCGAGTGGGCTTCCAGCCTGACCACGACAGATACTGACGGAGACCATGTAACTGTCCGCGCATATTACTTCACGACGAACGAGCAGGATCGCGAAATGCGAGAGGCGGACGGAGACGGATCCGTCATCGAATGGGAAATAAGCCATTACGAGATCATCTAGACAGACCACAAAACGCGGCCCGAGAGGGCCGCAACGAGGAGAAAGACATGACTAGAAACGAAACCATCGCTCGCCTGCGCAACACCAGTGAAGCGTACTGCAGCCGGATCGCTGACAGGCTTAGCGCCTGCAATGTGCGGGTTGTCAGAACCAACGGAACGAGCGACGGCAACTTTGCGATCCGCTGCAGGCTGCAGGCATTGCACGCAATGCTCGACGACGAAACTATTGCCGGTATTGAGTACCGGTTTAACAATCGGTGGGAATCGGTATAGATGAAACAAAATCACCGGCGGCGCCGACCGCAACGCCGGCCGCAAGTCCGCTGACGGCGCCCAGGTCAAACGCCACATGGTCACGCTCGACGCGCAGACCGTCGAGCGCCTGAAAGCTGCGGACCTCGGCGACGGCGAGCTGTCGATCGGGATCAGAAGGGCGGCGGCAAGCTTGCCGCGTAAGTAATTTTTACCCGGTGGCGCATGATGCGTCATCGGAATTTTAGGAAGGGGATTGAAATGGATGTGTTCACAACAAACGAAGGCGGCGACATGGCGCGCTTTGGCGTGCCTACCGGTAACTCCAGAAAGAAGGCTGTGGCCGCGATGTTTGGCGGCAGCGGAACGCGAGTTGAGATTGAAATCGAGGCGTTCGAGATCCTTCACCCGGATCTCACGACCGCAGAAATGACGGCCTACTCCGTTCCTGAATGGATTTCTTCGCGGCCTTGTGGCGTCGGCAAGAGTCTTGGCAGAGAATGGGCGTGATGCGATGATTATTAATCTGACGCAGCACCAAGCCACGGCCGAGCAGATCGCGGCCGGCGTTATCGACCTTCCACCAGCAGAGCGGGAGGCGCTGACGGCGCTTCACTTTCGAAACCCTGCCCACGAGGCAGGAAATCGAAGACCGGGCCGCAGACATCGCAGAACTGGCCGCGTACAACGGCATTTGTTGTGATGATGGCGACGACTCCTTCGTCGACGCGGCAATGATCGGTGGCGCCCCGTATCTCATGCCCGCTCTGGACGCGACACTGCGTGCAGCGGACATAACGCCGCTGTACGCATTCTCGGTGCGCGAGAGCGTCGAGCAAACGCAGGCGGACGGCAGCGTCCGAAAGGTAAATGTTTTTCGGCACGCCGGGTTTGTGTGACTAGCGCCAATAACGAAACCTAGCCGCCTCCGGGCGGTTTTTTCATGCCTCACGCCCGCAGCTCCTGCGCATTGGCCGCCACGAACCGCGCCATCACCGCCAGGCTGCTGGCCCGTATCGCATCCAGCCGCCTATTCGGCTGCGCGTCCGCCCACTCTCGCAGCGTCTCGACAACGCCGTCGATTTCTGCCGCCGCGTGCATTGCCCTGTCCGAGTCGGCCATGCTCCCGCGCAGCATCAACGAGCACCGCCTGGCCGTGCGCGCCGCGCCGATTATGTGCGGCCTGGCTGGCGTCACTGACCGATTGCCGCCGATCACGATAGACGTCTCGCGCATCTGGTCAGCGAGACGGTCGAGGCGCTCTGCAATCGCTGCGTATTTTCTCGTTGTCATCGCGCCACCTCCGTAGATTTCCGATACTCCGCTGACACGTCCGCCACAAGCCGCTGATAAGCAGCTTCGCCGCGAGCACTTTTCACCCGGCCGTAGAAATCGGACACTTTGTCTTGCGGCATCCGTATCACCGTCCGCGCCTCACATGCTGCCCTGTGCGCTTCGCCGTGCGTGCAGTCGGGTTTGTCGCATGGATGATGGCCGCACATCATTCGCCACCGACTTCTTTTTCACGCCCCATGCGCCAAGGCTGTAGCGCGACAAACAGTCCACAAACCGGGTCGCCGACAACCCCTGTCCGATCTGGATGAGGATCGAAGACCATGACCCCATCAACACCGACCGTCGCATGCAGTGTGCCCGGCCTTCTTGGGCTGTCGCCAAACACCTCGCAATAACACCCCTCGATGCCAGACGCCTCGCATTGCTCTTGAAAGCTCTGGCATTGCACATACGCCAACCCAAATTGACGCAACCAGGCGTTCAGGTCTTTAACCCACGATACTTCGTCACAAAACACTGGAACGTCAGCGATGTCGACGTGCAGC
Organism: Sulfuritalea sp.; assembly: GCA_016710465.1. Classification (GTDB taxonomy): domain Bacteria; phylum Pseudomonadota; class Gammaproteobacteria; order Burkholderiales; family Rhodocyclaceae; genus Sulfuritalea. Next base: position 13,643 of record JADJVS010000019.1, read on the forward strand.
AATGACGCCAAAACAGCGGACAAGCAATTCCCGTTAATCCCGTTTTCAGGGTCATGAAGGATGGTTTGCGTTGTTGGAATCACACCACTACCCCCAAGTCAGCCAGGCGCCGCTGCATCGCGCAAGCCTTGCAGCCATCCGGCAAAGCCCGATCGTGCGCGAGCATGCCGGCCATTTCCTTGGCGAGCGCGGCAAGGTCGTCGATGCGCTGGGCTGCTTCCGCAATCGCCGCGTTTGCAATTCCGTCCTCGCTCTCAACTTCCGCAGATAGCACGCGCATCGCGCTAGCTAGCGTTTTAGTGTCCGTCGCTCGCATCACGCAGCCCTCGCAAAATCAACAATCTCCGCGCGCTTCGCTTCAGCGCTGGCGCGAATAGCTTTAAGGTCGTCCAGCGTAAATTTCTGAGCTGGTGTTGGCGTGTCAAGATCATCTGCCAATTCGCTACCGAGCCGATCTACGATGCCGGCGCGGAACGCCTCACGATTGCCGGCCAAATCGACATTGCAGCGACTGCACTGACCGTGAATGTTGGCCTCGTTAAACCGCATCTCTGGCCTTGCCCCAACGCTCCAATAATGGCCAGCCTGCAACGGCTTCATTTCACCGCAGCTAATACACGGCATCCCCTCGTCTCTTGCCCGAACGTAAGCATTCACCGCGCTTTGAGCCAGCGCAACTGCCTTTGCACGAGGGTTTGACGAGCGTGATTTGATTGGCGAGCGCTTCATTCGTCCCTCCATTTTGGAGCTGAAAACTTCACTCCATTCTGAGCTCCAAACGCGAAACACAATTCTATCATGTCTGACATCTCCTTAATGCTCATGCGACTGGTTCTTGCGCCGAGCACAACAAATCCGTTTCCGTCGATGTTCGGCACGACTTTTTGAGCCTTCAGTCCAGCAGATAGTAAATCCTTCCACTCGGACGGATCTAGCTTATGACCGTGCCAGACAATTTGCCTCGATATGTCCGTCAAGCTTGCCCACATGCAGGCGTTTGCTTGCAGGCTTCTGGTGCTCTTTAACGGCTTCCATGTGATCTTGCCAAGCAGGCCGTCGTCCATCGCCGCTCTTGCGCGCGCGAAAATATCACGCAAGATGTCCTTGACGTTTGCGAGCGTGACTACCTGCTCTAGCGGCTCGTGGATCACGACACCCCCGCCTTGATGATGGCCGCCTCTGCAGAGAAAAACTCATCCCAAATCCGATAGCGATCGTCCCTGTCGTCAATCGTAGCAGGCACCGTTCCACCGTCTGCTGTGACGAATTCCAGCCCCTTCCGAAGCGTGTCCGGCCCTGGACGCAGGTCTTGCTTAACCGCGCGTCGAAGCTCGACCACCTCGTCGGCAGAAAACCAGCCTTTAGCAACCCGGTCGGCTGCGAAAGTCTCAAAATTTGTCGCCACTCCACCCCCTTATGTCTACCTATTAACTCATGCCTGCTGGTGATGCCAGAGCGAAAGGCGAACCCCTCCCATAGCGGGGGCGTTTACCTTTGCAACATGCCTGCCGGAGCCAGCCGTCGCTTTCGGCGATTTCAGACTTGCGCCACTCCTCTAGCTGCCTTCTGCTGAAGGCTCAAGACAGGCCACTGTCCGCATGATTCGTGTCTCCCCGGCGCGCTCTGAAATCCACCCACGCTGTCACCTGCCGCCTTTCTTGTGACCCTTCCAACACCGCCGTTCCGCTGGTTCCCCCTTGCATACTCGGTGTCGTCTTTGCTCCTCTACCCTGCGTTAGGCATCACTCGCTAACTATCACGCAAGGCATGCCGCCGCGCGTCACAGTGCGGTACGGGTTGCTCTTGCCGGTGGCGCCAAGCGAGCAATACACGTACAGCAGTTCACGGCCATGCGTCCGCATCATCACGCGGCAGTCTCCGCCTGCTCGCTCGCGCAGTTCTTGCAGCCGCGCAATCAATTCGTCCACGGTCTTTATCGGTTCCATTCGTTTCTCCAAAAGTGATGTCTAACTGTCGGTTCAAGCGGACGCCGTGCCGGCGCCGCTTAACCTAGCGTTAGGCATTCTGTTCTTTCACTTCTGCAATCGCCTTGTTTGCCGTTCGCGCAACGGGCCTGGGCGGTGCAGCGTCTTCGAGTAGTCCCAGTCATCCCATCCTGTGCCGTTTTGTCTCCGCAACGACCACTCAGCCAGCTCAATCGCTTGTCGCGGCCTGCTGAATGCGCAGTCCCGGGTCGAACGCCTCTAGGCATTCGTGCGGTCCGTTCAGGTACTCACCATTACTCCTCCATGCCTAGTCATTTGTCAAAAACGATCCCTTCGTCAACGCGCCGGTTACGCCAGCGATAAACCTCCGTAGCACCTGGCTGGCCTTGAACAGACCAATCTCCCGATGCAGATCGTTGAAGTCCTGCCCCACGGTCGGCGGCATGAACCACTTGCAGCCTGTTTCTTCTGCTACCCGCTGTCCTGTGCCTGAAGCGTCGTTATCTGCCACCACAAAGGCCGTTGGGCACGCTACAGCAAGCTTTTTCATGTTCCCGGCAGAGAAGGATACGTGGATACGGAAACGCGCCTTGATCGCGCCTAGCGCAGCCTTCAAGCTCAACGCGGTTGCATAGCCCTCGACTATCCAGTCCTGGCCCTTGCCGTCGATAAGAAATTCAGCCTGTGCCGTTTGCTGGCCAAGCAAGAATTTCTTATTGCCGTCAATGTCGATCATCTGAAGACCCACCAAAGACTTACCGACACGCATCGGTATACAAAGGATCGGATTCTCGCCGTCGCGTATCCATACGTTCCCAAATTCGTTTTGGAATCCCTTGGCGTCGAAATAAGCGTGTTTCTCAAGCTGGCATTGTCCTAGTATCCACTTTGCTTTGTTAGCAGCCCTGCGGTGCTCTGCTGCGGTTTCTGCGTCCTGTTTTTGCTGTCTCTCAATCGCCGACTGTCTTCTGGCTTCGATTTGCTCTGGCGTTAGAGTGTGCCGGATACCGTTATCACTCCATCCCTCTGTCTTGGCGTAATGGAACAGCGTGCCGATACCGATACCACCAACCGGCTTGATGCTTTTCCAAACTGTTTTGGCTGATTTCTCGTTGTACGAATCTGCTTGGCTGCTCCATCGGTCCCAAAGGTCGAAGCCAGCATCGCCCATTTCAGACTTTATCGCCATTCCAATGGACACCCAAAGTTCGCGGTCGATTGCCGGAATGTAGGATATTGCCGACTCGATTTGTCTGGATTGGTCGATCACGCCGACCTCTTTTTTGCGTAGGCAATGTTGCGCGACCGGATGAACTGAATAACCTCGAACGTCGGCGCCTGCGGATCAGGCTTGGCCATCGACGGATAGACGCCGAATTTTTCATGGTAGCGGTGATACGCCGACCCGGGGTTTTGGCCTTTCGCCTCCGCATATCCGAGCAGTTGAGCATAGAAAGCCGTCTTGTACTCCATCGAGTACGCATCTTTCTTTGGCTTCGACGAAAGCTCGAACATTTCCCCAGGCACTTCGATTACTGCCGACTTCCTGACGCGCACGAATCCGCAGTGTGAGCATGTGTCGCTTTGTCCGGGCCACAATTGGCCGCAGGATGGACACTTTGCCGCTTTTTTCTCCTGCTCTGTCGGCTCTTTACGCGGCTTTTTGTCTTCTGCGCTGGTTAGCTCTTTGACGCCATTGCTGTATAGGCTGTCCCATGAGTCTTGAAAACGCATCCAGTTACCTGAATTGTCCTGTATGACGCAGAATTGCTTTCCTTCGTGCGGCCTTGCGCCTCTTCCGACCATTTGCACGTGGCTGGAAAAGCTCTTTTTCAGAGGAGATGCAAGGATCACGTACTCAACGTCAGGCTGGTCGTAGCCACGAGTCAACAACTGAGCGCTGACAAGAACCTGGATGTCGGTGTCTGGCTTGGCGAAGTCAGCAAGTACGTTCACCTTTGTATTCGTCCTCGTCTTTGTACGAAAGCTGAACCGCGTTTATTCCCTGCTCTGCGAACCGATTAACAAGGTCTGCACCATGCGCGACGCCACATGAGAAGCATATTGTCTTGCGGTATCCGCCAAAAACTTCATTCGATATGCGCATGTAGTCGGTCACGATGTCCCCGACAATCTGCTGTCCGCGCTTTTCAAGCTCGCCTTTCTGCCACTCGCCGGCCAGCACCTTAACGCCTGTTGTGTCTATCTCTTTGGCGACGAAAACACGGAAAGGAACTAGCGACCCAGACGCAACAAGCTCGCGCATTGACGTAACGCTGGTGACTGACGAGAAGTGCTCGACAATCGCTGGATGAAACGGGGGGGCTGTCGCGCCGATGATTCGCAGGTTTGGGCGCGTCTTGATGATGTTGATTACTGACTTCCTCATGCAAGCGTGCAGTTCGTCGATAAACACCACGTCGAACGCTGGCCACGACTCCATGCGCTCCAAAGTTTGAGCGCTTGCGACTTGAACATTGACGTGCATCCTATGGCGCCAATGACCGGCCATCATGACTCCGTGATCTATACCGATTGAATCAAGGTGTTTCGAGAACTGCTCGACAAGCACGCGCCGCTCGCAAATGAACAGGATGCGCGAGCCTTTCTCCGCGCTGAACGAATGATGTCGAGCATCATAACCGACTTTCCAGACCCTGTAGGAGCAGCAAGAACTTGACGCTTGTGCCCATTTCGGAATCCTTCGCGCAAGTCCTCAATGGACCTCGATTTGATAGGGGCGAAGCTGCATTCTATGCGGCCTGTTTAAGCTGCTTGCGCTGCATCGCGCACTGCTTCATAAGCTCTGCGACTTTCGTTTGTAGCCCGTCTCTTGAGACGGTCATTGCTCGAAGTTCTGCCTTCAGCGTCTTTATTTCTGACCGCAACTGATCCACAAGGCTTGTCGCCTCTTTCTTTTCTTCGGCGGAGAGTTCGCCTGCCGCAGCCAGCGCCAGCGCGTCTTGAAGCCCGGCAATCGTGTCGTTTGCTTTGTCAAGCTCCGTGTATTCCGGCTCTTTGGGCGGCTGGTTTGCTGGCTCTTGTGCGGCCGGATTATCCTCTGTCGCATCTTGGCCCGGTTGATCTTCCGTGTCCGGTTTGCTTTGCTCTGGATTGGGGGGTTTCCCGCTCGCATTCGCCGGGGTGGACACATGTCCACTTTTCATCTTGTCTCTTAACGTATTAACGTAACCGTGTGATACAGCACACTTTTCCGCAATTTCTCTGTTGCTCCAATTGCTCCATTCCGGGTCATTCAGCAGCGTTTCGACGGCCCGCTGCTTGTCTTTGTTGCTTCTTGGCAGGCCGTGGGCGGTGTTTGCACCGAGCGAGTGCAGCACCGCGTCCCGCTGCGTGCCAGGCGTGATGTCCTCGTGAATCTGCTTCTTGCCCGCTTTCTTTGTTGCGAAGTAGCGGTGAAAGCCATCCGCCAGCCAGTAGTTTGATCCATCGAAAAACAGCGTAACGGGCGGGAATGTCGCGCCGGCATTGATTGCCTCGATGTACTCTTTTACGGTCGCCTCGTTCAGCTTCTCGCGCGTTTGTGTGCCGCCGTCGATACGGATTTTGCTTAGTTCGATCATGCTTCTGTTCCTGTAAATAGGCTTCTCGCCAGCTCGCACCAGCGCGGCAGAGGCATTTGAACTGGATCACCAACGGCGCTAAACAGGTCTGGAGCAATGGTTTGCGGATCAATGAACGCGATCCACTTCGCATGATTCTTGCGCCAGAACAAAACCGGGCTTCTGCTGGTGCTTATCGCCTGCCTGACGGCTTGGTCCCAAAAGCTGGCGCAGTACGTCTCAGTGCGCTTTACTTCGATGGCCCACCCTGGCACGTCAAGGCCGTCGCACCCGCCGTCACGACTTGCGCCTAGCTCGCGCTTGACGACAAAGCCAAGCTCTGCGGACAGCAGCGAGAAAAGCTCACGCTCTCCGCTGGCGCCTTTTGTGCGGCATCCTTTTTTTGAGATTGTTGTCATGCTGCGAACAGGCTTCCCTAATGCGGAGCAACGTGCCTTGCCCGTGCCGCCCGCCTGCTGGGTAGTAGGACTCTTTCAGCTCGACGCCGATGAACTTGCGGCCCATTTGCAAACTGACATGGCCCTCGCTGCCGATTCCTGCGAAGGGCGACAGAACAACGTCGCCAGGGTTCGTCCAAAGATCCACGCCTCGCCGGATTACCTCTAGCTGGAGAGGGCATATGTGGCGCTCGTCGTCGTGTTCCCGCGCGCTTTGGTACTGCAGCGTGTCGCTCGGGTTGATGTCCATCCAGACCGGGCTAGCGACCTTCTGCCACTGATCGACCGGATAGTCATCACGAGTGTGAGTCACGCGGT